>NZ_JBHJWO010000007.1:0-1131 GCF_042266925.1 Nocardia sp. NPDC056064 | reverse complement strand
GCCGTCGAAGGTGGGATCGGCGATTGGGACGAAGTCGTAACAAGGTAGCCGTACCGGAAGGTGCGGCTGGATCACCTCCTTTCTAAGGAGCATCTGTACTTCTTGGTTCGAAGAGTCGAATTCGAGAGTGCCAGAGCCGTTTCGGACTCACATGTAGTCCGGCGGTGCTCATGGGTGGAACACTGACAAACTCATCGCACCAGGTGGAAGCAAAGTCTTTCACCGCGGTGGTATACCGACACACTATTGGGTCCTGAAAGAACACGCGTTCTTTCTAGGCAAAAACGACGAGATTCGAGCCGCGGTCATACCGGCTTCTTCGGAAGTGCTGGTGTCGCAACCGGTTTCGATCTTGTGTGTTGTTTGAGAACTGCACAGTGGACGCGAGCATCTTTGTTAGTAAGTGTTTAAGAGCGTACGGTGGATGCCTTGGCACCAGGAGCCGATGAAGGACGTAGGAGGCTGCGATAAGCCTCGGGGAGCTGTCAACCGAGCTGAGATCCGAGGATTTCCGAATGGGGAAACCCAGCACGAGTGATGTCGTGTTACCCGCATCTGAATATATAGGGTGTGTGGAGGGAACGTGGGGAAGTGAAACATCTCAGTACCCACAGGAAGAGAAAACAACAGTGATTCCGTGAGTAGTGGCGAGCGAAAGCGGATGAGGCTAAACCAGTTAGATGTGATAGACGGCAGTCGTTGTCTAGCTGGGGTAGTGGGATCATTCTTCTCAACTCTGCCGAGTTGAGCAACAGTAAGAAACCAACGTGTTAGTTGAAGTGGTCTGGAACGGCCTGCCATAGACGGTGATAGTCCGGTAAACGAAAACATGTTGGCTGTTGTGGATGTCTCCCGAGTAGCAGCGGGCCCGTGAAATCTGCTGTGAATCTGCCGGGACCACCCGGTAAGCCTGAATACTCCCTGGTGACCGATAGCGGACTAGTACCGTGAGGGAAAGGTGAAAAGTACCCCGGGAGGGGAGTGAAATAGTACCTGAAACCGTGCGCTTACAATCCGTCAGAGCCTTCTGCTTGCAGTGGGGTGATGGCGTGCCTTTTGAAGAATGAGCCTGCGAGTCATCGGTGTGTGGCGAGGTTAACCCGTGTGGGGTAGCCGTAGCGAAAGCGAGTC
>NZ_JBHJWO010000006.1:0-1525 GCF_042266925.1 Nocardia sp. NPDC056064 | reverse complement strand
TGTTGTTTCAGATACCGCACAGTGGACGCGTAACACCTTCGTAGTAAGCCCTCGGCCTATTAGTACCAGTCACCTACACACATTACTGTGCTTCCAGTTCCGGCCTATCAACCCCATGGTCTGTAGGGGGCCTTAACCCATCAAGTGGGAGAGAAACCTCATCTTGGAACAGGCTTCCCGCTTAGATGCTTTCAGCGGTTATCCCTTCCGAACGTAGCCAACCAGCAGTGCTCCTGGCGGAACAACTGGCACACCAGAGGTTCGTCCGTCCCGGTCCTCTCGTACTAGGGACAGCCTTCCTCAAGTTTCTAACGCGCGCGGCGGATAGAGACCGAACTGTCTCACGACGTTCTAAACCCAGCTCGCGTGCCGCTTTAATGGGCGAACAGCCCAACCCTTGGGACCTACTCCAGCCCCAGGATGCGACGAGCCGACATCGAGGTGCCAAACCATCCCGTCGATATGGACTCTTGGGGAAGATCAGCCTGTTATCCCCGGGGTACCTTTTATCCGTTGAGCGACACCGCTTCCACTTGCCGGTGCCGGATCACTAGTCCCGACTTTCGTCCCTGCTCGAGCTGTCACTCTCACAGTCAAGCTCCCTTGTGCACTTGCACTCGACACCTGATTGCCAACCAGGCTGAGGGAACCTTTGGGCGCCTCCGTTACATTTTGGGAGGCAACCGCCCCAGTTAAACTACCCACCAGGCACTGTCCCTGAACCAGATCATGGTCCGAGGTTAGAAGTCCAATACGATCAGAGTGGTATTTCAACGACGACTCCACCAACACTGGCGTGTCAGCTTCACAGTCTCCCACCTATCCTACACAAACCGTACCGAACACCAATACCAAGCTATAGTGAAGGTCCCGGGGTCTTTTCGTCCTGCCGCGCGTAACGAGCATCTTTACTCGTAATGCAATTTCGCCGAGTCTGTGGTTGAGACAGCAGAGAAGTCGTTACGCCATTCGTGCAGGTCGGAACTTACCCGACAAGGAATTTCGCTACCTTAGGATGGTTATAGTTACCACCGCCGTTTACCGGGGCTTAAATTCTCAGCTTCGCGTCCGAAAACGCTAACCGGTCCTCTTAACCTTCCGGCACCGGGCAGGCGTCAGTCCGTATACATCGTCTTACGACTTCGCACGGACCTGTGTTTTTAGTAAACAGTCGCTTCTCTCTGGTCTCTGCGACCTTCCCCAGCTCAGAGTGCAAGACTCGTCACCAGGGCAGGTCCCCCTTCTCCCGAAGTTACGGGGGCATTTTGCCGAGTTCCTTAACCACAGTTCTCTCGATCGCCTTAGTATTCTCTACCTGACCACCTGTGTCGGTTTGGGGTACGGGCCGTGTACCAACTCACTAGAGGCTTTTCTCGGCAGCATAGGATCACTGAATTCACCACAACGGCTACGCATCACCTCTCAGGATATATGTGTGACGGATTTGCCTATCACACTCCCTACAGGCTTACACCAGGTATTCCATCACCTGGCCCAGCTACCTTCCTGCGTCACCCCATCGCTT
>NZ_JBHJWO010000005.1:0-59505 GCF_042266925.1 Nocardia sp. NPDC056064 | reverse complement strand
GGTACTGCACTCGACAGGGTGTGGGAGAGTAGGACACCGCCGGAACATCATTGCGAAAGGCCCTCCAACTTCGGTTGGAGGGCCTTTTTGCGTTCCTGTGCAGCTGATTTCGTGGGCACATGGGTAACTCACCGGGTACGCCCAGCCCGCAACCATCTCCTTGCCGCCGGCCCGCTGACCAAAGTCTTACGGGCCTTTCGTCCGGCAGAAGTCGCGGGGAGGCGGATCAGGCAGTGCACGGCGGAGACCGAGACGATCGTCGACTGGTCGGCCGTGGTCGCCGACTGTTCGGATCCGGCGGCGACTATGCGGATCGTGGCCAGTGAGATCGTGAGCGGCCGCGACGTCGAAGTCGAGTGCTCGAATCCGGACAAGCTCGTGATCACCGACGGGCGGGTCGACGGTGAGTACACCGTCGCGCACTCGTGCGCGGCGCCCAATCTGGTCGTCGGCAACTGCTATTCGGGTGGGATCGGTGGATACACCTATGCTCCGACGTGTTCGCGAACCGACGCCAAGCTGGACCGGGTGCTGACCGGGGTGACCGACGTGGCGAGGTGTGAGCCGGAGACCACCGACATCGCCGTCGAGATGAGCTATATCTTCGTTCGCAGCATGCATTTCATCGACCGGCATGCGGGCAGTACCTACTGCTTCGCGCCGGTTTCGTGAGGACCCGGCCGGGCTTTCGGTGACGTCGGGGGCAGGCGGTAGTGTGCTGGGGTGCGCCTCGTCATTGCTCGTTGCCAGGTCGACTATGTCGGCCGACTGACCGCTCACCTTCCGATGGCCCGCAGGCTGCTGCTGATCAAGGCCGACGGGTCGGTGCTGGTCCACTCCGACGGCGGCTCCTACAAGCCGCTGAACTGGATGAGTCCGCCGTGCTGGCTCGAGGAGCGCGATATCGCCTCGCTGGTACCCGCGGAGCTTCCCGACGGCGTGACGGCGCTGCGAGAGGGCAAAACGGCGCTGCCGGTGAACATCAAGGCGCTGTGGGTGGTGACCAACAAGGCCGGCGAGGAACTGCGGATCACCATCGAGGACATCGAGCACGACTCCTCCCACGAACTCGGCGTCGATCCCGGCCTGGTGAAGGACGGCGTGGAGGCCCATCTGCAGGAGCTGCTGGCCGAACATGTGACGAAGCTGGGGGAGGGGTACACCCTGGTCCGGCGCGAGTACATGACCGCGATCGGCCCGGTGGACCTGCTGTGCCGCGACGCCGACGGCGCCACGGTGGCGGTGGAGATCAAGCGCCGCGGTGAGATCGACGGCGTCGAACAGCTCACCCGCTACCTCGAGCTGCTCAACCGCGACCCGCTGCTGGCGCCGGTGGCCGGGGTGTTCGCCGCACAGCAGATCAAGCCGCAGGCGCGCACGCTCGCCGAGGACCGCGGAATCCGTTGCCTGACGCTCGATTACGACGAGCTGCGCGGCACGGAGAGCAACGTCTTCCGGCTGTTCTGAGGGATCATCCGCCACCATGCCCCGACGTAAGCCCCGCAACGATCGCCGGAGCGCTCCGGCGCCGATCGGTGACGTCTACGGCCGCACCGAAGACGGGCCGGGCGACGAAACCTACATCGTGCGAACGGTTCCCGGTGCACGCGCGGTGAAGACCTACCGCTGCCCGGGGTGTGATCACGAGATCGTGCCCGGGGTGGCCCACATCGTCGCCTGGGCGGCCGAGGGCGGCGAGGACGACCGCAGGCACTGGCATCAGGGCTGCTGGAACGGGCGCCGCACGCGCGGTATCACCCGGCGCTGGTCCTGAACCCGGGCACACGTGAACCGAAGGCCGCCTCGATGATTCGAGGCGGCCTTCGGCGTTGGACGATATGTCGTCGCAGTTCCCGCGTCAGTTGCTGACGTCGGCGCTCTCGCGGTCCTCGTCGACGATGTCCTCGTCGGCGTCGGCGACCTCGGGGATGGCCTTGGCCTGACGGCCGGAGACCGACTTGTTGTTGCCGTTGTTGCCGATCGACTTGCGCTCGGGGGCGCCGTCGAGCAGCTCGCTCTCGCGGTTGACCGCCGCGAGCATGGCGGGCACCGAGTCGAGCTGACCGCGGATACCGAGCAGCTGGGCCAGGACCCGGCCGCGCAGCACGCGCATCTCCTCGGCCAGTTCCTTCGCGTGCGCGATCTTGCGCTCGGAGGTCTGGGTGGCGGAGCTGATGAGACGGTTTGCCTCGTCGGTCGCGTCCTTGATCCGCTGGGCGGCCTCGGCGCGGCTGGTGGCCTCGAGCTCCTCCATGGCACGGGTCAGCTTGGTGCGCCGATCGTTCATGGTGGCTTCGAAGTCCTGCTGGGTGGCCTTGCGCTTGGCCTCGGCCTCCTTGCCCAGACGCTCGACATCGGCCTGGGCGGCCTCGATGATCTTGGCGGAATCGGTGCGCGCGTTGGCGAGGGTCTGCTCGTATTCGATCTCGAGCGCCTCGCGCTTCTCCTTGGTCTCCGCGAGCAGCGACTCGTACTTGCCACGCATCTCGGTGGCCTGCTGCTCGGCGATCGACACCATCTCGGCGGCCTCGGCCTGGGCCAGGGCGCGCACCTCGGACGCTTCGTCCGAGGCCAGGCGCAGCATGCGCGAGATACGGTCGGACATGCCTTCGGCGGTGGTCGGCGGCACGGACAGCCGGTCGACCTCCTTGCGGAGCTCGTCGATCTCGTCCCGCGCGTCTTCCAGCTGGCTGGCGAGATTCCGGGCCTGCGCGGCGGCAGCGTCCCGGTCGGTGGCGGTGACGCGAAGCTCCGCGTCGAAGCGGTCGAAGTAGTTGCGCACCTCGTCTTGCGCATAACCCTTGCGCACAACAGTGAAGGGCAGCGCAACGAAGCGATTGCGATCGGACTCAGGTGACGACATGGCACACAAAATACAGCCTCGAGCGACGGTGTGGAGACTCGACCGGGATTGTGATCGCGCCGAGATTTACCGGCCGGGTTCCCGTACTAGTGCGTAACATTCGGGTTGGGCTCCACGAGCTCGACCAGCACACCGCCAGCATCCTTGGGATGGATGAAATTGATGCGGGAATCAGCGGTTCCGTGGCGGGGGGCGTCGTACAGCAAACGGAGTCCGCGCTCGCGCAGGAAGCCCGAAACGGCCTCGATGTCGGTGACCCGGTAGGCCAGCTGCTGCAGGCCCGGTCCGCTGCGTTCGATGAACTTGGCGATGGTCGACTCGGGGGTCAGCGGGGCCAGCAATTGCAGGGCGGTCGCGCGGTCGGCGGCGGCGGGGCACGAGAGCATCGCCTCGACGACGCCCTGGGCCTCGTTCACCTCGCGATGGGTCTCGACCATGCCCAGATTGTCGGTGTACCAGGCGACGGCGGCGTCGAGGTCGGGCACGGCGATGCCCACGTGGTCGACGGCGATGACGTAGTCGGCGGGGATGAAGTTCTCGTTGGTCACCCCACGAAGTTAGCGCCAACCTGCGCGCCGGTGCTCGGCGCGGACAAGTTACCGTTGAGTGCAACCCTTGACGCGTGCCGGTTTCGCGGATGTGCATCAGGGCGAGGTTCGACTCTATGAATGCGAGGCTTTCGTGACGACTTCTGTCATCGTGTCCGGTGCGCGTACCCCGGTCGGTCGGCTGCTGGGCGGTCTGAAGGATTTCAAGGCCTCGGATCTGGCCGGTGTGGCCATCAAGGCGGCGCTGGAGAAGGGTGGCGTCGCCCCCGAACAGGTCGACTACGTCATCCTCGGGCAGGTGCTGCAGGCGGGCGCCGGGCAGCTGCCCGCGCGACAGGCCGCCATCGCCGGTGGCATTCCGATGGACGTGCCCTCGCTGCTGATCAACAAGGTCTGCCTGTCGGGCATCAACGCGATCGCGCTGGCCGACCAGCTGATCCGCGCCGGTGAGCACGAGATCATCGTGGCCGGTGGCATGGAGTCGATGAGCCAGACCCCGCATCTGCTGCCCAAGAGCCGTGAGGGCTTCAAGTACGGCAACACCACGCTGGTCGACCACATGGCCTACGACGGCCTGCACGACGTGATCACCGACCAGGCCATGGGCCTGCTGACCGAGGATCGCAACGACCTGGACAAGGTGAGCCGCGCCGAGCAGGACGCGCTGGCCGCGGCCTCGCACCAGCGCGCCGCCGCCGCGTGGAAGAACGGGCTGTTCGCCGACGAGGTCGTGCCGGTGGCCGTGCCGCAGCGCAAGGGCGACCCGGTCTACGTCACCGAGGACGAGGGCATCCGCGCCGACACCACCGTCGAGTCGCTGGGCAAGCTGCGCCCGGCCTTCCGCAAGGACGGCACCGTCACCGCGGGCACCGCCTCGCAGATCTCCGACGGCGCGGCCGCGGTGGTCGTGATGAGCAAGGCCAAGGCGACCGAGCTCGGGCTGGAGTGGATCGCCGAGATCGGGGCCGCCGGTCAGGTCGCCGGGCCGGACTCGACCCTGCAGGATCAGCCGGCCAACGCCATCCTCGCCGCCTGCGCCAAGGAGGGCATCACCCCGGCGGAGCTGGATCTGATCGAGATCAACGAGGCGTTCGCCGCCGTCGGTGTGTCCTCGACCAAGAAGCTGGGCTACGACCCGGAGAAGGTGAACGTCAACGGTGGCGCCATCTCCATCGGTCACCCGCTGGGCATGTCGGGCGCGCGCATCCTGCTGCACCTGGCCCTGGAGCTGAAGCGTCGCGGTGGTGGCGTCGGCGCTGCCGCTCTGTGTGGTGGTGGCGGCCAGGGCGATGCCCTGATCATCCGCGTGCCTGCCTGATTCTCTGTTCGGAAGGCCCCGGTATCGCTGGTCGGTGCCGGGGCCTTTTGTGTGACCGGTCCAACTACGTGGTGTCGTAGTGGGTCCGGCACAATGGGGGGCATGGGTTTCTTCGATCTGCGGTCCACTGCCAGTCGTTTCCGGTTCTTCGCGGTGCTCGAGGCGCTGTCCTGGATCGGTCTGCTGACCGGTATGGCGTTCAAGTA
This sequence comes from Nocardia sp. NPDC056064, assembly GCF_042266925.1. Classification (NCBI taxonomy): domain Bacteria; kingdom Bacillati; phylum Actinomycetota; class Actinomycetes; order Mycobacteriales; family Nocardiaceae; genus Nocardia; species Nocardia sp. NPDC056064. The sequence continues at coordinate 54,570 of NZ_JBHJWO010000005.1, read as the reverse complement.
CCTGCCCGCCGAGGGCAACGAGATCGGTGTGAAGATCTTCGGGCCGGTGCACGGCGCGATCTTCGTGCTGTTCGTGATCACCGCGCTGCTGACCGCGCGCGAGCTGAAGTGGTCGATCACCACCACGCTGCTGGCGCTGGCGTCGAGCATTCCGCCGCTGTTCACCGTGCTCTTCGAGGTGTGGGCGGTGCGTACCGGCCAGCTCGGTGAGCTGAGCGCGGAGGCGAGCAAGACCTCGCCGAGCGCTTCGTGACAAACTGGAAACCGTGACTCGACCCGCTGCCCGTCGTCCTTCGCCCGCCGTCGCCGCCGCTATGTCCGGCGCGGTGGATCTGTCCGCGCTGAAGCAGCCGCCCGCCGCGTCCGGCGGGGCGGCCGCCGCCCCGGGGAACCACGCCGTCACCGAGGCGGATTTCGAGGCCAAGGTGATCCGGCGCTCGATGCAGGTGCCCGTGGTGGTCGCGCTGTTCTCGCAGCGCAGCCCGGGCAGCGTCGAGCTGGTCCGCACGCTGGAGCGGTTCGCCGCCGAGGACCGCGGTGCCTGGGATCTGGCCGCTGTCGAAGCCGAACCCAATATGAACATCGTCCAGGCGCTGCGCGTGCAGGGCATCCCGACGGTGATCGCGGTGGCGGGCGGGCAGCCGCTGGCCGACTTCGAGGGAGCCCAGCCGGAGGCGCAGGTGCGCCAGTGGCTCGACGCGGTGCTCGACGCGACCGCGGGCAAGCTCGAGGGCGACGGCACCGCGCCGGAGCCCGAGGTCGAGGACCCGCGCTTCGTCGCCGCCGAGGACAAGCTGGCCGAGGGCGACATCGCCGGCGCCGAGGCGGCCTACGAGGCCATCATCGCCGAGGAGCCGGGCAACGAGGAGGCCAAGGCGGCGCTGCGTCAGCTGCGCTTCCTGACCAGGGCCCAGCAGGTCGACCCGGCGGTGGTCGCCACCGCCGACGCCGACCCGTCGAACCTCGACGCCGCGCTCGACGCCGCCGACGTGGAACTGCTCGAGCAGCGTCCCGAGGCGGCCTTCGACCGGATCATCGCGATCGTCAAGCGCACCGCGGGCGAGGACCGCACCAGGGCTCGCACCCGGCTGCTCGAACTGTTCGAGCTGTTCGACCAGGCCGAGCCCTTCGTGACCGCGGCCCGGCGCAAGCTGGCCGCGGCGCTGTACTGACCCCACTCCCGTCTCGGGCCCGTCTCGGCTGAACTGCCGGGGCGGGCCCGCCGTATGTCCTGGGTGAACGCGTGGCACCGGGCCGCGCCGAACCGAGGAGTACGACCATGACCGCACTCGATCAGTCGGCCGCCGTCGATCCGGCCGCCGTGGAAGCCTTCGCCGGACGGATGGTCGAGGTGCTCGATCACGCCAGTACCGCCCTGATGATCAGCATGGGTCACCAGGTGGGCCTGTTCGACACCATGGCCGGGCTGCCCGGCGCCACCAGCGAGCAGCTCGCCGCCGCCGCGGGCCTGGACGAGCGGTATGTGCGCGAATGGCTCGGCGCGATCACCACCGCCGGCATCGTCACCTATGACGCGGCCGCGGCCACCTACACGCTGCCGCCCGCGCACGCCGCGTCGCTGACCAGAGCGGCGGGCCCGGACAATCTGGCCAGGGTGATGCAGTTCATCGGCCAGCTCGGTGAGGTCGAGCCCAAGATCGCCGAGAAGTTCCGGACCGGCGGTGGGCTGTCCTACGAGGATTACGGGCGCTTCCACGCGCTGATGGCCGAGGAGAGCGCCGAGGTGTTCGACGCCGCGCTGCTCGAGGTCATCCTGCCGATGGCGCCCGGTCTACCGGATCGGCTGCGCGCGGGGATCGATGTCGCCGATATCGCCTGTGGCAGTGGACATGCGGTGAATCTGATGGCACGGGCGTATCCGGCCGCCAGGTTCACCGGCTACGACTTCTCCGCCGACGCGGTGGCGGTGGGGCGGGCCGAGGCGGCGGAGCTGGGACTGACCAACGCGCGGTTCGTGGAGCAGGACGTCGCGGCGTGGGACGCGCCCGAATCCTGTGATCTGATCACGATTTTCGACGCCGTCCACGATCAGGCGCATCCGGCACGAGTGCTGGCCAATATGGCGCGGGCCCTGCGGCCGGGCGGGGTGTTGCTCATGGTCGACATCCACGCGTCGAGCAGGCTGGAGAAGAACCTGGACCTGCCGCTCGGTCCGTTCCTGTACACGGTGTCCACGATGCACTGCATGTCGGTGTCTCTGGGACAGGGTGGCGACGGACTCGGCACGGTGTGGGGCGAGGAGCTGGCGTTGTCGATGTTGGCCGACGCCGGGTTCACCGATGTGCGGACCGCCTATGTCGACGGTGATCCGCTCAATACCTACTACGTGGCGCACAAGGCGTGAGCCTCAGCGCTGGGCGGCCAGCCAGACGGCGCTGTTCGGGGCCAGGGTGACCGTCGCCGAGGCGGGGCGGCCGTGCCAGGGAGTGTCCTCGGCGACGACCCCGCCGAGGTTGCCCAGGCCCGAGCCGCCGTATTCCTGGGCGTCGGTATTGAGGACCTCGCGCCAGGAACCGGTGTGCGGCAGGCCGATCCGGTAGTTCTCGCGGGTGGCGCCGGAGAAGTTGAAGACGCAGGCCACGGCGCTGCCGTCGGAACCCCAGCGCAGGAAGGCGAAGACGGAGGCCGCGCTGTCGTCGGCCTCGATCCAGGAGTGCCCGCCCGGCGTGGTGTCCTGGCTCCACAGCGCCGGATGGGCGACGTAGGTGCGGTTGAGATCGCCGACCATGGTCGAAATGCCCTGGTGCAGAGGGTTTTCCAGTTCGTGCCAGTCCAGGCCGCGATCGTTGTCCCATTCGCGGAACTGGCCGAACTCCTGGCCCATGAACAGCAGTTGTTTGCCGGGGTGGGTCCACATGTAGGCGAGCAGGGCGCGCACGCCGCTCGCCTTGGCGAAGTCGTCACCGGGCATGCGCGTCCACAGGGTGCCCTTGCCGTGCACGACCTCGTCGTGGCTGATCGGCAGCAGATAGTTCTCGCTCCAGGCGTAGACCAGGGAGAAGGTCATCTCGTTGTGGTGCCAGGAGCGGTGGATCGGGTCGCGGGCCAGGTAGCCGAGGGTGTCGTGCATCCAGCCCATGTTCCATTTCATGGTGAAACCCAGGCCGCCGACGTCGGTGCCGCGGGTGACGCCGGGCCAGGTGGTGGACTCCTCGGCGACGGTGATCACGCCGGGGTGGGCGCGGTGCACGGTGTCGTTGAGCTCCTGCAGGAACTCGACGGCCTCCAGGTTCTCCCTGCCGCCGTGGATATTGGGCTCCCAGCCGCCCTCGGGACGCGAATAGTCCAGGTAGAGCATGGAGGCCACGGCGTCCACGCGCAGGCCGTCGATGTGGAATTCCTCGATCCAGTACGCGGCATTGGCGACCAGGAAGTTGCGGACCTCGTTGCGGCCGAAGTCGAAAACGTAGGTGCCCCAGTCGAGTTGCTCGCCGCGGCGCGGGTCGGGGTGCTCGTAGAGCGGGGTGCCGTCGAAGCGGGCCAGCGCCCATTCGTCGCGTGGGAAGTGCGCGGGGACCCAGTCGAGCAGCACGCCGATACCCGCGTTGTGCAGGTGGTCGACGAACCAGCGGAAGTCGTCGGGGGTGCCGAAGCGGGAGGTGGGGGCGTAATAGGAGGTGACCTGGTAGCCCCAGGAACCGCCGAAGGGATGTTCGGCGACGGGCAGCAGTTCGACGTGGGTGAAGCCGGTGGCCCGCACATGGTCGGCGAGCTGTACGGCCAGTTCGCGGTAGGTCAGGCCGGGGCGCCAGGAACCCAGGTGCACCTCGTAGACGCTGAGCGGGGAGTGGGTGGCGTCGGTGCGGGCGCGGCGGTCCAGCCAGGCGCTGTCGGTCCAGACGTGATCGGCGCGGGTCACGACCGAGGCGGTGGCGGGCGGTACCTCGGTGGCGAAGGCGAGCGGGTCGGCGTGGTCGACGACGCGACCGTCGGCGCCGTGCACCCGGTACTTGTAGCGCGTGCCCGGCTCGACACCCGGCACGAACACCTCCCACACGCCGGAGCTGCCGAGCGCGCGCATCGGTGCCGAGGTGCCGCCCCAGTGGTCGAAATCGCCGAAGACGGTGACGCCGCGCGCATTCGGCGCCCACACCGCGAACGACGTGCCGGTCACCTCGCCGTCGAGGGTGGTGTAGCGGCGTGGATGCGCGCCGAGCACCTCCCAGAGCCGGGTGTGGCGGCCCTCGCCGATCAGGTGCAGGTCGAATTCGCCGACGGTGGGCAGGAATCGGTAGCCGTCGGCGGAGAGCACCGTCGGGCCGCCCGGGTATTGCGCGCGTACGCGGTAGTCGTCGATCTGCGGATAGGGCAGCACCGCGGCGAAGACGCCGTGCCCCAGCGACTTCAGCGGATGCTCGGTGTCGCCGACGAGGACGGTCACCGTGCCCGCGTGCGGGCGCAGCACGCGTACCGCGGTGCCGTCGGGGGCCGGGTGCGCGCCGAGCACGGTGTGCGGGTCGGGGTGCGTGCCTGCCGCCAGCAGCATCAGGTCGCGGCGGCGCATCAGAAGCTCCGGCGATAGGCCAGGGGTGCGCGGGCGGCGGCGGGGACGGCGGGCAGGGCCAGGATGTGCGCGACCGCCTTGGCCGGGTCGAGCTGCACGAAATTGCGCTGGCCCCAGTGGTATTCCTCGCCGGTGACCTCGTCGAACACCACGGGGTGGTCGTGCCATTCGCGGCCGAGGGCGGGCAGGTCCAGGGAGATGTGGCCGTACTCGGTGGCGAAGGGATTCAGGTTGACGATCACCAGCACGGCGTCGCCGGTGGCCGGGTCGATCTTGGAGTAGGCCAGCAGCGCGTCGTTGTCGACGGGATGGAAGTGGATGCAGCGCAACTGCTGGAGCGCGGGATGGTTGCGCCGGATCTCGTTGAGCTGGGTCAGCCACGGTTCCAGCGATTCGCCGCGGGCCAGCGCGCCGGCGAAATCACGCGGGCGCAGTTCGTACTTCTCCGAGTCGAGGTACTCCTCGCTGCCTGGACGCACCGCCTCGTGCTCGAACAGCTCGAATCCGGAGTACACACCCCAGGTGGGGCCGAGGGTGGCGGCGAGCGCGGCGCGGATGGCGAACATGCCGGGGCCGCCGTGCTGGAGGCTCTCGTGCAGGATGTCGGGGGTGTTCACGAACAGGTTGGGGCGGGCCTCGTCGGCCTTGGCGGCCAGCTCCAGGCCGAACTCGGTGAGCTCCCACTTGTGTACGCGCCAGGTGAAATACGTGTAGGACTGGCTGAATCCGCGCCGGGCCAGGCCGTAGAGACGGGCCGGACGGGTGAACGCCTCGGACAGGAAGATCACGTCGGGGTCGGTGTGGCGCACCTGCGCGAGCAGCCATTCCCAGAAGTCGGCGGGCTTGGTGTGCGGGTTGTCGACGCGGAAGATGGTGACGCCCAGCGAGATCCAGTGCCGCACCACCCGCAGCACCTCGGCGTAGATGCCGTCGGGATCGTTGTCGAAGTTGACCGGGTAGATGTCCTGGTACTTCTTGGGCGGATTCTCGGCGAAGGCGATGGTGCCGTCGGGCAGGGTGGTGAACCACTCCGGATGCGCGCCGACCCAGGGATGATCGGGGGCGCACTGCAAGGCCAGGTCGAGCGCCACTTCCAGGCCGAGACCGGCTGCGGTGGAGACGAATTCGGCGAAATCGGCCTCGGTGCCCAGGTCGGGGTGGATGGCGTCGTGCCCGCCCGCGGCCGAGCCGATCGCCCACGGCGAGCCGACATCGCCGGGCTCGGTGGTGAGCGCGTTGTTGCGGCCCTTGCGGTTGACCTCGCCGACCGGGTGGACCGGTGGCAGATAGACCACGTCGAACCCCATGCCCGCGATGCGGGGCAGCTCGCGCGCGGCGGTGGCGAAAGTGCCGTGCACGGGACGGCCCTCGGCGTCGCGGCCGCCGGTGGAGCGTGGGAAGAACTCGTACCAGGAGCCGACCAGCGCGCGGCGGCGTTCGACCAGCACGGTGTGCTGGGTGCCGCGGGTGACCATCTCGCGCAGCGGCGTCGCGCGCAGGATCTCGGTGACCTCGGCGCTGAAGGCGGGTGCCACGCGGGCAGGCAGCTGGTCGTCACCGCGCAGGGCGGCCGCGGCGGCGCGCAGGCGCTCGAACTGCTTCTTCGGCACCGCCTGGGCCGCGCGGTCGAACAGCGCCGCGCCGAGCTCGAGATCGTTGGCGAGGTCGGCGGCGCTCTGCCCGACGCCCAGCTTGGCCTCCACCGCCGAACGCCAGGTGGCGATCGGGTCGCTCCAGCCCTCGATCCGGAAGGTCCACAGGCCGGGTGTGGTGGGGGTGAACACGGCACTGAAGACATCGGGTTCGTACTCCGGTGCCATCCGGGTCCTGGTGATCCGCGAGGAACCGGGCGCGCGCACCGCCAGGGTCGCGGCCACCGCGTCGTGACCCTCGCGCCAGACCACGGCCCGCACCGGGAAGACCTCCCCGACGACGGCCTTGGCCGGTCGGCCGCCGGGAATCGACGGTGCGATGTCATCGATGGCAATCCGGCCGCTCACCACGCCAACGTACTGTATTTCCGGCGCGCAGGTGCGCGCGTGTCCGCGGCCCCTCGCGGGTCGCCGGTCAGACACCGTTTCTTGCTCCTTCGTCGCCTACGAAACGGCGTCTGACCGGCGACCCGGCCGCGGACCGGCCACTTCGTGGCCGCCGCTCCTCGGGGTCGCGGGTGCGGGGCCGGGAGGGCGGTCATCGCCGCGTGTTCAGCCTGGGCGGGCGGCATCAGTTAATCTTCCGCTGGTGAAGGCACTTCGTCGGTTCACTGTCCGTGCCCATCTGCCGGAGCGGCTCGCCGCGCTGGGTGAGTTGTCGACGAACCTGCGCTGGTCGTGGCACGGCCCGACGCAGGATCTGTTCGCCGAACTCGATCCGGAGCTGTGGCAGGCCCTCGGCCAGGACCCCGTCCGCATGCTGGGGGAGGTGCCCGCCGAGCGGCTCGACGCGCTCGCCGCCGACCCCGGCTACACCGCCAGGGTCGACGCGCAGGAACGCGGGCTGCGCGACTATCTGGCCCGGCCGCGCTGGTTCCAGGAACAGAGCGGCACCGAGGTGGCGGGGATCGCGTACTTCTCGATGGAGTTCGGCGTCACCGAGGTGCTGCCCAACTATTCCGGTGGCCTGGGCATTCTCGCCGGTGACCACCTCAAGGCCGCCTCGGATCTCGGCCTGCCGCTGATCGGGGTCGGGCTGCTGTACCGCTCGGGGTATTTCCGGCAGTCGCTGTCGGCCGACGGCTGGCAGCGCGAGCACTATCCGGCGCTCGACCCGCAGGGCCTGCCGCTGAAACTGCTGACCAGTGATGGTTCGCCGGTGCTGATCCACGTGGGCATGCCGGAGGGCCGGGTGCTGCGCGCGCGGGTGTGGATCGCCCAGGTCGGCCGGATTCCGCTGCTGCTGCTGGACTCCGACATCGCCGACAACGATCCGGAACTGCGCGCGGTCACCGACCGGCTCTACGGTGGCGACCAGGATCACCGGATCAAGCAGGAGATCCTGGCCGGTATCGGCGGGGTGCGCGCGGTGCGCGCCTACACCCGCGCCCACGGGCTGCCCGATCCGGACGTCTTCCACATGAACGAGGGCCACGCCGGGTTCCTCGGGGTCGAGCGGATCCGCGAATTCGTCGCGGGCGGACTGGATTTCGACACCGCGCTGGCCGCCGTGCGAGCGGGGACGGTGTTCACCACGCACACCCCGGTGCCCGCCGGGATCGACCGGTTCCCGATGCCGTTGGTGCGCAGGTACTTCGGTGGCGCGCACGGCGAGCCGGAATCGGCGCTGCTGCCGGGACTCTCGGTGGACCGGATCCTGGCCTTCGGGCGCGAGGCCGATCCGTCGGTGTTCAACATGGCGCACATGGGTCTGCGGCTGGCGCAGCGCGCCAATGGTGTCTCGAAGCTGCACGGGGAGGTCAGCCGGGAGATGTTCGCCGCGCTGTGGCCCGGTTTCGACGCCGCCGAGGTGCCGATCGGCTCGGTGACCAACGGGGTGCACGCGCCGACCTGGGCCGCGCGCGAATGGCTCGACAAGGCACGCGAACTGGTGGGGCCCGAACTCGTCGAGGAGGCGCGCGGCTGGGAGAAGCTCAGCGATGTCGACCTCGGGCAGCTGTGGTCGACCCGTAACACCCTGCGCGGGGTGCTGATCGCGGAGGTGCGGCGCAGGCTGCGCGCGTCCTGGTTGCAGCGCGGTGCCGCCGAGGCGGAACTGGGCTGGATCGACGACGTCTTCGATCCGGACGTGCTCACCGTCGGCTTCGCCCGCCGCGTGCCCACCTACAAGCGCCTGACCCTGATGCTGCGTGACCCCGAACGGCTGCGCGCGCTGCTGCTCGACCCCGAACGGCCGGTGCAGCTGGTGGTCGCGGGCAAGAGCCACCCCGCCGACGACGGCGGCAAGGCGCTGATCCAGCAGGTCGTACGCTTCGCCGACGACCCCGCGGTACGCCATCGGATCGTCTTCCTGCCCGACTACGACATGTCGATGGCCCGCTACCTGTACTGGGGTTGCGATGTGTGGCTGAACAACCCGCTGCGCCCGCTCGAGGCGTGCGGGACCTCGGGGATGAAGTCGGCGCTCAACGGCGGGCTCAACCTGTCCATCCGCGACGGCTGGTGGGACGAGATGTTCGACGGCGAGAACGGCTGGGCCATCCCCACCGCCGACGGCGTCCGCGACGAGCACCGCCGCGACGATCTCGAGGCCGCGGCGCTCTACGAACTCGTGGAGCGCACGGTCGCGCCACGCTTCTACGACCGCGACGCCGACGGTGTCCCGGTGCGCTGGACCGAAATGGTGCGCCACACCCTGCAGACCACCAGCCCCCGGGTGCTGGCCTCGCGGATGGTGCGCGACTACGCCGAGCAGTACTACGGCCCAGCCGCCGCCGCGTTCGCCGCCGCCGCGGACGACGGTTTCGCCGGAGCGGCGCGGGTCGCCGAGTACCGGCGCCGGATCGAGGCGGCCTGGCCCGCGGTGCGGGTCGTCCAGGTGGACAGCTCGGGCCTGCCCGACACCCCGGTGATCGGTGCCGAGCTGTGGTTGCACGCGCGGGTCGACCTGGGCGGGCTCACCGCCGCGGACGTGGTGGTGCAGGCGGTGCTCGGGCGGGTCTCCCCGGAGGACGAGCTGTCCGACACCGTCACCAGGGAGATGCGCCACACCGGTGCCGACGACGCCGTGCAGCTCTACGACCTCGAGCTGCCGGTGCCGCTGTCGGGCGCGGTCGGCTACACGGTGCGGGTGCTGCCGCGGCACCGGCTGCTGGCCTCCGACGCCGAGCTGGGCGCGGTGGCCGTCGCGGGCGGCTGAACCGTGAGCGGGGACACGGGAGACGGGTTGTCGGGTTCAGTGAACTTTCCGCTACCGTTCCTGGGCATCCTTCTTCTCTGAACACCCCCGGACTGGAGAGTCATGGCCAGCGATGTCGTCACCCGCGCCCGACGGCGCGTCGACGGATACTTCGGTGTCTCGTCGAGCGGGTCCACCTTCCGGCGCGAGGCGATGGCGGGGACGATCACGTTCCTGGCGATGTCCTATGTGCTGGCGGTGAATCCGTCGATCCTCGGTGACGAGGGCGCCCTGGGTGACAAGGGCATCCCGATGCAGGCGGTGTTCACCGCCACCGCGGTGGCCGCGGTCTTCGGCACACTGGTCATGGGCATCTGGGCGCGCTATCCGATCGCGCTCGCGCCGGGCATGGGCCTCAACGCGTTCTTCGCCTACACCGTGGTGCTCAGCATGGGCATCCCGTGGCAGGTGGCGCTGTCGGGGACGCTGCTGTCGGGCATCATCTTCTTCATCCTCGCGGTGACCAAGGTCCGCGAACGGATTCTCAACGCGATCCCGCTGCAGATGAAGTTCGCGGTGGGCGCCGGTATCGGCCTGTTCGTGGCGTTCCTCGGGCTGAAGAACGCCGGCATCGTGGTGAACAGCGAGGCGACGCTGGTCACCCTGGGCGACTTCACCAAGGGCACCACGCTGCTGGCGCTGTTCGGTCTGGTCGTGACCGTGGTCTTCCTGGTGATCGGCTGGCACGGCGCGGTGCTCTACGGCATCGTCGCCACCACCGTGCTCGGCATGGTGACCGGCCTGGTCGGCATTCCCGACGGCATCGCCGAACTGCCCAAGGGCCTGGACCAGACCTTCGGTCAGGCGATCATCCATCTGCCCGACGCCTTCACCGGGCAGATGATCGTGGTGGTGCTCACCATGCTGTTCGTCGACTTCTTCGACGCCTCGGGCACGCTCATCGGGGTCGCCAACCAGGCCGGGCTGCTCAACAAGGACGGCACGCTGCCGCGCGCGGCCAGCGCCCTGGCCGCCGACTCGGTGGGCACCACCGCGGGCGCGATCATCGGTACCTCCACCACCACCGCGTATGTGGAGTCGACGGCGGGTGTGTCGGCCGGTGGCCGGACCGGATTGACGGCGGTGACCACGGCGGGCTGGTTCCTGATCGCGATGTTCTGCTATCCGGTGTTCTCGGTGATCGCCGGGTCCAGCGAGGTCACCGCGCCCGCGTTGATCGTGGTGGGTGTGCTGATGGCCCGTGCGCTCGGTGACATCGATTGGCAGCATCTCGAGTACTCGGTGCCCGCCTTCCTCACCGTGATCATGATGCCGCTGACGTATTCGATCGCCAACGGTCTGGCCATGGGCATGATCCTGTATCCGGTGGTCATGGTGGCCAAGGGCCGGGTCAAAGAGGTGCATCCGGCCATGTGGGGGCTGCTGGTGCTGTTCCTGGCGTACTTCTTCTTCCTGGTCGAATAGGTTAGGCTTACCTCTCCGATTGTGAAGGAGAGATCTGTGAAGCGCTCGCTCGTCGCCGCGTCGATGGCTGTCGCCACCCTGTTCGCGCCGGTCGCCGTGGCCGTCGTCGCCACCGCCCCGGCCGCGATCGCCGCGCCCGCCACCCCGTCGGCCGGTGAGCTGCAGGGCAAACTGCAGGCCGCGCTCAACGGCTCGACCGCCGAGGTCGAGTCCGGTGACGCGAGCGGCCTGACGGTCGTGCGCGACCGCATCGCCGCGATCCCGGGTTACCACTGGGACGTGTCGGGTCCGGTGACGGTCGAGGGCGACACCCTCTCCGCCACCCTCAACAGCAGCCTCGGCGACTACACCTATCCGATTCCGGTGACCTGGAAGGACATCGACGGCACCTGGAAGCTGTCGAGGGAGTCGGAGCAGACGCTCGTCGGCTACGCGACGATGTCGTACTGACCACCGTGTCAGCAAGCGAAAGGCCGTCCGATCGGGCGGCCTTTCGCATCGGTTGTGACCAGCGGCACAGATCCGGCGGGACGGGCGTGAAATAGCCCGGACCGCACCGGAGTTGATCGGAGAAGGCAATCGGACCGCAGTCCGGTTGCGGGCATGTATCGAATCGCAGACGAGGAAACGATGACCGACACCGCTACCCGCACCACCACTTCCGGCACGACCACCACCCTCACGGCCACCGATGCCGCGCTCTCGAGCGATATCGGCCTGCTCGTCCTGCGCGTCGGCTTCGGCGGCCTGATGGCCGCGCACGGCGCCCAGAAACTCTTCGGCTGGTGGGGCGGCAAGGGCTGGCGCGACACCGCCGACGGCTTCACCGCCATGGGCTACAACCCCGGCGAGATCTTCGGCACGCTGGCCGGGCTCACCGAATTCGCCGGCGGTCTCGCGCTGGTACTCGGCCTGCTCACCCCGCTGGCCGCTGCCGCGGTGCTGGGCACCATGGTCAACGCCATCAATGTCACCTTCGCCGGTGGCCTGCTCACCGGCAAGGGTTACGAGGTGGCGCTGCTGTTCGCCATCCCGGCCGTCACCCTGGCCTTCACCGGTCCCGGCCGGTTCTCGCTGGATCACGGACGGCCGTGGGCGCGGCAGGGCCTGGTGTGGGGCGCGGGGGCGGTCGCGCTCGGTATCGGTTCCGGGCTGCTGACGCTGCTGCTGAAGGCCGTGCTCTGAGCTGAGTTCCCCGCGACGGCGGTGTGGTGACCACGCCTCGCCGCGCCGCCGTTGTCGTGTGCTGGTTGCCGGGTGGTCGCCGCGGTGTCACCCGATGTCGGTGCGACGCACTACCCTCGTCGGCGTGCGGCCCGCGCGGGGCGGGCACGGCATCGTCCGCACAGGGAAAGAGGAGAGGCGCGATGAAGGCGTACGACCTGGGTTTCGGGGACTCGGCCGACAAGCTGGCGGAGACGCCCGGTGGTGAGCCGCTGACGCTGGACGCGCCGGTGCGGTCGGGCTGGATCGGTAGCGAGGGGCCCGGGATCGACGTGGCGTGCTGGCCGCGCGGGCCGGTCACCGGGTTGCCGATGATGCACGCGTTCACCCTGCGGTTGCCCGCCGACTACCAGCGGCGCGGTCCCGGTTTCCCCGCCGTCGCGTTCTTCCAGGGTGAGGGGCAGTTCGCCGACGCGGGCGACCCGGTCGTGCCCGATGCCGCGTCCGAGGACCCGGTGGCCCGCGACCTCGTGAGCACCCGCCTGCACCCACAGCTGCGCATCCTGCACGACGAGATCGGCGGCGCCTTCGCCCTGATCTGGCTCACCGAGGCCGAATTCGCCGCGGGGCCCGTCGCCCCGCCCGCCGATGTCCGCCCGGCCGGTGCGCCGGTGGCGAGCGACGAAGGCTGCAACGCCTGGGACGACGTGCATCCCACCGTCGGCATCTGGCTGGCCGAACGCACCGGCGATCCCAATGTGGGCATCCCGCCGGTGGAGTACGAGACCGACACCCGCTACCAGGACCCGCTCACCGAGGACTCCGGCTGGAACCCCTGGGCCGAGCCGCTGTTCGGGCGCTGTCACCTGGGCGGCACCGCCTTCCCGGTGCAGGCCCTGCCCGAGGGGCTGACCGCGTACTACCTGGAGATCGAGGAGATCTCCGGGATGAACTTCGGCGGCGGCAACGCCCAGCTCGACCTGGAGTCAGGCGTTTTCGACTGGGCGTGCGGGTAGCGGCACCACCACCAGCGGATCGAGGCCGCGCGAGTCCGGTTCGGCCGCTGGCGCTTCGATGACGATCGGCTCGATCGGCGGCGGGGTGCGCCTGCGCAGGCCGACCGCGATACCGGCCAGCGTGATCAGGTAGAGCACCACGTAGATGTTCATCAGCACCTGCGACAGCGGCCACCACGGCGGCAGCAGGAAGGTGCCGACGCTGACCCAGCCCGGCAGGTACGTGTAGGTCCACGCGGCGATCGCGGGATAGAGGACACCGGCGGCGAGCCACCAGCGCCGCCGGGTCTGGGCGCGGTGGATCAGGTACACCAGCAGCGGCACGAACCAGACCCAGTGGTGGCCCCAGGAATACGGCGACACCGCGCACGCGGTGAGCCCACCCAGGGTCACCGACAGCAGCGGCTCGCCCCGGCGCTGGAGTTCGGCCGCCAGCCACAGCGCCGCCAGCGCGATCGGCACCGCGATCAGCAGCCACAGCCAGATCGGGGCGGGGCCGTGGATGAGATGGGCGATGGCGCCGCGCAGGGACTGGTTGGCGGGGTGCACATCCGGGGCGATGCGGCCGGAGTGGAAGAACGTCGAGGTCCAGTACTGGAAGGAGTCGCGCGGCAGGATCAGCGCGGTCCCGGCGATGGTGGCCAGGAAGGTGAGCGCCGCCGTGACCGCGGCCCGCCACTGCCGCTGGAACAGGTACTGGGCGATGAAGAACAGCGGGGTCAGCTTGATGCCCGCGGCGATGCCGACGCCCAGACCGCGCAGGCGGCTGTGCTCACCACGCGAGAAGTCCCACAGCACCAGCAGCATCAGCCACAGATTGATCTGCCCGTAGTACAGGGTGGTGCGCACCGGCTCGGCGAAGGTGCAGGCCAGCGCGATCAGCGCGCTGACCGTCGCCAGGCGCGGGGTCACCCGGTAGCCGAGCATCCGCCAGCTCTGCAGCACACAGGCGAACAGCACGAGCAGATTGAGCGTCAGCCAGGTGGTGGTGACCGCGCCCCACGGCACCAGCAGCAGCGGCAGGAACACCACCGCCGAGAACGGGGTGTAGGTGTAGAGCAGGCCGTAGTGGGTGGGTTCGAGATACAGCGCGCGGCCGTGCCACAGCCGCCAGCCGCCGTCGCGATAGATGTGGACGTCCAGGCCGCCGGCGAGGATGCCGCCGCTGTTCATCCAGGGGTCCATGGTGGTGAACAGCAGCGTCACACCTAGGACGGCGGTACCGAGTAGCAGGATGAGCGTCAGGGTCGTGCGCGGCAGCTCCACGCGTCGAGATCTCTCCGCCACGGCCGTGCTACCGGCCGGCTCGCATCGTATGCACGACTAAGAACGTACAACGCCGGGTCCGGGGTGCCGGGCGGCGGCTCGCCTTCGGTAGCCGGAACGTATGACTGGCACGGGCGTGCCCGAATGCCGGTCCGTGATAGCGGACCGGCATCGACCTGCGGTGATCAGGCCACGGGCTGCAACGTCAGCATGGTGTCGGCACCGTGGTGGAACTCATAGTGGGTTTTGCGCAGCGAGGTCTGAATTCCTTTGTCGTGCAGTTCGGTCCGCAGGTGATCGATCAGGTCGTCGAGCGGGGCGCCGGTGTAGTCCAGCAGCGGATACACCCGCGCCTCGGTGGTGGCGACGCGGGCCAGCTCCTGCAGGGCGGCCAGGTGGAAGTCCGCGTCGAGGCGGTCGGCGTAGCTGAACAGCAGGTGCGAACTCAGCGCCAGATCGAACGAGTCGTCGGGGCAGGGCAGCGAGGGGAGCGAGCCGGCGAGGTAGCGGTCGGGCGTGGTGCGGACGTCCTCGGCGAAGCGGGCGGCGGCGCCGCGGCGGATCGCGGCGTGCTCGGCGGTGCTGCCGTACCAGTCCCAGCGGTACCGGTCGGCGTGCTGGTGGGCCCAGGCCACCGCCCGTTCGGTCTCGGGGGTGGCGCGGGCGGCCAGGTCGGCGGGGGCGGTGGCGTAGATGGGGTCGATCGCGGTCACCTCGGCGCCCAGCGCGCTCGCCTCCGCGGCGAAACTTGCTGCGCCCCCGGGGCAGTCGAGTATGCGGCGACCGGCGAGGTCGTCGTCGGAGAGTTGGAACATCGCGCGGTACTCGGCCAAAGATCTTGCGCTGACCAGAAATTCGCCGAGTACCTCGCCATCGGCGTGGTGCATCATCAGCACACGTTCTCACGAGTTGCGTTCGCCCGGTAGCCAATTCGCGGTGCCAACCTTGCGAATCGCAAGGCCCGCTGTGCAAGCTCGCGGATTCAGGCCGACGCGGTGAGCCTGCGCAGCGCCTTGGCCACGACCTCCGGATCGGTGGTCTCCCAGTACGGCGGCAGCGAGGCGCGCAGGTAGCTGCCGTAGCGGGCGGTGGCCAGGCGCGAGTCGAGCACGGCGACCACGCCGCGGTCGTCGACGCTGCGCAGCAACCGGCCGGTGCCCTGCGCGAGCAGCAGCGCGGCGTGATTGGCGGCCACGGTCATGAAGCCGTTGCCGCCGCGCGATTCCACCGCGCGCTGGCGCGCGGTGAGCAGCGGGTCGTCCGGGCGGGGGAACGGGATGCGGTCCAGGATCACCAGACTCAGCGACGGGCCCGGTACGTCCACGCCCTGCCAGAGGGTGAGCGTGCCGAACAGCGAGGTGGCCGGATCGTCGGCGAACTTGCGAACCAGCGCGCCCATCGAATCGTCGCCCTGGCACAGCACGGGCGTGTCGAGCCGCTCGCGCAGCGCCTCGGTGGCGGCCTTGGCGGCGCGCATGGAGGAGAACAGGCCGAGGGTGCGTCCGCCCGCGGCGGTGATGAGCTGCTCGATCTCGTCGAGGTAGGTGGGCGAGAGGCCGTCGCGGCCCGGGGCGGGCAGGTGCTTGGCGACATAGAGGATGCCGGACTTGGCGTGGTCGAACGGCGAACCCACGTCCAGCGAACTCCAGCGCACCGTCTCGGTGTCGGCGGGGGCGGTGGCGCCGTTGGCCAGCGCGGCGTCGACCTTGCCGCCGGACTGCGCGGGCAGGCCCCAGGTGATCGCCAGCCCGTCGAAGGACCCGCCGATCTGCAGGGTCGCCGAGGTGAGCACGACGGTGGCCGAGCCGAACAGCCTGCTGCGCAAGAGCCCACCCACCGACAGCGGCGCCATCCGCAGCGTGCGCCGGGGCACGCCGCGCACCTCGTCGGCGGAGAGCCAGATGACATCGCGGCGCGCGGCCGGATCGGCCTCCTCGAAGGCGGTGAGCGCGCGCACCGCGGCATCGTGGACGTCCTCGAGCGCGGCCACGGCCATGGTGCGGGCGGCGGCGTTGTCGGGGTCGTCCTGGGTCTTCACCGTCCCCTGCGGGGCGATCTCGGTGCGCGCGTTCCAGGCGGCGTCGCGGACCAGCGCGAGCACCGGGGCGATGCCGTCGGGCAGGTGGTCCCAGCGGGCGGCGGGCAGGTCCTCGATGGCCTGGTGGAAGGCCTCGGCGGCGCCTTCGAGCCGGTCGACCTCGCGCTCGTCGATGAGTTTGGTGCAGCGCCGGGCCGCGGCGCTGATCGCGGTGGCGGCCAGTTCGGCGGTGGCCACGCCGGTGACCCGGTCGACCAGTTCGTGCGCCTCGTCGATCACCACCACATCGTGTTCGGGCAGCACCTGGATGCCGCTGATGGCGTCGATGGCCAGCAGTGCGTGGTTGGTGACCACCACATCGGCCTGCGCCGACTCGCCGCGCGCCTTCTCGGCGAAGCAGTCCTGGCCGAACTGGCAGCGCGACTTGCCCAGGCACTCGCGCGAGGACACGCTCACCTGCCGCCAGGCGCGGTCGCTGACGCCGGGCGCGATCTCGTCGCGGTCGCCGGTCTCGGTGTCGGAGGCCCACTCGTTGAGGCGCTGCACCTCGCGGCCCAGGCGCGAGATGGCGAAGGCGTCGAACAGTTCGGCCTCGCCGCCGGTGTCCTCCGGGATGACGCTGTTGATCTTGTTCAGGCACAGATAGTTGTTGCGGCCCTTGAGGATCGCGAACTGCGGTGCGCGGCCCAGGGGCTTCTTCAGCGCCTCGGCCAGGCGCGGCAGATCCCGGTCGACGAGCTGGCGTTGCAGCGCGATCGTCGCCGTGGACACCACCACCGTGCGCCCCGTGCGCACCGCGTGCCGCAGGCTCGGCACCAGATAGGCCAGCGACTTCCCGGTGCCGGTGCCCGCCTGCACCGCCAGGTGTTCCTTGGTGTCGATCGCGTGGTCGACCGCGGCGGCCATGGCGGTCTGACCGGTGCGTTCCTTCCCGCCCAGGGCACGCACAGCGGTGACGAGCAGGTCGGTGACGGGAGGGAGTTCGGGCACGCAGGCAGCCTAGCGGCCCCCGCCGACAGGTTTCGCCGACGTTCAGTACTCGCGGACGAAGTCGTCGGGGTGGGCGCGGATGTAGTCCAGGACGCGTTGTTCGAAGTCTTGCGGTTCGTTGATGTCGTAGATCTCGTCCGGGTCGTCGGCGCGGTCGCCGGTGGGGCGGCGGATCTGGGCGGGGTTGGCGAGGACCTGGTGTTCGTCTTCCCAGAAGCGGTCGAGGGGGTCGTCGGGGGAGCTGGGGGAGATGTCGTGGGCGGTGAGGACGGCGGCGGCGGCCAGTGTCGGCATGCCCGCGGCGCGCAGACCTCGGGTGGCCCAGGGGAGTTCGGCGCGGCGGGTGCGCAGGTAGCCGCTGAAGCCGGTGTCCAGGACGGTGGAGTGCAGGCTGGTCAGGGCCAGCAGGTGGGTGAAGGCGGGTGGGAGCCGGCCGAAGGCGCCGAGGCCGAGGCGCTGGAGGTCGTCGGTGGCGGGGTTGGACCAGAAGACGAGTTCGGCGGCGTCGTGGATGTTGTCGAGCCCGGCGAGCGCGGTGGTCAGGGTGGCGCGGGTGTGGGCCGGGAATCGATAGTCCATGCCGGAAGTATCGACGGCGGTGCCGGCGCACCCACCGCGGGGCATCGCGGCGGCTCGGTCGCTGGGGCGAACGGGGTGGCGGTGAGTGGTCAGGACGCGGTCGCGCCGACGAGGTCGACCCCTGCGGCGCGCAGTCTTTCGAGGGCGGTGCGGGTGGTCTCGGGGGACACGCCCGCGGTGAGGTCGAGCAGCACGCGGGTGCCGAAACCGGCGGCGCGGGCGTCCAGGGCGGTGGCGCGCACGCAGTGGTCGGTGGCGATGCCGACCACGTCGACGGTGTCGATGCCGCGGGCGCGCAGCCAGTCGGTGAGTGTGGTGCCGTCGGCGGCGGCGCCCTCGAAACCGGAGTAGGCGGCGGTGTATTCGCCCTTGTGGAAGGTCTCCTGCACCGGCGCGGTGTCGAGGTTCGGGTGGAACTCGGCGCCGGGGGTGCCGACGCGGCAGTGCGGCGGCCAGGAGTCGACGTAGTCGGGGGTGTCGGAGAAATGCGCGCCGGGGTCGATGTGCCAGTCGCGGGTGGCGACCACGGCGTCGTAGGGGGTCGACGCGAGATGCTCGCTGATCGCGGTCGCGACGGCGGCCCCGCCCGCGACGGCGAGCGCGCCGCCCTCACAGAAGTCGTTCTGCACGTCCACGATCACCAAGCCGCGCGCCATACCGGTCCCTCCACGTTCGTTCACTTCCATTGTCCTCAGCCCAGGAAGGTCGTGGGGATCGCGGGCTCGCCCGCCGAGAGCTTGAGCCCCTCCCACGGCAGGCTGACCAGCCCGCGCGCGACCAGCTCCCGGCTCTGCGCCAGCGTGGCCACCCCGTCGACGATCTCGCCCTTGCGCACCAGCGGCACCTGCAGTTCGCGCGCCTGGAAGCCGTCGGTCGCGGGCGCCTCCCCGGCGGCGGGGTAGACGATCTCCTCCACGACGGTGCCGGTCGCGCGGGCCAGCCGCACCGCCTTCTTGGTGCCGCCGCGCGACTCCTTGTGACTCGACCGCTTGGCCACCGGGACGCCCTCGACCTCGACCAGCTTGTAGACCATGCCCGCGGTCGGCGCGCCCGAGCCGGTGACCAGCGAAGTGCCCACGCCGTAGACGTCCACCGGTTCGGCGCGCAGCGCGGCGATGGCGTACTCGTCCAGGTCGCCGGAGACCACGATCCTGGTGCCGGTGGCGCCGAGGCCGTCGAGCTGGTCGCGGACCTGGCGGGCCAGCACGCCCAGGTCACCGGAGTCGATGCGCACCCCGCCCAGCTCGGGACCGGCCACCTCGATGGCGGTGGCCACGCCGCGGGTGATGTCGAAGGTGTCCACCAGCAGGGTGGTCGACACGCCGAGCGCCTCGACCTGGCTGCGGAAGGCGGCGGCCTCGTGTTCGCCGTCGGCACCGGAGTGCAGCAGCGTGAAGGCGTGCGCGCTGGTGCCCGCGCCCGGCACGCCGAAGCTGCGCACCGCCTCCAGATTGGAGGTGGCGTCGAAACCGGCCAGGTAGGCCGCGCGCGAACTCGACGGCGCGGCCAGCTCGTGGGTGCGCCGCGAACCCATCTCGATGGTCCGGCGCCCGGCCGCGGCGCTCACCATCCGCGCGGCCGCCGAGGCGATGGCGCTGTCGTGGTTGAAGATCGACAGCGCCAGCGTCTCGAGCAGCACGCACTCGGCGAAACTGCCGCGTACCGACAGGATCGGCGAGCCAGGGAAGTACAGCTCGCCCTCGGCGTAGCCGTCGATGTCGCCGGTGAAGCGATACTCGCGCAACCAGTCGACGGTGGCCGGATCGAGGAACGTCGCGGCCACCGCGAGCTCCTCGGGACCGAAGCGGAACGCGCCCAGCGCGTCGAGCAGCCTGCCGGTGCCCGCGACCACGCCGTAACGGCGGCCGTTGGGCAACCTGCGGGCGAACACCTCGAAGGTGCAGCGCCGGTGCGCGGAACCGTCGGCCAGGGCCGCGGCCAGCATGGTCAGCTCGTACTGGTCGGTCAGCAACGCGGTGCTGGCGGACTCGTCACGGTGGGGCACACGAGAAACTGTAGTCACCGGGTGTTGTTTCCGGCCTGCCTCGTCGTACCCTGGGGTTTATGGCCGTGTGCAATTCCGTTCGGACCGGCGCCGTCACCGACGCCGTGAACGCCGCACTGTCGGCGCCACAGGCTACGCCGGAGGCAGTCGAGCACGCCGAGATCCTGGAGGCCGAGGACCGGCCCTGGGTGACCGTCGTCTGGGACGACCCGGTCAACCTCATGCACTACGTCACCTACATATTCCAGAAGCTGTTCGGCTACAGCAAAGCCAAGGCGACCGAGTTGATGCTGCAGGTGCACAACGAGGGCAAGGCCGTGGTGTCGTCGGGTTCGCGCGACAAGATGGAACAGGACGTGCGCAGACTCCACGCCGCGGGGCTCTGGGCAACCATGCAGCGCGACGACTGAGTACCGTGGCCCTGTGCGCAAGTGGAGCCGGAAGAACTCGCTGAGTGGCCTGAAGCTTCGATCCGAGATGGACGAGCACGAGGCCACCGTCCTGCGCTCGCTGATCGGGGCCGTGTCCGGTCTGCTCAGCGACCGCGCCAACGAGGCCCCCGAAGACGAACTCGCCGCCCTCACCGGGCTGCGCACCGGCAACTCCACCCCACCCGACGACCCGCAACTGCTGCGCCTGCTGCCCGATTTCCACCGCGCCGAGCCGGGCTCGCCCGACGCCAAGCGCGCCGATCTCAACAGCGCGCTGCGCAGCCTGCACGAGCCGGAGATCATCGACGCCAAGCTCGCCGCGGGCCGGACCGTGCTGGAGAGCTGCCCGGAGACCGGCGGCAAGATCGTGCTCACCCCCGAACAGGCCGACGCGTGGCTGGCCGCGCTCACCGACGTCCGCCTGGCGCTGGGCACCCTGCTCGACATCGACGACGACACGCCCGAACATTTCGAGCCGGAAGATCCGCGCGCGCCGCATCTGGACGTCTACCACTGGCTCACCTGGATGCAGGACTCACTGCTGCAGGCGCTGGCCCCCTGATGCGCAGCGCGCCGGGCGCCCGCGACGCGATCACCGATGTCGTGGGGGTGCTCGTCGGGCACTGTCAGCGGCTCGATCCGCAGGTCACCCTGGGTTCCGGGGCGGCGACGGGCTGCACGGTGGTGCGGGTGCCCGGCGGCGCGACGGCCGCGGTCGACGTGCGCGGCGGCGGCCCCGGCACCAGGGAGACCGATCTGCTCGACCCCGCCAACACCGTCCGGCAGCTGCACGCCATCCTGCTCACCGGCGGCAGCGCATACGGCCTGGCCGCCGCCGACGGCGTGATGCGCTGGGCCGAGGAACACGGCGAGGGCATCCCGATGGACCCCGCCGACCCGGGCCGGGTGGTGCCGATCGTGCCCGCCGCGGTGATCTTCGACCTGCCGGTCGGGGACTGGCGCGTCCGGCCGACCGCCGACGACGGTTTCCGCGCGGCCGACGCGGCCTCGACCGAGTTCGCGCGCGGGACCGCGGGCGCGGGGGTGGGTGCGCGGGCGGGCGCGCTCAAGGGCGGAATCGGTTCGGCGAGTGTGGTTCTCGGCGAGGGACCGGGGGAGGGGATGACCGTGGGCGCGGTGATCGTCGCCAATCCGGTCGGCTCGGTCGTCGACCCGCGCACCGGCCTGCCCTGGGGCACCGGCACCGACGGACCGGAGTACTTCGGGCTCGCGCCCGGCACCCCCGAGCAGATCGCCGCGATGAACGCCCTGCCCGTGAAGGGCACCGTGCTCAACACCACCATCGGTGTGGTGGCCACCGACGCCGCCCTCGACCCGGCGGGCTGCCGCAGGCTCGCCACCACCGCGCACGACGGGCTGGCCCGCGCGATCCGCCCCGTGCACTCACCCCTCGACGGCGACACCCTGTTCGCCCTCAGCACCGGCGCGAAGCGGGCCCCGGCGGTCGCGCTGCCCCCGGCTTTCCCGCCGGACCTGCTGCTGCTCGACCAGCTGTGCACCGCCGCGGCCGTGGTGGTCGAACGCGCCGTGGTCGACGCGGTACTGCACGCCACCTCGATCGCCGGCATCCCCGCCTACCGCGACCTGTTCGGCGCCTGATCCGGACCGGCGTGCGCACCCGCCGGAATACCCGAATAGGGTGAGTGGTTGTCGGGACTGGTGCTCGGCACCGCTGGAACAGGATGTGGAAAGGGCCGACAAGTGCTGGTGATCAGGGCCGACCTCGTGGACGCCATGGTGGCGCACGCCCGCGCCGACCACCCCGACGAAGCCTGCGGCATCATCGCCGGACCCGAGGGCAGCGACCGCCCGCAACGCTTCGTGGCCATGGTCAACGCCGAACGCTCGCCCACCTTCTACCGGTTCGATTCCGGCGAGCAGCTGAAGGTCTGGCGTGCGATGGACGACGCCGACGAGACCCCGGTCGTCATCTACCACTCGCACACCGCCACCGAGGCCTACCCCAGCCGCACCGACATCTCCTACGCCTCCGAGCCGGACGCGCACTACGTGCTGATCTCCACCCGCGATCCGGAGCACCACGAGCTGCGCAGCTACCGCATTCTCGAGGGCGAGGTCACCGAGGAACCGGTGCGCATCGTCGAGACCTACGACGCCTGAACCCCACCGAACCAAGTCATCACCGAGGAGTCACCATGCCGGTCACCGTGTCCATCCCCACCATCATGCGTGGTCTCACCGGAGGCGAGAAGCGCGTCCAGGGCGAGGGCGCGACCCTGTCCGCGCTGATCGACGACCTCGAGGCCAACCACCCCGGCCTGGCCGAGCGCCTGCTCAAGGACGGCAAGCTCAACCGCTACGTCAACATCTACGTCGACGACGAGGACGTGCGCTTCGCCGGCGGCCTCGACGCCGAGGTGCCCGCCGACGCGTCGGTCACCATCCTGCCCGCCGTGGCCGGCGGCGCCTGATCCCGTGGCCCGCTACGAATCGCTGATCGCGACCCTGGGCAACACGCCCCTGGTCGGGCTGCAGACGCTGTCGCCGCAGTGGGACGGCGAGAACCACGTGCGGCTGTGGGCCAAGCTCGAGGACCGCAACCCGACCGGTTCGGTCAAGGACCGGCCCGCGCTGCGGATGATCGAGCAGGCCGAGGCCGACGGGCTGCTCACCCCCGGCTGCACCATTCTGGAACCGACCAGCGGCAACACCGGGATCTCGCTGGCCATGGCGGCCAAGCTCAAGGGCTACCGGATCGTGTGCGTGATGCCGGAGAACACCTCTGTGGAACGGCGTCAGCTGCTCACCATGTTCGGTGCCGAGATCATCGATTCGCCCGCCGCCGGTGGCTCCAACCAGGCCGTCGCGCTGGCCAAGCAGATCGCCGCCGAGAACCCCGACTGGGTGATGCTCTACCAGTACGGTAACCCGGCCAACGCGCTGGCGCACTACGAGACCACCGGTCCCGAACTGCTGGCCGACCTGCCCGAGATCACCCACTTCGTGGCCGGTCTCGGCACCACCGGCACCCTCATGGGCACCGGCCGCTACCTGCGCGAACAGGTCCCCGGCATCGAGATCGTGGCGGCCGAGCCGCGCTACGGCGAACTCGTCTACGGGCTGCGCAACATCGACGAGGGCTTCATCCCCGAGCTCTACGACGAGAAGGTGCTCACCACCCGTTTCTCCGTCGGCCCCTACGACGCGGTCAAGCGCACCAGGGAGCTGGTCGGCGAGGAGGGCATCTTCGCCGGGATCTCCACCGGCGCGATCCTGCACGCGGCCCTCGGCATCGGCAAGAAGGCGCTGAAGGCGGGCAAGCGCGCCGACATCGCCTTCGTCGTGGCCGACGGCGGCTGGAAGTACCTGTCCACGGGCGCCTACGACGGCACCCTGGACGAGGCGGAGGAGAAGCTCGAAGGCCAGCTCTGGGCCTGAGCCGTTTCGGTACGCTCGACGTAGTGGGCTTGTCCCCTGCCGGAGTGGAGGCGATGTCGGTGAGTGGTGGAGTCGGGGCGTCGTTCGACCCGGACCGGATCGCGGGATTGCAGGGCCGGTCGACAACGCCTGCGCCGCGGGCAACCCGGATCTGGGTGCAGGCGGCCGTGGTGATCCTCGGATTCGTCGGGGCGCTGTATGTGATCGAGGGGATCGACACGGTCCTGTCGCACGGTCAGCCGCCGGGCACCCTCAACCAGCTCGACGGCGCCGGGATCGAACCGCGCGCGATCGGCGGGCTCGACGGGATCCTGTGGGCGCCGCTGCTGCACGGCGGGTGGGACCATCTGCTCGCCAACACGCTGCCGCTGCTGGTGCTCGGGTTCGTGGTGCTGCTGTCGGGGATCGGGCGCGGGATCGCGGCCACGGCCATCATCTGGGTGGTGGCCGGAGTGGGGACGTGGCTCACCGCGTCGTCGGGGAGTGTGCACCTCGGGGCGTCCTCGATCGTGTTCGGCTGGCTCACGTACCTGATCTGCCGGGGCTGGTTCGCGCGCAATGTGGGGCAGATCGTGGTGGGTCTGGTGATCTTCCTGATCTACGGCTCGATGCTGTGGGGCGTGCTGCCCAGCGACCCCCGAATTTCTTGGCAGGGACATCTTTTCGGGGCGGTGGGTGGAGTGCTGGCGGGCTGGGTACTCTCATCAGATGAACGTCGACGCCGCCGTGGAGCATCGGTCGGCCGCGCAGTACCAACGCGGTAGCCGGGGATCCGGTCTGGGAAATGGGGGGATCCTGCAGTGAGCACCAGCACGCCGTGGCAGCATGAGGGTATGCGCCTTACCGTCCTCGGGTGCTCGGGCAGCGTGTCCGGCCCGGACTCCCCAGCGTCGGGTTACCTGCTGACGGGCCCCGATATGCGGCCGACCGTCATCGACTTCGGCCCCGGGATCTTCGGCGCGCTGCAGAAGCATCTCAACCCGGGTGAGGTCGACATCTTCCTCACCCACCTGCACGCCGACCACTGCCTGGACCTGCCCGCGTTGTTGGTCTGGCGCCGCTACCACCCCAACCCGCCCACCGGGCGGGCCCTGGTGCGCGGCCCCTCCGACGCGGCACTGCGCATCGGCAACGCCTCGGCCGAGATCGGCGGCGAGACCGACGACTGGTCCGACGTGATCGACTCCCAGGCGTGGGTGGAGAACACCCCGATCCCGTTCGGCCCCGGCCACACCGTCGAGGCCCGGCGGATGTACCACCCGCCGGAGTCCTACGGCCTGCGCATCACCGCCGCCGACGGCCGCGTGTTCGTCTACACCGGCGACACCGCCATGTGCGACGCGGTGGTGGAACTGGCCCAGGGCGCCGACGTGCTGATGGCCGAGGCGTCGTGGACCCACGATCCGGCGAATCGTCCTCCGGGCATTCACCTTTCGGGCACCGAGGCGGGCGAGATCGCCACCCGTTCCGGGGCCAAGGAACTGCTGCTCACCCACATCCCGCCGTGGACCTCGCGCGAGGACGTCATCGCCGAGGCGAAGGCCGCCTTCGCCGGGCCGGTGCACGCCGTGTCACCGGGTGAGAGCTTCGATCTCTAGCGTTCCCCTACACTATCCGCGTGTCGAGACGAGCCGATGGCAGAGCGGATGACGAACTCCGCGAAGTGAAGATCACCCGGGGATTCACCTCGCACCCGGCGGGGTCGGTGCTGGTGGAATTCGGGCAGACGCGGGTGATGTGCACCGCGAGCGTCACCGAGGGGGTGCCGCCGTGGCGCCGCGATTCCGGCCTGGGCTGGCTGACCGCCGAGTACGCCATGCTGCCCGCCGCCACCCACACCCGCAGCGGCCGCGAGTCGGTCAAGGGCAAGGTGGGTGGCCGCACCCAGGAGATCAGCAGGCTGATCGGGCGTTCGCTGCGGGCCTGTATCGACCTGGCCGCGCTGGGTGAGAACACCATCGCCCTGGACTGCGACGTGCTCCAGGCCGACGGCGGCACCCGCACCGCCGCCATCACCGGCGCCTACGTGGCCCTGCACGACGCGGTGACCTACCTGGCCGCCGCGGGCAAACTGGCCGACCCGCAACCGATCTCGTGCATGATCGCCGCGGTGAGCGTGGGCGTGGTGGACGGCCGGGTGCGCCTGGACCTGCCCTACGAGGAGGACTCGCGCGCCGAGGTCGACATGAACGTCGTGGCCACCGACACCGGCACCCTGGTCGAGATCCAGGGCACCGGCGAGGGCGCCACCTTCCCGCGCTCCACCCTGGACAAGCTGCTCGATTCGGCCCTGGCCGGTTGTGAGCAGCTGTTCGCGGTGCAGAAGGAAGCCCTGGCCCTGCCGTACCCGGGCGCGCTGCCCGAGCCCACCGCCACGAAGAAGTAGCCGTGGCCGTGCGTGTGCTGGTGGCCAGCCGAAATGCCAAGAAGCTGAAGGAACTGCGCCGCATCCTCGACGAGGCGGGCGTGGCCGGGATCGAACTGGTGAGCCTGGCCGACGTACCGCCCTACGAGGAGGCGCCCGAGACCGGCGCCACCTTCGAGGAGAACGCGATCGCCAAGGCCCGCGACGGTGCCGTGGCGACCGGATTGCCCTGTGTGGCCGACGATTCCGGTATCGAGGTGGACGCGCTCAACGGCATGCCGGGCGTGCTGTCGGCGCGCTGGTCGGGCACCCACGGTGACGACGCGGCCAACAACGCCCTGCTGCTGGGCCAGCTCGGTGATGTCCCCGACGAGCGGCGCGGCGCCGCGTTCGTGTCCACCTGCGCGCTGGTACTGCCCGACGGCACCACGACCGTGGTCCGTGGGGAATGGCCGGGCAGCATCGCGCGCGCCCCGCGCGGTGAGGGTGGCTTCGGCTACGACCCGCTGTTCCTGCCCGAGGGTGGTTCCGGTTCGGCCGCCGAGCTGACCCCTGCCGAGAAGGACGCCGTGTCCCATCGCGGCCGGGCGCTGACCCAGCTCATTCCCGCCCTGGCTGCTCTCGCCTGAGATTCCCGAGCCGCCTACACGGCAGAACGCCGCCGCTCCCGGAAGGGGCGGCGGCGTTCGTCGTCCGAAGATCAGAGGCTGTACTGGTTCTTCACGTCGTTGGCATTGCGGTGCTCGACGAAGAAGGACAGGAACGGGATCGTGCCCGCGATGAGGGTGCCGACGGTCCGGCCGATCGGCCAGCGCACCTTGACCGCGAGATCGGCGGTGACGAGCAGGTAGGCGAAGTACACCCAGCCGTGCACGACCGCGATCCAGCTCGGGGTGTCGACGTCGAAGCCGTACTTGGCGACCATCTCGAAGGTGAGCAGCAGCAGCCACAGGCCGGTGACCCAGGCCAGCACCCGGTAGCGCAGCAGCGCCGAGGCGATCTTGGCGCTGCTCGCGCCGCCCGCCGGTGCGCCGGGGTCCTTGTCCAGCGACGGGGCGGTGGTGTTGTTGTCGGTCACCCGGCGTTCCTCTCTGGGGCGTGCAGACCGGCCGAGCGGACCTGCGCGTCGATGTCGCTGGCATGCAAGTGCGCCAGGTACTGGTTGTAGGCGACCGTCTCCGGGTCGTCGGCCGACGCGGCGGTGGGCCGCTCGGGCAGGATGCCCGCGGGGATCTCGCGCGGAGCCTGCGCCTTACGCGGGCGCGGGCGCTCGTCGGCGGGCGCTTCGGCCTCGCGTTCGAGCCGCACGAACCGCACGTAGGCGAATACCGCGAAGGCCGCGAACAGCGGCCACTGCAGGGCGTAGCCGAGGTTCTGGCCGGTACCCGAGGACGATTCGAACCGCTCCCACTGCCACCACGCCAGCGCGAGGCAGCCCAGCGCGACGACGACGACCAGCGCGATGAGGGCCGGTCGGTTGTGCGCCGGGCGGGGCGAAGAAGCGGACACGCGCTCCACGGTACCCGCCTACTACAGGGTGCGTAGGACCAGGTCGGGCCTCAGAACTTGTAGGTGATGCCGGTCATCCGCTCGGATTCCTCCCACAGCCTGCGCTGCAGTTCGCGATCGCGGGAGATGGCGCTCGACGGGCACGCCTCGACCGGGCCCTGCGACTGCATCCACCTGTTGGGTCCCCAGTAGACGGTGGGGTCGGCGGCCGGTTCGGTCGCGGCGAAGAGGGTGGAGTGCGCGGCCCGGTGCGGCGGGTGGCCGACGAGCTTGATGAACGGCTTGCTCACCCGGTCCAGCGGGGTCTCGGTGCGGGCGAACAGGTCGGTCGCCGAGACGCCGGGGTGCACGGCGTAGGACTTCTTGGCCGAGCCCGCCTCGGTGAGCCTGCGCTGCAGTTCGCGGCCGAACATGAGATTGGCCAGCTTGGCCTGGGCGTAGGCGAGATTGCGCTGGTAGCGGCGGTTCTCGTAGTTGAGGTCGTCGATCCAGAGCTTGGGTGTCTGCTTGTGGGCGATGGAGGCCAGGGTCACCACCCGGTCGCCGATGCGGTCCAGCAGCAGGGCGGTGAGCGCGAAGTGGCCCAGGTGGTTGACGCCGAACTGGGTCTCGAAGCCGTCGGCGGTGCGCGAGAACGGGACGTTCATCAGGCCGGCGTTGTTGATCAGGACGTCGAAGTCGCCCTGCTGCTCGGCGAAGGCGCGCACGGAAGCCAGGTCGGCCAGGTCGAGCGCGGCCACGCGGACGTCACCGGGGATGGACTCGGCGATCGGCTGGGCCTTGGCCGCGTTGCGGCAGGCCATGATCACGGTGGCGCCCTTGCCCGCCAGTACCCGGGTGGTCTCGGTACCGAGGCCGCCGTTGGCCCCGGTGATCACGAACGTGCGCCCGCTCTGGTCCGCGATGTCGGTTGGTTTCCATGCCATGCACCGACCTTACTCCGGAGTAAGATAGGAGGGAAGGGGTCAGCCGAGCAGGCCGGCCAGCGCGCCCGCGCAGCTGGGCCTGCGCAGCTTGGTCATCGCCTTGGCCTCGATCTGCCTGGCTCGTTCCCGCGACACCCCGAGCTCGGACCCTACCTCCTCCAGCGTGCGCGCCTCCCCGCGATCGAGCCCGAAGCGCAGCCGGATGACGGCGGATTCGCGCTCGGTGAGTCCCGTCATCGCGGCCTCGACATAGCCGCGCAGCATCTGCCCGGCGACCACGTCGGCCGGGGCGGGCGCGGTGTCGGGCAGCAGCGCGCCCAGCTCGGCGTCCTCGCCGATCGGCGCGTGCAGCGACACCGGTTCGGCCTCGAGCCGCAGCATCGTCTCCACCTGGGCGACGCCGATCTCCGCGGCCGCCGCCAGCTCCTCGACGGTGGCGGGCCTGCCGAGCTGCTGGGCCAGCTCGCGGCGCACCTTGATCACCCGGTGCAGCACATCGGCGACGTTCGAGGGCAACCGGATGGTGCGGCCCTGATCGGTGAGCGCGCGCCCGATCGACTGCCGGATCCAGTAGGTCGCGTAGGTCGAGAGCTTGAGCCCGCGCTCGTGATCGAACTTCTCCACCGCGCGGATCAGGCCGAGCGTGCCCTCCTGGATGAGATCCAGCAGCGACATGCCGGTGTTGGTGGGGAAGCGCCGCGCGATGGAGACGACCAGGCGCAGATTCGCTCGCACCATCTGGTCCTTGGCGCGCAGACCCGCCCGTTCGGCGCGGTGCAGCTCGACGCGCCGCTCGGCGGTGGGTTCGATGCCCGCGGCCGCGTCGGCGTCGAGCTCGGCGCGCGCCGCGGCCCCGGCGGCGATGCGGGCGGCCAGCGCGTACTCCTGCTCGGGGGTGAGCAGGGGAGTGCGGGCGATCGCGGTGAGGTAGTCGCGGACGGAATCGGCGGTGACGTTCAAGGGAGCTCCGTTCGATACGGCGAGATCGTGGTGGGCCGGAGGGCGGGCGGGGCCGTGGACGCCCCGCCCGCCGGGTTGCTCAGCGCCCCGGAATCCGCAGCGGGCGGCGCACGGCCGTCGACCTGGTCTGTGCCCCGCGGATGACCTGGCCCGCGTTCCGGCGGCGTGCGCCAGGGAACTGTGGGGTGGCCGGGTGGGGGCGTTCCGTGGTGAGCGGTGCGCGGACGGTGGCGTCGAGCGAATCTCGCAGTGTCGTGTATCGGGCCATATCGGCTGCTCCTTCGTCGATGGTGCGGGTGGCGGCGACGAACACAAACTTAGACTCGACCTAAAAATATGTCAAGAACAATTTTGGGACGAGTTCAGCTACGCTGGTCGGCATGACCACACAGGGGCTCCGGGCCAGGAAGAAACAGCAGACCAAGGAGCAGATCTCGCACCGGGCGACCGAGCTGTTCCTCGAGCGCGGGTTCGACAAGGTGACCATCGCCGAGATCGCCGCGGCCGCCGATGTCGCCAAGATGACCGTCACCAACTACTTCCCGCGCAAGGAGGACCTCGCGCTCGACCTGGGCCCGGTCTTCACCGGCCAGCTCGCCGCCGTCGTCCGCGATCGGGCGCCGGGGGAGTCCGCGCTGGCCGCGCTGCGCACCGCCTACCTCGCCGCCGTCGAGGCCCAGGACCCGGTGATCGGTTTCAGCGGCAAGCCGTTCGCGACGATGATCACCGACAGTCCCGCGCTGGTGGCGCGCCTGCGCGAGTTCCACGAGGTCCGCGAGGCGGCGCTGGCGCAGGCGCTCGCCGAGGACACCGGCGCCGCCGCCGACGACATCACCCCCCGCGTCGCCGCATCGCAGCTCGCGGGCGTGCAGCGGGTGCTGTTCGAGGAGATCCTGCGCCGGTTGCTGGCCGGCGAATCCGGCGACGACATCGCCGCGGCCCTGCGCGGCTACGCGCACACCGCCTTCGACGCGCTCGAACCCGGCCTCGGGTCCTACGCCGTGCGTTGAGATCTCGACCTGATTGCTGCCGTGTCACTGGACTCCGCGACCACGGGGGGAAGCCCATACTGGGGCAATGCCGGAGGGTGTTGCTGTAGCCGATCCCGTCGAGCCGATGAGCCGGGCCAAGATCAATGTCATCTTCGCGACGGTGGTGCTCGGCATGCTCATGGCCGCACTCGACCAGACCATCGTCTCGGCGGCACTGCCCAGCATCGTGGCCGATCTCGGCAGCGCCGGGCACATGGCGTGGGTGGTCACGGCGTATCTGCTGGCCGAGGCGGTGGCGACCGCCCTGGCAGGCAAACTCGGTGACCTGTTCGGCCGCAAACTGCTCTTCCAGATCAGCGCGATCATCTTCATCGCCGGCTCGGCGCTGGCCGGGCTCGCCAACGGCATGGTGGTGCTGGTGATCGCGCGCGGCATCCAGGGCGTGGGCGCGGGCGGGCTCATGGTCACCTCGATGGCGCTCATCGCCGACACCATTCCGCTGCGCGAACGCGGCAAGTACCAGGGCGCGCTCGGCGCGGTGTTCGGCGTGACCACCGTCGTCGGGCCCACGCTGGGCGGGCTGTTCACCGACCACGCGAGCTGGCGGTGGTGCTTCTACGTCAATGTGCCGATCGCGATCGTCATGGTGCTGATGGCCGCGCGCACACTGCCGCGGCTCAAAGCCGTGCAGCGGCCCGTGGTCGACTACCTCGGTATCGGCCTGATCGCGCTGGGTGTCTCGGCGCTGATCCTGGGGCTCGAGTTCGGCGGCAACGAGTTCGACTGGCTGTCCTGGCAGATCATCGGGTTGTTCGTGCTCGCCGTGGTACTCATCTACTTCTTCATCAGGGTGGAGCAGCGCGCCGCCGATCCGATGCTGCCGATGCGGTTGTTCCGCAGCCGGGTGTTCACGGTGTCCTCGGTGCTCAGTTTCATCGTCGGCTTCGCCATGCTCGGCTCGATGACCTACCTGCCCGCCTACCTGCAATACGTCGACGGGGCCTCGGCCACCGAATCCGGCGTGCGCACCTTGCCGCTGGTCGTCGGCCTGTTCGTCACCTCGGTGTTCTCCGGGCAGGTGGTCGGGCGCACCGGGCAGTACCGGTACTTCCCGATCGTGGGCATGGCGGTGATGGCGATCGGGCTGTGGCTGATGTCGACGATGGGCCGCGACACCAGCGCCTGGCTGGAATCGCTGTACATGCTGATCCTCGGCTGCGGGCTCGGCCTGTCGATGCAGGTGCTCACCATCGTCGTGCAGAACACCGTGCCCTACGCCGACCTGGGCACCGCCACCTCCGGGGTCACCTTCTTCCGCACGCTGGGCAGCGCGTTCGGCACCGCGGTGTTCGGCACGCTCTACTCGAATCAGAGCCAGGCCGCGCTCGCCGAGGCGATGCGGGAGGCGCCCGGGGTGCCGCCCAACGCGGTGGCCGACCCGAAGGCGCTGCGTGAGCTGCCGCTGGACCAGGCCAGGCCGATCATCGACGCCTACGCGAACTCGATCGACTACGTCTTCCGCTGGGTGGTGCCGGTGGCGCTGATCGGGTTCGTGGTGGCCTGGTTCCTGCCGCAGGTGCGATTACGCGACAGCGCCCGCCACGGCGCGGGTGATGTCGGCGAGGGGTTCTCGGTGCCCGATTCGCCCGACCGGATCGTCCAGCTGGAACGCTCGGTGGCCACCACGGTGCGCCGCGCCAGGGCGAAGGGACCTATCATGCCGCAGATCGTGGCCGCCTCGGGCAGCTCGCTGGCCCCCGACACCGCCTGGGGCCTCGCCCAGATCTATCTCGCGGACAAACAGGGCCATCCCGCCGCCGCGCACGCCATCGCCTACCGGCACCGCGTCCCCGTCGAAATCCTGCTGCCCGTCTTCCGCAATGCCGTCGACGAGGGGCTGCTCGCCGATGACGGCGGCACCCTCACCCTCACCGAATCCGGCACCGCCGAGGTCGGCAAACTCCGCGCGGGCTGGCGCCGCTGGCTCGGCGACCGCCTCGACGACTGGAACTCCGACGACCCCGCCGACCGCGCCCTGCTCGACCAGGCCCTCACCGACATCGCCGCCAAACTCCTCGACCAGGGCGCCGACGACGACCTCACCGTCAAGACCTGACCCGCCGTGCCACAGTGGATTCCCGTGGCACACAACGACGACGACGCCCAGACCCTCCGGCGAATGGCGAGCCTGGCGACCCCCATGGCCCTGCGGGTCGCGGTGACCCTCGGCCTCCCCGGCCGCCTCGCCGACCACCCGGCCGCCGCGGCCGCCCTGGCCACCGAACTCGACGCCGACCCGGTCGCCCTCGAACTCCTGCTCGCCCACCTCGCGACCCTGGGCATCGTGGAACAGACCGCGGCGGGCTATCGAACGACCGCGTTCGGCGCGCATCTCGGCACCGGTGACGCCTTCACGAACATCCTGCTGCGGCTGGACTCCGCGGCCGGGCGCGCGGAGCTGGCCTTCGTCGAACTCGCGCACAGCATCAGCACCGGTCAGGCGGCCTATCCGCGCCGCTACGGCCAGGACTTCTGGGCCGATCTCGCCGAATCCACCGAGCTGCGGACGTCTTTCGACCAGCAGATGGGCTTGCGGTTCCGCGATCAGGCCCCGCGGATCGCCACCGGGTTCGACTGGTCACGCTTCGCCACGCTCGTGGATGTCGGCGGCGGCCGTGGTGACTTGCTCGCGGCGATCCTGCACGCGCACCCGGACATCCGCGGCCACCTGGTCGACCTCGCCCCCACCGCGACCGCGGCTCGCGAGCTGTTCGCGGCCCGCGGGCTGGCCGGGCGCGCACACGTGAGCGCGCAGAGCTTCTTCGACCCGCTGCCCGCCGGGGCCGACGCCTACCTGCTCTCCGACATCCTGCACGACTGGGACGACCACCACGCCGACCGGATTCTGGCCCGCTGCGCCGAGGCCGCCGGGACGACGGGCCGGGTGCTGGTGGTGGAGCCGGTCGGCGGTCAGCGGGCGATGAGCGAGATGGATCTGGCCATGCTCGTCATCTATGGGGGACGGGAGCGGCGGATCGAGGAATTCCAGGCGCTGGCCGCCGCGCACGGGCTGGTTCTCGACGCGGTGGCGGACCTGACCGAACAGCGCTGCCTGCTGGAATTCCGGCCCGGCGTTCCTGATAACCCCGCTGGACACTCCTTGCCCGGCGATTACTCGTAGACGTATATTCGTAGACGAGTAAGGAGGTGGCTGTGGCGGGCAAGCGCAAGGTGAACAACCTGCTGGCGCTGGCGGTGCTGTCGGTGATCGTGCAGCGGCCGATGCATCGCTACGAGATCGCGGCGACGCTGCGGGCCCACGGCAAGGACCGGGACATGGACATCAAGTGGGGTTCGCTCTACACGGTGGTCCAGAACATGGCCAAGGCCGGATTCCTCGAGGTGGTGGGCAGCGAGCGGGAGGGGGCGCGCCCCGAACGGGTGATCTACCGGATCACCGACGCCGGACGGGCCGAGATGGCCGACTGGACCCGGGACCTGCTCGCGCGGCCGGAACCCGAACACCACCGGTTCACCGCGGGCCTGTCGATCCTGGCGGTCCTGCCGCCCGACGAGGTGATCGCCCTGCTCGGCACCCGGATCGACACGCTGACCCGGACCATCGAGACCACGCGGAACGACCTCACCGCGCTGACCGGCACCCTGCCCCGGCTGTTCGTCGTCGAATCCGAATACGGCCTGGCGATGCTGGAAGCCGAACGCGCCTGGGCGGATTCCCTGCGTGAGGAACTGCGCAGCGGCACCTTCGACGGCCTCGACGCCTGGCGGCAGTGGCACGCCGACGGCATGCCCACCGACCGGATTCCCGCACTCGGCGAAAGGGGGAGCGACTAGCGGCGCCCCGAACAGACACCGGACCCGATGGTGTGCGGCAACACCCCACCGGGCCCGGCGAAACCGTCCCGACACCGTGCTCGCACGGAGAACCCACGCGCACCCGGCCTCGAGGCAGGCAACCACAGGATAACCGGGTGACGCGGACACAGATCTGGAGATCACCCATGTCCCGAACCCGTACCGCGCTCATCATCGGCGGTGGCATCGCCGGACCCGTCACCGCCGCCGCGCTGCACCGCGCGGGCATCGACGCCCACGTCTACGAGGCCTATTCCGGCCCGTCCGACGGCATCGGCTCCGGCCTCGCCCTGGCACCCAACGGCCTGGCGGCCCTCGACCTGCTCGGCGCGGGCGAGGCCGTGCGCGCCATCGCCCTGCCCTGCGCGCACATGCGCCTGGCCGTCGGCGGCCGCGAACACGAACTGCCGATGCTCGCCGACCAGCCACCACTGCAGGTCGTCGACCGCGGTGAACTGCACCGCGCCCTGCACGACCACGCCGTCGCTGCCGGTGTGCCGTTCACCTACGACAAGCGCCTGACCCACGTCGAGGAACACCCCGACGGCGTCACCGCGCACTTCGCCGACGGCACCACCGCCACCGCCGACCTCCTCGTCGGCGCCGACGGCATCCGCTCCACCGTGCGCACTCTCATCGACCCCGAGGCCCCCGGGCCCGACTACACCGGCATGCTCGGCTTCGGCGCCCAGATCGACTGCGAGCCGGCCCTGCCCGACGACACCATGGTCTTCGCCTTCGGCGCCAAGGCGTACTACCTGTACTGGAAGCACGCCGACGGCCGCGTCACCTGGGGTGCGAACCTGCCCAGCGCGCAGTACTACTCGCTGACCGAGGCCCGCGCCGTCCCGGCCGAGCACTGGCTGCGCGTCCTGCGCGAGACCTACGCCCCCGACACCCCCGGCGGCGAATTCGCCCGCCGCACCACCGCCGCGAACCTGGAGATCACCGGCGCGCTGCACATCATGCCGCCGGTCCCGCACTGGTATCGCGACCGGCTGGTCCTGGTCGGCGACGCGGTGCACGCCCCGTCCAACAGCTCCGGTCAGGGCGCCTCGCTGGCCATCGAGAGCGCCGTGCAACTGGCCCGCTGCCTGCGCGACCTCGACACCCCCACCGAGGCTTTCGCCGCCTACGAACGACTGCGCCGCACCCGCGTCGAGGACATCACCGCCCGCGCGGCCAGGATCAACCACAGCAAGACCCCGGGCCCGCTCGCCCGCAAGATCATGAACGCGCTCATGCCGCTGATGGTCCGCACGGTGATGAACCCGGAGAAGACCATGGGCGCCGAACGCCGCTACCGCATCGACTGGGACGCCCCGGTCCAGCGCGAACCGGCCGCTACCAGCTGATCCGTCCGCTGCCCGGCACCGACCCGCCGGGCAGCGGGTACCTAACGATCAGCCGGTGCGGGTATCGGCTCGACCGCCGCCCGCTCGGCCCGCACCACGGTGAACACCGTGACACACACCGCCAGCCAGATCAGCCCGATCGTCCACCCCGCCAGCACATCGCTGAGCCAGTGCACGCCCAGATAGACCCGCGACAATCCCACCGCGACCGGGAACAGCACCGCGAGCACGGTCGCGACGACGCGCACCCACTGCCGCCGCAGCCGGGGGATCAGCGTGATGGCCACGATGCCGACCACCACCGTGCTGCCCAGGGTGTGTCCGGACGGGTACGACAGGCTCGGTTCGTAGACCAGCCTGCTCAGCTCCGGCGGACGATTCCTGCCCACGAGCTGCTTGATCACCACGACGAGCAGGCCCGCACCGAGCGAGGTGACCGCGACCAGCACCGCGCACGCCCAGTGCCGCTGCCACAGCAGCCAGCACACGGTGATCGTGGCGAGCACCGTCATCGACAGGGTGTCGCCGAGATCGGTGATCACCCGGGCCACCGAGGTGAGGGGTTCGCCGCGGTGCGCGATCATCCAGTCGAGGACGCGCGCGTCCAGCCGGGTGACGGCGGCGCCGCTGTCGACCTGCCAGGTCAGCACCGCGACCACCACCGCGGCGGCCGCGATCAACGCGGCGGTGAGTGGCAGGCGGCGGCCCAGCGCGGACCAGGCGATCTCATCGGGCGGGGGACGTCGAGAGGCGATCGGCATAACTACCAGATTGCCAGCTCCCGCGATCAGGCCTCGAAAACGACGGTGTTGCCCGCCACGTCGCGCGTGCCCGCGACCTTCTTGATCGCCTTCACCAGGTCGGCGACGGTGTCCCAGGTGCGTGGGGGTTCGGCCTCGATATTGCCGATCGTGTACCAGGTGTCGGTACCCCGATAGCGGACGAGACCTCTACCGGTGTCGTCGAGCATGACATCGAGCTCGCCCGACACCGTCCCTTCCTCTTCGGTCATGACGGCGCTCTCGGCGGTGATCTCGATGGACTCGCTTATTTGAACTCTCCTCGACGGACGCAGTCGTCGACTGCGGTGCGCAACGCGGTGTGCTCGGCGGTATCAACGGTCAACGCGTATTTTATCTTCACCTTGACGTAGTGCTCGACATAGGCGCACCGGAAATTGCCCGGCGGCAGGTAGTTCGCCGGGTCCTGGTCACCCTTGGAGCGGTTGGCCGAGGGGTCGGCGGCGACGAGGTTGAGCGAGTCGTTGGCGATGCGGCGGCGGGTGTCCTCGTCGCGGTCGGCCGCGCCGGAGCGCCACGCTTCGGCCAGCGCCACAATGTGTTCGGCGTCGACCTTGGACGGGTCGGTGATGAACTTGTACGGGCCGAGCTGGCCGGTCTTCTTGTCGATGAAGCCGTAGTGGTCCTGCCAGCCCGCGCCCGCGGGGATGTTCAGCTCGCAGGTCTTGGGGTCGAGGGTGACCTTGCCGGTGGCGTCACGCAGCATCATCACTTCGCGGCTGGTGCATTTGGTGTACTGGGCGAGGTCGCCGCCGAAGCCGTGCTCGGGCTTGTTGGTGTCCCAGTGCGGGAACTTCTCCCGGGTGTAGCCGGTCATCGGGCCCTCTTTCGCCACGACCAGCTTGGCGACCAGATCCCCGATCTCCTTGCCCGACACCGTCGCCGCGCCCGCCGAGCCGGGGCCGGGCACGGTGGGACTCACCTTGTCCAGCAACGTGTTCGCGACTGTGAGCGCGATGGCGAAGATCGCCGCCGCGGCCAGCGCCAGCACCGCCTTGCCGATCGGAGAGCCGCTGATCGAGGACCATTTCATGCCCGTACCACCCACATGCTTCGTCGAGAGATGAACCGGCACAACCTATCGGCCGTACCCGGTGGAGTCGAGCGCGACGCGCGCGCCTCGATAGCGTTCGCCTATCGAGTGAGGTGACCCCCGGAATCACCGGGCAAACAGATGGTGACGTATTTCACGTCAATCCGCCAGCGAACCGGCCTCGGGCGGAATTCCGGTGTCCAGGAAGCGGATCAGGCGGGCGATGCGCGCGGCGTGATCGGCGCAGCGCTGGAACTGACTGCCCAGCAGGGCCAGATCGATCGCGGCGCCCGCGTCGACCTGTGCCGCCGGTGCGATCAGGGCGGTGCGCAGCTCGGCGCACAGGGCGCTCATGGCATCGGCGTCGGTGCCGTCGTCGGCGACGAACCGGCCGGTCGCCACCGACGAACTCACCCGCGCAACGCATTCCGCGGCCAGCGTGCCCATGGCCACCAGCGCGGCGAGCACCGGCGCGGGCGCGACCGCGCGCGGATGCGCCCGATAGACGTACTGCCCAGCGGTTTCCGTGCGCCTGCCGATGCGCGAGAGCTCCCCGGCGATCTGGATCGCGGTCACCACATGGCGCAGGTCGCGCGCGACCGGGGCCTGGAGCGCGAGCAGTGCCATGGTCCGGGTTTCGCAGGCGGCGAACATCTCCTGGAGTCGCTCGTCGAGCGCGAAGACCTCGTAGGTCGCCGCGAGATCGGCGCCTGCCAGCGCCTCGGTGACCCGTTCGGTCGCATCGTGGGCCAGGCGCGACATGAGGGTGAGCTCGTTGGACAACTCGACGAGCTCGAGGGTGAACTGGGTCCGCACGCGCTGAATTGTTCCCCATCGGGGCGCGTGGAGTGAATCCATCGAGGGAATCCGTGATCTCCGGGCAATTCGGACACACCTGGAAGGATGGGGGGCATGATTGCCGCGTTGACGACCAGATGGACCCTGTACGTGCCCATACTCGCCGCCCTCGTGCTCGCACTCAGCTGGGGGCGTTCCGTGCCGGGATTGATCGTCGCGCTGGTGAGTCTGGCGCTGGTCGGCGCCGTGCTGGCGGCGGTGTACCACGCGGAGGTGGTGGCCCACCGGGTCGGTGAACCGTTCGGCTCGCTGGTGCTGGCGGTCGCGGTGACCGTGATCGAGGTCGCGCTGATCGTCACCATGATGGTCTCGGGCGGGGAGAAGGCGGCCTCGCTGGCGCGCGACACCGTCTTCGCCGCGGTGATGATCACCTGCAACGGCATCTTCGGCCTGGTGCTGCTGGTCGGCGCCCTGCGCAGGCGGGTCGCGGTGTTCAATTCCGAGGGCACCGGCGCCGCCCTGGCGACGGTGGCCACCATCGCGACCTTGAGTCTGGTGCTGCCCACCTTCACCACCAGCAAACCCGGCCCGGAGTTCTCGGTGGCCCAGCTGGCCTTCGCCGCGGTCGCCTCGCTGCTGCTCTACGGCCTGTTCGTGATGGTGCAGACGGTGCGTCATCCCGACGACTTCCTGCCCGTCGAGGACGGCGGCGCGGTGGACGACGACGATGACCCGCACGGTGCGCTGCCGTCGAAGAAGACCGCGCTGAGCAGCCTCGGTCTGCTGGTGCTGGCCCTGATCTGCGTGGTCGGCCTGGCCAAGGTGGTCTCGCCGACGCTGGAGTCGGCGGTGAACTCCGCCGGGCTGCCGCAGTCGGCGGTCGGCGTGGTGATCGCGATGCTGGTGCTGCTGCCCGAGACGCTGGCCGCGGTGAACTCCGCGCGCCGCAATCGCGTGCAGATCGGCCTGAACCTGGCCCTGGGTTCGGCCATGGCCAGCATCGGCCTGACCATCCCGGTGATCGCGATCGCGACGATCTGGCTCAGCGGCCCGCTGGTGCTCGGCCTGGGTGCCACCCAGATGGTGCTGCTCGCGCTCACCGTCGCGGTGGGCACGCTCACCATCGTTCCCGGCCGCGCGACGCTGCTGCACGGTGGCGTCCACCTGGCGTTGTTCGCCGCGTTCGTGTTCCTGGCCGCCAGTCCGTAGCTGAAGTGTTGCGGATCACAAGGGTCCGTTAGCTGTCATCGGAACGCGTCGAAAGAGACGAGGGTCACTACCCGGAAATTTTGTTGTGACGCAGAGTACCGGTTAGCTTGCTGGAGTTGGCACCGACGCCGAAGCCAGAGAGTGCGGTATGAAAACCACCATCCGCCGCGCTTCGCGAGTGGGCCGGGGGCATCCCTGATGTCCACCGATCTGCATTCCGCGAAGCCGGATTCCGCTAGCCAGATCGTCCGCAAGAATTTCACCGACACGGTCGTGTCGTCGTTGCGGACCTTCGGTCGCGCGGTCGACCTCGCCCAGGAGTCGGTCACCGGCACGATCACCGATGTCGCGCGCCGTCAGTTCCAGTGGCGCGAGACGCTGGTGCAGGCCTGGCGCCTGATCACCGTCACCGCCATCCCCGCGATCCTGATGGCCATCCCGTTCGGGGTGATCGTCTCGATCCAGGTCGGCAACCTGATCCACAGCCTCGGCGCGGACTCCATGCTCGGCGCCACCGGCGGTCTGGGCGTCATCAAGCAGGGCGCCCCGATCGCGACGGGCTTCCTGCTCGGTGGCGCCGGCGCGGCGGCCATCGCGGCCGACCTGGGCGCGCGCACCATCCGCGAGGAGATCGACGCGCTCAACACCATGGGCATCAGCCCGGTGCACCGGCTGGTCATCCCGCGCATGATGGCGATGCTCATCGTGGCGCCGATGCTCAATGTGCTGATCATCTTCGTCGGCGTGCTCGCCGGATACGCGGTCGCCGTCGGCGGCCAGGGCGTCACCCCGGGC
Organism: Nocardia sp. NPDC056064; assembly: GCF_042266925.1. Taxonomy (NCBI): domain Bacteria; kingdom Bacillati; phylum Actinomycetota; class Actinomycetes; order Mycobacteriales; family Nocardiaceae; genus Nocardia; species Nocardia sp. NPDC056064. The sequence continues at coordinate 14,242 of NZ_JBHJWO010000005.1, read as the reverse complement.
AGCTACTGGTCGACCTTCGGCTCCTTCGCCACCGCCGGTGACGTGTGGGTCTCGCTGCTCAAGGCACTGATCTTCGGCTTCCTGGTCGTGGTCATCTCCTGCCAGCGCGGACTCGAGGCCAAGGGCGGCCCGCGCGGTGTCGCCGACGCGGTGAACGCCGCGGTGGTGCTCTCGGTGGTCTCGATCGCGATCGTGAACCTGCTGGCCACCCAGATCAGTGCCATGTTCCTGCCGACGAAGCTGGCGTGATGGCTGCCTCCTCCTACATCCCCACCTCGCTGCACTGGCTGCGCAAGCCCGCGCGCCTGGGCCGCAAGATCACCTCCGCGGGCGAATCGCTCGGCTTCGTGGCCGTGTTCGTCTGGCAGGTGCTGTCCTCGGTGCCGCTCACGCTGCGCCGCTACCGCGACGAGACACTGCGCGCGGTCACCGACATGACCTGGGGCCGCGGCTCGATCATCGTCGGCGGCGGCACCGTGCCGATGATGATCGTGCTCGGCCTGGTCATGGGCGCCTCGGTCGGCGTGGAGTCCTTCGCCTCGCTCGACATGCTCGGCATGGGCCCGGTCACCGGCGTCATCTCGGCCTACGCCACCACCCGTGAGCTGGCCCCGATCGCGGCGGCCATCGGCTTCGCCGCCCAGGCGGGCTGCCGCATCACCGCCGAGATCGGCTCGATGCGCATCTCCGAGGAGATCGACGCCATCGAGGCGCTCGGCCTGCGCTCGGTGCCCTTCGTGGTCACCACCCGCGTGATCGCCGGCGCCATCGCCATCGTGCCGACCTTCCTGATCGCGCTGATCCTGTCCTACGGCGCCTGCCGCGGGCTGCTCACGATGGTCTACGGGCAGTCGGCCGGTGTCTACGACCACTACTTCTTCCAGTTCATCTCCGGCTTCGACATGATCGCCGCGGTGATCAAGGTCGCCGTGTTCGGCACCGTCGTGATCCTGGTGCACAGCTATTTCGGATTCTTCGCCACCGGTGGCCCCGAGGGCGTCGGCATCGCCTCCGGCCGCGCGGTCCGGGCCAGTTCGGTGGCGATCGTCGCCATCGACATGGTGCTGTCGATCGTGCTGTGGGGCTTCAACTCGGCGATCAGTTTTACGGGGTGAGGTAGTGCCGAATTACGGAATGCCCGGCGTGGCCGCCGACCGACGGACCTCCCGGCTGACCGGGGCGGTCATCCTCGGCATCATCGCCGCGGTCGTGCTCGCCACCGTCGTCTACAACAATGTGAAGACCGAGGACGGCCTGCGCATCGCGCTGCACACCGAACACCTCGGTGACGGCATCAGCGCCGGCAGCCAGGTCCGCATCGACGGTGTCACCGTCGGCGAGGTCGCCGAAGTGGCCCCCGGCGAGCGCGGCACCCAGCAGATCTCGCTGCTGCTCGACGCCGAGCGCCTGCACGGCATCGACGACAGCCTCGCCGTCGACTACGCCCCGACCAACCTGTTCGGCATCGCGGAGCTGGAACTGCGCCGCGGCACCGGCGGCGCGCCGCTGCGCGAGGGCGCGGTCCTCGACCTCACCGGCGCCAACTCCGGCCGCGTCTACGACGCGACCATGAGCGCCATCCTGCGCAGCCTGTCCCAGGTCGGCATGACGGTGACCAGCCCGCAGATGGCGACCGTGGTCTCCCAGCTGGCCGCCGACTTCAAGGCGTTCACCCCGCTGGTGCAGGCGCTGATCACCGTGGCCAAGACCATCGCCGACAACCAGGACGTCTCCCCGTCGGAGCTGTTCGGCAGGCTCGGCCCGGCCTTCGAGGGCGGCGGCGAGTTCGCCGGCGCCACCATGCAGGTGATCGACACCCTCAGCGAGATCAAGGTGACCCAGGTCGACAAGGACCGCTACGACATCGGCGTCGGTGTGATCGGCGGCAGCATCCTGCCCGCCCTGACCACCACCGTGAACACCGCGGGCGGCCACTTCGCCGAGACCACCGACATGCTCGCGCCCATGCTCTACGCGCTGGCCCAGATGTCGCCCAACCCGGCACAGACCGGCGCCGACCTGCGCGCCCTGCTCACCAACCTGCTCGGCGCCATGCCGGTGGGACCGGAGGGCCCGGTGCTCAACCTCGACGTCGAGCTCGCCGGTGTCCCGGCACTGGCGGTGCCGCTGTTCGGAAAGGACGGTGCGCGATGAAGATCGGTGGCGTAGCGCTGCGACTCGGCGCGTTCGCACTGGTGATGGTCGCCGTGCTCGGGCTCGTGTTCACCCTGATCAAGCGCCCGGTCTCCGGTGACACCGCGGCCCACGACGCGCTGTTCACCGACGCCAACGGCCTCAAGGTCGGCAACGACGTGCGCATGTTCGGCGTGCAGGTGGGCAAGGTCGAGAAGATCAGCCTCGAGGGCGACAAGGCCAAGGTCCACCTCACGGTCAAGACCGACACCCCCATCTACGACAACAGCAAACTGGCCATCCGCTACCAGAACCTCACCGGCCAGCGCTACATCGATCTCCAGCAGGCGACGGTGCCGGGCACCCGCATCGCCGCCGACGCCCGCATCGGCGCGAACATGACCGTCCCGTCCTTCGACGTGACCAGCCTGTTCAGCGGTTTGAAGCCGGTGCTGGCGACGCTGTCGCCGGAGGCGATCAACCAGTTCACCGCCAGCATGCTGGCCGTCATCGAGGGCGACGGCAGCGGCCTTGGCCCCGCGCTCACCGCGATCGACCAGCTCGCCGGCTACGCCGAGGACCGTCAGCAGGTGGTCAGCACGCTGATCCGCAACCTGTCGACGCTCTCGGAACGCCACGGCGGCCAGGTCGGTCATCTGCTGCCGCTGCTGGCCCGGCTCACCGACATCTTCGAGGCCATGCAGCGCAATATCGGTGGCGTCGTGCAGTTCGCGATGACCGCGCCCTCGGTGCTCGGCCCGGTCGACCGGATGCTCGCCTCGCTCGGCCTGACCGAGGGCGGCGGCGCCGATGTCGACGCGCTGATCGCGAACCTCTTCCCGGACCCGCAACAGGCGGTCGAGGTCTTCGGGCGGCTGCCCGGCCTGCTCGCCGGTTTCGACGCCTCGCTCTCGCGCGGGTTCGCCGACTTCACACCGCACTGCAGCAACGGCGCCGCCGAGGTGCCCGCGCCCCTGCAGGTGCTGATCGCCGGACAGAAGGTCACGATATGCAACGCCTGACGAAGTTCTTCTCCGGCGACCGCCCGATCCTCGACGAAGCATCCAAGCGCGCACGGGAACTGCGCCTGGGCATCATCGGCCTGGCCCTGGTGGTGCTGTTCATGATCGGCGCCGGCATCGTCTACGTGGTGCCGCTGGGCAAGCACACCTACACCGCCGAACTCAGCGAGGCCCAGTCGGTGCGCGAGGGCGACGACGTGCGCCTGGCCGGTATCTCGGTCGGCAGCGTCACCTCCCTGGAGCTGAAGCCGGACAAGGTGATCATGCGATTCACCGTCGACAACGACGTGTTCGTCGGCGATCAGACCTCCCTCGACATCCGCATGCTCACCGTGGTCGGCGGCCACTACGTCGCGCTGTACCCCGCGGGCTCGCAGCCGCTGGGCGAGACGGCCATCCCGGCCGACCGGATCCGCCTGCCCTACAGCCTGATCGAGACCTTCCAGGACGCCACCACCCCGCTGGCCACCGTCGACGGCGACACCGTGCGCAAGAACCTGGCCGCCGCCAACGACGCCATCGCCAACTCCCCGGAGGCGCTGCGCGGCACCCTCGACACCGTCGGCAAATACGTCGACATGCTCGACCGCCAGCGTTCGCAGGTCTCGCGCTCGATCGCCATCCTCGACGAGTACATCTCCATGTACGACGGCGCCAAGTCCGATCTGGGCAGGCTGATGGACAACGTCAACCTGCTCGAGGACATGCTGCTGAGCCGCAAAGCCGAACTGGCCGAGGCGGTCCGGCTGCTCACCTCGGTGGTCGGCAGGCTCGCCGGGCTCGCCCCCTCCTGGGACTCGACCCTGAAGCCGCAGGCCCAGGCCCTGGCCGACGCGCTGCCCAAGCTGCAGGAACTGAGCGGTCAGTTCGAGCCGCTGCTCGGCACCGTCGGCTCCTTGCAGACCAAGCTCACCGAGCTGGGCGCGGGCGTGGTCGTCGACCAGTCCGGCACCCAGGTGTGCGTGCCGCTGCCCGGGAAGGACTGCTGATGCTGAAACGACTGCTCGGCTCGCAGGCGTTCATGTCGATCGCGGGTGTCGGCGTGCTGGTCGCGCTGGTGGCGGCGGGCTACTTCGTCGCCTTCGACCCGCTGAAGAAGACCGAATCCTATTGCGCGATCATGCCCGACGCGATCGGCCTGTATCCCGGCAACCACGTCACCATGCGCGGTATCGATGTCGGTGAGGTGACCGCGGTGCGCAACGAGGGCGCCACTGTCCGTGTCGATTTCGAGGTCGACGCCGACCATCCGGTCCTGGCCGACGCCTCGGCGACCACGGTCGCCTACTCGGTGGCCGCCGACCGCAACCTGGCCGTGCTCAGCAGCGGCAAGGACACCCGCGAGTTCGGCCCCGGCTGCATCACCAAAACCCTGACGCCCAAGAGCATCACCGAGACCCTCACCGCGCTGGCGAGCCTGTCCGAGCAGCTCTCCGGCGGCGAGGCCGGTCAGCCCACCGCGCTGGTCGACGGCCTGGCCGCACTGGACCGCGCCACCGTGGGCACCGGCCCCACCGTCAACGAACTCGTGCACAAGCTGGGTTCGGCGATGAACCAGCCCGACGCCGACATCGGCCATCTCGCAGGTCTTTTCGACGCCTTCGCCTCGGTCTCCAACCGGGTGGCCGCCAACTGGGGCGACCTGCAGTCCATGCTCACCCGGCTCGCGCCGCTGCTGAGCCAGTCCTCCGACGACCTGCTCGGCCCGGCGACCACCCTGTTCGACGGTCTGGGCGAGCTGCTGCCGATGCTCAACGACTTCGCCACCATCCTCGGTGACCCGCTGATCGGCGCGCTCGACGGCGCCGTCCCGCTGGTGAAGTTGTTGCGCGCCAACGCCGGATCGCTCGGCGAGATCGTGGCCAAGACCCCCGCGCTGGCCACGGCCCTGCGCGGGGTCACCGAAGGCACCGCGATCACCTACGCCCCACCGCGGGTGGCGCTGCCCGCCGGCGAGGCCGACCAGGTCTGCGCCGCGGTGAACGCGCTCGTCCCCGGCCAGTGCGCCGACCCGGCGCAGGGCCTGTCCGATATGAACCTCGCGCAGGTCGTGCTGGGAATGGCAGGTGCTCGATGAACACGCGAAAGACTGTGCGGCACGGCATGATCGCGGCCCTGGTCGCGGCGGGGCTCGCCGTCGGCGGCTGCGGCTTCGACCCCGCCGAGGTGCCGGTGCCCGGTGCCACCCTCAGCGGCCCGACCTACCGGGTGAACATCGAGTTCAGCAGCGCGCTGAACCTGCCCGCGAAATCGAAGGTGATCGCCAACGGCGCCGAGATCGGCATCGTCGAGGGCGTGCGGGTGGTCCAGCCCGCCGACGCCCCCGCCGGTCGCGGCGGCTACGTCGTCGTCGAGGCCGACATCCGCGACTCGGTGCAGCTGCCCACCTCCACCATCGCCGAACTGCGCCAGGACACCATCCTCGGTGACATCCACCTGTCGCTGACCACCCCCAAGGACGGCTTCGGCCAACTGCTGCGCGACGGCGGCACCATCGGCATCGACCACACCAAACCACCGGTCCAGCTCGAGGACACCATGGCGACGATGGCCCTGTTCGTGCAGGGCGGTGCCATCGGACAGCTCCAGGAGATGATCGGCCGGATCAACTCGGTCATGCCGCAGGACCCGAAGGAGACCGCGCGCATCTCCGCGGTCATGGGCGCCGACGCCGCCGACCTGGCCGCCAACCTCGACCAGGTCGACCTGCTGGTCGACGGCCTGGCCGCCAATGCCGAGGTCATGGTCGGCATCGGCCCCGAGCTCACCAACATCCTCACCCCCGAGGCCGTCACCGCGCTCACCGGCACCGCCGACTCGATCGCCAAGACGATGAAGATCTTCGACGCCCTGGGCCCGGTAGGCTCCTCGCTGACCTGGCTCGCACCGGTCGCCAACTCCGGTGACGCGGCCGTGGCGGCCTTCCTGCCGCTGGCCACCGGCGGCGCACCCGACTCGCGCACCCCGGGCAACATGGCCCTGCTCAGCACCCTGTTGCAGGAGCGCGTGCTGCCGTTCGCGCAGAAACCGCAGGTGAATGTGACCGGTGTGCAGGTCTCCGAGGAGGAACGGGTCGAGCAGATCGTCACCGCCCTGCGGATGATCGGAATGGTGCGATGAAGATCGGTGCCCTGGCCTCACTGGGCGGTATCGCCGCCATCACCGTCCTCGGTGCGAGCTATCTGACCTTCGGCGTCGTGCGCGTCGACCCGTTCGCCGACTACACCGAGGCCTCGATCGAACTGGCCAACTCCGGCGGTCTCAGCGTCGGCTCGCCGATCCTGCTCACCGGCATCGAGATCGGCAAGGTCACCGCGGTCGACACCTCGGCGGCCGGGCGCGTGCAGGTCGGTTTCCGCTTCGGCGCCGAGCACAAGGTGCCGATGAGCAGCGTCGTCACCATCGAGCACCTGTCCTCGCTGGGTGAGCCGTACGTGCAGTTCGTCCCGCGCGGTGCCGACGGGCCGTTCGTCGCCGACGGTCAGCACCTGGCGGGGGAGAACGTGCGCACCCCGATGTCGATCCCGGAGGTCGCGCGGCTGGTCACCAAGACCGTCGAGCAGCTCGACCCCACCGTCGTCGGCTCGCTGGTCGACACCCTCGGCACGGCCATGGTCGGCACCGAGAACGTCATCCCGGAGCTGGCCAGGGCCGGTGACCTGCTGGCCGCCGCCATCATGAGCCGCGCGCCCGCCATCGCCGAACTGCAGAACAACTTCGAGTACGTCTCCGGCGACATCGGCTGGGCCGGCCCGGCCACCTCGGCCGCCGCCCCGGAATTCCGGCGGCTGGCGCACGTCATCGATCAGTTCGTCGAGTCGGTCGGCCGGGTGAGTGCCGCGGGCGGCGATCCGGAGATGTACCTGCGCGACGGCGGCCTGGTGCCCTTCCTGCAGGAGCTCACCGCCAAGCTCGACGAGCTCGGTCCCGAGCTGTCGGCGCTGCTGCCCGGCCTGCGTCCGCTCACCGAATCGGTGACCGCCGCGGGCCCGCAGCTCGACCTCGGCGCCCTGATCGCCCAGGCTCTGCACAACACCGACGCCGACGCGGTGAAGGTTCGGGTCGCGATCAAGTAAACATCTGGCAACCACTGGATATAGGTATTCGCCCTGGCCAGTGGTAGTCGGTTGCGGTGCGGCCATCGGCGAGCAACCGTGCGGTAGCCTGCTGGACGAGGGGGAGTCCTGGTCCGCGGTCGAAGGCGGTGCGATGGCAGAGAGCAGCGAAGCCCCCGAGCAGGAATCCGGGCGCAGTACTCGAACGATCGCGATCGCGGCGGTGCTGGCCGCGCTGCTCGCGCTCGTCGTCGCCCTCGGCCTGCTGCTGCGCGCCGGCCAGGGCGACGAGAACGACCCGGTCAACCCGATGCGCGGCAACAGCGGCCTGCCGGTCGGTGACGAGTCCTCCGATCACGAAGCCACCGATGTCGGCTTCGCCCCACCCTGGCCCGCGCGCCGCGTCGGCGGCAACTGCTCGGCGGGCGGGATCGTCGCGCACTGGCGAGTCGAGGACGACGGCGCCTGGCAGTGCACGGCCACCACCCCCGACAACCCGGCCCCGGTCACCAACGCACCCCCACCACCCCCCGCCGACCCCGCCGCACCCCCTGCTCCCGGCCCCGCTCCGGAACCGGCCCCGGTCGAAGCCCCCGCGCCTCCGCCACCGCCGGTGCCCGAACCACCGCCCCCACCGGCATACGAGCCGCCGCCGGTCTACAACCCGCCACCCCCGCCGGAACCCGAACCCGCGCCGGTCCCCGAGCCCGCCCCGGCCCCGGCCCCGGCGCCGCCACCGCCCCCACCCGCCATCCAACTCCCGTTCCCGCTCCCCCCGATCCTGCTCCCACCGGCCGCCGCCACCCTCGGCTGACATCCCGCCCACGCCCAGCCAACGAGCGTGCCCCTCGCTGCTCCGTCACCGCCGCCGCAACCGGGTCTTACCGGCTGGCCTGCGCACCGTCGCCGTGACCGGGCGGGGTGCGACTGGCTGGGCCCAAGCATCGCTGCCGTGGCCGGGGTGGGAGGTGTCGTCCCGACCGGCGGGTCGGCCTCCGGGGCCCGCCGGAATCCGTGACACTGGTCGGCTATGGACCAGTTGGTGCTCACTCTGGTGATCCTGCTCGCGGCCGTGCTCGCCGAGTCCTTCGGTGACCGCATCGGTGTCGCCCCGTCGATCCTGATGACGGTCTTCGGCTGCCTGCTCGCGGTGATCCCGGCCGTGCCGAGCCTGAACATCCCGCCCGAACTGATCCTGCCGGTGGTGCTGCCCCCACTGCTCTACGCCGCCGCCCGCCGCACCTCCTGGCGCCAATTCGCCGAGAACTGGCAGATCATCGCCCTGCGCGCGGTCGGCCTGGTGATCGTCACCGCCGTCGCGGTCGCCGCGGTCTTCCACGCCTGGAACCCGGCCGTCGCGGTCGCCGCGGGCGTGGTGCTCGGCGCGCTGGTCGCCCCACCCGACCCGGTCGCGGCCACCTCCATGGCGGGCAGGCTCGGGCTGCCCCGCCGCCTGATCGTCACCCTCGGCGGCGAGGGCCTGTTCAACGATGTCACCGCGATCGTCATCTACACCGTCGGCATCCAGGCCGTGGTCACCGGCCTGTTCTCGCCCTGGCACGCCCTGGGCGATTTCGTGCTGGCCGCGGTGGTCGGGCTCGGCGTCGGCCTGGCACTGGGCTGGGTGGGCAGCAAGTTCACCCGCTATCTCGACAACGCGACCGGCCAGGTGGCCCTGACCCTGCTGCTGCCCTTCGTCGCCTACGGCCTGGCCGAGCACTGGGAGGGCTCGGCGGTGCTCGCTGTGCTGGTCTGCGCGCTGTATCTCACCGACGCGGTGACCGAGATCGTCGACCGCGAGTACCGCCTGGTCGCCGACTCCTTCTGGGACATCACCGAAATGCTCATCACCGGTTTCGCCTTCGCCCTGATCGGCCTGGAACTGCGCGTCGTCATCGACACCACCGGCGCCAACTGGCCCGAACTGGCCGGGGTCACCGTCGCGGTGATCGCCGTGGTGGTGCTGTTGCGGCTGGTCTGGCTGCTGGTCACCTGGCTGATCAGCATGAAGCTGTGGCGCTACACCGACGAGCCGTTCACCTGGCGCGAGGTGATCGTCACCTGGTGGGCGGGCATGCGCGGGGTGGCGACGGTCGCGCTGGCGCTGGCCGTCCCGTTCACCATAGATTCCGGCGCCGACTTCCCGGCCCGCTCGGAGATCCTGTTCGTCGCCTTCGCCGTGGTCCTGTTCACGCTGCTGGTGCAGGGCCCGACCCTGCCGCTGATCGTGCGGATCACCGGCGTGCACGCCGACACCCGCGAGGAACGTGCGGTCGAACAGGCCCTGTGGACCCGCGTCCTGCACGCCGAACTCGCCGAACTCAAACGCATCGCCGCCCGCGACGACCTCCCCGACGACGTCTACGAGGACCTGCGCGACGCCCTACGCCACCTCTCGGCCAAGGCCGACCCCGAGGCCGCCGACGCCGACGCCAGAGCCACCCTGGAAAAGGAACGCGCCCTCGCCTCCCGCATGCGCGGGGTCCGGCTGGCCGTCGTCGAGGCTGGGCGCCGCGAGGCCCAGGCCGCCCGCCGCGAGCCCGGCATCCCACCCGATGTCGTCGACCGGGTCATCCGCAGGCTCGATCTCGGCCCGGCCCACTGACCCCGCTCACGCTCCGAGGGTGTCGGTGAGCGTGCCGATCGCGTAGGTGATCGCCATGGCCAGCGCGCCACCGATCACCACCCGCGGCACGGCGCGGCGCCGCAGACCGCCACCGAGCCGCGCACTGAGCGAACCGGTCAGCGCCAGCGCCACCAGCACCGCCGCGAAGGTCACCGGCACCCGCCAGCCGACCGGCGGGATCGCGATGGCCAGCAGCGGCAGCAGCGCACCGCAGGTGAACGCGATCGCCGAGGAGATCGCCGCCGCCCAGGGGTTCGTCAGCTCGCGCGGGTCCAGTCCCAGCTCGGCCTCGGCGTGCGCGGTGAACGCGTCGTGCGCGGTGAGTTCCTCGGCGACCGTGCGCGCCGTCGCCGGACTCAGCCCCTTGGCCTCGTAGATCCCCGCCAGCTCGACCAGCTCGGAGTTGGGATCGTCGGCCAGTTCTCGCCGCTCCTTCGCCAGCAGCGCCTTCTCCGAATCGCGCTGGGTACTCACCGACACGTACTCACCGGCGGCCATCGAGATCGCGCCCGCGACCAGCCCGGCGATGCCCGCGGCGAGAATCGTCTGCGTGTTGTTCGTGGTCGCGGCGACACCGACGACCAGCCCCGCGGTGGACACGATCCCGTCGTTGGCGCCGAGCACCCCGGCCCGCAGCCAGTTCAGCCGCGCGGCGAAGCTCTCGGCGTGCGGTTCGTGCGGGTGGGCGGTGGATGACGGATCCGGCACCCGGTCAGCCTAATCCGGCACCGCCCCGGCCACCCCGGGCCGCGCCGCCACCACCGCCTCGCAGCGCTGGTTCACGAAAGCCCGCAGATACCCGGCGGATTCGCGCACATACATCCACGTCCAGTATTTCGCGCCCGCGCCGGTCGCCCCCGCGACCATGGTCAGCTCGCCGTCGAAACACTTGCCCACCAGGTGCCGGGCGCGCGAGAGCTCGGGCGTCGAGGTCACCACGATGAGATGACGCCACCCGTAGATCGTCGCGCGCCGGACGATCTCGCGCGCCTCACCGTCGGTGCGCGCGGCATCGGGCGCGAAACACGAGACCCGGAACGGGAACCGCCCACCGCAGTACCGGTCCATCCGCGGATCGTCGGGCTCGTCACCCAGCGAGAGGAGCACTTCCGCGGCAACCCCGTGCTCGGCCAGCGCGATCCCCACCTCGACACGCTCGTCGGGACCACCACCGAGCACCACGACGACATCGGCGGCGCGCACCGGATCACGCTGCGGTGCGACATAGACCGGCAGCCCCGCGATCCCGGCCGCCGACACGATGACCAGTGCGCCCAGGAGCAACCACCCGGTGCGCCGGAGAATCGACACCGCCCGACGATAGGCGAAACGGCGCCCTTCTGTCCCCGCCTCGGGCCAGGCACACTGGACGCCATGACCGACTCCGCCGTTGCCCCCGAACACCTCGACGTCGTCATCGTCGGCGCAGGACTGTCCGGCATCGGGGCCGCGTATCGGCTGCAGACCGAGCATCCGCACCGCAGCTACGCCGTGCTCGAGGCCCGCGCCGATCTCGGCGGCACCTGGGACCTGTTCCGCTACCCGGGCATCCGCTCCGACTCGGACATGTTCACCCTCGGCTACCCGTTCAAGCCGTGGCGCGCGGCCAAGTCCATCGCCGACGGCGCCTCGATCCTGGACTACATCCGCGAGACGGCCCAGGAGAACGGCATCGACAAGCGCATCCGCTACGGCTCGCGGGTGATCGGCGCCGACTGGTCCTCCGCGCGGGCCCGCTGGCAGCTCACCATCGCCCACGAGGGCCCCGACGGCCCCGAGCTGAGCACCCTGACCTGCGGTTTCCTCTACGCCTGCGCCGGCTACTACGACTACCAGCAGCCGCACGACCCCGTGTTCCCCGGCCGCGCGGACTTCGCGGGCACCGTGGTGCACCCGCAGTTCTGGCCCGCCGACCTGGACGTGCGCGGCAAGCGGATCGTGGTCATCGGCAGCGGCGCCACCGCCGTCACCCTGGTCCCGTCGCTGGCGGCCGAGGCCGAGCACGTCACCATGCTGCAGCGCACACCCACCTGGATCAGCGCGGTCCCCGGCCGCGACAAGCAGGCCGACAAGATCCGCGAACTGCTCCCCGCCGGCCTGGCCCACCGGGTGATCCGCACCAAGAACATCCTGTTCATGACCGGTTTCTATCAGTACTGCCGCCGTCGCCCCGCGGCCGCGCGCAAGCTGCTCACCGGCCTGGCCACCCGCATTCTCAAAGACGCCGAGCTCGTCGCCGAGCACTTCACCCCCGACTACGACCCGTGGGACCAGCGCCTGTGCGTCGCCCCCGACGCCGACTTCTTCAAGGCGATGAAGCAGGGCAAGGCCACCGTGGTCACCGATCGCATCGAGACCTTCGTTCCCGAGGGCATCCGCCTGGCCTCGGGCGCCACGCTGCCCGCCGACATCGTCGTCACCGCCACCGGCCTGCGGCTGCTCGCCTTCGGCGGCATCGCCCCCTCGGTCGACGGCAAACCCGTCGCCCTGGACGAACAGTTCGTCTGGCAGGGCGACATGCTCACCGGCCTGCCCAATTTCGCGATCTGCGTCGGCTACACCAACGCCTCCTGGACCCTGCGCGCCGACCTCACCTCCCGCCTGGTCTGCAAGGTCCTGTCCCACCTCGACCGCACCGGTCACGACGCCGTGGTCCCGCAGCCGCGGACCACCCCCACCCCGCGCCCGCTGCTGGACCTGAACGCCGGCTACATCCTGCGCTCGATCGCCGTCTTCCCCCGCCAGGGCGACAAGCATCCGTGGCGGGTCCGCCAGAACTACCTGCTCGATGTGCTGCTCATCGCGCGCACCGACCTCGCCAGGACATTGCGCCCGGTCCGGCGCGTGCGCGAGTTCACCCACAACGGGTGAGGTGAGTCCGCGCGCGGCTTCCTACCGTCGGTATGTGCCGTTGTGGCACGTGGCGTTGACCCGACGGGAAAGGCCCAGCGATGACAACCCAGAATCAGCACCCGGTTCGCGACGGAATCGCGGCCGGAACCTCCATCGGAGCAGGCATCCTGCTCGCGGTGGTCGGTGTTCTCCAGATCCTCCAGGGAATCGCGGCGGTGGCCAACGACGATCTGATCGTCGTCGGGCCCGCATACACCTACCAGTTCGATCTGACGAGCTGGGGCTGGTGGCACATCGTGTTCGGCGCGATCGCGGTGATCGTCGCGATCGGCCTGCTGGCCGGGCAGACCTGGGGCCGGGTGTCGGCCATGGTGATCGCGGCGCTGTCGATCATCGCCAACTTCCTGTGGCTGCCCTACTACCCCTGGTGGTCGATCCTGATCATCGTGATCGACATCGTGGTCATCTGGGCGGTCGCCACCTGGCGCCCCGACCGGTACTGACCTCCACCCGCTCTCGACCGGACGCCGCTCCCGCCTCGCGGGGGCGGCGTTCTAGGTGTGCCCGGCCAGCCGGTGGGACAGCCGCTCGCCGAGCGCGGCCAACTCGATCTTCTGCGGCTCGTCGAGCCCGTCGAGCACCAGTGTGCGCACCGCCACCAGGTATTCCGGTGTCGCCGCCACCACCTTGGCCAGCCCGCTGCCGGTGAGCACCGCGTCCACCCCGCGTCCCGATTCCGCGGTCTCGCGCCGCACCCAGCCCACCCGCTCTAGCTTGGACACCACATGCGAGAGCCGCGACATCGAACCGTGCCCCCGCTCGGCCAGCGTGCTCAGCCGCATCCGGTGCGCCGGCGCCTCCCGCAACAGCGCGAGCACCCGATACTCGAAGTGCGTCACGCCGAACTCCCGTTGCAGCCGGGAGTCGAGGGCACTGGGCACCCGCATCGCCAGCGTGAGCACGGCACTCCAGGCGCGACGCTCGGTCGAATCGAGATCGTCGATCACCTCGGCCTCCTTCCACCCTGACGTTAGCTGCAAAATTGCTGAATGTCGGCAAACCTTATATCGGGGGATGGTCGGTGTCTACGTGTGACGGATCATGTCGACTGGTAGAGCCCGGAATTGGGAACCCGATCCGTTGGACGAATGATCAGTTGCCGGTGGATCGCCATCGACCGAGCAGGTGGTCAACGCTGGGGGAGTGAACGCCACCGGCGGCGGCCGAGTGCGCCCTACCTGGGGAAATACCGGATTTTCCAGGCGATTTGACTTCGTGTTCGGCGATGCGTAACTTAATTCGAGTCAGAGCGACACGGACACCGACCCGGCCACCAGATGGCAGGGAAACGAGGTAGGACGATGAGCGCCTGACTGATCATGTGTTCGGGGTCATGATGCTGGGAGCTTGCTTCCGGTGCCGGGTCTGAGCTACAGTATGAACCCTTGCCCTGCTGAAACCCCTGCTACATGTTGCGGGTGGAAGCTTGTGCGTGTGTTCTTTGAGAACTCAATAGTGTGTCGATGAATGTCAGTGCCAATATTATTATTGGT
>NZ_JBHJWO010000004.1:0-197083 GCF_042266925.1 Nocardia sp. NPDC056064 | reverse complement strand
CGTCCTGAGCCAGGATCAAACTCTCCGTTGAAGACTCTCAATCACACCCGAAGGTGTAATCAGAAATATCTAACTAGAGTCCGAAAACCTAGCAAAGCCAAACACCAGCAAAAAGATTCGCTGTTGTTTAAATGTCCACTCCTCAACCGGGGGGTATGAGAAGCGGAACCAATAATAATATTGGCACTGACATTCATCGACACACTATTGAGTTCTCAAAGAACACACGCACAAGCAGAATCACCGAAATTCTTCAGATCTTCCGCAGGGCAACTGTTCCAGCCTAACTTCGCGTCCAGACGATGTCAATCGTAACTCTGGTCACACAGTTGAGGCAATGTCAGGCGCTTCCCCGTCCTACCGCGTTTTCCCTCGCCCCGCCGGTCTCGAAGACCAGCGTCTCGGCTCCGGGTTGGTGTCCGTGTCGCTCTGACTTCCAATAAGTTACGCGCCGGATAACGCCGCGTCAAATCGCCTGGACAGCAGGGTATCTGCGCTGGTAGACGCGGCGCGGCCAGGCGGCGCGTCGGCCTGAATCACACGGATGTGATTCAGACCTCCGCGACGGCTTCAGGCTATCCGACGGACGCCGGCCATGTTCTTCTTTCCGCGACGCAGCACCAGCCACTGCCCGTGCAGGAAATCGGTGTCGGACGGGGTCCAGTCGATGTCGGCGACGCGCTCGTTGTTCACCGAGGCACCGCCTTCGTTGACCGCGCGACGGGCCGCGCCGCGGCTCTCGCACAGACCGGAGGCCACCAGCAGGTCGACGATCGTGCTCGGCTCCCCCGGGGTCACTTCGGCGACCTTGCCGTCCACCGCGGCCTCGCGCAGCGCCGCGCCGAGGGTGGCCTCGGGCAGTTCCCGCAGGTCGCCGCGCCCGAACAGGGCCTGGCTGGCCAGTTCGACCGCGCGGGTCTCGGCTTCGCCGTGCACCAGGGTGGTCATCTCGGCCGCGAGCCGCTTCTGCGCCTCGCGGGCGAAGGGGCGTTCGGTGGTCGCCTGCTCGAGTTCGTCGAGTTCTTCGCGGCTCAGGAAGGTGAACCAGCGCAGGTAGCGCACGACATCGGCGTCGGCGGTGTTCACGAAGTACTGGTACCAGGCGTAGGGGCTGGTCAGTTCCGGGTCGAGCCAGAGGCTGCCGCCGCCGGTGGACTTGCCGAACTTCTTGCCGTCGGCCGAGGTCACCAGCGGCACGGTGAGCGCGTGCACGTGCGCCCCGTCGACGCGGCGGTTCAGCTCCACGCCGGCGATGATGTTGCCCCACTGGTCGGAGCCGCCGACCTGCAGCGTGCAGCCGTGTTCGCGGCGCAACTGCAGGTAGTCGTTGGCCTGCAGCAGCATGTAGCTGAACTCGGTGTAGGAGATGCCCTCGCCTTCGAGGCGCCGCTTGACGGTGTCGCGGGCCAGCATCACGTTCACCGAGAAGTGCTTGCCGATGTCGCGCAGGAAGTCCACGGTCGACAGCGACCCGGTCCAGTCCATGTTGTTGACGATCACGGCGCCGGTGGGTGAGTCGTCGAGGTCGACGAAGCGCTCGAGCTGGCCGCGGATGCGCTGGGCCCATTCGGCGACGGTGTCGGTGGAGTTCATGGTGCGTTCGCCGACATCACGCGGGTCACCGATCAAGCCGGTGGCGCCGCCCGCGAGCACGATCGGACGGTGCCCGGCGCGCTGGAAGCGCTTGAGCGCGAGCAGCGGAACCAGGTGGCCGGCGTGCAGGCTGGCCGCGGTGGGATCGAAACCGGCATAGAGGGTCAGCGGGGCCGCGGCGGCCGCGGCGCGCAGCTCGTCCAGGTCGGTGGACTGCGCGATCAGGCCGCGCCAGGTCAGTTCGTCGAAGATGTCACCGGTCACGGTGTTCCATCTTTCCGTATCGGGGTTCAGACCCTGGCGCGGGTCACCCACGCCAGCAGTTCGGCTTCGACCTCGTCGCGGTTGATCTCGTTGAGCACCTCGTGGCGGGCCTGCGGGTAGGTCCGGTAGGTGATGTCGGTCAGACCGGCGTCGCGGTAGCGCTGCACGAGCAGGTCCGACAGGCGCAGGCCGGCGTTGAGCGGATCCTTGTCGCCGACCATCACGTAGATCGGCAGGTCGGCGCGGACGGTGGCGGGATCGGCGAGGCGGGTCTGCGCGGTGGCCGCGAGCAGGCCCATGTTGGCCTCGTCGATGGCGAATCCGCACCAGGGATCGGCGATGTAGGCATCGACCTGGGACTCGTCGCGGCTGATCCAGTCGGCCTCGGTGCGGGTGGGCTGGAACTCGGCGTTGAAGAAGGCGGTGAGATCGCCGCCCGCGGTCGCGATGGCGGCGAACAGTCCGTCGACGGCGGTGGAGCCGCACAGTACGGCCTCGTCGACGAGGGCGGAATGGTCGAGCAGGTACTGCTGCACGGCGAAGGAGCCGAGGCTGTGGCCGAACAGGGTGATCGGCAGTCCGGGGTGACGCTCGCGCAGGAGGTGGGTGAGGGCGACCTCGTCGGCGACGAGCAGGTTCCAGCCGTCGGGCCCCAGGTCGCCGGGGACCTCGCCCATGCTGTGGCCGTGGCCGCGGTGATCGTCGGCGTAGACGGCGTAGCCGTGCTCGACCAAGCGCTCGGCGAGATGGCCGTACCGCTCGGAGTGCTCACCCATGCCGTGCGCGATCTGCACGACACCGCGCGGTTCGGCGGGCAGCCAGCTCCGGACGTGGATCGTGGTTCCGTCGCTGCTGGGGAAGGTGAACACGGGTACTCCTGCTGGTCGGCGTCGAACTGAGATCCTCGATCGTCGCACTCGCGGCGGGTGCCTGCCATGGGATCCGGCGCCGAGATCGCCGCCGCGGTGTTGGCTCGGCAGACGAATCGACACCGAGCTCAGCGCACCGGTGCGGTCAGCGTGGTGGGATGACGGCCGCGGGCGCGCGGGGACTGCGGCGGTAGGCCGAGACGGCCGGGGAGTCCGGCAGCCAGAACCGCCACGGCACCTCGGCGGCGAGGCTCACGCCGACGCGCGGTCCCGACGCGATCGCAGTGTCCGGCACCGGTGGACGCAGGGTGAGGTGGACAGCCGAGAACGGGTCGAACAGTTCGGTGCCGTAGTCGTCGAGGCTGACGGCGAGGGCGCTGCCCACATTGCCGGGACCGCGGGCGAGGTCGACGTCGGTGCGGGCCGCCGGGCGCCGCTGCCGGGCGATCTCGAGGCCGTCGACCACTTCGCCCGCGCGCACGAGCACCGCACCGGCGACCCCGTCGAAGGTCGCGGTGACGTTGACACACAGGTGGATTCCGTAGGAGCGGTAGATGTAGAGCCGTCCCGCGGGGCCGAACATCACCGCGTTGCGGGCGGTGGGGCCGGGCCAGGAGTGCGCGGCCGGATCGGGCCACGGACCCGCGGGGTCGCTGCCGTAGGCCTCGACCTCCACGATGCGCAGGGCCACCGGTCCCGACGACAGGATGGCGCCGAGCAGCCTGCGCGCGGCGGCCGGTGGATCGACGGCGAGTTCCTGAGCGGACACGACGCCCATTGTCGTCCATCGGCGACGCGGGCTCAGCCGAGCAGCTCGGTGCCCCGGTAGAGGCCGCCGAGTTTGCCGGGGTTCACCTGGAAACGCAGATTGTGGATCAGCCCGTCGACCAGGTCGTAGGTGAAGGCCGCGCCCGGATTGCCCGCGAAGCAGGCCAGGGCGCCGCGTTCGCCGTTGATGTCGGCGGCGGTGAGCTCTACACCGGCCGACGCCGGTTTCGCCAGGACGCCCAGAATCCAGCGCGCGACGTGGTCGGGGCCGTGCATCGGCCTGCGAGCGGCGGTGACGACACCGCCGCCGTCGGACCAGCAGGTGACCTCCGGCGCGAGCAGATCCGTCAGCGCGTTCAGGTCGCCGCCGGCGCACGCGGCCATGAACCGGTCGGTGACGCGGGCGCGCGCGACCCGGTCGGTGTCGAAGCGTGGACGCCGCGACCGCACGTGGTCCCGGGCGCGATGGGTGATCTGGCGCACGTTCGCCTCGGAGCGGTCGAGGGTGTCGGCGATCTCGGCGTGGGAGTAGCCGAAGACCTCACGCAGCAGGAAGACCGCGCGTTCGACCGGGGCGAGCGTTTCCAGGACCACCAGCATGGCGGTCGAGACGGCCGTGTCCTCGGCGATGTCGGGTGAGGTCAGCACCGGTTCGGGCAGCCACGGGCCGATGTACTGCTCGCGGGTGGCGCGCGCCGAGGTGAGCCGGTTGAGCGCCGGATTGGTGACGGCGCGGACCAGATACGCCTTGGGATGCTCGACGGTGGTCCGGTCGACGGCGTGCCATTTCAGCCAGGCGTCCTGAAGGATGTCCTCGGCGTCGGTGACCGTTCCGAGCATGCGGTAGGCGGTCGCGAACAGCAGCCGGCGATGTTCGAGGAACGGGTCCTGTTCGGGCATGGGCTCAACCATGACGCACGGGCCGCGTCAGGCCGGGTGGCGGGTCGCCCGGCCGCCCTTCGACAGCTGGACGGTCATGGTCATCCGCTTGCTGCCCTTGACGGTGGGGATCGGGCTGCTGCTCACGAGCTCCTTGTAGACGCGGGCGGCGCGGCCTGTGAGGTGCAGGCGGCGCGGGGTGTCGTCGGCGTGGGTGAACTGGATGACGGCGTCGCGGCGGCCCAGGCTCACCGGCTGGTGGACGGCGGCGGCGTCACCGATCGCGTGAATCGTGGGGTGCGACACCGACTTCAGGGTCGGGTCGACCACGATCAGGCCGCGTTCGTCGGTGCTGATCCCGGCCGCCGTGGCCAGGGGTGAGACCCGCACGCCGCTGGTCCACAGGGTGAGGTCGCTCGCGAGTTCCCCGTCGCGAGCCGGGCGAGTTCACCGGCGAATTCGTGGGCGGTGCGCGGATCGTTCAGGGTCCACGCGTGGTCGGCGGCGCCGGGGACCGCGGTCGTGTCGGTGGTGCTGCCGAGGGCGTAGATCAGCTCGTCGTAGACGAGCTCGCCCGCTCCCTCGACGTGCACGCGGCGGGTCTCGGGGTCGAGGGCGGTGGCGCGACCCCGGACGAACCGGATGCCGGTGCCGTTCAGGAGGGCGGGGATGTCGTGGTGCGCGAGTTCCTGGCCCGCGGCGATCTGGTGCTCATGGTGACGCTCCTTCTCGGTCGGATATCCAGGGGACAGACGAGCCGGGCCGAACGTGACAACCCCGCGTTGTGATACAGATCACATATGCCTGACCTGCTGGAACGCCGGGAATCAGGGCAATGTCGGGGTCGGGTTGGGGGTCGCTCCCCGATGTGCGGGAGGGTGGTCCGTTCCTACCGTCGGGACATGGTTTCTCCCCCGCGCCGTGTGCGCCGTGCCCTGCTCGGCGTGGGCACGCTCGTCGTCGTCCTGCTCACCGCGATCGCCGGTGGCGTCGGCTGGATCTGGGCCACGGCCGACATCTCCACCGTCGGTACCGAATTCACCCGCCCACTGGCCATCCCACCCCTGGCCGAGTCCACCGTCGATGCCGACGGCACCCGCGTGTTCTCCCTCGACATGCGCAGCGGCACCACCGCGTTCGAGCCCGGAACCGACACCGAGACATGGGGTTTCAACGGCAGCTACCTGGGGCCGACGCTGCGGGCGAGCGCGGGGGAACGCGTGCGGGTCCGGATCGCCAACCAGCTGCCCGAAGCCTCGACGGTGCACTGGCACGGCATGCATCTGCCCGCCGCGATGGACGGCGGGCCACACCAGATGGTCGAGCCCGGCGCGACCTGGACGCCGGAATGGACGGTGGCGCAACCGGCCTCGACGCTGTGGTACCACCCGCACCCCCACGGCGCGACCGAGGACCACGTCCGGCGCGGCCTGGCGGGCATGTTCCTGATCGACGACGCCGCGGCCTCGGCACTGCCGCTGCCGAAGACCTATGGTGTCGACGATCTTCCGGTAATCGTTCAGGACCTGCGCCTGCGCGGCGACCGGCTCGACGGCTCGCACACGATCTTCCGCGATGTCGGGTTCCTCGGCGACCGCACGCTCGTCAACGGCACCCTGGCCCCGTATCAGGAGGTGGGCGACGAGCTGGTGCGGCTGCGCCTGCTCAATGCCTCGACCGCGCGGATCTACACCTTCGCCTTCGACGACGCGCGCCCCTTCGCGCTGATCGGCTCCGACGGCGGGTTACTGGAACGTCCGGCCACGCTCGACCGGGTGCGGCTCTCCCCTGGTGAACGCGCCGAGATCGTGGTGCGGATGCGGCCCGGCGAGCGGACCGTGCTGCGCAGCGAACGTCTCGACGCCGGACTGGATTTCTGGGGCAACCGGTTCGCCGGTGGTGACGACCGCTTCGACATCCTGGAGCTGCGGGCCGCGCCCACCCTGCGCGAATCCGCCCCGCTGCCCGCGGCGCTCGTCCCCGCGTCCACGCCCGACGGCAGCGACGCGGTGACCGAGCGGCGGTTCGATCTGACGCTGTCGGGCATCAACGGCACGGCCATGGCGATGGATCGCATCGATACGACCGTCACCCGGGGAACCACCGAGACGTGGGTGGTGCGCAATACCGACGGGATGCCGCACAACTTCCATGTCCACGATGTGCAGTTCCGCGTGCTCGACTACGACGGTGGCGCACCGCCGCCCGCGCTGACCGGGCCCAAGGACACGATCTTCCTGCCACCGAACACCACCGCGCGGCTGGCGCTGCGTTTCGACGGGCCCGCCGATCCGGACACCCCGTACATGTATCACTGCCATCTGCTCTGGCACGAGGACCTGGGGATGATGGGCCAGTTCGTGGTGGTCGAGCCCGGGCAGCAGGCGGGCACGCCGCACGGACACGCCCACTGACCCTTGCCGTGCGACATCGGCCGCGCTAAATTCATCACGTAGTGAATTCAACACTCGATGAATTGAGTCGGCCGATGTCGCACACTCCACCACCCCAGGACGCCGTCCAGGTCACCGATCTGACCGTCCGGCGCGGGAAACGCACTGTTCTGCACGGTCTTTCGACGCGGATACCGCGCGGGTCGATCACCGGGCTGCTCGGTCCGTCCGGGTGCGGGAAGACCACGCTGCTGCGCAGCATCGTCGGCACCCAGCTGGTGCAGTCCGGCACGGTCACGGTGCTCGGCGAGCCCGCGGGCAGCGCCGGGCTGCGGCGCCGCGTCGGGTATGTCACCCAGGCGCCGAGCATCTACGCCGATATCAGCGTGCGCGAGAACGTCGCGTACTACGCCGCGCTCTACGGACGCGAGCGCACCGATACCGAGGACGCGCTCACCGCGGTGGGATTGCGCGACCACGCCGACCAGCTCGGCGATCAGCTCTCGGGCGGGCAGCGGACCCGGGCCTCGCTGGCCTGCGCGCTGGTGGGCAAGCCCGAACTGCTGGTGCTCGACGAACCGACCGTCGGGCTGGATCCGGTCCTGCGCGTGGAACTCTGGAAACAGTTCCACGACCTGGCCGCCGCCGGGACGACCCTGCTGGTGTCGAGTCACGTGATGGACGAGGCCGATCACTGCGACACCCTGCTGCTGATGCGCGAAGGCGAACTGCTCGCCCAGCTCAGCCCGGACGAACTGCGCGCCGACACCGGCGAGCAGAACCTCGAGAACGCCTTCCTGACCCTGATCACGAGGGGAGCGCGCGCATGAGCACCGCCCTGCGGCCCTATACCGCCACCACCGGCCGGATCCTGCGTCAGCTGCGCAACGACCGGCGCACCGTCGTCATGATCCTGGTGGTGCCCGCGATCCTGATGGCGCTGCTGTACTTCATCTATCAGGACGCGCCGCGCCCGCCGCACGCGCCGCTGACCATGTTCGACCGCGTCGGGATCACCATGCTCGGCATCCTGCCGTTCGTGGTGATGTTCCTGATCACCGCCATCGCCATGCAGCGCGAACGCACCTCCGGCACCCTCGAACGCCTGCTCACCACGCCGCTGAGCAAGTTCGATCTGCTCGCCGGATACGGCTCGGCGTTCTCGCTGGCCGCCGCCGCGCAGGCCGCGGTCGCGTGCGCGGTCTCGTTCTGGCTGCTCGGGATGCAGGCGGCCGGAAGTCCGGGCTGGGTGATGCTGATCGCCATGGTCGACGCCGTGTGCGGGGTGGGGCTGGGGCTGCTGGCCAGCGCGTTCGCGCGCACCGAGTTCCAGGCGGTGCAGTTCATGCCGGTGATCGTGGCACCGCAGATCTTCCTGTGCGGGTTGCTCGTTCCGCGCGATCAGCTGCCCCGCTGGCTCGAGCTGCTCAGCAATGTGATGCCGTTGAGCTACGCGGTGGACGCGCTGCAGCAGGTGTCGACCCATGCCGAGCCGACGGCGACGATGTGGCGCGACATCGCTGTCGTCGCCGGGTTCGCGGTGGTGGCACTGGCCCTGGCCGCGGCCACGCTGCGCCGGCGGACCGCGTGAATCGATAGCGAGGAGGACAGCATGGGCGGCGACGGACGCGAGCCGGGCAGGCGCAGTGGGCGCAGGCCGGGCAAGGCCGACACCAGGACGGCGATCCTGGACGCCGCCCGTGCCCGCTTCGCCGAGGCCGGTTTCGACAAGACCTCCATCCGGTCGGTCGCCGCCGACGCCGGGGTCGATCCCGCGCTCGTGCACCACTATTTCGGGACCAAGCAGCAGTTGTTCGCGGCGGTGGTCGAGTTCCCCGCCGACCCGGAGGCCACCCTGTCGACCGTCGCGGCGGCGCCGGTGGACGAGCTCGGGGAGACGATCGTGCGGACCGTGGTCGCGGTGTGGGACTCCCCCGCGGGCCCGGGCGTGGTCGCCATGGCGCGCAGCATGATCGCCGGCGACCCGAACCTCGCGCGCACGTTCCTGCTGGAGGTGGTGCTGGAGCGGGTACGCACCCGCATCGCCACCGCCGAGGACGACGGGCACGCGCGGGTGGCGCTGGTCGGGGCGCAGATGGCGGGCCTGCTGATCGCCCGCAAGGTGATCAGCCTCGAACCGCTGGCCTCCATGCCGCTGGCGGAGGTGGTCGCGGCGGTCGGGCCGACCATACAGCGCTACCTCACCGGCGACATCGGTGCCACGGCCTGATTCCGGTCAGGACGTGGCACCCGCCAGCTCGAGTGGTCAGGACTCCGAGGCGAAGAATTCGTGTTCGGTGTCGGTGACGTCGCGGGCCTCGTCGATCAGCAGGACCGGGATGCCGTTGTCGACCGGGTAGGCGCGCCGTAGCCGCGGGTTGTAGAGCACGCTCGCGCCGTCTTCGGTGCGCACCAGCTGCAGCGGGCCCTTGTCCTGGGGGCAGGCCAGCAGGCCGAGCAGGGTTGCGTCGAGGGTGGATTCGTGCGCCATGCCCCTAACCTACCGCGCCCGCCGGAACGAGATGTAGCGGTGCCCGAAGAAGCTCAGGACCGCGACCAGCCCCATCACGATCACCGAGGCGGGCTCGGCCGGGAAACCCAGTCCGGTGACGGCGAACTCCACCAGGATCACATTGAGGACCAGCCCGCCGGCGTTCACGCCGCAGAAGGCCAGGAAGTCGCGCAGCACCCGGCCACGGACCCGGAAGACCAGCGTGCGATGCAGCACGAACGCGACGATCGTGCTCACCGCGTAGGCGGCGACCACGGCCAGGCCGGGCCTGCCGTCACCGAGCACCCGCAGCCAGAACACCGCCAGGGCCATGCCGAGCAGGGTGTTGAATCCGCCGACGACGGCGAAGGCCAGCTCCTGGCGTTTCACGATCCGCAGCAGCGGGCCCGGCGTCTCGAGGACACCGCCGCCCGCCGCCGCGGCCTCGGTGGTCATCGCAGCGCGTCCACGAGCTCGGGATCGTCGTCGGGGACCGGGGTCTCGACCGGCGTCTCCTGCTCGTCCTCGGGTTTGCGCCCGCGCAGGTACAGCCACTGCAGGAGCGCCAGGCCGAGCAGGCCGGTGGCGATGGCGGCGCCGCCGATCTTCCAGCCCGGCGGCCGCCAGGTCAGGTCGAGGGTGGCGTCGCGGGTGCCCGCGGGGATGTCGACGGCGACGAAGCTCTTCGCGACGACCTGGAACGGGATGTCCTCGCCGTCGAGGGTCACCCGGTAGCCCGGCCAGCCCAGCCGCGCGAACACGACCCGGCCGCCCGACTCGGAGCTGACCCGCACCCGGCTGGTGGTGTCGCTCTCCGACAGCGAGACCGCGGTGACGCCCTCGGCGGCGGAGATCCGGCCGTTGCGGGTGGAGATCAGCCCGTCCTCGCGTTCGAGGACGGCGATGTACTTCTCGTGGCCGGGGTAGTCGACCCATTTCCAGCCGGTGGGGGCGGGCTGGTTGCGGGCGTCGGGGTAGAGCGCGGTCTGCAGGACGACCCGGTCGACGTTCATCAGGTCGACGACGGTCTTGCCGGTCGACGGCTCCACCGCGAAGGCGCGCCGGTAGGCGTCCGGGCAGACGCTGGTGTCCCAGCGCATGCAGAGCATGTCACCGAACCAGTAGTGGCCGTTGGGGGTGTAGCCGCTGACGTAGGTGCGTTCGATGTCCTTGGCGTAGTTGCCGAAGACCAGCGACCCGTACGCGCCGTCGAGGCTGCGTTCGCCCGGCTGGATCAGGGCGCGGTCACCGAGCTGCAGCGTGGTGCCCGCGAACTCCGGGAACGCCGCGCGCGCCGCGGCCCGGTCGCTGGGCAGGTTCCAGCTCATCGGCGTGGGCTGCGCGCGTTCGACCTGGACGTAGGCGATCGGGAACACCGCGACGATCGCCAGCGCGACCGCCGCCGAGGTGCCCTTGCGCAGGGCCAGCCACACCATGCCCGCGCCGAGGGCCGCCACGGCCGCCGCGGCGAGCAGATGCGCGGGGACGTGGTGCGGGTCGGCCGAGAACGACCGCACCCACAGCAGCCCGATCAGCACGGCGGCCGCGACACACCGTGAGCGCCAGTCCTTCACCGTCGCGAAGCGTCCCAGCAGCACGCAGACCAGCAGCAGCAGACCCAGCGCCACCATCGGCAGCACGCGGGCGGGCCAGCGCAGCGGGCCGATGGTGCCGGGCCCCGCGGTCCACATGAGCGCGGCGGCCGCGAACACCGCGATGCCGGTCAGCTCGCGCCACGCGGTGCGGGCCCTGCCCCAGTCGATGAAGGCCAGGCCGGGGATCAGGAACCAGGCGATGTAGACGACCGGCAGCGGCTGGACATAGCCCCACCAGGAGGTGAAGGCGGGCAGGGTCGAGGGCAGGCTGGCGTTCAGCGATTCCGACCACGGCACGGTGAGGAACTGGTCGTTGTTGATCTGGGCGGTGCCGCGCCAGGTCACCTTCGCCGAGAGCATGCTCGGCAGGTAGGTGGCCACGCCCGCCAGGGCCGCCAGGCCCGAGACCGTCAGCAGTTTCAGCGGGGGACGCCAGGCGCGCTGATAGACCAGCTCGCCGATCGCGACGGCGCCGATCATCAGACCGGCCTCGACCGCGGGGAAGATGTACTGCACCGAGATCGCCAGGTACAGGTAGACGAACACCGGGATCGGCCCGCCGCGTCCGCGCGCGTACCGCACTCCCGAGGCCCACGCGTGCACCATCCACGCCGTGCCGGTGAAGGCGGTCATCCAGCTGGCCTCGTCGAAGAACAGCAGCCAGCCGGTGAACGGGATCGACACGCCCGCCAGCGCCGCCCACTGCACCCGCGAGCCGTAGGCCAGGCAGATCCGGTAGACGCCGAGGCCGAGGATGATCGCGAAGATCAGCTTCACCACGGTCGCGTAGAGCACGAGGTTGTCCACCGAGGGCGCGATCAGGTCGATCAGCAGCTGCGGCGGATTCAGCAGTCCCGCTTCCTCGATGGAGTAATTGCCCGCCATCCAGTGCTCGGGCACCATGACCGGCAGATCACCGTCGCGCAGCCGCCTGCCCAGCATCACCCACAGCGGGACGTACTGGGATTCGGTGTCGTCGGTGTAGAAATGCCGGACGTTGGCGAGCAGAACCGCGCCATAGCCGGCGATCACGCCGAGAGAGGTGAGCAAGCCCCACAGGTACACGGCCCGCCGGGGAGGGGTTCTACTTTCCACCACGAGGACCAGACCCTACAGGTAACCGGCGGAATAGGCACCGCCGCACGGGCCATGGCGCAGCAGCCGACTCGCCGTGGTGCGGTGTTAAAGTTCCCAGCACTGTTGGGTCTGTTCCGGTCACACCGAAAGTCGACGATGCCGATTCCTACCGCACACTCGTCCCGGCTCGGCGCCGTGCTGCACACGGGCGCTCCCGACAGCGGCGACCGGCCCGGCACGGTCCATTCGGTGTCGGTGGTGGTCCCGGTCTACCGGGGCGAGGACACGATCGCCGCACTGGTCGCCGAACTCGACCGGCTCACCGGCCCCACCACCTCCGTGGCGGGCGCGCGATTCGCCATCGAGGAGATCATCCTCGTCCACGACAACGGCCCCGACCGTTCCGACATGGTGATGCAGGAACTCGAGCGGACCTACCCGCAGGTGCGGGCGGTCTGGCTCAGCCGCAACTTCGGCCAGGACGCGGCGACGATCGCGGGTATGGCGGCGGCGCGGGGCGACTGGATCGTCACCATGGACGAGGACGGCCAGCACGACCCGGCCTTCATCGCCGATTTCCTCGACGCCGCGCTGGCCTCGCGCGCGGACCTGGTCTACTCCAAGCCGTCCAACACCCGCCCGCACGGGTTCCTGCGCAATCTCACCTCGCGCGGCGCGAAGATCGTGCTGGCCACGGTGTTCGCCTTCCCCGATTCCACCCGGTTCGAGAGCTTCCGGCTCATCCGTGGCGACATCGGCCGTCAGCTGGCCGAGGTCGCCGCCAACGGCGCGTACCTGGATGTGGCACTGACCTGGGTGGTCGGGCGCACGGTGTCGGTGCCGGTGGTGCTGCGCGCCGAGGGCCGCGACGAGTCCGGCTACAACTACCGGCGGCTGTTCTCGCTGTTCTGGAAGATGGTGCTGTGCAGCGGCACCCGCGGCCTGCGGCTGGTCAGCATGCTCGGGGTCTCGCTGGCGCTGGCCGGGGTGATCATGGCCGCGGTGGTCGTGGTGCAGGCGCTGACCAACAACGACAACAACGATCCCGAGGGCTGGGCGTCGATCATCGTCGTGCTGCTGCTGTGCTCGGGGGCGATCCTGTTCTCGCTCGGCCTGATCGCCGAGTATCTCGGTGTGGCGCTGCACATCCTGGTCGGCAAACCGCTCTACCTGACCGTACAGACCCCCACCCCGCGCCCGGATACGATGCACACGCCGGCCGCGCACCATCGAATCGAGGCCGCGGTGCCGGCCGCCGCGACCGAGAAGGGGCACCGCGAGTGAGCGACCGCATCATCTTCAGCAGGCCGTTCCGGGCGGCCGCCGAACGCGCCAACCTGATGACCGTGCTCGACTCCGATCACAGCCACGGCGACGGCCAGTTCACCAAGTCGGCCACCGCGCGGATCAAGTCGATCACCGGCGCCGGGCACGCCCTGCTCACCACCTCCTGCACGCACGCGCTCGAACTCGGCGCGCTGCTGCTCGAACTCGGGCCCGACGACGAGGTGATCGTCCCGAGTTTCGCGTTCACCTCCGCGGCCACCGCGATGGCGCTGCGCGGGGCCACCTGCGTGTTCGTCGACATCGACGACAGCACCGGCAATATCGACCCGGCCGCGGCCGCCGACGCCGTCACCGAGCGCACCAAGGCGATCCTGGTGATGCACTACGGTGGCGTCGCCGCCGACATGGCACCGCTGCTCGAGCTGGCCGCCCAGCACGGCCTGGCCATCATCGAGGACAACGCGCACGGCTTGGGCGGCACCTGGCGGGGCAGGCAGCTGGGCACCATCGGCACCCTGGGCACCCAGAGTTTCCACGACACCAAGAACGTGCACTGCGGAGAGGGTGGCGCGCTGCTGCTCTCCGACGAGATCCTGATGAGCCGCGCCGAGATCATGCGCGAGAAGGGCACCGACCGCGCCCGGTTCCTGCGCGGCCAGGTCGACAAGTACTCCTGGCAGGACATCGGTTCGAGCTATCTGCCCAGCGAACTCAACGCCGCCGTCCTCGACGCGCAGCTGGCCGAGTTCGACACCATCCACGCGAACCGGCATCGGGTGTGGGACACCTACGCGGCCGCGCTGCCCGGCTGGGCAGCGGCCAACGATGTGCGCCCGATGACCGTGCCGCAGGACCGCGGCCACACCGCGCACCTGTTCTATCTGCGGATGCCCACCGAGGACAGCCGCGACGGCCTCATCCGGCACCTGGCCGGGCAGGGCATCGTCGCGCCGTTCCACTACATCCCGCTGGATTCCAGCCCCGCCGGCCTCAAGTACGGCCGCACCCCGGTGCCGTGCACCCGCTCGGCGAACTTCTCGGCCACCATCCTGCGGCTGCCGCTGTGGCCGATGCTCGACGACGCGCAGCTCGGCCGCGTCGTGGACGCGGTCACCGCCTACCGGGTGTGAGCGTCCCGCGCGGCCCGGGAGGCCGCGCGGGAACGCCTCAGTTCCGGCCGAACAGCTCGGCCGCGGCGGCCTCGGTGAGCACCCCGTAGGTCTGGGTCGAGCGGTCGTAGATCCAGGTGTCGGGTCCCGGCTGCGGCAGCCCGGCGGCCTGGACCGCCGCGGCCGAGGGCCGGAAGCTCGGGCTGCGCGGGATGTCGTCGACCACGTAGACCAGATCCGGTCGCTGATCGAGCTCGAGCGCCCGCATCGCCTCGGTGACATCACCCGGTTCGATCCGGTGCCCGGTGCGCACGCTCAGCGCGGCCGCGGCCAGGGTGCCCGCCGCGGTGGGCAGCGCGAAGGCCACCTCCATGTCGACGGCGGTGATGTCGTTGAGCACGTCGACGATCGGCTGGGTGAACACCGGACCGCGCCCGGTGCGGATGACGGTGTCGCGGCGGTCCAGCAGCCAGTAGTCGCCGTCGCTGTCGCGGCGGAACAGGTTCTCCGTCGGCCACCAGGCGTCACCGGCCTTGAACACCCCGCGCAGCCCACCGTCGGAGATGTCGCCACCGTCGACGGCCTTGCCCAGCAGCAGGCCGGGCTCGTTGTCGGCGCAGCGCCGCGCGAAACCGCTGTCGCCCACCAGGATCTGCTCGCTGAGCGGGTCGTAGGCCACCAGCTCCACGCGCGCGGTGCCCGGCACCGGCCTGCCCTTGGACCCGATCTTGGCGCCGTCGACATTGGCCAGCACCACGTCGCCGTCGATGGAGGCGTAGAACTCGAGCACCCGGGCCGGCTCGAACTGCTCGACCGTGCGCCGCCACAGCCCGGCGGGCATGCCGGAGCCGATGAACAGCCGGATCGGGTGGTTGTGCCCGGCCGGGAACACCTGCGCGTCGAGCAGATCGCGCAGCATCGTCCAGGTGTAGGTGACCACGGTGACGCCGTAGCGGTGCACCTCGGCGGCGAAGCGGCCCGGGTCCATGTCCATCGGCCGGGCCAGCGCGATCCGGCTGCCACCGGCGATGGCACCGCCGAGACTCACCAGCAGTCCCGAGGAATGGTGCAGCGGGGCCAGGCAGTAGACGGTGTCGCGGCGGTCGAGGTCGGCCGCGCTGGCGGTGCCGAAGGCCGACAGGGCCCAGCGGTGGTTGGTGATGTACTTGGCCTCGAGCCGGTCACCGGAACCGAGCACCAGCACGAACGCGAGTTCGCGGGCCAGGCCCGGGTTGGGGCGGTACCAGGCGGGCACGCGCACCCGTGCCGGGTCGATCTGCTCGAGGTCGATCACCCGCTCGCCGGTCGGCACCGGCAGCTGCCGGGTCGCGCCGCCGCCGAGCACCAGCACCCTGGCGCCGGTCGCCGCGGCCGCGCGCAGGTTCTCCGGATCGGTGATCAGCGTCTGCACGCCGGTGAGCTCGATGGCCCGGTCCAGTTCGGCGCCGGGGGCGAGCAGCACCGCGACAGCGCCGAGGCGCGAGAGCGCGGCCACCGAGGCCAGCGCGCTGGGCCGGGTCTCCATCATGATGCCGACGCGGGTCGCGGGCCGGATGCCCACCGAGATCAGCCCGCGCACGATGTTGTCGACGCGTTCCTCCACCGCCGCGTTGGTGTGCACACGGTCGTCGAAGAGCACCAGGTCCTTGTGCGGGGCGCGGCGCGCGTGCTCGGTGAGCAGCTTGCCCAGCGAGATGCGGGTGTGCGGCTGGATCATGCCCAGGCGGGTCAGCCGGGGCAGCGCGCGGGCGGCCTCCCCCGCGATCTCGAACGACCCGCGCACCGTGCTGCTGGCGATACCCTCCAGCGCCTTGCCCACACCCGCGCCCGCCTCGGCCAGCGAGGCGGCGGTGTGCACCATCCGGGTGGCCGCGGTGCGCGGGGCATTGCTCGGCACGTGTTCGCGCATGGGGACGATCGCCTCGGGCAGGGTGCCGTTGCCGTCCATCCAGCCGATCCAGTCCCGCACCAGCGGCCAGGTGTGGTTGGTCGCCATCGAACCGGCCACCAGCCCGAAGTGCCCTGCCACCAGGCTGGCCTCGTAGACCTCGGCGTTCGGCGCGGCGCGCACGATGCCGCGCACCGCCGCGGGCTGACCGATGTCGTCGACCTCGCCGACGAAGGCCAGGATCGGGCACTTGAGCTCGGCCAGCGACACCGGGTGATCACGGATCACGAAGCCGCCCAGCATCATCCGGTTGTGCGCCACGAACTGCTTGAGCAGATCGGCCACCGCCGGACCCGAATACCCCACCCAGCCGTCGCTGTTGAGGAACCGGCGCTGACGTTCCTTGGGCAGCAGCGCTTCCCGGTCGTGCAGTTGCAGCAGGAAATCGATGCGCGACTTCGCGGTCTTCACCGGGTCGAGCATCTGGAAGCCCACCCGCACCATCGATTCGGTGATCGGCAGCCGGTGCATCACGTGGTCGGCCAGGAAGTCGGCCACCTCCGAGACCAGCCCGTAGGGCAGCCCGAACGGCATGCCCGCGACGATGTCGACCGGGCTGCCGAAGGTGACGATGGAGGCCACGCCCTTGCCGTAGCGGTAGGCCGTGGTCTGGTAGGCGAACATGCCGCCCTGCGAGTACCCCATCAGGTGCACCTGTGCGCCGGTGGCCTCGCACACGGTGTCGATCGCGGAGTTCACCGCGAGCACGTGATCGGCCAGATCACGTTCCCAGCCGCCCTCCTCGGTGGCCGGTGAGCCGAAATCGATGACCCAGCAGTCGATTCCGCTCGCGTGCAGGATCCCGACCGCACCGCCCGCCGCGTTGACGTCCCAGATGTCGGCATTGACCATCAGCGGCGGCACCAGCAACGCCACCGGACGGCCCGACGTCGTGTCGTCCGGGAAGTAGTGCCGCAGCCGGTACATCCGCCTGCGCTCGACCACCTCGAACGGCGAGGACTCCACATCGTGCGCCAACCCGCCGAAACGGATGACCTCCAGCCCGTTCTGCGCGGTAGCCAGCAACCGCTGCACCGAACCGACCACACCCTTTGGACTGATATCCACTGTTCCCACCTGGCCTACCCTGCTGAAAGTGACACACCTCACACACCCCGATGTGCTCATATGAGCTAACCACACCGGACCTCCATTATGTGTCGGCTGTGACAGGCCGCATGTTCCGGCGATTCGCATCACAACCGCTGCTCAGCGCACCGGGGCTCCCCGCTCCCCAGCGTCTTCGGTGACGGTCGGGACCAGCGTGTGGACCGATGATGACACATCCGATAGATGCGCATATCTACATCTTCCGATGCTTCACAGTTCCTTGGCCAAATCACAGGATCGCCACAGTCGGCGACCAGGCCACCCACCCATCCTGGACAGGGAAAGTTTTCCGCAGAGGTGAGTGAGGTAGAGCGATGGTCGAGGTCGAGGTTCACGACGACACGGTGACGGTCCATGTACTCGGCGGGCACCGCCTCCTCGCCCTGCGCCAGCAGGTCGTGATCGACCGGGCCGCGATCACCGAGATCACCACCGCGGAGGTGGACCTGCGCCCGCCGTGGGTGCGCGCACCGGGCACCTTCATCCCCGGAGTGATCGCCGCCGGCGTCTACCGCGGCAAGGGCCGGAAAGAGTTCTGGGACACCACGTTCGGCGGCAGTGCGGTGCGCATCGATCTCGACGGGCCCGACTTCACCCGGCTCGTCGTCGACGTCGACGATCTCGACGCGGTCCTGGACGCGCTGACCGCCGAATCCGTCGGCGCCTGACCCGCGCGCGGCAGGCTCACCGGACGGCCGGTCCCCCACCGGTGGTGGCATGCTCGGCTCATGGGATTTTCGACAGCGCAGTCGGTGGATCGACGTTTCGTCCGTGTGGTGGCCATTTTCGATCGGTTGTTCCGCACCCCGGCGCACGGCGGGGGCGCCCTGTGCGTGTACCTGCACGGTGAGCCGGTGGTCGACGTCTGGGCGGGCTACGCCGCGCCCGGGGTGCCGTGGACGGCGGACTCGGTCGCGTTGGGGTTCTCCACCGGAAAAGGTGTGGCCTCCACGGTGATCCATCAGCTCGCCGAACGCGGGCAGATCGACTACGACACCGCGGTGGCCGAGTACTGGCCGGAGTTCGCCGCGGCAGGCAAGTCCCACATCACCGTGCGCGATGTGCTCACCCACCGGGCGGGCCTGCACCGGCTGCGCGGCCTGCTGCCCGGCCCGGTGGAGTCCTTCTTCGACGACAGCGCCGTCACCGCCGCGCTCGCCGCCGCCACACCCGATCCCCGGCACCGCGTCACCAGCGGCTACCACGGCATCAGCTACGGCCATCTGGCCGCCGAGCTGGTGCGGCGGGTGACCGGGCGCGAGTTCACCGAGGTGGTGCGCACCGAGCTGGCCGAACCGCTGGGTGCCGAGGAACTGTGGTTCCGGGTGCCCGCCGACCAGCGCCACCGCATCGCCACCACCTTCCCGCGCCTGCGCGCCGCGGGCATGGATTGGGACCGGGGCTCGGATCTGCTCACCCGTACCAGGTTCGCGGCCGCCGCCGAGACCACGCCGCGGGGTTTCGCCGAGCTCATCGTCGATCCACGGGTGCACGATTCGGTGATGCCCGGTGTCAACGGTGTCTTCTCCGCGCGCGCTCTGGCCCGCCTCTACGCCGCGCTGGCCAACGGCGGCGAACTCGACGGCACCCGCGTCCTCGACCCGGACTCGATCCGCAGGTTCAGCGCGCGGCAGGTCTTCACCCCGGACTACGTGCTGGCCTTCCGGATTCCATGGGCGCTGGGCTACCACGGTGTTCCGATGAAACCCTCCAAGGCCGACCCGATCTCGGCGTTCGGCCATTTCGGGCTCGGCGGCTCGGGCGCCTTCGCCGATCCGGAAACGGGGCTGTCGCTGGCCTTCGTCACCAACCGGCTCGGCGGCAAGCTCACCCCACTCGGCGACGCGCGCCTCACCCGCCTGGGCACGGTCGCCCACAACATCGCGAAAGCCAGCGCCGCGGCCCGGTGAAACGACACGGGCCCGCGCCGTCGCGTTCGGCCGTGCCCGTCCTGGCACGATGTGGCGCATGGAGACGGTCGGGCTCGAGCGGATCGAAGCTGCGGCGGCGCTGCTGGCGGCGGTCATCCGGCGGACACCCACCGTGGCGTCCCGGGTGCTGTCGGACCGGGTGGGTTCGCCGGTGCTGCTCAAGTGCGAGAACCTGCAGCGCACCGGCTCGTTCAAGCCGCGCGGCGCCTACAACCGGATCGCGCACCTGCCCGACGCCGAGCGGGCGCGCGGGGTGGTGGCCGCCTCGGCGGGCAATCACGCGCAGGGAGTGGCGTGGGCGGCGGCGGAACTGGGCATCACCTCGACGGTGTTCATGCCGGTCGGGGCCTCCCTGCCGAAGCTGATGGCCACGCGCGCCTACGGGGCCGAGGTGCATCAGATCGGCGACACCATCGACGAGTCCCTGCTCGCCGCCCAGGAATTCGCCGAGCGCACCGGGGCGACGCTGATCCATCCGTTCGACCATCCCGACATCGTCGCCGGGCAGGCCACCGTCGCACTCGAGATGCTCGAGCAGGTGCCCGAGGTCGGCACGGTGGTCGTGCCGACCGGCGGCGGCGGGCTGCTGGCCGGGGTGGCGGTGGCCCTGCACGCGCTGGCGCCCCGGGTGCGGGTCGTCGGGGTGCAGGCGGCCGAGGCGGCGGCGTGGCCGGATTCGCTGGCCGCGGGCACCCCGGTGCGGGCGGCGCGGATGGCGACGATGGCCGACGGCATCGCCGTCGGCCTGCCGGGTGCGGTGCCGTTCGCCCATGTCGCCGAGCTGGTGACCGAGATCGTCACCGTCGACGAGGACGCGTTGTCCAAGGCGCTGCTGCTGTGTCTGGAGCGCGCCAAACTCATCGTCGAGCCCGCGGGCGCGGCGGGTGTGGCCGCCCTGCTCTCCCCCGCCCTGCGCGCGCTGCCGGGCCCGGTGGTGGCGATCCTGTCCGGCGGCAATATCGATCCGCTGCTGCTCACCCGCGTGATCGGTCACGGGCTCAGCGCGGCGGGCCGCTACCTGGCGATGCGGGTGACCATCGCCGACCGGCCCGGGGCGCTGTCGGCGCTGCTCGGTGTCGTCGGGCGCGCGGGGGCGAGCGTGGTCGACATCGTCCACTCCCGCACCGGCATGTGGCTGGCGGTCGACGAGGTCGAGGTCTCGCTGACGGCCGAGACCCGCGGTCCCGCCCACCGCGACGAGGTCCTCGACGCCCTGCGCGATGCCGGGTTCCGGGTGCGGGCGGAGCTGTGAACGCCCATGTCCACCCGCTAGGGTCGGCAGTCCACCCCTCACCGACGACGCTGGGATCACCGTGACGACAGGACAGCACCACCCCACCATCCGCCCCGCGACCGGACCGGATCTCGATGCTCTCCAGGCGCTCGCGCGCCGCACGATCGACATCTGCTACCGCGGGTTCCTCGGCGACGAGGCCGTGGACTGGTTCGTCGGCAGCGGCGCCTCCGACGAGCACGTGCGCGGCCACCTCGAGCAGGGTCATGTGCACTGCCTCGATCTGGAGACCTTCCCGGACAATGTCACGGCCAGGTCGTTCTACGACTCGTGCGGCTGGGTCCTCGGGGATCGGCTGGAGGACGAGGGGCCCGCCAAGCTCGAATACACCAAGAGCGCCGGCGACTGAAAGCTAGTGGGCGCCGCCGAGTTCCAGGGCCAGGACGCCGAGGATCACCAGGCCGATACCGCCGACCTGCACCAGCGTGAGCCGCTCCCCCAGGAACAGCACGCCGATTCCGGCGATGGCGGCCACCCCGACCGCCGACCAGATGCCGTAGGCGACGCCGATCGCCATGCCCCGCTTCAACGCCTGGGACAGGAAGAAGAACGCGGTGGCGTAGCCGATCACCACCACGATCGAGGGCACCAGTTTGGTGAATCCCTCCGAGAGTTTCAGCGAGACGGTCGCGGTCACCTCGGTGGCGATGGCCAGTGCCAGGAAGAGCAGGGTCATGACACGGGTGTCAGCGCAGCCAGGCGCGGGCGTCGGCGGCCGACGCGGCGACCTCGGCCAGCTGCTCGGCCACCCGCACCCCGGCGGTGCCGCCACGGGCATTGCGGGAGGCGATGGAGCCCTCGACGGTGAGGACCTCGCGCACGCCCCCGGTCAGTGCCGGGTCGACGGCGGCGAACTCCTCGTCGGTGAGCTCGTCCAGGCCGACACCACGGGCCTCGGCGGCACGCACGCAGGCACCGGCGGCCTCGTGCGCCACCCGGAACGGAACACCCTGGCGGACCATCCATTCGGCGATGTCGGTGGCGAGGGTGAATCCGGCCGGGGCCAGCTCGGCCATCCGGTCGGTGTGGAAGGTGAGGGTGCCGACCAGACCCGCGATGGCGGGCAGCAGCAGTTCCAGCTGGGCGACCGAGTCGAACAGGGGTTCCTTGTCCTCCTGCAGATCCCGGTTGTAG
The DNA here is from genome assembly GCF_042266925.1 of Nocardia sp. NPDC056064. Classification (NCBI taxonomy): domain Bacteria; kingdom Bacillati; phylum Actinomycetota; class Actinomycetes; order Mycobacteriales; family Nocardiaceae; genus Nocardia; species Nocardia sp. NPDC056064. Next base: position 175,341 of record NZ_JBHJWO010000004.1, on the reverse strand, counting down.
GCCAGCGGCTGGGCCTTGAGGGTGGCCAGCAGCCCGGTCAGGTTGCCGATCAGGCGGCCCGCCTTGCCGCGGGTCAGTTCGGAGACGTCCGGGTTCTTCTTCTGCGGCATGATCGAGGAGCCGGTGGACCAGGCGTCGGCGAGGGTGATGTAGCCGAATTCCGGTGTGCTCCAGAGGATGATCTCCTCGGCCATCCGGCTCAGATCGACACCGATCATGGCCAGCACGAACGCGGCCTCGGCGGCGAAGTCGCGCGAGGAGGTGGCGTCGATGGAGTTGGCCGCCGAGGCGGTGAAGTCCAGTTCGGCGGCGATCTGCTCGGGGTCGAGGCCCAGCGAGGAACCGGCCAGCGCGCCCGAACCGTAGGGCGAGACGGCGGCGCGCTTGTCGAAGTCGCGCAGGCGTTCCAGATCGCGCAGCAGCGGGTGCGCGTGGGCGAGCAGGTGGTGGGCGAGCAGGACCGGCTGGGCGGCCTGCAGATGGGTCTTGCCCGGCATCACGGCGTCGGGGTGCGCGGCGGCCTGGGCCACGAGCGCGTCGACCACGTCCAGGACTCCGGCCGCGACCCGGCGCACACCGTCGCGCAACCACATGCGGAACAGGGTGGCCACCTGGTCGTTGCGCGAGCGGCCCGCGCGCAACCGGCCACCGAGCTCGGTGCCGACCCGGTCGATCAGGCCGCGCTCGAGCGCGCCGTGTACGTCCTCGTCGGACTCGGCGGGCCCGAAGGCACCCGAGGCCACATCGGCGGCGAGCGCGTCCAGCCCGGCGAGCATGCCGGACAGGTCGGACTCGGAGAGCAGGCCGGCCTTGTGCAGCACGCGGGCGTGCGCCTTGGAGGCGCGGATGTCGTAGGGGGCCAGCGCCCAGTCGAAGTGCGTCGACTTGCTCAGCGCCGCCATCGCCTCGGCCGGACCGGACGCGAATCGCCCACCCCAGAGGGCACCTTCGTTGGTTCCGCTGTGGGTCATCGGGTTCTCCTCCGGTCGGGTTGGCGGGCAGGGCTGGGCACGGCACCGGCCGGTCCGTGACGGGACCGGCCGGTGTCGAGACTACGACGTGCTGGTTGTTACTTCTGGTTCAGGTCGCGACGCGCGGCGACCTTGGACGACAGGCCGTGGATCTGCACGAAGCCCTTGGCCAGGGACTGGTCGAAGGTGTCGCCCTCGTCGTAGGTGGCCAGGTTGAAGTCGTAGAGCGACTGCTCGGAGCGGCGGCCGTTGACCACGGCGGAACCACCGTGCAGCACCATCCGGATGTCGCCGGTGACGTGCTGCTGGGTGTCCTGCACGAACGCGTCGAGGGCGCGCTTGAGCGGGGAGAACCACAGGCCGTCGTAGGCCAGCTCGCCCCAGCGCTGCTCGACCTGGCGCTTGTAGCGGCCCAGCTCGCGCTCGATGGTGACGTTCTCCAGGGCCTGGTGCGCGGTGATCAGCGCGATGGCGCCCGGCGCCTCGTAGATCTCGCGGCTCTTGATGCCGACGAGCCGGTCCTCGACCATGTCGAGGCGGCCGACACCCTGGCGACCGGCGCGGGTGTTCATCTCCTCGATGGCCTGCAGCACGGTGACCTGGCGGCCGTCGATGGCGACCGGCACACCCTTGTCGAAGGTGATGATGACCTCGTCGGGCGCCTCGAAGTTCACCGTCGGGTCGGCGGTGTAGTCGTAGACGTCCTTGGTCGGGGCGTTCCACAGGTCCTCGAGGAAGCCGGTCTCGACCGCGCGGCCCCACACGTTCTGGTCGATGGAGAACGGCGACTTCTTGGTGACGTTGATCGGCAGCTTGTTCTGCTCGGCGAAGGCGATGGCCTTCTCGCGGGTCCAGGCGTAGTCGCGGACCGGGGCGATCACGTTCAGGTCGGGCGCCAGCGCGCCGATGCCGACCTCGAAGCGGACCTGGTCGTTGCCCTTGCCGGTGCAGCCGTGCGAGACGGTGGTGGCGTTGTGGAACTTGGCGGCCTCGACGAGGTGCTTGACGATCAGCGGACGGCTGATGGCCGAGACCAGCGGGTACTGGCCCATGTACATGGCGTTGGCCTGGATGGTGGGCAGGCAGTACTCGTCGGCGAACTCGTCGCGCGCGTCGACCACGATGGCCTCCACGGCGCCGCAGTCCAGCGCGCGCTGGCGCACCACGTTCATGTCCTCGCCGCCCTGGCCGAGGTCGATGGCCACGGCCACCACCTCCGAACCTGTCTCCTTCGCGATCCAGCTGATGGCGACGGAGGTGTCCAGCCCACCGGAGTAGGCGAGTACGACGCGATCGGACATGTCTGTTGTGCTCCTCGAGGTCTGGGACGTACATCTGCACGGGCTGCCGTGAGCAGTATGGATGCTCCGGCCGCCGGTCGGCTCGCGCCGCTGCTGCAAATGATTATGCACGATGATGCAATCTCATACATACCCGGGGGTAGCCACCCTGCCGTGATCCTTGGCGGCACCCCTTCGATGTGAGACGCTGGTCACATCAGCTACCAATCGGTCGGGGTCGAGGGAGTGGTCACCATGCATGAACTGCAGCAGTTCGCCCAGGACAACTACGAGCTGATCAGCACGGTCGTCGTCGGGCTCGGCAATCTCAGCCTGACCGTCGCCAAGGTCGTCATCGAGATGGGCGCACCGATCCTGCGCGACCTCCTCTACTGACCTTCCGAGACCGAGAGGCAGCACCATGAACGAAGACAAGATCCTGGGCGTCCTGTCCGACAACTACGAGGCGCTGGCCACCACCGGCCTGGCCCTGGGCCGGATGGGCTTCGACATCGCCGCGCCGCTGCTGCTGGCCATCCTGAACTTCCTCGGCACCGCCTGACCCGTCACCGGGCGCCCGCGCGCCGCTGCACCAGTCGCGCCCGCACGCGCGGCCAGTCCTCGGCGACGATCGAGAACAGCACACTGTCGCGCACGGTGCCGTCCCCGCGCCGGAAATGCCTGCGCAGCGTGCCCTCGTAGACCGCGCCGAGCCGGGCGATCGCGCGCTGCGAGCGGTGATTGCGGACATCGGTCTTCAACTGCACGCGGCCCACCCGCAACGTCTCGAACGCGTACTCGAGCACCAGCAGTTTCGCGTCGGGGTTGACCGCGCTCCCCCACACCGACGGCGTGTAGGCGGTGAAGCCGATCTCCAGCGACGCGTCACGCGGCCGGGCATCGAGATAGCAGGTGAGGCCGAGCACGGAGCCGGCCGGACGTTCGCCGATGCTGTTGCGGGAGCGCACGATCCACACGTGCCAGTCCGAGGTGGCGGCGAGATCACGCAGTAGCTGCCCCAATTCGGCGGCGTCGGTGGGGCGCCAGGGCAGGTGTTGCCACACGGCGTCGGCGTCGAGTGCCGCGAAGAGTTCGGCGGTGTCGGCCGGGTCGAACGTCGTCAGCGTCACGACTTCGCCGGTCAGCCGGGTTCCGGCCGGGACGGGCCAGGTCATCTCGGGCCAGGCCGTGTCGGCGGGACGGGGATCGGGGATCGGCTCGAACGTGGTGTCGTGTCGCACCAGGACGAATGTACGGACCGTGTCGGTGGTCTATGGCACCCTGGGAGTGCACTATTCGGCTCCACGAACGTGAGGACGAACGAGATGCTCCACTACATCGCGCAGGAATTCTCCACTCTCGGCAACGGCGTGCTCGATGTCGGCCGGGCGGTGGTCCAGCTCGTCCAGGACATCATCGATGTCGCGACACCGGATCAGCGCGGCGGCGGAGGCGGCGGCGGGCAGTATCCGTTCAACTGACCCGGCGTGGGAGGTGCCCGGCGGCGGCACGCGCCGATAGTCTCCGGACATGGCAGCCCAGGATGATGTGCGCCTCCACGCCGGCGACGCGGCACTGATCATCGCCCCCGGTGACGGTGGCGCCCTGCACAGCCTGACCGTCGCGGGCACCGAACTGCTGCGACAGGACCCGGGCACCGGGTGTTTCGTCATGGCCCCGTGGGCGGGCAGGCTGGGCTACGGCCGGTTCACCGTGGGTGCGCGCACCTACACGATGCCGATCGACAATCCGCCGCACGCGATCCACGGCACCGCCCGGCACGGCGCCTGGGAGGTGGTCGACGCCACCGCGAGCACGGCGACCCTGCGGCACCGGCTGACCGACCCGTGGCCGTTCGCGGGCACCGTCACCCAGACGTTCGCCCTCACCGCGACCGGCCTGACCCTGACGATGCGCATCGCCACCGACCACGACCCGTTCCCCGCCCAGGGCGGCTGGCACCCGTGGTTCCTGCGCGAGCTCGCCCCGGCGCACGGACCGCTGGAACTCGACTTCCAGCCCGCATGGCAGTACGAACGCGGCGAGAACTACCTGCCCACCGGCAGGCACATCCCGCCCACCCCACCCCCGTGGGACGACTGCTTCGGCATGCCCGACGGCGTGCACGCGTGGCTGAGCTGGCCCGGCTTCCTCGAATTCACCATCACCAGCCCGGTCCACGACGTCGTCGTCTGGACCCTGCCGACCGAATCGCTCTCGGTCGAAGCCCAATCCGGCCCACCCGACGGGCTCAACACCGAACCCCGGATGGTCACCGTCGACGACCCGCTCGAGGTGCGGGTCGACTGGACGTGGCGGCGCCTTCCGCCCGGCTGACACGCGATTCGCCACTGCGGCACCACTTCTCACACCTGACACGACGGCCCGCCCGGTTCCGCGGGCATCTTCCCGAATCGATGACAGTCACCGCCGCGCTTGCTACTGTCTCAGACAGTTCGCTACACGCGTGTAGATTCACCGAGCACGCGCCGCGGCACGACAGCCACTTCCGACCGCCGGCCACCGGCGACCGGACCGCATCCCGGGGTGATCACCATCGTCGCGACCATCGAGAAACCGTCCACACCAGGCGATCGTGAGCTCGTCGTCGAGTTCGTGAAACGCTGGTGGCGCGCACACCCGCAGCGGTCCGTCGAGACCGCGGGCAGGCAGGTCACCATGGCGGGGCGGGCGATCACCGAGCTCGTCCTCGCGCTGGTCCGCCGCCGGTTCCCGCTCACCGAGTTCCTCCGGCAGTGCTCGTTCATGGCAGGTGTCTCAGCCACTCCGACCCTGTTGGTCGCCATCCCGGTCGCCGTGGTGGTCTCGATCCAGATCGGTTCACTGGTCGGGCAGGTCGGCGCGACCACCTTCATCGGCGCGGTCAACGGCCTGGGGATCATCCGGCAGGGGGCGCCGCTGGTCACCTCGCTGATGATCGCCGGGGCGGTCGGGTCCTCGATCTGCGCCGATCTGGGCTCACGGACCATTCGCGAGGAGATCGATGCCATGCGGGTGATGGGCGTGGACCCGGTCCGCAGGCTGGTCGCGCCACGCCTGCTGGCGGCGGTCTCGGTGAGCATGCTGCTGTGCGGGTTCGTGGTGTTCATCGGCTTCGCCACCGGCTACGCGTTCAACGTGTTCATCCAGGACGGCACCCCCGGGTCCTACATCAGCACATTCGCCTCGTTCGCCGTCGCCGCCGATCTGGTGGTCGCGATCGTGAAGGCGGCGGTCTTCGGCGCGCTCACCGCGATCATCGCCTGCGACGCGGGCCTGCACACCCAGGGCGGTCCCGGCGGGGTCGCGAACGCGGTGAACTCGGCGGTGGTGAGTTCGGCGATCGTGCTGTTCGCGGCCAATATCGCGCTGACCCAGATCTACAACACCGTCTTCCCGTCGAAGGTGCTCTGAGATGGCGAGCTATCTGCCGCCCGCCCTGCGTCCGTGGCGGGCACTGAGCGCGGCGACACGGCCGCTGGCCGACGCGAATGTCCGTCTGGGACACCAGGGCGTGGTCTTCGTCGAGTCGCTGCTGGCGATTCCGTTCGTGCTGCGGCACTACCGCAAGGAACTGGTCCGGCTGATCGTCGACGTCACCTGGGGCAACGGCGCCCTGGTGGTCGGCGGCGGCACCGTGGGCGTGGTGCTGATCCTGTGCGGTTTCGGCGGGGTCACCGTCGGCATGGAATCGCACACCGCCCTGGACCTGCTGACGATGAGCCCGCTGACCGGCGCGATCTCCGGCTTCGCGACCACCCGCGAGCTGGCCCCGCTGCTGGCGACCATCGCCTTCGCCGCGCAGGCAGGCTGCCGCTTCACCGCCCAGATCGGGTCGATGCGGATCGCCGAGGAGATCGACGCGCTCGAGGCCATGGCGATCCGGCCGCTGCCCTACCTGATCACCACCCGCATGCTGGCCGCCGCGGTCGCGATCCTGCCGCTCTACGCCATCGCCATGGCCACCGCGTACCTCAGCACGAAGGTGACGGTGTTCTTCCTGGGCGGCACCGGCATCGGCACCTACGACCACTACTTCCACCAGTTCCTCGATCCCGGCGACATCGGCTGGTCGGTCGTCAAAGCCGTGGCGTTCGTGCTGGTGGCCACCTTCATCCAGTGCCACTACGGCTATGTCGCCGCGGGCGGGCCGGAGGGGGTCGGGGTGGCGGCGGGCCGCGCGATCAAGATGACGATCATCGTGGTGGTCTTCCTGAATCTGCTGCTCACGCTGGCGATCTGGGGCGTCGACCCCGGCATCCGGATCTCGGGTTAGGAGGTCGGCATGTCGGTGGATTCCAGTGGCCGCGGTTGGTCGCGGCGGCGGCTCGGCCTGGCCGGGGTGGCGATGACGGCGGTGCTGTCGGGGGTGGTCGCGCTGCTCGGGTTGCGCTCGGCGGGCCGGTTCGAGGACACGGTGACGGTGACGGCGGTGCTGACCGGTACCGGTGACGGCCTGCCCGCTCGCGCCGATGTCCGTTTCCGCGGGCTGCTGGTCGGCACGGTGTCGGCGGTGGAGATCGCCGGGAAAGGGGTGCGCCAGCGCGTCGAGCTGCGGCTGGAACCCGCTGCCGCCGCGGCGATTCCGTCGACGGTCACCGCGCGGGTGGTCCCCGCCAACATCTTCGGTGTCACCGCGATCGAACTGGTCGACAACGGCGCGGCACCGGCCGGTCTGCGCGCGGGCGCCGAGATCGCCCAGGACACCGGCGGTGCCACGGTCGCGCTCCAGACGACACTGACCACGCTGCGCGACGTACTCGACCGCATCCAGCCCGAGAAGCTGGCCCGCGTGCTGGCCACCCTCGCCGATGCTCTCGACGGTGACGCGCGGCTGCCCGGTTCCACGGTGGAGCGGCTCGACCGGTGGATCACCGAGGTCCGCGCGATTCCCGGGATCGGTGATCTGCTCGGCGATCTCGGCGCGGCGACGGCGGCGGTGAACCGGTCGGCGCCGGAACTGGTCGACGCGCTCGGCCGCTCGGTGCGGACCGCACGCACCATCACCGACCGCCGCGCGCAGCTCATCGACCTGCTGACGAACGCGAGCGCCGCCACCGACGCGACACAGGCCCTGTTCGCCCGCAATCCCGACGCGGGCAAGGAACTCGTCGTCGGCCTGGACCAGACCTTCGGCGCGCTGGCGGCCGATCCGGCCGCGCTCACCGACACCGTGCGCGAGCTCAACACCTCCCTGGCCCGGCTCGGCACGGTGTTCAACTGGGGTCCGAGCAGACAGATGCGCTGGGAGATCACCGTCTCGCTCACCCCGTTCCAGCAGTACACGGCGGCCGACTGCCCGCGCTACGGCAGCCTGGCCGGTCCGCGGTGCGGGGGCGCCACCGTGCCGGAGGTCGCTGCGCCGCAGGAATATCCGGCCCGGCTGATCCCCGGCTGGCTCGAGTCGGCGGGGCCCGCCCCTGGCCCCGCGCTACCCGAACTGTCACTACCGGCGATCCCCGGTCTGTCGCTGCCGACGATCCCAGGGCTGGTGATCCCGGGCATCACCGCTCCCGCGCCGACTGTCCCGATCGCCCTGACCGGCCCGGACGCCGTCACCGCCCTCACCGGCGGCCACCCGGATCTCACCCAGCTCATGCTGCTGGGCGCGATCCTGTCCGGCACCACGCTCACCGCCGTTCCGACGGGAGACCACTGACATGCGTTCGCGCACCACCTATGCCGGCCTGGCCGTCTTCGTCGTGCTCTCGGTGCTGGCGACGGCCACCATCTGGTCGACCCTGCAACGGTCGGTGCCCGGCGAGACGCACCGCTACCGCGCCACGTTCGCCGATGTCCTCGGGCTGCGCGAGGGTGACGACGTGCGGATCGCGGGCGTGCGGGTCGGCCGGGTCGATGCCATCGAGCTCGTGGACCGCCGCCACGCCCGGGTCACCCTGTCCGTGCAGGCGCGTCAGCACCTCACCACCACCACGACCGCGCTGATCCGTTACCAGAATCTGATCGGCCAGCGCTATGTCGCCCTGGCCGCGGGCGAGTCCCCTGGTCTGCCGCTGGCTCCGGACGGCGCGATTCCGCTGGAGCGCACCGAATCCTCCTTCGACGTGTCCACCATGCTCTCCGGTTTCGAGCCGCTGTTCAGCCTGTTGCGGCCGGAGGAGGTGAATTCGCTGTCGGAGACGCTGGTACAGGCCCTACAGGGTGACGGTGTCTCGCTGTCGGCGCTGATCACGCAGGCCGCGGCGCTGGCGGCGACCTTCGGGGAGCGCGATCAGATCCTCGGCGCGGTGATCGGCAATCTCAGCGATGTGATCGCGAGCCTGGCCCATCGCAGCGGCGAACTGGAGACCCTGATCACGCAGTCGCGCGCACTGGTCACCGGACTCTACGACCAGGGCTCGGTGCTCAGCGGTGCCGTCACCGGGATCGCGACGTCGACCACGAAGCTCACCGAGCTGATCGGGCAGGTCGCGCCGGGGATGGCGCTGGCCCAGCAGCAGGCGAGCGCGGGCGTGGATCTGTTGCTGGCCAACGGTGAACGCCTGGACCGCTCGGCGATCGAGCTCCCGCTGGTGCTGGCCGGGCTGGCCCGGATCAGCGGCAACGGCACCTATATCAACGCCCACATCTGCAGCCTGGATGTCTCGCTGTGGGGCGTGTTGTTCCCGCGTGGGCTGCTGCCGCAGGTGGGTGGCACCGCGCATACGGAGGTCTGTCGATGATCACGTCCCTGTCCACCCGGGCGGTGGCCGCGCTGCGCGGCTCGTTCGGCAATCGGCCGCTGTGGCTCGGGCTGGCCGCCGGGGCGGTGGTGGTCGCGCTGGTCCTCGGTTCGGGGGTGCTCTCCCGCGCGGAGCTGGGCAAGGCGACCGTGTCCGCGGAGTTCGCCCAGGCCGCCGGACTGCGCGTGGGCGACAGTGTCGACATCGCGGGCATCGAGGTCGGCACCGTGAAATCCGTGCGGCTCGAACGCGACCGGGTGGTGGTGGCGATGAGCCTGCGCTCGCAGGTCGTCCTGGGTGCCGACGCGAAGGCCGCGATCGAGATGTCGACGATTCTCGGCAAGATGCACGTCGAGCTCGATCCCGGCGAGCGCACCGATCTCGGCGCGGCGCGGATTCCGCTGTCGGCCACCACGGTTCCCTACAACCTGGCCAAGGTGGTGAACGACCCCACCTACCGCAACTCCTTCGAGCATCTCGAACGCCTCGACCCGGAGGCGTTGCGGGCGAGCCTCGACGCGGTGAGCAGGCAGATGGGCGACTCACCGCAGCTGACCGCGCAGGCCCTCGACAGCGTCGGCGCGCTGGCGAAGGTGGTGGCGACCCGCCGCGACGAAGTGCATCAACTACTCGACAGCATGGACCAGGTCTCGGGCCTGATCGCCGACAACCAGAACAGTGTGCTGCTGTTGCTGACCAGGGGCCAGGCCATCGGTGACGCGGTATCGCGCCGCCGTGATCTGGTCCGTGAACTGCTCGGCAATGTGGCCGCCGCCTCGAAGATCCTGCAGGACATGGGTGTCGAGAACGGCGGCAGGCTGGGCCCGCTCATCCAGAGCCTGAACACCATGTCCGAGGGGTTGGAGAAGAACCGCGACAATCTCGACGCGCTGTATCAGGTGATGCCGGTGACGGTGCGCCAGTTCACCAACGGGCTCGGGCAGGGCCCGTACGGCGAGGTCTACATGCCGTGGCTGTTCCCGGACAACTGGCTGTGTCTGGCCCAGGCCGTGCCGGGGTGCCGGTGATGCGCGCGGTGGTTCAGGCCCTGGCGCTGCTGGCCGTGGCGGTGTTCGGGGTGGGCTGTTCGTCGATTCCGGTGTCGCTACGCCCGGACGCGCTGCGGATCAGCGCCGATTTCGAGAGCGCGGCCGGGCTTTTCGTCGGCAACGAGGTCGCGGTGCTCGGCGTCCCGGTCGGCCGGGTCGACGCCATCGAGCAGCGCGCCACCTTCGTCGAAGTCAGGATGACCATCGACGGCGGCACCGAACTGCCCGCCGACGCCATGGCCGCCCTGGTCTCCCCGCAGCTCATCACCAACCGGCACGTGGAGCTCACCCCCGCCTACTCCGGCGCGGGCGCCCGGCTGACCGACGGCACCCACATCCCCTTGTCGCGCACGAGAACTCCGGTGGAACTCGACCGCATTCTGCGCAACTTCCAGCAGCTCGGCGCCGCCCTGCGCGGCGACGACACCGAGGGCCCGATGGCCAGCCGCGTGCTGTTCCCACTGCTCAACGGCAACGGCGACCGCATCCGCGCCACCCTGGACGCGCTCGCGAGTGCCCTCGAGGTGACCCTCGCCGACCGCGACCAGATCTCGAACACCATCATCGCCCTCAATGACCTCACCGCGGTCGTGGCGGGCAACGACCGGACCGTGCGCGATTTCAGCGCCCGCCTCACCGAAATGATCACCCTGCTGGCCGAGCAGGCGCCCGGCCTGGCGGCGGTGCTCGCCCAGATCGACGACTTCGTCGCCAACACCTCGGCCGTGCTCGCCGAGAACAAGGCGCCGCTGACCGATGCGGTGCGCCGTCTGGTCGGTATCACCGGTCAGATGCGCGAGCACGCGCGCGGGCTCACCGAGATCGTCGATGTCACCCCGACGCTGTTCGAGAATCTCGCGCGCTCGGTGAGCACCGAGCACCGGGCGCTGCGCCTGCACCTGCTCACCGACAAGACCCTGCTCGACAACGAGATCCTCGCGACGCTGTGCGAGCGGCTCGCCCTGCGCGCCGACGGCTGCCGCACCGGCAAGCTCCAGGATTTCGGCCCGGATTTCGGCCTGACCGCCGCGCTGTTGGGACTCACCGCATGAACCGTCACCTCCTGCGCCTGGCCGTCGCGCTGCTGACCACGGCCGGGCTCACCGCCTGCACCGTCGAGACGATGCCGCTGCCGCGCCCCGGCGTCGACGGGCCGTCCTACCGGCTGCACGCGGTGTTCGACAACGCGCTCAACCTGCCCGAACGGGCGAGGGTGAAGATCGGCGGCACCGATATCGGGGTGGTGACCGGGATCGACACCACCGACTTCCGCGCCGAGGTCGAGCTCGAGGTGCGCCGCGATATCGCGCTGCCCCTGGGCACCCGGGCCGAACTGCGCCAGGCGACACCGTTGGGCGACATCCATATCGCGGTCACCCTGCCCGAACCCCGGCCCGGCACCCCGCTGCTCGGCGACGGCGACACCATCGACCGCGAACACACCTCGGCCGGTGCCTCGGTGGAGGAGCTGATGACGGCGATGTCGCTGCTGCTCGACGGCGGCGCGATGAACCAGGTCGCCCGGATCACCTCGGAGCTCGACGCCATCGTCGGCGGACGCGGGCCTCAACTCGCCCATCTGATCACCGAGCTCACCGCCGTGATCGGCGCGCTGAATCAGCGCACCGGGCAGATCGACTCGGTCCTGTACGGGCTGAACGAGCTCACCGGTACGCTGCGCGCCCGCAAGTCCGAACTCGGGCAGACCGCCGAGACCTTCCCCGATCTGATCGCGGTGATCGCCGAGAACAACCGCGCCATCACCGATCTCACGGCGAAGGTCGCGACGGTCACCGCCGCGCTCGGCGACTTCACCACCACCACCGGCCCCGCCTTCCTCGGCCTGTTCGACAGCGTGCAGGCGCTGATGTCGGGATTCACCCGGATGGAGGACGACCTGGCGGGCGCCCTCGACCAGTTCACCGCGCTGGCACCGGCGGTCCGGGCGAGCACTCAGGGCACGACGCTCGCGGTGGCGGCGACGGTGTCGTTCCTCGACATCGGCGCGCTGACCGATCCGGCGGGCAGCAGACTGCCCGACGGCACCGACGTGACCGCCTTCATCGGCAGCCTCACCCAGGTGCTGGCCCGGGTGTTGGGCCGCGTGCAGGGAGGACACCGATGATCGACCGTGCCGCCGGATGGGTGGTCGCCGCGGCACGCCGGGCGCACCGGCACCGGATCGTCTTCGCCGTGCTCGGGATGGCCGGGCTGCTGGTGGTGGGTTCGGGATATCTCGCGATCGATGTCGTCGGGGTGCGGCCGCTGCGGTCCACCTACACCGTGCAGGTACAGCTCGATCGCAGCGGCGGACTGCTCCCCCGCAGCGATGTCACCGTGCGCGGGGTGCCGGTCGGGTCGGTACGGACCGTGCGCATCGACGGCGACGGCATCCGTGCCGAGCTCGAGATCGACAGTGCGGCAAGGATTCCGGCGGATTCGGTGGCGGCGGTGGGCCGGTTGTCGGCGGCGGGCGAGCAGTACCTGGATTTCCGGCCGGACACCGACACCGGGCCGTTCCTCACCGAGGGCGCCGTCGTTCCCGCCGGACGGGTGAGCACGCCGGTGACCATCGACGCCTTCCTGGCCGACACCGGTGCGCTGATCGGCGGCATGAATCCGCAGCGGCTCACGGTGATCGTCGACGAGCTGGATCGCGCGCTCGGCGGCGGGCCCGACACCTTGCGGGCGGTCATCAGCGGGCTCAGCCAGGCCATGACCGGGCTCACCGGGCTGCTGCCGCAGACCACCGAACTGATCCGCAATCTCCAGGTCGTCGCGGCCACCACCGCACTGGCCCAACCCGATCTGGGCACCCTGGTGCGCGGGTCGGGGGAACTGTTCGATCAGCTCAACGCGGCCGATCAGGAGGTCCGCGACCTGCTCGAACACACGCCGGGACGGTTCGCGGCACTGGGCGGAATCCTCACCGAGACCACCGACCCGCTGACGGATCTGGTCACCAATGTCGTGGCCATCACCCGCGCGGCCCGGCTGCGCACACCCGCCATGGCGGCCCTGTTCCCCGCCCTGCGCGCCGGTGTGGCCGCGATCGGCGTCCCCGCGCACGACGGCGCCTTCTACACGCTGGCGGAGGCATGGCCGCGCCCCACCTGCGAATACGAGACGGTGCCGGTCTCGCCCGCGCTGGTCTCCGACGGGCGCAGCCGCCTCTACAACTACTGCGTCACCACCGATCCCGCGCTCCAGATCCGCGGCGCCGCCAACGCGCCCCGGCCACCCGGGCCCGACAACGGGTCGGGTCCGCCACCGGGTGTCACCGGTGACGAGCTCTCCGTTCCCCTGCCCACGAAATGATCCCGAGGACTCCGATGACCAGCGACGACACCGCTCCCCTCGACGAAGAACATGGCGAAGAGTCACCAATCCCGCTGTACCGCAGGCTGGTTCCCCGATCAGGCGTTCCGGCCCGCCGCAGTGTGATGGCACTCCTGACCGTCGCGGCCGTGGCCGCCTCGGGAGCGGCGGCCTGGTTCGCCGTCGACAACCACCACCTGCGGTCCCTGGCGGACGCCCGCACCGCCGCGCACCAGGCCGCCTGCGCGTACGCGCCGACCCTGGCCCGCTACGACGCCAAGGATCTCGACACCTACTTCGCGACCGTACTGGCGGGCGCGACCGGCGAGTGGAAGTCCGAATTCGACGCCACCAGCAAGGATCTGCGCGATGTGCTCGTGCAGGGACAGGTGGTCTCCACCGTCGGCACCGTCGAGTGCGCGCTCACCGCGGCCGACGAGTCCAGCGCCGAAGCCGTCGCCGTCATCCACCAGACCATCACCAGCCTCGGCACCCAGGGCACCCCCACCCCCGGCCAGCTCGCGGTGACGATGTCGCTGCGCAAGGACGCCGACCGCTGGCTGATCAGCAAGGTCAGCTCCCCACTGCTCACCCACTGACAGGACACCTGATGACCACCCGCCCCGATCTCGACACCCTCCTGCGCACGCCAGCGGCCCGCCGGGCCCGCCGCCACGCCACCCGCCTGGCCGCCACCCTGGCCGGCCACGCCCGGCTCGCACTCCTGGCGACCCTGGCCCTCGCCGTCGCCGCGATCACCGGCCTGACCGCGGCCGTATTCGCCCTCGCCGCCCTGGTCCGCGGCTTGGAGCAACTGCTCCCCCGCTGGGCCGCCTACGCCACCACCGCCGCCCTGCTCCTACTCTGCGCGGGCACGGCCGCGATCGTGTGTGCCTGGGCGCTGCTGCGCACCCGCCGCCCGGCCCGCTGACCGCCACTTCCGAGGCCGGGGTGGTCGGCCTACGGTGAGCCGGTGCCGATCACGCTCGCCCACCCGATCGCGGTGCTGCCCTTCGCCCGATACCTCCCGGTGCCCGCGCTCGTCGCCGGCGCGGTCGCCCCGGATGTCGTCTACTACCTGCCGTTGCCGCTCGACGGCAGCGCGACGCATTCCCCGCTCGGACTGCTGAGCTGGAATCTGCTGCTCGGCCTCGCGCTGCTGGCGGCCTTCCGGCTGTCAGCGCCGCCCGCGCTCGCGCTGTCGCCCTACCGCGTGTCGCGGTCCACACCGGCACCGCCCCGGCCCGGCGGGCAGCCGATGGCGACGATCGCCGCGCTCGCGGTCGGGGCGATGACGCATCTGGCGTGGGATTCCGTGACGCAGACAGGCGGTTTCGCGGTCCGGCACTGGGAGCTGTTGCGTGCCCCGGTGCTCGAACCACACCGCGTCTACAACGTGATCGGCTACCTCTCCTCCCTGGTCGGCACCGCGCTGGTCGCCGTCCTACTGGTCCGCAAAGCGCACGGAACGCTGGTCACCCGGTCGCGCGGCCGCCACGGAAAGTGAGGGCGACCACGACGGTGAGAGCCGCGATGACAGCGGCCGCGGCGAAGGCGGCGGTCATGCCGCCGACCAGGGCGTGGGTGGGTGAGCCGCCTGCCGCGCGGGCGGCGGTGCCGAAGACCGTCACCAGAACGGCCAGGCCGAGCGCGCCACCGGTCTGCTGGAGGGTCTGCAACGCGCCGCCCGCCGCGCCCGCCTCCTCCGCGGAGACCGTGGACATGATGATCACGTTCAGCGGCGAGAAGGCCAGGCCCAGACCGCAACCCATGGCGACCATGGCCACGAACAGCAGCGGGAAGTAGCCGGTGTCGGCCGACAGGCGGGTGAGCAGGACCAGGCCGGTGACCATGGCGACGGTGCCGGTCAGGGTCACCGGTTTCGGGCCGAAGCGGGCCAGCAGCCGGGGGATGAAGCGGATCATGGTGAACATCAGCACCGCCGTCGGCAGGAACGCGAAACCCGTTGCCAGCGAACTCATTCCCAGCACATCCTGGAGATACTGGGTCAGGAAGAAGAACATCGACATGCCCGCCATCGGCCCGAGGAACATGTTCAGATAGGCGGCGGCGCGATTGCGGTCGGCGAACAGCCCCAGCGGCAGCAAGGGCTGCGGCGCCCGCGATTCGACCGCGAGGAACGCCGCCAGCAGCACCACGCCGAGCGCGAGGAAGATATCGGTCCCGGCCGCGCCCCACCCGTCGGAGGCGGCGCTGATGAATCCGTAGACCAGCGCGGCGACACCGGCCGTCGCGGTCACCGCGCCCGGCAGGTCCAGCCGCGCGGGCCGCCGCGGCGCCTCGGGCAGATACCGTCCTGCGAGCACCGCGATGACCAGCCCGAACGGCACATTGATGAACAGCACCGAGCGCCAGCCGAACCACTCGGTGAGCAGCCCGCCCACGATCAGCCCGATCGCGAAACCGGCACTGGACATCCCGGAGAACAACGCGAGCACCCGGATGCGGGCCTTCGGCTCGGCGAACGTGGTCGTGAGCAGCGCGAGGGTATTGGGCGCGGCCATGGCACCGCCGATGCCCTGCAGCACCCGCGCCGCGAGCAGCCAGCCCGCCGAGGGCGCCAGGCCACCGGCCAGCGAGGCGAGGGTGAACAGCGTGGTGCCCCAGAGGAACAGCCTGCGGCGGCCGAACAGATCACCGGCACGGCCGCCGAGCAGCAGCAGCCCACCGAAGACGAGGGTGTAGGAGTTCATCACCCAGGACAGCCCGGTGGGACTGAAGTCCAGATCCGTCCGGATGTGCGGCAGCGCCACATTCATCACGGTGACATCGAGAATGATCATGAGCTGACAGGTCAGCAGGGTGAACAGGACGAGGCCCGGCCGGGTGCGATCGACCCGGGATTTCTGCACAAGTGTGGTGGTCACCGACGCTCCATCGAGAGTGGAAGCAAACGGAGAGAGTCTCCGTTTAAGACAGAGCTAGCATAGGAAGAAAGCCTCCGGTTCCGCAAGACTAAACGGAGACTTCATCCGTTTCCAGTGGAGGATTCTCGTGGACGCACCGTCGCGGCCGATGCGCGCCGACGCACGCCGCAACTACGAGCGCATCATCGCCTGCGCGCGTGACGCTTTCGCCGAACACGGCACCGACGCTCCACTCGACGACATCGCCCGCCGCGCGGGCGTGGGCGCGGGCACCCTGTACCGGCACTTCCCGCATCGCACCGCGCTGATGGAGGCGGTCTACCGCGCCAATATCGAAGCGCTCGCCGCCCGCGCGGAGGAACTGCGCCGATCCGAGCCGCCGCTGGCCGCGTTCGAGACGTGGTTCGGCGAACTCGTCACCTACATCCTCGAGCGGCACGGCCTGGCGAACACCCTCAAGGCCGCGATCGACCGCACCTCCGAGACCTTCTCGGCCTGCTCGACGCTGCTGGGCGAGGCCGCGGGCAGCGTGCTGGTGCCGGTGCAGGAGGCGGGCATCATCCGCCCCGAGGTCGGCCCGCGCGACATCCTACGCCTGGGCCACGGCATCGGCGCGGGCTGTCAGGCCGCGGCCGAGTCGGCGCCGCTGCTCACCGAGATCACCCTCGCGGGCCTGCGCGTTCCGCCGCCCGCGTCCTGAGACCGGTCAGGCCAGGCGTTCGATCTCGGCGGCCAGTTCGGCGCCGGTGAGGGGTTCGCGGGCGATCACGGCGATCGTGTCGTCACCGGCGATCGTGCCGACGATGAAGGGCAGCGCGGCCCGGTCCAGCGCACTGGCCAGGAAATGCGCCGCGCCGGGCGGGGTCCGCAGCACGGCGAGATTGCCGCTGGCGTCGGTGGAGACCAGCAGGTCACCGAGCAGTTTGGACAACCGGCCGGTGCCACCGGTGACCCCGCGCACGGGGCTGCCGTCCTCGGGCACCACATAGACGCCCGCGCCGCCGTCGGCCGCGCGCAGCTTCACCGCGCCGAGTTCGTCGAGATCCCGCGAGAGGGTGGCCTGGGTGATCTCGATGCCCTCGGCGGCCAGCAGCGCGGCCAGCTCGGTCTGGCTGCGCACCGAATGCGCGCTGAGCAGCTCCACGATCCGCGACTGGCGGCCGGCGCGGGTGCGCGCGATGGCGGGCGAGCCCTTCTCGGGCGCGCTCATCGCTGGACCCCCACGCCGGCCCCGGTTCGCGGTCTCACGCGGCGGCTTTCGCCAGCAGCCAGACCAGCAGCGCCTTCTGGGCGTGCAGGCGGTTCTCGGCCTCGTCCCAGACCACGCTGTGCGCGCCGTCGAGCACCTCGTCGGTGATCTCCTCGCCGCGGTGGGCCGGAAGGCAGTGCAGCACAATGGCTTCCGGGGCGGCGTGGCCGAGCAGTTCGGTGTTGAGCTGGAACGGGCGGAACGGGCCGACGCGGTCGAGGCCGTCGTTCTCCTGGCCCATCGAGGTCCAGGTGTCGGTGACGAGCACATCGGCGCCGCGCGCGCCCGCCACCGGATCACCGGTGACCGACACCGTCGCGCCGGTCTCGGCGGCGCGCTTGGCGGCGGCCTCGAGGATCCACGGCAGCGGCTCGAATCCGGCCGGGGCCGCCACGGTGACGTTCATGCCCGCCGTCACGCCACCCAGCAGCAGCGAGTGCGCCATATTGTTGGCGCCGTCGCCGAAGTAGGTGAGGTTCAGCCCCGCCAGGGTGCCCTTGCGCTCGGCGATGGTCTGCAGATCGGCGAGCACCTGGCACGGATGGAACTCGTTGGACAGCGCGTTCACCACGGGAACCGTCGCGGTGACGGCCATCTCGTCCAGGCGCGCCTGCTCGAAGGTGCGCCACACGATGGCGTCGACGTAGCGCGAGAGCACGCTGCCGGTGTCACCGAGGGTTTCCTCGCGGCCGAGCTGGGTGTCGCGGCCGTCGACCACCACCGCGTGCCCGCCGAGCTGGGCGATGCCCAGTTCGAAGGAGAAGCGGGTGCGGGTGGAGTTCTTCTCGAAGATCACCCCGACCCCGCGCGGGCCGTCCAGCGGCCGGTGCGCGAACGGGTTCTGCTTCAATTCCGCGGCGATGGCGAGGATTTCGGCCTGTTCGGCCTGGGTCACGTCGTCGTCGCGCAGAAAGTGGCGCAGGGTCACTGGGGCGCTCCCTTCGCATCGGCAGCGGCCTGGTCGAGAATTCCCGGCAGGTCGGCGATGAAGTTGTCGGCCTGGGTTTCGGTGAGCACCAGTGGCGGCGCCAGCCGGATCACGTTCGGCTTGGCGGGGTTGATCAGGTAGCCCGCCTCCCGCGCCCGCTCGTCCACGTGCGCGGAGATGTTGTCGCGCAACACGATACCGATGAGCAGGCCCGCGCCACGCACGTGATCGATCTCGGGATGCTCGAGCAGGGCGATGCCGTCGCTGAGCTTCTTGCCGACCCATTCCACATGGGAGAGCAGGTCTTCGGCGTCGATCGTGCGCAGCACCGCCAGCGCGGCGGCGGCGCAGACGGGGTTGCCGCCGAAGGTGGTGCCGTGCAGGCCGGGCGTGAGCAGCTCGGCGGCGCGGCCCTGGGCCAGCACGGCGCCGATCGGCAGGCCACCGCCCAGGCCCTTGGCCAGGGTGATGGCGTCGGGCACGATGCCCGCGGCCTGGTGCGCGAAGAATGTTCCGGTGCGGCCGATTCCGGTCTGCACCTCGTCGAGGATGAGCAGCGCGCCCGCCCGGGAGGTGATCTCGCGGGCCTTGGCCAGGTAGTCGAACGGCGGGACGACCACGCCGCTCTCCCCCATCATCGGCTCCAGGAACACCGCGGCGGTGTCGGTGTCGACGACGGCCTCCAGCGCGGCGGCGTCACCGTAGGGCACGTGCACGACACCGGGCGGCATCGGCTCGAACGGCTCGCGCTTGGACGGCTGACCGGTGAGCGCGAGCGCGCCCATGGTGCGGCCGTGGAAGGCCTCCTCGGCGGCGACGATCTTGGTCCGGCCGGTGAGCCGGGCGATCTTGAACGCGGCCTCGTTGGCCTCGGTGCCGGAGTTGCAGAAGAACGCCCGGCCCTCGCCGTCACCGAAGTGCGCCAGCAGCTTCTCGGCCAGCTCGATCACCGGCTCGTTGGCGTAGATGTTCGACACGTGGCCGAGGGTGCCCAGCTGCTGGGTGACCGCTTCCAGGATGGCCGGATGCGCGTGGCCGAGGCTGTTGACCGCGATGCCGCCGAGGAAGTCGACGTAGCGCTTGCCGTCGGCGTCGTAGACCACCGCGCCCGCGCCGCGCACCAGCGCGACCTTCGGGGTGCCGTAGTTGTTCATCATCGCGGCCGACCACCGCTGCTGGATCTTCGCTACTTCGCTCATGAGGTCACCATCGTTCCGATTCCTTCTCCGGTGAACAGCTCCAGCAGGACCGAATGCGGCACGCGGCCGTCGATCACGTGGGCGCTGGGCACCCCGCCCTGCACAGCGCGCAGGCAGGCTTCCATCTTGGGCACCATGCCCGCATCCAGGCGCGGCAGCAACTCCGCCAGGGCCGCGGCGTCGATCTCGCTGGTCAGCGAGGACCGGTCGGGCCAGTCGGTGTAGAGGCCCTCGACATCGGTGAGGACGACGAGTTTCTCCGCGCCGATGCCCTCGGCCAGGGCGGCCGCGGCGGTGTCGGCGTTGATGTTGTGCACCACGCCGTCGGCGTCGGGGGCGATGGTGGAGACCACCGGGATGCGCCCCGCGTCGATCAGGTCGAGCACCGCGCCGGGATTGACCTCGGTGACATCGCCGACCAGGCCGATATCGGTGGCCGCGCCGTCGACGGTGACGGTGCGGCGGGTCGCGGTGAACAGGTGCGCGTCCTCGCCGGAGATGCCGACCGCGTAGGGGCCGTGCGCGTTGATCAAGCCGACGAGCTCGCGCCCGACCTGCCCGAACAGCACCATCCGCACCACATCCATCACCTCGGGCGTGGTGACCCGGAAACCGCCGCGGAACTCGCCTTCCATGCCGAGCCGCTTCAGCATGGCATTGATCTGCGGGCCACCGCCGTGCACCACCACCGGGTGCACCCCGACGGTGCGCAGGAACGCCATGTCGGCGGCGAAGGCCGCCTTGAGCTCGGCGTCGATCATGGCGTTGCCGCCGTACTTGACCACGACGATCTTGTCGCGGAACTTCTGCAGCCACGGCAGCGCGTCGGCGAGCACGTGGGCCTTGTCCAGGGCCGAAAGGCTGTGCACCACACTGCTCATGAGCTGTAGGCCGAGTTCTCTTCGACGTAGGCGTGCGAGAGGTCGGTGGTGCGCACCATGGCGGTGCCCTCGCCGACATGGAGTTCGATCAGCACCTCGATGTCCTCGCCCGACAGGTCGACCTCGCGCGCGCCCGGGGCGCCGACGCTGTCGACACAGACCGGATTGCCGTTGAACGACACCGCGATCCGGTTCGGGTCCAGCGTCACCGGGGCGATGCCGACCGCGGCCAGCACCCGGCCCCAGTTGGGGTCGGAGCCGAACAGGGCGGTCTTGACCAGGCTGTCGCGGGCCACCGCACGGGCGACGGTGAGTGCCTCGTCCTCGGTGGCGGCGCCGGTGACGGTGACCCGCACCCGCTTGGTGACGCCCTCGGCGTCGGCCATGAGCTGGGCGGCGAGGTCGTCGCAGACGGTGAACACGGCCGCGTCGAGGTCGTCCTGGGACGGGGTGACGCCGCTGGCGCCGTTGGCCAGCAGCAGCACGGTGTCGTTGGTGGAGCAGGAGCCGTCGACGTCGAGGCGGTCGAAGGTGTACTTGGTGGCCTTGCGCAGCGCCGCGTCGAGCTGTTCGGGGGTGGCCACCGCGTCGGTGGTGAGTACGACGAGCATGGTGGCCAGCGAGGGGGCGAGCATGCCCGCGCCCTTGGCCATGCCGCCGACATTCCACTTGTCCTCGTGGTGGAAGGCCGATTCCTTGGGCACGGTGTCGGTGGTCATGATGGCGTGGGCGGCCTCGGTACCGCCCGACATGCCGCCACCCATCTCGTGCACGATCTCGGTGACCGCCGGGATGAGTTTGTCCATCGGCAGCCGGTCGCCGATCAGCCCGGTGGAGCAGACCGCGATCTCGCCCGCGCCGGTCTCGGTGCCCCAATTGCTCAGTGCCGCGGCGAGTTCCTCGGCGGTGCGGTGGGTGTCCTGGAAACCGCCGGGGCCGGTGCAGGCGTTGGCGCCGCCGGAGTTGAGGATCACCGCGCGCAGCCGCCCGGTCTTGAGCACCTGCTGCGACCACAGCACCGGCGCCGCCTTGACCTGGTTGCTGGTGAACACCCCGGCCGCCGCGTACTCGGGCCCCTCGTTGAGCACCAGCGCGAGGTCGGGCTTGCCGCTGGCCTTGATCCCGGCCGCGATACCCGCCGCCCGGAAACCGAGCGGGGCGGTGACGCCCTGGGTGTGGATCAGTTTGCTGGTCACGGTGCCACTCCTACGGTGGAAAGTCCTGCGGTCTCGTCGAAGCCGACGGCCAGATTCATCGATTGCACGGCGGCGCCCGCGGTGCCCTTGGCCAGGTTGTCGACCGCGCCGATCACCACCAGCAGGCCCGCGTCGGCGTCGACGGTGACCTGCAGGGTGATGGCGTTGGAGCCGATCACCGAACCGGTCTGCGGGAGCAGACCTTCGGGCAGCACGTGCACGAACGGCTCGTCGGCGTAGGCCTTCTCGTAGACCGCGCGCGCCTGGGCCGCGTCGACCTTCACCGGGGCGGTGCAGGTGGCCAGGATGCCGCGCGGCATGGGCGCGAGCACCGGGGTGAACGACACCGAGACGTCCACGCCGCCCGCGGCTTTCAGGTTCTGCGCGATCTCGGGGGTGTGCCGGTGCGCGCCGGCGATGCTGTAGGCGCGCACGCTGCCCATCACCTCCGAGCCCAGCAGGCCGACGTCGAGCTTGCGGCCCGCGCCCGAGGTGCCGCTCACGGCGACGACATTGACGGTGGGTTCGATGATCCCGGCGGCGATGGCCGGGGCCAGGGCGACGCTGGCGACGGTCGGGTAGCAGCCGGGCACCGCGATGCGCTTGGCGCCGATCAGCCGTTCGCGCCCGCCGGGTAGTTCGGGCAGGCCGTAGGGCCAGCTGCCCGCGTGGGCGCTGCCGTAGTACTTCTCCCAGGCCGCGGCGTCGGTGAGCCGGAAGTCGGCGCCGCAGTCGATGATGACGGTGGACTCGGGCAGGGCCTGCGCGATGGCGGCCGACTGGCCGTGCGGGAGGCCGAGGAAGACCACGTCGTGGCCCGCCAGGGTGTCGGGGGTGGTCGCTTCCAGGATCCGGCCCGCCAGCGGCAGCAGGTGCGGCTGGAGCTCACCCAGCGGGGTGCCCGCGTTGGATCCACCGGTCAGCGCCCCGATCTCGAGGCGCCCGGCTCGGTACTCCGGGTGGTTCAGCAGCAGACGCAACACTTCGCCACCGGCGTATCCACTCGCACCGGCAACCGCCACCCGCAACACGGGTCCTCCCGACGAATCAACCATGTGATGATTATGCACGACTGTGCAAGCTCATTCATGGGCAGGTGTGACCGACGTGGGTGCGCTGCGTCCGATCAGGCGCGCGACCAGCGGAAACAACAATACCGTCGTGGCGCCCGCGGCGATCAGGACCGAGGCGGTCTCGGCGGTCATCATGTCCGTCGACACCGCCACCTGGGTGACCGCGACGATGATCGGCAGGCCCGTCGCGGCGAACAGGGCGAGCTGGACGCGCTCGCGCGGGGTCTCGAGGTTGCGCCCGTGCGCGACGAACCGTTCGCTGAACCAGACCGGCAACCCGCGCGCCACCGCGATGGCGAGCACGAATCCGGCCCACAGCAGGGGTTCGTCCGCCACCGCGGCCATGTCGATGCCCATGCCCGAGACCACGAAGAACACCGGGATCAGCAGGCCGTAGCCGATGGTCTCGAGCTGCTCGTCCACGCGCGGATGCCCGGCCGCGATGAGGCGGCGCAGCACCATCCCGGCGGCGAAGGCGCCCAGCACCACGTCCAGATCGAAACGCTCGGCGACCACCATCAGCACGAGCAGCAGCAGGATCGCGCCGCGCACCGGCAGCTGGGAGGTGCCGCCGTCCATCCGGGCCAGCGCCGCCCCGAGATCGGGGATACGGGTGAACAGGCGCAGCGGGACGATGCCCGCCAGCAGCGTGGCCACCACGAACAGGCCCAGCACCACCAGCGCCGCGCCCACGCTGTGGCTGCTCAGCAACACCGACATGGCCACGATCGGGCCCAGCTCGCCGACCGCGCCGTGCGCGAGCACCGCCCGGCCGAGCGGGGTGTCCAGCAGCCCCGCCTGCTTGACGATCGGCAGCAGCGTGCCCAGCGCGGTGGAGGTCATGGCGATGGCCACGGCGATGTGGTTCGTCGTGGGCTCCCCGCTCGCCAGCACCGTCACCAACCCGAACCCGAACACCAGCCCCGCCAGCCACACCAGCCAGGCCACCCGCCCCGACCGCCCGCGCAGCAACCGCGGATCCAGCTCGTACCCGGCCAGCAGGAACAGCATCCCGAGCCCGAGCTCCTCTATCAGATCCACACCCCCGTCCCCGGACGCCCACCCGAGCGCGAACGGCCCGAGCACCGTCCCCGCCACCAGCAGGATCACCACATCCGGCACATACCCCCGCAACACCCGCGACAGCAACGGCGCCCCCACCGCCACCACCGCCACCCAGAACAGCGACACGATCGCCGACGGCCCCCCGACCTCCCCGGAAGCAAGCACCTCCATGCCGTCATCGTGACACAACCCCCACCCCACCCCACGTCACCTCGCGGGCGCCCAGAAAAGAATCGACACGATCGCGACAACGGCGATACGGTCACGCCCGTGCCATCGAACCTTGCCGCGGACGATCCAATTTTCGTGAACTTCCGCGGCTATCCGTTCAATCACGCCTACCGGTGGGTCCACATCTCGCGTTTCGGACTCGTTACCGATGCCGCGGACACCGTGGTGATCTCGGCGGTCATCGACGCGGAGTCGTACCGCGACGGGTATATCGGCGCCGGAGCCGACCCGAAGGGCACGATCCACGGCCCGTTCCGGATCGAGTGCATCGGGACAGCCGACTACAGCCGGGTGCCTGCAGAAGCGGCCGCCGCACGATTCGATCGCTGGGCGGCGGCCTACGGCGCCGTACCGGCCGAGCTCGCGGCGGTCCTCGACGAGCAGGTCCACCGGCGGTTCGCGGCCGCCGATACCATCCACGTCCTGCGGGATCTCGGTGACGATGCCGTCTGCGAGCACGGCCGGATCCACACCGAATTCAACGAATTCCTCACCATCGATCGCCGTCGGGGCGAGGTGGCGCTGATCGTCGCCGCCGACGATTGAGAATCGCCCGGGACGTGGTCAGTCCTTGCGGATCACTCGTTCGCCTGCGCCGGGCTTCCAGACGGTGATGTCGAGGTGGTCGTCGGCTACCTCGACGGTGGAGGCGCCGGTGAGGTCGGCGACGAAGAAGTGGTCGAATTTCTCTTCGCGGATGTCGAAGCCGGAGTCGTCGAAGAGTTTCTGGGCGAAGCGGCGGTGGACGGATTCGTCGGTGATGTCGGTGACGGTGCCGAAGAGTTTGGCGTCGCCGTCGGTGACCTTGGTGTCGACGGTGGCGGTGTGCAGGCAGAAGCGGGGGTCGCGGGCGAGGTCGTCGAATTTGCGGGTGTCGGGCATGCCGGCCAGGACGAGCATGCCGTCGAAGATCATCGGTTCGATGGGGCTGATGCGGGGTGATCCGTCGGCGCGGACGGTGCCGAGCATGCACAGGTTCCCGGTGGCCTGGTGCCTGCGCAGGAACAGCGCGGCGATGCTCGGTGCTTCCTGGGTGAACTGGCTCCACGTGGTCATATCTCGTACGGTACGACGCAAACCAGACATCTCCTGTCAGGTTTCCCGGCTAGTCTCGGCGATATGCGCGCGAGCAGATTGGTGCGACTGCTGCTGTCGCTCCAGGCCTCCGGCGGGTCGACCGCGGGCGCGCTGGCGCGCGAGCTGGAGGTGTCGACCCGCACGGTCTATCGCGATGTGGAGGCCCTGTCGGAGGCCGGGGTGCCGGTGTACTGCGAGCCGGGGCGCGGCGGCGGGGTGCGCCTGATCGACGGCTACCGCACCCGCCTGACCGGGCTCACCTCCGACGAGGCCGACGCGGTGCTGCTGGCGGGGTTGCCGGGCGCTGCCGCCGATCTCGGGTTGGGCACCGTGCTCGCGACCGCCCAGCTGAAGATGCTCGCCGCCCTGCCCCCGGAACTGCGCGGCCGGGCGACCCGCATCGCCGACCGCGTCCACATCGATATGCCCGGCTGGTTCCACCGCCCCGACGACACCCCCGCTCTCGCCACGGTCGCCGACGCGCTCTGGCACGACCGCAGGCTGGCGCTGGGCTACCGGCGCCCCGACCGCGTGGTGGATCGGACCGTCGACCCGCTCGGCCTGGTGCTGAAGGCGGGCACCTGGTATCTGGTGGCACGCGAGTCCGCCGATATCCGGTCCTACCGGGCGAGCCGGATCGTCACCGCCGCGCCGACCGGCGAGACCTTCATCCGCCCAGCCGATTTCGACCTGTCCGCGCACTGGCGGGCAGCCGCCGACGACTTCGCCCGCTCCATCCTGCGCGTACGCGCCCACTGCCGCATCGCCACCGCCCACCTCGGCCTGCTACGCCTGATGAACGACCCGGCCGCCGTCACCGAGGCCCTCGCCTCCCTGGGCCCACCCGATGCCGACGGCTGGGCCGAGATCACGATCCCCGGCGAATCCGTCGACATCCTCACCCACGCACTACTCCCCCTCGGCCAGCACCTCGAGGTCCTCGCCCCCGAACGACTCCGCACCGACCTGGCCGCCATCGCCGACGCCATGGCCGCCCGCTATCGCCCGCCCGGCTGATCGCGTCCGCAGGGTCGGCTCGCATTCCGACTGCTCAGCAGGTCCAGTCGAGGATCGGGGCCATGGAACGGAGTTGGGCCGAGAACGGGGTCAGGCGCAGGGCAGTGTCGCGGAGGGCCACCAGTGGGGCGGCGGAGAGCTGGCCGAGGGTGCCGAGCTGGGCGGAGCGGCGGGTGATCATCCGGGTGCGGGGGCGGCGTTCGTGGTCGTAGCGGGTCAGGCCGTCGGGGTCGGCGGCGTGGCGGGCCAGGACGACCGCGTCTTCGAGGGCCTGGCAGCCGCCCTGGCCGAGATTGGGGGTCATGGCGTGGGCGGCGTCGCCGAGCAGGGCGACGCGGCCGGCGGTGAAGGTGGGCAGGGCGGGCAGGTCGTAGATGTCGTTGTGCAGCACCATGTCCGGGTCGGCGGCGGCGAGCAGGGCCGGGATCGGGTCGTGCCAGTCACCGAAGCGGGCGCGGACCGCGTCGAGCCCGCCGGGTGCGTGTTCGGCGGCATTGTCGACGGCGAACCAGTAGAGCCGTCCGTCCTTCAGCGGCGCGATGCCGAAACGCGCGCCGCGGCCCCAGGTTTCGCCGAAATCGGTGGGCGGGTCGGCGAGCTCGACGACGGCGCGCCAGGCGGTGTACCCGGCGTAGCGGGGCTCGACGTCACCGCAGACCGCGCGGCGCACCACACTGCGCAATCCGTCCGCACCGACGACCAGATCGGCGGTCGAGGTCCCCGCCGAGTGCACGACGGTGCCGTCGGTCCGCGCCTCGCGCACCGAGACCCCGGTGCGCAGCACACCGGCGGGCAGGGCGGAGCGCAGGATGTCGAGCAGGACCGCGCGGTGCAGGATCACCGGTGTGCCGAAGCGCTCGCGCAGCGCGGCGATATCGGTGCGCGAGAGCCATCGCCCCCGGGTGTCGCGGATGCCCGCCGAGGTCCCGTCGATCGACTGCCCCCGCACCGCGGCACCCACACCCAGCGCGTCGAGGGCGCGTAAAGCGTTGCTCCACAGCGAGATTCCCGCGCCGACGGCGGTGATCTCCGGCGCCTGCTCGAGCACCTCCACCGACCACCCCCGGCCGTGCAGGGCCAGCGCCGCGGCCATTCCCCCGATACCGCCGCCGACGACGATCGCTGTAGCCATCCGGTCTCTCCTCGCTTCAGGTCTGCCGCCACGCTACTACTGCTGTAGTGCCGCACACTACGACTGTAGTGATCGTCACTACGGGCGTAGTATCGCCGCGTGGTGTCGAAACGGGAGCAGGTCCTCGACGCGGCCATCGTGGTGCTGGGCACCCGGGGTTCGCGCGCGCTGACCCATCGCGCGGTGGACGAGGCGGCGGGCCTGCCCACGGGCTCGGCGTCGAACTACTTCCGCACCAGGGCGGCCTTGCTGTCGGGGCTCGCCGAACGGCTCGAGCAGCACGATCACGCCGACTGGGCCGCCCTGGATCAGGTACTGACCCTGTCCACCCTCGACGATCTGGTGGAGGGCCTGGCCCGGTTCGCCGTGCACGCCACCACCGAGGGCCGCGTCCGCACCCAGGCGCGCCTGGCCCTGTTCGGGGAGGCACAGACGATGCCCGCGCTGCACGAATCCGTGCGGCGCGGGCATCGGCGCCTGCGGGCCATGGCGATCGAGCTGACGGCCCTGGCCGGGGTCGGCGCGGCCGAGGCGGGCATCCTGGTCGACTATCTCGACGGGGTCATCATGCACCGCCTCACCGGCGCCGACTCCGATCCGCGCCCGGCGCTTGCCCGGCTGGTCCGCGCGCTGACCGCCTGAGCTCAGACGATCGCGAACAGCAGCGCCGCGACCGCGAAACTCACCACCGACAGGATGGTCTCGAGCACCGTCCAGGTCTGCAGGGTCTGCTTGACGGTCATGTTGAAGTATTTCGCGATGATCCAGAACCCGCCGTCGTTGACGTGGCTGAGGATGATCGACCCGGCCGCGATGGCCATGGCGATCAGCGCGATCGACATCTGCGAGTACCCCTGCCCGGTCACCAGCGGCGCGACGATGCCGCCGGTGGTGACGATGGCGACCGTCGCCGAGCCCTGCGCGATCCGCAGCCCACAGCTGATCAGGTAGGCCAGCACGATCACCGGCAGCCCGGCCGCGGACATGGTGTCGGCCAGCGCGGTACCGATCCCGGTGGCCGAGATGACCTTGCCGAAGAAGGCGCCCGCGCCGACGACCAGCAGCACCATGCCGACCGGCTTGAGCGATTCGGCGGTGATGGTGCTCAGTTCCTGCACGGTGGACCCGCGCCGGATACCGAGCACATAGAAGGCCACCAGCACCGTGATGAGCAGCGCGACCGCGGGCGTGCCGAAGAAGGTGAGCACCTGCAGCAGCGCCGAATCCTGGTCCAGCAGTTGGTATCCGAAGGTGGCGCCCAGGATCAGCACCAGCGGGATCGCGATGATCGCGCCGATCAGGGCCACCGAGGGCGGCGACTTGGTGAGCACGGCGGTGCCACCGGCCCCCTCGGCACCGTCGGGGTCGGCCTCGGGTTCGAGCGGCACGAATTCGGTCGGCACGGCCACCTGCACGCGCTTGCCGATCCAGGTTCCCCAGACGATGCCCGCGGCGACGAAACCCGGGATGCCGCAGACGAATCCCATGATGATCAGCCAGCCCAGACTCACCCCGAGCAGACCGCCCAGGGCGACCGGGCCGGGGTGTGGCGGCAGGAAGGCGT
Source organism: Nocardia sp. NPDC056064 (assembly GCF_042266925.1). Lineage (NCBI taxonomy): Bacteria > Bacillati > Actinomycetota > Actinomycetes > Mycobacteriales > Nocardiaceae > Nocardia > Nocardia sp. NPDC056064. The sequence goes on along the minus strand of NZ_JBHJWO010000004.1, from coordinate 146,540 downwards.
GGGTCATCGAGAGCCCGGCCAGCATGGGCATGGCGTAGAGGACCAGGGACCGGCCGCCGCGTTTGGCCGCGACGTAGACCAGCGGCGCGAGCACGAAGATGCCGATGTCGAAGAACACCGGGATGCCGAAGATCAGGCCGAGCAGCCCCATCGCGACCGGCGCGCCCTTCTCGCCGAACATCCTCAGCAGCCGGTCGGTGAGCACGTCGGCGCCGCCGGAGCGTTCCAGGATGGCGCCGAGCACGGTGCCCAGACCGATGATCACCGCGATGTGCCCGAGGATGGCGCCGAAGCCCGTCTCCAGCAGGGACTCACCGGCTTTGAGCGGTGTGCCGACGATCTGCTCGACCGGTAGCCCGGCCGCGAGTGCCAGCAGCAGGCCGGTCAGCAGCAGCGCGACGAACGGCTCCAGTTTGATCTTGATGATGGCGAACAGCAGTACGGCGATGGCCAGACCGCACAGAACCAGCAACCCGGGGGTGGTGGTGCGCAACCAGTCGACAGTGGCGCCCATGGGATACCTCTCAATCAAGCGAATGGACGAAGCGTGCGGCCCGGGAGCCGATCCGGGACCAGTGCGCGTTCGCGACGTCCGCGGGGGCCACCACTTCGGTGCCCGCGGTGACGGCGATCGCGCCCGCCTGGAGGAAGTCCCGCGCGTTGTGGGAGTTCACGCCACCGGACGGGATGAGGAAGATGTCGGGAAAGGGCCCGAGCAGGTCCTTCAGGTAGGCCGGGCCGAGGGCGCGGGCCGGGAAGATCTTCACCGCCGCGGCCCCCAGCTCGACCGCGGCCAGCACCTCGGTCGGGGTGAAGGCGCCCATGATCACCGGAATGCCGTGTTCCACCGCCACTTCGGCGACTTCCGGGCGCAGCGCGGGGGTGACCAGGAAGCGCGCGCCCACCTCGATGGCGGCCTCGGCCTGGGCCGGGGTGGTCACAGTGCCTACGCCGATCACCGCGTCGGTGACCGCCGCGGCCTTGCCGACGGCGTCGAGCACGCCGAGCGTGGTGAAGGTGAGTTCGACCGCGCGCAGCCCGGCGCCTGCCAGGGCCGTGGCCAGTGCGGCCGGGTCCGGGATCTCGGGGGCGCGGACCACGGTGAGGGCCCGGTCGGCCCGGATCACGGCCAGGGCGGGCGAGGACGAGCTGAGCAGCGGGTTCATCGGGTTTCCTTTCGCCGGGCGTCCGCGCGCAGGGCCCGCCCGGCGCGCACGCCGGTCGGGATGCCGTCGCGCAGCGCGAATTCGCCGTTGACCAGGACGTGCTGGATGCCGCGCGCCTGCTGTCGAGGGTTGTCGAAAGTGGCGGTGTCGTGGATGGTCGCCGGGTCGAACACGACCAGGTCGGCCGCGTGCCCCGCGCGCACGAGGCCGCGATCGGCCAGCCGCAACCGCGCGGCGGGCCTGCCGGTGAGGTGGTGCACGCACTCCTCGAGGCCGAGCACGCCCAGCTCGCGGACGTAGTGGGACAGGTAGCGCGGGAAGGTGCCCCAGGCGCGCGGATGCGGGCGGGCGCCGACGAGCAGGCCGTCGCTGCCGCCCATGTGCCCGGGGTCGGTCATGATCGCGCGCACGTTCTCCTCGTGGCCGACGTGCTGGAGGATGGTGGTGGCCAGCTGGTCGCGGCGCAGCAGCTCGAAGAACACCTCGACCGGCGCGACCCCGCGTTCGGTGGCGATCTCGGCGACGGTGCGCCCGACCTGGGCGGACAGCGCGTCGTCGCCCACGCCGCTGATCTGGATGGTCTCCCATTCGACGGTGACGCCGTGACAGCCGTCGGACCCGGTGACATCGACGTCGACGGCGATGCGGGCTCGCGCGTGCGGGTCGTCGAGCCGGGCCAGCGCGGCATCGGGTCCACCGGACATCGCCCAGCTCGGCAGCAGCGCCGAGAGCGTGGTCGAGCCGGGGAGATACGGGTAGGTGTCGAGGGTGATGTCGCAGCCCTCGGCCCTGGCCTGCGCGAGCAGGGCGAGGAATTCCGGTGCGCGGCCGCGGTTCACGCCGAAGTTGAGGGTGGCGTGGGTGAGGTGCAGCGCGCAGCCGGTGGCGCGGGCCAGCCCGATCATCTCCGCGTACGCCTCGAGCGCGCCCGCGCCGTAGGAGCGGGTGTGCGGCGCGTAGAAACCCCCGGCGGCGGCGACCACCGCGCACAGGGCGGCGAGTTCGCCGGTGTCGGCGTACATTCCGGGCGTGTAGGTGAGCCCGCTGGACATGCCGACCGCGCCCTCCTCCAGCCCCTGCGCCAGCAGCGCGCACATGCGGTCGATCTCGGCTGTGGTGGCCGGGCGTTGCTCGGCGCCCACGACCAGCAGCCGCAGCGTGCCCTGCGGCACCAGGTAGGCGGCATTGGGGGTGATGCCCTCGTCGAGGCGGTCCAGGTATTCGCCGACGGTGCGCCAGGTGAAGTCCAGGCCGGTGGGGTTGCCGTTCCAACCGGCGATCTGCTTGCGCACCACCGCCAGGGCGGCGTCGTCGATCGGGGCGTAGGACAGGCCGTCCTGGCCGATCACCTCGGTGGTGACGCCCTGGGTGATCTTCGGGGTGTGGCCGGGATCGGTGAGCAGGTGCAGGTCGGAATGCGCGTGCATGTCGACGAATCCGGGTGTCAGCACCGAACCGGGCGCGGTGGCGACGGGTTTCGCGGCAGCATCCAGCGAGTGGGACGGGCCGATCTCGGCGATGCGGCCGTCGCGGATCAGGACATCGCCGGGCGTGCGCGGGGCGCCGGTGCCGTCGATGACGGTGATGTCGCGGAAGAGCAGCTCTGTCATGGTCGTCCGTCAGAAGTAGGTGCGGATCAGCTCGCGCACGCGAGGCCGCTCGGCGTCGGCATCGTCGATCACCGGGATGAGCCGCCACTTGTCGAAGGCCGTGCACGGGTGTGAAAGGCCGAGGCGCACCACGCTGCCCACGGGCAGGTCGGCCGCGGTGGCGCCGGGCAGGCGCAGGAAGGTGTGCTGGTCGTTGAGGGCGGTCACCTCGGCGCCGGGTGGCAGCGCGGGCCCGCCGACGACGAGCTGCGGGACCGGCAGGCCCTCGTCGAACGGGAAGTCGCGCTTGCCGCCGTCGAGCAGTGCCAGTTCCGGCTCGGGCCGGGAGACCACGCGCGCCCAGCCGTGCATGGCGGCGCGCAGGCCGGGTGCCATCGCGGGCGCGGTGAGCGGGGAGATGCTCGCGTAGAAGCCGTCGTCGTGGACGAGGTAGGCGCCGCTGCGCAGCACCACGGTGGTCGATCCGTCGGCGGTGGCCAGGCCCGCGAGCGCGTCGACGACCAGTTCCGGATAGGCGCTGCCGCCCGCGGTGACGATCGCCGGGCCGGAGTAGGCGCCCGCGGCGAGCAGTTCGGTGTGCAGGGTGGCGAGTTCGGTCAGGTAGCCGCGCACGGCGTCCAGACCCGCCGGGCTGCGGTCGTGGGCCAGCGCGCCCTCGTACCCGGCGACCCCGGCGAGGGTGAGCCGCTCGCTCGCCCGGATGGCCGATGCCACCGCGTGCGCCTCGGCCCGGCTCCGCGCGCCGGTACGGCCGTGCGGGCCACCGAGTTCGACCAGCACCCGCACCGGCGGGCCGGGCGGTGAGGTGCGCAGGATCGCCGACATCGCCTCGACGGTGGCGACGCTGTCGGCCCAGCAGGAGAAGCCGAACTCGTTGTCGCGCGCGGATTCGGCGGCGGCCCAGGACAATCCGACCGGATCGACCAGCGAGTTGGCCAGCATGATCCGTCCGACGCCGAACGCGCGCGCCAGCTGCGCCTGCCAGCCGGTGGCCAGGGTGATCGCCCAGGACCCGGCCATGAGCTGCTCGCGCCACAGCTGGGGAGCCATCGTGGTCTTGCCGTGCGGGGCCAGCGCGACACCGGCGATGGCCGTCCACTCGGCCATCAGCGCGAGATTGGCATCGAGCCTGCCGCGATCGAGGGTGAGCAGCGGGGTCTGCCACTGCCACAGCTCCGGCGCGGTGCCGAGGTACTCGCGCACGTGCTGACCCCAGGCGGCGGGCGGGACGCTCTTGTCCTGCGGACCCAGCATCCGATCGGCCAGCCCGTCCACCGCGTCGTCGTCGATGATCACAGCGTCCCTTCGGTCATACCGTCTGCGCATTGCATAATTTGCAACGCGAGTTGCACTGAATGTTTCTGCTCGTTATTGTGCATCGAGAGCACTGTGACCGCAACCACGAAAGGGCGCCAGAGGTGACACAGGCCATATCGGCACCACCGCGGGCGGTCACCGTCGGCGAGGGGCTGGCGGTGCTGATCGCCCGGCCGGGACCGCTGGAACTGTCGGATCTGTTCGAGCGCGGGGCGGGCGGCGCGGAGGCGAACGTGGCCGTGGTGCTGGCCCAGCTCGGGATCGCGGCGGCGTGGCTGTCGCGGGTCGGTGACGACGGATTCGGGCGCTACCTGGTGGCCCAGCTGGCGGCGAGCGGGGTGGATGTCGGCGCCGTCGCGGTGGACACCGAACGCCCCACCGGCCTCTACCTCAAGGAGCGTGGCGGCGGCTCGGACGCGGCGCACGACCTCCCCGCCCTGGCCAGCCGCATGCACTACTACCGCGCCGGCTCGGCGGCCAGTGCCCTGTCCCCCGCCGACCTCGCGACCCCGGCCGCCCGGGCCCTGCTCGACCACGCCGACCTGGTGCACTTCACCGGCATCACCCCCGCCCTGTCCGCCTCGGCGAGCGCCCTCACCCGCACCCTGCTGAGGACGCCGCGCCGCTCGCTGGTCGGCTTCGACCTCAATTACCGCCCGGCCCTGTGGGGTTCGCGCCTGGACACGGCCGCCGACGAACTCGCCGCCCACATCCGCGGCGCCGACGTGGTGCTGCTCGGCGCCGACGAGGCCGCCGAACTGTTCGGCACCGGCGACCCGGCCGCCCTGCGCGCCACCTTCCCCGAACCCGCCCAGCTGATCGTCAAGAACGACCGGCACAGTGTCACCGGATTCGACGGCGACACCGCCGTCGAGGTACCGGCCCTCACCCTCGAGATCACCGAACGGATCGGCGCCGGTGACGCTTTCGCCGGCGGCTACCTGGCCGCCCTGCTGCACGGCGCCGACCTGCGCACCCGCCTGCGCTACGGCCATCTGTGCGCCGCCGCGGCCCTCACCGCACCCGGTGACGCGGCGAAACTGCCACCGGCACAGGAACTCCGGCACCTGGCGTCGCTGCCGGAGCCGGCCTGGGCGGCCCTGCGCTACCCGCGGGTAATGGATGGGACGATCGGGTCATGAGCCAAAGCGTGTCGCGCGCCCTGACCATTCTCATCGCCCTCGGCGAGAACGCGCAGTCCCTCGACGAGCTGGCCGGGCGGCTCGGCGTCCACAAGTCCACGGTGCTGCGCCTGTTGCAGACCATGCAGGCCGAACGGTTCGTGGTGCGCGACGCGGCACACCGCTACTCGCTGGGCACCCGGATGTTCGAATTGGCCAGTCACGCACTGGAGAACCGCGATGTCCGGACGGTGGCCCGCCCGCATCTGAGCGCGCTGGGCGCCGCCACCGGGCAGACCGTGCACCTGGCCGCCTACGAATCCGGCGACGCCGTCTACATCGACAAGGTCGACGCCGAACAGGCCGTGCGGATGTACTCGCGCATCGGCAGGCCGGCGCCGCTGCACTGCACCGCGGTCGGGAAGGTCCTCGTCGCCGCACTGCCCCGGGCCGAATGGTCCACCGTCGCCGCGCGATTGGACTATCACCCGTTCACCACCCGGACCCTGCGCACGCCCGAGCAGTACCTGGCCGAACTCGAGCGGGTCGCCGCGCAGGGCTTCGCCGAGGACCACGAGGAGCACGAGAGCTTCGTCAACTGCGTCGGTGTGCCGGTGCGCGACGGCATCGGCGAGGTCGTCGCCGCGGTCTCGGTCTCGGTGCCCGACGTGCTGCTCGACCACGATCAGGTGCTCGCGCTGTTGCCCCAGCTCCGGGCGACCGCCGACGCCATCTCCGCCGAACTCGGCTGGGCCCCCCCGCCGAGACGTCCCCGCGAGGAAAGGCTGACCCCCATGTCCGACAAGATCGCCGTGCGCACCACCGACGCGCCCGCTCCCGCGCACACCTTCTCCCAGGGTGTGCGCAAGGGCCCGTTCGTCCAGGTCTCCGGGCAGGGCCCGGTCGACCCGGCCACCAGCGAGTATCTGCACCCCGGCGATGTCGCCGCGCAGACCACCCGCACGCTGCGCAATGTGCTGGCGATCGTCGAGGCCGCGGGCGCCACCTTCGACGATGTGGTGATGCTGCGTGTCTATCTCACCGAGCGCGAGGATTTCGCGCTGATGAACGACGCCTACGGCGCCTTCGTCACCGAGCACACCACCGGCGGCGTGCTGCCCGCGCGCACCACCGTGTTCACCGGTCTGCCGCGCGCGGAGATGCTCGTGGAGATCGACGCGCTCGCGGTGGTCACGGATCGGTAGCGGCCGGAATTCGCCGTAATCGGGGCGCCCGAGCGGCGGGGATATGCTTCTATGGGCAATCCCCCAGCCCGGGGTACCGCACTATCGAGGACGTACCTATGTTTGCCAAGACCGCTCGCCCGCTCGCCATCGCCGCGCTCGCCCTGTCGGCCACCGCGCTCGGCGCCGGAACCGCCTCGGCCGCCACCGCGCAGCCCGTCGTCGGCTCGGTCGCCATCTGCGCCGGTATCCCGGTGGGACCGATCACCGTCAGCGTGTGCCTGTAGCGCGCTAGCCCGAGTTGCGCAGGGCGGTGGCCAGGCCGTTCATGGTGAGCAGGATCCCGCGCTTCACCAGTTCGGAGTCGTCACCGCCGCGCAGCCTGCGCAGCAGATCCACCTGGAGCTGGTTCAGCGGCTCCAGGTAGGGGAAACGATTGTGGATCGACTCGGCCAGCGACGGGTTGTCGCTGAGCAGTTCGGCGTGCCCGGTGACCGCCTCGTACATGCGGATGGTGCGGGCGTGTTCGTCGCGGATCATGCCGAAGATCTCCGCGCGCAACTCCGGGTCCTCGACGAGCCCGGCGTACCGGGCGGCGATGTCCAGATCGCTCTTGGCCATCACCTGCGCGAGGTTCGACAGCACCGTGCGGAAGAACGGCCAGCGGTGGTAGAGCTCGGTGAGCCGGGCCAGGCGGCCGGGATCGCCGTCGACCCAGTCCTCGAGCGCGGTGCCGGTGCCGTACCAGCCCGGCAGCATGACGCGGGCCTGGCTCCAGGCCATCACCCACGGAATGGCGCGCAGGTCCGAGACCGAGTTGGTGGGTTTGCGGGAGGCGGGGCGGCTGCCGATATTGAGATCGCCGACCTCGGCCACCGGGGTGGACTGGCGGAAGTACTCGACGAATCCCGGGGTGTCGTGCACCAGGCGCGCGTAGGCGGCGCGGGCGCGGGCGGCGAGGTCGTCGAGCAGTTCGTAGGCCGGTTCGGCGTCGGCGCCCAGACCCTCCACGTCCAGCAGGGTCGATTCCAGCGTGCCCGCGATCAGTGATTCCAGATTGCGGTGCGCCGCACCCTGTTCGGAGTACTTGGCGGCGATCACCTCGCCCTGCTCGGTGAGCCGCAGCGCGCCGTGCACCGCGCCCGCGGGCTGGGCGAGGATGGCGTCGTAGCTGCGCCCGCCGCCGCGACCGACGGTGCCACCGCGACCGTGGAACAGCCGCAACCGGATGCCGGTCTCGCGGGCGACCTCCACCAGATCCAGTTCGGCCCGGTACAGCGCCCAGTTGGCGGCCAGGTACCCGCCGTCCTTGTTGGAATCGGAGTAGCCCAGCATCACCTCCTGGCGCATGCCCGCCGCGGCGACGAGTTCGCGGTATACCGGCACGTCGAGCACCGCCGACAGTGTCGCCGCCCCCGCGCGCAGGTCCTCGATCGTCTCGAACAGCGGCACGATCCCGACCGGGCAGCTCGGCGCGCCCTCGGCCGTCCCAGGGTCGAGGATGCCCGCCTCTTTGAGCAGCAGCGCCGCCTCGAGCATGTCGCTGACCGAGGTGCACATGCTGATGATGTAGTTCGGCACGGCCGCGGCGCCGAAGGTGTCGATCACGTCCTTGGCCGCGCGCAGCACCCCGAGCTCCTTGACGGCCAGCTCGCTGAGCTGCGCGCGCGGGCCCAGCAGCGGCCTGCGCGTGCGCAGTTCCCCGGCCAGCAGCGCGACCCGCTCGGCCTCGGGCAGTCCCGCGTAGTCGGCGTGCACGCCGGACCAGGCGAGCAGTTCGGCGACGACCTGCTCGTGGACCTCGGAGTTCTGCCGCATGTCCAGGCCCTGCAGGTGGAAACCGAAGGTCTCGATCGCGTGGCGCAGGGCAGCGAGCCGGTCGTCGGCGAGCAGGCCGTCGCCGCTGGCGCGCAGGGACGCGTCGACGGCGTCGAGGTCGTCGAGGACGGCCTGCGGAGCCGGATACGGTTCGGCCCCGGTGTCCAGCCCGCTCTCGGGCAGCACCCCGAGCGCGCGCCGGGCGGTGGCGCTGAGCCGGGCCCGGATCGCGTGCAGCGCACGGCGATACGGTTCGTCGGCGAAGAACGCCGGGTCCTCGTACCCGGCCTGCGCGAGCGCGGCGACCGCGTCGGTGACCGGCACCAGCCTGCCCGACTGCGACAGCGACTTCTCCAGTTCGACCAGTTCGCCGAGATAGCGGCCGAAGGCGAAGGCCGCGGCCTGCTCGGCGGCGGTGTGCACCACCTCGGCGGTCACGAACGGATTGCCGTCGCGGTCGCCGCCGATCCAGGAACCCGGGCGCAGGATGGGCCGGGCCAGCAGATCGGCCTCGGGCCAGCGGTAGCGCAGCGCGGCCCGCACCTGGGCGTTGATCGCGGGGATCACGTCGTAGAGGGTCAGGTCGTAGTAGCGCAGGCCGACGGCGATCTCGTCCTGGATGCGCAAGCGCGCCAACCGGATCAGCGCGGTGCGCCACAGCGTCAGCACGGCCCGGCGGATGCGCAGTTCGCTCTCGTCGTAGCCGGGTTCACCGGGGCCGAGCCTGCGGCGCAGCCGCATCAGCTGGGTGATCTCGGACTGCACGTCGAAGACGGTGCGCCTGCGGGTCTCGGTGGGGTGGGCGGTGATCACCGGCGAGACCAGCGCGTCGGCCAGCAACTCGCCCACCGTCTCGCCGTCGAGCTCGGCGGCGTCGAGTTTGGCGTAGGTGGCCGCCAGCGAGGAGTCCTGCGGTGGTTCGCCTGCCGCGACGTGCACGGCGCGGCGGCGGTCGCGCTGGAGGTCCTCGGCGAGATTGGCCAGCAGCACGAAATAGCTGAACGCCCGGATCAGCGGGATGGCGACCTCGGTGGGTGTGCCGTCGAGCATGTCGGCGACCGCGCTGCGCTCGACCTCCTCGCGACGCACCCGGAACGCCTCGATCCGTACCCGTTCGATGAGGTCGAACACCTCGGGGCCCTCGTGGTCACGAATGGTGTCGCCCAGGATGCCGCCGAGAAACCGGATGTCCTCGCGCAGCGGCCGGGTCGCTTCCTGCTCCGTCTCGATCCGCGCTTCGCCCATGGACAGACAGTATTGCCGCGCGGCCCCGGGCGCGACCCGGCGACGCGCTAGAGGGCGCGGATCACCCGGGCGGGGTTCCCGGCGGCGAAGACGCGGTCGGGCAGGTCGCGGGTCACCACGCTGCCCGCGCCGACCACCACGTCGTCACCGATGCTCACCCCGGGACACACGATCACCCCGCCGCCGAACCAGGCGTTGTTCCCGATCCGGATGGGCGCGGCCGATTCCCAGCGCTGCCTGCGCTTGTCGTGGTCGTCCATCGGATGCAGGGCCGTCAGCAGCTGACAGCGCGGGCCGATCGAACAGTCGTCACCGATGACGATGGGCGCGCAGTCGAGCAGGATGGCGTCGTAGTTGAGGAAGCTGTTGGCGCCGATCTCGATGAGATAGCCGTAGTCGCACTGGAATCGCGGCATGATCCACGAGCCCTCGCCGATCTTGCCCAGCAGGTCGCCGAGCAGGGCGGTGCGCCGGTCGGTCTCGTCGGGTCCGGTGCGGTTGAACTCGTCGCAGAGCCGTTGTGCCTGTTGCCTTTCGGCCACCAGCTCCGGATCGTTGTCCCGGTACAGCTCCCCCGCCAGCATCCGCTGCTTCTGCTCACCCATGCGGCCGAGTCTAGGGCGCGAGCGGGCGGGTTCGGCGTCGCCGCGGGTGTCTGGGCCAGTCCGGCCGGGGCGACGGTCAGTAGGGTCGAGGCGTGAAACCGGCTCGGACTCGACACAACTACACCGGAACCTCGGTCGCCGAACGGCAGGTCGAGCGGCGGGCGCTGTTCATCGAGGCGGGGCTGAGCGTGTTCGCGGAGAAGTCCTACGCCAACAGTTCGCTGACCGATGTCTGCGCGGCGGCGGGACTGTCGCGACGGCAGTTCTACGAGCTGTTCGCCGACCGCGAGGAACTGCTGGTCGCGGTGTACGACAGCGTGCAGGGCCGGGCCCGCGCGGCGGTCGCCGAGGCGCTGGCCGCGAGCGGGTCGAGCGATCTGCGCGAGCTGGTCGACGTGGCCATCCGCGCCTACACCCAGGCCATCACCGCCGACATCCGCGGCGCCACCGTGGCCTTCGTGGAGATCGTGGGGGTGAGCCCGGCGGTCGAGGCACATCGCGCGGGCATCCGGGATCAGTGGGGCGAGGTGGTGCAGGCGATCGCGGCGGAGGTGCCGGACGCGCGCACGCCCCCCGGCGGCTGGCGGGTGGCCATGGCGGCCTTCATCGGCGCGGTCAACGGCGCCGTGCACCAGTGGAGCCTCGACGACCCGCGCCCGCCCGTCGATGTGCTGGTGGAGGTCTTCTCCACCCTGCTCAACGCGCTGACCTCGGACGTCGCCCCCCGCTGATTGCGATCTACGCCACACCCGTGCGATAGTAGCCCTCATTGAGACGACGCCGTCTCAAATCATGTGAGGACAGAGCACGAATGACATCTCCTACCGTTGCGCGGTGGCTCGCCCTGGTCACCGGCGTGATCGCGGTGAGTTCGGCCATCGTGGCAGGCCCCGTCGCGGCCGAACCGGCGGGCATCGCCCCCGCGCCGGTGATCCCGCTGCCGCCCGAGCTGGACCCCGGCTTCTATCTCCCACCCGCCGAGGTGGTCGCCGCGACCGCGCCGGGCCAGATCATCGCCGCCCGCCAGGTCACCGTCGCCGACTTCGGCCTGCTGCCGATCGACGTGGACGCCTGGCAGGTGTCCTACCGCTCGAACAACAGCCGCGACGAGGCCATCCCCGCGGTGGCCACGCTGATCAAGCCGCGCGGCACGGCGGTGGCGCCGCGCAAGCTGCTCTCGGTGCAGCTGGCCGAGGACTCGACCGCGGGCTATTGCGCGCCGTCGTACGCGCTGCAACACCTCTCGGTGGCACCGGTCGCCGGGCAGATCGTCGTCCCGGCCGAATTCCTGTTCGCCCAGGCGGCCCTCGCGCAGGGCTGGGCGGTGGTCGTCCCGGATCACCAGGGCCCGAACTCGGCCTACGCCGCCGGTCCGCTGGCGGGCCGGATCACCCTCGACGGCATCCGCGCCGCGACGAATTTCGCCCCGCTCGAGGCCGGACCGGACGCGCGGGTGGGCCTCTACGGCTACTCCGGCGGCTCGATCGCGACCGGGCACGCCGCCGAACTGCACGCCTCCTACGCGCCCGAACTGAACATCGTCGGGGCCGCCGAAGGTGGTGTCGGCGCCGATCTCGGCGCGGCGCTGCGGATGGCGAACAATCAGGCCACCTCGGGCCTGGTCTTCGCGGCCGTGCTCGGCCTCACCCGCGAATACCCTGATTTCGCCGCCTATCTCGACCAGCGGCTCGACCCGCTCGGCAAAGCTCTGGTGACGGTGAAGTCACCGCTGTGCGTGCAGTACCAGTCCGCGCTGCTGCCGTTCCTGAACCTGACCGGCATGATCGGCTCCGACGGTGACCCGCTCGACGACGCGCCCGTCGCCGCCATGCTCGCCGACACCAAGATGGGCAAGACGGTGCCCGACATGCCGCTGTTCGTCTGGCATTCGGCCTGGGACGAGATCCTGCCCCTGCCCGCCGCCGACGCCCTCGTCGACACCTACTGCCGCGACCCGGACACCTCGCTGACCTACACCCGCGACCACGCCAGTGAGCACATCGTCGCCGAGGTCGTCGGCGGCCCGGCCGCCCTGCTCTGGCTGCGCGACCGCCTCGACGGCATCCCCGCCACCCCCGGCTGCACCGTCAGCGACGCGGGCACCATGGCCGCCACCCCCGGCGCACTCGGCTTCCTCGGCGACACCCTCGCCGCCAAGTTCGCCACCCTCTTCGGCACCCCCCTCGGCTCCCACTGAGCCACCCCGCGAAATCCCCTGGCCGCTCCCTCGTCGCCGCCAGGGGATTCGCGTGTTCACGCCCGCATCACGGTCGGTGCCGAAACAGTTGGCAGTCCACGCTGCTGCCAGGGCTGCGGCCCCGCCTTCCGCCCCCGCTCCGCCGCGGATGTCCGCCGCCGCCGGATCCTGGCCCGGCGCAACACTATTCCGCTGCGCGAGGCCTTGACCGATCCGGACCTCTAGGTGGCCGGGGTGAGGATGGCCAGGACCTGGTCGGAGAGGAAGAAGGGCTCGAGGCGTTCGCGGATGAGGCCGGCCAGGACGCCGTTGCGCTTGGCGGCCTCGATGACGGCGGGGCCGTAGCGCAGGATCTCGGTGCTGATGTCCTCGGCGGTGAGGCCGAGTTCGGGGAGCATGGCCGAGAGGGTGTGGCCGCTGTACTTCTGGTAGAAGACCTCGACGCATTCGCGCACCAGCAGGCCGAAGTATTCCTTCTCGCGGGTGGTCACGGCGATCTCGTAGCAGATCTGGACCAGCTCGTTGAGATCCTTCTGGGTGAGGTATTCGCGCAGGCCCGCGACCGGCTCGTCGGCGTGCAGGTCCCAGAATTCCATGGCCGCCGAGTGCACGGGGGCGTCGCGCAGCATGTCGCGGATGGCGTTGTTGGTGCGCTTGAGCGCGAACAGGGCGCCCTTGCCCGCGAGGTCACCGACGAAGGTGCTGTCGGCGACCTTCTTGGCCCTGTTGGCCGCCGACTGGCCCAGCGACATCAGCGAGGAGACGCCCGGGATCTTCTCGGCGCGTTCGCGATTGGCCTGCATGAAGTCACCGATCAGCTTGTCGACGAAACGCGAGGCCACGGTGGCGACCAGCGGGCTCTCGGTGAGCCGGTCCAGGATCCGCTCCTGGGCCTGGTGCATGCCGAAGATCTTCTCCAGCAGCGCCTCCACCGGCTCACGGTCGACGACATCGCCGAGGGTGTACTCGGTGTTGGCGGCGATGTGGTCGTAGATGGCGTCGGAGAAGATGCCGACGGTGTCGGCGATGACGGGGCTGCCACCGATGCGGTCGAAAACGGTCGCGACCGTCTCCTCGCCCTGCTCGAGGGAGACCACGTCACCGAAGACGATGGTGTCGCCGACGGCCAGCACCGCGGCCACATCGCGGGCGATCACCTCGGCGAACCGGTCGCCGGTGACCTCGCCGAGCAGGAAGTCCACCTGCGCGTCGAGCAGTTGTTCGGCGATCTGGCGCGCCTGTGTCATGGTCGGGTCCACCCATCACGGTCGTTGCTCGGACGGGAGACCTCTCGGCTATTGGTCGCTGGCGCCGGAATCGTCGCGATGCATCGATTTCCGGATCTGTGCCAGGCGCTCACGCGCGGCTTTCTCCCGCGTCTCCCACTGTTCGTCGGCGCTGCGACCCGCCGGGGTCTGCCGATCGAGCTCACCCATCCCCTGCGCGGTGCCGTAACGCTGCTCGACCTTATCCCGAACCGCGTCGAATGTCGGCACGCCGGAGGGGGAATACCCGCCGGTGACAGTGGGTGCGGCGGCGCCCGGCACGCCATGCGGTACCGGCGGTACCGGCATGGTGCCCCCGACCTGCTCCGATGCGACGGGCACCACATCCGCCTCGACGACGACCGTGTCGAGGTTCACAGGCGTGCCGGTCTCGGCATGACCGGTTTCCACCTGGGCCAGCGCGGCGGCGACCTCGACCAGCCCCGGCCTGCCCGCGACCGCGGCGCGCAGGACCGTCACCAGGTCGGCGTCGGGCAGCGCCGCCAGGCGGCCGAGGATCTCGCTGGTTTCGCTCATACCGCCAGGCTACGCAGCACCGCTCAGCTGTCGAGGAATTCCGACCATTCGGCGATGAGCTTCGGCCAGCGCGCGCCCAAGGTGTCGATGACGTCGTTGTGGCCCGCGCTGGGCACCACGATGAGCTGCTTGGGTTCGGCGGCGGCCGCGTAGAGGCGTTCGGCGTGGCGCAGCGGGAGCAGTTCGTCGCGGTCGCCGTGCATCATCAGGATCGGCACCCGCAGGGTCGCGATCCGGCGCAGGCTCGGGTAGGCGTCCGGGATGAGTGGCGCGGGCAGGAACGGGTAGACCGAGCGGGCCGCGTCACGCATGCCGCTGAAGGTCGACATGAGGATCATGCCCGCGGGCGGGTGCTCGGTGGCCAGTTCCAGCAGCACGCCGCCGCCGAGGGATTTGCCCAGGTAGAGGATGCGTTCGGGGTCGACGCCCGGCTGTTCGAGCAGGGCGGTGCGGGCGGCGCGCGCGTCGAGATAGGTGCCCTGCTCCCCCGGTGTGCCGGTGCTGTGGCCGAAGCCGCGGTAGTCGAAGGCCAGCACGTCGAAGCCGGCGGCGACCAGCAGGGCGATGATGGCGACGCGGTCGCCGATGGTGCCCGCGTTGCCGTGCGCGTAGAGGATGTGCCCGCGCGGACGCTCGGCGGGCACGAACCAGCCGTGCACGTCGATGCCGTCGGCGGTGCGCATGCTCAGATCCCGGAACTTCAGGCCGAGCGCGGCCGGGGTCTGCGCGACGTGCTCGACCGGGTGGTAGACCAGCGCGTTCAGCACCCGGGTCGCGGGATGGCGGATCATTTTCCGCGGCCCGCCTGGAAACCGAAGTCCCAGTGGTAGAGCCGGGCGATCTCCATCACGCCACCGCCCGGCTGACCGGCGGGCGGACGGATGAACGCGCCCTCGCGGCGCACCACGAGTTCCCCGTTCACATTCTCGAGCACCGCCAGCACCGCGTCGCGCGAATTGTCGGTGCACCCGTCGAGAGTCATCTCGATCGGCGCAGAACCCACCGGGTGCAGGGTGACCGTGGCGTGCACACCGCGGAAATCGCTGGCGCCGTCATAGATCGACGCGAAGACGAGGATGCGGCGGAAGAACTGGGTGTAGTCGAGATTGATCGACAGGTTCTCGCCGGTGATGCTCGCGCCGGTGCGGTCGTCCTGGTCCAGGTGGATGAACGGCGGTTCGTACAGCGCGCCGAAGCGGCGGTCCAGCGCGCGCACCGAGCCGATCGCGCCATTGACCAGTTCGTAGAAGCAGCACAGGTCGAGGTCGATGTTCTTACCGCGCAGCTTGCCGAACAGGCGTCCGGTGGCGGCCATCGAAGTCCAGTTGAGGTTCACCCGCATGACGCCACCGGTGGCACCGTGCTTCGTCAGGGAGACCGACGGGGCCTCCTTGGTGAGCGAGACCTTGCCGAGGTTGACGGGAGCGCCTTGCGGCTGGCCGGAAGCAGGCTGGTCGGCGGCGTAGGGCTGAGGCTGCCCGAACTGGCCGGCGGGGGGATGCGGCGCAGCGGGAACGTGTGGTTGGCCAGGGTGCGGGTGACCGGTAGCGGGAAACGGCGGCGCGGGTGCGGGGTGCGCGGTCGGGACGTGCGGTGGAGTCGGGGCGGGGAACGGCGCCGGAGGCTGACCCACCGGCGGCGCGTACTGCTGGGCAGGTGCGGGCGGGGTGGGTTCGTCGTCGACGGAGATGCCGAAATCGGTGGCGAGACCGCCCAATCCGGAGTCGTAGCCCTGGCCGACCGCACGGAACTTCCACGCACCCTGCCTGCGGTACAGCTCGCCGAGCACGAAGGCCGTCTCGGTGGTGGCGCCGGTGCTGTCGAAGCGCGCGAGTTCGGTGCCGGTCGCCGCGTCGAGCACCCGGATGTAGAGGCCGTGGAACTGCCCGAAGGTGCCGCCGTCGGCGGAGGCGGCCAGCACGATCGTCTCGATCTGCGCCTCCACCTGCGCCAGATTCACCGACAGCGCGTCGACGACCGTGGCCCCCTGCTGCTTGCCTTCGTGCCGCACCGCCCCGGACGGATGCACCGCCTGGTTGTAGAACACGAAGTCGTCGTCGGAACGCACCTTGGCCCCCGCGAGCAGCAGCGCCGACGCGTCCGCGTCCGGCACCCCCGCCCCCGACTGCCAACCCAACTCGACCCGGACCGCGGCAGCAGGCACCGCGACATTGGCGCCTTTCATCATCGACACGCCGTCCAACCTATCCCGCCCCGGCCCGTCGCGGGCCACGGGTGTCGGACCGCTTCGCTACCGTCTCCCGCAGCGAGACGAAAGCGGGGACAGCGGAATGGGATTCACGTCGAATTGGATGCTCGTGCGCGGGCGCGAGCCGGAGCGGATCTGGGCGGGACTCGGCGTGCGACCGAGCGGGGACCGGACGGATCATCCGGAAGGGTGGCTGGTCGGCACCCGACGGGCCGACGGGGCCTACCTGCTGGTCGAGGACAACGCGGAAGAGCCCGTCGAGGACACCTGGGATCTCGCGGAGCTGTCCGCGAGCGGCGAGGTGATCGCCGCCGGTGAGGTCGACGGTTCCGGCGGTGCCGAGCTGGTGCTGTGGCGCGACGGCCACAAGCTGTGGGGTCTCGCCGCGGACTGCGACGAGCTCGAGGTCTGGGGTGAGGTACCCGCCGAGGTCCTCGCGGCCGTCGAGCGCCACCGGCGGCCCGATCCGGAAGACCAGGACGACCCGGTGGACTACTTCTCCGGGGTTCTCGGCCTCGCCACCGACCTCACCGGGTACCAGTGCGGCAGCGGCGTCGTCGGGATCGACGCGGAGCCGTTCGACATCCTCGAGACCGCGGGAGACGCCGACGTGCTGGCCGGATTCCCGGCGGCGCTGGCGGATGCGCTGGCGGGCAAGGGTTTCCGGCCGTCACCGTCGCTGGACGGATGGCGGACGTGGTTCACCGCCGATACCCCGGTTCCCGGCCTCAGCGCAGGGCTCGCTCTGTCGATCGACCGCTCGGGACTCGGCGGTATCCGGGTCGGAGGCACGGTGAGTGTCCTGTCGACGGCCGCCGCGGACGTGCTCTCGGCACTGCCGGAGCACGCGAATCGCCAGGGCAAGCGCTGGTTCCCCGAGTTCGGCGAGATCGACGAGTGCGCCTTCGATCCCGACAGCGACCCCGCCTATCGCGACACCGTGACCATGGGGTGCGCCGAGGACATCGACGACGGTGTGCGCTGGGTCCTGCGCTACCTGGACGGCCCGATGGCCACGTGGTTCGCCGGGTACGCGACCTTCGCCGACGTCGTTTCCCGAGCCCAGCGCACTCGCAACCGGTGGGGCGTCGAGTCGGTGGACACCGCCCAGGTGCGGGCCACCATCGCTTTCACCGCCGCGCACGGCCACCCGGAGGCGGCAGCCCTCATGCGCTGGTATCTGGCCCGTCCGGACCTCGGGAATCTGGACTCGCACGAGCGAGCCCACGCCTTCGACGCGGCGCTGCGCGCGCGATTCCCCGACTACGCGCGCGCCATGTCGTCCTGAACCGCCCGCGGAGGGAAGCGGCCGGGCTACTTCCCTCCGCGGCCGACCGTCAACCGCGCAGTTCGGCGCCGACCGCGGTGGTGGCCGAGGCGACGGCGGCGTCGCGGGCGGCGCTGGCCTCGTCCTCGGTGAGGGTGCGGTCGGGGGCGCGGAAGCGCAGGGCGTAGGTGAGGGACTTGCGGCCCTCGCCCGCCTGGGCACCCTCGTAGATGTCGAACAGCGAGATGTCCTCGAGCAGGTCGCCGCCGCCGGTGCGCAGGGCCGATTCGACCTCGGCGGCGGGGACGGTCTTCTCGACGCTCACCGACACGTCCTGCAGGACGGCCGGGAAGGCCGACACCGTCGGCGCCGGACGCGAGGCCGTCAGCGGCAGCGCGTCGAGGTCGAGTTCGAAGGCGCAGGTGCGCTGCGGCAGGCCCGCGCGCTCGAGCACGGCCGGGTGCAGCTCACCCGCGTGCCCGACGACGCTCCCGTCGACGACCAGTTCCGCGCAGCGGCCCGGATGCCACGGCAGGTAGGCGGCGGCCCGGCGCTCGATGGTGACACCGGCCGCGTCGGCGACGGCGTCGACCAGCGCGAACGCGTCGGCGGCCTCGGCCTGGCGACCCGGCCCCCACGGACCGCGCGGTTCCCGCTTGCCGCTGAGCACCGCGGCCACGTGCACCGGCTGGGCGGGCAGCGAGCCGATGAGCTCGGCGATCTGCTCGTCGGTGGGCCGGCGATCCACGGGCAGCGCCTCGACCGCGTGGGTCTGCGCGCTCGGCAGCACCACCTGGGCGATGCCGTAGATGGTGAGGTCACGGGCGCCGCGCGAGATATTGCGCGCGGCCACCTCGAGCAGACCCGGCAGCAGGGTGGTGGCCAGCTCGGGACGGTCGGTGTCGAGCGGGTTCAGCACGCTGGTGGTGTTGCGGCGCGGGTCCTCGGCGTCCAGGCCCCACACGTCGAAGACACCGGCGGGCAGGAACACCGGCGCGGGCACCTCGACGGCGCCGTCGAACGCCAGTGCCCGGCTCACGGCCCGGCGCCGCTGCTGCTTGGCGGTCAGGCCACGACCGGCCGGGGCGGCGGGCAGCACCGACGGGATCTGCTCGAGTCCTTCCAGCCGCAGCACCTCCTCGACCAGGTCGGCGGGCTGGGAAAGGTCGGGCCGCCAGGTCGGCGGGGTCACCAGCAGCTGGGTGCGGCCCGCGTCGTTGACCTCGATCTCGACGCCCGCGCCGATCTGGGCCAGCCTGCGCACGGCGGTGCCCGCCGGGTAGGTGACACCGGCGACGCGGTCGGGCAGGTCGATGTCCATCGCGATCGGCGTGGCGGCGGGCAGCGGCACGCGGATGTCGGTGAGCGTGGATTCGATGGTGCCGCCGGTGATCTCGGCCAGCAGCGTGGCGGCGCGATCGAGCGCGATCACGTTGATCTCCGGGTCGACGACGCGCTCGTAGCGCTTGCCCGCCTCGGAGACCAGCTTGTGCCTGCGCGCGGTCCGGTAGACGCGCAGCGGGTTCCAGGTGGCGGCCTCGAGCACCACATCGGTGGTCTCGGCACCGACCTCGGTGCTCGCGCCACCCATCACCCCGGCCAGCGAGATCACGCCGGTGTCGTCGGCGATCACCACGTCCTCGGCGTCGAGGGTGCGCTCGGTGTCGTCGAGGGTGCGCAGCGTCTCGCCCCGGTTGGCCGAGCGCACGACCAGGCCGCCGTGCAGCTTGGCGGCGTCGAAGGCGTGCAGCGGCTGACCCAGCTCGAGCATCACGTAGTTGGTGACGTCGACGGCCGGCGAGATCGGGCGCATCCCCGACAGCATCAGCCTGCGCTGCAGCCACAGCGGGCTCACCGCGTTCGGGTCGATCCCGGTGACCCGGCGCGCGCCGAAACGGGTGCACTCCGAGTCGGCCTCGAGCCGCACCGGCCACGCCTCGGACTCCCCGTCGCCCAGGGTCCGCACGGCCGGGTCGGCGTATTCGAGGTCGAAGCCGCAGGCCAGCTCGCGGGCCAGGCCGCGCACCGAGAAGCAGTAGCCGCGGTCGGGGGTGATGTTGAGTTCGATGATGGTGTCGTCGGTGCCCAGCAGCACATTGGCGTCGTCACCGGGCTGCGCGGAGCCGGGCTCGAGCACCAGGATGCCGTCGTGGTCCTTGCCGATGCCCAGCTCGGCGACCGAACAGATCATGCCGTTGGAGGTGTGCCCGTAGGTCTTGCGCGAGGAGATCTTGAACCCACCCGGCAGCTCGCCGCCGGGCAGCACCACCACGACCAGGTCGCCGACCGCGAAATTGCGCGCGCCGCAGACGATCTCCTGCAACTCCGGGTTGCCGACGTCGACCTTGCAGAAGCGGATCGGCTTCTTGAACTCGGTGAGCTCGGTGATCTCGGCGACGCGGCCGACCACCAGCGGCTTGTCGATGTCGCCGCCGATCGGGGTCAGCTTGTCGACCTCCTCGACCTCGAGGCCGACGCGGACGAAGCCGGCGTCGAGCTCTTCGGCCGACACCGACCACTCGGGGGTGGTGCGCTGCAGGATCTCGGTCAGCCAGGACTGCGCTACTCGCACTTGACGTTTCGCTCTCTGTGTCGAAAGGGGGTGTCGCTCAGGACCGGATACCGAAGGGCAGGGTGAACCGCACGTCGCCCTCGACGATGTCGCGCATGTCGGGGATGCCGTTGCGGAACTGCAGCGTGCGCTCCATGCCCATGCCGAAGGCGAAGCCGGAGTACACCTCCGGATCGATGCCGCTGGCGATCAGCACCTTCGGGTTGACCATGCCGCAGCCACCCCATTCGACCCAGCCCGCGCCGCCCTTCTTGTCCGGGAACCACACGTCGACCTCGGCCGAGGGCTCGGTGAACGGGAAGTAGTTGGGGCGCATGCGGGTTCGCGTGTCGGGCCCGAACAGGGCGCGCGCGAACGCGTCCAGGGTGCCGCGCAGATGCGCCATCGTCAGGCCCTTGTCGATCGCCAGACCCTCCACCTGGGAGAACACCGGGGTGTGGGTGGCGTCGAGCTCGTCGGTGCGGAAGGTGCGCCCGGGACACACCACGTAGATCGGCACGTCGCGTTCCAGCATGGACCGCACCTGCACCGGGGAGGTGTGCGTGCGCAGCACCTGGCGCGAACCCTCCGGGGCGATGTGGAAGGTGTCCTGCATGGTGCGCGCCGGGTGGTCGGGCAGGAAGTTGAGCGCGTCGAAGTTGAAGTGCTCGGTCTCCACCTCGGGACCCTCGGCGACCTCCCAGCCCATCGCGACGAACACGTCGGCGATCTCCTCGGAGATGACGGTGATCGGGTGCCGGGCACCGGCCGGGCGACGGCGCGCGGGCGCGGTGACGTCGATCTTCTCGGCCACCAGCACGGCCTGATCACGCTCTTCCAGCAGCGCCGCACGGCGCGCCTCGAAGGCGTCGGAAACCCGCTTGCGGGCGATGTTGACCCGCTTGCCCGCCTCGGCCTTCTCCTCCTTGGGCAGGCTGCCCAGTCCGCGCTGCGCCAGCGCGATCGGCGACTTGCCGCCGATGAAGTCGGTCTTGGCGACCGCCAGCGCATCCAGATCGGCCGCCGCCGCGAACGCCTTCTCGGCCTCCGCCGCCGCTGCCGCGAGTGCCTCCTCGGTCAAAGAGGCGTTCTGCTCGACTCCACTGTTGTCGTCGGCCACGATCTTCTCGACTCTCCCCTGGGGATCGGTTCACGGGCGCGTCATTGCCAACCCGCATCGGTGCTGGATAAATCCTATGGGATCGGGTTCGCGCGGTTCATCCGGATTACCGCCGGACACCACCACCCCGGTCAGCGGGTCCCGATGACGACCGACAAGTCCAGGTCAGGCCGGTTCCGTGCCACATCGCGGACCTCCGCGAAATTCGAGGGAACCGAATCGGTCCGTGTCCCGTCCAACCGATCAAACACATCAGCGTGTTCGACTCGAGGACAGGACGGTTCGATGCCTGAACAGACTTGCGATTCGACCCCGCCCCAAGGCAGACGTGTCCGCCGCACCGCGCCCGGCAGCGGTCTGGCACTGTGTGGACTCGGCATCCGCCCGGTGAGCCGCCGCCCGTTCCCACGGGCCCTCGGCCGGTGCGAGCGCCCGGAGAGCGCGCCCGGGTCTGGACCGACGCGCGCGGAGGAGGCCGAATGAGACGGGAGCCCGATCGCCGGTCGGAGCCGTCGGTGCCGCGGCGGTATGTGCGCTTCCAGGCGATCCACCCGAATCGCCACGGGGTGTGCCCCGGCGTGTTCGCCCTGGTCAACGGTCTGTCGTCGGAGGGTCGGCTGAGCGTGGAGCAGGAGCGGTTCCGCCGCAGCGGCAATGATTGGTTCACCGATCACCTGGTGAATCCCTACGAGGTGGACCGGCGCGTCTACGACCGCGACCGGCATCCGGGGGCGGTGGCGTGGTTCAAGGCGACGGCGCTGCCGATGATCGACCGGGTCAGCGGGTACCTCGACATTCTCGACCGGCACGGGATCGCCTGGGAGCGGCTGGATTCCGACGATCCCGGGACGATCCTGTACGAGGACCCGCAGCAGATCGTCGCGCTGCCCGCGCCGATCGTGGTATCCGCGTACCCGGCGGCGTATCCGGCCCCGGCCGGACCCGCGTCCTGAGTCCCACGGACGGAGACCGAGCACGGCGGACCCGCGCACCGACGAGGCACGCGAGCCCGCCGAGGCCCGGATCAGCCCTGCTGCGTGGCGTGGCGCGGCAGGAAGGCCGCCACCACCGCCGCGACCGCGACCAGACCGGCACCCACCCACACGGCGGGCACCAGGCCGTCCACGTAGGCCTGCGGATCGCTGTAGGAGCCGTGCGAGGCGAAGACCGAGGCGAGCACCGCGATGCCCATGGTCACGCCCACCTCGCGCACGGTGCTGTTGATACCCGAGGCCATGCCCTGATCGGCGGGCGACGCACTGGCCATGACGATGGTGGAGGACGGCGCGAAGGTCAGGCCCATCCCGATACCGCCGAGCACGAAGGGGGCGATGAACGACGGGTAGGCGACATCGGTGCTGATGATCAGCGCCATCCAGCCCAGCGACACCGCCAGGCACACCTGTCCGGCGGCGATGAGCACGCGCGCGCCGACGCGGTCGACCACCAGCCCGGCCAGCGGCGCCACGACCATCGGCACCATGGTCCACGGCATCGTGCGGATGCCCGATTCCAGCGGCGAGTAGCCCTGCACCACCTGGAAGAACTGCGCGAGCAGGAAGATCGCGCCGAACACACCGGCGGAGAAACCGAAGGACACGATGTAGCTCAGGCTCAGGCCGCGGGAGGCGAACATCCGCAGCGGCAGCATCGGATCGGTGGCCGCGCGCTCCCAGGCGACGAACGCCACGAGCAGGACACCGCCACCGATCAGCGCGGCGAGCACCGGGCGCGAGGTCCAGCCGTCGTCGGCACCGTGGATGACGCCCCACACCACCGCGAGCACGCCACCGGCCGAGAGCACCAGCCCGAGCAGGTCGAGCTTGCGTGCGGTGCCGCGGGATTCGGCGAGCACGCGCGCGGCGAACGGCAGGGCGAGCAGGCCGATCGGCACATTGAGCCAGAAGATCCACTGCCAGTTCAGTCCCTCGACGACCGCGCCGCCGACCACCGGACCGACCGCGACCCCCAGCCCGGCCAGGCCACCCCAGATGCCGATCGCGGCACTGCGCATCCGCTCGGGCACCGCCGCGGCGAGCAGGGTCAGCGACAGCGGCATGACCGCGGCACCGCCGGCGCCCTGGATCGCGCGGGCGGCGATGAGCATCCACGGCTCGGTGGCCAGCGCGCACGCCGCCGACGCGGCCACGAACACCGCGATACCAGCCAGGAACACCCGGCGCCGGCCGATCCGGTCGCCCAGGGCCGAGGCCGTGAGCAGCAGCGAGGCGAACGAGAGGGTGTAGGCGCTGATGAACCACTGCAGGTCCGACAGTGAGGCGCCCAGTTCCTCCTTGATCACCGGCAGCGCGTTGGTCACGACGAGGTTGTCCAGGGTGACCATGAACATCGGGATGCCGACGGCGGCGATCACCGTGCCGACCGGGACGGATTTCGCGCCGGAGGGCGCGGGCGGTTCAGCGAGGACGGCGTCGCCGGGTTCGAGTGTCTGAGTCATGTCCAGCCCTTGTTGTTATTCACTGATAACTAATACGGTCAATGGTTATGCATCGGCTGATAACATGTCAAGAGGCAACGGAGCACGAGGGAGGCGCACCCATGGGCGGCACGACGAGAACCCGGATGACGGCCTCCGAGCGCAGCGCCCAGGTACTCGAAGCCGCCGTCCGCGCCTTCGCCGAATCCGGATACGCGGCAACGAAAACCGATGAGATCGCCCGGCTCGCGGGAGTGTCGCAGCCCTATGTGATCCGGCTGTTCGGCACGAAGCAGCAGTTGTTCCTCGCCGCGCTGCACGAGGTCTGCGACCGGATCGAGGAACTGTTCCGTGGCGCCCCGATCCCACCGGAGACCGGCACCGCCGAGGCGCTGCGCACCCTCGGCCAGGGCTTCGACGTGTTCCTGGCCGAACGCGAACTACCGCTCATGCTGCTGCACGGCGCCGCCGCCAGCGCCGATCCCGCGATCGGCGACCCGATGCGCGAGCGCTTCGGCCGGATCTACCGGTTGGTCGGCGAGCTGACCGGCGCCGACACCCTCGAAGCACGCCGTTTCGTCGCCACCGGCATGTTGCTGACGATCATGACGGCCATGCAGGTGGCCGGGAGCCACGCGATCGCCCTCCCCTGGGCCACCGAGATCCTCGACGATCTCCGGTCCGGCACCGAGCCCAGCTGCTGAGCGCCCGCTAGCGCGCGTGCTGCACGCGCGCGTTCGCGTAGAGGCAGATCGCCGCCGCCGCCGCGAGATTCAGGCTTTCGGCGCGGCCGTGGATGGGGATGCGGATGCGATGGTCGGCGCGGGCGGCCACGGCCGGGTCGAGGCCGTGCGCCTCGTTGCCGAACAGCCAGGCGACCGGGCCGGTGAGGATCTCGTCGGCGTCGTCGAGGTCCACCTCGCCGGTGGCGGCGGTGGCCAGGATCGTGACCCCGGCGGCGGAGATGGCGTCGAGGGTGGCGGTGATGTCGCGGCTGCGCGCGATCGGCACATGGAAGACACTGCCCGCGCTGGCACGGACGCATTTGCCGTTGTGCGGGTCGACGGTCTCCCCCGCCAGGACCACCCCGTCGGCGCCGACCGCGTCGGCGACCCGGATGAGAGTGCCCGCATTACCGGGCTCGGCGATCTCGACCGGTACGGCGAGCATGCGCGGACCGCGGTCGAGCACCGTGGCGAGAGGCACGTCGAGCAGCTCGCACACCGCGACCAGCCCCGGCGCGGTGACGGTCTCGCCGAGGTGTTCGGCGGCGCGATCGGCGACCAGCGTGGTGCGGACACCGTCGGCGGCGGCACCGGCGATCAGCGCGGTCTCGCGTTCGGCCGCGGCGAGCGAATAGAACAGCTCACGAACACGACCGGTCTCCAGCGCTGCGGTGACGGCATTGGCGCCCTCGGCGAGGAACAGTCCCGCCTTGCGGCGCTGCGCGGCGCGCTGGAGTTTGACAGCGGAAACGACCCGCGGATTACGCTCGGAGAGCGCGTCCACGGGTCGTTCCGGCGAATCGCTGTGCGTCGTCAAGCTCAGGCGGCGGTGGCCGGCGCGTTGACGTCGGCGGGCAGCGCGGCCTTGGCGACAGCCACCAGACCGGCGAAGGCCTCGGCGTCGGAGACGGCGAGCTCGGCCAGGATCTTGCGGTCCACCTCGACACCCGCGGCCTTGAGGCCCTGGATGAAGCGGTTGTAGGTGATGTCGTTCAGACGCGCGGCGGCGTTGATACGAGCGATCCACAGCTTGCGGAAGTCACCCTTACGCGCCTTGCGGTCGCGGTAGGCGTAGGTCAGCGAGTGGAGCTGCTGTTCCTTGGCCTTGCGGTACAGGCGCGAGCGCTGGCCCCGGTAGCCCTTGGAGGCCTCGAGGATGGAACGGCGCTTCTTCTGAGCGTTGACGGCCCTTTTGACGCGTGCCACTGTGTCAGTCCTTGATCATCTGGGGGCGCGAAGGCGCCCGAGTTCGGTAGTTGTCGGCGTCCGGTGTGTCCCGGCCGCGGAATCGTCGGGGTGCGACGGTCTGCTTACCTGGAAATCAGGCGAGACCGAGCAGCCGCTTCACGCGGGGGGCATCGACGTCGGCGACGGACTCCGTGCCTTCCAGACGACGAGTCCGGCGGGTGGACTTGTGCTCCAGGAGGTGGCGACGGTTCGCCTGCTCGCGAAGCAGCTTGCCCCGGCCGGACACCTTGAATCGCTTCTTGGCGCCGCTGTGGGTCTTGTTCTTCGGCATGGAGATTCCTCTATCTAGTCGGTGAAATCGGTGTTACTGCGGGTCGGCCGGCGCTGCCTGCTCGGCGGGCGCCGGGGTGTCGACCAGCGCAGCCGGTTCGGCACTGGCGGGACCGGTCGGCAGCGGACGTGCCGGGGCCGATTCCTGCTGTGCCTTCACCCGCGTCTTCGCACCCTTGTGGGGCGCGAGGACCATGGTCATGTTGCGGCCGTCCTGCTTGGCCGAGGTCTCGACGAAACCGAGTTCGGCGACGTCGGAGGCCAACCGCTGCAGCAGCCGGAAGCCGAGTTCGGGTCGCGACTGCTCACGACCACGGAACATGATCGTGACCTTGACCTTGGACCCGGCCTCGAGGAAGCGAACGACGTTGCGCTTCTTGGTCTCGTAGTCGTGGTCGTCGATCTTCGGGCGGAGCTTCTGCTCCTTGATCACGGTCTGGACCTGGTTCTTCCGGGACTCGCGTGCCTTCTGCGCGGTCTCGTACTTGAACTTGCCGTAGTCCATGATCTTGCAGACCGGCGGACGGGCATCGGGTGCCACCTCGACCAGGTCGAGATCGGCTTCGAGCGCGACGCGAAGTGCATCTTCAACACGCACGATCCCAACCTGTTCGCCGCCGGGTCCGATGAGACGGACCTCGGGAACACGGATGCGATCGTTGATGCGGGTCTCAGTGCTGATGGGGCCTCCTAGGTCAAGCGGTGTCGTCATAACGACCGCATGCAATAACTGCAACCCCTGTTTCAACACGAAAGCCCCGGTGCGGTATTTCTCCGCCACGGGGCCCGATGTCGACCGATCGTCCACAGCCGATACCCTCGCGGGATCGGTGTCGACCTCCGCGCGCCAGGCACACGGAGAACCCATCGCGAAGGACGGGTGACCGGGACCGTTTGCCGAGGACGATTGCTCGCCGGAAACGGTGGGAGTCGGGCTCCACTTATCTGCCCCAGAGCCGCATGGCGCGACCAGGGGCGGTCGTCAGCGGAAAGTCTAGCATCGCATTCCGCTATCGCCGAATCGCCCCGGCGCCGCGGGTCCGCCCCGGCCGCGCTATAGCCTGATCAGCATGACTGACGAGCTCGATCCCCCCGTGCGCGACCTGGCCGACATCCCCGCCGTCGAGGTGATCAGCCGGGCCGCGGTGATGCTGATGAGCTCGGCCGCGGAGAAGCTGGGCCTGGCCGGGGAGGACCCGTCCTCGGGCGCCGGTGTCGACCTGGACGAGGCGCGCCGGGTGATCACCGCGCTGGCCGGGCTGGTCACCGCGTCGGTGGAGTACCTGGGCCCGCACGCCGGGCCGATCCGCGAGGGCCTGCAGGCCCTGCAGCGCGCCTTCCGCGAGGCGTCCTCGACGCCGGACGCGCCGGGCGCCGGGCCGGGCGAGAAGTACACCGGGCCGGTGTACTGACCCACTCCCCCGACAGACGAAAAGATCCGCCGGCGCGAACGCCGGCGGATCTTCGTTTCGTGTGGGCCGTTGCTCAGGCCGTGCCACCCGGCGGTGTTCCCGGGGTGACCGAGACGGCCGAGCCGGTGGCGAGCATGTTGGCGATCGCCTCGAACAACGTGGCGCTTCCGGTATCCATCAGTGATTCCTCTCGATTCTGCCGGTCAGGCCGTCGGCTTGGTGGGCTCGTAGGCCAGCGAGGACCCGCCACTGAGGAAAGACAGGATCTGGGCGATGAGCGCCGTGGTGGCTTCATCCATGGGGACGTTCCTTTCGTACTGCACGACATCCACGATCGCGCGGCCCGAATGTTACCCACGAGTGTTTCACTTCGCAGCTTTTTCGGAAAGTCCCCGGCGGGAGGATAACCGGGCTCAGCGCAGCGCGGCCGCCTTTCGGGCCAGACGCTTGGCCGCGGCCGTCTCCGCCGGGGCCTTCTTCGCCGCCGGAGCCTTCTTCGCGGCCTTCTTCGCCGGTGCCTTCGCGGGCGCCGCGAGGACCTCCTTCAGGAATTGGCCGGTGTAGCTGTCCGAGACCGCCGCCACGTCCTCGGGGGTGCCGGTCGCCACCACCGTGCCGCCGCCGGAACCGCCCTCGGGGCCCATGTCGATGACCCAGTCCGAGGTCTTGATGACATCGAGATTGTGCTCGATGACGATCACCGTGTTGCCCTTGTCGACCAGCCCGTTGATCACCTTCAGCAGCTTGCGGATGTCCTCGAAGTGCAGACCGGTGGTCGGCTCGTCGAGGATGTAGACGGTGCGCCCGGTGGAACGCTTCTGCAGCTCGGCGGCCAGCTTCACGCGCTGGGCCTCACCACCGGACAGCGTCGGCGCGCTCTGGCCCAGACGCACGTATCCGAGCCCGACCTCGACCAGGGTCTTGAGGTAGCGGTGGATCGAGGTGACCGGCTCGAAGAACTCGGCGGCCTCGTCGATCGGCATGTCCAGCACCTCGGCGATGGTCTTGCCCTTGTAGTGCACCTCGAGGGTTTCCCGGTTGTAGCGGGCGCCGTGGCACACCTCGCACGGGACATAGACGTCCGGCAGGAAGTTCATCTCGATCTTGAGCGTGCCGTCACCCGAGCACGCCTCGCAGCGGCCGCCCTTCACATTGAAGGAGAACCGCCCGGGCTGGTAGCCGCGGACCTTGGCCTCGGTGGTGGAGGCGAACAGGGTGCGGATCTTGTCGAAGACGCCGGTGTAGGTGGCCGGGTTCGAGCGCGGGGTGCGCCCGATCGGCGACTGGTCGACCTGCACGAGCTTGTCGAGCTGATCGACACCGTTGATCCTGGTGTGCCTGCCCGGCACCTGCCGCGCGCCGTTGAGCTTGTTCGCCAGCACCGTCGCCAGGATGTCGTTGACCAGCGTCGACTTGCCCGAGCCGGAGACACCGGTGACCGAGGTGAGCACACCCAGCGGGAACATCACGTCGATGCCCTGCAGATTGTGCTCGGTGGCGCCGACCACGGTGAGCTTGCGCTTCTTGTCCACCGGCCTGCGCACGAACGGCACGTCGATCTGCTCGCGGCCCGACAGGTACGCGCCGGTCAGCGACTCGGGCTCGGTCAGCAGCTCGGCGTACGGGCCGCTGTGCACCACGCGACCACCGTGCTCACCGGCCAGCGGGCCGATGTCGACCACCCAGTCCGAGGCGCGGATGGTGTCCTCGTCGTGTTCGACCACGATCAGGGTGTTGCCCAGCTTCTTGAGCCGCAGCAGGGTCTCGATCAGCCTGCGGTTGTCGCGCTGGTGCAGGCCGATCGACGGCTCGTCGAGCACATAGAGCACCCCGACCAGGCCGGAACCGATCTGGGTGGCCAGGCGGATGCGCTGGGCCTCACCACCGGACAGCGTCGCGGCGGCCCGCGAGAGCGTCAGGTACTCCAGGCCGACGTCGAGCAGGAAGCCGAGCCGGGCCTGGATCTCCTTGAGCACCTGCCCGGCGATGGCGGCCTCGCGCTCGCCCAGCGTCAGCGAGTTCAGGAAGTGCGCGCACGCGCCGATCGACAGATCGGCCACCTCGGCGATCGACTTGTCGGTGCCGTCGGCGGCCAGGGTGACCGCCAGGATCTCCGGGCGCAACCGCGACCCGTGACAGACCGGGCACGGCACATCCCGCATGTACCCGTCGTAGTGCTCCTTCATCTGCTCGGACTCGGTGTTGTCCATGCGCCGGTGCAGGAACGGCATCACGCCCTCGAAATCGGCGTAATAGGAGCGCTTGCGGCCGTAGCGGTTGGTGTAGGAGACGTGCACCTGATCGGAGCTGCCCTCGAGCACGGCCTTGCGCGCCTTGGCGGGCAGGCTCTGCCACGGGGTGTCCATCGAGAAACCGATCGCCTCGGCCAGACCGGACAGCAGCCGGTTGAAGTACTCGGCGGTCTGCCCGCGCGCCCACGGCGCGATGGCGCCCTCGGCCAGACTCAGCGCCGGATCGGGCACGACGAGCTCGGGGTCGACCTCCTTGCGGATACCGAGGCCGGTGCAATCCGGGCAGGCGCCATAGGGCGAGTTGAACGAGAACGAGCGCGGCTCGAGATCCTCGATGTCGAGCGGATGCCCGTTCGGGCAGGCCAGCCGCTCGGAGAACCGGCGCTCCCGGTCGTGCGCGTGCTCGTCACGGTCGACGAAATCGAGCACGACGATGCCGTCGGCCAGCCGCAACGCGGTCTCGATCGAATCGGTGAGCCGCTGCTTGGACCCGGACTTCACCGCCAGCCGGTCCACCACGACCTCGACGTCGTGCTTCTCCTGCTTCTTCAGCTTCGGCGGATCGGTGAGCGGATACACCACCCCGTCCACCCGCACCCGCGAATAACCCTGGGTCTTGAGCTGGTCGAACAGGTCGACGAACTCGCCCTTGCGGGTGCGCACCACCGGCGCCAGCACCTGGAACTTCAAGCCCTCGTCCATCGCCAGCACCTGGTCGACGATCTGCTGCGGGCTCTGCTTGGCGATCAGCTCACCACACACCGGGCAGTGCGGGGTACCGGCGCGGGCATAGAGCAACCGCAGGTAGTCGTACACCTCGGTGATCGTGCCGACCGTCGACCGCGGATTGCGGTTGGTCGACTTCTGGTCGATCGACACCGCGGGCGAGAGACCTTCGATGAAATCGACATCCGGCTTGTCCATCTGCCCGAGGAACTGCCGCGCGTACGCCGAGAGCGACTCGACATAGCGCCGCTGACCCTCGGCGAAGATCGTGTCGAACGCCAAGCTCGACTTCCCGGACCCGGACAGACCGGTGAACACGATCAGGCTGTCGCGTGGCAGATCCAGGTCCACACCCTTCAGGTTGTGTTCCCTCGCTCCGCGCACAGTGAGGCGTTCCGCCACCTGGTGAATCCCTTCTCCATCGTCATCCGCCACCCGGACATGAACCCCCGCACGCCATGCTAGGCCGGACCACCGACAGGTTTTTTGGAGCGCTGGCGCGCTCGAGTTCGCGCCTGTGTTTTTGGAGCGCTGGCGCGCTCGAGTTCGCGCCCTTTGGGCGGTCCCGTCGATCAGGCACCGTGGCTTGCTCCTTCGTCGCGTACGCCACGGCGCCTGATCGACGGGACGGGCGCGAACCGCCGCTGCGCGGCGATCCCTCCTCGGGGTCGGGATGTGCGGGGCCGGGTCGGGTGGTCATGGCGGATCGACGGGGTCCCTCGGGCCGAGTTCTTCGTCTGTGCCCGGGAATTCGGCGGGCGGATTATGTTTGACGGCAGGGGTGGGTGGCAGGGTGGGGGCGATCGACATGATGAAGGAGCCGGCGTGCTCGAGGTATTCCTGGTCGATGATCACGAGATCGTGCGGCGTGGGCTGATCGATCTGCTCGAGGGTGATCCAGAACTCACTGTGATCGGGCAGGCAGGGGGTGTCGCGGAGGCGATGGTGCGCATTCGCGAGGCGCGGCCCGATGTGGCGGTGCTGGATGTGCGGCTGCCCGACGGCAACGGCATCGAGCTGTGCCGCAATCTGCTGGCCGAGTTCGAGGACCTGCACTGCCTGATCCTGACCTCGTTCTCCGACGAGCACGCGATGCTCGACGCGATCCTCGCGGGGGCCAGCGGCTATGTGGTGAAGAACATCGACGGCATGAAACTGGCCGACGCCATCAAACAGGTCGGTGCGGGGCACTCGCTACTCGACACCAGGGCGGCCGACGCCCTGCGCGCCCGGCTGCGCCGCAGCACCGAACCCTCCGGCGCGCTGGCGGGCCTCACCGAGCAGGAGCGCCGACTGCTCGAACTGCTCGGTGAGGGCCTGACCAATCGCCAGATCGCGGCGCGCATGTTCCTGGCCGAGAAGACGGTGAAGAACTACGTCTCGCGGCTGCTGGCGAAACTGGGCGTGGAACGCCGCACGCAGGCGGCGGTCCTGGCGACGAAGCTGCGCGAGCCGTGACGGCTCAGGCGGGCACCACGATGGTGAGGTTGCCGTCGTAGCGGCGGTAGAGCAGGTTGCCGCGACCGGTGTGGCTGTCGGTGAAGAACAGGTACGGCAGACCCGCGGTGCACAGCACGTCGGAGGCTTCGTCCTCGGCGTAGACGGGGGCGGCGTCCTGGACCACGCGCACCGGCATCGCGCTGGCGGTGAGCGGCAGGCCGGCCTGGTCGTCGACGGCGAGGGTGTGGCGCTGGCGCGCCAGGTTGACGCCGTGCGGGTCGGCCCAGGTGACGATGGCGTCCTCGCCGGTGAGCGCGTCGGTGAACAGGTAGGCGTCGTAGTCCATCGCGTCGAGCACGGTGCTGGCTTCCAGCGGTGTCCCGGTCATCAGCGCGCAGTCCTTGCGCCGGATGATCGGCCGGGTCTCGGTGATCTGCGCGAGCGGCCTGCGGGCCGGGTCCGGCCAGGCGCCGCGCGCCTCCTTGCCCGCGCGGCGCGCGAGCTGACGGTCGAGCCGCTCGGCGGCGAAGGTGACCGCGAACCCGCCGGGGCCGGTCACCTGCACGCGGGTGAGCGTCTCGTTGGTGCGGATGTTGGCCTGCACCAGGGTCGGCTCGTCGGAACCCTGCGGCGCGGTGACGCGCACGCGGGCCGGACTGTCGAGGTGATGCCTGCGCATCACGCGAGTGATGGCGCGGACCGCCCGGGTGACGTCCTGGGCCGGTACCTCGCCACGGGTGGTCACCGCGAGCTCGGGGTCCGCGGCGGTCGTCCAGTGCTGGGTGCTCGACAACGAATTCATCTCTTGCCCCACTTCTCGATCCCATTTCCCGGTGCCCTATGCCACCATCGGGGGCCGGTGCGGGTGAAGGGCCGAAAGTCCCAACATTGCGGACTAGACTTTGCGTCTGATCGGTAGGGGCGGCACGGCGCGAAGGGCACGGCGATGACGAATGACGGTCGGGGTGACCGCTATTCGCCGGGGCGGACCGTGTCCCAGCAGCGTCTGCGCGACCTGCTGGGCGAGGTGGCCGACCGGGTCGAGGTGATGATCGGCTCGCGCGACCGGATGGACGGCCTGGTCGAGGCCATGCTCACCGTCACCGCGGGACTCGATCTCGACGAAACCCTGCGCACCATCGTGCGTACCGCGATGAACCTGGTCGACGCCCGCTACGGCGCGCTCGCGGTGCGCGGCCACGATCAGCAGGTCGCGCAGTTCATCGACGAGGGTCTGCCGGACAAGATCCGCGAACGCATCGAGCGATTACCCGCCGGGCACGGGGTACTCGGCGCGGTGTTCGCCGAGAAGGCGCCGCTGCGCCTGGACGATCTGACGAAACACTCGTCCTCGGTGGGTTTCCCGGCGGGTCATCCGCCGATGCATACGTTTCTCGGTGTGCCGGTACGCATTCGGGACAAGGTCTTCGGCAGCCTGTATCTCACCGAGAAGTCCGACGGTCAGCCGTTCACCGAGGAGGACGAGGTCCTGGTGCTCGCGCTGGCCGCCGCCGCGGGCATCGCGGTGGACAACGCCCGGCTCTACGAGCAGGCCCGCACCCGGCAGGCCTGGATCGAGGCCACCCGCGACATCGCCACCGAGTTCCTGGCGGGCACCGAATCCGATCGCGTGCTGGCCCATGTGGTCGACGCCGCGCGCGGCCTGACCGGTTCGCACCAGGCGTTCCTCGCCTCGGTGCCGGTGCCCGACGAATCCCCCGGTGAGATCTCCGAACTGGTCATCACCCAGTGGACCGGGCCCGACGCCGGACAGGACTGGCAGACCATCCCGATCGCGGGCACCGCCCTGGGCGACGCGTTCACCCGCCGCACTCCCCTGCGCTACGACAACACCGCCGAGGTGACTCTCGGCATCGACTTCCCCGGTTCCGAAACCCCCTGCGCCGGACCGGCACTGGTGCTGCCGCTGTGCACTCCCGACGCCACCCTGGGCGTGCTGGTGACCATCCGCCCGCCCGGCTTCGCGCCCTATTCCGACGAGATGATGGAACTCACCGCGGCCTTCTGCGACCAGGCCGCGCTGGCGGTGCGCCTGGCCGACGCGCAGCGGCGCATGCGCGAACTCGACATCGTGGCCGACCGCGACCGGATCGCCCGCGATCTGCACGACCACGTCATCCAGCGGCTGTTCGCCATCGGCCTGACGGTGCAGGCGACCCTGCCCAAAGCCGTGGTTCCCGAAGTGCGGCAGCGTCTTTCGACGGTGATCATGGATCTGCAGGAGGTGGTACAGGAGATCCGCACCTCCATCTTCGATCTGCACGCCAGCGGACCCGAGCACAGCGCGAGCCTGCAGCAGCGGCTGGAGGTGGCGATCCGGCGCCAGACCGCCGACATCGCCCTGCGCGCGACCATCCAGGTCTCGGGACCGCTGTCGGTCCTGGACCCGCAGCTGGCCGATCACGCCGAGGCGGTGGTGCGCGAGGCGGTGAGCAACGCGGTGCGCCATTCCGGGGCCGACACCGTCGCCATCGTCATCGAGGTGGCCGACGATCTGACCATCACGGTCAGCGACAACGGCTGGGGTATCCCCAATCACGTCATCCGCAGCGGGCTGCGCAATCTCGAACAGCGCGCGCAGGAAGCGGGCGGGCGCTTCGAGGTGGGTCCGGCCCAGCCCGCCACCGACGAGGACCATCCGGAGCTGCCGGGTACCCGGCTGCGCTGGGCGGTGCCGCTGCCACAGGACCATCCGACCGGCGGGTACGCGCTGGCGGCCGGTCCGGACGGCGGCGACGCCGACTGAGCGCCGCTCAGACCGCGGCGAGTACCACCGCGGCGTTGTTGCCGCCCATTCCCATCGACAGTTTCATCGTCGGCCCGCCGGTCAGCGGGGCGGTGCCGTCGAGCAGCCGCGGGTGCGCCGGGGCGGTCACCGGCGCCGAGACGGCGACGCCGCGCTCGTAGGACAGCGCCAGCGCGGCGATCTCCACCGCCGCGGACGCGCCCTGGCAGTGCCCGACCAGCGGCTTGAGCACGGTGACGGCCGGACGGTCGTCGAAGACGGTGGCGAGCACCGCGCGTTCGGCGGCGTCGCACTGGCGGGTGCCGGTGCCGTGCGCGCTGAAGTAGTCGATGTCGGTGGCCGCGAGCCCGGCGGCGGTGAGCGCCTGGCGCGCGCACGCGAGCAGCTGGGTGTGCGACGGCTCGACGGAGACGACGTGGAAGGCGTCGTTGTTCATGGCGCCGCCGAGCACCCGGGCGTAGGGGGCCTCGACGGCGTCGGTGAGCAGCAGCGCCGCCGAGGCCTCGGCCATGACGAAGCCCAGCGAGCCCTCCTGGAACGGGCGGCAGGCGGTGAACGGGTCGACATCGGCGACCGCGGCGCCCATCCGGACGAAGTGGTCGAGCATGTCGGGGGTGGCCGAGATGTCGGTACTCACGCACAGGACGTCGTCGACCAGGCCGGCGGCCCGCCACAGCTGGGCGGTCAGCAGGGCGACGGTGCCGGAGCTGCACGCCGCGGACACGTCCATCGCGGGGCCGTGGAAGCCGTATTCCTGCATCACCACCGAGACGGGGGTCGAGGGCAGCAGCGGCAGGTAGTCGCGGGGGCGGCGGTGGCCCTGGTCGACGAGGTAGAAATCGCGCCAGTCGGCGACGTCACCGAGGGTGACCGCGTGCACCAGCCCCACCGTGCGGCCCGCGCGGCGCCAGCCCCTGGCCTCGGCGTCGGCCACCGCTTCGGCGGCCGCCGCGGTGACGGCGCGCCCGAACACCCCGCGCCCGTGCGCGGGATCACCCAGGGCGGGAATCCGGCCGACCCAGGCGTGCTGATCGCGTCCGGGCCCGTAACCGGGGTGCAGGCGCGCCGCGGGCTTGCCTGCCAGCAGTCCCTGCCACAGCGTTTCCCTGCCCCAGCCGTAGCCGGAGACGACACCGACTCCGGCGATGGACATAGAATCGAGTCGGTGGGCCATGCCGCCGGGAAGCACGTCCGGTTTCACATCGCTCCTCGCGGATCTCATCGAGGGTCACCACAATAGTCCTGTGCACCGTCGCCAGAGGCCGAGATCGGGGGTATCGCAGTGGAAGAGGCACCGTCGGACGCCGCGAGCGCCGAGCAGCTCGCGCAGCGGTACCGCTCGCTGGTCGAACACACGCCCGACGCGCTGTGCGTGCACGAATCGGGCACCATCGTCTACGTCAATCCGGCCATGGTGCGCCTGCTCGGCGCCCGCTCGGCCGAGGATCTGCTCGGCCTGTCCATCACCGATTTCGTCCACCGGGACTCCATCCCGGCCATGCTGGACCGCATCGAGCAGCTGACCGCCGAGGGCTCGGCCTCCCCGCCGACCGAGATGGACCTGGTCCGCGTCGACGGCCGCACGGTCCCGGTGCAGACGGTGTCGGTGCTCACGGTGTGGCAGGACGAGCTGGCCTATCAGGTGGTCGTGCACGATCTGACCGCGCAGCGGGCGGCGGAGGCCTCGGCCCGGCGCGCCGAGGCGCACTTCACCACGGTGGTGTCCCAGCTCGAGGAGGGCGTGCTCGTCGTCGACCGGCGGGGCAGGCTCGAATCGATCAATCCGGCGGGCAAGCGGATCCTGGGCATCGACGACGCGGCCCCGGTGCTCGGCAGGCACATCGACGAACTGCCGGTGACCATGGTCGACCGCAACGGCAATCCGCTGCCCACCGCGCGGCATCCGATGGCGCACACCCTCGCGACCGGCGAGGCGGTCACCCAGTACATCTTCGGTGTCCAACACGCCGACGGCAGCCAGGTGTGGCTGTCGTGCAACTGCAGGCTGCTCAATCCCGACAGCCCGGATTCCTCCGGGGTGTCCTCCTTCGCCGACATCACCGAGTTCCGGGCCAGCAGGCGCCAGCTCGAATACCAGGCCACCCACGACGCGCTGACCGGGCTGGCCAACCGCTCGCTGATCCTGTCCCAGCTCGCCTCGGCGCTGGCCGACGAGGGCGGCAGCCTGGTCACCACGGTGCTGTTCATCGACCTCGACGGGTTCAAGGCGATCAACGACACCCTCGGCCACGCCATCGGCGACATCGTGCTGCAGATCGTCGCCCAGCGGTTGCAGCGCGCGCTGCGGTCCACCGATCTGGTCGGGCGCCTCGGTGGCGACGAGTTCCTGGTGCTGCTGGCCGGGCATCCGCAGCGCGCCGATCTGCCCGCGCTGATCGAGCGCCTGCGCACCACCATGGCCGAGCCGATCATCGCCCGCGGGCACCGGCTCGAGGTCACCGCCTCGATCGGCATCACCGAGCTCGGCCCGCACGAGCACCGCACGCCCGAGGCCGTCCTGCACGACGCCGACCTGGCCATGTACCGCGACAAGCCCTCGGCCCATCGTGATGTCGGTCTCGGCCCGAACCGGCGGTCCAACAGCACCCACGCGTCCTGATCGCCGCTCCGAAGCGCGATACCCGCGTCGGAGGCGCGCTCGGCGGTGTTCACCGATCCGCTCGACGCGGACCCCGACCCCGCGCGGGCAAGTAGACTCGACAACTCTGTTCTCAACGCGGTGACAAAGGAGTCCTGTTTTGCCCGACCGCCTCGCCGAGGAACGCACCGCGGAACCGGCTCACCGCCGCGAGCTAGACCAGGAGCAGCAGTACCTCTCGGTGCTCTACACCAAGCTCGACGGCATGCGCGCGTACGCCCAGAACCGCCTCAAGACCGTGCTGCTCGAGACCGGCGGCACCCCGCAGGCACGCAGCGAACGGGAGTCGTTCACCCAGCTCTACCACGAGGACCTGGCCAAATACGACGCCGCCGAGCACGGCCTGTGCTTCGGCCGGATCGACCTGGACGGCGAGTCCGCCGAGCCGCCGCGCTACATCGGCCGCCTGGGCATCCTCGACGAGGACAACGACTACGAGCCGCTGCTGCTGGACTGGCGCGCTCCCCTGGCCCGCCCGTTCTACCTGGCCACCACCGCCAACCCCGAAGACGTCATCCGCCGCCGTCACATCCGTTCGCGCAACCGCGCGGTCACCACCATCACCGACGAATACCTGGACCTGGGCGCCGCCGAACGCGACGGCGCGATCGGCACCGACGACGGCGTTGGCGGCGAGAGCGCGCTGCTCTCGGCGCTCAACGCGGCCCGCACCGGGCACATGAACGACATCGTCGAGACCATCCAGAGCGAGCAGGACGCGATCATCCGCTCCGAGCACAAGAGCGTGCTCGTGGTGCAGGGTGGCCCCGGCACCGGCAAGACCGCGGTGGCACTGCACCGCGCGGCCTACCTGCTCTACACCTACCGTCAGCAGCTGGCCAAGAGCGGCGTGCTGATCATCGGCCCCAACGCCACCTTCCTCGACTACATCGGCCAGGTGCTGCCCTCGCTCGGTGAGACCGGCGTGCTGCTCTCGACCATCGGCGACCTGTATCCCGGGGTGAAGGCGGTGCGCGAGGACTCGCTGCGCGCGGGCGAGATCAAAGGCTCGACGGCCATGATCGAGGTGCTCAAGCAGGCGGTGCGCGACCGGCAGGAGGTGCCCGCCGACCCGGTGCGGCTGTCCTTCGACGGCTATCCGGTGATCCTGGACCGCAAGATCGCCACCAAGGCGCGCGGCCGGGCCCGTTCCTCGCGCCGCCCGCACAACCTGGCCCGCCCGATCTTCGCGTCCTCGGTGATCGACGCGCTCACCGACCAGCTCGCCGCCACCATGGGCGCCGACCTGTCCGGCGGCGCGAGCCTGCTCAGCTCCGCCGACCTCAGCGAGATCGGCGACGAGATGCGCGCCGACCCGCAGGTGCAGGCCGCCATCACCGCGCTGTGGCCGATCCTGTCGCCCCAGGAGGTCCTGGCCGATCTGCTCGCCGACCCGGCCCGCATCGATCGCGCGGCCAAGACGCTGAGCCCGGACGACCGCGCCGAGCTGGTGCGTGCCGACGACGGCACCTTCGCCGCCGCCGACGCCCCGCTGCTCGACGAACTGGCCGAACTGCTCGGCGTCGACGACACCGAGGAGCGCGAACGCTCGCGGCGGCGCTGGCGGGCCCAGCTCGCCGAGGCCCAGGACGCGCTCGACATCCTCACCGGTTCGGCGCCGCAGGACATCGAGGACGAACTCGACCCCGAGATCCTGATGGCCTACGACCTGATCGACGCCTCCCAGCTGGCCCAGCGCCAGGAGTTCGGCAACCGGCAGACCACCGCCGAGCGCGCCGCGGGCGACCGCACCTGGACCTACGGCCACGTGATCGTCGACGAGGCGCAGGAACTCTCGGAGATGGCCTGGCGGATGGTCATGCGGCGCATCCCCAACCGCTGGATCACGGTCGTCGGCGATGTCGCCCAGACCGGCGATCCGGCAGGTGCGTCGTCGTGGCAGCGCGTGCTGGAACCGTATGTGGCCCAGCGCTGGAAGCTCACCGAGCTGTCGGTGAACTACCGCACCCCCGCCGAGATCATGGCGGTCGCCGGTGACGTGCTGGCCGCGATCGATCCCGACGGCCGGGTGCCGCGCTCGGTGCGCGAGACGGGCCACCCGCCGCGCGCGCACCGGGTGCGTCCCGAACAGGTCCGCGACGAGGTGGCCCGGCTGCTCGAACTCGGGCACGGGCCGGGCACCAGCGCGGTGCTCGCGCCCGCGGCGCTGATCGCCGAACTGTCCCCCCTCGCCGGGGAATCGGTGCAGGTGCTGACCGTGCACGACGCGAAGGGCCTGGAGTTCGACCGGGTGTATCTGGTGGAACCGCACCAGATCCTGACCGAGTCGCCGCGCGGGCTCAACGACCTGTACGTGGCGCTCACCCGCGCCACCCAGCGGCTGTCCGTGGTGCACACCGAGGACCTGCCCGAGGTCCTCTCGGCGCTCGAACCCGCCTGACACACACGAAAGCCCCGGACCGCGGACGGTCCGGGGCTTTCGTCCGTCCGGCTAGCGGACGGTGTGCACGATCAGGACGTCCGAGCGCGACTTGCGCGCCACGTCCGAGGGCACCGAGCCCAGCAGGCGGCCGGTGAGGGTGTTCAGACCCCGGTTACCGACGACGAGCAGGTCGGCCTTGGTCTCGCGGACCAGGTCGAGCAGCGAGTCGACCGGCTCGCCGACGATGGCGCGCTCGACGATGTTCTTGGCACCCGCGGCAGTCGCCTTCTCCCTGGCGACGTGCAGGATCTCGTTGGTCGGCGCGGAACCGCGGACCTGGTAGGCCTCGTCCTTGAGCACATCGGCCGCGGCGGCGACGTCGCGATCGTCGGTCGGGAAGTACGCGCAGGCGAGCACGAGAGTGGCCTCCGCAGCGCCGGCGAGTGCGGCGGCCTTCTCCACTGCGACGTACGACGAGTCCGAGCCATCAGTACCGACGACAATGGTCCGGTAGGCGGTCATCTCTCCTCCAACTTGGTCGGCGCCGGCACCGAACCACCCGGGAATCGAGCGTCGGCGCGGCAATTGGGTCGACCCTAACGCCAAAACAGGGCGATTTATCAGAAATCGCAACAGATCACACCGGGAGTGTCGATCGGTGTCCGCCCTGGTGCGGTGGCCTGCGCGACATCACTGAACAGCCACCTGCGGCTATTACAGACCGGACACGCGAAATTGTGGCCTATCACAAGGGAATCAATGCCGCTGCGCGGCTGGGACTTTCCTCACATCACCCGGAATTACCGGGCAGCCCACCGGCGGCACGGTCAGCGTGCCGCGGGCTGCCCCGACGCGGCCGCGCGCGCGTATTCCGACGGCGCCATCCCGATCTGCGCGGTGAACTCGCGCGTGAAATGCGCCTGGTCGAAATAGCCGAGATCGGCGGCCAGGTCGGCCAGGTCCAGCCCCTCGCCCCGGGCCAGCCGATCGGCGGCGTCCTGCAACCGGAAACGGCACAGCACCCATTTCGGCCCGGCCCCCACATAACGCCGGAACAATCGCTGCACGGTGCGGACCGGGACCCCGAACCGGTCGGTGACCTGATCGACCCTGGTGAGTTCCGGATCGTCGGCCATCGCCGCGACGACGCGCGCGACCAAGGCGAAATGCGGGTCGTCCGCGCGGCCACGGCCCGCGAAGAATTCCTCGATCA
This sequence comes from Nocardia sp. NPDC056064, assembly GCF_042266925.1. Classification (NCBI taxonomy): domain Bacteria; kingdom Bacillati; phylum Actinomycetota; class Actinomycetes; order Mycobacteriales; family Nocardiaceae; genus Nocardia; species Nocardia sp. NPDC056064. The sequence goes on along the minus strand of NZ_JBHJWO010000004.1, from coordinate 105,796 downwards.
CCACCCGCCTGCGCTCGTCGGACGGCTCGGCCAGCACCCGCTCGGCCAGCCCCGCCGCGGCCGGGAGCACCTCGGCCAGCGGAGCCGAATCATCGCGCAGCGCACCGACATCCATGCCGGTGAAGGCACCGAAACCGCCCGGGACGAAACGGATTCCGAACGTCTCGCCCTCCCCGCTGAGCTCGCGCACGTACTTGGTGGTGCACACCCCGTTGACGAAACCACCCGTGCGCAAATCGCTGCGTTCGAAGGTGACGTTCACGCACGGAAACGACAGCACCTCGGCCCGATAGGCCGGGCGCCCACGCAGATCCCAGCGCACCACCCAGTACCGGTCGGCGAATCCGGACAGCGCGGGCCCGACGGGCATCCGGTCCAGGCTGCGATGCCGGGCCTGCTCCCCCGGATGCAGGATGCCGCGCTGATCACCGGATTCCGGCCGTTCACCGGACACGACGAACCCCCGGTCCGGACTGTCGCGTTCTTACAAGACCCCCGCGCGCCGGCCGACCAAGATCGATGGCATGACCGAAACCGTTGCGCCCGTTCCCGAGGGCTACCACTCCATCACCTGTTTCCTTGCCGTGCCCGACGGCAACGCGGCCATCGACTTCTACACCACGGTGTTCGGCGCGAAGGTGCTCAGCCGCGCCGACCGCCCCGACGGGCAGCCCGCCCACGCCGAACTGCTCATCGGCGACTCCACCCTCCAGCTCGGCATGCCGATCCCGGAGAACGATGTCCTCGCGCCGCAGGACTGGGTGCACACCTCGATCGTGCACTACTGCCCCGACGTCGACACCGTCGTCGCCCGGGCGATCGACCACGGCGCCCGCAGCGCCGAAGAGCCGCAGACCTTCGTCAACGGCGAACGCTTCGGCGTGGTGATCGACCCCTTCGGCCACCGCTGGGCGGTGATCACCCGCGTCGAAGAGGTCTCCCGCGAGGAAGCCGACCGGCGCATCGCGGCTTGGATGGCACAGCAGTGACCTGACCGGCCGGCGCTGCGGGGTGGAGGCCGCGGGCATCTAGTTGATCCCCGCGGCGTCCATGCCGCGCAGCTCCTTTTTGAGGTCGGCGATCTCGTCGCGTAAGCGGCCGGCCAGCTCGAACTGGAGTTCGCGGGCCGCGTTCATCATCTGCGCGGTGAGCTCGGTGACCAGGTCGGCCAGTTCGGCGCGCGGCATCGATTTCACGTCGCGGTCGGCGTAGACCCCGGCGCTGACCGCGCGGCCGGGCTCGCCCTGGGCACGACGGCCCCGGCTGGCGTTGCGGCCCGAGCCGCCGACAGCGACCTCATCCTCGGCCTCCTGATACACCTGGTCGAGGATGTCGGCGATCTTCTTGCGCAGCGGCTGCGGGTCGATGCCGTTGGCCTCGTTGTAGGCGATCTGCTTGGCGCGGCGGCGGTCGGTCTCGTCGATGGCGTGCCGCATCGAGTCGGTGATCTTGTCGGCGTACATGTGCACTTCACCGGAGACGTTGCGCGCCGCGCGGCCGATGGTCTGGATGAGGCTGGTGCTCGACCGCAGGAAGCCTTCCTTGTCGGCGTCCAGGATCGCCACCAGCGACACCTCGGGCAGGTCGAGACCCTCGCGCAGCAGGTTGATGCCCACCAGCACGTCGTATTCGCCCAGCCGCAGCTGACGCAGCAGCTCCACGCGGCGCAGGGTGTCGATCTCGGAGTGCAGATAGCGCACCCGCACACCCAGTCCGAGGAGATAGTCGGTGAGGTCCTCGGCCATCTTCTTGGTCAGGGTGGTGACCAGCACCCGCTCGTTGCGCTCGGTGCGGCCGCGGATCTCGTGCACCAGGTCGTCGATCTGGCCCTTGGTCGGCTTCACCACCACCTGCGGGTCGACCAGGCCGGTCGGGCGGATCACCTGCTCGACCACCTCGCCACCGACCTGCCCCAGCTCGTAGGGGCCGGGAGTCGCCGAGAGGTAGACCGCCTGACCGATCCGGTCGGCGAACTCCTCCCAGGTCAACGGCCGGTTGTCGACCGCCGACGGCAGCCGGAAACCGAATTCGACGAGGTTGCGCTTGCGCGACATGTCACCTTCGAACATGCCGCCGATCTGCGGCACGGTGACATGCGATTCGTCGATCACCAGCAGGAAGTCGTCGGGGAAATAGTCCAGCAGGGTGGCCGGAGCCGAGCCCGCCGGACGCCCGTCGATGTGGCGCGAGTAGTTCTCGATACCGGAGCAGAAACCCACCTGGCGGATCATCTCCAGGTCGTACTCGGTGCGCATGCGCAGGCGCTGGGCCTCGAGCAGTTTGCCCTGCTTCTCCAGCTCGGCCAGCCGTTCGGCCAGCTCGGCCTCGATATCGGTGACCGCGCGGTTCATCCGCTCCGGACCGGCCACGTAGTGGGTTGCCGGGAAGATCCGCAGCGAGTCGACCTGGCGCACCACGTCGCCGGTGAGCGGGTGCAGGTAGTACAGCGCCTCGATCTCGTCACCGAAGAACTCGATGCGGACCGCGAGCTCCTCGTAGGAGGGGATGATCTCGACGGTGTCGCCGCGCACCCGGAAGGTGCCGCGGGTGAAGGCCATGTCGTTGCGGGTGTACTGCACGTCGACCAGCAGCCGCAGCAGCGCGTCGCGGTCGACCTCGCCGCCCACCTCCAGCTGCACCGACCGGTCCAGATACGACTGCGGCGTGCCCAGGCCGTAGATGCACGACACCGAGGCCACCACCACCACGTCGCGGCGCGAGAGCAGGCTCGAGGTGGCCGAGTGGCGCAGCCGCTCGACGTCGTCGTTGATCGAGCTGTCCTTCTCGATATAGGTATCGGTCTGCGCGATGTAGGCCTCGGGCTGGTAGTAGTCGTAGTACGAGACGAAGTACTCCACCGCGTTGTGCGGCAGCATCTCGCGCAACTCGTTGGCCAGCTGGGCCGCGAGGGTCTTGTTCGGCGCCATCACCAGGGTGGGCCGCTGGAGCTTCTCGATCAGCCACGCGGTGGTCGCCGACTTGCCGGTGCCGGTGGCGCCGAGCAGCACCACGTCCTTCTCGCCCGCGGTGACGCGCCGTTCCAGTTCGGCGATGGCCGCGGGCTGGTCACCAGCGGGTTTGTGCTCGCTGACCACCTCGAAGCGCCCCCCGGCGCGTTCGATCGTGCCGACGGGCCGGTGCTCGGAATGCGCGAGCGGGTGCCCCCGTTCCTCGTACCCTTCCGCCGGAATCTCGGTTGCGAATGCCATGCCCACCAGGTTAGGCCCGACCACCGACAAGTTTCACCGGCGGCGACCCGCACCACACACCGCACCGGGGACCGGCAAACTACCGGCAATCCATCGCCTGCCCGAAAAGTCCGATGTACCAACGTCATTCGGTCGCGCGGTCCGGCGACACGCCCGGCACGAGGCCCGATCCGGGCGTACCCTGAGCTGATCATCGGCACGTGGTGAAGGACAAGGCCATGAGCGCTCTGCTTCCCCTGCTCGTCGCGGCTCCGGCCGTCACCGGATTCGCGGGATACTTCGCGCGCGAGATCCGGGGTCCGCAACCCCCACCACCGACGACGGCGGGTTCACCACCCGCACGCCCGCGGGTCGAGTTCTTCGACCTGGCCGAGCTCACCGCCACCGACACCAGGGGCTACATCCGCCCGGTGGACCGGTACGAGACGCAGCCCTGGGGCATCTACCTGGCCCGCACCCTCGACCGGCCGCACGGCCGCTACGAGGAGTCCTGGCTGCTGCCGGGCCTGTCGATCCGCCTCACCATCGAGCACGACCGCCCCGGTCACCACCGCAGTCACGACTACGTCCTCGACATCGCCGAGATCGCCCAGGTCGCGCCGAAACGCTGGAAGGCCACCGACTACTTCCTGGACGTGGCCGTGCGGCGCGGGCGGTCGTCGAGCCTGCGCGGAGCGAGTGCTCTACTCGCCGCACATGCCGCAGGACACGTCACCACCGAGGACGCCGATCGCGCCTTCGAGCACGCGGCCGTGGTCCTCGACGGCCTCGCCGCGCAGGACCACGACGTCGAGCAGTGGTTGCGCACCCGGGGGATCACGCTGACCTGGATGTGAGTCCGCGCGCGGGCGCCCACACCAGGTCGGCGGTAGATTCTGCGATCATGACGCAGGCATCCACCGTGCACGTGCACCCACCCAAGGTCGAGTACTTCGACATCGCGGCGCAGACGAACACCGATCCCAAGGGGTTCGTCCGGCCGGTGGAGGTCTACCGGGAGGAGCCGTGGGGGCTCTACATGGCCCGCACGTCCGATCACCCGAATTTCCACTATCTCGAGTCCTGGATCGTGCCCGAGCTCGCGCTGCGCGCCACCGTGTTCGGCTACAACCCCGGCGTCGAGCAGTGGCAGGACATCTATGTCGACATCGGCGAGTTCACCCGGGAATCGCCGACCCTGTGGCGCTCGATCGACCACTACCTCGACGTCCTCGTCCGCACCGGCCGCGATGTGCGCCTGGTCGACATCGACGAGTTGCTCGCCGCCAACACGGGCGGTCAGCTCTCCCCAGCCGCGTGCCAGGCCGCCATCGAGCACGCCACCGCCGCCATCGACGGGATCGCCGCGCACGGCTACAGCCTGGAGAACTGGCTGGCCGAGCGCGGGATGACCATCACCTGGCGCTGAAACGACAGCACCGCCGGCGACCCTCGGTAGCGGGGTCGCCGGCGGTGCCGGGAAAACAGTGGTGGATCAGCCCGCCGACAGGCTGGGCAGCAGATCCGCCAGGCCGCCGCCGCAGCCCGCGCTGCCGGTCGCGGCCGCCTCGCTCACGGTGACCGTGATCGAGTCGCTGATCAGCAGCTGACGCGCCTCGAGCTTGTGCTGACCGGCCGTGGTCGGCTTCCAGGTGATGCTCACCGTGCCCGAGAGCACCGAGGGCGAGACCGGGCTGCCGGGGATGTCCACGCCGTTGTCGGTGAACTTCACCGAGGTCAGCCGATCGACCTCGACCGCGGCGGTCAGCTTGTAACTGCAGCCGACCTTGTGGTTCTCGCCCGCCACATTGAGGTTGCCGACCCAGGCCGAGGCCTGCGGGGCGGCCAGCACAACGCTGGCCGCGACGGCGCCGAGTGCGGTGATACCGAAGCCCGCCCGGCCGAACTGACGATGCTGTGTTGTCATACGCGCTACAACTTCCCTGTGAATCGAGTCACCCTGTAGTGACCCGGCACAATTTACACAGCACACGGCACGGCACGGCCAGTTTCCGAAACATTGGTGTTTAACAGATTGGCATCGGGGTCACGCGCGAGCGTGGGCCCACTCGGTGACCACCGGATAGACCTGGTCGAACCACGGTTCCTTCACCGCGTAGTAGGCCTGGCCCGCCGCCTCGCCCGCCTTGTCGACGGCGGCCTGCTCGGCCTCCCGCTTGACCGCCAGATAGTCCTCCCGCGCGTCCGGCTCGGCACGCAGCCAGTCGCGCAGATCTAGCGCGAAGCGCTGACCGGGCGAATCCTGCACGCGCAGATGGATGTTCGCCGGGCGAGCCGGGTCGGCATTGCCGTGCAGCCGTTTGCCCCACCGGTCCAGATCGGTGCCCGAGGGATCGCCCGGGGTCGGCTTCGGGTTGTCGTGGGTCACCGACGCAGCCAACGGGAATCCGGCCGCGGCCAGCGCGCCCGCCAGCGAGTCGGCCGTGGCCAGATCGGCCACCGTGACCTGGATGTCGATGACGTCCTTGGCGGGCAAGCCGGGCACCGCGGTGGACCCGACATGGTCGATCCGCACCGCCGAGGCCCCGCACAGCAGGTGCAGGCGGGCGATGATCCGCCGGGCCTGGGCCGCCCATTCGGGATCGGCGGGCAGCAGCCGGTACTCGGCCCGCGCGCGGACCCCGTCGCGCTGATTGCGTTCGAACGGCACCAGCCGCCGCTCCCACAGCGCGCGCACCTGCTCGGCGACCATCTCGGGGGCGCCGTTGTTGTCCAGCCACACATCGGCGACCGCGTGGCGCTGCTCGTCGGTGGCCTGCGCGGCGATGCGGGTCCGCGCGTCGGCCTCGGCCACGCCGCGATGCTCCACCAGGCGGCGCAGCCGGGTCTCGATATCGGCCCCGACCACCAGCACCAGCTGCATGAGCGGGGCGAGCCCGTTCTCCACCAGCAGCGGAATGTCCTGCACGACAATGGCGTCCGCGGGTGCGGCGCCGATCAGCTCGGCGGTGCGCGCGCCGACGAGCGGGTGGGTGATGGCGTTGAGCGTGGTCCGTGACTCGTCGTCGGCGAAGGCGACCGCGGCCAGCGCGGGCCGGTCCAGGCTGCCGTCGGCCGCCAGGATCTGCTCGCCGAACGCCTCGACCAGCGCCGCCAGCCCCGGCGTGCCGGGCGCGACGACCTCGCGGGCGATCGCGTCGGAGTCGACGAGTACCGCCCCCAGCTCGACCAGCGTGCGCGCCACTGTGGACTTTCCTGCTCCCATGCCTCCGGTGAGGCCGATCCGCAACATGGGCCCAGTCTCGCATCCGACACGCCCGAGCGCCACGACGCAAAATCCGCGGCCGGGCGCGTCGCGTCGACTACTGTTCGCGCAGGCGGAAGGCCGAATCAGCGAGACGAAGGATGATCATGAGCAGCAAAGACCAGCGGGGGGCTCGCCACCGTCTGGGTATGCCGGGGGGCGTGCACTGCGTCGAATTCCCCGCCGTCGCCGCGAGTCTGGCCGAATACCGGCGCTCGTGGTTCACCGCGCTGCTCTCCCCCGCCAGACACAGTTTCGCCGCGATGCGCCGACGGCCCAGTATGGCCGCCGCCTACTGGGTGCCCGCCGCCGCGAGCTGAGCTCACACCGTCACCGGACCACTCGGCGCGCGCCGCGTCCCCGGCTGCTGACCGGGCATGGCATTGGGCGGCACCGGATACGGCACTCCCTGACCGAGGGTGCCCGCCGCGATGTTCGGGCCGCACTGCGCGATCGCCGCGTCGGCCTTGGGCCGGGGGTCCGGCAGGATCGGGCGGGCGGCGTCGGGCGCGGTGGCGAAATCGAAGGTGGAGGTCATGTCCCCGGTGACGCCGCGCCGCCAGGCCGTGAGATTCGGGACGTCCACCCCGAAACGGGTCTCCAGCAGCCGCAGCTGCGAGGTGTGGTCGAAGGTCTCCGAGGCGACCAGGCCGCCCCGGCTGTAGGGCGAGATCACCAGGCACGGCACGCGATAGCCGAGCCCGATCGGTCCGGCGATCCCGCCCGCGGCGGGCACCCGCTCCAGCGGCACGGTCAGGAACTCCCCGGGTGTGCCCGGTGGCGGGGTGGGCGGGACGACGTGATCGAAGAATCCACCGTTCTCGTCGTAGCTGATGATCAGCGCGGTCTTCTCCCACACCGCCGGATTCGAGGTGAGGATGTCGAGCAGTCCCACGATGCCCAGGGCGCCGAACGCGGCGGGCAGCGCGGGGTGCTCGCAGTGCAGGACCGAGGGCACCACCCAGGACACGGCGGGCAGCGTCCCGGCGGCGACATCGGCCTGGAAGTCGTTGGGGTACACCGGCGCGATGCCGCGCCGGGCCAGTTCCGAGGCCGGATCGGCGGCCTGGGTGAAGCAGCCCATCATCCCGTCCAGGATCATCGACGACGCGGGCCCGACATCGCGATTGCTGTAGATCTTCCAGCTCACCCCGGCCTCGGACAGGTTCTCCGGATAGGTGCGCCAGCTGTAGACGTTCTTCGGGATCAGCAGCGGGGTCTCGACGAGCGGTCCGCCCGCCAGCCCGTCGGGGTCGAGGGTCGCGCTGATCCAGTAGAGCCGGTTGGGGTCGGTCGGGCCGAGCACCGAGCAGTGGTAGTTGTCGCAGAGCGTGAACGCCTGGGCGAGCTCGGTGTGGATCGGAATGTCCTCGGGCAGGTAGTAACCCATGGCGGCGGGGGCGTTGGCCGGGCCGACCGAGGCCACCGACATCGGCATCCAGCCGTCGTTGCGGCCGTCGGCGAAGGCCTGGTGCATCCCGGGCCAGGAGTGGTCGGGGTCGTTGATGCACTCGCCGTCGAGGGTGGCGCCCGCGGTGGTGTCGAGGCGGAACGGTTCCACGAAACCGTCGGCGGTGGGGCCGATTCCGGGTGACCAGCCGTACTGGCGCCAGGCGGTGGAGGCCTCGTCGAATCCGCGCACCCCGGCCAGCGTGCCGAAATAGTGGTCGAAGGAACGGTTCTCCTGCATGAGCAGCACGACATGCTCGATGTCACCGAGGCCGCCCATGCCCGCCGGGTCGGCGGCGAAGGCCCGGTCGATGATCGGATTCGCCCACGTGGCAAGGGTTCCCACCGCTCCGGCGGCCATCGCCTTGGCGAGGAACTGACGCCGGTTCAGACCGGCGAAGGGACCAGAACTCATCATCGACGCCAACGCCTTCGTCCGCAGGGATGTTGCGATCGGCGCGAACGATACTCCTGCCGGAAAAAGGCCGAAGGCCCCGGTCCGGATGGACCAGGGCCTTCGGTGTGGAGCTCTACCCGAATCAGGCGTTGCCGGAGAGCTTCTCCCGCAGAGCCGCGAGCTGGGCGTCGCTGGCCAGCGAACCGCCCGAGGACTCGGCCGGGCCGGAGGAGGCCTGCGAGCCGCTCTCGGAGGAGTAGTTGCCCGAGGTGGCACCGCCGTTGGCGGCCTCGGCGGCGGCGTCGGCCGCCATCTTCTCCATCTGAGCGGTGTGCATCTTGTGGCGACGCTCGGCCTCGGCGTAGCGGCCTTCCCACTCTTCGCGCTGCTTGTCGAAGCCCTCGAGCCACTCGTTGGTGTCGGGGTCGAAGCCTTCGGGGAAGATGTAGTTGCCCGCGTCGTCGTAGCTGTCGGCCATGCCGTACTTCGACGGGTCGAACTCGGCGTGGTAGTCCTCGTTCGCCTGCTTCAGCGACAGCGAGATCCGGCGACGCTCGAGGTCGATGTCGATGACCTTGACCATCGCGTCGTCGCCGACGGCCACGACCTGGTCCGGGACCTCCACGTGGCGCTCGGCCAGCTCGGAGATGTGCACCAGGCCCTCGATGCCCTCTTCGACGCGCACGAACGCACCGAACGGAACCAGCTTGGTGACCTTGCCCGGCACGATCTGACCGATCGCGTGGGTGCGGGCGAACTGACGCCACGGGTCTTCCTGGGTCGCCTTGAGCGACAGGGAGACGCGCTCGCGGTCCAGATCGACGTCGAGAACCTCGACGGTGACCTCGTTGCCGACCTCGACGACCTCGGACGGGTGGTCGATGTGCTTCCAGGACAGCTCGGAGACGTGCACCAGGCCGTCGACGCCACCCAGGTCCACGAAGGCACCGAAGTTGACGATCGAGGAGACCACACCCTTGCGGACCTGGCCCTTCTGCAGCTGGTGCAGGAACTCGGAGCGGACCTCGGACTGGGTCTGCTCGAGCCAGGCGCGACGCGACAGGACCACGTTGTTGCGGTTCTTGTCGAGCTCGATGATCTTGGCCTCGATCTCCTTGCCGACGTACGGCTGGAGGTCGCGGACACGACGCATCTCGACGAGCGAGGCGGGCAGGAAGCCACGGAGGCCGATGTCGAGGATCAGGCCGCCCTTGACGACCTCGATGACGGTGCCCTTGACGGCCTCGTCCTTCTCCTTGAGCTCCTCGATCGTGCCCCACGCGCGCTCGTACTGCGCCCGCTTCTTCGACAGGATCAGGCGGCCTTCCTTGTCCTCCTTGGTGAGAACCAGGGCCTCGACCTCATCGCCCACGGAAACGACCTCGTTCGGGTCGACATCGTGCTTGATGGAGAGTTCACGGGAGGGGATGACGCCTTCGGTCTTGTAACCGATGTCGAGCAGGACCTCGTCGCGATCGACCTTGACGATGGTGCCCTCGACGATGTCACCATCGTTGAAGTACTTGATCGTGGCGTCGATGGCGGCGAGGAAGTCCTCGGCGGAGCCGATGTCGTTGACGGCTACCTGCGGCGAGGTGACGGTGGTGGGCATATGTGGATTTGCTCCGGACGGATTGTGGTCGGTTGCGGACATTGGAACTTTCGGTACGCTGCGAGATCACCGCGACGAGGCGACGAAGGATACTGAAGAAGTATCGCACGGACCGCCACAGTTGCCGGTGATCGAACTCAGCACGGGCGGCTCCGTCATCGGATACTGTACCCACGCGACTCGCGCGCCTACAGGCCCCTCGAAAGACACTCGCGTGCCTCAGCGTACGCGACCCCCGCCGAGCCGGGCAAACCACCCCCCGCACCACGCCGATACCCTGTTCGGCGTGTCCGACGACGAACGCCACGCGCAGGCCAACGCGCTGCTGGGAACCACCGCGACCACCCGAACCAAGATCGGTTCCGCCGCCAGCGAACGCGCGAGCAGGCGCTGGTGGGACGCCGATGCCGACCAATATCACCAGACCCACGCCGAGTTCCTCGGCGTCGACTCCCCCGGCGGGGAGTTCGTCTGGTGTCCCGAGGGCCTGCACGAGGGCGATATGCGTTTCCTAGGCGAGGTGCGGGGCAAGTCGGTGCTCGAGATCGGCTGCGGGTCGGCACCGTGTTCGCGCTGGCTGGCGGGCCAGGGCGCGCATCCGGTCGGGCTGGACCTGTCGATGGGCATGCTCGAGCGCGGGCTGGCCGCGATGGCGGCCGGCGGTCCGCGGGTGCCGCTGGTGCAGGCGGGCGCCGAGGCGCTGCCCTTCGCCGACGCGTCCTTCGATCTGGCCTGCTCGGCGTTCGGCGGGGTGCCGTTCGTGGCCGATTCGGCGCTGGTGATGCGCGAGGTCGCCCGGGTGTTGCGGCCCGGTGGGCGCTGGGTGTTCTCGGTGAACCATCCGATGCGCTGGATCTTCCCCGACGATCCCGGCGAGGGAGGTCTGGTCGCGCGTATCCCCTACTTCGACCGCACGCCCTATGTAGAGGTCGACGGCGACGGCGAACCGACCTATGTGGAGCACCACCGCACCCTCGGCGACCGCGTGCGCGAGATCGTCGGCGCGGGGCTGATCCTGCTCGACATCGTCGAGCCGGACTGGCCCGAATGGCTCGACCGCGAGTGGGGTCAGTGGTCGCCGCTGCGCGGGGAGATCTTCCCCGGCACCGCCATCTTCGTCGCCGAGAAACCGGGCGCCTAGAACTCCGGCAGCGCCGCGAAGGACGGGTCGACCTGCACATTCGGCACGGTCTCGGCGATCCAGCGGCGGGCCCTGGTCAGCGCGTGGTCGGGGAAGACCGGGTCGAACCGGACGTCGTCGGACAGCAGATACGGCAGCTTGCCGCGCAGACCGGGCGCGTACGGATGCGGTGGGCACATCTCCGAGCGATGGACCTGCGCGCCGATCGCGGTCTCGCGCGCACCCGGCACCCCGGTTTCCGGGCAGATGATCTGGAACACCGCCGAGCACCGGTCCTTGGGCACCACGATCGACGCGGCGAACACGAGCGCGCCGCGCGGTCCCGGCAGCTGGGTCTTCTCCACGCGCAGCAGCGCGGGCAGTTGGTCCACCCACACCACGAACGCCTCGATCAGGCAGCCGGTGCGGGCATGGTGTTCGGCCAGCCGCTTGCGCAGCCGCCGCAGATCGTGCAGGCGCGCAGGCAGATCGGGCCTGCCGTTGACATAGGTCAACGCGACGACATCACGAGTGGCCGGATTCCCCCAGGTCGTGTTGTCCAACTGCTGCATTCCAGGAATGTCGAACGAGATGGGCACCGGAACAATTTACCGGCGCACGCGAGTTCGGTTGCCCCCGAATGCGCCCCGGCGGGTTGTTCAGGCACAAACACTCTCCTCGACCACCTCGGCGACCCAGGATTCGTGACCGATCACTATCGCGCGCCTGCCCGGAGTGCCCAGGACAGTGGCCAGATCGGCGCGAAAGCTCTCGGCACTCGCGCGGTCGTCGAACTCGAGGTCGACGAAGACCCGGACTCCTCACCCGCGCCCTCGGCTCCACCTGAACCACACGCTCGCCCCGCCTTGACATTTCCCCTGGGGACAGGGTTTACCGTCACCGGCATGAAGATCGGTCAACTCGCCCGGCAGACAGACCTGAGCCCGAAGGCGATCCGGCGCTACGAGGCGCTCGGGCTGGTGACACCGACACGGCTGCCCAACGGCTATCGGGAATACGACGAGGGCGCTGTGCGGCTGGTGCGTGAGATCCGGATGCTCAACCGGCTCGGCATCCCGGTAGCGGAGACCCGCGCGTTCCTCGACTGTCTGACATCGGGAAGCGCCCATGGCGACGACTGTCCGTCCGCGCTGGCCGAGTATCAGCGCGCCATCGATGAGCTGACGACGCGGATCGATGTCCTGACCGAGCGGCGGGACGGCTTGGTCCGCCGGTTGAGCGACGCCGCCTACCGGAACAGCAGTGCGGCGCCGGCCTCCGCGATGCCTCCGCTCCGGGTACCCGCGCCCTCCGCGGAGGCCGGGCCCGCGACACGGCTGCTCGGGCTGCCCACGCCCGCACTGACTTTCCCGGCGACCGACGGCTCCGAGATCGACCTGGCCGCACTCGGCGACGGACGCACCGTCGTCTACCTCTATCCGCTCACCGGCCGTCCCGACACCGACCTGCCGACAGGCTGGACATCGATCCCGGGAGCGCGTGGGTGCACCGCCCAGGCCTGCGGTTTCCGCGACCACCACGCGGAGCTGCTGGCCGCCGGTGCGCATGGGGTGTTCGGGTTGTCGAGCCAGGACTGCGACTATCAGCGCGAAGTGGTCGAACGTCTCGGTCTGCCGTTCGCCATGCTGGCCGATCCGGAATTGCTGCTGGCCGGGGCGCTCGGACTGCCCACCTTCGAGGTGGACGGCATGCGGCTCTACACACGCTCGACCCTGGTGATCCGGAATGGGGTGATCGAGCACGTCTTCGCGCCGGTCCGGGAGCCGGCGGAGCACGCGGGCGAGGTTGTGCGGTGGTTGGCGCGGGGGTGAGGGTCAGTCGCGTCTGGGTTTGCGGCCGGCCTGTTCGAGGGCCAGGCGCAGGGCGTATTCGATCTGGGAGTTGACGCTGCGCAGGTCGTCGGCCGCCCACTTGGCGAGTGCCTCGTGGACGGCCGGATCGAGCCGCAGCAGGACCTTCTTGGGTTCCTTCTTCTGCGCGGTCATGGAGCCCTCAGGCGTAGAGGGATCCGGTGTTGACGACCGGCTGGGTGGCGCGGTCACCGCAGAGCACGACCAGCAGGTTCGAGACCATGGCGGCCTTGCGTTCCTCGTCGAGTTCGACGGTGCCCGCTTCGGCGAGGCGGTCCAGGGCCAGGCCGACCATCCCGACCGCGCCCTCGACGATGTGGGTGCGGGCGGCGACGACCTGGGCGGCCTGCTGGCGCACCAGCATCGCCTGGGCGATCTCGGGCGCGTACGCCAGGTGGGTGATGCGCGCCTCGATGACCTCGATACCGGCGGTGAGCGTGCGTTCCCGCAGCTCGACGGTGAGTTCCTCGGCCACTTCGGCGCCGTCGCGCAGGCTGGTACGGCTGTCGTCGTGGGCGTCGTAGGGGTGGGTGGTGGCCAGGTGCCGCACCGCCGCCTCGGACTGGGTCTCCACGTACTCCTCGTAGTCGTCGACCGCGAAGGCGGCCTTGAAGCTGTCGACCACCTTGTAGACGACGACCGCCGCGATCTCCACCGGGTTGCCGTCGGCGTCGTTGACCTTCAGCTTCTGGGTCTCGAAGTTGCGCACCCGCAGCGAGATGGACTTGCGGTCGGCCAGTGGCACCACCGAGAAGAACCCGGGCTCGCTGACCGAGCCGATGTAGCGACCGAAGAACGTGATCACCTTGGCCTCGTTGGGGTTGACGATGATCAGCCCGGTGGCCAGCAGCAGCACGACCACCGCCGCGAACACCGCGATCCCCGCGCCCGCCCACGCCAGGGCACCACCGTCGTGCTGGGTGGCGGCGATGAAGGCGACGACGGCCGCCGCGCCGAAGGCCAGGGTGAACACCAGCCACCCCAGCAGCACGACGAACCCGTTGAGCCGGAATGCGGATCGCAGTTCCATGACATCCTCCCGATATCTGAGTGATATCACCAAGATAGTAGATACCGCCCGGATCGGCAAGATCGGACATTCCGGATGTCAGGCCGGGGCGATATTGCGGTTGAAGCGGAACATGTTGCGCGGGTCGTGGATTCGCTTGAGCTCGGCCAGCCGCCGCAGCGTGGCCGGGGCGAAACCGGCTCCGGTCTGGGCGGCGCCGGCGGCCGCGCCCGCGCCGTAGAGGAAGTTCAGGCTGTGCCCGATCGTCCACGGCGCCAGGGCTTCCCGGACGAGGGCCAGGTCGGCGGGTTCGGCGTCGCCGTCGGCGCCGGTGATCACCCGCACGACGTAGGCGGCGTCGCGATGGCCGATCGAGGCGCCGCCGTGACGCAGGGCGCCGCCGAGGTGGCGGATGTCGACGACGGCCTCCACCGGTCCCCCGGGTGCGGTGAGCGCGCGCAGGGCGGCCAGGCCCGCCGGGGTCAGTTCGGACAGCAGCGCGTTGGTGGCCGCGTAGGCGTGCGGGAAGTCGGGGTCGCTGTGGATCGTGTGCGATTCGGTGTAGGGCAGGACGCGCAGGTCGTCGCGCAGCCGGTCACCGATCGCGCGCAGCGGCGCGACCAGCTGCTCGCCCTCCTCGGCGGTGCCGTGGAAGGCGATCCGGATCGAGGCGAGGTGCTTGCCGCGCAATGGTTCCGGCAGCGCCTGGATGTCGGGGTAGGTCAGCACGGCGACGGTGGAGGTGAGGGTGTCCGGCAGCGTCTCGGTCCACTGGCGCCAGGTCTCGAGGGCGGTGTCGACGAGTTCGGTGGGGAAGATCAGCTGACCACCGTAGATCTCGGCGATCGGGACGAGATCGAGCTCCAGTCCGGTGACGACACCGAAGTTGCCGCCGGTGCCGAGGACGGCGTCGAACAGTTCGTCGCCGGGGGTGAGGGTGCGCATGCGGCCGTCGGCGGTCACCAGGTCTATCGCGCGCACGTGGTCGGCGGCATAACCGAATTCGCGCCCGAGCAGGCCCAGCCCGCCCCCGAGCACATATCCGGCCACCCCGACCGACAGCGACGACCCGTTCAGCGGTGCCAGCCCGTGCGCGGCGGCGGCCTCGACGAGCGCGCCCGCCCGCACTCCGGCCCCGATCCGCGCGGTGCGGGCGACGGGATCCACGGTGACGGCATCCATCCGCCTGGTGGTGATGAGCACTCCGGCGTCGGCGGCCACCGACAGGCCGTGCCCGGTGGCCTGCACGGCGACCGGAAGCCGTTGCCGCGCGGCGTATTCCACGGCGGCCCGGACGTCCTCGGCGGTGACCGCACCGACCACGAGAGCGGGGCGATGGGTATAGGCGGTCTGGAAGCCCGCGACCTCTTCGGCGTATCCGGTGTCGTCGGGACGGAACACCGGTCCGGTGGTGTGGGGTGCGTCGGCGGTCTGCGCTGCGTTCTCGGTCATGACTCCACCCTGCGCGCGGCCGATCGAGAAGTACAACAGATAGTTCTTCTCGTTCCTATAATCGACTGTTATGGAATTGCGGCAGCTGCGGTACTTCGTGACCGTCGTAGACGAGGGCGGCTTCACCCGGGCGGCCGAGCGCCTGCACCTCACCCAGCCCGGGCTCAGCGCGCAGATCCGGCAGCTCGAACGCGAACTCGGCCAGCGGCTGCTCGATCGCGGCGCGCGCACCGTCACCCCGACCGAGGTCGGCCTCGCGGTCCTCGAGCACGCACGGGAGGCGCTCGCCGCGGCGGACCGGATCACCGCGACCGTGCAGGAGTTCACCGGCCTGCTGCGCGGGCACGTCCGACTCGGCGTCATCTCGGGCGCCGCGACCGAGGAGTTCGACATCGCCCGCGTGCTCGCCGAGTTCCACGACGATCACCCGCAGGTCGGTATCAGCCTGACCGAGGACACCGCGGAGAACATGCTCGACGCCCTCGACCGCGACGAACTCGACATCGCCCTGGTCGGCCTGACCGGCGCCCCGCAGCGCCCCGGCATCGAAGTCGACGTGATCCTGGAGACCCCGCTGGTCGCCGCCGTCGCCCGGGACGCTCCCGGCCCCGCCGACACCATCACCCTCGCCGCACTCGCCGATCGGAAACTCAGCTGCCTCCCGCGCGGCACCGGCCTGCGCGGCATCTTCGAACGCACCTGCGCCGCAGCGGGTTTCACTCCGAATGTGACGTTCGAGGCCGCCGCTCCCGCCCTGCTGCTGCGCCTCGCCGCCAGCGGCCTGGGCACCGCCGTGGTCCCCGCGCTCGGCGACGCCGTCCCCGCCGACATCCGCGTCCTCACCATCGTCGAACCCCGGATCACCGGCCGCCTCGCCCTCGCCTGGCGCGCCGACCGATCGGGCCGCCCGGCCGCGAATGTCCTTCTCGGGCAACTTCGTATCGCACTCGGCGGCCACCCGCGGCGGTCCGCTACGCCATGACGTCGACGCGCGATCCGGTCCAAAAGCCTCGGCAGCTATGCGATTCACCCGGTCGACGCCGCGTCCGTCCCCGGCGCGCAGGGTACGGCCGCAGCCCCGGACCTCCACCGAGGGATCACCCGGCCCGCACCGCGTTCGTCGCCAGCGCGCAGGCCTGGACATAGCCCTGGACCAGCGGACGGTCGTCGTCGCGACGCCAGGCCAGCGCCAGGGCAGACGGACTGACGCCGGTGACCGGCCGGGTCACCACGCCGTCGTGGGCGACCAGCGGGGCATTGCCCGTGGCGAGCAGAACGACACCGTCCCCGTTGACCAGCGCCTCGTAGGTCTCCTCGGTGCTCGACACCTCCGCGCCGATGACCGGCGGGCGCCCGCCACGCTCGTCGACCGCCAGCCAGTAGTCGCGCAGCGCACCGGCCGACTCGGGCAGGGCGAGGAACGGCTCGTCGAGCAGATCGGCGAAATCGATCCGCGCGTGCCCGGCGAGCCGATGCTCCGCGGGCAGCGCGACCAGCCGCGGTTCGGTGGCCACCACCAGCAGGCCATAGCGCTCGGGGTCGGCCAGCGGGAGCCAAACGAAGGCCACATCGGTGGTGGCGTCGGCCAGCCCGGCGGTGGGGTCCTCCCAGCCGACCTGGCGCAGCACCGGTTTCGCCGCGGGAAAGGCGGCGGTGAACCGGGAGCGGACCGCGGGCAGGATCCCACGCCCAGGACTGGTGCTGATCCCGATCGCCAGGCTCGCCTGCTGCGCGGTCTTGGCCGCCGCCACCTCCGCCTCGGCCACGGACCACGCGTCGAGCATCCGGCGCGCGTGCGGCACCAGCGCCGCGCCGACCGGAGTGAGCGCCACCGACCGGGTGTCGCGAGTGAACAGCGCCGCGCCGAGCTGGTTCTCGAGCTTGCGGATCTGCTTGCTCAGCGCGGGCTGGGACACATAGAGACTCTCCGCCGCAGCGGTGAAGTTCAGCCGCTCGGCGACCGCGACGAAGTAGCGCAGGTCGCGCCCGTGTATATCCATAACTCTTGGTTATCACAGCGGGTCTTGGACAGCGCGTCGGCACCGCGGGCAGCATCAGTGGGGCACCGGAACAGCAACCGACAGAGGAGAATCCGATGAGCACACCGAAGATCTGGCTGATCACCGGCGCGAGCAGCGGCTTCGGCCGCGCCCTCACGCAGGCGGCGATCGACGCGGGCGACACGGTGGTCGCGGTCGCCCGGCGCACCGCCGCCCTCGAAGACCTGGTCGCCGCGCACCCCGACCGGATCGAGACCATCGCCCTCGATGTCACCGACACCACCCGCGTCGACGCCGTGGTCGGCGATGTCGTCGCCCGGCACGGCCGCATCGACGTGCTGGTCAACAATGCCGGACGCACCCATGTCGGTGCGGTCGAGGAGACCACTGATGCCGAGTTGCGCGCCCTGTTCGACCTGCACGTCTTCGGACCGGCCGCCCTCATCCGCGCCGTGCTGCCGCACATGAGGGCCAGGCGCGCCGGCGCGATCGTGCAGATGAGCAGTGTCGGCGGGCAGCTGTCCTTCGCCGGATTCGGGGCCTACAGCGCCACGAAGTTCGCGCTCGAGGGCATGTCGGAGGCGCTGGCCGCCGAGGTGGAGCCCTACGGCATCACGGTGCTGATCGTCGAGCCGGGCGCCTTCCGGACCGGCCTGTTCGGTCCCGGTGCGGCCGCCTTCAGCACCGATTCCGGCCGCTACACCGACACGGTCGGTGCGACCCGGACCATGGTGTCCGGCGGCGACGGCACCCAGGCGGGCGACCCGGCCAAGGCCGCCGCGGCGATCCGGGCAGCCCTGGCCGCGGAGAAGGCGCCGCTGCGCCTGCCGCTGGGCGCCGACGCGGTGGACGCGGTCCTCGGACATCTCGACGCGGTGCGTGGCGACGTCACCACGTGGGAGACGGTCTCGCGCGCCACCGCTGTCGACGAGCACTGACCGCGCGGGTGCCGCGACCCCACAACGCGGCAGCCGCTCATTCCACCGTCGCGACTTCCCGGTCCCCGGACCCGCGCCCGGCGACCTCCCGCAGCACCAGATAGGCCGGAAACACCAAGGGCGACAACAGAATCGTCCCCACCAGCACCGGACCCATCAGCCACGGCGAGATCTCCCGCTCCCGGCTGTCGAGGTAGATCCACCGGCCGAGGAACAGGTCCCATGCGAGGATCTGCGCCCACAGTGCCGTGAGGACGGCGGGGTCGGCGGCGGCGTCGGTGATGGCGGCCAGCGACGGTGACGTCACCAGCGCCCAGAGCGTGCCGAGGACCGGGACGGCGACGATCACCCAGATCACCAAGGGCGCCAGCACGATCCACGGTGAGCCGATGATCGTGCGGGTCCACCGCCAGGCCGGGGCGAAGATCATCAGCGCCCAGAACGGGACGGTGACATAGAACGACAGGTCGAACAGGGTGCTCATGCGATCGCCACCTTCCGGGCACCGATCGCGCTCGCGACCGACACGCCCACGCCTACGACAACTCCGAGACCGATGACGGCGGCCGCCCCCAGGGTGGCCTCATCGGGATGGATCAACGGCTGCCCCCGCAGTGCCTGCCAGGTGAGCAGCGCCAGCGTCGCGGCGTACGCGGCCGAGACGGTGAGCACCAATCCGAGCCGCACCCGCGGGGACCGCAGGATCGGCAGCCGCGCCGCGGCGACCACCAGCACCGCGGCGAACAGCGGCAACACCTGCAGGGCGTGCATGCCGAAGAAGTGCGGGATGCGCAGATCGCCGTCGGTGGTACTCCAGCCGGTCAGTGGCATGCCGGGGGTGCCGTCGGGGGCACCGACGGTGTGCGCGCCGACGATCCCGTCGACCCCGGATTCGCGGCCGGGCATGAGATTGCCCAGCGCCAGGCCGGCCAGCGTGACGGCGAGCCCGAGCCGGATCGACCAGGTGATCGCCGCGTCGCCGATCGGTGTCACCCAGAGCCGCACGGCGACCACCATGGTGGCCAGGAAGAGCACGAGAATGGTGACACCCATGGTGATCCACAGGACGCCGTCGAGGACGGTGGTCATGTTGTAGTGGCTGCGGGTGCCGCGCACGACCTGGCCGAAGATGATCAGCTGCTCGATCGTGCCCGCGACGACGATCACCGTCGCCATCGCCCCGACGAGCCGGGAAGCCTTGGGCCGCAGCGAGATCAGCCAGGCCAGCGCGAGGCTGTAGAGCACGAACGACAGCGCGAACTTGGCGGGTTTGAACCACGCGGCCGCGCCGGTGATCACCCGGTCGTCGGCCAGCACGCCGATCACCGCCACGACGGCGAGCACGGCATTGGCGGCGGCGAAATACAGCAGAGGACGGTGCAGCGGGGCCCGACGGCGGGGCAGTGCGTCCGGAATCATGACGATCTCCCAGTGATAGATAGTTCTACTATCCGTTATGGATAGTTAGACTATCCACATGCCGCGCTGACGGCAAGGGGGGCGAGCGAAAACGGAGGTAGCGGTGCGGATCTCGGAGTTGAGTGAGCGCAGCGGCATCGCGGTGCCGACGATCAAGTACTACCTGCGGGAGGGGCTGCTGCCCGCGGGCACGCGCACCGGCCCCAACCAGGCCAGTTACGGCGAGGAACACCTGCGCAGGCTGCGGCTGGTCCGCGCGCTGATCGAGGTCGGCGGGCTGCCGGTGTCCACGGTGGGCGAGGTGCTCGCCGCCGTCGACTCCCCCGACCTGCCACTGTTCAGTCTGCTCGGCGTGGTGCAGGGCAGCCTGTCCACGCCCGCGCCGAGCGCCCCCGACAGCGAATGGGAACGCGCCGCCGCGACCGTGCGGGCGGAGATGGACCGGCGCGGCTGGGACATGAAACCCAGCACGGAGGCGATCGACACGCTCACCTCGGTCCTGGTGCGCCTGGCCCAGCTCGGCTACGGGGACTGGGGTGCCACCGCCCTGCCCGCCTATTTCGACGGTGCGCGGGTGATCGCGGACAACGATGTCGCGACCGCGGTGGCCGCGGGCGGGCGCGACGACATCGTCGACGCGGTGGTGGTGCTCACGGTGCTCGGCGACACTGCGCTGGCCGCCATCCGCCGCATCGCCCAGGCCCAGGTGTCGCTGGAACTCCTGACGCCCGACGCGGGCTGACCCGTCAGAGCAGCCGCGACAGGAACGTCTTGGTGCGCTCCTGCTGGGGGTTCGCCAGCAGCTCGCGCGGCGGACCCGATTCCACGACCACCCCGCCGTCCATGAACACCAGCTCGTCGGCGACCTCGCGGGCGAAGCCCATCTCGTGGGTCACCACCAGCATGGTCATGCCGGAATCGGCCAGCTCGCGCATGACGGTGAGCACCTCACCGACCAGTTCCGGGTCCAGCGCCGAGGTCGGCTCGTCGAACAACATGAGCTTGGGGTCCATGGCCAGCGCCCGCGCGATCGCCACCCGCTGCTGCTGACCACCCGAGAGCTGCGCCGGATAGGCATTGCGCTTGGCGGCCAGGCCGACCCGGTCCAGCAGCTCCTCGGCCCGGGTGACGGCCTCGGCCTTGCGGATGCCGCGCACCTGGGTGGGCGCTTCGATCACGTTCTCCAGCGCCGTGCGGTGCGGGAACAGGTTGAAATGCTGGAACACCATGCCGATGTCGCGGCGCTGCCGGGCGGCCTCGCGCGGATGCATCTCGTAGAGCTTGCCGTTCTTCTCCCGGTAGCCGACGAGCTCGCCGTCGACGTAGAGCCTGCCCGCGTTCACCTGCTCGAGGTGGTTGATGCAGCGCAGGAACGTCGACTTGCCCGAGCCCGAGGGCCCGACCAGGCACAGCACCTTGCCGCGCCGCACCTCGAGCGAGACACCGCGCAGCACTTTCAGCGCGCCGAAGTTCTTGCAGACCCGGTCGGCCAGCACCATCGGCGGGGTCGTCACTGCTGATTCGGTCATTTCGCCTTCACCGCCGCCTGTGCCGTGGCCAGTTCGGCGAGCTGCTTGGCCGTCAGCTGCCGGGTGGCTCCCCGTGAGAAATGCCGTTCCAGGTAGTACTGCCCGACCATGAGGACGCTGGTGATCGCCAGGTACCAGGTGGCACAGACCAGCAGCAGCGGGATCGGCTGGAAGTTGACGCCGTAGATGTCGCGGGCGCGGCCGAACAGGTCGGTGCTCAGCGGAATCGCGGTGACCAGCGAGGTGGTCTTGAGCATGCCGATCAGTTCGTTGCCGGTGGGCGGGATGATCACCCGCATGGCCTGCGGCAGCACCGTGCGGCGCATGGTCTGCGTCCACGACATGCCCAGCGCCACCGAGGCCTCGCGCTGGCCCTCACCGACGGAATTGATGCCGGCGCGCACGATCTCGGCCATGTAGGCGGCCTCGTTGAGACCCAGGCCGATCACCGCGAACAGGAACGCCGCCTGCAACTGCTGCACGTCGAGGTGGAAGAACTGCGGCCCGAACGGCACACCGAGGTCGATCTGCCGGTAGAGCGAGGGCACCAGCCCCCAGAACACCAACTGCACGAACACCGGGGTGCCGCGGAAGATCCACAGATACACCCACGCCGTGGTGCGCAGCACCGGATTCGGCGACAGGCGCATCACCGCGAGCACGGTGCCGAGGGCCACCGCGATGGCCATGGCCAGCACCGTCAGCTCCAGGGTGACGATGGCGCCCTGGGTGATCCGGTAGTCGAACAGGTACCGGCCGTAGGTGTCCCAGCGGTAGGCGGGATTGGTGGCCGCGCCGTAGACGAACAGGCCGACCAGGATCAGGATGACGGCCGCGGCGATCCAGCGGCCGGGCCTGCGCAGCGGGACGGCCTTGATGACTTCGGGGGTGTCGTCGTCGCTCATGTCAGCTCACAGCCCCGTTGATCACCGAGGTGGTGATCCGTCCGTCCTGCACACCCCAGTTGGCGGTGATCTCGGCGTACTTCCCGGTGTCGATCAGGTGCTGGAGTGCCTTCTGCAAGGACACCGCCAGCGGCGAGGACTTCTGCACCGCCCAGCCGTAGGGCGCGGACTCGAAGATCGGGCCCGCCGCCTCGAGCTGGCCGTCGGTCTGCCTGATCGCGTACGCCGTCACCGGGGAGTCCGCGGACATGGCGTCGACCTGGCCGAGAACCAGCGCGTTGGTGGCCGCGCTCTGCTCGTCGAAGGCTTTCATATCGATCGGGTCCTTACCCTCGGCGACACATTTCGCGCTCTTGGCGGGTACTTCCTCGGTGTGTTCGACGGTGGTCGCCTGCACGGCGACTTTCTTGCCGCACGCGTTCTCGGGGTCGATGTCCTTACCTGTGCGCTGCGCCCATTGGACCCCGGCGGAGAAATAGGTCGTGAAATCGACCTGTTTCTCGCGTTCGCGCGAATCGGTGATCGACGACATGCCGACGTCATAGGTGCCTGCCTGAATCGCGGGAATGATCTTCTCGAACGCGGATTCGACATAATCGGCGCGCAGGCCGAGGGTGGCGGCCACCGCGTCGAACAAATCGACATCGAAGCCGACGATATCGCCGCTCGCGTCGCGATACTCGTTCGGCTGATACGGCACATTGACCCCGACGACGATCTTTCCGGCCTGCCGTATCCGCTCGGGCACGGTCGCGGCCAGCTCGTCGACCCGTTCGACCTGCACTTTGGCCACATCGGCGGTGTCGCCCTCGGTATTGTGCACGCACCCGGCCGATACCAGCACGATGCCCGCGACGACGCCGATCGTGCGCGCGGCGCGGCGAGCGAGAATCATTCGACCTGCCACAGGGCCTCCACCATTCGCCTTCGGCGCCGCCGGACGTGTCAGCGCCTGATTGGCAATGTAGGCGAACCGGACACAGCGTGGTGCGACAGTAACCGAAGATTCATCAGCGAATGTGGAAGACGCCTTTTCACCTCCGGTGCACGCGCGCGGCGACCTGCTCGGTGAATTCGCTCGTCGAGGCCAGACCACCGAGATCGGCGGTCGCCACTCCCGCCGCCAGAGTCGCCGCCACCGCGTGACCGATCCGGTCGGCCGCGTCGTGCAGCAGACCGTTGTCGTCGCGAACTGCCAACCAGCGCAACAACATCGCCGCCGACAATTGCAGCGCCGCCGGATTCGCGCGATTGTGCCCGGCCAGACCGGGGGCCGCGCCGTGTACCGCCTGGGCCATCGCCTTGGTGTCGGAGCAATTGAGCGAGGGGGCCATGCCGAGTGAGCCGCTGAGTTCACCCGCGAGGTCGGAGAGGATGTCGCCGAAGAGGTTCTCGGTGACGATCACGTCGTAGTCGCCGGGCGAACGGACCAGATGCGCGGCCATCGCGTCGACGTGCGCGTCGTCGACCCGCACGTCCGGGTACTGCGCGGCCACCTCGAAGCACACATCGCGGAACAGGCCGGTCGTCATCGGCAGCACATTCGCCTTGTGCACCACCGTCACCCGCCCGCGCCTGCCCTGGGCCAGCCGCAGCGCCTGGTGCGCGATCCGCTCGCACGCCTGCCGGGTGATCACCGCGACGGCCATGGCCACGTCCTCGGTCGGGCGGAACTCCCCCGACCCGGCGAACATGTTGCGGTCGGCGTAGAAGCCCTCGCTGTTCTCCCGCACGATCACCAGGTCGATGCCGGGCGCGGTGGCCCGCACGCCGGCGAAGGCCATCGCTGGCCGGATATTGGCGTAGAGGCCCAGGCGCTTGCGGATCGCCCCGCCGGGCGCCACCCGCATCTCGGCCGGGTAGGAGGCGTTGTCGTGCGGACCGAGGATCCAGGCGTCGAGCCCGGCCAGGGCGTCGAGGGTCTGTTCGGGCAGCGGATCGCCGTGGGCGGCGATGGCGGCGTGACCGATCAGCAGGGGTACCCAGGTCACCGGGTCCAGGCCCGCCGCGGCGACGGCCTCGTCGACCACCGTCCGCGTCGCGGCCACCACCTCGGGGCCGATGCCGTCACCGTCGATCACACCGAGCCGCGGACTCGTCTTCGCACCGTTCACCCCCTCATCCTCGCGCGTGCGCGTCGCGGTGCGCGCGAGCGCCCCACCCGGACACGCCGCGGCGACTAGGTTGGCGGGCATGGTGCAGTCGGTGGAGTTGCTGCTGGACGAGCGGGGCGAGGCGGAGATCCGCAGGCAGTGGGCGGTGCTGGCCGAGGCGGGCATCGGCAGTCCGCGCGGCGCCACCCATCGCCCGCACATCACCGTCGCGGTGGCCCGCGAGATCTGGCCACGCATCGACCACGCGCTCGAGCGCACGGACTTCGCCCCGCTGCCGGTCCGGCTGGGCGGGGTACTGGTGTTCGGGGCGCGCAGGCCGATCCTGGTGCGGGCGGTGGTCGTCACCGAGGAGCTGCTGGCCCTGCAGCGCCGGGTCGCCGAACTGGTCGCGCCGTGCCCCGGCATTCCGCCGAACGTGGCACCCGATGCCTGGACCCCGCACGTGACCCTGGCTCGCCGGGTACCGCCGGAGCGGCTCGGCGACGCCGTGCGCGCGGTGGCGGCCGACCACGATTTTTCCGCCGTTGTGGTGGGGATTCGCCGCTGGGACGGAGACACGCGGCAGGAGCGGCTCGTGGCCGGGGGAAGATAGTGAAAGACCCCGGCGTTACAGCCGGGGACACCGACAAGGAGAGGACGTCATGGCCACCCAGACGCTGACCCAGCAGAACTTCGACGAAGTGATCACCGGAAACGACGTGGTACTCGTCGATTTCTGGGCTTCCTGGTGCGGTCCGTGCCGCAGCTTCGCCCCCACCTTCGAGTCCTCCTCGGACAAGCACCCCGACGTGGTGCACGGCAAGGTCGACACCGAGGCCGAGCAGGGGCTCGCCGCGGCCGCCAACATCCAGTCGATCCCGACCATCATGGCCTTCCGCGAGGGTGTGCTGGTGTTCGCCCAGCCGGGCGCGCTGCCGCCCGCCGCGCTGGAGGACCTGGTGACCCAGGTCAAGGGCCTGGACATGGACGAGGTGCGCAAGCAGATCGCCGAGCAGTCCTCCCCCGCCGAATAGGCGCGAAACGTCAAGGGCCCGTTCACCTCCGGTGAGGTGAACGGGCCCTTTCGGCGTGTGCCGGGGCGGATCAGCCCGCGAGCTTGCCGACGCAGGCGATCATGGCGCGCACGGTCGACTCGGCGCCACCGGCGGCCATGGCCGCGGCCCAGCCGCGCCTGCCGTCGAGATCGCACCGCACGAACGTGGCGATACCCTCGGCGGTGGGCCGCTGGTGGAACTGCAGGATCTCGAGGGGGTAGCCCTCGTCGTAGAGCGCGGAGGTCATGGCCGCGACCGGGCTACCGGTGGCCAGGACGGTCCGCAGGTGGTCGGCGAATTCCAGGGTGGCGGTGAAATCCGTTCCGGAACAAGTCCATTCGCCGAGCGTGATCGGACCCTCGAACCGGGTGTACCGGTCGAGGAACTCGGCGGGGGTGAGGTCGGTGAGTTCGGCACGCAGCCCGCGGGGGGCGGCGTCGAACAGGGCATGGTCCAGTGTCAGCAGTGTCATTGCAGGTGAGGTCTTCCCGAAGATGGTCTTCGTTGGCAGGTGGGACCAGCAGAACAATGAAAATCAGCCCGCAGCGAGGGGGCTGGTCCGAATCAGACCCCGCTACGGCGGGTTACTACGAGAAGAATCTGCCGGGTGGCTGCCTGCGCGGTCTGCGCAGCAGCGGCCGCGCGGTCGCGGTCAGCGACAAGCAGCGCGGCAAAGCGGTCGGCGGGATTCGGCACGTTGTCGAGAATAGGGCGATCGTCGTGAAACCGCAACCTACTTACGACCCCGCCGTGTCTACCGGTGAGTACCGTCACCGCAGCTCAGATCGGTGGTTCCGGTCACCGCCGGGAGTGCGCGACCCCCGAACGCACGGATCAGTGCGCCGGTCCCCCGGCCAGCGGTTCCACCGAGGCCAGTGCCCGCGCGGAACCGTCCACCTCGAGCTGGATGCGCAGGGCGCCGGGCCGCGCGCTGGTGCGCAGCACCACCTTGTCGCCGATCATCACCGGTCCGGCGTGTTCGACGATCGCCCGGTAGGGCAGCCGGTGGCGGTCCGGGTGCGCGGCGAGGGCCTCCTCGACCGCCTCCCAGTACACCGCGTTGTTGACGTGCCCGAGCCGGTCCACGTCGGCGACCCGCAGCGGGAACGGCGCGGCCTCCGCCTCGGGCTCGTCGAGCTCGGTGAGCGCCGCCCGCCAGCGCAGCCGGTGCTCGGTGGTGCTCGCCAGCATCGGCGCCATGAAGGCGTCGCTCATCCGCGCTGGCCTGCCCGCCACCGGATCGATGTGGATCAGGAAGGCCGCGGCCTCGATGTGTCCGCCGCGCTCGCCGCGCAGCTGGATGCGCATATCGCACCACCGGTTCGACAGCGCGTCGGCCCAGCGGCGCAGCCGCACGCGGTCGCCGAACACGATCGGTTCGTAGACGTCGATGATGGTGCGCCGCACGATCCACGCCTGATGGGTGTCACCGTCCTCGACGGCGTCGAGGTGATCGAACCCGATGTCCTGCAGATAGCGCGCCACCGCGTCGAGGCGCAGCCGGTCGTCGCCGTCGGTGTCGCCCAGGCGCACCGGCCACGCGGCCGCGAAAGCCTGGTCGATATCCGGGCAGGCGGGCAGCGGGGTCGCGATGACATCGGCGGGCACCCTCCGATGCTGCCACACCCCGGGCACGACGGCGCGGCGGTGCGATCAGGCGCGTTCGGCGGCGGCCTTGATCCCGGCCACGTGGGACTCCCACATCCCCTGCGCGTGCGCGGCCTCTTCCTCGGAGGCGTTGTTGTCCTGACTCAGCGTCAGATGCGTCGACGTGTCGTCGCCGCTGAGCAGGTAGCCGAGCGTGTGGTAGTTCTCCGGCACGTCCGGCTGCCCACCGAGCGGGCTGTAGTGCGTCATCGTGAGCACCCGCCCCGGCTCCACCGCGAGGATCTCGCCCCGATCGGTGTACGGCTTGCCCTCGTACTCGCCCTGCCAGACGATCGGGCTCCCGGGCCGCCAGTCGGTCTCCACCTCGGCCCCGAACATGAACTCCCGAATCGCCACCGGGTCGGTCAGTACCTCCCAGACCCGCTGCGGCGAAGCATCGATCTCGACCTCGGCGGTCGCCACGAACCCGGCCATCATCGGCTCCTTCCGGTCACCCCTCGTCCACGGTACGACCGCGCCGCCCGGCCGGCTTGGACAAAGGCGCCACGGCGTTCAGTGGGCCGCCGCGTCCCAGCTGTGGCCGGTGCCGACCGAGACGGTGAGGGGGACCGAGAGTTCGATGGCCGAGGACATCTGGTCGCGGGCCAGGGCCTCGAGGGCGTCGCGTTCGCCGTCGGCGACCTCGAAGACGAGTTCGTCGTGGATCTGCAGGAGCATGCGCGACTTCAGGCCCGCGTCGGTGATCGCGTTCTGCACATTGATCATCGCGACCTTGATGATGTCGGCGGCGGTGCCCTGGATGGGGGCGTTGAGGGCCATGCGTTCGGCGGCCTCGCGGCGCTGGCGGTTGCTGGAGTCCAGGTCGGGCAGGTAGCGGCGGCGGCCGAACAGGGTCTGGGTGTAGCCGACCTTGCGGGCCTCGTCGACGACGTCGGACAGGTAGTCGCGGATGCCACCGAAGCGGTCGAAGTAGACGTCCATCTGCTCCTTGGCCTCGGCGGTGCTGATCTTGAGCTGCGCGGACAGGCCGTAGGAGCTCAGACCGTAGGCCAGGCCGTAGGACATGGCCTTGATCCGGCGGCGCAGCTCCGGGCTCACCTCGTGCAGCGGGATGTCGAAGGCCTTGGAGGCGACGAAGGTGTGCAGGTCCTCGCCGGAGTTGAACGCCTCGATCAGGCCCGCGTCGCCGGACAGGTGGGCCATGATCCGCATCTCGATCTGGCTGTAGTCCGCGGTCATCAGCTCGGCGAAGCCGGGGCCGACGACGAAGGTGTCGCGGATCTGGCGGCCGGTGTCGGTGCGGATGGGGATGTTCTGCAGGTTCGGCTCGGTGGAGGAGAGCCTGCCGGTGGCGGCGATGGTCTGGTTGAAGGTGGTGTGGATGCGGCCGTCGTCGGCGACCGACTTGAGCAGGCCGTCGACGGTGACCTTGAGCCGGGTCGCGTCGCGGTGGGCCAGCAGGTGTTCGAGGAAGGCGTGGCCGGTCTTCTCGAACAGCGACTCCAGCGCGTCGGCGTCGGTGGTGTAGCCGGTCTTGGTGCGCTTGGTCTTGGGCATGTCGAGCTCGTCGAACAGCACCACCTGCAGCTGCTTGGGCGAGCCGAGGTTGATCTGCTTGCCGATCACCTCGTAGGCGGCGTTGGCGGCCTCGGTGACCCGGTCGGCGAACTGGCGCTGCAACGATTCCAGCTGCGCCACGTCGACGGCGATGCCCGCGTCCTCCAGCGTGCCCAGCACGCCGAGCAGCGGCAGTTCCATCTCGTGCAGCAGCGCGGTCGACTCGATCTGCTCCAGTTCGGTGTCGAGCGCGTCGGCCAGGTCGGCGACGGCGCGGGCGCGCAGCATCTCGTCGCGGGCGAGGTCGGCGGCGACGGTGTCCTCGTCGTCGAGCAGCGAGAGCTGGCCGTCGTCGCCGGTCTCGGCGCGCAGTTCACGCTTGAGGTAGCGCAGCGAGAGGTCGTCGAGGTTGAAGCTGCGCTGGCCGGGGCGCACCAGGTAGGCCGACAGGGCGGTGTCGCTGGTGAGCCCGGCCAGGGTGAAGCCGCGCCCGCGCAGGGCGTGCTCGGCGGCCTTGGCCTCGTGCAGGGCCTTGGGCACCTCCGGGTCGCCCAGCCAGATGCCAAGGGCGGCCTCGTCCTCGGGCGTCAGGGTGGTGAGATCGAGGTAGCCGCCCTCGCCGTCGGCGGCGGCCAGGGCGAGCGCGCGGGCGTCACCGTGTACCGGCGTGCCGGTGCCGACCACCGAGAGTCCGTGGCGCACACCGGGTTTCGCGTGTTCGGCCAGCCAGTCGCCGACCGTGCCCGGCTCCACGATGGCGCCGCTGATCTCGAAACCGGACTCGGCTTCGGGTTCGGCCGAACCGAGGGTGTCGAAGAGGCGATCACGCAGGACGCGGAATTCCAGGTCGTCGAAGAGCTGGTGGATCTTCTCGCGGTCCCACGGCGCCTGCGCGAGCTGGTCGGGGGTGTAGGGCAGCGGGACCTCGCGGACCATCTCGGTGAGCTGGCGGTTGAGCACCACGCTGGACAGATTGGCGCGTAAGGCGTCGCCGACCTTGCCCTTCACCTGGTCGACGCGGTCGACCAGGGTGGCCAGGTCGCCGTATTCGCGGATCCACTTGGCGGCGGTCTTCTCGCCGACGCCGGGGATGCCGGGCAGGTTGTCGCTCGGGTCGCCGCGCAGGGCCGCGTAGTCGGGGTACTGGGCCGGGGTGAGACCGTATTTGGTCTCGACCTCGGCGGGGGTGAAGCGGGTGAGGTCGGAGACGCCCTTGCGCGGGTAGAGCACGGTGACGTCGTCGTTGACCAGCTGGATGGCGTCGCGGTCGCCGGTGACGATGAACACCCGGTACCCCTGGGCGGTGGCCTGGGTGGTGAGGGTGGCGATCACGTCGTCGGCCTCGTAGCCGTCGATCGCCATGACCGGGATGCCGAGCGCGCCGAGCACGTCCTTGGTGAGTTCGACCTGGCCACGGAACTCGTCCGGGGTGGCGCTGCGGTTGGCCTTGTACTCGGGGTACGCCTCGGTGCGGAAGGTCTTGCGCGACACATCGAAGGCCGCGGCCACGTGCGTGGGCTTCTCGTCGCGCAGCAGGTTGATCAGCATCGAGGTGAACCCGTACACCGCGTTGGTGGTCTGCCCGGTGACGGTCTTGAAGTTCTCCGCCGGTAGCGCGAAGAACGCGCGATAGGCGATCGAATGCCCGTCCAGGAGCAGCAGCGTCGGCCGCTCACCCCCGTCGGCGGTGGTCGTTGTCGATGCCTGAGCAGTCGTCGGTGAACTCACCCGCATGAGTGTAGGGACACGGTGTGACATCGACGCCCTCGCCGCGGGTGTTGCCCCGGAAAACCGGACCGGCCCCGCGCTCACACGGAGCACGGGGCCGGGTGACAGGCAGCCGGTCAGTCGGCGCCGAGATAGGCGGACATGACCGCGGGGTCGGTGAGCAGGTCCGCACCCGCGCCGGACTTGGTGACCTCGCCGGTTTCCAGGATGTAGGCGCGGTCGCTGCGGGTCAGCGCCTGCTGGGCGTTCTGTTCGACGAGCAGGACCGTGGTGCCCTGGCGGTTGATCTCGCTGATGATCCGGAAGATCTGCTGGATCACCATCGGCGCCAGACCCATCGACGGCTCGTCGAGCAGCAGCAGTTTCGGGCGGGCCATCAGGGCCCGGCCGATGGCCAGCATCTGCTGTTCACCGCCGGAGAGCGTGCCGCCGACCTGTTTGCGCCGTTCGGCCAGGCGCGGGAACAGCTCGAAGATCCAGTCCAGGGTCTGCTGGTATTCGGTCTTCTGCGCGAAGGGCCTGCCGTAGCAGCCCATGTCGAGGTTCTCCAGCACCGTCATGCCGGGGAACACCCCGCGCCCTTCCGGCGACTGGATGAGCCCTTCGACCACCCGGTCATGGGCCTTCATCGCGGTGATGTCCTTGCCCTGGAACAAGATCCGGCCCGAGGTCAGCGGCAGCAGCCCGGACAGCGCCCGCATGGTGGTGGTCTTGCCCGCGCCGTTGGCGCCGAGCAGGGTGACCAGCTCCCCCGGCGACACCGACAGCGAGATCCCGTGCAGCGCTTCGATCCTGCCGTAGTTGACGACCATGTCCCGCACCTCGAGCAGCGGCTCGGGACCGGCGACGGCGACCTCGTCGACCTGCTCGTCGGCCTTCTCCACCACCACCGTGGCGGGCGAGGCCCCGGCCGCGGCGGCGTCGGCGGCCTCCTCACGGACCTCGGCCACGGTGTCGGCGTCGGGAACACCCAGGTAGGCCGCGATCACCGCCGGGTCCTCGCGGACCTCGGCGGGCAGCCCGTCGGCGATCTTGCGGCCGAACTCGAGCACCACGATCCGGTCGGTGACGCCCATGACCAGGCGCATGTCGTGCTCGATCAGCAGCACGGTGTAGCCGTCGTCGCGGATCTTGCGGATCAGCTCCATGAGCGCGGACTTCTCACTCGGGTTGAAGCCGGCGGCCGGTTCGTCCAGGCACAGCAGTTTGGGCTCGGTGGCCAGCGCGCGGGCGATCTCGAGCCGCCGCTGGTCACCGTAGGAGAGGTTGCGGGCCTTCTCCACCGCGCGCGGGGCGATGCCGACGAATTCCAGCAGCGCCATGCCGCGTTCGATGGCGTCGCGCTCCTCCCTGCGATGCTTCGGGGTGCGCAGGATGGCACCGGGCACCGAGGTGGTGTGCCGGGCGTCGGTGCCGACCACCACGTTCTCCAGCGCGGTCATCTCGCCGAACAGACGCACGTTCTGGAAGGTGCGCGCGATGCCCAGGCGGGTGATCTCGTTGCGCTTGGTCTTGGCCAGCGGCCTGCCGTCGAAGTGCACGCTGCCCGCGGCGGGCTTGTAGACGCCGGTGATGGCGTTGAAGCAGGTGGTCTTGCCCGCGCCGTTGGGGCCGATCAGGCCGAGGATCTCGCCGCGGCGGATCTCGAAACTCACCCCGTCCAGGGCGGTCAGGCCGCCGAACTTCACCGTCAGCCCGTCGGTGCGCAGCAGCGGCTCACCGACGGCGGTCTCGATGTCGCGGTGCGGGGCGACCACATCGGCGACGGTCTCGGCGTCGGCGAGTTCGGGCAGGACCGCGGTGAGGTCGACCTCACCGGCCGGTTCGACCTCCGGCGCGGGCTTGTACCCGGCCTTCATGTCCTCGTTGTCGTACAGCGCGTCCCCTGCGCCCGGCCCCGTCATCGCCCTGCTCCGATCGGTTCGGCCGCCGGCTTGCGCACGAC
Source organism: Nocardia sp. NPDC056064 (assembly GCF_042266925.1). NCBI lineage: Bacteria > Bacillati > Actinomycetota > Actinomycetes > Mycobacteriales > Nocardiaceae > Nocardia > Nocardia sp. NPDC056064. The sequence goes on along the minus strand of NZ_JBHJWO010000004.1, from coordinate 73,656 downwards.
CGCCTGGTATACCTGCCTGCCGTAGGTGAGCAGTTTCTGGCGCACCGGGAACAGACCCTGTGGCCGCAGAATCATCATCACCACCAGGGCGATGCCGAAGTAGAAGTACTTCAGGTCGCCGAGGGTCTGCGCGCCGCCCTTGCGGAACAGCAGCACGCTGCCTGCCAGCAGCAGCCCGAAGACCACCGCGACGATCGACACCGTGATCACGCCCCGCCTGACCCACACACCGAGGGTGTCGCCGCGCCACCGCCACAGCAGCCACAGCCCGATCAGCACCGCGACGTCGAGGGCCAGCAGCAGATAGCCCGTCGACTCGCTGGACACCAGCTGCACCGACTGCAACCGCATCGGCAGATACGCGATGAGGAAGGCACCGACGATGACGCCGAGTTTGTTGCCCGAGCCGCCGAGCACGACCGCGCACAGGAACAGCATCGACAGGATGATGTCGAACTGCTTGGGGTTCACATAGGTGACCTGACCGGCGTACATGGCGCCGGACAGGCCGCCGACGGAGGCGCCGATCACGAAGGCCCACAGCTTGAACTTGAAGGTCGGCACGCCCATGATCTCGGCGGCGTCCTCGTCCTCGCGGATCGCGACCCAGGAGCGGCCGACCCGGCTGCGCTCGAGATTGCCGATGATCAGCAGCACCACCACGACCAGCACCATGCCCAGCCAGAACCACCAGGTGCCGCTGTTGGCGTGCTCGAGCGGGTTCTTGCTGTCGGGGTCGCCGAGATTACCCGGGGAGAACACCCCACCGGGATGGGTCTCGGACTCGCCGACCTCCGGGTAGGCGACCTTGGACAGGCCCAGGCTGCCGTTGGTCAGCTCGTCGAGATTGTCGGCCATCAGGCGCACGATCTCACCGAAGCCCAGCGTCACGATCGCCAGGTAGTCGCCGCGGACCCGCAGCGTGGGCGCGCCGAGGATCAACCCGGCGACGGCGGTCAGCGCCACCGCGATGGGCAGGCAGGCCAGCCAGGCCCAGCTGGGTTCGAGCCAGCCGCCGTCGGTCTGGTTCCACGGGCTGTTCGGGCTGGTCAGCAGGGCGACGGTGTAGGCGCCGACGGCGTAGAAGCCGACGTAGCCGAGGTCGAGCAGACCGGCCTGGCCGACCACGACATTGAGGCCGATGGCGATCAGCGCGTACATCGCGAACTGCGCCATCACGCCGCCGAAGCTCACCCCGGGGGTGTCGATCAGCGGCGGGGTGTAGATGGGCAGCAGCGCCAGCGCGAGCAGGATCGGCACGCCGACCGCCCACTGACCGGGGCGCGAGAGTCCGTCCCACCAGGTGCGGATCGCGTCGCCGAGGCCGCGCCTCGGCGGCGTCGTCGTCGCCGTGTTCTTCGTCAGGTCGGTCATGCGCGGGCCCTCCCCAGGCTCTCGCCGAGGATGCCGGTCGGCCGGAACATCAGCACGGTCACCAGCAGCACGAAGGCGACCACGTCACGCCATTCGTTGCCGAACAGGATCTGGCCGTACTGCTCGGCCACGCCCAGGAGCATGCCGCCCAGCAACGCGCCGCGCAGGTTGCCGATACCGCCGAGCACCGCGGCGCTGAAGGCCTTGATACCGAGGATGAAGCCACCGGAGAAGATGATGCCGGTGGGGATGTAGAGCGTGTAGAGCATCGCGGCGGCACCGGCCAGCAGGCCGCCGATGAGGAAGGTCAGCACGATCACCCGTTCCCGCGAGACACCCATCAGGGTGGCGGTGTCGGGGTCCTGGGCCACCGCGCGGATGGCCCGGCCGAATTTCGTGCGGTTGATGAGGATCTCGGTGGTGATCGCGAGCACGATGGCCGCGGCGAAGATCACCAGCGCCACATTGGTGACCGGCGCGCCGAGAAAGGTGAACTGCACCTTGGGTTCCACCAGCCGGATACCGGTCTGCGCGTTGGAACCACCGAGCCCGGGCTTGATCTTGGGCAGGATGTAGTGCACGAACTCCTGGATCACGAACGACATGCCGATCGCGGTGATCAGGAAGGCCAGCGGTTTGGCGCCGCGCCTGCGCAGCGGCCGGTAGGCGACCCGTTCCAGGCCGATCGCGGCGATGCCCGAGACCAGCATGCCGAACAGCATCGCCACGCCCAGATACATCACCGTCAGCAGCACGCCCTGGGAGTAGGCGTTACCGCTGGGGGCGAAGCCGAGCAGCTCGAGGCCCACATAGGTGCCGAACATGCCGAGCATGAAGATCTCGGAATGGGCGAAGTTGATCAGCCGCAGCACACCGTAGACCAGGGTGTAGCCGACGGCGACCAGGGCGTAGATCGAGCCGTAGGTCAGACCGTCCACGGTCAGTTTCCAGAACTGGTCGATCACGCCGGAAACGTTGAAATCGATGGACCCCTCGGCCAACAGGGTCACACCGAGCGATGCCGCTGATGTCATGGTTTCTCTCGCGTCGGGCGAACGGTGCGCGTGGCCTCACCACGCGCACCGCTCCACACTCTCGAAGGGACTACTTGACCTCGTACATCCAGATCTGGATGTTGGCCAGCTCGCCGGTCTCGCCCCACTTGTACTCACGGGCGACACCGGTGCCGGTGTAGTTGCGGACGTAGTCGACCAGCTCGGCGCGGGTCACCTTGCCCGAGTCGATCCCCTTGAGCAGGATCGTGGTCAGGTCGTAGCCCTCGACGGAGTAGACGCCGGGCGCCTGGCCGTTGAGTGCCTTGTACTCCGAGGCGAACTCGTCGGGCGCCGGGCTGCACGGGCACGACAGCAGCGCGCCCTTGGACGAGGCACCGGCCTGGCGGACGAACTCGGGATCGTTGCTGCCGTCGGCGGAGACGAAGGTGGCGTTCACGCCGCCGGAGCGCAGCTGCTGCACGAACGGCGCGGCCTCGGCGTAGTACCCGGCGTAGAAGATGGCGTCGGGCGCGGCGGCCGAGAGCTTGGACACCGCGGCGGAGAAGTCCTTGTCACCTTCCTTGACGCTGACCGCGCAGGACGCGTCGGCGGCCGGACCGGCGGCGGTGAGGAACGCCTGCGCCAGACCGGCACCGTAGTCGGTGTTGTCCTGCACGACGCAGATCTTCTTGAAGCCCTTCTCACCGGTCAGGTAGTTGGCCACGGCCGGGCCCTGCGAGTTGTCGTTGCCCAGGCCGCGGAAGAAGGTCTTCCAGCCGTTCTGGGTCAGCGTGGGGTTGGTGGCCGAGGCGGTCAGCGTGGGCATGCCCGCCTCGCTGAGGATCTGGCCGGTGGCCTTGGTCTCCCCGGAGAAGGTGGGGCCGATCAGGCCGATGATGCTGGGATCGCTGACGATGGTGGGGATCACCTGCGTCGCGATCTGCGGCTTGCCCTCGGTGTCGAACTGCTTGACCTGGACCTGACAATCCGGGTTGGCCTTGTTGTGCTGGTCGAGTGCGAGCTTGACGCCGTTGATGATGTTGATGCCGAGCGCGGCGTTGCCACCGGTCAGCGGGCCCGCCATCGCGATGGTCTGCGGCGCGCACTTGGCCTTGCCGTCACCGGCCGGGTCGGCGGCGGCTCCCGCGTCGGTCTGGGCCACGGCCTTGCCCTCGGTGTCGAGCTGGACCACCGACTGGATCGAGAGATCGGTGTTGCCGCCACCGCCGCCGTCGGACGACTTGTCGCTGCATCCGGACAACACCAACGACGCGGCAGCTCCGATAACCAGAACTCCCCGCGTCGAACGACTGCGCCATGTCGAACTGAGCACGTCTCACCTCTATGTCCTGTGCTCCTCGGGTCCACCGAGGGGGCCGACCACGTTCAGCCCGGACAGAACATATCGCCGGATTGTTAGATCCGCATCACATTCGCATCATGTCGGATGCTTCGTGTCCAGTCGTAGTTCCCTTTATTGTTTCGCTTACGTAAAGTTTTCCGGCTTTCGCGCACGCGGGCCGGATTGCTCACGTTCCGAGCGTCACTGGGGGGTGAGGTTCTCCAGCACGACTTCGGCGACCGCCTTCATGGTGGTGCGCCGATCCATCGCGGTGCGCTGAATCCATTTGAACGCCTGCGGTTCCGAGAGACCCTGCGTCTGCATCAGCACACCCTTGGCGCGCTCGACGAGCTTGCGCGTCTCCAGGCGATCCGACAGATTCGCGACTTCGGTTTCCAGCGCGGCGATTTCGTGGAAGCGGCTGGCCGCCAGTTCGATCGCGGGGACCAGATCGGATTTGGTGAACGGCTTCACCAGGTAGGCCATGGCCCCGGCGTCGCGCGCCCGCTCGACCAGGTCGCGCTGACTGAACGCGGTCAGGATCACCACGGGCGCAACACGTTTCGTCGCGATCTCGGCGGCGGCGTCGATCCCGTCGCGGCGCGGCATCTTGACGTCCATGATCACCAGATCCGGACGCAGCTCCTCGGCCAGTTCCACGGCCTGCTGCCCGTCGCCCGCTTCCCCGACGACGTCGTAGCCCTCTTCCTTGAGCATCTCCACCAGGTCCATGCGGATCAGGGCTTCGTCCTCGGCGACGACGACGCGCTTGGCGACTGCCTCACGCGCTGTGCCCGCGCCCCCTGCATTCGTGCTCATAGGTACGACCCCTCTGGATTTCCGATGCCGATGTAAAGAGTACCTTTCGTTTCCGCGCACAATGCCGCGAGCTGCGCAGAAACCGCGGGTGAACGCGAGTGCGAGGACATCGCGCGGGCCCCGCGACAGATACTCCCCCGCGGAGCGCGGCCGATGCCGCGCTTCCGCCGTGGTGCCGAGTGTGGGACTCGAACCCACACGTCCTTTCGGACAACGGTTTTTGAGACCGTCGCGTCTGCCAGTTCCGCCAACCCGGCGCACCGCGGTCACTATAGCGTCTCGGCGCGCCGTGGCGCGAACCGCCGTCGAACCGGAACGGCCGCCGCACCGTAGTACCAGGAAAGCCTCCCGGCGGAAGGGCACGAACATGCGCGTGAGCAGGACCACGGTCGACCTCGACGCCTACCCCGACCTGGTGATGATCCTGCTGGGTATGCGGGTGCGCACCCCGCGTGGCGTGCTGCGCCTGCTCGGCGTGGGACCCAAGCTCTACCGCTCGCACGCCGACCGCCCCGACGGCCTGCTGCTGCACGAGGACGTGGTCTGGTCGATGCTGCCGCCGCACTGGGGCGCGCGGCAGTACTGGCGCGATCTGGACTCGCTCGAGCGCTGGACCCGCTCGGACCCGCACCGGCAGTGGTGGCGGCAGTTCCTGCGCGATTCCGGGGGCACCGGCTTCTGGCACGAGGCCTATTTCCGCCGCGGCGGCATCGACGCGGTCTACGACGACATGAGCGCCCCGGCCGGGCTGGCCCGCTTCGCCCCGGTGGTGCCCGCGCGCGGGGCGATGTTCTCCACCCGCGGCCGCGTGCACGGCACCGAGCCCGCGGTGGCACCGGTGGTCCCGGAATCGGATTATTACCCGACCGCCGAGTGACGATCGACACAGAAACTCCACGCGGTTTCCGATCACTATCTCGTGGGTATCACGGTCACACACAACATATTTCCGCGTCGTGATTCGTGTACGGAATTCAACCGAAAGGTGAATAGACAGTTCCGCGTCTGTGATGGTTGCACCGTAGGTCTACTCACCGACAATCGAGCCGTTTACGGTGTCGGTATGCACGTGCTGTTCGTCTGCAACTCCAATGTCTGCCGGTCGGTGATCGCCGAACGGCTCACGTGGGCGTTCGCGGCGGACAACGGCCTGTCCGGGCTCACCGCGGAGAGCGCGGGCACCCGCGCGCTGGTGGGATTTCCGGCCGAACCGCTGGCCGCGGAAACCATCGTGGGATTGGGTGGCGAACTCGGCGGATTCACCGCCCGCAAACTGCGCCCGGAGATGGTCGATCGCGCCGATCTGGTACTCACCATGACCGAATCGCTGCGCGAACAGGTCACCGCATTGTCCTTCGGTGTGGCCGCGCGGACTTTCACCCTGCCCGAGGCCCATCGCATCGCCAAGGTCACCGGCGCGAAATCCATTGCCGCGCTGCACCGGGCGCGCAACGACCTGGCCTATGTCGGCCGGGAGAACATCGCCGACCCGATCGGGCTGTCCCCGCAGGCCTTCGTCGAGGTCGGTGACCGGATCGCCGAATCGCTGTTCCCGCTGCTGGCCGCGCTGGCACCGCACCACCGCGCCGAGGACACCGCGCAGGCGCCCCCGGGACTGGTGATCACCCCCGACCACGCTCCCCCGCTGTCCACCTTTCTGGCCGCCCAGCGCAGGCACTGACGCGAAGGGCTGTTCGCCGGGGCCGCACAGGGATTAGACTGCGGCGCGGACGTGCTGTTCTCCCTGCTGGTTCGACACACGACAGGACTCAGACATGCCGAAACGCATTTCGGATGTTTCGCTCCATGTGTATGTGACACCGGACGTGCTCGACCGCATCGTCGCCGGCATCCGCACGGTCGTCGACGACCACATCCAGGACCGTGAAGTCTTCGCCTGGCGGTTCACGCTGCCCGTCGACGCCACCGATCCCGTACACGGCGAGCTCGAATCACAGTGGCGCGGAACGCATCCCGGCCGCCCGTCGGCCGGCGAGGCCACCTACGAGATCGCCCTGAGCCTGGTCGGTGAACCCGGCGAGCTCACCGACGCCGACACCGCCCACCTCGAACACGGCCTGACCGGGACGGTGGACGACGTGGCACCGGGCCACGCCGTCCCCTTCCGGTTGCGCGCGCACCAGCGCACCGACCGCGCGCTGGAATTGAACTACGGCCGCCGCTGAGCGGGCTCAGCGCGCCGGGAAGTGCCGGATGACACCTTCCTGCACCGTGGTGGCGATCAGTTCGCCGCCGCGCGAATAGAACCGGCCCGTCGCCAGGCCGCGCGAGCCCGCCGCCACCGGTGATTCGGTGGCGTAGAGCGTCCAGTCGTCGAAGCGGAACGGGCGGTGGAACCAGATCGAGTGGTTGACCGTGGCCGCGAGGATGCGGTCCAGGCCCCACGAGAGCCCGTGGGTGGTGATGATCGAGTCGAGCACCGTGGTGTCGGAGGAATAGCCCAGCGCCGCCACGTGCAGCAGCGGATCGTCGGGCAGCGCGCCGTCGGTGCGCATCCAGACCCGGTTGTGGTTGAGCTTCTCGCCGGTGCCCTTGAGGATCCACGCCGGATCGTTGGTGTAGCGCATGTCGATCGGGTGCGGGGCGTTGATGAACATCTCCAGCTTGTCCTCGAAGCCGGCGAAGCTCTCCTCGATCCGGGGCAGCGTCTCCGGATCGGGCACCTCGGGGCCCTCGTGGGCGTGCTCGAGGCCCTTGCCCCAGTCCTGGAACGCGGCCAGCATGACGAACAGTTCCTGCCCGTCCTGGCTGGCGGTGACCGTGCGGTTGGCCAGCGCGCGGCCGTCGCGGTGACGCTGCACGTGGTATTCGATCGGCTTCTTCACATCGCCGCCACGGACGAAGTGCGCGTTGATCGCGTGCAGCGGCCGCTCGCCCGCGGTGCGTCCGGCAGCGACGATGGCCTGCGACACCAGCTGACCGCCGAAGGTGCGGCTCCACACCTTCTCGGGATGGTTGCCGAGGAACACGTCCTCGCCGATCGACTCCAGGTCGAGCAGGTCGAGCAGGACCCGCAGATCGGGCGACTGCTCACCGGGCCCTGTCTCGACCTCGACCGATCCGCCTGCCGAACTACTCACGACTAGTGGTCCTCCTCGCCGATGCGATGAACGTGGATCAGGTTGGTGGACCCGACGGTACCCGGCGGGGACCCGGCCACGATGACGACCAGGTCGCCCTTGCGGTACCGGTCCATCGACAGCAGGGCCTGGTCGACCTGGTGGATCATCGCGTCGGTGGAGTCCACCATCGGCACGATGAAGGTCTCGGTGCCCCAGGTCAGCGTCAGCTGGCTGCGCACCTCCGGCAGCGGCGTGAACGCCAGCAGCGGCAGCGGGGTGTGCAGGCGGGCCAGGCGGCGCACGGTGTCACCGGACTGGGTGAAGGCCACCAGCGCCTTGGCGTTGAGGCGCTCGCCGATGTCGCGGGCGGCGTAGGAGATCACGCCGCGCTTGGTGCGCGGCACGTGGGTCAGCGGGGGCACCCGGTGGGTCTCGGACTCCACCGCGGTGACGATGCGGCTCATCGTGCGCACCGCGTCGATCGGCCAGGCACCGACCGAGGTCTCCCCCGAGAGCATCACCGCGTCGGCACCGTCGAGCACCGCGTTGGCCACATCGGAGGCCTCGGCGCGGGTCGGGCGGGAGTTCTCGATCATCGACTCGAGCATCTGGGTGGCCACGATGACCGGCTTGGCGTTCTCGCGCGCCATCTGGATCGCGCGCTTCTGCACCAGCGGCACCTGCTCGAGCGGCAGCTCGACACCGAGATCACCGCGGGCGACCATCACCGCGTCGAAGGCCAGCACGATCGCCTCGAGGTTGTCGATGGCCTCGGGCTTCTCCAGCTTGGCGATCACCGGCACGCGGCGCCCGACCCGGTCCATCACGTCGTGGACCAGCTCGATGTCGGACGGCGAACGCACGAACGACAGGGCGATGAAGTCCACGCCCAGCTTCAGCGCGAACTCGAGGTCCTCGATGTCCTTGCCCGACAGCGCGGGCACCGACACGTTCATGCCGGGCAGCGACAGGCCCTTGTTGTTGCTGACCGGGCCCCCCTCGGTGACCCGGCACACCACGTCGTTGCCCTCGATGGCCTCGACGGTGAGGCCGACCTTGCCGTCGTCGACGAGCAGCCGGTCACCGGCCTTGGCGTCGGTGGCGAGTTCCTTGTAGGTGGTCGAGACCCGGTCGTGGGTGCCCTCGACGTCGTCGACGGTGATCCGCACCTGCTGGCCGTTGGCCCATTCGGTGCGGCCCTCGGCGAAGCGCCCGAGCCGGATCTTGGGGCCCTGCAGGTCGGCCAGGATGCCGACCGCGCGGCCGGTCTCGTCCGAGGCCGCGCGGACCATCTTGTAGTTGTCGGCGTGGTCGGCGTGGTCGCCATGGCTGAAGTTGAGCCGGGCTACATCCATGCCGCTTTCGACGAGCTCACGAATACGGTCCTGGGAGGCCGTGGCCGGTCCGAGGGTGCACACAATCTTCGTCCGTCGCATCACGCACTAGAGCCTAGCTGTTCCGCCTCTCCGCGGATTTTCACCGGTCGGTGGGCGGTGGCCTGCTTGCGCGCCGGACCGGCGGAAATCGAAGTGACCAGGGCCGGGCGTTCCCGGTGAGTTACCCATGTGTTCACGAAATCGGTTGTCACCGAACAGCTACGTGCCGGGACAGTCTCGTCTCCAGGCGGGTCTGGCCGAAGCCGAGGATCAGGCAGATGACCCAGTAGTAGAGGGCGGCGACGCCGTAGAGGGCGAAGAAGTCGAAGGTGGGGGCGGCGGCGAGCTGGGCGGTGCGCAGCAGTTCGGTGACCAGGATGGTCGAGGCCAGCGAGGTGTCCTTGACCAGGGAGATCAGCGTGTTCGACAGCGGCGGCACCGCGATCCGGGCGGCCTGCGGGAACACCACGTAGCCCAGTGTCTGCGGGTGGGTCATGCCCAGCGATTCCGCCGCCTCCCACTGACCGTGCGCCACGCTCAGGATCGCCGAGCGCACCACCTCCGCGGCGTAGCCGCCGACATTGAGGCTGAAGGCGATGACCGCCGCCGGGAACGGCTCGATGACGATCCCGAACTGCGGCAGCGCGTAGAACACGATGAACAGCTGCACCAGCAGCGGGGTGCCACGGATGATCGAGATGTAGAACCGGGCGGGCAGTTCGAGCACCCGCCGCGGCGACATCCTGGCCAGCGCGACACCCACCGCGATGGCCAGGCCGAGCACGAAACTGATCGCGGTGAGCGGCAGCGTCATGGTCACCGTGGCCTTCAGCATCGGCCACAGGTTGTGCCAGATCAGCTCCCTGGTCGCGGAATCCATCCGCTACTTGCTGACGTCGGTGCCGAAGTACTTCTCCGACAGGCGGGCCAGCGTGCCGTCGGCGCGCAACTGCTCGAGCGCCTTGTCGATCTCGGCGATGAGCGCGGTGTCGTCCTTGCGGGCGGCGAAGGCCTGCTTGCTGGTCTCGCCGGTCTTGCCCGCGATCTTGATGCCGGTGTCGCCGGTCTTCTTGGTGTACTCACCCACCGCGAGGGTGTCGTTGACGGTGGCGTCGACCCGGCCCGCCTTCAGCAGCTGCACCGCCTGCACGAAGCCCTCGACCGCCTCGACTTTCGCGCCCGCGTCCTTGGCGACCTGGCTCCAGTTGCTGGTGGCCGACTGCGCGGTGGTCTTGCCGGACAGATCCGCCAGCGAGGTGATGCCGGTGTTGTCGGCCTTGGTGACGATCACGCCCTCGGAGGTCGTGTAGGGCTGCGACAGCGCGTACTTCGCGGTGCGCTCGGGGCTGACGGTCACCTGGTTGGCGACCAGATCGAAACGCTTGGACTCGAGTCCGGCGAAGATCGAGTCCCACGGGGTCTGCACGAATTCCACACGCTTGCCGAGCTTCTCGCCGACCGCGCGGGCGACCTCCACGTCGTAGCCGGTGAGCTGGCCGTTGTCCTGGTAGCTGAACGGCGCGTAGGTGCCCTCGGTGCCGACGGTGAGCACGTTCGGGTCGGCGGCCGAGGAGCAGGCCGACAGGCCGGTCGCGGCGACGACGGCGAGCACGGCGGCGGCGAGAAGTTTGCGCACGAGAATCCCTTTCTCCACTGCGCGTGGGGCACGCGCAGGCCCAGCGACGCTACGGCGTCGGCACACACCGACACAGAGTATTGCTCACCGTGCGCGGAATCCGCCGGGGAGAAACGCGAAACGGGTACCCCGCGTGAGCGGAGCACCCGTCGCGGTGGTGCGGGGATCAGTCGCGCAGCGGGCGGCCCTGCACGTCGGGCACCTTGCCGGTGAGCATCATGATGCCGTCGATCAGCGTCCAGATCGCGCCGAGACCGCAGGTGCAGATGGTGACCGCGATCTGGGCGATGCCCAGGCCGGTGTAGCCGAGGTAGAACCGGCCGATGCCGAGGCCACCGACGAAGATCTGCAGCAGACCGGCGATCAGCTTCTGCTTGTCGGAGTACGGGACGCCGTACATGTCCCGGCCGAAGGGCGCCTCCGGGTCGGCGGGGTTGTAGCCGGGCGGCATGCCGTAGGCGGGCGCGTACCCGGGCTGCGGCTGGGCGTACGGGTCGGCGGGCTGCCCGTACTGCGGCTGCCCGTACTGCGGCTGGCCGTAGCCGGGCTGCTGCGCGTAGGGGTCCGAGGGCTGGCCGTATCCCGGCTGCTGCGCGTACGGGTCCGAGGGCTGGCCGTACTGCGGCTGACCGGGCTGCTTACCCAGGTCGGGCCCGTACTGCGGATTGGGGTTGTAGGGGTCGGTCACTCATGCCTCCATCATTCGTGCGGGTACCCGTCTCGGCCCCGTCCCTCGGCTCGCGACACTCCAGCGACATATCGCGGCGGGTGCCCGGAATGTTGCCGCACCACCGCCGTTTTGGCGAACCGGCCGCTGATCAGGACTTCTTCGCGGTCGCTTCGGTCGCGTCGGCGTCGGTCTCGGCGGTCTCGGTCTCTTCGTCGTCCGGTGCGCCGGGTGCGTCGGTCTTCTTCGTGACGTCCACCGGAGTGGTCGCGGTGTCGCCGCCGGAGGCACCGGCGGCGCGCAGGGCCGCGATCTGCCACGGCCACGGCCGCGGTTCGGCGCCCGGCTGCAGCTGTTCGGGGGTCTCGCGGCCCTTGGTCGCCAGCGCGAAGTAGGCCATCGCGCCGAGGAAGACCAGCGCGGAGGTGAAGGAGTTGATCCGGATACCGAGGACGTGGGTGGCCTCGTCGTTGCGCATCAGCTCGACGAAGAACCGGCCGAAGCTGTACCCGGCGACGTAGAGCGCGAACAGCCTGCCGTGCCCGATCTTGAAGCGCTTGTCCAGCTGCACCAGCAACACCACGACCAGGATGTTCCACACCATCTCGTAGAGGAAGGTGGGATGCACGACCTCCTGGGCCTGGCCGGTGGACACGCCGTTCATCATGTCGCGCGCGCCGGTCTCGGGGTCGAAGCGGTTGTAGATCTCGAGGCCCCACGGCACCTCGGTGGTGCGGCCGTAGAGCTCCTGGTTGAAGTAGTTGCCGAGCCGGCCGATGGCCTGGGCCAGCAGCACCGCGGGCGCGATGGCGTCACCGAGCGCGGGCAGCGGGATCTTGTACACCCGGCAGCCGATCCAGGCGCCGACGCCGCCGAAGAACACCGCGCCCCAGATGCCGAGCCCGCCCTGCCAGATGTAGAGCGCCTCGACCGGGTTCTTGCCCTCGCCGAAGTACTTCTGCCAGTCGGTGGCGACGTGGTAGATCCGGCCACCGATCAGGCCGAACGGCACCGCGAACATGGCGACGTCGAGCACCGCGCCCGGTTGACCACCACGCTCGCGCCACCGCCGCTCACCCCACCAGATGGCGACGACGATGCCGAGAATGATGCACAGCGCGTACGCGCGCAGCGGAAAGGGTCCGAGCTGCCAGACGCCCTGGGGCGGACTCGGTATGTAGGCCAGGACTGGATTCACGCGACCCACGTTAGTGCAGCCCGGGACAGACCTCGGGCCCGGCAGCACCTCGGCGGCCGGGCCCGGCAACGACGATCAGGAACGCACGGTCGCCGCGCGCACACCCTCGGCGAGTTCGGAGGTCAGCGCGCGCACCGCGTCCAGGCTCTCGCCCGCGGCCGAGACCAGCGCCGATCCGACGATCACGCCGTCGGCGTAGGCGGCGATCTCGGCGGCCTGGGCCCCCGAGCGCACGCCCAGACCCACGCCGATCGGGATGTCGGAGTGCGCGCGGATGCGGGCGCACAGCGCGGGCGCGGCCGAGGAGACCGCGTCGCGGGCACCGGTGACACCCATGGTCGAGGCCGCGTAGATGAAGCCGCGCGAGGCCTCGAGGGTCTTGACCAGGCGCTCCTCGGTGGAGGACGGCGCGACCAGGAAGATCCGGTCCAGGTTGTGCGTGGACGAGGCGACGAACCAGTCGTCGGCCTCGTCGGGGATCAGGTTCGGGGTGATGATGCCCGCCCCGCCCGCCGAGGCCAGGTCGCGGGCGAAGGTGTCGACGCCGTAGCGCAGCACTGGGTTCCAGTAGCTCATCACCACGGCCTGGCCACCGGCGGAGGTGATGGCCTCGACCACGGAGAACACGTCGCGCACCCGCACCCCACCGCGCAGGGCCTGCTCGGCGGCGACCTGGATGGTCGGGCCGTCCATCACCGGATCGGAGTAGGCGACGCCGACTTCGACGATGTCGCAACCGGATTCGACCATCGCCCGGCACACCTCGATGGACCCGGCCAGATCGGGATAGCCCGCGGGCAGGTAACCGATCAGGGCGGCCCGGCCCTCCGCGCGCGCGGCGGCGAAGGTGTTGGCCAGACGGGACTGCTGACTCACTGCTGGTTCTCCTCGGCGGCGTCGTCGTCGAACAGACCGAACCAGCGGCCCGCGGTGTCCATGTCCTTGTCGCCGCGACCGGACAGGTTGCACAGGATGATCGCGCCGGGGCCGAGCTGCTCGCCCAGCTTCAGCGCACCCGCGACGGCGTGCGCGGACTCGATGGCCGGGATGATGCCCTCGGTGCGCGAGAGCAGCAGCAGCGCGTCCATCGCCTCGGTGTCGGTGATCGGCTCGTACTCGGCGCGGCCGATGTCCTTGAGGTAGGCGTGCTCGGGGCCGACACCCGGGTAGTCCAGACCGGCCGAGATCGAATGCGACTCGATGGTCTGGCCGTCCTCGTCCTGCAACAGGTACGAGTAGGCGCCCTGGAAAGCACCCGGGGTGCCGCCGGTGAAGGTGGCCGCGTGGCGTCCGGTCTCCACGCCGTCACCGGCCGCCTCGTAGCCGATCAGCCGGACCCCGGCGTCGGGGATGAAGGCGTGGAAGATGCCGATGGCGTTGGAGCCACCGCCGACGCAGGCCACGACCGCGTCGGGCAGCCGGTCGACGCGCTCGAGGATCTGCTCGCGGGCCTCGAGCCCGACCACGCGCTGGAAATCACGCACCAGCAGCGGGAACGGGTGCGGACCCGCGGCGGTGCCGAAGCAGTAGTAGGTGTCGTCGGCGTTGGACACCCAGTCGCGCAGGGCCTCGTTGATGGCGTCCTTGAGCGTCTGCGAGCCGGTGGTCACCGAGACCACGCGCGCGCCGAGCAGGCGCATGCGGGCGACGTTGAGGGCCTGGCGGGCGGTGTCGACCGCGCCCATGTAGATCACGCAGTCCAGGCCGAGCAGCGCGCAGGCGGTCGCGGTGGCGACGCCGTGCTGGCCCGCGCCGGTCTCGGCGATGACGCGCGTCTTGCCCATCCGCTTGGCCAGCAGGGCCTGGCCGAGCACATTGTTGATCTTGTGCGAGCCGGTGTGGTTGAGGTCCTCGCGCTTGAGGAAGATCCGCGCGCCGCCCGCGTGCTCGGCGAGGCGGGTGCATTCGAACACCGGCGACGGACGGCCGGTGTAGTCGCGCTGGAGCCGGTCGAGCTCGTCGAGGAAGGTGTGGTCGGTACGCACCTTGTCGTATTCGGCGGTGACCTCCTCGATCACCGCCATCAGCGCCTCGGGCACGTGCCTGCCGCCGTAGACGCCGAAGTGACCGCCCGCGTCGGGCTCGTAGTCGCTGGGCTGGGCGACGCCCGCGCTGGCCTGGGGCAGCGCGGTCACCGGATGCTCCGCCGGGCCGGCTTCGGGCAGGACGGGTGGGTGCCCGCGGTCACCAGCTCGGAGACGGCGGCGCGCGGGTTACCGCTGGTCACCAGTCCTTCGCCGACCAGGACCGCGTCGGCACCGGCCCCGGCGTAGGCCAGCAGGTCGGCGGTGCCGCGGATGCCGGACTCGGCCACCCGGATGACCTCCGAGGGCAGGCCGGGCGCGATCCGCGCGAAGACGTCACGGTCGACATCGAGGGTCTTGAGGTTGCGGGCGTTGACGCCGATCACCGAGGCACCGGCCTCGAGCGCGCGGTCGGCCTCCTCCTCGGTGTGCACCTCCACCAGGGCGGTCATGCCGAGGGATTCGGTGCGGTCGATCAGCGCGGAGAGCACGTCCTGTTCGAGCGCGGCCACGATCAGCAGGATCACGTCGGCGCCGTGCGCGCGAGCCTCGTGGATCTGGTACGGACCGACGACGAAGTCCTTGCGCAGGACCGGGATGTTCACCGCGGCGCGCACGGCGTCGAGGTCGTCGAGCGACCCGCCGAAGCGCCTGCTCTCGGTGAGCACGCTGATGATGCGCGCGCCGCCGTCCTCGTAGGCCTTGGCCAGCACGGCCGGGTCCGGGATGTCGGCCAGCGCGCCCTTGGAGGGGCTGGCACGCTTCACCTCGGCGATGACACCGATCCCGTCCTCGTGCAGGGCGGCGCGGGCGTCCAGCGGCGCCTTGGCGGCGGCCGCTGCGGCTTTGATCGCCTGAAAATCGAGGAGGGCTTCACGAGCGGCAACATCCGCCCGAACCCCGTCGAGAATCGAGTCGAGTACCGTCATCTGGCTCGAATCCTTTCTGGGGAGACGAACTTCTCACCCGAGAGTCCCCTCAGGCGCTGTCTCACCGATGCTGGTCAAGAATAGTGGTTGCCGCGGATGTCAAGTGCGGCGGGGGTCACGGTTTCCGGTCGCCGGGTGCGGTGTCGTCGTCCGGGTCCTCGGTGGGGTCGGTGCCCGCGTCCAGCGCGTCCCAGAGCACCCGATCCGACAGCGGCGCCGCGGCACCGTCGTCCTCGCGCTGCTTGCTCACCTGGGCGCTGGCGTCGGCGCGGCGGAAGACCGGGTTGTCGTACTTGCCCGACAGCTCGGTGCTCGCAGCGGCGCGGCGGGTCAGCAGGACCCCGGCGGTGAGCGCGCACAGCGCGGCCACGATCGACAGGATCGCGGGCGCGAGATGCGTCTGGGCGCTCTCGACGACCGCGCGCACCGGCAGTTCGGCCAGCGTGCCCGCCCGCTCGGCGGTGCGGCCAGCCCCCACGGTCAGCGCGAAGCCGGGCACCGCGGCGACGGCGGCGACCACCGCGATCACCACACCCAGCAGCTGGCGCAGCCCGCCCTTGACCGCGAACACCGCCGCGATCGAGGCGACCAGCACCAGTGCCAGCGGGGTGAGCGCGCCGAACCAGGTGGCGCCGTCGAGGTCGTCGGTGCGCGGTTCGGTGAGCCCGTCGGCGGAGTGCACCGTCACCCAGGTCATCCGCGAGGACGCCCACAGCCCGGCCGCGGCCAGCGCCAGCAGCGCGACCGGGACGACCGGCTTGGCCTGCGCGGGAGCGGGGGCGGCTGCGGTCATGCCGGTCCGCCCTCGTAGGTGCGCAGGGTCTGGGCGGCGGCGATCGCGCGCAGCACGGCCATGGCCTTGTTGCGGGCCTCGGTGTCCTCGGCGACCGGATCGGAGTCGGCCACCACGCCCGCGCCCGCCTGCACGTAGGCGGTGCCGTCCTTGAGCAGCGCGGTGCGGATGGCGATGGCGGTGTCGGCGTCACCGGCGAAGTCGAGATAGCCGACCACACCGCCGTAGATCCCGCGCCGGGTGGGCTCGAGCTCCTCGATCAGTTCCATCGCGCGCACCTTGGGCGCGCCGGAGAGCGTGCCCGCCGGGAAGCAGGCCCGCACCGCGTCCAGGGCCACCTTGCCCTCGGCCAGCTGCCCGGACACCGTGGAGACCAGGTGCATGACGTGGCTGTAGCGCTCCACGTGGCGGTACTGGGTGACGCGCACCGTGCCCGGTCGGCAGACCCGGCCCAGGTCGTTGCGGCCCAGGTCGACGAGCATCAGGTGCTCGGCGTTCTCCTTCTCGTCGGCGAGCAGGTCCTTCTCCAGCAGGATGTCGTCCTCGGCGCTCTCGCCGCGCCAGCGGGTACCCGCGATCGGATGCGTGGTGGCCACCCCGTCCTTCACGGTGACCAGCGATTCCGGGCTCGACCCGACGATGGAGAACGCGGTGCCGCCCGCACCGTCGGGGATGTGCATCAGATACATGTACGGGCTCGGGTTGGACGCGCGCAGCATCCGGTAGACCGCCAGCGGGTCGCCGGTGTAGTCCATCTCGAAGCGCTGCGAGAGCACCACCTGGAACGCCTCGCCCGCCTCGATCTCCTTGATCAGGCGGCGCACGCCGGTGCCGAACTCCTCGGTGGTGCGCCTGCGCAGGAACTGCGGGTCGGGCTGGTCGAACACCGAGACCGTGGAGGGCGCGGGGGTGGCCAGCGCGGCGGTCATCCGGTCGAGGCGGGCCACCGCGTCGTCGTAGGCGGCGTCGGCGTTCTCGTCGGTGCCGTTCCAGTTCACCGCGTTGGCGATGAGGGTGATCGCGCCCTCGTGGTGGTCGAAGGCGGCCAGGTCGGTGGCCAGCATGAGCACCAGCTCGGGCAGGCGCAGATCGTCGGTGGCCAGTTCGGGCAGCCGTTCGATCCGGCGCACCGCGTCGTAGCCGAGGTAGCCGACCATGCCGCCGGTCAGCGGGGGCAGGCCGGGCAGGCGCTCGGTGCGCAGCAGTTCGAGCGTGCGGTGCAGCACGAGCAGCGGGTCACCGCCGGAGGGAGCGTCGGCCGGGACGGTGCCCAGCCAGGCGGCCTCACCGTCGACGACGGTCAGCGCCGAGGGGCTGCCCGCGCCGATGAACGACCAGCGCGACCACGACCGGCCGTTCTCGGCGGACTCGAACAGGAAGGTGCCCGGCCGGTCGCCGGCGAGCTTGCGGTAGGCCGAGAGCGGAGTCTCGGAGTCCGCCAGCACCTTTCGGGTCACCGGGACCACCCGGTGCTCGGCGGCGAGCAGCCGGAACTGGTCGCGGGTCGTGGTGGTCGATGTCGGCGCGCCCTGCATGCGGCCCATCATCCCAGGCGTGCCGGGACCGCCGCGCGCTGACCCGACCCCGCGCCGGAACCGGCGGTGACCGGCATCACTACACTCGCGCGCGTTCCATGTCGCATGCGGTAACCCCTTTTTCCGAGAGGAGCAATGTTGTACCCCTCGCACCAGGGCGCACAGGACGGCCGGCTGGCCGCCCCGTCGCAGCAGCACTACGGTCCGGGCCAGAAGGCCGCCACCACGAGCGCGCTGAACTCGTTCGTCACCTACGCCAAGGCCATGCAGGATCTGGACAAGGCCAAGTTCCCGGACGAGTACGCCGGGCACAGTGAACTCATCCGCGGCCTCGAGCCGCTGCTGCGCGCGCACGGCATCCTCGACGTGATGCAGGTCAAGAGCCCGGAGATCGCCGCGCTGCTCGAGCGATAGGCCGCCACGGCGGGTGCGGTCCGTCGGGGGCGGCGCCGGCCGGGATCGATCCCCGTTCGCCCGCGCGGACGGGGATCTTCCGTTCCCGGCCCCGCGCTGGCTAGGGTCGACGGATGCAGCCAGGCCAGACCGCGCCCCAGTTCGAACTCCCCGACCAGACCGGCACCGCCCGCTCGCTCGACGGCCTGCTCGCCGACGGCCCGCTGGTGCTGTTCTTCTACCCCGCCGCCAACACCCCGGTGTGCACGGCCGAGGCCTGCCACTTCCGCGATCTGAGCGCGGAGTTCGCCGCCCTCGGCGCCACCTGCGTCGGCATCAGCACCGACAGTGTCGACGTGCAGGCCGGTTTCGCCACCAAGCAGCGCCTGGACTACCCCGTGCTCTCCGATTCCGACGGCGCGGTGGCCGCGGCCTTCGGTGTGAAGCGTGGTCTGCTGGGCAAGCTGGCCCCGGTCAAACGGCACACCTTCGTCATCGACACCGATCGCACCGTCCTGAAGGTCGTCACCGGCGAACTGCGCGCCGCCGTGCACGCCGACGAGGCGCTGGCCTTCCTGCGCGAGCGAGCGGACAGCAAGAGCTGACCCGATCGTGAAACGCCGGGCCGTGGATCGCGGCCCGGTACCGCGACCGCACCTACGCTGGGGAGATGACATCCGGCGAGGTGCAGTCGAGCGGTCAGAAGCCCACGGCCACCGTGTGGCGCAATCGGGCGATCATCACTCTCGCCACGGCCGTGGTGCTGGTGATCGCCTATTTCATCCTCTCGTCGTTCGTGCCGCGCTGGTGGGCGCAGCGGCTGGCGAGCCTGGTGCACGGCAGTTTCAGCTCCGGCATCTGGTGGGGCCTGGTCTACGGGCTGGTGTTCACGCTGGTCCCGCTGCTGCTGATCCTGCTCGCGGTGCGGATGTGGAAACGCAAGGGCGGCAGGTTCATCGCCGGTGCGGCGGTGATCGTCGCGCTGCTCACCGCGCTGCCGAATCTGATGACGCTGACGATCGTGCTGGGCGGCAACAATGCCGCGCACGCCGGTGAGCGCATTCTCGATGTCGACGCACCGGCCTTCCGCGGTGCCTGCCTGGTCGGCGCGATCATCGCCGCGGCGCTGTTCGCGCTGCTGCTGGCACTGATGGGCAAGCGCGGACTCGACCGCCGCAAGGCCGCCAAGACCACGCCGGTCGCCGAACCGCCTGCCGCTCCGCCCGTCTGAGACCGGACTCGCCTTGCTGTGAGTGACCTCACGAGGACCGCCAACTCGCGGACGTCGTAGCGACGTCGTGGCAAACTCGGTTCGGTGCGCGACCCACTCCCTCCCCCCTGTCATCCGGCCGCGAGGCAGTCCCGGCGATGACCCAGTGGCTCGACCCGGTCGAACAACGCGCATGGCAGGCGATCGTCGCCCTCATGACCCGGATCCCCGGGGCACTGGACACCCGCCTGCAGCGGGAGTCCGGGCTCACCCATTTCGAGTTCCGCGTGCTGAGCCTGCTGTCGGAGGAGGCCGGGCACCGCATGCAGCTCAGTGACCTCGCCCACAAGGCAAATGCGTCGCTATCGCGGCTCTCGCACGTGGTGTCGAAACTGGAGCGCCTCGGCTGGGCGCGGCGCGACTCCACCGCGGGCAGACGCGGCGTCCACGCGGTACTCACCGACGCCGGTTTCGAGAAGGTCGTCGCCGCGGCGCCGGGCTATGTCGATGCGGTGCGCAAACTCGTCCTCGACGGTCTCGACCGGGACCAGACCGCGCAGCTCGCCGCGCTCGGTGAGGTGCTCTCCGACCGGTTGAACCGGATTCCCGAGGACGGCGAGGGCTAGTTCGCGCCGAGCAGCACGTCGGTGTCGAAGCAGGTGTGCGTGCCGGTGTGGCAGGCCGCGCCCTCCTGGTCGACGATGAGCAGCACGGTGTCGCCGTCGCAGTCCAGGCGCACCTCGTGCACGTACTGGGTGTGGCCGGAGGTCTCGCCCTTGACCCAGTACTGCTGCCGGGAGCGCGAGTAGTAGGTGGCCTTGCGGGTGGCCAGGGTGCGGGCCAGCGCCTCGTCGTCCATCCAGGCCATCATCAGCACGTCACCGGTCGCCTTCTCCTGGGCGACCGCGGCGACCAGGCCCGCCTCGTTGCGCTTGAGGCGGGTGGCGATGGCGGGATCCAGACTCATGCCTCGTTTATAACAGCAACTCGATCGCCACCAGCAGTTCGACCAGGTCGTTGACGCTGCGGACATTGCGGCCGGTGAGTTCCTGGATGCGCCCCAGCCGGTATTTGGCCGTATTCAGGTGGATCTGCAGGGTGTCGGCGGCCTCGCGCAGGTTCATGTCGGCGGCGGCGAAGGCGCGGATGGTCTCGGCCAGCGAGCCGCCGCGGGCGCGGTCGTCGGCCAGCGCGGCGCCGACGCGCGGGTCGACGAGCTGGCGGGTGGTGTCGTCGGCGCGCAGCAGCAGGTACCGGAACGGGGTCAGCTGCGGCAGCGCCAGAACGCCACCGTCCTCGGGCAGCAGCGCCAGGGCCGCCTGCGCCTGCCGGTAGGCGCGCGGGATCTGGGCGACATCGGTCACCGCGGTGCTCACCCCGACCGCGAGCGCGATGCCCTCGGCGGCCAGCTCGGCGCGCTTGTCGCGCCAGCGCTCACACAGCTGCTCGGCCGAGCCGTCGGGGCCCAGCGCCGGAATCGCGACGATCTCGGCGCCGCGCACCACCGCGAGGGTGCGCAACCCGTTGACGCCCACGCGCGCCGCCGCGGCCGAGACCAGTTGCCGGGTCTCGGCGGGCCCGTCGAGCACGACCGCGACCACCACGACCATCGGTGTGCTGCGCTCGGCGCCGAGACCGTGCGCCGTGGCCACCGACAGATGCGGGCCGCTCGCGGGCAACGCCCCCTCGAGCAGGGCGTCGGTGAGCGCCTGGCTGTCGCGCCCCGATTCGGCGGCCACGTACTGCTGGAATTCCAGGTAGGCGTCGGTGGCCTGGGCGCTGATCAGATCGGTGTAGCGGGCCAGCGGGCCCGCCAGCGAGAGCACCGCCTCGCGGCCCGCCTCGGTGTCGCCCGCGTGCGCGAGCAGCGATTTCCAGATGGCGCGCTGACCGAGCCGGAACGCGGCGATGTAGTCCACCAGCGGTAGTCCCGATCGCGCCCGCCGGGCCGCGGCCTGGCGGGCGTAGGTGACATCGGCCGGGGTCACCCGCTTGCGTTCGAGCAGCGCGCCGAGCCCGGTGCGGCTGAGCCGGGCCAGCTGGTCGTGGACATCGGCCAGGAAGCCGGGGTCGGCGGTGCCGTACCCGGGCAGCTCGATCCGGATCGTGGCCATCACGTCGTCGGCGATGGCGTCGGCGTGCGCGTAGGCGCAGCCCACGATCCGCGCGCGCTCGGCCTGCACGGAATCGGGCACGGGCGCGGTGACCAGGTGTGATCCAGCTGACATGTCCGGGGAGTTTGCATGTCCGTTTTGCCGGTGTCAACCGGCCGCGGCCCTGTCCGCAGCGGACGAGGCGGCGGCCCGGAATTGGTCCACAACGTCCGATGTGGGCGCTGACCTGTGATTTTAGTCTCGGCGCATGCTCGAGATAACCAACCTGACGGTGCGCTTCGGCGGCATCACCGCCCTGCAGGATGTGGGGTTCACGGTCGCTCCCGGCGAGATGGTCGGCCTGATCGGACCGAACGGCGCGGGCAAGACCACCCTGTTCAACTGCCTGACCCGCCGCTACCGCCCCACCTCGGGCACCCTGCGCTACCGCGACACCGACCTGGCCTCGGTCCGCCCGGACGCGCTGGCGGGCCTGGGCATCGCCCGGACCTTCCAGAACCTGGGCCTGTTCCCCCGGCTGTCGGTGCGCGACAACGTCCTCGTCGGCACCCATCACCGCGCCCGCGCCGGTTTCCTGTCGGCCGGTCTGCGCCTGCCCGCCGTGCGCCGCGAGGAACGGGCGCTGCGCGCCGAGGCCGACGCCCTGCTGGAACGCCTGGACCTGACCGCGGTCGCCGATCATCCGGCGGCGGGCCTGCCCTTCGGCACCCTCAAGCGGATCGAACTGGCCAGGGCCCTGGCGGTGCGGCCGCGCCTGCTGCTGCTCGACGAACCCGTGAACGGCCTGAGCCACGGCGAGGTCGACGAGTTCGCCGAGCGCCTGCGCGCGGTACAGAACGAGCTCGAGCTCACCGTGGTCGTGGTCGAACACCACATGGGTTTCGTCATGGGCACCTGTGACCGGGTGGTCTGCCTGGAGTTCGGGCGGGTCATCGCCGAGGGGAAACCCGAAGCGGTGCAACGAGATCCGGCCGTCATCCGCGCCTATCTGGGAGCGGCCGCATGATCACCGTCACCGATCTGCACGCCGGGTACGGCGCGGCGAAAGTACTGCACGGCGTGAGCTTCTCGGTCGAGCAGGGCGCGGTGTGCGCGATCCTCGGCCCGAACGGCGCGGGCAAGACCACCCTGCTGCGCGCCCTGTGCGGCATGGTCAAGGTGCGCGGCACGCTGCGGCTGGCCGGCACCGAGGTGACCGGCAAGGCCCCGGAGGCCATGGCCCGGCTCGGGGTGGCGCACGTGCCCGAGGGCCGCGGCACCTTCGGACCGCTCACCGTCGAGGAGAACCTGCGCCTCGGCGCGTCCTCGCGCCGCGACCGGTCCGGCACGGACACCGATCTGGGCCGGGTCTACGACTACTTCCCGATCCTGCGCGAGAAGCGGCGCGAGGCGGCGGGCGGGCTGTCCGGCGGCCAGCAGCAGATGCTCGCCGTGGGCCGGGCGCTGATGCTGCGCCCGCGCGTGCTGCTGCTCGACGAACCCTCGCTCGGGTTGTCCCCGCTGGTCACCCAGGAGCTGTTCGGGATCGTGCACACCATCAATCAGGAGGAACGCACCACGGTGATCGTCGTCGAGCAGAACGCCCATCTGGCACTGGGTATCGCGCATCAGGCGCACGTGCTGGAGACCGGCCGGATCGTGTTGTCCGGCACGGCCGCGCAGATCAAGGCCGACGAGCAGGTCACCCGCTCGTATCTGGGAATCCGGGTGCGGCCGTGACCGAATTCGCGCAGCAACTCGTCGAGGGCCTGTCGGCCGGTGCCATCTACGCCGGTCTGGCGCTGGCGCTGGTCCTGATCTACCGGTTCACCGGCATCGTCAACTTCGCCCAGGGCGAGCTGGCCATGTTCTCGGCCTTCCTGGCCTGGCAGCTGAGCCAGGTGATGCCGTTCTGGGCGGCGCTGCCGCTCACCCTGGCCATCTCCTTCGCGGCGGGCATGCTCATCGAACGGGTGATCATCCGCCCGGTCGAGGGCGCGCCGGAGATCACCCTGGTGATCGTCACCGTCGGTCTGTTCTTCACCGTGCACGCGGTGGCAGGCTGGATCTGGTCGTATCAGGTCAAACCGTTCCCGAATCCCTTCCCCGAGGGCGCGATCCGGATCGGCGGGGTGAGCGTCGGCTACGGCAGTCTGGGCATCTTCGCGATGGTCGCCCTCGTGATGGCACTGCTCTATGTGCTGTTCCGGTTCACCGGGATCGGGCTGGCCATGCGGGCGGTGGCGTGCAATCCGTCCTCGGCGCGGCTGGTCGGCATCCGGGTCGGCACCGTGCTCGCGCTGGGCTGGGGTCTGGCCGCGCTGGTCGGCGCGGTGTCGGGCGTGCTGTCGGCGCCACTGCTGTTCCTGGAACCCAACATGATGGGCGGCGTTCTCATCTACGCCTTCGCGGCGGCCACCCTGGGCGGCTTCGACTCCCCCGGCGGCGCGGTGGCGGGCGGCCTGATCGTCGGCGTCGCCGAAACCCTCACCGGCGCCTACGTCGACGCGATCGGCACCGAACTCAAGATCGGTGTGCCGCTGGTGATCATCCTGGGCGTGCTGCTGGTGCGCCCGCAAGGTCTGTTCGGACACGCGGCGGTGGAGCGGGTATGAGTACGACGACATCAGAGACGACTCCGGTCGCGGTGCGACCGAACACGATCACCGCACGGCTGCGCGCGATCCCGCTGCCCGCCGTCGCGATCACCGCACTGCTGGTGACCGCCGTCGCCGCGCCCTTCCAGCTGGTGCCCTTCCACACCTTCCAGCTGGCGATGGCCATGATCTACGCGGTCACCCTGCTCGGGCTCAACCTGCTGGTCGGCCACACCGGCCAGATCTCGCTGGGCCACGGCGCCTTCTTCGCCGTCGGCGCCTACACCGCCGCGATCGCCATCCAGCACGGGGACCTGCCGTATCTCGCGACCATCCCGATCGCGGCCGCGATCACTTTCGTCCTGGGTTTCGCCCTCGGCATCCCGGCCCTGCGCCTGCGCGGCCTGTATCTGGCCCTGGTCACCCTGGCCATCGCCATCTTCCTGGTGCCGCTGCTCAAGCGCTTCGACGGCCTCACCGGCGGCTCGATGGGTCTGACCGTCACCAAACCGGTCCCGCCGGAATGGACCGGCCTGGCCGAGGACCAATGGCTGTACTTCCTGGCCCTGATCACCACCGTGGCGAGCTTCGTCCTCGTCGCAGGCATGCTGCGGTCCCGGGTGGGCCGCGCGCTGCACGCGGTGCGCGACAACGAGATCGCCGCCGAGGTGCTCGGGGTGAACCTGGCCCACTACAAGACCCTCGCCTTCGCCTGGAGCGCGCTGCTGGCCGGGGTGGCGGGCGGTGTCTACACCTGGGTGATCGCCTTCGTCTCGCCGGATTCCTTCGCGGTGACCCTGTCGATCACCCTGCTGGCCGGGCTGGTCGTGGGCGGGCTCGGCACCACCTGGGGGCCGCTGCTGGGCGGGCTGTTCGTGATGTTCGTGCCCAGCCTCGCCCAGGACGTCAATCAGGCCGCGCCCGGCGTGGTCTTCGGACTGCTGATCATCGCGGTCATGTATCTCGCGCCCCGCGGGCTGGCCGGTCTGGCCACCCAGGCGGCGCACTGGCTCGGACATCGTCTCCGGAAAGGGAAAACTCATGCGCACTAAGGCAATCCGCACCCTCGGGGTGACGGCGGCGCTGCTCACCGCACTCACCACGCTCACCGCCTGCGGTGGCCGCGGCGCCGAGACCGGCACCGTCGGCCAGGGCGACTGCAAGGGCCAGCAGACCACCGGCATCACCGACACCACCCTGAAACTGGGCGGGGTGTACCCGCTGTCGGGCCCGGCCTCGGCCTACGGCGCGATCCCCAAGGGCATCCAGGCCTACTTCGACTACGTCAATGCCGAACAGGGCGGCATCGGCGGGCGCACGGTCGAATACCTGGTCCGTGACGACGGCTACCAGCCGCCCAAGACGGTCGAGGAGACCCGCCGCCTGGTCGAACAGGATCAGGTGTTCGCGGTCTTCCAGACCCTGGGCACCGCCACCTCCTCGGCGGTGCGCGACTATCTCGGCCAACGCAAGGTGCCGCAGATCTTCGTCGCCTCCGGCGCCACCGAATTCGGCGCGGACACCGAGCATCCGTGGACCATCGGCTGGCAGCCCAGCTACCGCACCGAGGGTCTCGCCTACGCCCAGCACGTGAAGACCGCGCGCCCCGACGCGACGGTGGCGGTGCTCTACCAGAACGACGACTTCGGCAAGGACCTGCTGAAGGCGTTCACCGAGGGCATCGCGGGCAGCGGCGTCCGGATCGTGGCCGAGCAGAGCTTCGAGGTCACCGACCCCACCGTCGACGCGCAGGTCCGCAATCTGGCGAACGCGAAAGCCGATGTGCTGCTGAACTTCGCGACCCCCAAGTTCGCCTCGCAGGCCCTGGCCGCCGACGCCCGCAACACCGACTGGAACCCGCTGCACGTGCTCACCCAGGTGTCCAACACCATGGCCACCCTGCGCCCGGTCGGCCTGCCGAACGTGCAGGGCACGGTGAGCGCCGCCTTCCTCAAGGATGCCGCCGACCCACGCTGGGCCACCGACGTCGGCATGCAGACCTACAAGTCGAAGCTGGCCCGGTACGCGCCGGGTGTCGACGCGGAGAACCAGCACACCATGGCGGGCTGGGCGATGGCCGAGAGCTTCCGCAAAACCCTCGAGGCCGCGAGCTGCCCGACCCGCGAGGGCCTGCGCGAGGCCATGCGCTCGCTCGACGGTGTCGCCGCCGACCTCATGCTGCCCGGCATCACCATGAAAACCGGTGAAGGCGACGGCTATCCGATCGAAGCCGTCGGCATCCAGACCTTCGTCGGCGAGCACTGGTCGCTGGCCGACGGCCTGATCGACACCTCGGGCAACTGAGCGCCCCCCGACTCCCCCGCGGCGCGATCCGGCGTCAGCGGACTCCCTTCCGAACCACCCCCGATCGATGAGGATCACCGATGAGAATGTCCACCACACTCGCCACCGCCGCCCTGACGGCCCTGACCCTGTGCGTCGGCGCGGGCACCGGCCACGCCGAGCCCGCACCCCCGCAGACCGACGTCCGCTACGAGGTCAGCAGGCAGGGTGACGCGGCGGTCGTCACCACCGACGGCACGATGCGGATCGTGGACGGGCAGCTGGTGATCACCACCGCCGACGAGGTGCCGGTCGCCGCACTGCCGCTGTCCTACCGGATGGACGACACGGTGTTCCCGATCGCGGCCACCGTCGACGGCGGCACCGCGACCCTCACCCCGTCACGTGACGGGGGCACCCCGGTGGCCGCGGCGACCGACCTCATCACCCAGGACGCGGCCGTGCGCCAGGTCGCCGAATCCTTCACCCCCCGTGACCAGACCGCGCTCGGCATGTTCACCCAGCGGCTGACCATCGGCAGCGCCGTGAGCGCCATCATCGGCGCGGTGCTCGGTGGCGGTATCGGCTGTCTGGTCGGTGGTGCGGCGGGCGCGGCGATCGCCAGCCCGGTGATCGTGCTGCTGGTGCCGTGGGTCGGGGCCACCGTCGCCGGGTGTGTGCTCGGCGCGGCCACCCTCGGCGCGGTCGGCACCATGGTCGGCCTGATCACCGTCGGCGGTCCGCTGGCGCTGTTCTCGGCCTACCAGTACTTCTCGACCATCCTCGCGCCCTGCCCGGCCGAGCTGGGCGCCTACTGCAAGGACCCGGCCGTCCCGGCACCGGCGAAGTAGAAACCGGCAGCCACTGGGCACCGGCCGCGTCTCCCGTCCACGAGGCAGGCGCGGCCGGTCGCCGCGGTGGCGCCGTCGCGACCGCGCGCGAGGGCGCGCAGAAGGCAGAAACATCCATGCGCAGAACAGTTTTCGACGCCGAGCACGCGCGTTTCCGCACCGCGATGCGCGCGTTCATCGACGCCGAGGTCGTCCCCGGATTCGGCCGCTGGCACGACGAGGCCCTGGTTCCGCGCGAGTTCTACTACCGGCTGGGCGAACTCGGCGTCCTCGGGCTCGAGGTACCCACCGAGTACGGCGGCACCGGGCGCACCTCGCTCACCTACCGGACCGTGCTGGCCGAGGAGATCGCCCGCGCCGCGGTCTCTTTCGGGGGCGCGGGCGCCCACACCACCCGCTGCCTGCCACTGCTGAGCGCCCTGGGCACCGCCGGGCAGCGACGGCGCTGGCTGCCCGGCGCCGTCACCGGCGAGACCATGTTCGCCCTCGCCGTCGCCGAGCCGGGCACCGGCACCGACCCGGCGGGCATGCGGACCACCGCGCCGCTGTCCGCCGACGGCTCGGAATACCTGCTCAACGGGTCGAAGACCTACGTCGTCGGCGGGGTGCACGCCGACCGGGTGATCGTGTGCGCGCGCACCGCCGCCCCGCGCGCCGACGACCCCGATCACGGGCTCACGCTGCTGGTCGTCGACGCGACCGCGCCCGGCTACCGGCTGGGCCGCGCGCTGGACACCGTGGGCCGCAAGGTCTCCGACACCGCCGAACTCACCTTCACCGATGTCCGGGTCCCGGTCGCCGACCGTCTCGGCGCCCCGCACCACGGCCTGGCCGCACTGGCCGCGCAGGTGCCGCTCGAGCGCCTGGCATTGGCCATCGACGCCTGCGCGCAGGCCAAGGCGGCGATCCGCTTCGCGCGCCGCCACACCCGTCAGCGTGACCGCGCCCAAGCGGGCTTCCCGCACACCGGATTCGAGCTGGCCGCCTGCCGCGCCGAGACCGACGCCGTCGAAGCAGTCGTCGATCGTGCCGTCACCGCCTACGACCGTGGCGAGCTCACCACCGCCGACGCGGCCTCGGCCGCCCTGTTCTGCACCGAGGCCGCGGGCCGGGTGATCGACCGCTGCCTCCGATTGCACGGCGGGGCGGGTTTTCTCGCGGCCTCCCCCATCGCCCGCCTCTGCGCCGACCATCGGGTCGACCGTTTCCAGGGCACCACCGGCGACGCCGTGCGCACCCTGATCACCGCCGAATCGCGCCGGTGAGCGGCCCGCGCTGATTCGACAGTCCCGAACAGGGTTGTCTACGATTCGCGCGACGAATGTCAGTTCATCGAGGGGGATCTCATGCATCCGCAGCAGCCGTATCAGCCGTCGCCCGGCTACCCGCCGCAGCAGCCGCAGTATCAGCAGCCCGGCTATCCGCAGCCGCAGTACCAGCCCGCCGGACAGCCCGGCTACCCGCAGTATCAGCCCGCCCCGCCCGGCTATCCCCAGCAGCCCGGTTACCCGCAGCAGGGTGGCTACCCGCAGCAGCCCGGTCATCCGCAGCAGCAGTTCGCGCCCGCGGGGCAGCCCGGCGGAGGCGTCCAGCAGCACGGGGACACGATCGAGGTCACCTATGTGTGTGACGACCGCACCGCCCGCCGGGTGAGCCGTGGCGCCGCCCTGGTCACCTTCCGGCTGCCCGCGAAATGGGCGTTCCTGCTCGCGCTTCCGGCGTTCCTGCTGGTCCGCGGCACCCTCGAGTTGCTGTCCGACGGTGGCCACGCGGAGATCGGCGAGATGTTCGGCGCCTTCTTCATCGTGCTCGGTTTCGAACTCGTGGTGATCGGCCTGGTCACCGCCTGGCAGCTGGCCCGGGTGAATCCCAAGTTCACCGCGGTCGCCGGTCCCGGCCACCGGATCACCGCCCGCTACACCCGCGACGCGATGCAGCTCGAGCAGACCAGCGGCCAGGTCACCAACCGCTACGCCGACATCAAGAAGGTGATCGTCGTGGGCGACACGGTGTTCCTGCAGCCGGTGGGCACCCAGGGCTTCGTCCTGCCCAACGATGTGGTGCCCGCGGCCGCGCTGGCCCGATTGCGCGGCACCGGAGCCTGAGGCGCCGCGATGTCAGCGGACGGTGATGCCGTCCGCCGACATCGCGGACTTGACCTGGCCGATGGTCAGGTCACCGAAGTGGAAGACGCTGGCGGCCAGCACCGCGTCGGCCCCGGCGTGCACCGCGGGCGGGAAGTGCTCGACCTTGCCCGCGCCGCCGGAGGCGATCACCGGCACCTTCACCGCCGCGCGCACCGCCGCGATCATCGGCAGGTCGAAGCCGGCCTTGGTGCCGTCGGCGTCCATCGAGTTCAGCAGGATCTCGCCGACGCCCAGCTCGGCGCCGCGAATCGCCCACTCGACCGCGTCGATGCCGGTGCCGCGCTTGCCGCCGTGGGTGGTGACCTCCCAGCCGGACGGGGTGTCGGGCTGCCCGTCGGGCACGGTGCGCGCGTCGACCGAGAGCACGATGCACTGCGAGCCGAACCGCTGCGACATCTCCGAGAGCACCTCGGGGCGGGCGATGGCGGCGGTGTTCACCGACACCTTGTCCGCGCCCGCGCGCAGCAGCCGGTCGACATCGGAGACCGTGCGCACGCCGCCACCCACGGTGAGCGGGATGAAGATCTGCTCGGCGGTGCGGGTCACCACGTCGAGCATGGTGCCGCGGTCGCCGGTGGAGGCGGTGACATCGAGGAAGGTCAGCTCGTCGGCGCCCTGGGCGTCGTAGGTCGCGGCCAGTTCCACCGGATCGCCCGCGTCGCGCAGGTTCTGGAAGTTGACGCCCTTGACCACCCGGCCCGCGTCCACGTCCAGGCACGGGATGACCCGCACGGCCAGGGTGCTCACGGTGGCGCTGTCGGTACGCGATGTCATGATCTCAGCCTCGTTCTTCTTCGCTGACCGTGCAAATCATTTCCAGCAGTTCCTCGTGCACGCCGGGCGCGGCGGCCAGCACCGAGCCGGAGGTGATGGTCCAGGGCCGCCCGGCCAGGTCGGTGACCACACCGCCCGCCGCGCGCACCAGCGCCACGCCCGCCGCGTTGTCCCAGGGATGGTGCCCGAACACGACCGCGCCGCCGAGCACGCCCGCGGCGGTGAACGCCAGGTCGATCCCGGTGGAACCGTGCATGCGCACCCGGGAGGACAGCCTGCTCAGC
Organism: Nocardia sp. NPDC056064; assembly: GCF_042266925.1. NCBI lineage: Bacteria > Bacillati > Actinomycetota > Actinomycetes > Mycobacteriales > Nocardiaceae > Nocardia > Nocardia sp. NPDC056064. The sequence continues at coordinate 43,253 of NZ_JBHJWO010000004.1, read as the reverse complement.
GCGCCGAGCAGATCGAAGCGGAACTGGCCGGGGATGCGGCCCGCCGAGTCGAGGTTGAAGGCGCCGAACCCGATCATCGCGTCGGCGAGCTTGCCCGGCTCCAGCGGCGGCAGCACCGCACCGTCGAGCAGCAGCGGTCCGCCCGCCACCGCGGCGTAGCGGCGCCCGAGCACGGGCAGCCAGGTCAGGCCGATGACCGGTTCGCCCTCGTGCACCAGCGCGAGCAGGGTGCCCGACATGGGGTGGCCGGAGGAGTAGTTGAAGGTGCCGTCGATCGGGTCGAGCACCCAGGCCGTGCCCGCGGTGAGCGCGGGGCCGCCGAATTCCTCGCCGTGCACCGCGATGCCGGTGCGCCGGCGCAGCTCGGCGGAGATGGTTCGTTCCAGTTCGAGGTCGAGTTCGGTGGCGAAGTCGTTGCGGCCCTTGGTGACCGCGCTCGGCGCACCGACGCCCTCGACGAATCGCGGGACGGTCGCGTCCAGCACCTGGCCTGCCACGGCCAGCAGATCGGTCAGTTCGGCGGTGCTCGGTGCGGTCGTCATCGGGGCGGTCAGCGCACCGCGGCCAGGGCCTCGGGCAGGGTGAACCGGCCCGCGTACAGCGCCTTGCCGATGATCGCGCCTTCCACGCCGTCCTCGGTGAGGCCGGCGATGGCGACCAGGTCGTCGAGCACCGAGATGCCACCGGAGGCCACCACCGGCGCCTCGGCGGCGTTGGCGACCTCGCTCAGCAGTTCCAGATTGGGGCCGGTCAGCGTGCCGTCCTTGGAGACGTCGGTGACGACGTAGCGCGAGCATCCGTCGCGTTCGAGGCGCTCGAGCACCTCCCACAGGTCGCCGCCGTCGGTGACCCAGCCGCGGCCGCGCAGCCGCCATTCGCCGTCGATCTGCTTGACGTCGAGCCCGACCGCGATCCGGTCGCCGTACTCGCCGAGCACCTTGGCGCACCACTGCGGGTTCTCGATCGCCGCGGTGCCGATGTTGACCCGCGCGCAGCCGGTGGCCAGCGCCGCGCGCAGCGAGTCGTCGTCGCGGATGCCGCCCGAGAGCTCGACCTTCACATCGAGTTCGCCGACCACCTGGGCGATCAGATCGCGATTGCTGCCCTTGCCGAAGGCGGCGTCGAGGTCCACCAGATGCACCCACTCGGCGCCCGCCTGCTGCCATGCCAGCGCCGCGTCCCGGGGGGAGCCGTAGCTGGTTTCGCTACCGGCCTCTCCCTGCACGAGGCGCACGGCCTCCCCATTGGCGACATCGACGGCGGGCAACAGCACAAGACTCACGCGATCAGACTAGTGGGTCTGCACCCCGGTTGCCGCCACCGGTCGGCGCCGGTGAGGTCCGTGTCACGCGGGCCGTGGACGGCACCGCCGCCCACCCCGATCGGATCTCCCGGGTATCCCGTGCGTGGTACGTCCAATCCCGGTGAGCAGGAACCGATTACAGGGTCGGGATGTGCGGATAGGGTTCCGGTCGACGCGCGGGTCCGCGTCGTTCGGTGTTGAAGTAGCTCAGCCGCGGCGGCGGAGTTCGGGGACTCCGTCGCCGGTGAGCTCGTCGAGCACGACTTCGCGCCCGACCATGGCCAGGGCCAGCGCCTCGCCGGGCCCACGCACCTCCGGGCCGTCACCGGACGACCAGTCGACATCGGTGGCCACGAACCGCAGGCCCTTGGTGCGCTTGCCGGGGAAAGCGAAGGGGTCGGGGTGGGACAGGACCGCGGTGAGCCGGTCGGCCGGGATGGTCCGGGCCAGGCCCAGGGGACGGCGGATGTCCTGCTGATGAACCGTGAGGTCGGCCAGCATGAGACGCGGCGCGAATTTCGACAGTCGCCCGGAGCGGTGCGCGAACCGGTCGACCAGTTCGTCGGTGGACAGCGCGGCGAAGGATTCGGCGAGCGCGTTGTTGATGCGGTCGACATTCCCGCGGTGCGCGATCGAGGTCCGCAGGTAGGCGAGCGGACCGAGGGTATCGGTGAGCAGATGCCCGACGACCTCCTTGACCCGCCACCCCGCACACAGCGACGGCGTATCCCACTGATCCTCGCTCAACCCGCGCAGCAGTTCGATCATCTCCGCGCGTTCCGCGGCCAGCATCCCCCGATAACTCATGAACCCACTCTAGGTATCGATCCGACCGCCCGACACCCCCTTTCACCACCGATATCCCTCCACGCGAACGCAATCCGCGGGCGGTGACATGCGGACCGGGGCCGTCGGTCCGGCCGAGAGTGCCACCATGCTGCCGCGTCATGATCACCGCGCCGAGTGATTCCCACGCGCGCGACAACCGCTTGGGCCGATGTCACCGCCGAGGGACCGCCCGATCCGCCGCGGTGACCCCACCGGGGACAATGGTCGCCGAGACCGAACGCCGAGGAGGCCCCGACCGTGGGCAAGCAGAACCGCCGCCGCCGTACCGGCCGCAAACCGGTGCCGGGGCCGACCTTGGACGCGGCCGCCGTCGCCGGTGACCCCGCCCGGATCGCCGAGACCGTCGCGACCGCCGCGCTGGCGACCGCCCGGGGCGACAAGGCCGGTGTGCGCCGTTTCGTCGACGAGCTCGCGGGACCGGGCCCGCTCCCCGCCGAGGTGGCCGAGGGCACGGCGCGGGCGGGCCGTCGGCTGATCGCGCACGCCTTCGACTCCGGCTGGCTGCCCATGGACGTCCACCAGGCCGCCCGCCGCCGCGTCGACGAGTTCGCCATCGGCTATCTGACCGATCTCATGGCCGAACACCGCGCGCCCTTCGCTCCCGACACCGTCGACGAGATCTGGCAGAACCAGCTCGACGCCATGGACGCGACCGTCTGGTGGGACACCGACCGCCCGCACCCCGGCCAGTGGGCCGACCGCGCACTGCTGTCCGGCAGCGAGGCACTGGATTCGATCATCACGGCGTTGGCCCTGCTGCTCCAGCTCCCCCGGCTGGAGCCGATCTGCCCGCTGCCCGGCACCCCGGCGCGCCCGGTCGTCCACGAGCACGTGGACGCCAAGACCCTGGGCCGCGTCCGCGGTCTGCTCGCGAAGGCCGAGTCGACCTCCTTCGCCGAGGAGGCCGAGGCCCTTTCCGCCAAGGCCCAGGAATTGATGACCAAGTACGCCATCGACCGCGCGCTCCTCGCCCACCACACCACCGGCCCGGCGCTCCCCACCGCCCGCCGCCTCTGGCTCGACACCCCCTACACCGACGCCAAAGCCCTCCTGGTCGACCAGGTCACCCGCGCCAACCGCGCCCGCGCCGTCTTCGCCGCCGACTGGGGTTTCGTCACCATCATCGGCGACGACCCCGACCTCGACGCGGTAGAACTCCTCGCCACCTCACTCCTGGTCCAGGCCACCCGCACCATGATCGACACCGCCCCCGGCACCGGCGATTCCCGCACCCGCGCCTACCGAAAAGCCTTCCTCACCGCCTACGCCACCCGCATCGGCGACCGCCTCACCACCACCACCGAATCCACCATCGCCCACTCCCCCGACCCCACCACCCTCCTCCCGATCCTCGCCGCCCACCACACCCGCCTCACCCAGGCCCTCACCACCTACTTCCCCACCACCCACACCCGAGGCATCACCATCCGCAGCACCGACGGCTGGGACGCAGGCACCGAATCCGCCGACCACGCCCACCTCGACCGGCCGTAATTCGGCGCGCATGGCCGCGACCAGCTTTCACAGGTGGGCGATCACCTCGATCCGGCCGGAGTTCTCGTTGGTCACATAGAGCAGGTGGCTCACCGGATCCACGGCGGCTCCGAGGGTTTGCGAACCGTATGGAGTGGTCCGGGTGATTCCCGAGTACCGCGCAGCCGTGACCTCGCGGGTGCTCGTGTCGATCATCGTCACGACGTCGAAAGCTCCGCCGGTGAGATAGACGGTGTGCGCGACCGGATCGACCACCGCCGCGAAGGCTCTTCCCCGCACACCCAGCGACACGGCGGCCACCCGCGTACGACTCGTGGTATCGACGAGCGAGACCCAGTTCTCGGCCGGGTGAGTCACGAAGGCCGTCCGTGTCTGCGGGTCGATGGCGATGTGACCCGGATCTCCGCCGACCTGGACGGTCGTGCTCACGGTGTGCGTGCCGGCGTCGACGACGGAGACTCCCGCCTCGCTCGCGACCCACAGATGATGGGTGTCCGGATCGACCGCCAACCCACTCGGAGATCCGTCCACCGGAATCGTCGCGACAGTGGCACGGGTGGCGGTATCCACGACCGTGACGGAACGGGAGAACCGATTGGCGACGTAGAGGGTGTGCCGCAACGCATCCACGACGACCGCGACCGGATCCCCGTCCGTCTCGATGATCGCCGTCACCGATTCCCGGTCCGGGTCGATGACCAGCACCTGACCTGCGGAGTTCCCACCCACCAGATAGACGAGGTGGGTATCGGTGTCGACCGCGATCGACTGAGGCCCCGAGGGGAAGACCTGACCCACCGGAATGTCACCGCTGTGCGTGTGAGTGCGGGTATCGATGACCGACACCGACTGCCTGGCAGCGCCTTCCACGTACCGCGCGACGAAAGCTCTGCCCGTTTCGGGGTCGATCGCGATGCTGGTGGGACTTTCGCCCATCGTCACGGTCGCCTCGACCCGATACGGTCCCGGCCCGAAGTCGGATCCGCCGACCGTGGCTGGATCGGTGGTCGTTGGTGCCGGGACGGTGGTCGTCGACGGCGAAACAGGCGTGGCGACCGGCGCCGATGCGGCACACCCGGATACGGCGATCGCTGCCGCCACCGCGAAGGTCGCTCCGACGAAAAGCCTTCTCTTCGAACGCATGTGCCGAAACTAGTCGATCAGCCGTCAACGACTGTCGCAGCGACAGCCTGGCCGGCCCGACGCCGCACCACCGCGATCTCCCGGACGAGCCGCGGCCGACCACCGATCAGTCGGCTCCATCGGACCGGGGCCGGAGGATGACGACCGGGATCTCGCGGCCGGCCCAGGCTTGGTAGTGGTCGAAGTCGGCGTAGGCGTCGACCAGGAGGGGCCATAGGCGCGCCCGCTGGTGAGGGTCGGCGGTGATGGCGTGGACGGGGTGGAGGGTGCGGCCGATCTGGATGTGGGTGTCGGGTTCGGCGCGGAGATTGCGATACCACTGTGGGTGTGTGGACAGGCCGCCCTGGGAGGCGACGACGATGATGTCCGTGCCGTCGGCGAGATAGAGCAGCGGGGTGGTGTAGACCTTCCCGGACTTGCGGCCGCGGTGGTCGAGCAGCAAGGTCGGGACCGGCTTGCGAAAGCCCGCGCCGACACGCCATTTCGCGCCGATCCGCCCACCGGTCCGCCGGTAGACCCACACCTGCGTCTTCCCCATGATCTTGAAGATCTTGGGCAGCATCGGGGAGTCGAGATGTTTGGGGCGAGGTGGTACGTCGTTCATCTACCGAACATACACATAGACAAGTCGGTGTATGTTCACACTCGCGGTTGTGCATGCCAGACCCACGCTCCTACGCTCGATCACGTGCGGCCGATCATGTCCGACGATGCGCTGGATGCGCGCTGGGAGCTGGCGCGCCCGGTCTCGACCGTCCCGGGCCTCGCGATGAAAGGGTTCCTGGATCGAGCGGCGGCGGGCTCCGATCTGCGGATCTTCGCGCGACCGGCGGTGGTCGTGGTCATCCAGTTCGGAGACAGCCGCCTGGTCGTCGACGAGGACACCGCCGACTCCGCGACCGGCGGTCTCGTCGCCGGATGGTGTCCGGGAGCGCGCCGCGTGCACGCACGGCAGGTCGCGTGCGTGGAAGTGCTGTTGTCGCCGATCGCCGCGTACGGGCTGCTGGGTGGGCTCCCCCGCGAGTTGGATGGCAGCGTGCCCGGCCCCCAGGAACTCTGGGGCCGGGCAGCGGCCCGTCTGACCGGTCGACTCGCCGAAACAGATTCCTGGACAGACCGTTTCGCGCTCACCGCGCGATTCCTGGCGGAACGCCGCGCACCGGCCACCCTGGACCCCGAGGTCGCCGCCAGCTGGGCGCGGCTGGTCGCGACCGATGGTGCTGTGCGCGTGCGAGATCTGGCCCAGGACACCGGCTGGAGCCGCAAACGGCTGTGGTCGAGATTCACCGCCCAGGTCGGAGTCACACCGAAGCGGGCAGCGACGGTGATCCGGTTCCGTGCCGCGTTGGAACAACTGCAAACCGGTGCCGCGCCCGCCGAGGTCGCCGCGCGGTGCGGTTACGCGGATCAGTCGCACCTGTCGCGCGAGGTCGCGGCCTTCACCGGAACCACCCCCGGCGCGCTCGTCCGGCACCGACCGGAACAATCGTCCAAGACCGTGCGCCCGCCGTCCCCGACAGTGGAGCCATGAACGATTCCCTGCGCCGCCGGATCCTTGCCGTGGAGGACCGGGTCGCCGCGGCCTACCGGCTGACGCTCACCGAACACCTGCTCACCCTGCGCGACCCGGACGTGGGTGTGCGCGTGCTGACGACCGGTGCGGGCGAGCCTGTCGTGCATATCAACGGCATCTCCGCGCCCGCCCTCGGCCTGGCACCGCTGATCGCCCGGCTCCCGGGCTACCGCCACATCCTGCTCGACCTGCCCGGCCACAACCTCGCGCCGCCCTTTCACTGGCAAGGCCGAACCATCCGTGAACTGGCGGTCGGCATCGTGACCGGCACCCTGGACGCGCTCGGGATCGCGCGCGTCCACATGGTCGGCAGTTCCCTGGGCGGCCTTTGCACGCTATGGACAGCGCTCGAGGCCCCGGAACGGCTGACCCGCGCTGCGCTGGTCGGCGCGCCCGCCACGGCACTGCCCGGGATGCGGGCAATACCCGAGATGATCTCGCTGAGCACACCCGTCCGCGGCGCAGTCGACCAGCGGCTGATGCAGCTACCATCACCCCGTTTTGTCGCCCGCTACGCACTGGCCGGAGCACTCGGACAGGACGCGGCCCGCGCTCTGTCCGACGATCTACTCGACCTGCACCGACTGCCGCTGCGCCTCCCGGGACAGGCGGCCTCCTATCGCGCACTCCTGAATCGCCTGATCCAGAACGGCTCGGCCCGCGCCGAGAATGTCCTCACCGAGGACGAACTCGCGCGGATCACGGTGCCGGCACTATTCGTCTGGGGTGATCAGGACGTGTTCGCCACTCCGGAGACGGGCCGCGCGAGCGTCGAAAAGATCCCGGCCGCACGGCTGGATATGGTTGCGGGCGGCCACAATCCGTGGCTCAACGACGCCGAACGCTGCGCTGGGCCGATCCGTGCGCACCTCGCGGGCGCACGCGAACCGGCCTGAGCGCCGATCTAGAGCGAATCGATCCAGTTGCGCAGGAGGTGGGCGCCCGCGTCGCCGGACTTCTCCGGGTGGAACTGGGTGGCCGAGAGGGGGCCGTTCTCGACGGCGGCGAGGAAGGGGACGCCGTGTTCGGACCAGGTGAGGCGGGCGGGGGCGATGTGGTCGCTGTCGGGGAGTTCCCACTGCTGGGCGGCGTAGGAGTGGACGAAGTAGAAGCGGGTTTCGGCGTCCATGCCGGCGAACAGGGTGCTGTCGGCGGGGGCCTGCACCGTGTTCCAGCCCATGTGCGGCAGGACGGGGGCGTCCAGGCCCGCGACGGTGCCGGGCCATTCGCCGCAGCCCTCGGTCTCGACACCGAACTCGACGCCGCGGTCGAACAGGATCTGCATGCCCACGCAGATGCCGAGGACCGGACGGCCACCGGCCAGGCGCTGGCCGATCAGGCGCTCCCCGCGGACCGCGCGCAGCCCGGCCATGCAGGCCGCGTACGCGCCGACCCCGGGCACGACCAGCCCGTCGGCGGCCAGCGCCGTCTGCGGGTCGGCGGTGACCTCCACCTGCGCACCGGCGCGCACCAGGGCGCGTTCGGCGGAGTGCAGGTTGCCGGAGCCGTAGTCGAGCAGGGCGACGGATTTCTTGCTCACAGCACACCTTTCGTGGACGGCACACCGCTGACACGCGGGTCGATCTCCACGGCCGCGCGCAGGGCGCGGGCGACCGCCTTGAACTCGGCCTCGGTGATGTGGTGCTGGTCGCGGCCGTAGAGCACCCGCACGTGCAGCGCGATCCTGGCGTTCTGCGCGATCGACTCGAAGACGTGCTTGTTGAGCACGGTCGAGTACGACGCACCGGGGCCCGCGCTGGGAATGATGGTGTGCACCAGGTGATCCGGTTCGCCGGTGAACACGCAGTACGGCCTGCCGGAGACGTCGACGATGGCGTGCGCGAGGGTCTCGTCCATCGGGATGAACGCGTCGCCGAAGCGGCGGATGCCCTTCTTGTCGCCGAGCGCCTGGCCCAGGGCCTGGCCGAACACGATGGCGGTGTCCTCGACGGTGTGGTGGGCCTCGATCTCGATGTCGCCCTCGGCCCGCACCACCAGGTCGAACCCGCCGTGCTGGCCGAGCGCGGTCAGCATGTGGTCGTAGAACGGCACGCCGGTGCTGATCTCGGTCTTGCCGGTGCCGTCGAGGTTCAGCTCGACGAGGATGCTGGATTCCTTGGTGACGCGCTCGACCCGCGCTGTTCTGCTCATATCGATTGCCTCCAGCGGTCAATGGGTGAGGTCGGTGCCGGCGAGTTCGCCGCTCACACGCAGGAATTCGTCGTTCTCCGCGGCGAGGCCGATGGTGGCGCGCAGGTAGCCCGGGATGCCGACATCGCGGATGAGAACCCCGGCGTCGAGGTAGTGCTGCCAGGCCACCGCGGCGTCGGTGAAGCGGCCGAACAGGATGAAGTTGGCGTCGCTGGGGATCACTGCGAAGCCCTGCGCGGTGAGCGCGGCGGCGACCCGGTCGCGCTGGGCCGCGAGCTCGGCGACGCTGCCGAGGGTTTCGTCGGCGTGCCGCAGTGCGGCGCGCGCGGCCGCCTGGGTGACCACCGAGAGGTGGTACGGCAGCCGGACCAGCAGGATCGCATCGATCACGGCGGGCGAGGCCGCCAGGTAGCCGAGGCGTCCGCCCGCGAAGGCGAAAGCCTTGCTCATGGTGCGGGTGACCACGAGCTTCGTCGGGAACCGGTCGATCAGCGTGATCGCGCTCGGCGCGGCCGAGAACTCGCCATAGGCCTCGTCCACCACCACGATGCCGGGTGCGGCGGCGAGCAGCCGTTCGAGTTCGCCGATCGGGATGCTGTGGCCGGTGGGGTTGTTCGGGCTGGTCACGAACACCACGTCGGGGCGGCGTTCGGCGATCTGGGCCACGGCGTAGTCGATGTCGAGGGAGAAGTCGCCGCTGCGCTTGGCCTCGATCCACTCGGTGTCGATGCCCTCGGAGATGATCGGGTGCATCGAGTAGGAGGGCACGAAACCCAGGGCGCTGCGGCCGGGCCCGCCGAAGGCCTGCAGCAGTTGCTGCAGGATCTCGTTGGAGCCGTTGGCCGCCCACACGTTCGCGGCGTCGACGGGCACGCCGGTCTGCCGGGTGAGGTAGGCGGCGAGGTCGGCGCGCAGGGCCACCGCGTCGCGATCGGGGTAGCGGTGCAGGTCGGCGGCGGCGGCGCGCACCGATTCGGCGACGTCGTCGATCAGCGCGCGACTGGGCGGGTGCGGGTTCTCGTTGGTGTTGAGCTGCACCGGCACGGTCAATTGCGGTGCGCCGTAAGGGGATTTGCCGCGCAGGTTGTCGCGCAGGGGCAGCTGGTCGAGGGTCGCGGCGGCGCCGGGCACGGTGGGAGTGCTCACGACAGCGCCTCGAACCGCGCCTGCACGGCCTGCCCGTGCGCGGGCAGATCCTCCGCGTTCGCCAGGGCGACGACGTGTCCGGCGACATCCTTCAGCGCCGCCTCGGTGTACTCCACGATGTGGATGCCACGCAGGAACGTCTGCACGCTCAGGCCCGAGGAGTGCCGCGCGCAGCCCGCGGTGGGCAGCACGTGGTTGGAGCCCGCGCAGTAGTCGCCCAGGCTCACCGGGGCCCAGGGGCCGACGAAGATGGCGCCCGCGCTGCGCACCCGCGCGGCCACGGCCGCGGCGTCGGCGGTCTGGATCTCGAGGTGCTCGGCGGCGTAGGCGTCGACCACGCGCAGGCCCTGGGCGATGTCGTCGACCAGGACGATGCCGGACTGCTTGCCGCCCAGCGCCTCGCGCACGCGATCGTTGTGCTTGACCACGGCGAGCTGGGCGTTCACCGCCGCGTCGACGGCATCGGCCAGCGCCGGCGAATCGGTGACCAGCACGCTGGCGGCGAGCACATCGTGTTCGGCCTGGCTGATCAGGTCGGCGGCCACGTGCACCGGATCGGCGGTGGCGTCGGCGAGCACCGCGATCTCGGTGGGACCGGCCTCGGCGTCGATCCCGACCAGGCCACGGCACAGCCGCTTGGCCGCGGTGACGTAGATGTTGCCGGGCCCGGTGATCAGGTCGACCGGCTCGAGCGCGGCCCCGTCGGTGTCGGTGCCGCCGTAGGACAGCAGCGCCACGGCCTGCGCGCCACCGACGGCCCACACCTCGTCGACGCCCAGCAGCGCGGCGGCGGCCAGGATGGTCGGGTGCGGCAGCCCACCGAACTGCGCCTGCGGCGGCGAGGCCACCACCAGCGACTCCACCCCGGCGGCCTGCGCCGGGACGACGTTCATCACGACCGAGGACGGGTAGACGGCATTGCCGCCGGGCACGTAGAGCCCCACCCGCTCCACCGGCACCCACTTCTCGGTGACGGTGCCGCCGGACACCACCTCGGTGACAATGTCGGTGCGCCGCTGGTCGGCGTGCACCTTCCTGGTCCGCTCGATGGCCACCTCGAGGGCGGCGCGCACGGCCGGGTCCAGCTCGTCGAGTGCCTTCGCCAGTTCGCCCACCGGCACGCGCACCGCGGCCGGGCGCACCCCGTCGAACTTCTCGCTGTAGTCCAGCGCGGCCTCGGCACCCCGGTCGCGGATGTCCTCGACGACCGGCCGCACGTGATGCAGCACCGAGTCCACGTCGACTCCTCCGCGCGGCAGCGCGGTGCGCAGCTCGGCAGCGGAAGGAGTACGACCGCGCAAGTCGACGCGGGCGAGCTCGATGCGGGGAGTCATATCGGGGTGCAATCCTGTCTCTACACGGTCTCAGGTCACCTACCAGCCTAATGGTCGCCCGCCATCGCTTTTCCGGCACATCCCCGGTCCGCACAGCAGCGAGCCGATCCCGGCGCGGGCGCGGGGATCGGCTCGGGTGGGCGGTGTCAGCGGGTGTTGCCGTCGATCTGCAGGCGGCCGCCGGAGTTCACCACGCGCATGACCATGTTGGACCTGGTCTGCCCGTCGATGGTGATGCTGGCCAGCTGCATGTCGGTGGAGCCGTCGGCGTTGTTGCCGCTGACCGCCGTGATGCTGGTGAAGGTGTTGATGATGCGCCCGTTCCAGTACTCACGGAACGCGGTCTCGCTGCCGTAGAGCTTCTGCGCGGCGGGGGTGAGCAGCGACCACGAACCGGCCGGGTTGCTGTAGAAGTCCTCCACCAGCTGACCGGCCGAACCGATGTCGACGGTGCCGACATTGGTGGTCTGCCCGAGCGCCGCCGCCACGGGGGTGTTGCTCGCGGCCGGGCCCGGCGACTGCACCGAGGTCGACGGATTCGCCTGCACCTGAGGGGAATCGGTGTCCGAGCCGCTCATGGCGCTGACCGCGACGGCGATCGCCGCGATCACCGCGCCCACACCGGAGCCGATCAGCACCGCACGGCCCTTGCCCGCCTGCTTGCGCGGCTGCGGCGCGGGCTGGGCCTGCGTCGGCGGATGCGCGGCGGTGTCCAGCCGCGGCTGCGGCCGCGGGTTCGAGCGGATCTGGCGGGTGGTCGCCGTGGAGGCGCCCGCGTGCGAGGCGCGGCGGCCGGACTGGCGGATCACCTGGGTGGCCGCGGCGGAGTTGCGCCGGTTGTAGGCCTCGCTGGCCGGGACGAAGCCCGCGGGCACGGCGTCGGCGTCCGCGTCGGCGAAGGCGGCCAGCGCGGCGCGCGACTCGGCCATGGTCGGCCGGTCCAGCGGGTCCGGGTTCAGCAGGTCGAGCAGGAAGTCGGTGGCCGGGCCCGCGTTGCGCGGCTCGCGCACCTGGCCGTTGGCCGCGGCGTAGAGCACGGCGAGCGGATTGGCGTTGGCGCCGTAGGGCGGTTCGCCTTCCAGCGCGTGGAACAGCGTGGCGCCCAGGGCGAACACGTCGGCGGCGGGCGTCGGGTCGGAGCCGCGGGCGACCTCGGGGGCCAGGTAGGCGGCGGTGCCGCAGATCAGGCCGGTCTCGGTGAGGGTGACGTCACCGGTGGCGCGGGAGATGCCGAAGTCGGTGATCTTCACCTCACCGTGCTCGCCGAGCAGGATGTTGCCCGGTTTGACGTCGCGGTGCACCAGGCTCGCCTGGTGGGCGGCGATGAGCGCCGAGGCCACCTGCTCGCCGATGCGGGCCACCTCGGCCAGCGGCAGCGGGCCCTTCTGGCCGAGCTCGGCCGCCAGGCTGACCGACTTGAGGTACTCCATCACCAGGCACGGATCACCGTTGTGCTCGGTGATGTCGAACACCACGATGGCATTGGGATGCTGGAAGCGCGCCGCGTTGCGGGCCTCCCGAATCGCGCGCTGGCGCAAGACATCCCGTTCGCCCTCGGGCAAACTGGGTTTGATGTGGATCTGCTTCACAGCCACGGAGCGTTGGAGGCGTTCGTCGACAGCACGCCATACAACGCCTGTGCCGCCGCTACCAATACGCTCGACCAGGCGGTAATGCTCCGCGATCTTCTGACCGGTATCGATGGCGCCTACTCCGAACCTTCTCGAAATTGTGACATCCCGCGTATTGACCATGGATATGGTCCGTCGACGAGTGTAGCTGGCCGTGGGATGACCGCGTGCGGCAGCAGGGTGATTGCCCGTCCGCGACGCGTGACATAGATCATCGTTTCACACGCAGCATCCTGCCCGCTGCCTCGACCGCCGGTCCGGAGCTGCCCGCGTCGGCGACGAAGACCGCGAAGGCCACATCGCCGTCGATGCCGACGAACCAGCCGTGCGCGTGCTCGTCGTCGAGGTATTCGGCGGTGCCGGTCTTGCCGAGCAGGCCGGGGATGTCGCGCAGCGCGGTGGCCGTTCCGGCGCTCACCGTCTCGGCCATCATGGTCTCTATCTGCGACGTCACCGTCGCGGGCACCGGCGCGGCCTGCCGATCCGGGGTGCCGGGGCGGCCGCGCACGATCGCCGGAGTGGGCGCCGAGCCGTGGGCGAGCGAGGCGGCCACCAGTGCCATCCCGAACGGCGAGGCGGTGACGGCGCCCTGCCCGATGCTCGCCTCGACCTGCTGGGCCGGGTTCTGCGCGGCGGGCACTTTCCCGGTGACGGTCGTCAACCCGGGTGTCACATAGTCCACGCCCAGACCGAGCTGTGCGGCCGCCGCGGTGAGCCCGTCGGCGGGCAGGCGCACGCCGAGCTCGGCCATGGTGGTGTTGCACGAGCGGGCGAAGGCGGTGTGCAGCGGCACCGCGCCGAGGTCGAAGCCGTCGTCGTTGGGAATCGTGCGGCCTTCGATGGTCGCGCGGCCCGGGCAGGGCAGCACGGTGTCGACGTTCACGTTCCCGGCCTGCAGCGCGGCCGAGACGGTGACGGTCTTGAAGGTCGACCCGGGCGGGTAGAGCCCGGTGAGCGCGATCGGGCCCTGGTCGTCGGCGGGATCGTTCTGCGCGACGGCGAGCACCTCCCCCGTCGACGGGCGCAGTGCCACGATGGCGGCGGGGGTGGTGATCGGGGTGAGGGCCGCCTCGGCGGCGTTCTGCAGGTCGATGTCGAGGGTGGTCGCGAGGTCGGTGACAGGTTTCGCGTCGGGCCCGGCGATGCGCTGGGTGCCCTCGGCGGTCCGCGCGCGCACCGCCCAGCCGGTGGCGGCGTCGGTCTGCTCCTGCCAGAGTTCGCTCAGCCCGGCCAGGGTGGGGCCGCTCAGGGCCGGGTCGACGGTGAGCAGGCGGGTCTGCGGCGCGAGCGTCACCCCGCGCACGGCGCCCAGCGGCTCGCGCACGGGCGCGATGTCGGCCTCGCGCAGCGCGACCACGGTGACGGGGTTGCCCTCGGCCGCGGCCAGCTCGGTGCGCGTCCCCGCCTCGGTGACACCGTGCCGGTCGAGCAGCGCGGCCAGGGCGGGCAGGTCGGCGTCGGGCGCCGCCCGGACCAGGGTCACCTCCTGCTCGGTCATCAGGTCACCGCCGGAGGCGTCGAGCACGCGGGCCGGTGTCGGCGGGACCGGGCTGTAGACGAGGGGGCCCAGATCCAGGCCGGGTGCGACCGTCTCCGGGCGCCAGGCGATCTTCCAGCCGTCGCTGTCGGTGGCGGTGCCGGTGGTGGTGTAGGTCCACTCGTTGCGGCCCTCGGGACCGAACTTCCAGGTGGATTCGAGGGTGAAGGAGCTGTCGTCGGTGCCCGATACCCGGACGGTGTCGGTGCGGCCGAGGTTCTCGAACAGCGCGGTGAGCACCGGCGTGGCCTGCGCGGGGGCGTCGGTGAGCGCCGCGGCGGCGGCCGCGTCACCGCTGGTCAGCGCGGCGGCGAAGGCCGTGGCGACGGTCTCGGGTTGATCGGGTCCGGTCGAACAGGCCACCGGCAGCAGGGCGAGCGCGAAGAGCAGGACCGGGGTCTTGCGGGGAAGTCGCACGCGACCGAGGGTAGCCGCCGTCGCGGGCCCGCGCGGGGATCCGGCGCTACCACCAGCCGGTGACGAGACCGATCTGCCTGCCCAGCTCGGGGGCCAGCGAGCGGGCGTAGCTGGCGGTCAGGTGATGTTCGTCGCGGTAGATGAGCACATTGCCCTCGACCACCCGGCAGCGCTGCGGGCGGCAGACGGCGTCGGTCAGGTCGAGCAGGTGCACGTTCGGGTAGCCGGCGGCGGGTTCGGCGGCCGGGTCGACGGCGTCGAGGGCGTCGGTGCGATCCATGCCGCAGCTGTCGGCGTCACCGCGGTGCGCCAGGCAGTCGGTGGCCCGGTAGAAGACCCCGTCGCGCTGCAGACGGGGCGTATCGCGCAGCGCCAGCACATTGAGCCCGCGGTCCTGCAGCGCCGACCACGCCTCCAGGTACTCCACCGGCACCTCGTCGCCCACGCCGGACTGGCGGTAGCGGGTCGAGAGGGTCAGCACCCAGCCGGGCGGATCGGCGGCCAGCCGGTCGAGCACCTCGACGGTCCAGGCGTGGCATTCGGGGAACGGGTACTCGGCGTAGGACGGCTGATCCGACAGCACGATCGGGCAGCCCTCCTTGAGATAGGAGATCACCCGGAACCCGTGCTCGGCGCCGAGCAGTTCCAGCGCGGGCAGCCAGTGCTCGGAGTGCGAGCCGCCGACCAGCGCGATCGAGCGGGTGGCGGTGGGATCGCCGTAGGTGCAGACGCGGACCTCGCGATCGGGGGTGATGCAGCCGTCGGTCGTGGGCGAGGGGGTGTCGACCGGGCCCTCGAAGACGGTGGGCCGCATGGGTTCGGGCGAGTACTCGGCCCCGGACAGCAGGGCCGACGCGCCGGGATAGCGGTGGGGGTCCAGGGCCTGCGGCGGCACCGCCGGATTGGCGCTGAGCACCACCTGCCACCCGAGCGTGGCGGCCAGTACCCCGACCGTGAGGACCCCGACCAGACCGCCGGCGACCCGGTTGTTCGCGGTGCTCACCTGGCCCGCGGACGGCATCCGCAAGGGGTTCTCGACCAGCCGCGCGGTGACATACGCCAGCACGAGCGAGACCCCGATGACGAGCAGTCCGTCGACCAGTCCGGCGTGCGAGCGGCCGGTCTCGGCCAGATAGAAGATCAGGATCGGCCAGTGCCACAGGTACAGCGGGTAGGCCAGGGCACCGAGTTCGGTGCAGACGCGACCACCGAGCAGGCGGTTGGGCCACGCGCGCGGTCCGGCGGGGCCGAAGCCGGAGGCGATCACCAGGCAGGCCGCGGCCACCGGCCACAGCGCGGCCGTCCCGGGGAACTGGTTGGCGCCGTCGAACAGCGGCCCGCACGACAGCACCATGACCAGCCCGATCAGGGCGACCACGCCGCGTAATCGCACCGGGATCCGCAGGTAGGGCGCGGCCACGGCCAGCACCGCACCGGCCAGCAGTTCCCAGGCGCGCGCGAGGCTGTCGTAGTAGGTCCAGGCCTGATGGGTGGCCGAGCCGTGCGCGGCGTACCAGAACGAGAGCAGCCCGAGACCGGTGAGCGCGAGCAGCAGGGCGGGCCTGCCGACCGCGCCGCGCCTGCGCAGCCACGCCCAGCCCGCCAGCACCGCGACGATCGCGACATAGAACTGCCCCTGCACCGACATCGACCACAGGTGCTGCAACGGGCTCACCGACGGATCGGGGGCCAGATAGTCCAGTTCGGCGCCCGCCAGATACCAGTTCTGGCCGTAGAACATCGAGGCCAGCGTCTGCGCGGCGGTCTCGCCGAACTGGGTGTAGGGCCGCAGCGCGATGGTGGCCAGCACGATCGCGGCCAGCACCAGCACCAGCGAGGGCATCAGCCGCCGCACGGTGCGCCGGGCCGTGGCCATCGGGGCGAGGACGCCGCGCCGCTCGACCCCGCGCACCACCGCGCCGGTGAAGAAGAAGCCCGAGAGCACCAGGAACACGTCGACGCCGCCGGAGACCCGGCCCATCCACACGTGGAAGGCCACCACCAGCGCGATCGCGACGCCGCGCAGCCCGTCCAGATCCCCGCGCCGGACGGTGACGGCCTCGGCCGTCCCGGGACGGGTCACCGATTCCCGCTGAATCGGCACCACGGATGGAAGCTTCGGCACGGACGACCCCACTGTCTCGAACCCCACAGCCAGCATCGGGGTTGTTTCCCGGCAAGTAACCATCAATTTGCCGTAGCGACACCGCGGAAGCAAACCGCCGGGCCGTGCGCGAGCTCCCCGCGCCGGTGTCTAGTTCACTCGCCAGGGTGTGCCGACCAGCGTAGCCGCGTCGGCCTCGTCCAGGTCGATGTCGAACACCTCTGCCAGCACTTTCGGCAGTTCGCCCGGTTCGAGTTCGCGGGCCTGGGCGGTGCCGTCGGGGTACTCGGTGGTCAGTGTCAGGTCGTCGAGCACGTGGTGGGCCTCGGGCCGGAATCGCTGGACGAAGGGCCTGCGGGTGAACGGCGAATGCGCGGAGGTGGACACGAAATGGTTGCCCACCGCGTAGTCGGCGGGGTACTGCGGGAGCGTGCCGAAGCTGTAGCGGTCCTGCCAGCCGTCGCGGGCGAAATGGTGCAGCACCCACAGGTCGCCGCCGAGTTCGTCGACCCGGCGTTCCAGGCGCAGCCGCCACTGTCCGATCCGGAACTCGCCGGGCGTCTCGGTGAGTTCGTACGGGGCGAGCGGGCCGAAACCGAAGCCCACGTCGCAGAGCCAGACGCGGTCGTCGGAGTCGGTGGTCACCCGCAGCAGCGCGTGGGTGGCGGGGCGGATCACCCCGCTGTCGAGGGTGCCCATGGTGACCCGGCCGCTGATCCCGGTGACGCCGAAGCCGAGCCGGGCCAGCACGGCCGCGAACAGGGTGACGTTCTCGTAGCAGTAGCCGCCACGCCTGCGCCGGACCAGTTTGTCCTGGAGCGCCGCAAGATCGAGCGGAACGCCGCGTCCGAGGATGATCTCGAGGTTCTCGAACGGGATGGTCGTGGTGTGTGCCTCGACCAGGGCGTGCAGGGTCCGCGCCGTCGGGGTGCGCGGCCCGTCGTAGCCGATGCGGGCCAGGTAGGCGTCCAGATCCAGGTCGGGGTGCTGCCAGTGGTCCGCGCGCCGCGCCGGTTCGCTCATCGTGTCCTCGTTTCCGCCGGTGTCTGCCCTGCCTCCGCGACAACACCCGGGATCGCGCCGGTGTTCCGTGCCCGCCTCAGGCGGCGCATTTCGCGGCGGGTGGGGCGGGCGGCGCGGTGACCACGCCCGCCGCCACGTCGACGACATAGTCGCTGATCGGCGGGTCCAGCGGTTCGGTGCCCGCGAGCAGCCGCAGCACGACACAGCCGCCTTCGTACAGCGCGGGTCCGACATCGTGGTTGCCCGGCACGATCGCGCCGTCGAGGTCGCGCCCGCTGACGACGGTGTAGAAGGAGAACGGTTTGCCGGCCGCGGTGAGCGCGGCCCGCAGTTCCACGCTGGTCGCGAAGGGCACCACGGTGTCGGCGGTGCCGTGGACGAGGACGGCGCGGCGCATGCTCATCCGCCCGGCGAGCAGCGCGGGCGACCGGTCGACGTAGGCGAGCGGGCACACCAGCGGCGTGCAGCCGCCCGCGTCGCGTTCGATCTGGGCGGGCAGGTCGGCGTTCACGGTGCCCGCGGCGGCCCACATGGTGAAGTCGTCGGCGGGACCGTAGTTGTCGACCCAGTAGTCGAACAGCCCGGCCGGACCGTGCGCGACCGCGAGCCCGCTGGTGATCCCGCCCTGACTCCAGCCCCACAGCACGGTGGAGGTGATCGCCCGGTGCTCGTCGCGATACCACTGCGTCGCGGCGACCACGTCACGCCAGCCCGCCCACAGGTTCCACTCCCCCGTGCGCCACGGCCCGTCCGCGCTGCGCAGATCCATCAGCAGGATCGGTGACCCGCCCGCCCGCGCCAGCGCGGTCATGTACGGCGCGAAGTCGGCCGAGGACCCACCGTGCCCGTGCACGGCCACCACCAGCTGGGTGGCGGGGGTATCACCCGGCACGCACCGGTACGGCTCGTAGACCCGCCCGGTGGCCCGCTCACCGTCGACGGTCAGCACCACCGGGTTCACCGCCACCCCCGCCGCGCACTCCGGCTGCGCGCGCACCGCGGGCCCGAGCGCCACCACCGTGCCGAACACCAGGGCACACACCGCGACGACACCGCCGACCCGCTTCATCCCGCGATTGTCCGCCACCACGCACCGGGCGTCCAGCGCGCACCCGATACCGCACGCACCGGCATTCGCGTGTGAAGCCGTCGGCCCGCGACACACCGCCCCGGCACGTCCCACGCGAGCAGCCGACGGACAGCCTGGTCAGCCCAGCGCGACCTCCGACCCGCGGTGCAGCGGCACCGGTGCGGTCTTGCTCGCGGTGGCGCGGTCGATGCCCGCGGCGGCCGGGTTGGCCTGTTCCAGTTGGGGTTTGCGGTCCAGCAGGGTGCGGGTGAGTACGCAGGCCAGGTTCGCGTCGAGGTCCTCGCGGACGACGAGCAGGTTGGGCACCACCACCGTGGGCACGTCGGCGGCCAGCCCGTAGGTCGCGGCGGGGATGGCGCCTGCCTCGTAGACCGGGTTGATCTCCTTCAGCTTCGGCAGCGCACCGGTGATGTCGAGGAGGCGGACCTTGTCCTTGGCGGTGGTGAACAGGTCGGTGATGCCCGGTGTCGGCAGCCCGCCGGACCAGAACATGGCGTCGATCGAGCCGTCCTTCATGCCGTCGACGGTCTTGGTGAGATCCAGGCGCTGCGCGGAGACGTCGCTGTCGGGGTTCAGGCCAGCGGCCTGCAGCACGCGCTGGGCGATCACCTCGGTGCCCGATTTCGGCGAGCCGGTGGAGACGCGTTTGCCGCGCAGGTCGGCGAGCGTGGCGATGCCCGCGTCGGCGCGCACGATGACCTGGGTGTAGTTGTCGTAGAGGCGGGCCAGCGCGCGGATCGGCTGTGCGTCGGTGAAGCTGCCGGTGCCCTGGACCGCGTCGGCGGCGGAGTCGGCCAGCGAGAATCCGACCTGGTAGGTGCCGCCGACCACCTGCTGGATGTTCTGCACCGACGCGCCGGTCTCGGCAGCGGTGGCCTTGACCGTGCCGCCGGTCGCCTCCGAGATCTGCTCGGCGAAGGCATTGCCCAGCGCGAAGTACACGCCGGTGGCATTGCCGGTCGCGATGCCGATCCTTGTGTCCTGGTGGACTTCACAGGTGACCGCGCCGCCGGAGTCGGCGGTCGGGGTGTCCTGTCTGCCACCGCAACCGGTGAGCAGCGCCGCCGCGGCGGTCACCGCGACCGCGGCTACAACAGTTCTGACCATGGTGTCCCCTCTCGAGTCACGGTGTCTCCGTGACGGTCCGGCCGCGTGCCCGCTCGACCACCCCGGCGAGCACCGTCACCAGCAGAAGTCCGAGACCGATCGCGGTGGCGAGCGGCGCCGGGTAGAGCAACGTCAGCCCGGTCAGCGCGGCGAGGACGCGGACGGGGGTGCCGACCGCGCCGATCCCGAACAGCCAGCCGCCGGTCGCCACCGCCAGCGCGGCCACGCCCAGGCAGGCGGCCGCGCCGACCCACAGCACCTCGAGCAGCGGGCCCCGGCCCAGCAGGTGCTGGCCGGAGTCGGTGAGCACGAACGTCAACGGCACGAGGAAGGCGGGCAGCGCGTAGCGCAGGGCATGCCACATGGTGGCCATGGCCTTGGCGCCGGTCACCGCGGCCGCGCCGACGGCGGCCAGCGCGGTGGGTGGGGTGACCTCCGAGAGCACCGAGAAGTAGAAGACGAACATCGCCGCGGCGGGCGCGGGCACGTCCAGTTCCAGCAGCGCGGGCCCGATGATCACCCAGCCGATGACGAACGAGGCCGTCACCGGCACCGCCAGTCCCAGCAGCGACAGCGCGACCGCCGCCAGCACCGCCGTGGTCGCCAGCACGACGGCCGGATCGTCCGAGAGCACCGAGCCCGCCCGCACCAGGAGCGCGGCCACCTGCGCGCCGAGCCCGGTCTTGGTCGTCATGGCGGTGATCACGCCGGCCGCCGCGCACACCGCGACCACCGGCAGTGCCGCGCGCATCCCCAGCGAGAGGGCACGCAACGCGTCGAGCACGAACCGGCCCGGTGCGATCTTCTGTGCCGCAGGGTCTTCCGCCGCCCGGGCCCGCAGGAACCGGTCCGGGATGGCGAGCAGCAGCGCGAGCAGGGTGGCGTAGACGACGGCGCGGGTGGCGCTCATCCCCGCCAGCAGCAACACCACGATCACGATCAGCGAGGAGAAGTGATAGCCGAAGCGGCCCAGCAGAATCCACCCCGAGACCGGTGGCGGCGCGGCGGCGAGGTCGGCGGGTGCGCGGCCCTCGGCGTGGATGCGGCGGGCGTCGATCTCGACCGAGAGCAGGATGCCCAGGTAGTAGAGCAGGGTCGGGATCAGCGCCCAGCCGAGCACCGTCACATACGACACGTTGAGGTATTCGGCGACGATGAAGGCCGCGACCCCGAGTGTCGGCGGTGAGAGGATGGCGCCCACGCCGGCGGCGGCGAGCATGCCACCGGCCTGTTCGGGCCGGTAGCCCGCCTTGCGCAGGATCGGCCAGGTCACCGCGCCGGTGCTCACCGCGGTCGCGGTGCCCGAGCCGGAGACGGTGCCCAGCAGGAAGCCCGAGGCCACCGCGGTGCGTCCGGCCGCGCTGTGCGAGCGCCGGAACAGCGAGACCGACAGGTCGACGAAGAAGCGTGCGGCGCCGGAGAATTCGAGCACCGCGCCGTAGATCGTGAACAGCACGATGTAGCTGGCCGCCACGTCGAGCGGGGTGCCGTAGAAGCCGCTGCCGGAGTTGTAGAGGGCGTCGACGATCTGGTCCACGTCCAGGCCCGCGTGCGCGATGGTCCAGCTCTGCGGCAGCAGCCCGCCGTAGTAGCCGTAGGCGAGGAACACCAGGCACACCGCGGGCAGGATCGGGCCGGTGGTGCGCCGGCACGCCTCCAGGACCAGCACCAGCAGCACCGCGCCGAGCACCACGTCGATCCCGGCCAGCATGCCCTGCCGGTCCAGGAACGCGTCGTATCCGCCGCCGCCGTCACCGATCACGAACGGCAGCACCGGATACAGGCACACCAGCAGCGCGCCCACCGCCAGCACCCAGTCCAGCGCCGCGGGCCCGTCGACCCGGTCGAGCCTGCCCCACCCGGACCGGTAACTCAGGAACACCAGCGGTAGCGCGACCGCCAGGAACACGACCAGGTAGTACTGGCTGCCCTGCGACAGCGGCCGGAACACCTGCCACAGCGCCAGTCCCGCCAGCCCCAGCGCCACGATCCCGACCAGCCGCGCGGGAAACCCGGTGAGCTCGCGGGCAGGCCGTTCCTCGTCGTCGACGCCCAGTTCAGCGGCAGTGACAACCGGTGGCGCTGCGCTCATGAGCGCGACGATAACAACATCGGCCCCTGCCCCACGGCGAAAACGACGACCCTGGATTCTGCACAAAAGTGACAGAACTCGCCCGTTCGCCGCGCCCGTTCCGTGCTGCGCCGCAGCGGGTTCCACGGCGGCGATCTTCGAGGATGTCGGTGGTCGCGCCTACGATCCGCGCATGCCCTCGATCGATATCGCGCAGCGCCGGGCCCGGCTGGCGACCAGACACCGTCTCGCCCTGTCCGCCCGTGCGGCCGACCCCGTCGAGATCGCGCGCTCGATGGTGGTGCTGCACGCCACCGACCCGGCCACGGTGTACCTCTCGGTCGGCGCGCGCGGGATCGATCTCACCCCGGCGGCGGTGGAGCGCGAACTCTACGACGAGCGCGCGCTGGTGCGGCTGCTCGCCATGCGGCGCACCATGTTCGTGGCGCCCACCGAACTGGTGCCGGTGCTGCAGGCCTCGACCTGCGACGCGCTGGCCCACAAGCAGCGGCGCACCTACGGCCGGTTGATCGAGCAGGCCGGTGTCGTCGACGGCGACGTCGCCTCCTGGCTGGCCGAGGTCGAAGCCGAGACGCACGCGGCGCTGCTGGCCCGGGGCGCGGCGACGGGCGCCCAGCTCAGCAAGGACGTGCCGCGCCTGCGCACCCAGATCGATACCGCGCCCGGCAAGTCGTACTCCAAGCCCACCAACATCACCACCTGGGTGCTGGTGGTGCTCGGCGCCGAGGGCCGCATCGTCCGCGGCCGCCCCAACGGGAGCTGGACGAGCAGCCAGTACACCTGGGCGCCGGTGGAAACCTGGCTGCCCGCACAGGATTCGGTGCTGTCGACGGAGGAGGCGAGGGCCGAGTTGGTACGGCAGTGGCTCCACGCCTTCGGACCCGCGCCGGTGACGGATCTGAAGTGGTGGACCGGCTGGACGCTCGGCGAGGTGCGTAAAGCCTTGGCGCGGTTGCCGATCGCCGAGGTGGACCTCGACGGCACCACCGGCCTCCTGCTCGCCGACGACCTCGCCCCGGTCCCCGAGCCGGAGCCGTGGGCGGCCCTGCTGCCCGCCCTGGACCCGACCCCGATGGGCTGGCAGTCCCGCGACTGGTTCCTCGGCCCGCACGCCCCGGCCCTGTTCGACCGCAACGGCAATATCGGCCCCACCATCTGGGCCGACGGCCGCATCGTCGGCGGCTGGGCCCAGCGCGCCGACGGCGAGATCGTCACCCGCCTGCTCGAGGACGTCGGCAGCGACCACCGCGCCCTCATCGACGCCGAGATCGCCCGCACGGCAACCTGGTTCGGCGATGTCCGCGCCATCCCCCGCTTCCGCACACCGCTGCAACGCGAACTCACCACCTGACCCGCGCGCCCCGGCCCGGGTAACGTCGGGAAGGTGGAGATCCGTGGATTCACCGAACAGGACCGCACCGAGCTCAGGGCGCTGGCCGTGCTCGCCGGGTCGGGGTCACCGACCGAGAGCCTGTGGGGGCATCCGGAATCCGAGGCCGCGGTGTATCTCGATCCCTACCTCGACCGGGAACCGGAATCGGTGTTCGTCGCGGTCGCCGACGGCGAGCTCACCGGCTACCTCGTCGGCAGTGTCGATTCCGCGAACTTCCCCAGCGAGGAGGAGCGGATGACCGAGGCCATCCGCCGCTACCGCCTGGTGCTGCGCCGTGGCCCCGCCCTGTTCTTCGCCCGCGCGGTCGCCGACACCCTCACCTCCCGCCTGCGCCGCCGCGAGCCGGCAGGCGACTTCACCGACCCCGGCTTCCCCGCCCACCTGCACATCAATGTCGCCCCGGCCGCCCGCGGCACCGGCGCCGCCGAAGCTCTCGTCCACCGCTTCCTCGACCACGCCGGCGCCGCCGGAGCGCCCGGCTGCTACCTGCAGACCCTCACCGAGAACACCCGGGCCGTCCGCTTCTTCACCCGCCTCGGCTTCACCCCCACCGGCGCGCCCGCCGATGTCCCCGGCCTGCGCTACCAGGGCGAACGAGTGCACCAGCAGACGATGACGCGCGCCTGCTGACCACCCGCGCACCGGTCACGCGTCGCGGCGCAACACCACCAGCGGCAGCGGCTTGTCCACCGTGGCCTGATACTCGGCCAGCAGGCTGTTGTTCGCCAGCGCCCAGGCGGCGAACTCGTCGTAGCGGGCGCCCTCGAGCACCTCGGCGGTGGCCGCGAAGGTCTCACCACCCAGCTCCACGGTCACCTGCGGGTTCGCTTTCGCGTTGTGGAACCAGGCCGGGTACTTCCCCTCGACGAACGAGCTCACATACAGCGTGTCGTCGCGGTACAGCGCGCCGAGCGGAACCAGATGGGAGCGGCCGCTTTTCGCGCCCGTCGTGGTCAGCAACAGCAGGGTCGCGCCCGCGTAGTCGCCGGCGACCTTCCCCCCGTTCTCCCGGAACTCGGTGATCACCCCGTCGTTCCAGCCCACCATCTCCTCGGGCGAGTACTCACGGTTCCAGGGCGCGTCGGGATCGTCGTAGGAGATCGTCGAGGCACTGTCCCGCACATTCGATTCGGCATCCATGACAGCAGTGTCGCACCGGGCACCGACAAGTTCGGGCCCCGCGAAACCGCTCAGCCCGGTGGGCGGAGGGCGGCGAATTCGTCGGTGACGCGCAGGCCGGAATCGGTGAAGCGGTAGCGCGCGGCGGGGCGCCCACCCGCGCGGCCGGAGGGGGCGGTGTCGCCGGTGGGGGTGATCACCTTGCGGCGGGTGAGGACCCGCTGGAGATTGGTCGTGTCCACGTCGTACCCCAGTGCGGCGCAATAGATCTCGCGCAGCACCGACAGCGTGAAGATGTCCGGGGCCAGGGCGTAGGCGATGTTCGTGTACGACAGCTTGGCGGCCAGCCGGGTGCGGGCGTGCTCGACGACGGTGCCGTGATCGAAGGACATGTCCGGCAGCGCCGAGACCGGATGCCAGCGGGTGTCCGGCGGCAGCTCCGGTTCGGTGGTCAGCGGGACCAGGCCGAGATAGGCCGAGGCGATACGCCGCGGCGCGGGCACCCGGTGCGGATTGCTGAACACCGAGAGCTGCTCGAGATGCGACAGCTCGCGCACGTCGACCTTCTCCGCCAGCTGACGGCGCGCCGAGGTGTCGAGGTCCTCGTCGTCACGTAACCGACCGCCCGGTAGCGACCAGGTGCCCTTCTGCGGATCCAGTGCCCGCTCCCACAGCAGAACGGCCAGTTCCGGGTGCTTCGACCGACCCGAAACGCTGCTACCTGCGGAAATGTCGGCGGGGAAGCGGCGAACCTGGAACACCGCGGTGAGCGATTCGTGGATGGTGTTACTATGGGGCACGTTTTCGATTATAAGTCGAAAACCTGGTTTGGTGCGAATCGTGGCGACGGAGCCGCTCGCACGAAGAAGGGAGCCATCATGGCGACGACGACTGCACAGCCGCTGATGGGCTCGGTGTTCGACGGACCCACCGGATACGCGGGTGTCGAGGCGACCCCGGAATGGGCGCGCGAAGTGCGCCGCCTGGCGCGCGAGCGCAACGCCACCATCCTCGCGCACAACTACCAGCTGCCCGAGATCCAGGACGTGGCCGACCACGTCGGTGACTCGCTGGCGCTCTCGCGGATCGCGGCCGAGGCCGAAGAGGACACCATCGTGTTCTGCGGCGTGCACTTCATGGCCGAGACCGCCAAGATCCTGAGCCCGGCCAAGACCGTGCTCATCCCCGACGAGCGCGCGGGCTGCTCGCTGGCCGACTCCATCACCGCCGACGAACTGCGCGCCTGGAAGGCCGAGTACCCCGACGCGATGGTGGTCTCCTACGTCAACACCACCGCCGAGGTGAAGGCGCTCACCGACATCTGCTGCACCTCCTCCAACGCCGTGGACGTGGTCGCCTCGATCGACCCCGACCGCGAGGTGCTGTTCCTGCCCGACCAGTTCCTCGGCGCGCACGTCAAGCGCGAGACCAAGCGCGAGAACATGCACATCTGGGCGGGCGAGTGCCACGTGCACGCGGGCATCAACGGCGAGGAGCTCACCGAGCAGGCCCGCACCCACCCCGACGCCGAGCTGTTCGTGCACCCGGAGTGCGGCTGCGCCACCTCGGCGCTGTACCTGGCCGGTGAGGGCTCGTTCCCGGCCGACCGGGTGCACATCCTGTCCACCGGCGGCATGATCGACGCCGCCAAGCAGGCCAAGTCCACCCAGGTGCTCGTCGCCACCGAGATCGGCATGCTGCACCAGCTGCGCAAGGCCGCCCCCGGCATCGACTTCCAGGCCGTCAACGACCGCGCGTCCTGCCCGTACATGAAGATGATCACCCCGGCCGCGCTGCTGCGCTGCCTGGTCGAGGGCGCCGACGAGGTGCACGTCGACCTGGCGATGGCCGAGGCCGGGCGGGCCTCGGTGCAGCGGATGATCGAGATCGGCAACCCCGGCGGTGGGGAGTGAGCCCCTCGGCTCCCGCGCGGTCGACGCGGTAACGGCCGTGACGACGACGGTTCCGGTCTCCTGGGAGGCCGAGGTGGACCTGGTGGTCGTCGGCGGTGGCGTCGCGGGGCTCACGGCCGCGCGCACGGCGTCACTGCGTGGCCTGCGCGTGCTGATCCTGAGCAAGGGCGGGCCCACCGACACCTCCACCCAGTACGCCCAGGGCGGCATCGCGGTGGTCGCGCCGCGGGGCGATTCGGTCGATTCGCATGTGCTCGACACGGTCGAGGCCGGTGCCGGGCTGTGCGAGGTCGACGCGGTGCGTTCCATCGTCGAGGGTGGTCAGGCGGCGGTGGCCGCGCTGACCGACCTGGGCGCGGTGTTCGATCTGGGCCGCGACGGCCAGATCTCGCGCACCCGCGAAGGCGGCCACAGCACCCGCCGGATCATCCACGCCGGTGGTGACGCCACCGGCGCGGAGGTGCAGCGCGCGCTCAACGCGGCCGGTCTGCCGGTGCTCTTCGGCGCCGCGGCGCTGCGCGTGCTCACCGGGCCCGACGGTGTGTGCGGCGTGGTGGCGGTCTCGCCCGACGGTTTCGGCGTGGTCCGCTCCCCCGCGGTGCTGCTGGCGACCGGTGGACTCGGCCAGCTCTACGCCTCGAGCACCAACCCACCCGGCGCGACCGGCGACGGTGTGGCCCTGGCCCTCTGGGCGGGTGCCGCGGTGGCCGATCTCGAGTTCGTGCAGTTCCATCCGACGGTGCTCTACACGCCGGGCGGGGTGGGCAGGCGGCCGCTGATCAGCGAAGCCGTGCGCGGCGAGGGCGCGATCCTGCTGGACGCCCACGGTGATTCGGTGACCGCGGGTGTGCATCCGCGCGGCGATCTCGCCCCGCGCGATGTGGTCTCGCGGGCCATCGCGGAGCGCATGCGCGCGACCGGCACCGATCACGTCTACCTCGACGCCCGCCACCTCACCGGTTTCGCCCAGCGGTTCCCGACCATCACGGCCTCCTGCCTGGCCGCGGGCATCGACCCCGCGACCCAGCTGATCCCGGTCGCCCCCGGCGCGCACTACCAGTGCGGCGGCGTCCTGACCGACACCCACGGCCGGACCGGCGTCCCCGGTCTCTACGCCGCGGGCGAGGTCGCCCGGACCGGCCTGCACGGGGCCAACCGGCTGGCCTCCAACAGCCTGCTCGAGGGCCTGGTCGTCGGCGAACGCGCCGGTGCCGCCGCGTCCGAACGCCTCGGCCTGCGCACCGATCTCGGCGACATCGATTCCTGGACACTGGAATTCGCCGACCGGGGCGTGGTCCAGCAGGCCATGACCGAGCACGCCTCGGTCGTCCGCGACGGCACCGGCCTCACCGCGGCACTGGCCACGATCGACGCCGCCCGCTCGACAGCCTCACCGCTCGACGCCGCAGCGGCGGGATCACCGCGCCGAGCCTCGGCCCCGAACCACGAAACCGCTGACGTACCAGAAGGTTTCGACTCCGCGCGAGTCCTGCGCTGGATCGAGGACGCGGCCCTCACCCTGACCGCCCGCACCCTGCTGATCGCGGCCGCCGACCGAGCGGAAAGCCGTGGCTGCCACACCCGCGCGGAATACCAGGGGCCGGTCGACGGCCGACGCCACAGCACCGCGATCCGGCTGAACGCCGACGGCGAGCTCGAGGTGCGGGCCGAGGCGTCGGTGCCTGTCGGCGAAGCACTGCCGGTGCGGTCCGGCCCGGCACCGCTGATCGCACGGTGACACTCCGTGGGCGCGTCGGCTGATCAACCCGAAGTCCCGGGTACCGCGTTCGCGTGGTCCCCGGGCGAGACCACCGGTGGCGCGCACGGCGTCGCCACCGGATCGACCCGGCGCCCCGCGCGCCGGAGAACAGGAGTGCAGTGATGGCACTGGATGCCGCTCTGGACCGTGACGAACTGCTGACGCTGATCCGCGGCGCCCTCGACGAGGACCTGCGCTACGGGCCCGATGTCACCACCGTGGCGACCGTGCCCGCCGACGCGGTGAGCAAGGCGTCGGTGGTCTCGCGCCAGCACGGCACCGTCGCCGGGATCGACGTCGGGCTGCTGGTGCTCGACGAGGTGCTCGGCGCGGACAGCTACGAGATCACCGGCCGGGTCGCCGACGGCACCCGGGTGGAGCCCGGCACCTCGGTGCTGAGCGTCGTCGCGCCCACCCGCGGTCTGCTCACCGCCGAGCGGACCATGCTCAACCTGGTCTGCCATCTGTCCGGCATCGCCACCGCCACCGCGGCCTGGGTCGACGCGGTCGAGGGCACCGGCTGCCGGATCCGCGACAGCCGCAAAACCCTGCCCGGCCTGCGCGCCCTGCAGAAGTACGCGGTGCGCGTGGGCGGCGGCGTGAACCACCGCATGGGCCTGGGCGACGCGGCCCTGATCAAGGACAACCACGTCGTGGCGGCCGGGTCGGTGGTGAACGCCCTGCGCGCGGTGCGCGAACTGGCCCCCGAGATCGACTGCGAGGTCGAGGTCGACAGCCTCGAACAGCTCGACGCCGTCCTCGCCGAGAACGTCGAACTCGTCCTGCTCGACAACTTCCCGCTCTGGCAGACCCAGGCCGCCGTCCAGCGCCGCGACGCCACCGCCCCCGGCACGAAACTCGAGTCCTCCGGTGGCCTGTCCCTCGACCAGGCCGCCGACTACGCGGGCACCGGCGTCGACTACCTCGCCATCGGCGCCCTCACCCACTCCGTCCGCGTCCTGGACCTCGGCCTCGACATGTGATCCCGGGCGCCCCGGCCGAAACCCGGGGCGCCCCATCACCATCGGGCCCACGGACTCCGCTCCCCCGCCGCATGCCACCACCCGGGCGGCGACGGCCCCACCACCCGCGACGACGGCTGATCAGGATGCAGCCCCAACGCCCACAGCGCACCGGCCCGCACCCGGACCCCGGCCACGCACCCCATCCGCCCGTCCGCATGCCGCACCCGGAACAGATCGAACCCGATCTCGTCCCAGGAGAACGGCATCCAGTCGATCCCCCGCTCCCGCAGTCAACCCCGCAGCGCGCTCTTCGGCCGGGGTGCCCCGGCGACATTGTCGTACCGCACCACCGAAACCCACTCGTCCCCCGAAGTGTTCATCACCCCAGGGTACCTACTCGTACCTGCGGTTCCGGTGCTTGTCGGAGCGACGGTAGCGACGCCCGCTCGGGACGGGGGTGGCGGCGTTGGAAGTGCGGAGGGCGTGACGGTGGCGCCAAGCGGTGAGATCGGGGCGTTCGGTGGGCTTCTGGTCGGTGGTCTGCACGATCGGGTCCTCCCCCGGGGAATGGTGACCGGTCAACGGTAGAGACGGCTGGTCGTGGGCGCCACCGGTTTTCCGGCGGGTCAGAGGTGGTAGGGCTCCCAGTTCGACACCGCCCAGATGACGATCACGTCGAGGGCGATCACGATCACCGACCACCACGGGTGGTAGGGCAGCGACAGGAAGCTGCCCACGATCGACAGTGCCACCACGCAGGTCGTGAGGACGCGCGCCCAGGTGGCGCTGAGGATCAGCCCGACGGCGACGCAGACGCCGGTGAGGCCGAGCGCCAGATCGACCCAGCCCCACGTGACCGGGTCGAACGCGTAGGCATAGTCGGGAACCCGGACGAACAGATCGCCCGCGAGCAGGGCGATCCCGCGCAGGATCGACAGGATGCTCGACACGAGCAGCAACACCACGATCAGCATGGTGATGCCCCCGGCGAACCCCTGCCGGACCGGATGCGGTGCCGAGCGGGCGGGGGTCACGGCGACTCCTTCTCCTCGGCGAGTTCCTTCTTGTTCAGTGGGGCGCCGATCAGCACGTCGGCCCAGCGGGTCGAGGGGTCGATGTCGAGCAGCAGCGCCTTCACCAGCAGAGTCAGCGGGACGGCCAGGATCGCGCCGAGACCGCCGAGCACCCAGGTCCAGAAGACCAGCGACAGGAAGGTCAGCGTGACGCTCAATCCCACGGCGTCGCCGACGAATTTGGGCTGGATGATCGACTGGATCACGAAGTTGATCACCGAGTAGACCACGATCACCCACATCATCAGCACCGGCCCGCTGTCGAGCAGGGCCAGCAGCGCGGGCGGGATGACGCCGATGACGAACCCGACGTTGGGAATGTAGTTGGTGATGAACGACAGCAGCGCCCACAGCAGCGGCAGCGGCACCCCCATCAGCCACAGCGCGCCACCGTCGAGCACCGCGACGATCGCGCCGAACACCGTCGAGACCACCAGGTATTTGCGGGTGCCGTAGGCGAATTCGCCCAGCGCGTGCGCGATGGCGGGCCGCTGCCGCGCCACCACGCCCATGCGCTGGCGGATGCTCATCCCGTCCACCGCCATGAACAGCAGCAGCGCGACGACGAAGAACAGATTCGAGAACACGCCGATCGCGCCGCCGAGCAGGTCGTCGACCAGGCCGACGAGTTTGCTCATGTCGATGTTGTGCAGTGCCTTCTGGATCTGTTCGGTACTCACCCCCAGATCGGCGAGCAGATCGCGCGCGTAGCCGAGCAGATCGTTGAGCCGCGCGGTGTATTCGGGCAGTTGCGAGGCCAATTGATAGGCCGACAGCGCCAGCGCCCCGACCAGCCCGATCAGGATGAACAGCACCGCGCACAGCGCGCACAGCATGCCCAGCCAGGCGGGCCAGCCGCGTTTGCGCGCCCACTCCTGCACCGGCTGCACCGCGATGGTGAGCATGAGGGCCAGGAAGGTCGGGCCGATCACCCCGGAGAACGCCTTCATACCGCCGATGGCCACCACGCTCGCCGCCACCGCCAGCAGGACGATCAGCCCGCGTGGGATCGACCATTCCGGTGTCGCGGGTTCGGAAGCCCGCTCGGGCAGACGCATCGGGGCCTCCTGGCGGTGGGCGGACCACTGTCGTTCCCGACGCTAGAGCGCCCACCGGCCGCGGGCATCGCCCGTTCCGGGTGAATCACACGGGCGCTAGGCGGTCTTCATCTGCGGGGCCGGCGGCGGCACGGTGGTGCGCCTGGCGAGCCTGCTCGCCGCCCAGAAGGCCAGTTCGACCAGCCAGAACAGCAGCAGGAAGGTGGTCACCACGGTGACCGGCAGGGCCAGGAACACCAGCGAGGGCACCGCGATCAGCAACCAGCGCAGCACATCACCCACCGTGGCGCCGCGCAGATGCGAACCCAGCCGCACCGCCGCCCACATCATCCAGCGCCGCGGCACCGAGATCCGGAACTCGCGCAGGCAGCGCCGGAAGATGCCGTCGGCGTCGGCCCGGCTCACTTCCGCGCCGCGGCACAGATAGTCGTGCAGGATCGCCGCGCGGGTGTAGGCGCCGTAGCGCGGGATCAACCAGACCAGCGGGCGCGGCACCGACGCGAAGTCGGTGCGGAATCCGGCGGGCACGGTGAAGGTTTCGACCGCCCCCTGATACGTGAGCGGTTCGGTGAGCCGCCAGAATTTCGCGTCCAGCTCTTCGACGACCGGGCCGCCACCGATGAATCCCATGACCGCTCCTCCCGAGCCGCCCACCTGCGAATACTCGCGATGGTAGCGATCGGGAGGGGCTCAGGCCCGGGGTTGCGGACTCGCGTCGAAATCGCCGCTCGGCCGATATTCCTGGGCCGCGTCGTGCACCGGATAGTCGTCGAATTCGGCCGGTCGCAGGTCACCGAGCAGGCCCGCGGTGCCCGAACCGAGATCGGTGCGCGGATGCAGCGCGGCCAGGAACAGCAGTACCAGCGCGGCCAGCAGCGGCTGCACGAGCAACACCAGATCGGTGCCCACCTCGGCGGGCAGCGCCACGATCTGCCCGATCGCGGGATGGTCGGGACGCGGATGCCGCACCTGCGCCACCCACTCCCCGACCCACATCATCACGGCCGCACCGAGTCCCGAGGCCGCCAGCAGCCCGACGACCAGCGCGGGCCCGCGCGCACCGCGCACCCGCCAGGCCGCGGCCACACTCAGCACCGCGACCACCGCGCCCAGACACAGGAATATCGCGATCCCGTCGAACAGGTGCATGCTCTCGCCGGTGAGGGGCACTCCCTTCTCCGGCGTGGTCACCCGCAGCCGCTGGGTCGGCGCGAGCACACCCCAGACGATCCCGGCCACCACACCGGCCACGAGGACCAGGCCGGCCACGAGACCGACCCCGATCACCTCGCGCCACAACACCTCCGGACGCGGCCGCGCGCCGAGCACTAGCGGCGTTCCAGCTGCGCCGACTCGATGACCCCGTGCCGGGAGCACTTGGCCCACCAGCCGTCGGGACTCACCTGCACGATCATCCGGCGCCCGCACTGCTCGCAGAACCGGGGCGGTTCGAGCCCGAGTGCGGCGGCGGTGGGCATCGCGTCGTCGAGACCGGGCACGATCCGCTTGCCGGTGAACGGGTTGTAGCGCTCGTCCATGTCTGTCACCCTACTGTGCCGTCGTGTCAGAGGGTGTCGTTGAAGGCCTTGATCGGCATTTTCAGCTCGCCGAGCAGGTCCAGGTCCGACTCGGCCGGACGGCCCAGCGTGGTCAGGTAGTTGCCGACGATGACGGCGTTGATGCCGCCGAGCATGCCCTGCTTGGCACCGAGATCGCCGAGGGTGATCTCGCGACCGCCGGCGAAACGCAGGATGGTGCGCGGCAGCGCGAGGCGGAAGGCGGCGATGGCACGCAGCGCGTCGGCCGCGGGCAGCACCTCGAGGTCACCGAAGGGGGTGCCGGGGCGCGGGTTGAGGAAGTTCAGCGGCACCTCGTCGGGCTCGAGCGAGGCCAGCTGCGCGGCGAATTCGGCGCGCTGCTCGATGGTCTCGCCCATGCCGAGGATGCCACCGCAGCACACCTCCATGCCCGCCTCGCGCACCATGCGCAGGGTGTCCCAGCGCTCCTCGTAGGTGTGGGTGGTGACGACCTTCGGGAAGTGCGACTTGGCGGTCTCGAGGTTGTGGTTGTAGCGGTGCACGCCCATGGCGGCGAGCTGGTCGACCTGCTCCTGGTTGAGCATGCCCAGCGAGCAGGCGACCTGGATGTCGACCTCGTTGCGGATGGCCTCGACACCGGCGGCGACCTGGGCCATCAGGCGCGCGTCCGGACCGCGCACGGCGGCGACGATGCAGAACTCGGTGGCGCCGGTCTTGGCGGTCTGCTTGGCCGCCTCGACCAGGCTGGGGATGTCGAGCCAGGCCGCGCGCACCGGCGACTGGAACAGGCCCGACTGCGAGCAGAAGTGGCAGTCCTCGGGGCAGCCGCCGGTCTTGAGGCTGATGATGCCCTCGACCTCGACCTCCGGGCCGCACCACTTCATCCGCACTTCGTGGGCGAGCTCGAGCAGCGCTTCCAGGCGGTCGTCACCCAGGCGCAGCACCTCGACGGTCTGCTCCTCGGTGAGGCCCTCGCCGCGCTCGAGCACCTGCTCACGGGCGATGGCCAGAATGTCGGTCTGGACGGGTGCCTGC
The DNA here is from genome assembly GCF_042266925.1 of Nocardia sp. NPDC056064. Taxonomy (NCBI): domain Bacteria; kingdom Bacillati; phylum Actinomycetota; class Actinomycetes; order Mycobacteriales; family Nocardiaceae; genus Nocardia; species Nocardia sp. NPDC056064. The sequence goes on along the minus strand of NZ_JBHJWO010000004.1, from coordinate 9,406 downwards.
GTCACGACGTGTTGTCCCTTCGTCGGGGTTCGCGCGGCGCGAGGGGTGTGATCCACCCGGCGTGGCCGCACAACTTGAACGGTGTTCAGGATAGGGTAGCGGCTGGGAGTGAGCCATCACACCCGGGTCGGCGAATCGGACGGAAGGACGCGCGTGCAACTGCGGAAGACGGATGTGGTCGATGCCGCCGTCGAGATCCTGGACCAGTACGGCCTGGCCGACCTGACCATGCGCAGGCTGGCGGGCTCGCTGCAGGTGCAGCCCGGCGCGCTGTACTGGCACGTCAAGGACAAGCAGAGCCTGCTCGGCGCGGTCGCCGACCGGATCCTGGCGCCCATGGACGAGCCCGTCGCGGCCGTCGAATGGCAGGGGCAGGTCACCGAACTGGCCCACCGTCTGCGCGACTGCCTGCTCGCCTACCGCGACGGCGCCGAGCTCGTCTCGGCCACCTACGCCTCGCGACTGACCACCAGCAAGGCCCGTGAACGCCTGGCGGGCATCGTCATCCGGGCCGGAATGACCAGGGAGGAAGCCGAACTCACGGCCTACACCCTGCTCTACTACGTCCTCGGCCAAACCGTCGACGAACAGTCCCGCATGCAGATGGACTCCGCGGGCGCCCTCCCCGACGACTCCTCCCCGCTGCTCGACACCCCCGACGCCACCGCCCGCTTCGACTTCGGCCTGCAACTGTTCCTCGCCGGTGTCCGCAGCATCCTCGGCGCCCGCATCCGCTGAACTCACCCCGGCCCGTAGCGCTGCGCGTAGCCGGTCGGTGGTTCGCCGAAGATCCGGCGGAAATCACGGCTGAGATGGGCCTGATCGGCATAGCCGAGTTCGGCGGCCAGGCAGGCCCAGTCGATCTCGCCCCCGGCGGCGAGCCGCTCGGTGATCTCGTGCAGGCGATAGCGGCGGATCACCCATTTCGGCCCGATCCCGACATGGTCGGCGAAGAGCCGCTGTACCCGCCGCACCCCGATCCCGAACCGCCCGGCCAGGGTGTCCACCCTTGTCACCGCGGCATCGGTGGCGATGGTCGTCACCATCTCGGCGGCGAGTTCGGCGAGCGGATCGGATGCCGGCAGCCGGGCGAGCAGGAAGCGCTCGACCGTGGCGGCGTCCGCGACCATCGGCAGTCCGGACCCGAAAACCGTGGTGGCGTCGACCATTCGATCACGCAGACTCGCCACCGGCGCACCGAGGAACACCCCGAACATGCCGGGCCGGAACGCGACACCGAAGACCGAACCCGCACCGGACAAGTCGCGATGGACGTGGGTGGAGCAGGGTCCGTGCAGTTCGGCGTGATCGTGGTGGAAGCTCAGATGCACCTGCGGCAGCGGCACCACCAACTGCCGGTAGGGCCGGTCGTATTCCCACGACACCGCCCAGTACCGGTCGACATAGAGTGCCAGCGCACTCGACGGCGCGCGGAAGCTGTGGCGTTGCGCGGACTGCCACGCACCGCCGAGTTCCCGCGGATCGCGCCCCATGCGGCGAGTGTATGTCGCGTTCGTTCAAGACAGCGGCCACGCGGTGGTGGTTGGCTCGAAGCATGTCCGACACCGAACGCATCGCCCAGGCCGCGGCCCCCTGGCCCGCGCTGCTGCGCGCCATCACCCCTGATCAGCTCACCGCGCCGACACCCTGCGCCGACCTCGATGTCCGCGGCCTCATCGACCACCTGCTGTTCTGGGGTCCGTCGCTGATCGGGGCCGCGCGCAAGGAGATGGTGGCCCCACCGGACGGCGGGCCGGGCGGCGACCGCAGCGACGGGATCGCCGCCCTGCAAGCCCATCTCGACGCGCTCACCGACGCGTGGCGTGACCCGGCCGCCTGGCAGGGCGTCACCGTCATGGGCGGTCCCATGGAACTGCCCGCCCCGCTGGTCGGCGGCATGGTCGCCGGCGAACTGATCGTCCACGGCTGGGATCTCGCCCGCGCCGTCGACGTCATTGTCGACTGGAACCAAGACCTCCTCGCCTACGCCCTCGCCGAGACAACCGCCACCGCCCAGCAGGGCCGCGAGATGGGTGTCTACGGCCCCGAGGTCGCCGTCGACCCCGCCGCACCACTACTCGACCGGCTGCTCGCACTCACCGGCCGTGACCCGGCGTGGACCGCGTCACCGCTGGTCGGCGACGTTTCCTGAACAGCCGGACCGCAGTCGACGACACCCGCACCACGCTCGGCCTGCCCGGCGCCCGTCTCGACCACCGTGACCGATGCCGTCACCCGCCCCGGGAACCAGCGGTACATCGCCGCCGCGCCACCGAGTCCCGCGACCGCGAGGGTGCCCGCGGCCGCGCCGAGCACCGTCACCGCGCTGATCGCGCCGACCGCGATCGGCCCGGCGAACATGCCGATGTCGTGGGTGAGCCGCCAGGCGCCGAGGAATTCGGCGCGTTGTTCGGGCGGGGCGACATCGGCGCCCACGGTCATGATCACGCCGTTGCTCAGCCCGTTGGCGAAGCCGAGCAGCACCGCGACCGCCGTCAATCCGGCCACCGACCCGGCGAACGGCAGCACCGCGTACCCGACGGCGAAGCCGATCATGGCGGGCACACCGATGGCGCGGCGGCCGTAGCGGTCCAGCAGGATGCCCGAGGGATAGGACATGAGCACGTCGACCGCGCCCGCGATACCGAACACCAGACTGGTGGTGGCCGCGTCCGCCCCGATGTGCACCGCCCACAGCGGCAGCAACGACTGCCGGGCCGCCCGCGCCGCGCCCATCAGCAGCGCACCGAGCCCGAGCGTGCCGAGCAGCCTGCGGTGCTGCACCACCACCGACCGGATCGTGTGATCGCTGACCACCGCGGGCGCGCCTTCGGGTTCCGGCATGGCGAACACCATGACGCCGCCGATGACGGTGGCCACGAACTGGATCCACAGCCCGCCGACCGGCCCGAGCCAGTGCACGGCGCCCGCGCCCAGGAACGGCCCGGCGAAGAACCCGAACCGCATCCATCCGGCCAGCGCCGAGAACGCCCGTCCCCGGTCCGCACCGGGCACCATGGTCACGACATAGGTCTGCCGGGCCAGCCCCCACACCGCCCCCGCGGCACCGTTGACCAGCAGACCCAGCGCGAACACCGCGATGTTCGGCGCGAGGATGGCGATCAGCAGCCCGACCGCGCAGGCGAGCGAGCCGAGCGCGATGGCGCGGCGCTCCCCCGTCCGCGCCACCAGCCACCCGGCGGGCAGGTCGCCCAGGATGAGCCCGAAGCCCATCATGGCCACGACCACGCCCGCCGTCCCCACCGACGCGCCCAGTTCCAGCGCGTGCAACGGCAGCATGGGAGCCGCCGCGCCGGAACCGATCCCGTACACCGCCGACGGCACGAACACCGCCAGCGCCATCGACCGCAGCCGCGTGCGCGGCGCGCCCGTCACCTGCTCACCGGCCGATTCCGAACGTCCCGTCAGCGTCACCGTGCGGGCCCGCCGACAGCGAGATCTGCTCGGCAGGCCCTCATCCCGCGAGCGCGGCGGAGCGGGCGAACCGGCTCTGCGGACGGGCCAGCCCGAAGTGATCGCGCAGCGTGGTCCCGCTGTACTCGGTCCGGAACAGCCCGCGCTCCTGCAGGATCGGCACCACCGTCTCGGCGAAGATCTCCAGCCCACCGGGGTAGTACGGCGGCATCACATTGAAACCGTCGGCCGCGCCCTGGGTGAACCACTCCTCGATCGTGTCGGCGACCTGCTCGGGCGTCCCGGCGAACACCCGGTGCCCGCGCGCGCCCGCCAGCCGGTGCAGCAGCCCGCGCAGGGTCGGCCGCTCCCGTTCGACGATCCCGGCCACCACCTGCAGGCGGCTGCGCGCGTTGTCGGTGACATCGCCCGCCCCCGCGAAGGTCTCCACCGGCACCGGCTCGTCGAGCGCCAGCGAGCGCAGCGACGTGCCGGTGATGGATTCCAGCTGCTTGAGCCCGTATTCGGGCACGGTGAGCTCGTTGAACTCCCGCTCGAGCCGCAGCGCCGCCTCCTCGGTGTCGGCGATGAACGGGCTGATCCCCGGCAGGATCTTCACCTCGTCGGCGGTGCGCCCGTACTCGGCGGCCTTGCCCTTGATGTCGGCGTAGAAGGCCTGCGCGTCCGAGAGCCGCTGATGCGCGGTGAAGATGGCCTCGGCGTACTTGCCCGCGAAGGCGCGCCCCTCGTTGGAGGCACCGGCCTGCACCAGCACCGGATGCCCCTGCGGTGTACGCGCGGCGTTGAACGGCCCGCGCACCCGCAGGTGTTCGCCGACGAAGTCGATCGGGTGGATCTTGTCCGGGTCGGCGTAGACGCCCGCTTCCCGGTCGAGCAGGATCGCATCGTCCTCCCAGCTGTCCCACAGCGCCACCACCGCGTCGACGAATTCCCGTGCGCGGGCGTAGCGTTCGGCGTGATCGGGATGCCGGTCGAGCCCGAAGTTGGCCGCCGCCAGATCGGTGCCGGTGGTGACGATGTTCCAGCCCGCCCGGCCACCGGAGATGTGGTCGAGCGAGGAGAACAGCCGGGCCAGGTTGTAGGGCTCGTAGTAGGTGGTCGACGCGGTGGCGATCAGGCCCAGATGCGTTGTCGCCGCGGCGATCGCGGTGAGCAACGTGATCGGTTCCAGCCCGGGCGCCGCGTTGTGGCGCACATCGGTGCGCAGGGCGGGGCCGTCGGCGAAGAACACCGCGTCCAGCTTCGCCGCCTCGGCGGTACGCCCGATCTCCTGGTAGTAGGACACGTCGTAGATCCGGTCCGGCCTGCTGTCGGGGTGGCGCCAGGCCGCCTCGTGATGACCGGACGGATAGATGAACGCGTTGAGACTCAGCTGCCGGGGCGCACTCATGATGCCTGCTTCACTTTCTCGAATTCGGTGGTGTCGACGCCGAGGCCGGCGAGCAGGACCTCGCGCAACCGGACGAACTCCGGATGCGCGTGCCTGCGCGGGCGCGGGGTGTCGATGCGCTGGTCGATCGCGATGCGGCCCTCGTCGAGGACCAGCACCCGGTCGGCGAGCAGAACGGCTTCGTCCACGTCGTGGGTCACCAGCAGGACCGCGGGCCGGTGCGCCGCGCACAGCGCCTGCAACAGCGCGTGCATCCGGATGCGGGTCAGCGCGTCCAGGGCGCCGAAGGGTTCGTCGGCCAGCAGCAGTTCCGGTTCCCGCACCAGCGAGCGCGCCAACGCCACCCGCTGCTGTTCGCCACCGGAAAGCTCACGCGGCCAGGCATTCTCGCGTCCGGCCAGGCCGACCTCGGCCAGTGCCGACCGGCCGCGTTCCTTCGCGTCCCGGCCGCTGAGCCCGAGCACGACATTGTCGAGCACCCGTGACCACGGCAGCAGCCGCGAATCCTGGAACACCACCGCCCGCTGGGTGGGCACGCTCAGCTCGCCCGAGCCCGGCACCTCGGCGTCGAGCTCGGCCAGCGCGCGCAGCAGCGTGCTCTTGCCCGAACCGCTGCGTCCCAGCAGGGCCACGAACTCGCCGCGCCGGATCTCGAGGTCGATCCCGTCGAGCACGACCCGCGTCCCGAAACCCCTGGTCAGCGCGCGGGTGCGCACTACCACTCGTTCCTGGCTCAGTCGCCCAGTGTCTGTCGCCATGCCAGTACCTTCCGTTCCGTGGCCCGCACGGCGAGGTCGCCGAAGAGTCCGAGAAGTCCGTAGATCACCAGGCCGACCACGATCACGTCGATCTGCCCGTAGGTGCGCGCCTGCGTCATCAGGTAACCGATGCCGCTGGTCGCGTTGACCTGTTCCACCACCACCAGCGCCAGCCAGGAGATGGTCACCGCCAGCCGCAGCCCGAGGAAGAAGCCCGGCAGCGCCCCCGGCAGCGCGATGCGCCGCACGAAACCCCACCGCGACAGCCCCACCGTCTCGGCCAGCTCCACATACCGCGCGTCCACACTGCGCAGGTAGGCGTGGGTGTTGATGTAGACCGGGATGAGCACACTGGTCGTGATGACGATCAGCTTCATCTCCTCCCCGATGCCGAACCACACGATGAACAGCGGGATCAGCGCCAGCGTCGGAATCGCGCGTTTGATCTGCACCGGCCCGTCGACGACCGCCTCACCGAGGCGGCTGAGCCCGGCCACCAGGGCCAGCACCACACCGATCAGCACGCCGAGCCCGAGCCCGATCACCGCGCGTTGCAGCGAGGTCAGCAGGTTGGACTGCAGCCTGCCGTCGGCGAGGAGATCACCGGCGGTCTGCGCGACCGTCCACGGCGCGGGCAGCGTCTCCGGGTCGATTCCCCCGACCGCCGAGCCGACGACCCAGACCCCGATCAGCAGGGCCGGACCCAGCGCGAACCCGAACGGGATCGGCCGTCCCGGGCCCAGCCTGCGCTTGCCCCGGCCGCGCGGCGCGAGCGCCTCGGCCGGTGCCTGCGTCGTGCCCCTGATCCGGCGCAGTACACCGGCGTCGAGCGTGGCCATCAGCTCGCCGCCGGACTGAACGCGGCGCCCGCGGCGGTCACGGCCTCGGTGATCGCGGCATCGAAGCGCAGGTCGAAGCCGTCGGTGGCCCGGATCTTCTTGGGCAGCTCACCCGCGGCGTCGATGGCGTCGATGGTCGTCTGCTGCCGGGCGACCAGCGCCTGGTCCAGGTGCGGGAAGGTGTAGGTGCCCAGCGACTCGACGATGCGTGCGGCGTCGTCGGCGCTGACCTTCTGGCTCTCCACGTAGTAGCGGGTCGCCCATTCCTCGCGGTGGGTGTTGGTCCAGTGCCAGGCCCGCACGAACGCGCCGACCAGCGCGCGGGTCGCCGCGGCCTTGGCCGGGTCGGTCACCACGGCCCGGCGCGCGTAGACATAGGCCAGACCGCTGTAGATGCCCGCGGTCTCCGAATCGTCGATCACCGAGGTGCCCTGGGTGCGCAGCAGCCGGGTCACGTTCGGCTCGATGAGCGGGGCGACGTCGACCTGACCGGTGCGCACGGCGTCGAGGAACTCGGCCAGCTGCAGCCGGACCAGCTGCACGTCACCGGTGCTCAGTCCGGCCTTGGTGAGCGCCTTGAGCACGGCCGCCTGCTGGGCGGTGCCCTCGGCGTAGGCGATCTTCTTGCCCTTCAGATCCGTGAGCTTGGTGATCGACCGTCCCGGCGCCACAGCGAGTTTCAGCGCCTGCGGGTTGGTCTGATACGAACCGACGATCGGCACGTCCTGACCGGCGGCCAAGGCGTGGATGGGCGGCACGTCACCGACCTGGCCGACATCGGCCGCCCCCGCCCGGAAGGCTTCGAGGATCGCGGGCCCCCCGACGAAGTTCGCGAACTCGATCTTGAACGGCAGCTTGTCCAGTTCACCGGAGAGCCGCAGCGCGGTCTGCAGACGCTCCTGCTGGTCGGCGACCACCAGCGTGGTCCCCGGCGGGACCTCGGTCGGCAGGGGCGCGTCCGGGGTGCCGACCGGCGTCTCGCTGCCGCCCGAGCACCCGCTCAGGCCGAGGGTCGCGATGGTTGCCACCGCGAGAAACGCGGCGGTGGCGCGGCCACGCAGGCCGGGCAAGAAATGATTCGGTCGGTGCATAGCTCGGATTGAAGCAATTACGGTGGTGAGCTAATACCTTTAGCCTTAGCGTGATTCGAACCGCGCGAACACCCCGTCATGGCGTGTTCGCCCGCTGGTAGCGCTGCACGAACGGCAGCACCTGCGATTCGATGACCGCGTTGTATTCCGCGGGCCGCTGGCGCGGATCGGCGTGCTCGATCTGCCGGGGCCGCACCACCAGCAGCGTGCCGTCGACGCCACCGGAGAGCTCGATCAGCACCCGATGCGAGTACTCCACGTCCACGACCTGGTCGCGGTCGCCGTCGCGCGGCCGGATGAACACGATGGCCGGGCGCTGCTTGTCCGGATACTCCTTGGCCAGCGCCCGCAGATCCCCCGCCGCACCACCGGCGACGATCGCCAGGAACTGCGCCTCGATCAATCCGTTGCTGGCCGCGTCACGCGAGAAGATCTTGTCGCGCAACACTTCCCCGAACGCCCCGCGCAGCTCACCGAGATCGATCTCCGGGAGCGCTCCCCGCTCCCGCCGCAGGAAACGGTCCTGACGCGCGGTCGTCTCCACGGCCATGCGCAGCAGCCTGCTCTCCCTGGCTCCGGGCAACCAGCCCATGAACCGGACCAGGTCGGTGCCGCGGCCCCGGCTCTGCGGCCGCACCGCGTCCAGGTCCACCGGCGTGCAGTCCAGCAGCACCGCCACCAGCCTGCGGTCGCTGCCCAGATGGATGTGCCGGGCCACCTCGAGCGCGATCACCCCACCCATGCTGTGCCCGACCAGCACGATGTCACGCACTCCCGCGCGCTGGGTGGCGCCCACGATCATGTCGGCGATCACCTTGGTGTCGATACCGGCGTTGTCGTAACGCACCCCCCACACCACGCCCAGGTTCCGCAGCGAGGGCAGCGCGGCCGCGGTCGGCGCCGCGTTCAGCCCGCCCAGACCGACCAGGTCGATGACGGCGGTATCCCAGCCGTCCTCGTGCAGCGGCGGCGCGACGGGCAGCAGCGCCGGGGTGGTGTGCGCGAGCCGTTCGCGTTCGGGCGCGATGTCGTAGCGCCAGTACTGGCCGAACAGTGCCAGCACCGCCACCGCGACCAGCGCGCACCGCAACACCGCCAGCCGGACCCACCGCCACTTACTCCATTGGTGACCGAGCCGGGTTTCGCGCAGCCGCGCCCGCCGTCGCGCATCGTCATAGTCCGCGACGGTGGACGGGTGTCGAGCCGGCGACGACATCCCTCCACTGTAGGGACGCCTCTTTACGGGTAGCCGACGCCGAAAATGGCGGTCGCGCTACGGATCAGTCGACCGTGCCACGCTCGGCCAGCGCGACGAGCTTGCGCAGCGCCATCTGCCAGCCCAGTTCGTTGTCGGCCGGGCTCAGCCCGTGCGGCACGTCCTCGTGCAGGATGTCGAGGCGGGTACCGCTGTCCTCGTCGGTCAGGGTGAAGGTGACCGTCTGCGCACCGGTCATCTCCGGCCTCTCGGTGACGAACTCGAGCACCTCGACCACCTGCTCGTCCGGTGTCAGCTGCCGGAACGTGCCGAAATAGGCGTCGTGCTGCGGAATGATCCCCGCATCGGTGACCTCGTCGTAGATCAGGGTGATCGAGAACGACCCGCCCACCTCGGCCTCGAACCGGTGCACCTCACTGGCCATGCCGTCGGGCACCATCCACATCCGCACCGCGTCCCCGTCGAGCAGCAGCCGGTAGACCTCCGCGCGGGACGCGTTGATGTGGGTGCCGATCTTCGTCGTCGCCATAGCTCCACGGTAGCCGACGAACAAACGCAAAAAGGCCCCCAGCACAATGCTGGGGGCCTTTCGCAATGATGTTCCGGCGGTGTCCTACTCTCCCACACCCTGTCGAGTGCAGTACCATCGGCGCAGGTGGCCTTAGCTTCCGGGTTCG
>NZ_JBHJWO010000003.1:0-249083 GCF_042266925.1 Nocardia sp. NPDC056064 | reverse complement strand
CGTTTCCCTGCCACCTGGTGGCCGGGTCGGTGTCCGTGTCGCTCTGACTCGAATTAAGTTACGCATCGCCGAACACGAAGTCAAATCGCCTGGTCAGCGCCTGTTTCGTACGCCGTCCATGATCATCGGCGATCGATCAGGGCTGCCAGCCGGGGGCGAACCAGCCGGGGGCGGCCGCGGTGAAGCGGGTGCGGTCCCAGCGACCGGCGCCTTCGGGGATCGCGCCGAGCAGCGGGGTCTCGGTGATCCGGGGCAGGTCGTCGCGATTGCAGCGGGCGGCCAGGTCGGGAGCCGACGGCCAGGAGCCGATGACCAGGCCGGCGCAGGGCACGCCGGCGGCGGCCAGGGTGCGGGTGGTGAGTTCGCTGTGGTTGAGGGTGCCCAGGCCGGCGGCGGCGACCACGAGGACCGGGGCGCCGAGTTTCTGGGCGACGTCGAGGAGGGTGAACTCCCCCATCCGGACGAGCAGGCCGCCCGCGCCTTCGACCAGGACCAGGTCGGCGTCGGTGAGTGCGTCGACGGCGGCGATGGTCTCGTCCAGCGACAGCAGGGGCATGTTCGCGCGGCGGGCGGCGGTGTCGGGGGCCAGTGGCTCCGGGTAGCGGGCGAGTTCGACGGTGCGGGGGACGCCGGACAGACGGGTGACCTCGGCGAGGTCACCGGGTTCGCCGGGGGCGATGCCGGTCTGGGCGGGTTTGCACACCGCGACGGTGCGGCCCGCGGCGGTCGCGGCGGCGGCCAGGGCCGCGGTGACGACGGTCTTGCCGACATCGGTCGAGGTGCCGGTGATCAACAGGATGCTCATGCCGGGACCACCTCCCGGCCACGCGCGGCGGCGAGCACGTCGCCGAGGACCTCGGCGATGGTGTCGAGTTCGGCCTCGGTGAGGTTGGCGCGGGCGGTCAGGCGCAGGCGGGAGGTGCCCTCGGGGACCGACGGCGGACGGAAGCAGCCGACGTCGAGGCCGCGGGCGCGGCAGGCTTGGGCGGCGTCGTAGGCGAGCTGGGCGTCGCCGAGCACCACCGAGACGACGGCGGAGTCCGGGTCGGGGACCCCGGCGATGCGGGCGATGTCGCAGGCGCGGTCCAGGACGCGGGTGGCCATGGTGGGATCGCGGCGCAGCAGGGACAGCGCGGCGCGGGCGGCGCCGACCGCGGCGGGAGCCAGGCCGGTGTCGAAGATGAAGGTGCGGGCGGCGTCGATGAGGTGGGCGCGGATGCGGGCGTCGGCGAGGACGACACCACCCTGGGCGGCGAACGCCTTCGACAGTGTCGCGGTGATGACGAGGTCGGGTTCGCCGGCCAGGCCCAGCTCGTGCACGAGGCCGCGGCCACCGCGACCGCGCACACCGAGACCGTGTGCCTCGTCGACGATCAGGATCGCGCCCGCGGCCCGGGTGACCCGGTGCAGGTCGGCCAGGGGTGCCAGATCGCCGTCGGCGCTGAACACCGAATCGGTGAGGACCAGTGCGCGCTCTTCGGCGCGTTCGCCGAGCAGGCGTTCGACGGCGTCGACATCGCGATGCGCGGCGACGGCGACCCGGGCGCGGGAGAGGCGGCAGGCGTCGACGAGGGAGGCGTGGCTGCCCGCGTCGGAGACGACGAGGGTGCCGCGACCCGCGAGCGCGGTGACCGCGCCGAGGTTGGCGGCATAGCCGGAGGCGAAGACCAATCCTGTTTCGGCGCCGACGAATTCGGCCAGGTCGGCCTCGAGCTCGTCGTGGGCGGCGGTGGTGCCGGTGACCAGGCGGGAGCCGGTGGCCCCGGCGCCCCAGCGGCGCACGGCCGCGATGGCGCCCTCGACCACCTCGGGGTGGCGCACCAGGCCCAGGTAGTCGTTGGAGGCCAGGTCGATGGCGGGCGACTCGGCGGCGCGCACCCGCAGGTGCCTGCGCAGCCCGGCGTCGACCCGCTCGGCCGCGCGCTCGTCCAACCAGCTCAACGGATCCGTAGTCACAGCTGAGGAGCTTACTTGAACGCCGTTCAGGGGCGTCGGGGCGCTCATCGCAGCGACGCCTCGACCGCCGCGCGGACCGCGCCGGCGATGGTGGCGATGTCGTCGGTCGTGCTGATGAACGGGGGCATGGTGTAGACGAGATCGCGGAACGGGCGCAGCCAGGCGCCCGCGGCAACGGCGGCATCGGTGGCGGCGCGCATGTCGACCGGGGTGGCCAGTTGGACGACTCCGATGGCGCCGAGGACGCGCACGTCGGTGACTCCGGCCAGCCCGGCCAGCGGTGCCAGGCCCTCGGTCAGCTCGGTTTCGATGCGCGCGACCTCACCGCGCCAGTCCCGCGAGAGCAGCAGTTCCAGCGAGGCGACGGCGACCGCGCAGGCCAGGGGGTTGCCCATGAAGGTGGGTCCGTGCATGAGGCCGCCGTGGGCGGCGCTGATGGTCTCGGCGATGCGCGGGGTGCACAGGGCGGCCGCGAGGGTGAGGTAGCCGCCGGTCAGGGCCTTGCCGACGCACATCACGTCGGGGGCGACGCCGGCGTGGTCGGCGGCGAAGAGTTCGCCGGTGCGGCCGAAGCCGGTGGCGATCTCGTCGAAGACGAGCAGCACCTCGTTCTCGTCACAGATGCGGCGCAGTTCGGTGAGGTAGCGAGGGTCGTGCCAGCGCATGCCGCCCGCGCCCTGGACGACCGGCTCCACGATGACGGCGGCCAGTTCGTCGCGGTGCTCGCGCACGGCCTCGGCGAGGACGGCGACGTAGGCGGGGTCGAAGTCGCGCGGCGGCGCGGGGACGAAGACCTGCTCGGTGAGGACATCGGTCCACAGCGCGTGCATGCCGCCCTCGGGATCGCAGACGCTCATCGGGGTGAAGGTGTCGCCGTGGTAGCCGCCGCGCCAGGTGAGCAGCCGGTGTTTGCCGGGGCGGCCGACGCCGCGCCAGTACTGCAGGCACATCTTGGTGGCGACCTCGACCGACACCGAGCCGGAATCGCAGAGGAAGACCTTGTCCAGGCCCGCGGGCGTGAGCTCGACCAGCAGCTGGGCCAGCCGGGTCGCGGGCTCGTGGGTGAGGCCGCCGAACATCACGTGACTCATCCGCTGTGACTGGGTCAGCAGGGCCGCGTCGAGCACGGGGTGCCGGTAGCCGTGCACCGCGGCCCACCACGAGCTCATGCCGTCGACCAGTTCGCGCCCGTCGGCCAGGGTGAGCCGGGTGCCCGCCGCGCTCGCGACCACCAGCGGTTCGGTCGTCGCGGGGAAGCCGCCGTAGGGATGCCAGACGTGCTCGGCATCGAGGGCGCTGATCTGCTCCGGAGTCAGGTCCACTGGTTTCCTCGTCGTCGCCCGGTGCCGCCGGAACGACGGCCTTGAACACCGTTCAAGTTATCACCCACCCGGCCCGGCGGACGGGGAGTCGGCCGCCACATCCGCACGCGGACGGGTCATGGATTCCTCTACTGTCGTGGCATGTCGAGCCCGCACGACCGATCCGGTGAGCTGACCGCACTGGGGGTGTGGCCGGGTACCGCGTATCCCCTCGGCGCGACCTACGACGGGGCGGGGACCAACTTCTCGGTGTTCTCCGAAGTGGCGACCGGGGTCGAGCTGTGCCTGATCGGTAAGGACGGCACGGAGACGCGGATCGGGCTCGACGAGGTCGACGGGCACGTCTGGCACGCCTATCTGCCCACCGTCACGCCCGGGCAGCGCTACGGCTTCCGCATCCACGGGCCCTACGAGCCGGAACTCGGGCTGCGCTGCGATCCGAGCAAACTGCTGCTCGATCCGTACGGGAAAGCCTTCGACGGCGAGTTCGTCAACGATCCCTCGCTCTACACCCACGGCCTGGACTCGCTCGGCAAGACGATGACCGGGGTGGTGATCAACCCGTTCTTCGACTGGGGCGCCGACCGGCCGCCGAACCGGCCCTACCACGAGACGGTGATCTACGAGGCGCACGTCAAGGGCATGACGATGACGCATCCCGACGTGCCGCCGGAACTGCGCGGCACCTACGCGGGGCTGGCGCACCCGGCGATCATCGAGCATCTGAAGAGCCTGGGCGTCACCGCGATCGAGCTCATGCCGGTGCACCAGTTCTTCCACGATCACGTGCTCACCGATCAGGGCCTGCGCAACTACTGGGGCTACAACAGCATCGGGTATCTGGCGCCGCACAACCAGTATTCGGCGCGGCCGCGGGGGGACGCCGCGGTCACCGAGTTCAAGGCGATGGTGCGGGCCATGCACGCCGAGGGCATCGAGGTGATCCTCGACGTGGTCTACAACCACACCGGCGAGGGCAATCACTTCGGGCCGACGCTGAGTCTGCGCGGGATCGACAATGCCGCCTACTACCGGCTCGACGAAGCGTCCCCGGAGCACTACCGGGACTACACCGGCACCGGCAACAGCCTCAATGTGCGGCATCCGCACACCTTGCAGCTGATCATGGATTCGCTGCGCTACTGGATCCTGGACATGCACGTCGACGGTTTCCGCTTCGACCTGGCCGCGACGCTGGCACGCGAACTGCACGATGTGGACCGGCTTTCCGCGTTCTTCGACCTGGTGCACCAGGACCCGGTGGTGAGCCAGGTCAAGCTCATCGCCGAGCCGTGGGACGTGGGCGAGGGCGGCTATCAGGTCGGCAACTTCCCCACCCTGTGGACGGAGTGGAACGGCAAGTACCGCGACACCGTGCGCGACTACTGGCGGGGTGAGCCCGCGACGCTGGGCGAGTTCGCGTATCGGCTCACCGGGTCCTCGGATCTGTACGAGTCCACCGGGCGGCGGCCAGGGGCGAGCATCAACTTCGTCACCGCGCACGACGGGTTCACGCTGCGGGATCTGGTGTCCTACAACGAGAAACACAACGACGCCAACGGGGAGGGCAATCGTGACGGGGAGAGTTACAACCGGTCGTGGAACTGCGGGGTGGAGGGGCCGAGCGACGACGCGGCGGTCCTGGCGCTGCGAGCACGGCAGCAGCGCAATCTGCTGGCCACGCTGATCCTGAGCCAGGGCACGCCGATGCTCTCGCACGGTGACGAGATCGGCCGCACCCAATCGGGCAACAACAATGTGTACTGCCAGGATTCGCCGCTGTCGTGGATGGACTGGGCGAGCGCGGACGCCGAGCTGCTGGCGTTCACCCGCTCGGTGATCGCGTTGCGCACCGCGCACCCGATCTTCCGGCGGCGCCGGTTCCTGGCGGCCGGACCGGGCGACGGCGCGCGCGGGCGTGAGATCGGCTGGTTCACCCCGGCGGGCACGGAGATGACCACCGCGGACTGGGACAGCGGCTTCGCCAAGTCGCTGGCCATGCTGCTCGACGGCGACGGCATCCCCGAGCCGGGTCCGCGCGGGGAACGCATCACCGACGACTCGTTCCTGCTGTGCTTCAATGCGCACGACGAAGCGATCGATTTCGTAGTGCCGGGGCCGGAGTTCGGTGTCGAATGGACTCTCGCCCTGGATTGTTCGAACCCCACCGGTGCCGCCGACGCCGTCTTCGCCGCGTCGGCGATACTTCCTGTCCCCAGCCGCTGCCTGCTGGTACTGCGCCGAACCGCCTAGCCGAGACGATGACCGAGACCTACGTGACCGACCCGCTCACCCTGCTGCACCGCGCGCCCATCCGGCCGAGCACGGTGCGCAGCACCTACCGGCTGCAGCTGCGCCCGGACGCGCTGACCTTCGCCGACGCGCGGGCCATCGCCGAATACCTGCAGCAGCTGGGCATCTCGCACCTGTACCTGTCGCCGATCCTGACCGCGACGCACGGGTCGACGCACGGCTACGACGTCACCGATCCGACCACGGTCTCCGCGGCGCTGGGCGGGCCGACCGGGCTCAAGGCGCTCTCGGACGAGGTCCGCAGCCGCGGCATGGGTCTGATCGTGGACCTGGTGCCCAATCATGTGGGTGTGGGCGATCCGCGGCAGAACCCGTGGTGGTGGGATGTGCTGCGCACCGGCCAGAGCTCCAAGTACGCCAAGTTCTTCGACATCGACTGGAGTCAGGGCAACGGCGCCGGTGGCAGGCTGGCGCTGCCGGTGCTGCAGAGCGAGAACGATCCGGCCGCGCTGACCGTCGACCGGTCCGGCCCGGAACCGATGCTGGCCCTGCACGATCTGCGGTTCCCGATCGCGCCGGGCACCGACGGCGACAACGCGCTGCGCATCCACGATCGCCAGCACTACCGGCTGGTGAGCTGGAAGGCGGGCGTGTGCACCTATCGCCGGTTCTTCGCGGTGAGCAGCCTGGCCGCGATCCGGCAGGAGGACCCGGAGGTCTTCGAGGCGACGCACCGGGAGCTGGCAGCCTGGTGTGAGCACGATCTGATCGACGGGGTGCGGGTCGACCATCCGGACGGGCTGGCCCATCCGAGCGCCTATCTCACCCGCCTGCGCAGGCTGATCGGGCCGCAGCGGCTGCTGCTGGTGGAGAAGATCCTGGCCAACCGGGAACCCCTCGACGCGACGCTGCCGGTCGACGGCACCACCGGCTACGACGCGCTCGCCGACCTCGGCGGGGTGCTGCTCGATCCGACCGGTGAGGCACCGCTGACCGAGCTGTCCCAGCAGGTCGCGGGGCACGGCAGCGATCGGGCCTGGTTCGGCGAGACCGAGCACCGGATCAAACGCGCGGTGGCCGAGACCATTCTGGCGCCGGAGATCCGGCGGCTGGTCGCGGCGATCAAACGCGACGGCAACGCGGGCAGTTTCGACACGCTCTCGGTGAGCAACGCGACCATCGAGGTGCTGGCGTTCATGCCGGTCTACCGGGTGGACTACGCGCCGCTGGCGGGGATCACCGCGGCGGTGGTCGCGGAGGTGGAGAAGCGCAATGCCGAGCTGACCGCGCCGCTGTCGGTGCTGGTCACCGCGCTGGCGGTGGGTGGTGAGGCGGCCACGCGGTTCTCGCAGGTGTGCGGGGCGATCACCGCGAAGTCGGTCGAGGACACCATGTTCTATCAGGCCGCGCGGCTGGTCTCGCTGCAGGAGGTCGGCGGGAATCCGGCGCGGTTCGGGCATTCGATCAACGACTTCCATCTGTCCAACAGTGAACGCGCGCAGCGCTGGCCCGCCACCATGACGACGCTGTCCACCCACGACACCAAGCGCGGCGAGGATGTGCGGGCCCGGATCGGGGTGCTCTCGCAGGTGGCCGATGTGTGGGCGCTGCGGGTGCGCGGCTGGCTGGAGACCACCCCCGCGCCGGACGGGGCGACGGCACTGTTCCTGTTGCAGAACATGTTCGGGGTGTGGCCCGCCGACGGGCGGCCCGCGTCGTCGGTGCCGGGACTGCGCGATCGGCTGCACCTGTTCGCGGAGAAGTCGATGCGCGAGGCCGGGGTGAAGACCTCCTGGGAGGAGCCCGACGCGTCGTTCGAGTCGGCGGTGCACGGCTGGCTGGACGCGGTGATCGACGGGCCGGTGGGGACCGGGATCGGCGATCTGGCCCATGAACTGGCCCCGCACGCCTGGTCGGACGCGGTGGCGCAGAAGCTGTTGCAGCTGTGCGGCCCCGGGATTCCGGACATCTACCAGGGCACCGAGCTGTGGGAGGACTCGCTGGTCGACCCGGACAACCGGCGGCCGGTCAATTTCGCGGTGCGCGCGGGGATGCTCCAATCCCTCACCGACACACCGACCTTGGACACCACCGGTGCCGCGAAGATGTGGGTGGTCGCCTACGCGCTGTGGCTGCGCCGGGAGCGGCCGGAGTGCTTCGTGGGCGGGATGTACCGGCCGCTGTACGCCGTCGGCGAGCACGCGCACCGGTTCGTCGCCTACGGTCGCGGGCCCGCCGGGGAGGAGCCGGAGGTGATCGTCGCGGCGGCCCGGCATTCGGTGGGGCTGGCGCCGACCGGCTGGCTGGACACCACACTGCCGCTGCCGGAGGGCAATTGGACCGACCGGCTGACCGGCAACACCTACGCGGGGATCGCCAGAGCCGACGCCCTGTTCGCGCGGCTGCCGGTCGCGCTGCTGGTGCGCTGATCACGACGACGCGGGGCCACCGGAGGGTGGCCCCGCGCTCGCCGGGGGTTCAGCGGGTGCGGCGCAGCCCCAGGTACTGCAGGGCCGCGAAGGCGCCGACGGTCACCGACTGCATGACCGTCCACACCGCGCCGACCGTGGTCGGGCTCAGCGCGCCGCTGAGCAGGGCCGCCAGGCTCGCCACGACCCAGGCCGAGTTGCCGAGGGCCACCGCGGCCGTCGCGGGCCGGTTGACCGGGGTGCGGGTACCGATCACGGCGACCGCCAGGCCGTACACCGTGAGGAACACCCCGATCGCGCGGCCGAGGCCGGCGTCCAGGCCGAGCAGGGTCTCCAGCGGCTGGGCCAGGGCGAGGTAGGCCAGGCCGTTGGCGGTGGTGACGACGGCGTCCAGGCGCAGCGAGAACGGCAGCAGGTTCTCCCCGGCGACGAGGGCGGACAGACGGGACGGGGTGGCGGTGGTCATGGCGGAACTCCTTGGCTGAGCGGGGATGTCAGGCGGTGGCGGGCACCTGGTCGAGGAAGCCGTAGACGCTGTCGATGCGTCCGCCGGCGAGGACGGCGACGTCGAAGCCGATCACCACGGGCTCGCCGTCGGCGGGGCCGAGGCCCCAGGTGAAGCGGACCTGGTCGTGGTGGGCGTCGACCGGGCCCGCCAGGCGGAAGGTCCAGTCGGGGAACTGGGTCTGCACGCCGGCGATGGCGGCCTCGAGCTCGGCGTGGCCGGTGACGGCCACCAGCGGGTCGACGTAGCGGGCCTCTTCGGTGAACAGGCGGGTCACCGCGGCGCGGCGGGCACCGGGCTCGCGGGTGTTCCAGGTCTCCAGGTACTGCGCGACGACGGTGTTCATCTCGACCTCCGAAATAGGCTTTGAGCTGGTGTTTCGCGGGTTGTTCCTGCGATGACACCTACGTTATGGCGCCGGTGGGGGTCGTCGAATCAGTCGCCTATAGGTACTTTCGCGGCCGGGCTACCGGTACGGCGCTAGCGTGGTGCGCATGCTGCACGGACGCGACGCCGAACAGGCCAGGATCGACGAGCTGCTCGCGGCGGCACGGGCCGGGCGCAGCGGGGCGCTGGTCTTGCGCGGCGAGGCGGGAATCGGCAAGTCGGCGCTGCTGGATTACGCGGCAGCGCAAGGGGTTCCGACGGTGCGCAGCGCGGGGATCGAGTCCGAGGCCGAATTGCCGTTCGCGGCACTGCATCTGCTGGTCCGGCCGGGGATGGCACTGGTGCCGGGATTGCCGCCGCGGCAGCGGGAGGCGCTCGAGGCCGCCTTCGGGCTCGGTGACGGGACTCCGGCGGACCGCATGCTGATCGGGCTCGCGGTGCTGACGCTGCTGGCAGAGGAAGCCGCCGACGGTCCGCTGCTGTGCCTGATCGACGACGCGCACTGGCTGGACCGGGCCAGCGCGGAGGCGCTGTTGTTCGCCGCGCGCAGGCTCGACGCCGAGGGTGTGGTCATCCTGTTCGCCACCCGGCCCGGCCCCGAAGATTTCCCCGCGCCCGGTCTGCCGGAGCTCGTGGTACCGGGACTGCGACCGGAGGCGGCGGCCGCGCTGCTGGACACGGGCCCGGTCCGGCTCTCCCCCGCCGAGCGGTATCGGCTGCTCACCGAGTCGGGCGGCAATCCGCTGGCGCTGCTGGAACTTCCGTCGACCATCGGTGCCACGGGGCCGATCGGGACGCAGCCGCCTGCGCTCACCCAGCGGCTGCAGCTGGCCTTCCACGGGCGGGTCCTCCGCTTGCCCGCCGCCACCCGCACGGTGCTGCTGGTGGCCGCGGCGGCCGGGTCGCCGCAGCTGGCGCCGGTGTTGCGCGCCGCGGACTCCCTCGGCGCGGGGCTCGACGATCTCCAGCCCGCCCAGGACGCGGAGCTGGTGCGCACTGACGGCGCGGCGCTCACCTGGCGGCATCCGCTGCTGCGCGCGGCGGTCTACCAGGGCGCGGCGCTCACCCAGCGCCTGGCCGCGCACCGCGCCCTGGCGGCCGCGTTCGACACCGAGGACACCGCCGACCTGCACGCCTGGCACCGGGCCTGCGCCGCCACCGGCCCGGACGAGACGACCGCGACCCTGCTCGAGCACACCGCCGAGCGTGCCCGGCGCCGCAACGGTTTCCACGGCGCGGTCGCCGCCTACGAGCGCGCCGCCGCGCTCGGCGTCACCGAGGGCGACCGGTGTCGCAGGCTGGTCCTCGCAGCCGAGATGGCGACCGAGGCGGGACTCACCGACAAGGCGGTGGCGCTGGCCGAGCGGGCCGCGGCACCGGGTACCGACCACTCGGTCGAGCTGCGCCTGGCCCTGGTCCACGCGCAGGCCGATTTCGCCTCGGGTGTCCCAGCCGCCGCGCATCGGCGATTGTTGGCGGCCGCGCTAACGGCGCGAACAGGTGATCCAGGCGGGGCTGCGCGCACGGGCGATCCGGAGGGGATTGCGCACAGCGGTAATCCGGACAGGGCAGGGCACACCGGCGATCCGGGTACGGCGGCGCGCATTCTCACCCGGGCGGTGCATGCCGCGTGGTATCTGGGTCCGGCGGAGATCGCCGAGGTGGCCGAGGTGCTGGCGACACTGCCGCTGGTCGACCGCGATCCGGTGACGCCGATCGTGCGGTATCTGACCACGGCGGTCGCCGGGCACCGCACGGTCGACCTGCGCACAGCCGCCGCGCTGGCCAGGGCCAACGGCGCGGACAGTCCGGCTGATCTGGTGCAGCTGTGCGGCAGCGGATTGGTCGTCGGGCAGGACGAGCAGGTGGGTGAGCTGGCCGAGGAACTGATCGGCGAATGCCGCGAGCAGGGCCGGATCGGGGTGCTCGCGCCGCTGCTGTTCTTCCGGTCGGAGGCGCAGCTGTTCGCGGGCAGGCCAGGGGCTGCCCGGGTCGGCGCCGAGGAAGGACTGCGCATCGCCGAGGACCTCGGACAGGCGCACTGGGTGGGGCAGCTCAGCGCGTTCCTGGCGTATCTGGCGGCCCAGCGCGGCGACGAGGACGCGACGCGCGCGCGGGCCGAGCGGGCGACGGCCGAGGAGTTCGGCGGTGCGCGCGCGGTCGGCGCGTCTTGGGCGCACGCGGCGCTGGGACTGCTCGCGCTCGGGCAGGGCAGGCTCGAGGCGGCGCGCGCGGAGCTGGCGCACATGTCGGTCGAACCGGCCCGGCACCACGTCAGCGGGTTGCGCGCGCTCCCCGACCGGATCGAAGTGGCCGCCCGGCTCGGCGCGACCGAGGACGCGACTGCCGCCTTGGACGACCTCGCCGCCTGGGCAGAGCGGGCCGATCAGGAGTGGATCACCGCGTTGGTGGCGCGCGGCCGGGCACTGCTGGCCGACGGACCCGACGCCGAAACGCACTTCGTGGCCGCGCTGACCGCGAATCGCCCGTTCGACGAGGCCCGCACGCGGCTGCTCTACGGCGAATGGCTGCGCCGGGAGAAACGCAAGGTCGACGCGCGCGCCCAGCTGGAACAGGCCATGGCCGGGTTCGACCGGCTCGGGGCCGGGCCGTGGCGCGAGCGGGCCCGCACCGAACTCGGGGCGCTGGGCGTCGGCACCGGGGCGCCGGCGAGCGCGGGGCCGCTGAGTGTGCTCACGCCACAGGAGTCACAGATCGTGCGGCTGGCGGCACAGGGGTTGTCGAATCGGGAGATCGCGGCGCGTCTGTTCCTGAGCCACCGCACGGTCGGGCATCACCTGTACAAGGCGTATCCGAAGCTGGGCGTGCTCTCGCGCGGCGAGCTGAAAGAGCTCGCGCTGACGGAGTGAATCAGGCGCGCACGGCGCCGACGGTCCAGCGCAGCGCGGCGACGGCGGCCGCGACCAGCACGGCGGCCTGCGGCGACCCGAGGACCAGCAGCAGCACGGCGCCGACCACGAATCCGGCGACCAGCGCCTCGAGCTTGTAGAGCGGCCAGGCACTGCCCGCGATGTCGACCGTCGCGGGTGCTGTCGAAGGGGTGACCACTGCCATGCACACAGGATAGGCGCACAGAAGAGTTCGGTCCACCGAACTTTGCCGGGACGCACTGTCGGGAACATCACACCGCGGCCGATCGTTGTGCAGGTCATGCCACTGACAGGAGAGTACGCACCGAGCACTTCGGACTGGGCCCGCGAACAGGCCGAGACCTACGAGAACTCCGGCGGAGCCGACGGCACCTCGTTGCAGGGCAAGCCCGTCATCCTGCTCACCACCAAGGGCGCCAAGACCGGCAAGCTGCGCAAGACGCCGCTGATGCGGGTCGAGCACGACGGCGAATACGCCGTGGTGGCCTCATTGGGCGGCGCGCCCAAGAACCCCGTCTGGTACTACAACATCAAGGCCCATCCGCAGGTGGAGCTGCGCGACGGGACGGTCAACAAGGACTACACCGCGCGCGAGGTCACCGGCGCGGAGAAGGCGCAGTGGTGGGAGCGGGCCGTCGCGGTCTGGCCCGACTACGCCGAGTACCAGAAGAAGACCGATCGCGAGATCCCGGTCTTCGTCCTCACTCCCAGCTAGCCGCCGGGCGCCCGGCCACCTGTCCCGGCGGCGGGTGGCCGGGCCCCACACGGCCCTCGGTAGCATTGCCGGGGTGTCCCCTATCGCTGACGTCGCCGAAGTATCCGTATCCCGTCCGCCGCTGACCGCGGACGAGATCGACGCCGCCGCCAAGCGAATTTCCGACATCATCGAGCCGACACCGCTGCAGTACAGCGCGCGGTTGTCGGCCCAGACCGGTGCCCAGGTCTACCTCAAGCGCGAAGACCTCACCGCCGTGCGCTCCTACAAGCTGCGCGGCGCCTACAACCTGATGGTCCAGCTCACCGCCGCCGAACGCGCGGCGGGTGTGGTCGCGGCCAGCGCGGGCAACCACGCGCAGGGCGTGGCGTTCGCGTGCAAGGCCATGGGTGTGCGCGGGCGCATCTACGTGCCGACCACCACCCCCAAGCAGAAGCGTGACCGCATCCGCGTGCACGGCGGCGAGTTCGTGCAGCTCATCGCCATCGGCGAGACCTACGACGCGGCCGCCGCGGCCGCCGCCGAGGACGTCGCCCGGACCGGCGCGACCCGGGTGCCCCCGTTCGACGACCCGCGCACCGCCGCCGGGCAGGGCACCATCGCCGCGGAGTTCCTCGAGCAGCTCGGGACCGCGCCGGATCTGGTGATCGTCCCGGTCGGTGGCGGTGGCTGCCTGGCCGGTATCGGCACCTATCTGCGCGAACGCGCGCCGCAGGCCGGTCTGCTCGGGGTGGAGCCCGCGGGCGCCGCCTCGATGACCGCCGCGCTGGTGGCCGGCGCGCCGGTCACCCTGCCCGAGATCGACCCGTTCGTCGACGGTGCCGCCGTGCGCCGCATCGGCGACCTGCCCTATCGGGCCGCGGCCTCCTTCGGCGGGGCCGTGGTCTCGCACGCCTCGCTGCCGCTGCTCACCACGACCGGCATCCCCACCGGCACCGCGTCGTTCCGGATGATGCAGGTCGACGAGGGCGCGATCTGCACCGCGATGCTCGATCTCTACCAGAACGAGGGCATCATCGCCGAGCCCGCGGGCGCGCTGGCCACCGCGGCGCTGGCCGAGGTGTCCGTCGAACCGGGCTCGACCGTGGTGGTGCTGGTCTCCGGCGGCAACAACGATGTGTCGCGCTACGGCGAGATCATCGAGCGCTCGCTGGTGCACCGCGGCCTCAAGCACTATTTCCTGGTGGACTTCCCGCAGGAGCCGGGCGCGCTGCGCCGGTTCCTCGACGACGTCCTCGGCCCCGACGACGACATCACCATGTTCGAGTACGTCAAGCGCAACAACCGGGAGACCGGGGCCGCGCTGGTCGGTATCGAACTCGGCGCCACCGACGACCTGGCCTCGCTGCTGCACCGCATCGAGGAGTCCCCGATCCAGGCCGAGCGCCTGGAACCGGGTTCCCCCGCCTACCGCTACCTGACCTGAGGGCTTACGCGGCCACGCGGTCGATACCGGCCGCGCGGTCGCGGGTGGCGCGCACCCCCGACAGGACCAGCGGCAGGACCCAGGCCATGGCGGGCTGGTCGTAGGCCAGCGTGGTCTGGTCGAGGCGGTTGTGCACGTAGGCCACCGACAGTCCCGAGGCCGGGTCGACCCAGCCGAAGGACCCGCCGAGCCCGATGTGCCCGAAGCCGTGCCGGGCGCCGACCAGCGGGAACGAGTGGTAGCCCAGGTGCCACATCATCGGCAGGTAGAACAGCGCGTGGTCGAGCCGGTAGGTCTGCACGCGGCGGATGGCGCGGTGGGTGTGCGCGCTCAGGTACGGCCGCCCGTCGACGGTGACGCCGTCGGCCAGTGCCGCGTACATCCGGGCCAGACCGGTCGCCGTGCACACGCCGTTGCCCGCGGGCATCTCGGTGTCCAGGATCGGCGGGTCCTCGCCGTCGAGGATGCCGTGCAGGCCGGGCACGAACAGGCAGCGCGCCGCCGCGCCCAGCGCACCCGGGACGTGCCTGCCCACCCGGCCGAGCACATTCGCCGCCACCGGGTGCCCGACCGCGCTCAGGTGCGCGCCCGCGAGCGGGGCGTAGTCGGTCGACGAGCCCGCCGCCGGGCGGCCGAGATGGATGCCGTCGATGCCGAGCGGTTCGGCCACCTCGGTGCGGATGAGTTCGCCCATGCCGCGGCCGGTGACCGCCCTGGCCAGGCCCGCGAGCAGCCAGCCGTAGGTGAGCGCGTGATAGGCGGGCACCCCGCGCAGCCGGTCGGGCGCGGCCAGGGCCAGGCGGTCCTCCATCAGTTCGTGATCGAGGGATTCGGCGGCGGTGTCGGCGACGGCGGGCAGCGAGGACAGCCCGGCCCGGTGGGTGAGCACATCGGCGACGGTGATCGCGCCCTTGCCGTTGGCGGCGAAGCGCGGCCAGTACTCGGCGATCGGGGCGCGGTAGTCGATCAGGCCGCGATCGGCGAGGCGGTGGATGACGGTGGCGGTGACGCCCTTGGTCGCGGAGAAGACGATGGTGCCGGTCTCCGCGCTCCAGGGCCGGTCCCCCGTGCTGCCCGCCCACAGGTGGGCCAACGGTTCGCCGTGCCGGTGGATCGCGAGGGAACCGCCCGCGCCGCGGCGGTGGCCGACCAGGGTGGCGAAGGCGCGCACCAGCGGACCGAATCCGGCCGGGGCGTAACCGCCGACACCGGCCGGGAGGGCAGCACTGTCCTGCCCGTAAGCGTCGTTGCTCATCGCTCAACCGTACGGTCGGACTCTCGGCCGGGCAATGGGCGGACACCGACCGTGGCCGAGCCGTGCCCGGCCGTCATCAGTCGGTGACCACGGTGCCCGCGCCGTCACCTTCCTCCAGCACCGCGAAGCTGTGGCCGGAAACCAGTGTGCCCGCGCCGCTTTCGGTCGCCGGGGACCAGGCCAGCAGGACGCGGCCGTGTACCGGGATCACCGCGTCGTCCTCGGCGAGGTTGCACACCACCGAGATTCGTCCGCGCCGCAGCACGAACCAGCGCCGCGCCTCGTCGTAGTCGGCCCAGACGCGGTCCAGCCAGGGATCACCGAACTCCGGGCGGGCCTTGCGCAGGGCGAGCAGGGCGCGGTAGCAGGCGAGCAGCCGGGCGTGTGGTTCGCGGCCGGGTTCGGTCCAGTCCAGCCGGGAGCGGGTGAAGGTGTCCGGGTCCTGCGGGTCGGGGACATCGTCGGTGGCCCAGCCGTGTGCGGCGAACTCCGCGCGGCGGCCCGCGGCGGTGGCGGCGCCGATCACCGGATCGGTGTGCGAGGTGAAGAACTGGAACGGGGTGCGCGCGCCCCATTCCTCGCCCATGAACAGCATCGGGGTGCTCGCCGAGAGCAGCACCAGCGCCGCCTTCACCGCGAGTTGCCCGGGGGTGAGGTAGGCGCTGGGGCGGTCGCCGAGGGCACGGTTGCCGATCTGGTCGTGGTTGCAGGTGTAGCCGAGCAGGGCGCTGGCGGGGATCAGCTCGCGCGGGATCGGCAGCCCGTGGGTGCGGCCGCGGAAGCTGGAATAGGTGGCGGCGTGGAAGAACCCGTGCGTGAGGGTCTGGGCCAGGCAGGCCAGGGAGCCGAAATCGGCGTAGTAGCCCTGGCGTTCGCCGGAGACCGCGGTGTGCACGGCGTGGTGCAGGTCGTCGTTCCACTGCCCGGTCAGGCCGTAGCCGCCCGCGGCGCGCGGAGTGATCAGGCGGGGGTCGTTGAGGTCGCTCTCGGCGATCAGGGTGAGCGGGCGGCCCACTTGTGCCGAGAGCGCGGTGGTTTCGACGGTGAGCTCTTCGAGCAGGTGGGTGGCGGTGTGGTCGACGAGGGCGTGCACGGCGTCCAGCCGCAGTGCGTCGAGGTGGAACTCGCGCAGCCAGCGCAGGGCGTTGTCGATGATGTGGCGGCGCACCGCGTCGGAACCGGGACCGTCCAGGTTCAGGCTCTGGCCCCAGGTGTTGCGGCCGCCGGCGAGGTAGGGACCGAAGCGCGGGAGGTAGTTGCCGGAGGGGCCGAGATGGTTGTAGACCACGTCCAGGCAGACCGCCAGGCCGCGGGCGTGGCAGGCGTCGACGAAGCGTTGCAGGCCGTCGGGGCCGCCGTAGCTCTCCTGCACCGCGTACCAGAGCACACCGTCGTAGCCCCAGTTGTGGGTGCCGTCGAAGGCGTTGACCGGCATCAGTTCGACCGTGGTGACGCCGAGCCCGACCAGGTGGTCGAGCTTGCCGATCGCCGCGTCGAAGGTGCCCTCGGGGGTGAAGGTGCCCAGGTGCAGTTCGTAGAACACCGCGCCCGCCAGCTGCCTGCCGGTCCAGCCGTGGTCGGTCCAGGCGGCGGGGTCCAGGTCGTGGACCGCCGAGCGGGCGTGCACCCCGTCGGGCTGCCGGGGTGAGCGCGGGTCGGGCAGCACGGTGGGATCGTCGTCGATCAGGAACCCGTAGCGGGCGCCCTGCGCCGCCTGTGCCCTGGTCGACCACCAGCCGCCGCCGTTGCGCCGCATGGGGTGCGCGTCCCCGTCCAGGTGCAGCCGCACCGACCCCGCCTCCGGCGCCCACACCCGAAACAGCCTCATCGGCCCAGCATCGCACGCGTCGCCGTGGCTCGCGCGGGCAACGATCGCGGGTGCTCAGGACGCGTGCGAGATCACCCCGACCGGGCCCGCGCCCACACACAGCGACTGGTCGGCGTCGAACGCGCGGATCCGCAGCGCCGATCCCCCACCCAGCAGCCGCACGTAGACGGTGTTGAGGCCGCGGCGCACCTCGGCGGTCGTCTCGGTGTCACCGTCGAAGGACACCGCGATGCGGCCGTCGCGCTCGGCGAGGTAGTTGAGCTGGACGGTCCAGTCGCGGATCTGCATGGGCCCGTCCAGGGGCAGGACGGCGGACGTGGTGCCACGGACGCGATGCCCGCAGCCCGGATCGGCGACGATGGCGCGGTTCCACCACACGTTCGCGTCGACGATCTCGCCGGTGTCGGTGATCATCCGCAGTGTCGGTGTCCACAGGGCGAACGTGGTCGGGGTGGCGAGCGGGGCGAAGACGTGGTCGGTCATGTTCTCGGGAAAGGCCAAGGGGTTCAGGACGTTCCAGGGGACTTCCTGCGGGAGCAGGGGCGCGTCGGCGGTGGGCAGGGAGGCGCGCACGCCGGTGACGTAGGTGCGGGCGGGGCTGGGTTCCCAGGCGTGGGTGAAGGTGACGGTGGAGTAGACGCTGCTCGCGAGGAAGAGGATCGTGGCGGCGATGGGCACGCGTCGCCCTCGGATCGCGGGTCGCCCCGGCACGGCGGCCGAACGCGGGGGCGTCATCGTGAGCAGGGCCAGGGCGATGGTGGCGACGACGGCGAAATCGGCGAAGTAGCGCAGGGATTGGAGCAGCAGGCCCGCGGTGCCGGGGCCGTCGCGGAGCAGGACGACCGGGGCGATGGTGGCGACGGCGTAGGCGATGGTGGCGAGCCAGATCGGTACGACGCGGCGGCGGGTGCGGATCGTCCACGCGGCGAACAGGATCAGGGCGATCCAGGATGCGATGACCGCGAGCATCGGCGGGTCGGCCCACGGAGTCGCGGGCTGCCAGCGTTCCCAGCGCCACGGCCCACCGAACAGGCCGGGAACCAGCCCGTCCGAGAGTGCGCGACGCACCAGGATTCCCGGGTGTTCCGGGCCGGACAGCCCGCGCGGGCGTTCGATCACCAGCAGAAAACACGCCGCCCAGGCCAGCAGCACCGCCCCGGCCGCGGTCCACAGCGCGGCACCGCGCCGGGCGACCTCGCGCACCGGCTCCCCCGCCACAGACGCCGCGAGCACCACCACCGCGAACGCGACCGGCAGCACCACCACCGACTTCTCGAACGAGAGCAGCGCCAGCGCGAACACCAGTGCCCCCGAGACCGCGTATCGGCGGCGCCCGGTGCGCACCAGCAGCACCGCGTCGGCACTCACCCAGGCCAGCGCGATCTGGAGCGGCAGCGCGTTCACCGCGGCCGCCCACCAGGCGAACGCGGGTACGGCGAGCGGGACGAACAGGAAGAACAGCAGCGGGCCGAGCAGTCGCACGCGAGGGCCGAGCAACACCAGCAGCAGACGCAGGACCGCCAGTGAGGCCAGCGCTTGCAGGAGGAGCAGGACCGCGGCCGCGAGCGTCCAGTCCAGCGGGGCCACGGTGGTGACGAGCCAGGTCAGGGCCAGCGCCAGCGGCATGACATGCCCGTCGTGGCTGGTGAACAGCAGTTCCGATGACCACAGCGGCTGGCTGCCCACCCGGCCGATCAGCAGGTAGTCGTCCCAGTAGAAGAAGCCGGAAGCCGCCACCCAGCCGCGCAACACCAGCTGCGCGAGGATCGCCGTCACCGCGACGATCAGGACCGTCCGGGCGGTCGGGGTGGGCCGCGACGATCGCGGCGAGTCCTCCGGACGGGGTGGCGAGTCGAGCAGCGGCGCGGACGTCACGCCTCTCGAGGCTAGACCGATGTGGGCGAGGCGGCCATCACCACCGGTCCCAGCGAGCCGGAATCGGGTCTGTGCTCGGTGACATCGGGCGGGCGGAGCACCGGCGTGGCGTGGATGTCCGTGGCGAGACGCATAACGCTGACGTGGCGTGAGCGTGCGCGGCGGGGCGGCGGGGCGGCGGGGCGGCGGGGCGGCGGGGCGGCGGGGCGGCGGGGCGGCGGACGCAGCGTCGCCCGGCGGGACTCACGGCGTCGGCGGGACGTGCTGCCGGTTAACGGGGTGCGGCGTGTAGATCGGCGTGGGCGCCGACGGTGGCGTCGAGGGCCGCCAGGCACAGGGTGAGGTTGTCGGCGGGAGTGATGGTCTGGTCCACCAGGCCGGCCAAGGTCGTCTCGCGGACGAAGGCCACCCAGCCGGCGAAAGCGGCTTCGGCCAGTTTCCGGCTGTGCCCGGTGGTGCCGGTGGCGTCGAGGATGGTCGCGCACAGGGTGCGGAAGGTGGCGTCGATCGGCGCGCGCACGACGGGTGATCCCGCGATCGAGCTGCGATTGGCGATCAGGACCAGCGGCAGGTTGCGGGCGTAGAAGTCGAGGTAGGCGGTCAGGGTGGCGACCACGCCTTCGCGCACGGTCGCGGCGGTGCGCAGCGGGGCCGCAGCGCGCAGGGTGTCGTGGGCGCGCTGCCACAGGGCGGCGAAGAAGTCGGCCTTGGTCGGGAAGTAGTGGTACAGCAGGGCCCTGGTCACCTGGGCGCGCGCGGCGATCTGCTCCATCGACACCTCGTCGAACGGCTGCTCACCGAACAGCTGCGCGCCGACGTCGAGCAGCTGCGCGCGGCGCGCGTCCGGGGTCATACGGCGGGGCGGCATCGAGCCCAGTGTAGGTCTTGTGCCCGCCGCCGCCGGGCGGCTACCGTGGACTTTATTCAACAGGTGTCAAACAAGGGGGTGCGAATGCGCGTCTTCCAGCTCTGGCTCCGGGTGTTCGGCGTCGTCGTGATCGGCATAGCGCTGGCCCACCTGCTCTTCGGCCAGCCCACCTACTTCGGTGGCGGCGAGGTCAACGCCACCATGGAATCCGACCTGCGCTTCTACAACATCCTCTTCGCCGCCTACGGCGCGGCCTCCCTCTGGGCCGCGAACGACATCATCGCCCGCGCCAGAGCGATCGACCTCCTCAGCGCCCTGTTCTTCCTCGGCGGCCTCGCCCGCCTCCTCGCCTGGGCGGTCACCGGCCCACCCCACTGGTTCTACATCCTGATGATCCCCGTAGAACTCCTCATCCCCATCGCCCACACCCTCCTCATCCGCCACTTCGAACGCACCACCACCCTCGCCCTGGCGTAACCGCCTACCGGAGAAACCCGGCCACCACCCGGAGCCAGAGGCGAGGCTGATCGATGTGAGCCATGTGCGCCGCGCCCTCGAGAATCAGCGCGCGGGCGTCCGGTATGCGTGCGGCCGCGTCGAGAGCGAGCGTGGCGGGGAATGTGAGGTCGTGGCGGCCGTGCAGGAGCAGGACCGGGCATCCGGTCGCGGACAGTTGCTCGATCGGGCGCGGGAGTCTCGGCGAGCGCAGAGCGCCCGCGTCACGCGCGTTCGCCCAGTCCGCGGAGAAGCGGATGCGGGAGAGGCGACGGTGGTAGCCCCGCATCGCGGACGGACGGACGAGATTCGCGCGGGCGCCTGCCCGCGCGGCGGCCTCGGTTCGGGCGGGGCCGGTACGTGAAAGGTCGGACCACACAGCGTTTTCCGCCGCCCGCAGCACCCGACGAAGCGGTGTGTCCGTATAGACGTCCGGCGGCACCGGAGGCACGCTGCTCGAGGCGATGATCAGCCTGCCGATCCGCTCCGGTGCCGTGACGGCCAGGCGCTGAGCCAGCAGTCCGCCGAAGGAGAAG
Organism: Nocardia sp. NPDC056064; assembly: GCF_042266925.1. NCBI lineage: Bacteria > Bacillati > Actinomycetota > Actinomycetes > Mycobacteriales > Nocardiaceae > Nocardia > Nocardia sp. NPDC056064. Next base: position 228,342 of record NZ_JBHJWO010000003.1, on the reverse strand, counting down.
CCGAGTACGTCCGCGCGTTCGGTTTCGAAGGCGTCGAGGACGGCGATCAGGTCGGCGACGACGGTGTCGGGATCGAAGGCTGTCGGAGGTAGGCCGCGGGCCGAGCGGCCGCATCCCCGCAAGTCCGGGAGGAGCAGACGGTGGTGCCCCGCCAGGCGGCCGAGGGGGTGTCGTAGGTAGGTGTGGTCCCAGTCGGGGCCGCCGTGGATCACCAGCAGGGTGCGGTCGGTGGGGCCCGGGGTCCAGGCGGCGAACAGCTCGACCGCACCGGGGAGGGTGCGGTCGAGCCAGGGGGTCAGCCGAGGCAGCCGGGGCCCAGGAGGGCTTTGAGGTCGCCCATGAGGGCGGAGGACGGGGAGACTCGCCAGGCGTCGTCCAACTTCAGGAGGGTGGTTTTCTCGCGGGCGCCTACGTGGCGGACGTGGACATCCGAGGTGCCGGGGTGGCGGGACAGGACCTTTTTGAGTTCGCCGATCTTGTCGGGGGTGCACATGCGGGTGGTCATGACGACCGCGACCGGTTTGGCGACGCCGATCGCTGACAGATCGGGCACGACCAGGTCGTTGGCGATCAGGGAGATGCGGTCGTCGCGGACCGAGACGCGGGCCTTGACCAGCACCACGGCGTCCTCGACGACATCCATGCCGTAGACCGAGTACGACTGCGGGAAGAACAGCACCTCCACCCCACCGGTGAGGTCCTCGAGCTGCGCCGAGGCCCAGGCCAGGCCGTTCTTGTTGATCCTGCGGTTCACCGAGGCCAGGATGCCGCCGATGGTGACCTGCGCGCCGTCCTTGACATCGCCTTCCAGAATCGCCGGGATCGGCGTGTCCACCTGCGCGGCCAGCACGTGCTCCACACCGTTGAGCGGATGCCCGGAGACGTAGAGGCCCAGCATCTCCCGTTCGAGGGCGAGCTTGTGCTTGGTCTCCCATTCCTCGTCAGGGACCCGCACATTGAAGACCGAGGCCACCGAGTCGTCGCCGTCGTCCAGGCCACCGAACAGGTCGAACTGGCCGATCGCCTCGGCCTTCTTGGTCGACATCACCGCGTCGATCGCATCGGAGTGGATCAGCAGCAGGCCCTTGCGCGGGTGCCCGAGGGAGTCGAAACCGCCTGCCTTGATGAGCGATTCGGTGACCTTCTTGGAGCAGGCGATCGCGTCGATCTTGTTCAGGTAGTCGGAGAAATCGGTGAACTTCGACTTCTCCTTGCGCGCGGCGATGATCGAGGACACCACGTTCGCGCCGACATTGCGCACCGCGCCCAGACCGAAGCGGATGTCGGTGCCGACCGAGGCGAAGTTCTGCTCGGACTCGTTGACATCCGGCGGCAGCACCGTGATGCCCATCTTGCGGCAGTCCGACAGGTAGATGGCGGCCTTGTCCTTGTCGTCACCGACGGAGGTGAGCAGACCGGCCATGTACTCGGCGGGATAGTTGGCCTTGAGATAGGCGGTCCAGAAGGAGACGAGGCCGTAGCCGGCGGCGTGCGATTTGTTGAACGCGTAGCCGGCGAACGGGAGGATCGTGTCCCACAGCGCCTTGATGGCGGGCTCGGAGAAATCGTTCTTCAGCATGCCTTCGCGGAAGCCCGCGTAGGCCTCCTCCAGCACCGAGAGCTTCTTCTTACCCATGGCGCGGCGCAGGATGTCGGCCTGGCCGAGGGAGTACCCGGCGACCTTCTGCGCGATCTGCATGATCTGTTCCTGATAGACGATCAGGCCGAAGGTGTCGGCGAGGATCTCTTTCAGTGGCTCTTCGAGTTCGGGGTGGATCGGTTTGACTTCTTGGCGCCCGTTCTTGCGGTCGGCGTAGTCGTTGTGGGCGTTCATGCCCATCGGGCCGGGCCGATACAGCGCGAGCACGGCGACGATGTCCTCGAAGCCGGTGGGCTGCATGCGCCGCAGCAGGTCGCGCATGGCGCTGCCGTCGAGCTGGAACACGCCCAGGGTGTCGCCGCGGGCGAGCAGTTCGTAGGTGGCCGGATCGTTGAGCGGCAGATGATCCATGTCCAGATCGATGCCGCGGTTGGCCTTGATGTTCTCCAGCGCGTCACCGATGACGGTGAGGTTGCGCAGACCCAGGAAGTCCATCTTCAGCAGGCCGATGGCCTCGCACGACGGGTAGTCCCAGCCGGTGATGATCGCGCCGTCCTGCGCGCGCTTCCACACCGGGATCGCGTCGGTGAGCGGCTCCGAGGACATGATGACCGCGCAGGCGTGCACGCCCGCGTTGCGGATCAGCCCTTCCAGGCCCTTGGCCGTCTCGTAGATCTTGGCGATGTCGGGATTGGAGCCGATCAGCTCACGGACCTCGGCGGCTTCCTTGTACCGCTCGTGCTCGGGATCGGTGATGCCCGAGACCGAGATGTCCTTGGCCATGATCGGCGGCGGCAGCGCCTTGGAGATCTGGTCGGCGATGGCGAAACCGGGCTGGCCGAACAGCACTCGCGCGGAGTCCTTGATCGCGGCCTTGGTCTTGATGGTGCCGAAGGTGATCACCTGCGCGACCCGGTCGCTGCCCCACTTGTCGGTGGCGTAGCGGACCATCTCACCGCGGCGGCGATCGTCGAAGTCGATATCGATATCGGGCATCGACACGCGCTCGGGGTTGAGGAACCGCTCGAAGAGCAGACCGTGCGGGATCGGGTCGATATTGGTGATACCCATGGCGTAGGCGACCAGCGAACCGGCGGCCGAACCACGGCCGGGACCCACCCGGATGCCGACGTCGAGGGCATGGCGGATCAGGTCACCGACGACGAGGAAGTAGGCGGGGAAACCCATCTCGCAGATGACGCCGAGTTCGTAGTCGGCGCGGGCGAGGTACTCCTGGGGCGGGCCGTCGGGGAAACGGCGGTCCAGACCGTCGAGGACTTCCTTGCGCAGCCAGGTGGCCTGGGTGTGGCCCTCGGGCACGGGGAAGACCGGCATCCGGTCGCGGTGGGCCCACACGTCGTCGTAGGACTGCACGCGCTCGCCGATGCGCTCGGTGTTGTCGCACGCGCCGGGGACCTCGGCGTCCCAGATGGCGCGCATCTCCGCGGCGGACTTGAGGTAGTAGCCGTCACCGTCGAACTTGAAACGGGTGGGGTCCGAGAGCGTCTTGCCGGTCTGGATGCACAGCAGCGCTTCGTGATTGGTCGACTGGTCCTTGGTGACGTAATGGCAGTCGTTGGTGGCGATCGGCGGGATGTCGAGCTGGTTGCTGATCGAGATCAGGCCCTCGCGGACCCGGCGCTCGATGGACAGACCGTGGTCCATCACCTCGAGGAAGAAGTTCTCCTTGCCGAAGATCTCCTGCCACTTCGCGGCGGCCTCGAGGGCTTCGCGTTCGTGGCCCAGGCGCAGCCGCGTCTGCACCTCGCCTGAAGGGCAGCCGGTGGTGGCGATGATGCCCTCGGCGTGCTGGGCGATGATCTCCTCGTCCATGCGTGCCCACTTGCCCAGCTGACCCTCGATGGAGGCCAGGCTCGACAGCTTGAACAGGTTGCGCAGACCGGTCGCGTTCTCGGCGACCATGGTCATGTGGGTGTAGGCACCCGAACCCGACACGTCGTCGCTCTTCTGACCGGGATCGCCCCACTGCACGCGCTTGGTGTTGAACCGCGACTCGGGCGCGATGTAGGCCTCGATCCCGATGATCGGCTTGATCCCGGCCTTCTTCGCCGAGTTGTAGAACTCGCTGGCGCCGTACATGTTGCCGTGGTCGGTCATGCCGACGGCGGTCATCCCCAACCGCTCCGCCTCCGCGAACAACGGCGTGATCTTCGCCGCCCCATCGAGCATGGAGTACTCGGTGTGGTTGTGCAGGTGAACGAACGATCCGGACGGAGCCAAGACGGTCCTTCCTCCCAGGGTGTCGACGGGGGTTGGCCTTGGCATTCTAGGCATGGGGGTCCGACAGGTTCCGCCAGCCACGCGTCGGCCTCGACTGCCGCCTCGGCGTGGTCCGGCGTGTCGTGGTGAACATCACCGGCGAGTCCTCGGCGTCGTCTGATTTCCGCTATCGGTCGGGCGTCCACCCACGAGTGGCGAGCGGCGATAATCGGCGGATGTCCGCGCAGCACGAACGGGTTCGCCCCGCAGGGTCTACGACGGGCGTGCGCTGTCACGCGACGACGGCCACCGGGAACGCGCGATGACGACGACGCTGGTGGTGCTGGTGTGCGTGGCGCTCGTGGCCGGCGCGGCGTGGACGCTCTGGCGGCGCACGCAGCGGGTGGTGACCACGCCCGCGCAGCGGGCGGTGCATCAGGCGTTGCATACCGCGTCGCTGGCGGCGGTGCCGTTGCGGCGGGGGTTGACCGGGGAGGCGGCGGAGGCGGCGGCGCCGCATCTGCGGGTGCTGGCGGGGGCCGAGGCGCTGGGGGTGGCCGATGCGGAGGGTGCATTGCTGGCGTGGGACGGGCCAGGCACGGCGATGGCGGCCGCGTTCGGGGAGGCGGCCCGGCGGGCGATGGCGGAGCAGCGGGCGGTGCTGATCACCGGTGACGAACACTGCCTGATCGCGCAACCGCTGCTGATCGACGCGGGCGCGGCGGTGGGGGCGCTGGGGATGGTGACCGCCGGAAAGCCGGGGCCGGGGATGCTGGGGGCGGCGGGCGAGGTGGCGCGCTACGCGTGTGGGCAGTTGGAGCTGGCGGAGCTGGACGCCTCGCGCGCCCGGGTGGACCGGGCCGAGCTGCGGGCGTTGCGGGCGCAGATCAGTCCGCATTTCATCTACAACGCGCTCAACACGATCGCCTCGTTCGTGCGGACCGATCCCGACCGGGCCAGGGAGCTGATTCTCGAATTCGCCGACTTCACCCGCTATTCCTTCCGCGCGACGGGCGAATTCACGGTGCTCGCCGACGAACTGCGCAATATCGAGCGATACCTCGCGCTCGAACAGGCCCGTTTCGGTGACGCGCTGGACGTGCGCCTGCGCATCGCCCCGGAAGTGCTCGGTGTCGTCCTGCCGTTCCTGGCGCTGCAACCGCTGGTCGAGAACGCGGTGCGGCACGGTCTGGCCGGTGGCGGCCGGGGCGGGCAGCTCAGCATCGTGGCGAGCGACGCGGGCACCGACTGCCTGATCAGCGTCGAGGACGACGGCATCGGCATGGACCCCGATCTGCTGCGCTCGGGCGCCCTGGACGCCGTCGACACCGGCACCGGACCCGCCCGCACCGGCGAGGCGGCCCACGTCGGCCTGGCCAATGTCGACGACCGCCTGCGCGCGGCGTTCGGCAACGACTACGGCCTGGTCGTGGAGACCGCCCCCGGAGCGGGCACGAAGGTCAGCATGCGGGTTCCCAAGTTCCGTCCGGGCATCCGCGCCTGAGCCGCCCGCGGATCGCCTCGACCACGGACCCACCGGTTACCATGGACAGGCTGTGACCTGGAACACCACTGAACCCCCGACCGCACTGCGGGTGCTCGCTGTCGACGACGAGAAGCCTGCGCTCGACGAGCTGGTGTATCTGCTGAGTACCCAGGCCGGGGTCGGGGAGATCCATCGGGCGGGTGAGGCGACGGGGGCGTTGCGGTTGTTGCGAGCGCACCCGATCGACGCGGTGTTCCTCGACATCGATATGCCGGGGCTGACCGGGATGGAGCTGGCGGGAATCCTGTCGGAGTTCGCCGAGCCGCCCGCGGTGGTGTTCGTGACCGCCCACGACGATCATGCGGTGGCGGCGTTCGATCTGGGGGCGGTGGACTATCTGCTCAAGCCGCTGCGGGAGGCGCGACTGGGTGCGGCGGTGCGCCGGATTCTGGCCGCTCGGGTCGCCCCGCCCGCCGCCGCGCCACCGCCCGCGGCCCACCCGAGCGAGGTCATCCCGGTGGAGCTCGGCGGGGTGACCACGCTGGTCCACCGGGCCGATGTCGCGTGGGTGGAGGCCGACGGCGACTACGCGCGGTTGCACACCGGAACGGGCTCGCATCTGGTGCGGATTCCGCTCTCGGCGCTCGAATCACGTTGGGAGGACGCCGGATTCCTGCGCGTGCACCGGTCCTATCTGGTGGCGTTGCGCCTGGTCACCGGGTTGCGCAGCGCGGGGACCGGCACCGTGGTGTGCCTGCGCGCCGAGGGCACGGCCGGTGCGGTGGAGTTGCCGGTGAGCCGACGGCAGGTGCGCGAACTCAAGCAGCGGCTGGTGCACGGTCCACGGCAGAACTGGACGCAACGGTGACGGGCCCGGCACGCCGGGGCACGGCTGGTGCGCGAGCCCGCGTCCGATCGGCAGCGACGGCAGCGCCCGCGACGGGCCGGCAGCGGGCACGACGGTGACCGGCCCGCAACGGCCACCGCGCGAACGGGTGGTGCTGGCCCAGCGGCGGGGCGCGCGGCAGGTCAGGACCCGGACCGAAGTGGTGGAGCAGACCGATCTCGGCGCGGCGCTGATCGGCGGGCTGATCCGGGCGCAACTGGGATTGGCGCTGCGCCTGAGCCTGGTGGTGGTCGCGGTGTTCGGATCGCTGCCGCTGCTGTTCGGGATCGACGCGATCGCCGCGGCGACCGTCGTCGGTATCCGGCTGCCCTGGATCGTGCTCGGCGCGCTCGCGTTCCCCGCGCTGTACGCGGTGGGCCGCCTGTATGTGCGCCTGGCGCAGCGCAATGAAGACGACTTCCTCGAACTGGCCGGAGACTGACGCGTGGACGCGCTCACCCTTGCGGCCCTGCTGCTGGCCGCGGTCGCCACCGTCGCGATCGGGGTGTACGGAGTTCGCCTGTCGCGCACCACCTCCGATTTCCTGGTCGCGTCCCGCACGGTCGGGTCGCGGTGGAATGCCGCGGCGATCTCCGGTGAATACCTGTCCGCCGCGTCGTTTCTCGGCGTCGCCGGGCTGATCGCCAAATACGGTGCCGACGCGCTGTGGTACCCGGTGGGGTTCACCGCCGGATACCTCGGCCTGCTGATGTTCGTCGCCGCTCCCCTGCGTCGCTCCGGCGCCTACACCGTGCCCGATTTCGCGGAGTTCCGGCTGGGCTCGATCCGGTTGCGGCGCATGGCCGCCGGGCTCGTCGTCGTGGTCTGCGCGGTGTATCTCATCCCGCAGTTCCAGGGCGCGGGGCTCACCCTGCACATCCTGCTCGGGGTGCCCGCCTGGGTCGGGGCGGTGGCGGTCGGGGCGATCGTGCTGGTGAATGTGATCGGCGGCGGGATGCGCTCGGTGACGCTGGTGCAGGCGTTCCAGTACTGGCTGAAACTGACCGCGGTGGCGGTGCCCGCGCTGGTGCTCGGTCTGCATTTCCTCGCCGACGAACGACCGGTCGGCACCCCGGCCCCGCCGACGGTGGACACGCGCACCACCGTCGACATCTCCACCGATGTCGTGGTGCATCTGGATATCGCGCAGCAGGTCACCGTCACCGGCACGGTGGACGGCCGCACCGCCGACGGGCCCGTCGTGCTCACTCCCGGCGACCACACCCTCGCCGCGGGCACCGAACTGATCCTGGACGCGGGCGCGGCGGTGCCGGTGGTCGCCGGCGCGCCCGCCGACGGGGCGAGCTGGGTGGCGCCGGGCGGCGGTTTCGGCGGTGAACATCCGCGGTACCAGGTGTTCTCGCTGATCGTGGCGACCTTCCTCGGCACCATGGGCCTGCCGCACGTGCTGGTGCGCTTCTACACCAATCGGGACGGGCCCTCGGCGCGGCGGACGGCGCTGGCGGTGATCGGGCTGGTCGGCGTGTTCTATCTGTTCCCGGTGCTGCTGGGCGTTTTCGCGCGGCTGTATGTGCCGCAACTGCTGATCACCGGCGCCTCCGATGCCGCGGTGGTGCTGCTGCCGGGCGCGGTGCTCGGCGGACTCGGCGGGCAGTTGGTGGCCGCGCTGGCCGCCGCCGGGGCGATCGCGGCCTTCCTGTCGACCTCGTCGGGGCTGCTGGTGAGCCTGGCCGGGGTGCTCAGCACCGATGTGCTGCGCGGGCGGATCCGTGATTTCCGCGCGGCCGCGCTGGTCGCCGGATTGGTACCGCTGACACTGGCGCTCACCGTCGCCTCCCTCGACCTGTCCCGCACGGTCGCGCTGGCCTTCTCGGTGGCCGCCTCCACGCTGTGTCCGCTGCTGGTGCTCGGCATCTGGTGGCGTGGGCTGACCGCGGCCGGCGCGGCGTGCGGGATGCTCGCCGGTGGCGTCACGGCGGGCGGGGCGACCGTGCTCGCGGTGCTGGGCGGGGTCTCCCCCACGCTGGCCGACGGCTGGGCGGCCGCGATCGTCGACTACCCGGGGGCGGTGAGCGTACCGTTGGCGTTCGCGGTGACCGTGCTGGTGAGCCTGGCGACCAGGCGGCAGGACCCGCGCACCGTCGCCGGCGTCTTCGTCCGCATGCACGCCCCGGAACGGCTCGGCGTGAGCGCCGACCGGGAGCCGCGCACCGGCCCGCGCCGCTGACCGTTCGTCGCGCCGCGACGACCGTTCACCGCACCGGCACCCACCTTCACCGAGTGACCCACGCCACATCGAGACGCGGTCACACCCGTCGTCCTACCGTCGTGACACGCACGACCCCCCTCACGCTAGGACCCCGGCATGACCGACACCGACACCGAAGAAGCGCCCGACCGGCGCACGCCGAGTGCCGACGAATGGCTCGAAGTCCAGGCCAGCCCCCAGTTCCAGGATCTGCGGAACCGGCTGCGCCGCTTCGTCTTCCCGATGACCGCCCTGTTCCTGCTGTGGTACCTGAGCTATGTGCTGCTCGGTGCCTACGCGCACGACTTCATGGCCACCGAGGTCTTCGGCAACATCAATGTGGGACTGCTGCTCGGCCTCGGGCAGTTCGTCTCCACCTTCCTGATCACCGGGCTCTACGTCCGTTTCGCCAATCGTGAGCTGGATCCGCGCGCCGCGGCCATCCGCGAGTACCTCGAGGAGGGCCGCGCGTGAACATCCTCGCCGCGGAGACGACGGTGGGCAGCCCCGTCGCCAATATCGCCATTTTCGGGCTGTTCGTCGCGATCACCATGGTCGTGGTGATCCGGGCCAGCCGCAACAACGCCAGTGCCGCCGACTATTTCACCGGTGGACGCGGCTTCTCCGGCCCACAGAACGGCATCGCCATCGCCGGTGACTACCTGTCGGCGGCCAGCTTCCTCGGTATCGCGGGCGCCATCGCCGTCTACGGCTACGACGGGTTCCTGTACTCGATCGGGTTCCTGGTGGCCTGGCTGGTGGCGCTGCTGCTGGTGGCCGAGATGCTGCGCAACACCGGCAAATTCACCATGGCCGACGTGCTCAGCTTCCGGCTGAAGGAAGGCCCGGTGCGCACCGCGGCCGCGCTGACCACGCTCACCGTGTCGCTGTTCTATCTGCTGGCGCAGATGGCGGGCGCGGGTGGCCTGGTGGCGCTGCTGCTCGATGTGTCCTCGCGGGCGGGGCAGTCGGTGGTGATCGCGATCGTCGGTGTGCTGATGATCGTCTATGTGCTCGTCGGCGGGATGAAGGGCACCACCTGGGTGCAGATCATCAAGGCGGTGCTGCTCATCGCGGGCGCCGCGCTGATGACGGTGCTGGTGCTGGCGAAGTTCGGCTTCAACTTCTCCGACATCCTCGGCGCCGCCCAGGAGTCGGTGAGCGAGTCGGCCACCAAGGCCGTCGCCGCGCGCGATGTGCTCGCGCCCGGCGCGCAGTACGGCGGCAGCGACACCTCCAAGCTGAACTTCCTGTCGCTGGGCCTGGCGCTGGTGCTGGGTACGGCGGGTCTGCCGCATGTGCTGATGCGCTTCTACACCGTCCCGACGGCGAAGGAGGCGCGGCGCTCGGTGGTGTGGGCGATCAGCCTGATCGGCGCGTTCTACCTGTTCACCCTGGTGCTCGGGTACGGCGCGGCGGCCATCGTCGGCCCGGACAAGATCCTCGCCGCGGCGGGCGGGCAGAACTCGGCGGCGCCGCTGCTGGCCTTCGAGCTCGGCGGGGTGATCCTGCTGGGCGTGATCTCCGCGGTCGCCTTCGCCACGATCCTCGCGGTGGTGGCGGGCCTGACCATCACCGCCTCGGCGTCCTTCGCCCACGACATCTACGCCAGTGTCATCAAGAAGGGCGAGGTCGACGAGCGCAAGCAGGTGCGGGTCTCGCGGATCACCGCCGTGGTGATCGGAGTGCTCGCGATCGGGCTGGGCATCCTGGCCAACGGCCAGAACATCGCGTTCCTGGTGGCGCTGGCGTTCGCGGTGGCGGCCGCGGCGAACCTGCCGACCATCCTGTACTCGCTGTTCTGGAAGCGGTTCAACACCACCGGCGCGCTGTGGTCGATGTACGGCGGCCTGATCTCGACCATCGTGCTCATCGTGTTCTCGCCCGCGGTGTCGGGCAGCAAGACCGCGATGATCTCCGGGGCCGATTTCGACTGGTTCCCGCTGTCGAACCCGGGCATCGTGTCCATTCCGCTGGCGTTCGCGCTCGGCATCGCCGGCACCTTCGTGGGTGGTCGTGGCGCGCCGGAGGATCCGGTCAAGGCGGCGGAGATGGAGGTCCGCGCGCTCACCGGAGTCGGTGCGGAGAAGGCGATCTCGCACTAGCTCCCGCGCCCGTGCCGGTGGCGCGCCACCGGCACGGGCCCTGTTCTGTCGTTCTCTTCCCCGAAGGAGTTTCTCGTGTCCGGCGCAGTAACCGATCCGATCCGGCCCGACCACGCGACCAGCTATCCGCCCACCGCGGACTTCACCGCGCGGGCCAATGCCGATGCCGCACTGTACGAGCGGGCCGAGACCGACCGTGACGGCTTCTGGGCCGAGCAGGCAGGTCGGCTGCACTGGCACAAGCCCTTCACCCAGGTGCTCGACTGGAGCGACGCCCCCGTCGCCCGCTGGTTCGCCGACGGCGAGCTCAATGTCGCCTACAACTGCGTGGACCGCCACGTCATCGACGGGCACGGCGACCAGGTCGCCATCCACTGGGAGGGCGAACCGGGCGATTCGCGGGCGATCACCTATCGCGAGCTGCTCGACGAAGTGTGCCGCGCGGCCAACACTTTCGCGGCGCTCGGACTGGTCGCGGGTGATCGGGTCGCCATCTACATGCCGATGGTGCCCGAGGCCATCGTGTCGATGCTGGCCTGCGCACGGCTCGGGCTCACCCACTCGGTGGTGTTCGCCGGGTTCTCCCCCAGCGCGCTGCGTCAGCGGGTCGACGATGCGCAGGCGCGGCTGATCATCACCACCGACGGACAGTGGCGGCGCGGCAGGCCCGCCCCGCTCAAGGATGCCGTGGACGAAGCCCTCGGCACCGATCCGACGAGTGTCGAGCACGTGCTCGTGGTGCGCCGCACGGGTCTGGAGGTGCCGTGGACCGAGGTCCGTGACCTCTGGTGGGACGAAACCGTCTCCGTCGCTTCACCTCTCCACGAAGCACAAGCCTTCCCCGCCGAACACCCCCTGTTCATCCTCTACACCTCCGGCACCACCGGAAAACCCAAAGGCATCCTGCACACCACCGGCGGCTACCTCACCCAAACCGCCTACACCCACCACAACGTCTTCGACCACAAACCAGGCACCGACGTCTACTGGTGCACCGCCGACATCGGCTGGGTCACCGGACACAGCTACATCGTCTACGGACCACTGGCCAACCGCACCACCCAGGTCGTCTACGAAGGCACCCCCAACTCCCCCAACGAACACCGCCACTTCGAGATCATCGAAAAATACGGCGTCACCATCTACTACACAGCGCCCACGCTGATCCGCACCTTCATGAAGTGGGGGCGCGAGATCCCCGACGCCCACGACCTCACCAGCCTGCGCGTGCTCGGCTCGGTCGGCGAACCCATCAACCCAGAGGCTTGGCGCTGGTACCGCGACGTGATCGGCGCGAACGAAACCCCGATCGTGGACACCTGGTGGCAGACCGAGACCGGCGCCATCATGATCTCCCCACTACCCGGTGTCACCGCCACCAAGCCCGGCGCGGCCATGCGCCCCCTGCCCGGGATCTCGGCGAAGGTCGTCGACGACGACGGCACACCCCTGGGCAACGACGAATCCGGGCTGCTCGTGCTGACCGAACCGTGGCCGTCGATGCTGCGCGGCATCTGGAACGACAGGGACCGCTACCGCGAAACCTATTGGCAGCGCTTCGCTTCCGCGGGCTGGTACTTCGCCGGTGACGGCGCCAAACTCGACGCCGACGGTGACCTGTGGGTGCTCGGCCGGGTCGACGACGTCATGAACGTCTCCGGGCACCGCATCTCCACCGCCGAAGTCGAATCGGCGCTCGTGGGCCATCCGGCCGTGGCCGAGGCCGCGGTGGTCGGCGCCGCCGATGACACGACCGGGCAGGGCATCGTCGCCTTCGTCATCCTCACCGGAACGGGCACCCCCGGCGACGATCTGGTGGCCGAGCTCAAAGCCGCCGTCTCACTGGAGATCAGCCCGATCGCCAAGCCCCGTGAGATCCATCTCGTGCCGGAACTACCCAAGACGCGCAGCGGCAAGATCATGCGCCGCCTGCTGCGCGATGTGGCCGAGGGACGCGAACTCGGCGACACCTCGACCCTGGTCGACCCGACCGTTTTCGAGGCGATCGCCAAGGCATGACCGACCCGGCCGCCGACACCGGGCATGCTGTGACGGTGGAAATGCCAATGTTCCCGCTCGGCGCGGTCCTGCTGCCCGGCGAGCCGTTGTCCCTGCAGATCTTCGAGCCGCGCTATGTGGCACTCATCGAGGACTGCCTCGACGGACGCCGGGAACCGGAATTCGGGGTGGTCCTCATCGCCCGCGGGCACGAGGTCGGCGGCGGTGACGTGCGCACCGATGTGGGCGTGCTGGCCCAGATCACCGACGTGGTGCAGCTCCCGGGTTCGCGGTTCCGGCTGCGCTGCCAGGGTGCCGACCGCATCCGGGTCACCGACTGGCTGACCGACGCGCCCTACCCCCGCGCGGAGGTCGAACGGTGGCCCGACGGTGCCGTCACCGACGACGCCGACCTGCTCGCGGGAGTGCGCGAACGCGCCGACCGGCTGCACGAGCTCACCGCCCGCCTGGCCCGCAAGTCCGGCATCCGCAGGCCACCGCCCTCGGCCTCGCTCGACGGCCTGTCCGCCGACCCGAGCGCGCGTTCCTTCGAACTGGCCGCGCGCCTGCCGATCGGCCAGACCGACCGGCAGGCGGCCCTGGCCGCACCGGACCCGCGAGCCCGGCTGGACACCCTGATCACCGCGATGGACGACGCCATCGCCGTCATGGAGTTCCGGCTGCTCTGAGGCTCAGCCCGCGGCGTCCATCATCTGCGCCATGCGCCGGTCCATCTCCTCCGGCGAGACGTCCTCGATGTGGGTGGCCACCGTCCAGCGATGACCCCACGGGTCCTCGAAGGCACCGCTGCGGTCGCCGTAGAACTGGTCGGTCATGGGATTGATCTCGGTGGCGCCCGCCTGGAGTGCCGCGGCGAAGGCGGCGTCGGCATCGGGGACGTAGACCATCAGGTTCACCGGTGAACCGCCGACCTGTTTCGGATCGGGGAAGCCGATGTCGGGTGCCGGGTCGCCGACCATGAGCACCGAGTCGCCGACGAGCAGTTCGCAGTGCGCGACGGTGCCGCCGGGACCGGGCATGCGCATGCGCTCGGTGGCGCCGAATATCGCGGTGTAGAAATCGATCGCGGCCGCGGCGCCCGCGCACGAGAGACCGGGACAGATTCGCGGATAACCAGCGGGAATGGGGTCGACGTCAGACATCGGGTACCTCCGGGTCGAGGGTGATGCTCGGACCGTTCGAGCCTATTCCCCCGCCATCGCCGGGGAAAGCCCTCGCGGCCCGAGGTCTTCCGGCGGGCCGCGAACACTGGTAGAACTTGTTTCAGTTTCATTGTCTGACGGAGGGCGGGACATGCGCTACGGGCTCGTGTTGTTCACCAGTGACCGGGGCATCACGCCCGCCGACGCCGCGGTGGCCGCGGAGAACGCCGGTTTCGATTCGTTCTATGTGCCCGAGCACACCCACATCCCCGTGGTGCGCGCGGCCGCGCATCCCCAGACCGGCGATTCCTCGCTCCCCGACGACCGCTACCTGCGCACCCTCGACCCCTGGGTGGCACTGGCGACCGCGGCCGCGGTGACCGAGCGGATCACGCTGTCGACGGCGGTCGCGCTGCCCGCCGAGCACCACCCGATCACCCTGGCCAAGACCATCGCCTCCCTCGACCACCTCTCCGGCGGCCGGGTGGAGCTGGGGGTCGGATTCGGCTGGAACACCGACGAACTCACCCACCACGGCGTGCCGCCGAAGAAGCGGCGCACGGTACTCGCCGAGAACCTGGCCGCCATGCGCGCGCTGTGGTCGCGGGAAGAGGCCGAATACGACGGGGAGTTCGTGCGGTTCGGGCCGAGCTGGTCGTGGCCCAAGCCGGTGCGCGCCGGGGTGCCGGTGCTGCTGGGCGCGGGCGGTACCGAGAAGAGCTTCGGCTGGCTGGCCCAGCACGCCGACGGCTGGATCACCACCCCGACCGAGGGCGAGCTGGGCGAGAAGATCGCCCTGCTGCACCGTGTCTGGGCCGAGGCGGGCCGCGAGGGCACCCCGCGGGTGATCGCGCTGGCCGGACGGCACAATGCCGAACAGCTCGAGCAGTGGGCGGCGGCCGGAGTCACCGAGACGGTGTTCGGGTTGCCCGACAAGGCCGCCGACGAGGTGCGCGGCTACATCGGTCATCTCGGCAGCAAGCTGGTTCCGGCCGCCGCGCGCTAGGTCGCTCTCAGGCGCGGAGTTTGCGCACCTGAGCGGCGGTGAGGTCGGCCAGGACACCCGGGTCGACCTCTTCCGGGGCGGTGACCACGAGCTGAACCAGGGTGTTGCCCACCTGCACCAGTGAGGTCGCCGAGGTGAGGGTGAGGCCGTCGCTGGTGGCGGTCAGGGTGAAGGCCGAACTCGCGTCGCCCGCGGACGGCTGGGTGAGCGGGGCGGTGCGGTAGTCGATCCGCACGCCCGCGTCGTCACCGGTGTAGGTGGCGCAGCGGCGGAATTGTGCCTGCAGGGCCTCGAAGGCCGGGGTGAGGGCGGTGTCGGGGTAGCTCGCGGCGTCGACGTCGATGGTCGCGAAGCTCGGGCCCGCGAACTGCACCGAGGCGTCGGCCGAGGAACCGGGCCACTGGGTGGCGATCGGGGTGAGCAGGCGGGCGCAGTCGGCCGGATCGGTGAGGGCGGCCGGGGGCACGGCGGCCTCGTCGCGGTTGTCGCGCGGCGGGACCACCGCGAAGGAGCCGGGCAGATCGGTCGCCGCGAGCAGCGCGGCCGACAACCGCGCCGGGTCCGTGATCGGGGTGCCCGAACCCGGCGCGGCCGACACGGCCGCCGGGAACTCGGCGGGTTCGTCGTCGGCGCCGCAGGCGGCCACGCCGGTCAGCGCGGCGCACGCCGACGCGGCCGCGCTCGCGCGCAGCAGAGCCGACCGCATCATTCGGTCCAGGAGACGCGCGTGGACTGCGTCTGCACCAGCGTGCTGACACTGCGCTCGTCGCGGTAGGTCTGCTGACCGCCGACCTCGATCGCGCCCGACACCGGCAGCGGCAGGCCCAGATCCACCGTGATGGTGCCCGTGCCCTCCATCACGTAACCGGCGATGTCGAGGGCGCCCGCGTCGTTGGGCAGCATCCAGACCGTGTCGGTGGGGGTCTGGCTCACCTGCAGGTCGATGGTGAGCCGGTCGCCCTCGCGGGCCACCAGGGTGGCGGTGGTGATCTGGTCGAGGGTCACCCCGCCGGTGATCTCCTGGTGCACGGTCCACACCGCGCCCACGCCCACCGGCTCGTCCGGGAACGCGATCGAGCGGTAGACCGCCTGGTAGAAGGCCTGTTCCAGGGCGGCACGCGCGGAGTTGGGGGTCTCCGGGGAGGGGGCCATGCGCAGTTCGGTGATGGCGCCCAGATCGCTCATCGCCAGCCCGGCGTGCGAACCGTCGGCCGCGGTGAACGCCTTGTTCAGTGCCGGGTCGGGGGTGGTGACCGTGCCGACGGTCAGGTCGACGCCGTCGGGTCCGGCCACCGCGGTCATCGGGATGGTCAGCGCGGCGGGCGAGAAATCGCGCGTCGGCTGATCGTTGACCTGCTGCTGGATCTGATAGTCGGTGCACAGCGTCACCTGCTGGGTGGTGCCGCGCGCGTAGCTCGGCCGCAGCTGCGCCCGCGGTTCCTCACCCGGCGAGACCAGCGAGGTGACCGGCGCCGAGATCGGCACCGTCACTTCCTTGCCGAGCATCCCCAGCGGCTCGGTGCCCTCGGCCTCGGCGGGCGCGGAGGACCGGTCGGCACACCCGGCACCGAAGGTCGCGAACCCGAGTACGAGCGCTACGAGCAACACCCCGGGCCGCGCGATGCGGGGTGAGCGAGGACCAGACAACACCGTCACAGCCATCAGCGTACGACCGGTTCCTGAGTAACACCTGGGACCGGTCACCCACCGAGACGCGGGCCCGAATCCCGGCTAGGGAATGATGGACGCGTGAGTGAAGACCGGCCCACCGACAACGCTGCCGACCCCGAGACGGGCGCGGACGCAGCGGCTCCGGCGGACGACCCCGCCCCCGACGCCGCCGAGACCACCAAACCCGCAGGTCGCCGCCGGTTGACGACGCTGCTGGCCATCGCCGTCGTACTGTTCGGCCTCGACCTGCTGACCAAGTGCCTGGCCGTGGCCTTCATCGACCCCGGCGAATCGGTGCCGATCATCGGTGATTTCGCCCGCCTCACCCTGGTCCGCAACCCGGGCGCGGCGTTCTCGATGGCGACCGGCATGACCTGGCTGCTCACCCTGATCGCCGCCGCGGTGGTGATCGGCGTGATCCGCATCGGGTCCACGCTGCGCTCGCTGTGGTGGGCGATCGGCCTGGGCATGGTGCTCGGCGGCGCGCTGGGCAATCTGGTCGACCGGCTGTTCCGCTACCCCGGCCCACTGCAGGGCCATGTGGTCGACTTCGTCGCCGTGGGCTGGTGGCCGGTGTTCAATGTGGCCGACTCGGCCATCGTGTGCGGCGCGATCCTGCTGGTCGCGCTCACCGTGTTCGGGTTCGAACCGGACGGCACCCGTAGTGGCCGCAAGCACACCGATGGCGAGGAGACCGCGTGAGAGAGACCAGGACCATGCCTGTGCCCGACGGGCTGGACGGGATGCGCGTGGACGCGGGCCTGTCGCGGCTGCTCGGGCTCTCGCGGACCGCGGTGGCGGCGCTGGCCGAGGAGGGCTCGGTGCAGCTCGACGGTGTCGCCGCGGGCAAGTCCGACCGGCTGACCGCGGGCGCCTGGCTGGAGGTGATCTTCCCCGAACCCAAGCGGGAGGTGACCGTCGAGGCCACCCCGGTGGACGGGCTGAACATCCTCTACGCCGACGACGACATCGTCGCGGTGGACAAGCCGATCGGCGTGGCCGCGCATCCCGGTGTCGGCTGGACCGGGCCGACCGTGGTCGGCGGGCTGGCGGCGATGGGCTACCGCATCTCCACCTCCGGCGCGCACGAACGCCAGGGCATCGTGCACCGCCTGGACGTGGGCACCTCCGGGGTGATGGTGGTCGCCCAATCCGAACACGCCTACACGATGCTCAAGCGCGCCTTCAAGGAACGCACGGTCGACAAGCAATACCATGCTCTCGTGCAGGGACACCCGGATCCGAGCAGCGGCACCATCGACGCGCCGATCGGGCGGGCGCGCGGCAACGACTGGAAGTTCACCGTCACCGGTGACGGCAGGCCCAGCATCACCCACTACGACACGATCGAGGCTTTTCAGGCGGCCAGCCTGCTCGACGTGCATCTCGAGACCGGCCGTACCCACCAGATCCGGGTGCACTTCTCCGCGGTCCGCCACCCCTGCGCCGGTGACCTGACCTACGGTGCCGATCCCACGCTGGCCAAACGCCTCGGCCTGGAACGGCAGTGGCTGCACGCGCGTCAGCTCGGATTCCATCATCCCGCCGACGGCCGCTGGCTGGAGATCACCAGCGAGTACCCCGCCGATCTGGCCGGCGCCCTGGACGTGCTACGCAATGCCTGACGACCCGCGGTCGTCCGATCCGGCGCCGGCAGCGGCGGCGGACGACCGCGGGTCCTCCGCCGCCTGGAGCGGCGACCGGCACCGGATCGCCAAGGCCGTGATCCTCGGTGCCGCGGTGGTGGGTGCGGTGGTGCTGCTGGTGTTCGCCTTCACCGCCCCGCGCGCGACCTCGGGGGTGGCCACCGACCGCCTCGGTCCCGCACCGGGCGAACAGGTCGCCGAATACCTGAACCAGGCGCGTGCCTCCCTCGACGGCACCGATACCGACCTGCACTGGGCCCTGCTCACGCCCACCGACTACCTGACGCCCCAGCAGATCCCGGATGCGGCCAACGGCCTGCGGGTGGCCGGGGTGATCCAGTACGTGCCGATCGACCGGGTGCAGACCCCGGTGATCACCGTCGCCACCCCGGCCGGCGACGAGCCCGCGGTGAAGTCCGCCGAGGCGGCGGCGGGACTGCTCGCCGCGCAGCAGTTCCACGACCAGCGCAGTGCCGATATCGCCCGCGTCACCGAGGCCCGGCTGCGCGCGGGGTGCGCGTGCACGGCGGGCTTGATCGTGCGCGGCACGCTGCCCGAATTGCGCGAGCTGGCGGCGCAACCGGGGGTCCGGTCGGTGCAGGCGCTGCCCGCCGACGCGCTCGCCGGGCGGTTCGCGGTGAGCCCGCTCCTGCCTGGCACCACCGGCACCGTCACGCCCATACCCGACGACGGGCCGGTGCCGACGGAATAGGCGGTCGGGCGCGACGCGGACCCGCTTACCGTTCAATCCGGCAGTGTGACGACCCCGTCGAGATAACGGCGGCAGCGGCCGAGCAGCAGCACCCGGTCCTCGGCGAGTTCGGCGCGCAGGGTGCCGCCGCGGCGGGAGAGCTGGCGGGCGGTGAGGGTGGTGCGGCCCAGTTCGCGGCTCCACAGCGGGACGAGCTGGGCGTGCGCGGAACCGGTGACCGGGTCCTCGGGGACACCGACGCCGGGAGCGAAGAAGCGCGACACCACGTCCACCGTGTCGCCGGGCGCGGTGAGGACCACGCCGCGAGCCAGCGCTGGGAAGGCACCGAGATCCGGTGTCGCCGAACGGACTTCGTCCTCGGTCGCGACCACGATCACCTCGTCCTGGCCGGTGTGGGCGCGGACGGGGGTGACCCCGAGTGCCGCGACGAGCGCCGGATCGGGGTCGACCTGGATCGAGGCGAGGGCGGGCAGGTTCAGCACGTATTCGTCGTCGTCGGTGCGGTCGACGTGCAGCCAGCCGGAGCGGGTGTAGAAGCTGACCCGGTCGTGCTCGGGGTGCAGGTCCTCGATGATCTGGGTGGCCGAGGCGAGGGTGGCGTGGCCGCACATGTCGACCTCGACGGCGGGGGTGAACCAGCGCAGGTGGAAGGCGGGCCAGTCACCGGGCGGGCCGCCCGCGGCGGGGGGTAACTCGGAGGTGTAGAACGCGGTCTCGGCGAGGTTGTTCTCCTCGGCCAGGTGTTGCAGCAGCGTGTCCGGCAGCCAGGTGGGCAGCGGCATGACCGCGGCCGGGTTGCCCGAGAACGGTGCGTCGGTGAACGCGTCGATCTGGTGCAGCAGAACCTCCATAGTGCGCAAAGGTACTCCAACACCGAATGACGGTACGGCGCAAGGGTTCTCGAGGCGAACCCGGCCAGGTCAGCCGGGCCTCACGCGCCCTGCGCGCCGACCGCGGGGACGAACTTGCCGCGGTTGCCGGACAGCCGCGCCTGCACCCACCACGCCAGTTCCACCAGCACGATGCCGACCGCGCCGCAGGCGAACGCG
Source organism: Nocardia sp. NPDC056064 (assembly GCF_042266925.1). NCBI lineage: Bacteria > Bacillati > Actinomycetota > Actinomycetes > Mycobacteriales > Nocardiaceae > Nocardia > Nocardia sp. NPDC056064. Next base: position 208,591 of record NZ_JBHJWO010000003.1, on the reverse strand, counting down.
GCCAGGGTGAGCCGCGGGTTCGACGGGTCGAGCTTGAAGAACTCGCGGGTGAACGGGATGGTGAACAGCGCGAGGTAGGCCAGCACCGAGGCCGCGATCAGCACGACCTTCCACCACACGTACGGCCGGGCCACCAGGGCCAGCACCCACACCGCGATCATGATCAGCGTGATGAGCGCGGTGGTGCCCGCCTGCACCTTCTGGGTCTCCGACGCCTCGGGACCGGCGTAGGCGATGAGGTAGGCCACGAAGGTCGCCACGCCGATGACGATGCCCGAGGGCACCGCCAGGCGCATCACCCGGCCGACGAACCCGGAGCGGGCGCGCTCGTTGTTGGGCGCCAGCGACAGGATGAACGCGGGGATGCCGATGGTGAACCAGGCCGCGATGGTGACGTGGCGCGGCAGGAACGGATAGCCGATCGGGTCGTAACCGAAGATCTGCGAGCCCACCCCGGCCAGGCCCACCAGGAACGCCAGCAGCACCGAGTACACGGTCTTGGTGAGGAACAGGTTCGAGACGCGCTCGATATTGCCGATCACCCGGCGGCCCTCCCCCACCACGTACGGCAGGGTGGCGAACTTGTTGTCCAGCAGCACGATCTGGGCCACCGCGCGGGTGGCCGGGCTACCCGCGCCCATGGCGACGCCGATGTCGGCGTCCTTGAGGGCCAGTACGTCGTTGACGCCGTCACCGGTCATGGCGACGGTGTGCCCGCGCGACTGCAGGGCGCCGACCATGGCGCGCTTCTGGTCGGGGCGCACGCGGCCGAAGGTGGTCTCGTGGTCGAGCACGTCGGCCAGGGCGGCCTGGTCCTCGGGGAGCTTGCGCGCGTCGACGGCGTGGTCGCCGCCGGGCAGGTCCAGCGAGGAGGCCACCGCGCCCACCGAGACGGCGTTGTCGCCGGAGATGACCTTGATCGAGACGTGCTGGCTCGCGAAGTACTCGAGGGTGCCCTTGGCGTCGGGGCGCACCTTCTGCTCGAGCACCACCAGCGCGGCGGGTGAGACGGCGCCGGGGGCGTCGGCGGCGTCGACCGGGCGGTCGCTGCGCGCCAGCAGCAGCACGCGCAGGCCCGAGGAACCGAGTTCCTCGGCGTGGGCGGCGTCGGCGGAGGCCGGGTCGAGCAGCACGTCGGGGGCGCCGAGCAGCCAGTCGCCGTGGTCGCCGTAGGAGATGCCGCTCCACTTCTTGGCCGAGGAGAACGGCGCGACGGCGGTCTGGGTCCAGCCGGGGGTGTCAGGCAGGGCTTCGCCGATGGCCTGGACGCTCGCGTTGGGGCGCGGGTCGTCGCCCGCCAGCGCGGCCAGGGCCCGCTTCACCTCGTCGGCGCCGAAGTCACCGAGCGGTTCCACCTGCGACAGGCGCATGCCGTTCTCGGTGAGGGTGCCGGTCTTGTCCGCGCACACCACGTCCACGCGGGCCAGGCCCTCGATGGCGGGCAGTTCCTGCACCAGGCAGTTGCGCTTGCCCAGCCGCACCACACCGACCGCGAAGGCGATGGAGGTCATCAGCACCAGGCCCTCGGGCACCATCGGCACCAGGGCCGCGACCATGCCGGTGACGGCCGGGCGCCACGACTCCCCACTGGACACCAGCTGGTTGTAGATGCTCAGCGCACCGGCCGGAATGAGCAGGTAGGTGATGAATTTCAGGATCTTGTCGATACCCGAGCGCAGTTCCGAGTGCACCAGGGTGAACTTGCTGGCCTCCTCGGCCAGTTTCGCGGCGTAGGCGTCCTTGCCGACCTTGGTCGCGCGGTAGGCACCCGAACCGGCCACCACGAAGCTGCCCGACATGACCGGCGCGCCGATGCCCTTGTCGATCGGGTCGGCCTCGCCGGTGAGCAGCGATTCGTCGACCTCGAGCGCGGAGGCCTCCTCGATCTCGCCGTCGACGACGATCTGGTCGCCGGGGCCGAGCTCGATCAGGTCGTCGAGGACCACCTCGCCCGGACTCACCTGCTGGGCCACCCCGTCGCGGCGCACCGTCGGCTTGGCCTGGCTGACGATGGCCAGCTGGTCGAGGGTGCGCTTGGCCCTGACCTCCTGGATGATGCCGACCGCGCTGTTGGCCACGATGAGCAGGCCGAACATGCCGTCGATGATCGAACCGGTGGACAGCACCAGCACGAACAGCACCCCGAGGATGGCGTTGATGCGGGTGAACACATTGGCGCGGACGATCTCGCGCACCGACCGGCTCGCTCTGGCCGGGACATCATTGGTCTGACCGTCGCGACGGCGCTGTTCGACCTGTGCTGCCGTGAGCCCGGTGGCGGCAGGCTCCTGCACGGAAATGGACATGCTCGTCAGGCTACGGCAGACGTAACGTAGGACGAATGCAGCGCAGCGCCTCTCCGCCCGGTGTCGTCTTCGGTGCCGGTGCCTACCTGATCTGGGGCCTGTTCCCGGCGTTCTTCGGACTGCTCGCGTTCGCCTCGGCGGCCGAAGTGGTGGCGCAGCGGATCATCTGGACGCTGGTGGTGGTGCTGCTGGTGCTCGCGCTGAGCGGGCGGCTGCGCGAGCTGGCGCGGATCGACGCGCGGACCTGGCGGCTGGCCGTGGCCGCGTCGGCGGCGATCTCGATCAACTGGGGCACCTACGTGTACGGCGTGATCAGCGGGCACGTGGTGGAGTGCGCGCTGGGGTATTTCATCAATCCGCTGGTCACCGTGGCGTTCGGGGTGGTGCTGTTCCGGGAGCGGCTGACCAGGGCGCAGTGGGTGGCGCTGGGGCTGGGCGCGCTGGCGGTGGTGGTGCTGACCGTCGACTACGGCAGGCCGCCGGTGATCGCGCTGGTGCTGGCGTGTTCGTTCGCCGTCTACGGGCTGGTGAAGAAGGTGATCCGGCTCGACGCGCTGCGCGGGATCGCCGCCGAGGGCATCGTCGCGGCGCCGTTCGCACTGGCCTTCGTGATCGTGCTGGTGGCGACCGGGCGCAGCGAATTCGCCTCCGGTGCGGGACATTCGGCCCTGATGATGGCGACCGGCCCGGTGACGCTGGTCCCGCTGCTGCTGTTCGCCGTCGCGGCTCAGCGGGTGCCGCTGTCGACCATGGGCATCCTGCAGTACCTCACGCCCGCCTTGCAGATGGCCTGGGGCGTGGCGGTGATGCACGAACCCATGCCGACCTCGCGGTGGATCGGGTTCGCGCTCATCTGGGCCGGGCTGGCGGTGTTCACCACCGATGCCGTGGTGCGCTCGCGGGAGCGTCGGCGGACGACCGCCGAGCAGATCGGCACGGCCGTGCCGAAGGGGTGACGCGCGTTGCGCCGGTCGGCACGGTGTCGGCGAAGGGCTGAGGTGCACAGCCGGATCGCCTTCGGGCGCTCAACCCAGCGGTGAATATTCCCAGATCAGGCCCTGTTCGGTGAGGGTGGGCAGGAAGTTGCTGTCGAACGGGGTGCTGCGTTCGATGCTGTGCGCCAGATCGGCGAGCAGGGCGCCGAGCGAGCGCCAGCCGGGTGGGGCCATGTCGGCGGTGTCCTTGCCGAACTCGGTGACGCAGCCGCGCAGCGGGCCGGGCCGGGTGTCGCAGACCAGCATGGTGCCGTCGCGTTCGGCGATCGGCACGAACTCCGGGACGAACCGGCCCGCTTCCGAACTCGCCGCAGCGTTGCCGCCCGCGGTGGTCGTGCCGGGTTCCCCGGCGGTGAGCTCGCACCAGATCGCGCACTGCAGGTCGTGCAGCTCGAGCATCTGCTCCAGGCTCAGCAGGGTCATGCCGGGTAGCAGGTCGGCGGGGCCGCCGCCGTTGTGCAGGGTGAACCATTCGCGCAGCTCCGCGGGCCAGCGCACGCCGGTGCCCGCTTCGGCACGGTCCACGGCGAGCGTGCCCGCGCCGGTTCTGGCCAGGCTCGGCCAGACCTCGCGGTCGCAGCGGTTCATGACGACTCGCCACAGCCGTTCCCACTGGCCGGTGACGGGGACGGCGGGCGTCTCCGAGACCGGATCGCGCTGCGGAGCCGCGTCCGAGACCTGGTCGTGCACCGGAACTGTGTCCGAGGCAGGTTCGTGTTGCGGTGCCGTACCCGCGGCCGGTGGGTGCCGGGGTGCCGTGCTCGGCGCCGGGGTGGGGTCGGGGTGGCGTCCGATGACGGTGCGGCCGCCGGAGTAGACGCGCAGGTCGAAGGTGTCGTCGTGTTTGCGGGTGCGAACCGGTTCGTCGGCGGTCGTGGGCCAGAGCTGGAGCCGGATGTGGACGTCGGCGCGGGCGCGGTCTCGACCGCGGGCGCTGACCGCGATGCCGTGCGGGCCCGTCGGGAGGGAGAGGAGGTGGTCGATCTCCGGTGGGCGCACGGAGGACAGCGTGGTGCGGGTGAGGGTGGCCTCGGGCGGCAGGTCGATCGTGCCGGTCTCGACCGTCTCCCAGTCGTCGAGGTCGGTGAGATCCGGTGCGGTGTCGCGGATCTCGAGGTCGAGGTCGATGACCCCGTAGGTCCAGCCGATCCACAGGCACCCGTTCTCGTTGCCGAGGTGGTCGCGGTACACGGCCAGCAGGGTGCCGGGTCCGCCGGTGTCGACGACGGGTGCGTAGGGGTAGGCGGCGGGCGCGAGGTAGAGCTCCGGATGGCTCAGTTCGATGATGTGCCTGCTGCGCTGCGCCACGGTGACGTCCTCCTTCGGCTGATCGGATACCCCCACTGTGGCGGGTCGCGGCGCGCCGACCCGCCACGACGCGCCGGGCGGCGACGCGTCGTCGGGCGTGGGTGGGAAATCGCGGGCGGGCACATGCCGACCGGTAGGCTTGCGGGTCGGACAATCGGCGTGTTGTCGCCCGGGAGGAGCAGGTCTGTGCAGGGTTCGGGGTTCTCTGATCGGGTGGCCGGGGTGCTGGTGGGTGGCGCGGCCGGGGATGCGCTGGGGGCGGGCTACGAGTTCACGCGGCCGGGGCCGGACGCCGAGATCGGGATGATCGGGGGCGGGCCGTTCGACTGGGCGCCCGGGGAGTGGACCGACGACACCTCCATGGCCCTGGCGGTCGCCCTGGCCTCGGTACACGGGCCCGGTCTCGACCTCGACGCGGTGGCGGCCGGATTCGTGGCGTGGTTCGATTCCAAACCGCCGGACATCGGGAACCAGACGCATCAGGTGCTCTCGGCGCGGTCGCCGTCGGCGCTGGCCATGCAGACGGTGGCGCTGTCGCTGACCGGGCGCACCGGCGGCAACGGCTCGCTCATGCGGACCGCGCCGGTCGCGCTGGCCTATCTCGACGACGCCGAGGGCTGTATAGCGGCGGCCGGGCGGGTGGGGCTGCTCACCCACGCCGACGAGCACGCGGTCGAGGCGTGCAAGATGTGGACCTACGCGATCCGGCACGCGGTGCTGTCGGCCGATTTCGGTGGGGTACGCGAATACGTGGCCCGCTCACCACAATCCGCGTACTGGACCGAACGCCTCGACGAAGCCGAGCACGGCACCCCCGCCGACTTCCCGAACAACGGCTGGGTCGTGCACGCCTTGCAGACGGCCTGGTGGGCCATCACCACCACCGACCAGTCCACCCCCGAGCACCTGCCGCTGGCCCTCCGGGCGTGTGTGCGCGCGGGCAACGACACCGACACCACCGCCGCCATCGCGGGCGGTCTGCTCGGCGCCCGCTGGGGCGCCTCGGCGGTCCCGTCCGAGTGGCGCGCGATGCTGCACGGCTACCCCGGCCTCACCGGCGCCGACCTCCCCGACCTCGCCCTGCGCATCGCCACCAGCTCCCGCTGACACGGGCGCACAGGCACTACCAGACGGTGATGGTCGGGCCGGGAGTCCAGGTGCCCCAGCGGTTGTCGGAGCGGACATCGACAGCGGCCGGTCCGGCGGTGGGGTCGAGCGGGAGGTAGCGCTCGAGGGAGCCCCAGTCGCGGTCCCAGTCGTTGTTCAGGTAGGTCGGCAGGGTGCGGGCGGTGAACAGGAGCTGGGTCCAGCCGAGCGGGCCGCCACCGTCGTGGCCCTGCCACAGGTTGGTGATGGTGGCGCCGTTGCGGTCGGGCAGGATGCGGTATTCGGGCAGCTCGGCGATGCCGTTGTAGGTGGGCAGGTGGTTCTGGCACGGGAAGTGCAGGCCCACCGCCCAATCCAGCAGGACCGGGGACTCGCGGCCGACGAGGGCGTTGAGCGTCGTGGTCCGCGGCATGCGCGGCGGGGTCACCGCCAGCCACTGGTCGGCGCCGAGGTCCTTGTCGGCGGCGACCAGGCGCACCACGTTCGCGTCGGGGGGGAGCTGGTCGAGCGGCACGCGCAGATTGCGCCAGATGGGCGCGGGGCCGATGTCGATCGGGTCGACCCGGCCCGCCACGGTGACCTCGTCGCCGGGTCCGGCGGTGCCGTATTCGACGGCCAGGTCCTGGCCGGGATGGACGATGCCGTCGGCGTCGACCGAGCGGATCCGGCCCGCCACCGCGATCGCCAGCAACGGCCCGCGCGGGCCCTCGGGCAGGCGGAACCAGCCGGTGGTCAGCGACGCGGGTTCCTGGTCGCCGGCCCGGTAGCTGCCGAGCACCGGGGTGCTCGCCGGGTCGAGACCGAACGGGAGCTGCAGCGAGCCCTGACGCGATTCCGAGCCCGCCGAGGTGGAGGCGTCGCGCAGGGTATCGGGGTCGTCGGAGACCGAATTGGCTTGGCCGGTGGTCGATTCCACCTCGTCGGAGGTGAGCACCGGGGCGACGCCGTCGGCGCGGAAACCGGTCGACTCACCGGTGAGCGCGGTGGTGACGTCACCGCGCAGCGGCGAGAGCATCGAGGCGTTCGGGTCGGTTTCGACCAGCACCTCGTCGGCCATTCCGCAGCCGCCGGCGAAGGCGGCCCGGAAGTTGGAGCTCGCCAGCGAATACGCCGGATACTGCGCGACACTCGCTTTCGCGAAGGAGGCCAGTTCGAACAGCACCATCATGGCCGCGGCGACGGCCAGCACGGGCAGTCCGGCGAGCCGGGTCGCGCGCGGCTTGGGGTTCGGGTGGATGTGGTACCAGGCGGCGACGGCCAGGGCGAGCACGGTCAGCGCGACGAACGCGGTCGACAGCCCGTAGCCGGCGACCGTCGGCGGCTTGTCCCACCACGGGATGCCCCACGAGGACACATACCAGTAGCCGTTGGCGCCGACGAAGGTCATGGCCAGGGCGAAGAACACCGCCGCCGCGAACAGCGCGCGATTGCGCAGCGGCCGCAGCACTTCCGAGCTCACCGCGACCGCGGTCACCGCGGCGACACAGGTGGCCAGCCCGGCGAACACACCGAACTGGTGGGTCCACTTGGTGGGCGAGAACATCATCAACGCCATGGCGGCCACGGTGATGCCGAGCATGCGCCGGGTCGGGCCGACCGCGATGCCGGGGATGCGCCCGCCGCGGCGCAGCAGGGTGACGGTGCAGACCAGCAGACCCAGCAGCATGACGAACACACCGAAGCGGCGGGTCAGCCAGCCGTCGGCATTGAGCTGCAACAGGTACTGGTAGCGCAGGAATTCGAAGAACCAGGACTCGCCCGGCCCGATTCCGCTGTGCACGGCGAACATCTCGCGCACCCCGGCCAGGGTCCGGTCGGCGAACACGACGGTGAGCACCATGGTGCCCGCGGCCAGGATCGGCAGCAGCTGGGCGAGGTAGCCCACGGTCTGCGCGCGGCGCACGATCACGGCGGTCACCACGCGGGCACCGGCGACCAGGGCGCCCAGGCAGATCAGGCCCGAGGGCGCGCCGGTGAGGGTGAACGCCGCCACGATCACCGCGACCGCGAACGGCAGCACCCGCCGGGTCGCGATGGCCCGCTCGACCGACACCCAGGTGACCAGGACACCCAGCGCGACCACGAATTCCGCGCGCAGGCCGTTGTTGTAGGGCAGCCAGAAGGCCAGGAACACCAGTGCCGCGGTCCAGGTGACCACCTTCCGGTGCCGCATCGCCACCCCGAGGCGGGGCAGCACCTCGCGGCTGATCAGCCACCAGGTGAGGATGCCCGCGCCGAGTGCGGGCAGGCGCACCAGCGGGCTCACCGCGGAGATATGGGTGAGCCAGCCGATGATGTCGGTGTAGGGGGTGTAGAAGGGTCCCTCGTCGACGCTGAACCAGCGGTAGTAGTTGGACATGTTGCCCGAACTGCGCGCGCCCCTGGCCATGCCGAGGATGTAGCCGTCGTCGGAGGTGTTGGCGCCGATGAAGTGCCAGACGACCAGGGTCGCGAAGACCAGCCAGTCGACCGGGCGCAGCCGCCACCAGCGCTGCGGCAGGAAGCGGCGCGCCGAGCGGCCGTCGAGCGCGTCGAGGCGGTGCAGGGCGTAGAGCGACAGCGCCGTGGCCAGCAGGCACAGCGCGATGACGGCCAGCTTGGGCCAGGTGGGCGAGGTGGTGTAGCGGGCGTCGACGTCGACGCGCACCGCCAGGTCGGCCGGAGCGGCACCGGTCAGCTCGCTGAACACACCGACGACCTGCGGCCGCCGGTCCCCCGGCACCGTCGCACCGGACGCGCCGAAACCGGTGGTGGTGACCACGGATTCGTCCGGTGTGAGCGAGACGGACAGGGCGCAGGAACGATCGATGGTCTCGGCCAGCGGCGCGGTCCACAGCAGCGTCGAGCGCGAGACCACATCCACCCGCCCCGGCCGCTCGTCGGTGTCGGCGACGACCTTCACCACGAACCCGTAGCGTTCCATATCGGCCGACTGCCGCGGCACGGTGGAGACGGCGACACCGCCCTCGGCGGCCAGCGAACTCAGCGCGCTACACGGCACGGTCGCCGACAGCGCGGCAGGCGCGTAGGCCACCAGCGGCGCCTCCACTCCCGCGACCGCCCCCTGCTGCGGCCAGGACACGGTCGCCGCGTCCACCCGCACCGGCAGGAACGGAATGGCCACCGCCGCCAGCACCGCGATCAGCCCCGCGACGATCGCGACGATCCGCGCCCATACCCCGCGAACTCCCCCGCCGTCCGCCGCCGAAGCATCCCTGGGCGGATGCCCCTGCCGCACGATCGTCTCTACCACGGGGCCCGATAGTAGCCGCGCCCCGAACTCCCTCCCCCTCCGGCCGAACACCGGCCTTCCGGCCGCAGCCGAACCGCCACGACCGCACTGCACTCCGGCCGACCACGGAATTCAGGCCGAGCCGAACCGCATGACCGCCCCGCGCTCCGGCCGACCACGGGTCCCGGCCGGAGCCGAACCACCGCAACAACCCCGCGCTCCGGCCGACCACGGCGCTCCGGCCGGAGCCAAACCGCCATGACCGCACTACCGACCCCGCACGCCCCGACCCTGAGGAGGGGCCGCCGCGCAGCGGCGGTTCGCGGCGGGTCGCCGGTCAGGCGCCGCGGCGTACGCGACGAAGGAGCAAGCCGCGGTGCCTGACCGGCGGCCCCTCAGGCCGCGAACTCGAGCGCGCCAGCGCTCCAGATATCAAGCACAGGCGACGGACTGCTGGCCGAAGTTGGTCAGCATCTGGCACGCCCAGGCCTTCTGCACCTTCCACTTCCCGTCCTCGGCCACGAACGGCACGTCGACCACATTGGTCTGCCCGTTGACCGTGAAGTTCGCCTTGGCGTTGACGCTGTCACCGAAGGAGGTGACCTCGGTGACCTGCACCTGCACCCCGGCGTCCTGCGCGGCCTGGGCGAGGCGGTTGGGCAGTTCGGGGTCGGCGGAGCCGCCCTGGACGAAGTCCAGTTTCTGGTCGTTGGGGATCGACGGGTCCAGCGCCGTGTTGAGCTGCTCGTTGAGTTCCTCGACGGTGGGTACCGGCGGGAGGTCGGCGGCCGCGTTGGCGGTGGTGGTCATGGTGCTGGTGGTGGACTTGGCGGCGGGCTTGTCGCCCTTGTCGTCGCTGCACGCGCTCAGCCCCAGGGCGGCGACCACCGCCAGGCCGGCGATCGCGACACGTCCGGTCGTACGAAGCTTCAACTTCTCGTCCTTTGCGTTCGAGGTGGCAGAGATTCCATCGCGGTTGCCGAGGCTACTCCTCAGGCGAGGCTGTCGAGCGGATCCGCCCGGCACAGCCCGGTGTCGTCGGCTGGAAAGGTACGCGCCGGACCCGGGCCTGTCGAGCTCGTCTCGAACCGTACCGTCACCACCCCGTAGCCGGCGCCCTGCACCCAGCCGTGCCCGTGTTCCGGATGCCGCACGTCCATGCCGGGAAACCACTGCCCGGCAGGCGGATTCCGGGGTTCATCGGGTTCCGGGGCGGGTTCGTCGACGGTGACCACGTCGTCGGGGACCGCCTGGTCGAGTTCGGGGAACAGCGATTCCTGACGGACCAGCGACAGGCCGCCGTAGCCGACCCCGACCAGCCGGATCGGCCCCAGCTCGGCCGGGTCGATGGCCGAGCGTTGCGCGGCGGCGGTGAGCGTGGCCGGGTCGGTGGTGGCGTAGGGCAGGGTGAACGATCTGGTCACGATGCCCATATCGGATTTCTTGAGCTTGAGGACGACGGTGCGCGCGGCCCGTCCGTCGCGTTCGAGCCTGCGGTGCGCGGCGGCGGCCATGGCGGTGACGGCGACGCGCAGGTCGGCCAGGGTGACGATGTCGCGTTCGTAGGTGTTCTCGGCGCTGATCTGTTTGGCCTCGGCGCGTTCGGTGACCGGGCGGTCGTCGATGCCACGGGCCAGCCGGTGCAGGGCGGCGCCGACGCTGCCGCCCAGGATCGAGGCCGCCTCCGATTCCGGCAGCGCGGCGAACGCGCCGACGGTCTCGATGCCGAGCCCGCGCAGCCTGCTCTCGGCGACCGGCCCGATCCCCCACAGCTTGCGCACCGGCAGCGCGGCCAGCAGCGCGCCCTGTTCGGTGGGCGAGATGACGCGCAGTCCGTCCGGTTTGGCCAGGCCGGACCCGATCTTGGCCAGCTGTTTGCCGGTGCCCGCGCCGATCGAGGCGGTGAGCCCGGTGCGCGCGTGCACCAGCGCGCGCAGCCGCGTGCAGTACCGCTCGACCTCGGCCACGGTGGCACCGGCCAGTTCGGCGGGCTCACCGAAGGCCTCGTCGAAGGACAGGGTCTCCAGCACCGGGATCCGGCTGCGCAGGGTGTCGAACACCTGGGCGCTCAGGACCGAGTACACGGCTCCGCGCGGCGGGACGACCACCGCCGAAGCCCCGATCAGGCGCCGCGCCTGATGCATGGGCATGGCCGAACGGGCGCCGTAGACGCGGGCCTCGTAGCTGGCCCCGGCCACCACGCCACGCTGCCCCACTCCGCCCACCAGTACCGGCCTGCCGCGCAGGGTCGGGCGGGTGAGCTGTTCGGCCGAGGCGAAGAAGGCGTCCATGTCGATGTGCAGCACCCAGCGGCGTCCGGTGACCGCGGCGTCGGCCCTGGTGTCGGTGCTCACCAGCCGCAATCTACGCGGGGGCACCGACAGCCACGCCAGACCGGTTGACAGCCATGCCACAGCCAGGACACAGGTGGGTGTGTGATGATCGGAGGATGAAGATCCGCAAGGCTGTCATTCCGGCGGCGGGAATCGGCTCCCGGCTGCTTCCGCTGACCAAGGCGACGCCGAAGGAGATGCTGCCGGTCGGCGACAAGCCGGTCATCGAGCACACGGTCCGCGAGCTGGTCTCCTCGGGCATCACCGACATCACCATCGTGGTCAGCGGTGGCAAGTCGCTGATCCAGGACCATTTCCGGCCCAACCCGGCGCTGGTCGCACAGCTACGCGCCGACGGCAAGGCCGCCTTCGCCGACGCGGTGGAGGAGGTCGGCGAGCTCTCCCGCGCCGGGCACATCACCTATCTCGACCAGCACGGCCCCTACGGCAACGGCACCCCGGTGCTCAACGCCGCCCGGCATCTCGGCGACGAGCCGATGCTGGTGCTGTGGCCCGACGACGTGTTCGTCGCCGAGGTGCCGCGCGCCCAGCAGCTCATCACCGCCTACGAGTCCACCGGCTGCCCGGTGCTCGCGCTGCTGCCGATGGAGCCGGGCGAATCGCAGCGCTACGGCGTGCCGGTGGTCCGCGAGGACCTCGACGACGGCCTGCTGCGCATCTCCGGCCTGATGGAGAAGCCCAAGCCCGAGGACGCCCCGTCGGCGTTCGCGGCGATCGGCGGATACGTGGTGACCCCGGGCATCATCGAGGAACTGCAGCAGCAGACCGACAACTGGTACACCCACCAGAGCGGCGAGGTCTACCTGACCGACGCGATCAACAACTACGCCGCCAACCACGCGGTGTACGGGCAGGTCATCCAGGGTCGCTGGTACGACACCGGCAACCCGGCCGACTACCTGGTCGCCCAGTTCGCCTCGGCGCTGGCCCATCCCGAGTACGGGCCGCTGCTGCGCCAGCTCGTCGACTGACCGATCACCGGAGGCCCGTCAGGGCCGCGAACTCGAGCGCCCGCGCTCTAAAATCTCCGGATCGCGAAGATGTCGAATTCGCGCAGGGGATGCAGGCCGACCGGGACGCCCCAGTCGTGGGCGTCGAGGATCTGGCCCATCCCCGCGTAGATGCCGACGTGTGAGCCGTCGCCGTTGAGGATGACGACGTCACCGGGTGCCAGGCCACCGTAGGTCACCGGCAGCCCGACCTCGGCCTGTTCCCAGGTGGTGCGCGGCAGGGTGACGCCGACCTGGCGGAAGGCCCACTGCACCAGCGCCGAGCAGTCCCAGGCGTGCGGGCCCATCGCGCCCCACTCGTAGGGTTTGCCGATCTGGGTGGCGGCGGCGGTGAGCGCGCCGATCCCGGTGGCGCTGGGGAACGGGATCATGCCCGAGCCGCTGGAACTGCCGGTGGAGGAGCCCGATTCGCCCGAGCCCGAGGAGCTGCCGGTCTGCGACCAGGCGGGTCCGGCGAGCACGAGCGTGGTGACGAGCGTGGCCGCGAAGCCGAAGGCCAACCGCCGCAATACTTTTCGTCGCACAGGAGCGCCCTTCCGGTTACCCACGGGGACCGGTGTCGCGCCGAGCGTGTCGCTACCCTCGGCGCGGCACCGTTTCCACAGGACAATCGTCACGAACAGTCACTGCCGCCTCAGCGGGTTCCATGCGCATCAGCAGTAACGCTGACGATTCTGCGCGATCACTCCGCCCCTGTCAGCTACATCAGCAAACTCCCAGCACCTTCCGCGAGCCGCGGTGGAAAAGACAACGCCCCCACGCCGCGGACGACGTGGGGGCGATCGGTGCGACGACCGGGGTCAGGCCTTGGTGACGTCGGCGCGGACGCCGCCGGTGAGCTCGGCCGCCGCGCCGGAGGCCGGGCCGAACTCCAGGCTGGTGGCCAGGATCTCGCCGGCGATCAGGTCGCGGTGGGTCCGTGCCCAGGCCAGGCGTTCGGCCGGGACCTCGAGCAGCACCGAGATCCGGTCGGAGACCTCGAGGCCGCGGGCCTTGCGGGTCTCCTGCAGATCGCGGATGAGGTCGCGGGCCCAGCCCTCGGCCTCCAGCTCCTCGGTGACCACCGAGTTCAGCACCACCAGACCGGCATTGCCGGGCAGCGCGGCGGTGGACTCGGGCTCGGCCGCGACCAGCCGCTGGGTGTACTCCTCGGGCAGCAGGGTGATCCCGGCCGCGCTGACCACACCGTCGGCGGACTCGCTCCACTGTCCGGCCTTGACCGCCTTGATCACCGTCTGCACCTGCTTCCCCAGACGCGGACCCGCGGCGCGCGCGTTGACGACCAGCTCGAAACGGCCGTGCGCGTCCACGTCGGTGGTCAGGTCGACCTTCTTGACGTTCACCTCGTCGGCGATGAGCTCGGTGAACGGTGCCAGCCGCGCCGCGTCGGAGGCGGCGATGGTGGTCTCGGCCAGTGGCAGCCGCACCCGCAGGTTCTTGGCCTTGCGCAGGCTCAGCACCGTCGAGCAGACCGTGCGCACCTCGTCCATCGCGTCGACGAGCTCGGCGTCGTGCGGCAGTTCGCCCTCGGCGGGCCAGTCGGCCAGGTGCACCGAACGCTCGCCGGTGAGCCCGCGCCAGACGACCTCGCTGATCAGCGGCAGCAGCGGCGCGGCCAGGCGGGTGACCACCTCGAGCACCGTGTGCAGCGTGTCCACCGCGTCGCGGTCCTCGGACCAGAACCGCGAACGCGACCGGCGCACATACCAGTTGGTGAGCGCGTCGGCGAAGGCACGCAGTTCCTCGGCGGCACCGGCGATGTCGTAGGACTCGAGCGCCTCGGTCATCACGTCGCGGGTCACCGCGAGCTTGGCCAGGATGTAGCGATCGAGCACGTTCGCCGAATCCGTGCGCCACACACCCGGCTTCGAGGCGTAGAGCTGCAGGAAGGTCCACGCGTTCCACAGCGGGCGCAGCGCGTGGCTGACACCTTCGCGGATGCCGCGCTCGGTGACGATGAGATTGCCGCCGCGCAGTACCGGCGAGGCCATCAGGAACCACCGCATGGCATCGGAGCCGTCGCGGTCGAACACCTGGTTGACGTCGGGGTAGTTGCCCTTGGACTTGCTCATCTTCAGGCCGTCGTCACCGAGCACGATGCCGTGCGCGATCACCGACTTGAACGCCGGGCGGTCGAACAGCGCGGTGGACAGCACGTGCAGGTTGTAGAACCAGCCGCGGGTCTGCCCGTTGTACTCGACGATGAAATCGCCGGGGCTGTGCGGCGCCTGGTCGGCGGTGCCCTCGAACCACTCCTTGTTCTCGAACGGGTAGTGCACCTGGGCGTAGGGCATCGAGCCGGACTCGAACCAGCAGTCCAGCACCTCGGGAACCCGGCGCATCATGGACTTGCCGGTGGGGTCGTCGGGGTTCGGGCGCACCAGCTCGTCGATGTGCGGGCGGTGCAGGTCGGCCGGGCGCACGCCGAAGTCCTGCTCGAGCTGGTCGAGCGAGCCGTAGACGTCCACGCGCGGGTAGGCCGGGTCGTCGGAGACCCACACCGGGATCGGCGCGCCCCAGTAGCGGTTGCGGCTGATGTTCCAGTCGCGCGCGTTCTCGAGCCACTTGCCGAACTGGCCGTCGCGGATGTGCTCGGGCTCCCAGGTGATCTGCTTGTTGAGCTCGACCATCCGGTCGCGGAACTTGGTCACCGCGACGAACCAGGACGGCACCGCCATGTAGATCAGCGGCTGGCCCGAGCGCCAGCTGTGCGGGTAGGAGTGCTCGATCGTCTCGTGCCGCAGCAGTTTTCCGGCGGCCTTGAGATCCTTGATGATCACCGGGTTGGCGTCGAAGACCATCAGGCCCTCGTACGGCGGCACCATCGAGGTGAACTTGCCCGCCGGGTCCAGCGGCTGCACGATCTCGATGCCGTTGGCCGTGGCGACATCCATGTCCTCTTCACCGAAGGCGGGTGCGAGGTGGACGATGCCGGTACCGGAATCGGTGGTGACGTAGTCGGCGGTGAGCACGCGGTGCGCGTTCGGGTGACCGAGGAAGAAGTCGAACGGCGGCCGGTAGGACAGCCCGGCCAGCGCCGCGCCGTCGTACTCGCCGAGCACCTCCGGCTCCTCGCCGAACTCACGGGTGTAGTGCCCGACCCGCTCGGCGGCGAGCACGTAGCGCTTGCCGTCGGCGCCGCGCAGGTGCACGTAGCGCACGTCGGGATGCACCGCGATGGCGAGGTTGGACGGCAGCGTCCACGGGGTGGTGGTCCAGATCAGCGCGTTGGCGCCGTCGAGCGCGGCGAGCGGGTGCTCGGCGTCGACACCGAGGACCATGTCGACGGTGACGGCCGGGTCCTGGCGCATGCGGTAGGCGTCGTCGAGGCGCGCCTCCTGGTTCGACAGCGGCGTCTGCTCGTACCAGCTGTAGGGCAGCACCCGGAAGCCCTGGTAGATCAGGCCCTTGTCGTAGAGCGCCTTGAAGGCCCACATGACCGACTCCATGAAGTCGGGGTCGAGGGTCTTGTAGTCGTTGTCGAAGTCGACCCAGCGCGCCTGGCGGGTGACGTAGTCGCGCCACTCGCCGGTGTAGCGCAGCACCGAGGCCTTACAGGCGGCGTTGAACTCGGCCAGCCCCATCGCGTCGATCTGCGACTTGTCGGTGATGCCGAGCTGCTTCTCGGCCTCGATCTCGGCGGGCAGGCCGTGGGTGTCCCAGCCGAAGCGGCGGTCGACCAGCTTGCCGCGCATGGTCTGGAAGCGCGGGATCAGGTCCTTGACGTAGCCGGTGAGCAGGTGGCCGTAGTGCGGCAGGCCGTTGGCGAAGGGCGGGCCGTCGTAGAAGACGAATTCGTCGGCGCCCGCGCGGTTGGCCAGGCTGGCGCGGAAGGTGTCGTCGGCGGCCCAGTAGGCGAGAACCTGCTGTTCGAGTTCCGGGAATGTCGCACCGGACTTCGCGCCGAAATCGACCCGGGGGTACGCGCCGCCGGTGGTTGTCTCGTCCGCCATCGCGGAAGTACTCCTCGTGCCGTCGCGCCGTCGGCGCGTGCGTGGGCACGGGGACGACGCCGGCGCCGGTGCGCCGAGACCGCGGTACCACCCCGCTTGCGCGTTCCGCGGGGGAACGCGCCTCTCGTGGTGAGCTGTGACGGGCTCGCCCGTTCGGTTCTACTGAGCGCGTCGGCGCCGTTCTTCCGAAGACTCCCCGGTGATGGCCGGATCACTGCCGTGTGTCGTTCGATTCTAACCGGGCCCGTCCAGCGAATATTTCGCCCCCGGGATCAGTCACGCCGGGCGTGGCGTCCGGGTGGGACCGCGTCGCTGTCGGGTTTGCGGGTGGCCAGGGCGCTCACGAGTAAAGTCGCGGCACCCAGGAGGCAGAGCAGAATGCACCCCCAGGCCCACAGCACCGAACCGGTGGCGAGCGCCGCGACGAGCAGTCCGAAACCGATCGCCGCGAGGACAAGCGTCAAGACGAGCATGCTGACTCCCAAGCCAACCGAGCAGCCCGACGATAACTGGGCGTTCCCGGGTCACGCGGCGTGTACTGCCGCGCGACCCGGGTCCAGTTTACTTGGCGCCCTTGGCGAAGGAGGCCGGAGCGAGGGTGTTGGCCGAACCGTTGGTTTCGCCGGCGAATTCGCCACCGTCGACCGGGACGGCCGAACCACGGTTCTCCAGTTCCTCGAGCTGCGACTCCAGGTAGGACTTCAGGCGCACGCGGTACTCGCGCTCGAAGGTCTTGAGCTGTTCGATGCGGCTCTCCAGCACCGTGCGCTGCTGGGTGATGGTCGCCATGATCTCGGCGTGCTGACGCTCGGCGTCGGCGGTGAGCGCCTCGGCCTTGTCCTTGGCCTGCCGGATCTGGGTGTCGGAGCGATTCTGCGCGTCGGTCAGCATCGCGTCGGACTTCTGGCGCGCGTCGGAGATCATCGCCTCGGAGCGGGTGCGGGCGTCGCCGACGAGTCGCTCGGAGTTTGCCCGCGCGTTCGAGAGCAGTCCCTCGGCCTCGGTCTTGGCGTCGGTGGTGAGGCGGTCGGCCATCTCCTGCGCCAGGGTGAGCACCTTCGCGGCCTGCATGTTCGCGTCGGGACCCGCGGCGGCGGGCGCGGCGACCGGCATCGGCGCGGGCGGCGGAGCCGGCGCGGGCGCCGGAACGGGTTCCGGTGCGGGCGGCGGGGCCTGTTGGACCGGGGCCTTCACGGCGGCGACCGGGGCCGAGCCCCGGTTCTTCTTCGCGTCGGCCAGCTCGGTGTCGAGTTCGGCGACCCGCTGACGCAGGTCGGCGTTCTCCTCGATCAGGCGCGACAGCTCCTGCTCGACGAGATCCAGGAAGGCATCGACCTCGTCCTCGTTGTAGCCGCGCTTACCGATC
Organism: Nocardia sp. NPDC056064; assembly: GCF_042266925.1. Lineage (NCBI taxonomy): Bacteria > Bacillati > Actinomycetota > Actinomycetes > Mycobacteriales > Nocardiaceae > Nocardia > Nocardia sp. NPDC056064. The sequence continues at coordinate 190,960 of NZ_JBHJWO010000003.1, read as the reverse complement.
GGCGGTTTGCTGAACGCGACGTTATGCACATCGGCGGGAGTCAGCGGCATCGAAGGATCCCTTCACGCGTCTTTTGGAGAACTAGCAAGCGGTCTTCTCGATTCAGTATGTCACACGGAGGTCACGGGCTGCCCGAGCCTACCCACGATGGACATCAGGATGAAGACCACGAAGAGCAGGACCATTATCGACAGATCGAGCCGGATACCCCCGAGATTCACAGGAGGTATCAACCGCCTCAGGAGTTTCACCGGTGGGTCGGTGATGGTGAAGATGACCTCCAGGATGATCACCACCACACCGGTCGGGCGCCAGTCACGCGCGAAACTGCGAATGAACTCGACGATCACCCGGCCGATCAACAACAGCCAGAAGACGAAAAGCACGAGGTACAGAACCGCGAACAGGGCCACGGCTTCACTCTGCCGCAAAATCGGCAGTGTGCAAAATGGCCGCGCCGCGCGGGGCGCGGGCGGCCATCAGCCAGTGACGCGGACGCTCACTATTTCTGGTTGTAGAAGCCGTTTTCCGCGATACGGCGGCGTTCTTCCGCCGATACGTCGACATCGGCCGGTGAGAGCAGGAACACCTTCGTGGCGACCTTGTCGAACGACCCGCGCAACGCGAAGGCCAGGCCCGCGGCGAAATCGACCAGGCGTTTCGCGTCGGCGTTGCTCAGATCGACCAGGTCCATGATGACCGGGTTGCCCTCGCGGAAACGCTCACCGATGATCCTGGCCTCGCTGTAATCGCGCGGGCGCAGCGTGGTGATCTTGGACAAGGGACCTCCGTCCTCGAAGATCCCAGGCCGCCGCGCGGGCGCGGGCTCGGGGCGCAAGCGCTCCTCCAGCCTGCGCTCCTCGGCGTCGGGATCGACCGCGAGCGCACCACGAGTGGAGCCGCGCATACCGGGTGCGACACCGCCGGCCCGGAACGACCGGCCCGACGACGGGGCCGCATCGATCCTGGTCGGGCGCCGTGGCGTGTCGTAGCGATCGTCGGCGTAGGTGTCGGCGACGTAGTCGTCGCGACGCGCCTGGTAGGCCGACTTGTAGGCCGGCTGCGGGTAGTCGTCTGCCTCGTCCTCGAAACGGTCGGGGCCGTAGCGGTCTTCGGCGTATCGGTCGTAGCTGCGCGGGCGGATGCGGCCTGCGCGCTCCTCGGCGCCGCGGGGGGCGTGATCGTCGACGTAATCGTCTTCGTACTCGTCGAGCGGAACCATGCCGAAGTACGCCTTGAACTTGTGCAGCGTGCTCATCTGGTCGACCTTCCTTCGGCCCCGGTGGCGGCCGGGTGTTGAAGTTCTTGCTCAGCGCCTCTTCGGCCCAATCGTATGTGTCGAATGTGACTGATGAGGTTTCTTTGCTACGCCGAGGTTATCGGTCGTATGCCCATCAAGGCGGTTCCGACACGCACACACGTCGAACCGTGTTCGACCGCTTTCTCCAAATCACCCGACATACCTGCAGAAAGTTCGGTGGCGTCGGCGTGTTGGATGAGCAGCGAAGTGTGCAAAGTCGCAAGCTTCGCAAAGGACGCATGAGTCGGGGCGTCAAGGGGCGGAATCGCCATCAGACCGGCCAGATGCAGGCCCGGGGCCTTCGCGACGAGGTCGGCCAGGGCGGGCAGATCGGCCGGTGCGACACCCCCGCGTCCGGGGTCGTCGTCCAGGCTCACCTGCAGCAGCACACGCAGGGGTTCCGCGCGCTCCCCCGCGTCGAGCGCCTCCTGCGCGGCGCGATCCAGGGCGGTAGCCAGACGTTCGCTGTCGACCGAGTGCACGGTGTGCGCCCAGCGGGCCACCGCGCGCGCCTTGTTGCGTTGCAGACGGCCGATCATGTGCCATTCGGCGTCGGTGTAGGCGAGGTCGGCGACCTTGGCCGAGGCCTCCTGCTCGCGCGATTCGCCGAACTCGCGGCGGCCGAGGTGATACAGGATGTCGACGTCGGTGGCGGGGAAGAACTTCGTCACCGGGAGCAGGCGGACCGAACCGGCCGGTCGGCCCGCCACCGCGACGGCGGTGTCGATCCGGGCGAGCAGCCCGTTGAGGGCCGTCGAGAGTTCGGTGACCCGGGCGGGATCGTGCCCCTGCCCGCTCATGCCGTGGGGTCCATCCAGATCACGCCGGCGATGCGGCCGGTCGGGGCACCGCGGCGGTGGCTGAACAGGGTCTTGTCCTCGATGGTGCAGCGCGGGTCCACCGCCACACCGGCGACGCCCGCCTCGGTGAGCTGGCGGCGGATGCCCGCGCGCAGGTCGAGGCCGGGGGTCTTGCGGACGGTGGTGGTGGCGCTGCCGGGCAGGTGGGCTTCGACATCGGCGCGCATGGCGGCGGGCACCTCGTACTGGCGGCCGGAGGCGGCGGGGCCGAGGAAGGCGCCGATCCGGTCCACCCGGGCGCCGACCGAGACCATCGCCTCGAGCACCCGGGGCACGATCCCGATGCGGGCGCCGACACGGCCCGCGTGCACGGCCGCGATCACCCCGGCCTCGTCGTCGGAGAGCAGGATCGGCACGCAGTCGGCGCTGAGCACCACCAGCGCCAGGTTCGGCACGGTGGTGACCAGCGCGTCGGTCACCGGCACCGGCTCGGCGCGCGGCCCGTCGACGATCTCCACCGCGCGCCCGTGCACCTGTTCCATCCACACCAGCCGGTCCGGGGTGAGCCCGATGCCCTCGGCCAGCCGAACCCGGTTGCGGCGCACGGCTTCCGGATCGTCACCGACGTGATCGCCCAGGTTGAACGAGTCGTACGGGGCGACGGAGAAGCCACCGGCGCGGGTGGTCGTCACCCGGCGCACGGTCACGGTGGGAGGCGCGGAAGTCATGGGGTCGAGGGTAGTGCGGGTGGGGGTGGTGCCGCCCGGTGAGGTCGGTCGCGCTGGGAGGCAGCGCTGGGCTCGGTCAGGCGGCCGGTTCCGGCAGGCGGCGGTCGGGGACCGCCGGGTCAGGGGATGGGAGAGTCGAGTTCGTCGAGCTTGCGGGCGATGCCTGCTCGACGGGTGAGGCCCAGCTTGCGCAGGACGCGGCCGAGGTGGTCCTCGACGGTGCGGGGGCTCAGATAGAGATGGGCGGCGATGTCCTTGGTGGAGTGGCCGTGGGCCGCCAGCTCGGCGACTTCGCGTTCACGGCGGGTGAGGGTGGACGCGGTACCCGGTCGCCTGCTCCCGGCCAGACGGCGCTGGGCGGTGATCGTCTCGGTGAGCAGCCGCTGCGCCCCTGCCTCGGCGAATACCACGCGGGCGGCGGCGAAATGGCTGGTCGCCGCGCCGAAATCACCCCGACGCCCGGCGATGATCCCGGCCAGCAGATCGGCCTGCGCCCGATTCACCACCATGCCCGCCTTCCCGAAGGCGGTAGCCGCAGCCGTCGCCGCCACGGCAGCTGATTCCCACGCGCCGACCGCGGCGTCGTAATCGGCCCTGGCGAGCAGCGCCGCCCCCACCTGGCTCTCCGGCGCGAGCCTGCTGGAACAGGTGCCGATGACCGTGCGGTCGACTGCCGGATCAGCTGGTGATGCCGGACCGGAGTGCGGGTCGAAGCTCGCGGCGATCGCCGAATTGGCTGGTGACGCCCGGATCGTGCAGGACGCGATGCTCGGATCGCCTGCCTGCACACCCGCGCAGTGGGGCTCGATCTCCGGACTCGCGGCCGGTGAGGAGGCGGTGGGCGGGTCGACAGCCGCACCAGCTGTCGACGCCGGACCGGAGTGCGGGCCGAAGCCCGCAGCGATCGTCGGCACTGGGCGGGAGTCCGGGTCGACGCTGGCATCGGCCGACGATGCGGGGACGTTGGGCGGGTCGGAGCTGGCGGCGACGGCCGACTCCGGGCGGGAATCGAGGTCGACGTTGGGGCCGTCCGGCGATGCGGGGGCGGTGGGTGAGTCGAAGCTCGCGGTGACCGACGACGCCGGACGAGAGCCGGGGTCGACGTTGGGGCCGTCCGGCGATGCGGGGGCGGCGGGCCGATCCGGGGTGGGTGGGGTGAGGCCGGCGGCTTGTTCGGCGCGGGTGACGAGGGATTCGGCGGTGGGGAGGTCGCCGGTCGTGAGGGTGAGGTGGGCGGCGCGGGCCAGGAGGGTGGGGCGGAGGGGGCCGGGGTGGTCGTCGGGGGTGGCGGGCGGGGTGGGGATGGCCAGGGTGTGGGCGGTTTCGGTGAGGATGTTCTCGACTACGCGGCGCCACCAGCGGACGGCGGGGCGGGGTAGGGCGGCGACGGTGTGCCACTGGGTGGTGGCGAGGTCGGCGGGCGCGGTGAACTGCAGGGTGCGGAGTTTGACCGCGCCGGCGAAGGCGAGCAGGTCGGGGTAGTGGAAGGTGGTCGCGGAGTCCGTGGCGTCGTCGGCGGCGGCGATGGCCTCGGTGAGGCGGCCGAGTTTGGCCAGCGAGTAGGCGCGCACGGTGTGCAGTTCGGCGAGTGCGTAGCTGCGGCCGAAGCGGCGGCTCACGGTGATGGCGCGGTCGAGGACGTGCAGACCGGCCACATCGCGGTCGAGGAAGTAGGCACACCAGCCGAAGGCGGGCACGGCGTGGACGATTTCGCGCAGCTCCGCGTCGTCCAGCGTCGCGAAGGCCGCAGCGCACCCGTCGTAGTGGACCGCGGCCTCGGCGAAGCGGGCCTCGGCGAGCAGGCTCAGACAGCGCAGCGCGGTTGCCGCCGCGACAACGGCCCGGTCCGGGTTCCCGGTCGCGGCGGCGACAGCCGGAGCCCTGATCATGGCTGCGGCGGCGACGGGCGGGTCCGGGTTGAGGGGCGTGGCGAACAGGGTGGACAGTCTGGCTCGGCCGTCGGTGTCCTGGTGGTCCTGCATTTCGAGGATTGCGAGTTCGAGCTGGATCGGGCCGTCGCCGGGGCGGCGTGGCAGAGTCGCGGCGGTGGCGAGCAGTGCTCGGGCCTGCTCGACGCGGCCCAGCATGCGCGCGCATCGGGCCGACAGCAGGAGGGCTTCGAGTTGGTGTGGGCCCGGTGCGCCCGCGACCGGTGCGAGTTCCTCGCCCGCCCGTGCGGCCGCGCCCGACAGCAGCAGGGCCCAGCCCAGGGCCAGCGCGTCGGCGAGCGGGTCGGTGACGTCGGGGGCGATGCGCTGGGCGAGGGCGAGCCAGCGGGCGCTCGCCTCGGGGGCGTCGGCGAGCACCTGGTCGGCGGCCAGCCGTAGTTCCGTGCCCGCGAGGTCGTCGGGGCCGAGCAGCGCGTGTTCGAGGTGCCGGGCCCGGGCGGGCATCGGGGCCTCGCGTGTGCGCAGGGTGAGTGCGGCGCGGCGGTGGGCCGTGGCCCGCCAGGCGGGTGGGGCCAGGCGGTAGGCGGCGGTCCGGATCAGCGGGTGGGTGAAGGCGACCGCGCCGTCGGTCATCCCGGCCACGCCCCGGGTGACCAGGCCGTCCAGACCCGCGACGACCATCTCGGTGGCCAGATCGGCGGTCGCGCACACCAGTTCGAGATCGGGTGGCACGCCGCACACCGCGACGGCCTGGGCGACCAGCCGTTCGACGGCGGGCAGCTCGGCCAGCTCGGCGCGGATCGTCCGGTCCAGCGCCGCGTAGTCGCCCGAGGACGGATCGGGGTCTCCCCCGCTCAACGCGCGTTCCAGCTCCCGCTCGGGCAGCCCTGCCAGCAGCGACAGGTACAGCGGATTCCCGCGCGAGGCGGCCAGCAACCGCTCCCGCCTGCGCGCATCCTGTTCCGGCAGCAGCCCGGCGACATCGGCTTCGGTGAACGGCGGCACCGGGACATGCACCGCCCGCACATGCGGCGCCCGCCACAGCCGCGAGATCGGCGCCGGACAGCTCCCGCTCCGGCACGCTAGCAACACCCGCAAACCCCGCGGCCGGTTGCGGATCAGCGCGGCCAGCACCCGCAGCGATTCGGAATCCGCCCACTGCACGTCATCGACCACGAGCAAGGTCTCGACCGCACCCAACGCCCATCGCATCCACCGCACGGGGTCGGTGGGCGGCCCACCGGGTGCGGCGATCCGGCCCGCGCCACCGACGACGATCCCACCGGCAGCGAGAGCCGGTCCATCCGGTGCGGTGACCCGACCGAGCTGGTCGGTGATGTCGTCGGCCAGGTAGCGGGAGTGGGTGTGGGCGTCCTCGGTGCCGGTGACCACGAGGACGCGGCAGGGGGCGGTGTGGGCGAAGTGGGCGAGCAGGCGGGACTTGCCGATGCCCGCGGGGCCCTCGACCAGCAGTAACCAGGGGGCGTCGGGGGCGGTGAAGGTGGATTCGAGCGCGGCGAGTTCGGGGACGCGGCCCACGAAATCGCGCTCGATCATGGTGCCTCCGTCATCCGCGCCGCTGTCCCGGCGGATCAGAGCCTAACCCGGACCGCAGGTCTGTGAATCCCGTGGTTTCCCGGATGCTCGCTCGCGGAGGGTGCGGTTGGGTGATCGGGGCCGATCGCCGCCGAGGCGCGGTGAGGTATTCCAGAAAGAAGGTTCGCATGACGTTCACCGGCAAGGGAATGGTTTCGCGGTTCTCGCTCGCACTGCTCGCGGTCACGGCACTCGGTGTCACCGGTTGCGAGGCGGTGGACAAGGTCACCGAGGTGGCCAAGGACGCGGGCAAGTCCGACACCGCCCGCGCGAAGGTCGGTGACTGCATCAACGTCATCTCGGCGTCGGTGGTCGACTCCGAGACCGAGCCGGTGGCCTGCTCGGCCGACAACGCGGTCTACCAGGTGGTGCAGGTGCACGACCAGAAGGTCGAGTGCCACGAGGACTACACCTCCTACGAGGAGACCTACGGCAGCGGCGGCACCCTGGCCTTCCTGTGCCTGGCCCCGAACTTCAAAGAGGGCAGCTGTTACAACGAGGGCATGATGACCGGCTACAAGTACGTGCCGTGCACCGCCGCCGACGCCGACTTCAAGGTGGTCAGCCGCATCGACGGCCAGGTCGACGAGACCCTGTGCACCGAGGAGGCCGATCAGGTGCTGGTCGTCAACGAGCCGAAGACCACCTACTGTCTGGGCCCGGTCGCGGCCTGAGCCCCTCGCGAGACGCGGAAGGGCCCGAACTCCAGGGAGTTCGGGCCCTTCCGGTTGTTGCGGGTACGACTACCGGCGCATGAAGATCGGCACCTCGATGTCGTCGTCATCGTCGCCGTCGTCGCGCTGATCGGGGTTGTTGACCCGGTTCATCGCGGCCTCGGTGACCCGCTGACGCTCGGACTCTCGGTAGCGCTCGGTGTCGCGGTAGTTCGGCGCGGCCGCCCGGCCACCGGAGACCCCGGCGGTCGCGGGCTCGGTGGGCCGCACCGGCGCCTCGGTGGGACGGCTCTGCCCGATCTCGCCCGCGCGGCCGGAGCCGATCGGGTTGGTGCCGGTGCGCGAGGACGAGGTGGTGGTGTTCTCGAAGCTGCGCCGCGCCGGTCCGCCGCCGTCGAAGCCCGCGGCGATGACGGTGACGCGCACCTCGTCGCCCAGCGAATCGTCGATGACGGTACCGAAGATGATGTTGGCCTCGATGTGCGCCGCTTCCTGTACCAGCGAGGCGGCCTCGTTGATCTCGAACAGGCCCAGATCCGAGCCGCCCGCGATCGAGAGCAGCACGCCGTGCGCGCCGTCCATCGACGCCTCGAGCAGCGGCGAGTTGATCGCGGTCTCGGCGGCCTTGACCGAGCGGCCCTCGCCGCGCGCCGAGCCGATGCCCATGAGCGCCGAACCGGCGCCCGACATCACGGATTTCACGTCGGCGAAGTCGACGTTGATCAGGCCCGGGGTGGTGATCAGGTCGGTGATGCCCTGAACACCGTTGAGCAGCACCTCGTCCGCGGAGCGGAAGGCGTCCATCAGGCTCACCGCCGCGTCGCCGAGCTGCAGCAGCCGGTCGTTGGGGATGACGATGAGGGTGTCGCAGGACTCGCGCAGCAGGTTGATGCCGACCTCGGCCTGGTTGCCACGGCGCTTGCCCTCGAAGGAGAACGGCCGGGTGACCACACCGATGGTGAGCGCGCCCAGCTTCCGGGCGATGCTGGCGACGACGGGGGCGCCACCGGTGCCGGTGCCACCGCCCTCGCCCGCGGTCACGAAGACCATGTCGGCGCCCTTGAGCACCTCTTCGATCTCGTCCTTGTGGTCTTCGGCGGCCTTGCGGCCCACTTCCGGATCGGCGCCGGCGCCGAGTCCTCGGGTGAGCTCGCGGCCGACATCGAGTTTGACGTCGGCATCACTCATGAGCAGGGCTTGGGCGTCGGTGTTGACCGCGATGAACTCGACTCCCTTGAGTCCCTGTTCGATCATTCGGTTGACGGCGTTCACGCCGCCGCCGCCGATACCGACGACCTTGATCACGGCAAGGTAGTTGTGCGGGGGCGTCATGGGCTCTCGCCTTCCTTCGATCTTAAAACCCTCAACCTCAACCATAGGGTTGGCGTTATGTCAAGTATCCGACTGCTGCGGAACGCTATTCGCAGCAACTGCGATCCCGGCGCAGGCGCGCCGACGTTTCGCTCACTTTACCGTGACCAGATTCGGACTCGACACGTCGAACACGGTCCCCTCACGGGTCAGCAGCGGCATCACGACGGCAGCTTTGCGCTCGCCGTCGCCCGTGCCGCCCCACACTACCTTCCTCCCGTCGCGCAGGTTCAGCGAGACATCCGAAATCGACCGTGCGACAACCTCACCCACCTGCACCGACAGCGCGGGCGGCAGCGTGACCAGCACATCCACCGCCGCCCTGGTCGCCGCGGGACCCGTGAAGGATCCCTCGGTGAGCAGCTTGGGCACGCCGATCGGCGTCGCCGGTTCGATCGCGAATTCGACGCTCTCGGCGTCGATCAGGTGCGCGCCGTCCGGAGATTCCACGTACACCACCGGGGTTCGCTCCACCACCGTGACCAGCACGGTGGACGGGAACTTGCGCTGCACCCGCACCGAGCGCACCTTCGGGATGGCCGCGACCCGCTGGGCGATGGCATTGGTATCGATGCGCAACATCGAACGCCCGTCGGGGATTTCAAGCCGGGAACGGACTTCGTCCTGGGTTACCGCGGACAAACCGTCGATCCGCACGGTTCGCACCGACAGCGCCGGAGTGAACCACGCGAGCAGCGCCAGCACCGTCACCGCGACCAGCCCGAGCGCGGTCCAGAGCCGGTAGCCGCGCCACCCGCGCGCGGCGGGCATCGGCAATCTCACCGGCCGCCCTGCTGCGGCCGGGCCCGCAGGGCGTCGAGGATCTGCACGCCGAGCATGGTGACATCGCCGGCGCCCATGGTGATCACCACGTCACCGGGCTGGGCCAGCCCGGCCACCTGCTTGCCCACCTTGGACATATCCGGCTGGTAGTGCACGGGTTTGGTCACCGACTGGGCCACCAGTGCCCCGTTGACGCCGGGCAGCGGTTCCTCCCTGGCACCGTAGACATCGAGCACGACCACCTCGTCGGCCAGGCTCAGCGCGGTGCCGAACTCGGCGGCGAAGGTGGCGGTGCGGCTGTAGAGATGCGGCTGGAAGACCACGATCACCTGCCCGCGCCGGGTGCGGGCGCCGTCGCGGGCCTCCTGGGCGACCAGCTGGGCCGCGGCCTCGAGCACGGCGCGCACCTCGGTGGGATGGTGGGCGTAGTCGTCGAAGACGCGCACGCCGTTCTCCCGGCCGGTGAACTGGAACCGGCGGTGCACACCGCCGAATCCCTCCAGGCCCTGCACGATCTCGTCGGTGTCGGCGCCGGTGGCCCGGGCGGCCAGCAGCGCGGCCAGCGCGTTGAGCGCCATGTGCCTGCCCGGCACCGCCAGGCGCACGGTGCGCGGGGTGCTCTCCCCCGCCAGCTCGAATTCCACGATGCCGCCGACATCGCGCGGCTGCCAGTCCAGCAGGCGCGCGCCGACGGGCACCGGTGCCGCGCTCAGATCGCCGGAGCCGTAGCCGAGTACCTCCACGCCGCGCTCGCGCAGCCGGGGGGCGACCCGGTGGGCCAGGGCCAGCGAACCGGGGTCGTCCAGGCACACCACGAGCAGGCCGCCGGGGGCGAGCCGGTCGGCGAAATCGTCGAAGACCTGGATGTAGGCCTCGTCGGTGCCGAAGAAGTCCAGGTGGTCGGACTCGATGTTGGTCACCACCGCGACGTCCGGGTCGTATTGCAGCAGTGAGCCGTCGGACTCGTCGGCCTCGGCCACGAAGATGTCGCCGCTGCCGTGGTGGGCGTTGGTGCCCGCCTCGTTGAGCTCGCCGCCGACCGCGAAGGACGGATCGGCGCCGCAGTGCTGCAGCGAGACGATGAGCATCGAGGTGGTGGAGGTCTTGCCGTGGGTGCCCGAGACCAGCAGGGTCTTGTGCCCGCGCATCAGCGCGGCGAGCACGGTCGGGCGCAGCAGCACCGGGATCTTGCGCCGGTTGGCCTCGACCAGTTCGGGATTGGTCTTCGGGATGGCCGCGTAGGTGGTGACCACGACGGTCGGGCCACCGGGCAGCAGGTCGAGGGCGTCGGCGTCGTGGCCGATGCGCACCTGCGCGCCGCGGGCCCGCAGCGACAGCACGCCGCGGCTCTCCTTGGCGTCGCTGCCCGAGACGGCGCCGCCGCGCGCGAGCAGGATGCGCGCGATGCCCGACATCCCGGCACCGCCGATGCCGACCATGTGCACGCGCTCGAGCTCGGCGGGCAGTGCCGTGCCGGTGGATTCGCCGATCTCGGCCGGGCCGCTCATCGGGCGACCTCGACGACGATCCTGGCCACCGTGTCGGCAGCGTCGCGATGGCCCGCACCGGCGGCGGCGCGGCTCATCTCGGCGAGTCGAGCGGGGTCGAGCAGCAGCGGAATCACCTCATCGATCACGTATTTCGGGGTCAGCTCGGCGTCGGGGACAATTCTGCCACCACCCTGAGCGACAACCGGGCGGGCGTTGAACTCCTGTTCGCCGTTGCCGTGCGGCAGCGGCACGTAGAACGCGGGCAGGCCGACGGCCGACACCTCGGCCACGGTCATCGCGCCCGAGCGGCACACCACCGCGTCGGCGGCGGCGTAGGCCAGGTCCATCCGGGACAGGTACGGCACGGCGACATACGGCGCGGTGGTCTCGCCGGTGTTCACCTCGAGACTGTTCTTGGGTCCGTGCGCGTGCAGCACCGAGATCCCGGCGGCGGCCAGCTGCGGCGCGGCACCGGCGACGGCGTCGTTGAGGCTGCGCGCGCCCTGGGAACCACCGAACACCAGCAGCACCGGGCCCTCGGCGGGCAGCCCGAAGCTCTCGCGGGCCCGTGCGCGCAGCGCGGCGCGGTCGAGGTCGGTGATGGCGGCACGCACCGGGATTCCGACGACTTCGGCGTCGGCCAGTCCCGAATCGGGTACGGCGGCGAGCACCTTGGCGGCCACCCGGGCACCCACCTTGTTGGCCAGGCCCGCCTTGGCGTTGGCCTCGTGCACGATCACCGGCACCTTGCGCTTGCGCCCGAACAGCCCGCCGCGCGCGGCGAGATAGGCGGGCAGCGAGACGTAGCCACCGAAACCGATGATCACATCGGCCTGCACGTCGTCGATGACGGCCCTGGTCGCCCGCACCGAGGCCCGGATGCGCCCGGGCAGGCGCAGCAGGTCGGCGGAGGGTTTGCGCGGCAACGGCACCGGCGGGATCAGCTCGAGGGGGTAGCCCCGGTCGGGCACCAGCTTGGTCTCGAGGCCACGCTCGGTGCCCAGCGCGGTCACCCGGATCCCCTCGTCGAGCCTGCGCAGCGCGTCGGCCACGGCCAGCGCGGGTTCGATGTGGCCTGCGGTGCCGCCGCCTGCGACGATCACCGACAACCCGGGTCGCGGGTCACTCACCTGGATCTCCCTCGTTCTTCCTGTATCGACTCGCCCGGCAGGCGAGACCGCGTGATCACCCTCCGCCGCCGCCGGTCCGCCGCTTCACCGGGCGGTGCGGCATCGGATAGGTCGGTTCCCACGCTCTGGTCGACCGTAGCGAACTCGTGCCGCGGCTCTCGGGTGCACGTCGCCGTCGTTCGGTGGGCGCCGGGCGGCGCGGGGTCTGACGTGGGCGTTCGGCCTTGGGGCGCGCGGGCTTGCGTGGCGCGTCGGCCCTGGCCGGGGAGTACACCTCCGGAATCGGCAGCCGCAGCAGCCTGCTGACGCGCCCGTCCTGACCGTTCTGCAGCGCCGAGACCGCCTCGGGTTCGTGCCGGGCGGCGCTGGCGATGATGCCGAACATGAACAGCGTGATCGCCAGCGAGGAGCCACCGGCCGAGACCAGCGGCAACTGCAGACCGGTCACCGGCAGCAGCCCGACGACATAGCCGATGTTGATCAGCGCCTGCACGGTGATCCAGGTGGTGGCGGTGGCGGTGAGCAACCGCAGGAACGGGTCCACCGAGCGCAGCGCGATACGGATGCCCGCGTAGACGAACAGCGCGAACAGCGCCAGCACCAGCATGCAGCCGAGGAAGCCGAGTTCCTCGCCGATGATGGCGAAGATGAAGTCGTTGTGCGAGTTGGGCAGGTAGCTCCACTTGGCCCGGCTCTGCCCGAGACCGCGACCCCAGATGCCACCGTCGGCCAGCGAGTACTTGGCCTGGCGGGCCTGGTAGTTCACGCCCTGCGGGTCGTCACCGGGGTTGAAGAACGCGCGCACCCGGTCGGAGCGATAGCCCGCCGACAGCGCCAGGATCGAGGCCGCGACCAGGCCGGTGACCATGATCCCGACGAACAGCCGCACCGGCAGTCCACCGAACCACAGCAGCGCCATCAGCACGATGCCCAGCGCGATCGTGGTCGACAGGTTCGGCTCGAGCACCACCAGCAGGCAGACCAGCAGACCGGCGGGCACCAGCGGCACCAGGATGTCCTTGAGCTGGCCGCCGCGCCGCGAGGCGAGCAGATGCGCGCCCCACACCACCAGCGTCACCTTCACGACCTCGGAGGGCTGGATCGACAGCGGGCCGATGTCGAACCAGCGCCGCGCGCCGCCGTGGATCGAGCCGATGCCGGGGATGAGCACCAGCACCAGCGCGAGCACCGAGATGCTGAAGATCGGGAACGACCACTGCCGCACCAGCCGCAGCGGCAGCCGCAGCGCGATGTAGAAGGCGACCGCGCCGAGTCCGGCGAACATGGCCTGCTGGATGAACAGCGAATAGGCCGACCCGCCACCGGCGTAGGCCTCCACGCTCGACGCCGAGAGCACCATCACCAGGCCGAGCACGGTCAGCAGGGTGGCGATGGTGACCACCAGGTGGAACGAGGCCAGCGGGCGGGCCAGCCACGCGCCGAAACGCTCCCCCGCCCAGCCCGGCCGCGCTGCGGCCGAACCGCCCCGGCGTCCTACCTGGTTGCGCACGCTGCCTCCTCGTGGCGCTGACGGTCGAGCCGGGGCGTCGGTGTCACAGCGCCCGCCCGATGTCACCGTCTTCCAAAGCCGTCACCGCGTCCACGAAGCAGCGTCCGCGGTGGGTGTAGTCGTCGTACATGTCCAGGGAGGCCGCCGCCGGTGCGAGCAGGACGGTGTCGCCCGCCCTGGCCAGCCCCGCCGCCGCGCGGACCGCGCGGCCCATGACCGCCTCGGCGCGCTGCTTTCTCGACGACTCCATGTCTGCATCGTCTCCCGCGTCCAGTGCGATGACCGGGACTTCGGGTGCGTGTCGCGCCAATGCGGCGGCGATCACCGGCGCGTCGGCACCGAACAGGACCGCGCCGACGAGCCGGTCGCCGACCTCTTCGATGAGGTCGTCGACGGTGGCGCCCTTGAGCAGTCCACCGGCCACCCACACCACCTGCGGGTGCGCCAGGATCGAGGCGCGCGCGGCGTGCGGGTTGGTGGCCTTGGAGTCGTCGATGAACTCCACCCCACCGAGTTCGCGGACGAACGCGGTGCGGTGCGGGCCCACCTTGTGCTCGGCCAGCCCTTCCTTGACGAACTGCGGTGCCACGTCGATGGCCCTGGTCAGCGCGGAGGCGGCCAGCGCGTCGGCGATGCCCGCGGGGCCCTGCGGGCTGATGTCGGAGGTCTCGGCCAGGATGGCGGCCTTGGTGAAGGCGCGGTCGAGCAGTTTGCCGTCGACCACGCCCAGTTCGCCGTCGGCGGGCACGCCGATGCGGAAGCCGACCGTGCGCCGGGCCTTGGCCTTGCGGGCCAGCGAGCCCGCGACCGGGTCGTCGAGGCCGACTACGCCGACCCGGCCGGTCAGCGCGCGGGCCTTGGCGGCGGCGTAGGCGTCCAGGCCGCCGTGCCAGTCCAGGTGGTCCTCGGCGACATTGAGCACCACGCCCGCCTCCGGGCGCACCGAGGGCGCCCAGTGCAGCTGGAACGAGGACAGCTCGACCGCCAGCACCTGCGGGCCGGGGTTGCGCCGCAGCGCGTCCAGGATCGGCAGGCCGATATTGCCGCAGGCCACACTGGCGATGCCCGCGGCGCGCAGGATCGAGTGGGTCATGTTGGTGGTGGTGGTCTTGCCGTTGGTGCCGGTGATCACCAGCCACTTGCGGACCGGACCGTAGATCCTGGCCTGGTCGACCCACCAGGCGAATTCGACGTCACCCCAGACCGGGATGCCCTCGGTGACCGCCGAGACCAGCACCGGCGAGTCCGGCCGCCAGCCGGGGCTGGTGATGACCAGCGCGAACCGGCTCAGGTCCGCGTTCTCCAGCTCGACGCCGGTGGCGACCTCGAGCCCGAGTTCGGCGGCCTCGGCCAGCGCCTTGGCGCCGTTGTCGGTGACCACGGGGTGCGCGCCGATATCGCGCAGCGGTTCGATCAGCGAGCGCCCGGAGACGCCCCAGCCGGCGACGAGCACGTCACGGCCACGCAGGAATTCCAGCATCGGGCCCGGCGAGCGCAGGGCACGGGGAGTGTGTTCGACCATGTCCGCGCTCACCCGACCTGTGACAGATATTCGCTGTAGAACAGCCCGAGACCCACGGCGGCGGAGATGCCCGCCAGGATCCAGAACCGGATGATCACCGTCGTCTCGGCCCACTTGCTCAATTCGAAGTGGTGGTGGAACGGCGCCATCTTGAACAACCGGTTGCGGGTGGTGCGGAACACCGCGACCTGCAACATCACCGAGGCGGCCTCGGCGACGAACAGCGCGCCGATCACGGCCATCAGCAGTTCGGTGCGGGTGGTGATGGACAGCCCGGCGATCAGGCCGCCCAGGGCCAGCGAGCCGGTGTCACCCATGAAGATCTTGGCCGGCGCCGCGTTCCACCACAGGAAGCCGATGCAGGCGGCGGCCGCGGCGGCACACACCAGCGCCAGGTCCAGCGGGTCGCGCACGTCGTAGCAGCCGGGGCCCGGGTTGGTCGAGCAGGCGTTGCGGTACTGCCAGAAGGTGATGATCACGTAGGCGCCCAGCAGCAGGCTCATCGACCCGGCGGCCAGGCCGTCGAGACCGTCGGTGAGGTTGACCGCGTTGGACCAGGCGATCACCAGGAACAGCACCCAGACCACGAAGATCAGCGCGCCCATCGACACCGTGCTCCAGTCACGCACATACGACAGGTGCTTGCTGGCCGGGGCCAGGCCGTCGGCGTTGCGGAACTGCAGGGCCAGCACCGCGAAGATGACCGCGGCGGCCGTCTGGCCGATGTACTTGCCCGCGGCGGTGAGGCCGAGGTTGCGCTGCTTGCGCAGCTTGATGAAGTCGTCGAGGAAGCCCACCACGCCCAGCGCGGTGGTCAGGCCGAGCACCAGCAGACCCGAGGCGGTCGGGCCCTCGGCGTCGTAGCCGATGCCGATGAGGTGCGAACCGAGGTAACCGGCCCACATGCCGATCAGGATGGCGACGCCACCCATGGTCGGGGTGCCGCGCTTGGCCTGGTGGCTGGCCGGGCCGTCGACCCGGATCTCCTGCCCGAAGCCCTGCCTGGCGAACACCCGGATCAGCAACGGCGTCAACAGGATCGACACCGCCAGGGCGATCCCCGCCGCGAAGAGAATCTGCCTCACGCCCGCGCCTCACTGACGCCGGGCGCCGGCGTGCTGCCGATGGCCGCTGTTTTCATGCCTGCGTACTACCTTCCCCTGCCCTGGTCAGGTGCTCGGCGACGGCCCAGAGACCGACTGCCTTGGATGCCTTGACCAGTACCACATCGCCTGCGGCGATCTCGTCGTCGAGCAGCGCGATCGCCGCGTCGATATCGGGAACGAGGACCGACTCCTCGCCCCATGAGCCTTCCATCACCGCACCCTGGTGCATGCCCCGGGAGGGTCGTCCGGTGCCGACCACGATCAACCGGTCGACATCCAGGCGTACCGCCAGCCGTCCGATCGCGTCGTGTTCGATCACCGAGTCGTCGCCGAGCTCGCCCATCTCGCCGAGCACCGCCCAGCTGCGCCGGGGCGTCTCGCCCGCCTTGGCCAGGGTGACCAGCGCCTTGAGCGCGGCCCGGACCGAGTCGGGATTGGCGTTGTAGGAGTCGTTGACGACGGTGACGCCCTCGGGCGTGGTCCGCACGTCCATCCGGCGCGCCGAGGCCGCGGTGGCCCCGCCCAGCGCCCGGGCGACGGTCGCCAGGTCGGCGCCGCACTCGAGCGCGACGGCGGCCGCGGCCAGCGCGTTGCCGACCTGGTGTTCGCCGTGCACGGCCAGGGTCACCGGCACCGACTCGCCACCGGCGTGCAGCACGAAGCTCGCCCTGGCCTGGTCGTCGGTGCGCACGTCGGTGGCGCGGATGTCGGCGTCACCGGACAGGCCGACCTTGACCACGCGCGCCTTCGTGCGCGAGTCCATGGCCGAGACGTGCGGGTCGTCGGCGTTGAGCACGGCCAGCCCCTCGGCGGGCAGTGCCTCGACCAGCTCGCCCTTGGCGACGGCGATGGCCTCGCGGCTGCCGAATTCGCCGAGGTGGGCGGTGCCGACATTGAGCACCACACCGATGCGCGGCGGCGCGATGCGCGCCAGTTCCGCGATGTGGCCGCGCCCGCGCGCCGAGAGCTCCAGCGCCAGGAACTTGGTGTCGAGCCCGGCGCGCAGGGTGGTCCAGGGGTGGCCGAGTTCGTTGTTGAACGAGCCGGGCGGCGCGACGACCGGGCCCAGCGGGGCCAGCACGGCGGCCAACAGGTCCTTGGTGGAGGTCTTGCCGGAGGACCCGGTGACGCCCACGACGGTGAGCCCGGTGCGTTCGGCGAGGCGCTCGGTGCTCACCCGCGCCAGCTCGGCCAGCGCCGCGAGCACCGCGGCGCCGGAACCGTCGCCGTCGTGGCTGAGCGCGACCGAGGTCGCCGGCACCGACCCGCGTTCGGGGGCGACCACGATCGCGGGCACCCCCACCGGGCGGGCCGCCAGCACGGCGACCGCGCCCGCGGCGACCGCACCGGCCGCGTAGTCGTGCCCGTCGGAGTGGGCGCCCGGCAGCGCGAGGAACAGATCACCGGAACCGATGCGGCGCGAATCGAATTCCACCGAACCGGTCACCCGGGCGTCCGGGTCGGGCACATCGTGCAGTTCGCCGCCGACCACGTCCGCGATCTCGCGCAGTGTCATCTCGATCATGAAACCCTCGAGTCCTCCGTGTGCGAACCGGGTGTCCGCGCGTCCAGCGCCTCGGCGACGACGACCCGGTCGTCGAATTCGTATTTGACGCCCTGGATCTCCTGCCCCGACTCGTGGCCCTTGCCCGCGATGAGTACCACGTCGCCCGGGCGCGCCCAGGCCACGGCGGCGGCGATGGCCGCCGCCCGGTCCCCGATCTCGCGGATCTCGCCGCGTTCGGCGGCCGGGATTTCGTCGGCGCCCCCGAGCACCGCGGCGCGGATGAGCGCCGGGTCCTCGGAGCGGGGATTGTCGTCGGTGACGATCACCAGATCGGCGCGCGCGGCGGCGGCACCCATCAGCGGGCGCTTGGCCACATCGCGGTCACCACCGGCGCCGACGATCACGGCCAGCCTGCCGTGCCCGGCCTCGGCGAGATGGCCGCGCAGGGTGGTGACCACCGATTCGACCGCGGCGGGCTTGTGCGCGTAGTCGACGACGACCAGAAAGTCCTGGCCGCGGTCCACCCGCTGCATCCGGCCCGGCACGTCCACCTCGGCCAGCGCGGGGGCGGCCACGGCCGGGTCCACCCCGGCGGCCGCGCAGGTCGCGACGGCCAGCAGGGCGTTGGCGACGTTGTAGCGCCCGGGCAGGCGCAGCCGCACGGTCAGCTCGCCCGCCGGACCCGCCGCGGTGAACTCCTGTGCCCCGGCGCCGGTCTTCACCTCGCCCGCGACCTGCCAGTCGGCGGCCTCGCGGGTCGAGACGGTGATCGGCGCGGCCAGCTCACCGGCCAGCCTGCGGCCCCACTGGTCGTCGACGCAGATCACCGGGACGCGGGCGGCGACCGGGGAGTCGGCGGCGAAGAGTTTGCGCTTGGCGCCGAAGTAGTCCTCGAAGTCGGCGTGGAAGTCGAGGTGGTCCTGGGACAGATTGGTGAAGGCGCCCACGGCGAAACGCACGCCGTCGACCCGGCCAAGGGCCAGCGCGTGACTGGACACCTCCATCACGACCGCCTGCACGCCCTGCTCGACCATCGCGGCGAACATCGCGTGCAGCTGGGGTGCCTCGGGGGTGGTGAGCGCGCTGGGCACCCGCTGCCCGCCGATGCGGGTCTCGATGGTGCCGATCAGCCCGGTCCGCAGCCCGGCCGCGACCAGACCCGCCTCGACCAGGTAGGAGGTGGTGGTCTTGCCGGAGGTACCGGTGATGCCGATGATGCGCAGGCGATCGCTCGGGTGACCGTAGATCTCGGCCGAGAGTTCGCCGAGCACGGCGCGCGGCTGTTCGCGCACCAGGATCGGCACCCCGAGTTCGCCGAGCTGTTCGGCTCCGGCGGCATCGGTGAACACCGCGACCGCACCGCGCGCGACGGCGTCGGCGGCGAAGCGGGCACCGTGGGCGTTGGCGCCGGGTAGGGCGGCGAACAGGTCGCCGGGGCGGACCGCGTTGGACCGCTGCTCGATACCGGTGACGGTCACCGCGGCCACCGGGGTGGTGACCGTGGCGCCGGTGAGGTCCAGCAAGGCCTGCAGCGACGTCGACGGCGGCGTGGTGGGCCGGAGCGCGTGCGGGCTGGACTGCGCGGGCACAAGGCTCCTCTCTGAGAGTGATCGAGCGCGTGGGCGAGACGAGCAGTCAGGTTACCGACGCGCGGAGTCGGACGGACAACGCGGGTTGCGCATGAGCCGAGCGGTCAGAGCCCGGCCTCCAGGACGAGGCGCTTGGGCTCCGGCGACGGCGGCACCCGGTCACGCTGCAGAGCCCAGGAGGCGATGCTGTGGAACAGCGGTGCGGCCGATCCGCCGCCGCTGCCGTCGGAGCTGCGGACCGGCGCGTCGAGCATCATGCCGATCACGTAGCGCGGGTTGTCGGCGGGCGCCATCCCGGCGAAGGTGATGTAGTACGACGAGGTCGAATAGCAGCGGCAGGCCGGGTCGACCTTCTGCGCGGTGCCGGTCTTGCCCGCCACCTGGTAGCCCTCGATCGCGGCCTGCCCGCCGGTGCCCATCTGCACGCCCATCGGGTCCTTCTGCACAGTCGCCTGGAACATCTCCCGCAGGGTCTGCGCGGTCTGCGGGCTCACCACCCGCACGCCGTCGGGCTGCAGCTCGTCGGTGCGGGTGCCGTCGGGGGCGATCTTGGCCTTGACGATGCGCGGCGGGATGCGCAGGCCGTCGTTGGCGATGGCCTGGTACATGCCGGTCATCTGCAGGGTCGTCATCGACAGGCCCTGTCCGATGGGCAGATTGGCGAAGGTGCCGCCGGACCACTGGTCGCGCGCGGGCAGCAGCCCCGGGCTCTCGCCGGGCAGGCCGATGCCGGTGCGCTTGCCCAGGCCGAAGCGGTCGAGCATGTCGGCGAAGCGGTCCTCGCCGACGCGCTGGGCGAGCATGAGAGTGCCCACATTCGAGGACTTCCCGAACACGCCGGTGGTGGTGTAGGGCGCCACATCGTGCTGCCAGGCGTCGTTGACGGTGACCCCGGACATCCGGATCGAGCCGGGCACCTGCAGGACCTCGTCCGGGTTGGTGACCCCGTACTCGATGGCCGCGGCGGCGGTGACGATCTTGTTCACCGAACCGGGTTCGAAGGGCTCGGCGACCGAGGGGTTGCTCATGTTCGCCGAGGCCCAGTGCTGCGGTCCCAGCGCGGGATTGAAGGTGTTGTCGTTGGCCATGGCCAGCACCTGGCCGGTCTTGGCGTCGAGCACCACGGCCGAGGCCGAGGCCGCGCCGGAGAGCTGCTTGGCCTGCTGGACCTGCTGCTGCACGTAGTACTGCAGGTCCTCGTCGAGAGTCAGTTCCACGCCGTATCCGTTGACGGCGGGCTGCTGATCGCGATAGCTGCCGGGGATCACCGCGCCGTCGGAACCCTTGTCGTAGGTGCGTGATCCGTCGGTACCGGCGAGCACCGAGTCCAGCGCGGACTCCAGCCCGATCTGCCCGTGCCCGTCCCAGCCGGTCGCGCCGACCACATTGGCGGCCAGTGCGCCGCCGGGGTATTCGCGCAGATCCTGGCGTTCGGTGCCGACCTCGGGGTACTTGGTCTTGATCTCGGTGGCCACGCGCGGGTCGACATTGCGGGCCAGGTAGTGGAAGGGCTTGTCGCTGCGCAGTTTGTCGAGCAGCTCGGCTTCCTTGGGACCGCTGTCACCGAGCTTGTCGTGGATGAACTTCGCGATGTCCTTCAGCCGCTGGTCCGGATCGGGCGCTTTGGGCTTGGTCTTCTTGGCGTCGGCGAGCTGCTCGCGCACCCGGACCGGCTGGAAGGTCAGCGCATTGGCCGTGATGGTGAAGGCGAGCCGGTTGCCGTGGCGGTCGGTGATCGGGCCGCGCACGGCGGCCTCGGTCTCCTTGTGGGTGCGCTGGGAAGCGGCCTGCGCCGAGAGCGCGGGCGCGGCCAGGCTCTGGATGTAGAGCAGTTGCAGGGCGACCACGGCGAGGGTGGCCAGCAGGGTGACCCGGCCGATGCCCAGGCGCAGCCGGACCGGCCGGTCCGGCGAGAGCGGCCCGGAGCGGCGCGACCGCGACGAGACCGGCCCGCGTCGCGGCTGCGACGCGGATCCGCTGCGCCTCATCGGGGGCCGCCCTCCGTTCCGATCTGCTGCGGCGCCTCACTCGGCGCGGCGGGCGCACCGGCCACGACACCCGGTGCGGGCGGCGCGGTCTCGGCGGGGACCAGGGGCGATTCCTCGGGGGTGACGGCGACCTCGACCCGATCGGGCACCAGCGTGGGCTCGACGGGGCTCTGGCCCGCGGCGGGTGCCTGATCCTCCACGGGCGCGGGCACCTCGGCGGGCGCGGGCGCCGCGGGGGTCGTCGGCTGCGGGGCGGGCACACCCACCGGCGCGGTCGCCGCGGGGGTGGGCACCGCGCCGGGCGAGGCGAGGACGGGCGCCGGAACAGCGCCGGGCGCGGCGGGACTCGCGGTGAGCGCCCCGGGCTGCACCGGCACCACCCGCTCCCCCTGCGCCTGCGCCGGATTCGGCGAGGCGGGGTTCGGGGTGGTGGTCGGCGGGCCGTTGAGCGGCGGGGCGGGCGCGCCCTGCGCGGGCGAGGGCGTGCCGATGACGGTGATCTCGCCGTCCGGGCCGAGCACCAGCCGGGCCGGGTCCTTGGCGGGGATCATGCCGAGTTCGCGGGCGCGCGCGGCCAGTTCGGGTGCCGAGTCGGCGGCGGCCACCTCACGCTGCAGCGCGGCCCGCTCGTCGGCGAGCTTGCGGTTGACCGCACGCGCGTCACCGAGCTGATAGCTGTCCTCGGCGGCACGGGTGGTCAGCAGCAGGGTCAGGGCCAGGCCGCAGCCGAGCAGTCCGATGATGGCCGTGACGAACGGGATCCGCCCAGCCATCGTCGACGCCCGCTCGGGCAGTTCGATGCCGTCGAGCAGCTGGGCCCTGGTGCGCTTGCGGGCGTAGGCCCGCTGGGCGGCACCGGATTTGACTCGGTCGGCCGCCTCGACGCGACGGGCCGTACGCCCCGGCACGGCGACGGTGCTCGTCCGCACGCTCATCGTGTCCCCTCCTGTGTCCTCCCTGATCTCTCCGCGATCCGTTCCGCCGCGCGCATCCGCACCGGCGCCGATCGTGGGTTGACCTCGATCTCGGACTCCGTCGCTTTCTCCGCGCCCCGGGTGAGCATCCGGAATTCCGGTCCCATGCCGGGCAATTCGACCGGCAGATCCATCGGGGACCTGGACACGATCCGGGGCGCGAACTCCTGCTTGACCAGCCGATCCTCGAGCGACTGGTACGACATGACGCAGATCCGCCCGCCGACGCGCACGGCGTCGAGCGCGGCGGGCAGCGCCGCGCGCAGCGAATCGAGCTCGCCGTTGACCTCCACCCGCAGCGCCTGGAACGTGCGCTTGGCGGGATGCCCGCCGGTGCGCCGCGCCGCGGCCGGAATGGTGTCGTAGAGCAGCTCGACCAGCTCCGCACTGGTACCGAACGGGCGAACGGCGCGGCGGCGCAACACCTCCGAGGCGATCTTGCCCGCGAAGCGTTCGTCGCCGTAGGTCTTGAGCACCCGGGCGAGGTCACCGTGGCTGTAGGTGTTGAGCACGTCGGCCGCGGTGGGTCCGGTGGTGGGGTCCATCCGCATGTCCAGCGGGGCGTCCACCGAGTAGGCGAAACCGCGGTCGGCCTCGTCCAGCTGCATCGACGACACCCCGAGATCCATGAGAATCGCGGAGACGGAACCGATTTCGGGTAACCCGGCCTCGGCCAGCGCGGCGGGGATGCCGTCGTAGCGGGTGTGCACCAGGGTGATCCGGTCGGCGTAGGGCGCCAGGCGCTCGCCGGCCAGCTTCAGCGCGGTGGTGTCGCGGTCGAGACCGACCAGCCGCGCCTGCGGGTAGGTGCGCAGGAAATGTTCGGCGTGCCCGCCGAGGCCGAGGGTCGCGTCGAGATAGACCGCGCCCGGCTCGCTCAGCGCGGGGCCGAGCAGCTCGTCGGCACGGCCGAGCAGGACCGGCACATGACGGGGGTTCTCGGTGTCATGGTTCACCTCGACCTCCCGGGATAGGACCTCGCGTCGCAGACGAGTCGCCATGCCACACAGTGCTTTTCGAATGAGAATGGTGTTCGCGAATGCGTCGAGGTCTCTGACCGAGGCGCGGCACCTGGCGTCGGGGAAGTACGTCAGGGTCCACGCCCGGGCAGAGGCCTCGCAGCACTCGCGTGCTCCGGGCTAGAAGATTCCGCCCAGCGACTCGTCTCTGGCTTGCGCGTAGTCCTCCTCGTGCTCGTCGAGGTAGGACTCCCACGCCTGCTTGTCCCATATCTCGAGGAAGTCGACCGAGCCGATCACCACGCAATCCCGCATGAGGTTCGCGTAGCGCCGATGGTCCGGCGACAGCGTGATCCGGCCCTGTGCGTCCGGACGTTGTTCGTCGGTGCCCGCGGCCAGTGCTCGAACGAAAGCCCTTGCCTGCGGGTTGCTTCGAGACGCCGCCGCGGCCCGCCGCGCGAGCGCGGTGAACTCGTCTTTCGGATACACGGCCAGGCTGTGGTCTTGACCCTTCGTGACCATCAACCCTCCCGCCAGTTCGTCTCGAAACTTCGCGGGCAACGTCAGTCGCCCTTTGTCGTCCAGGCGGGGGGTGTAGGTACCGAGAAACATCCCGGCCACCTCCCTACTGGATCACCTCGCCGTAACGGCCTCTCCTGTAGTGCGCGACCCACATTACCCCACTTTCCCCCACTTTCAATCGAAACCCTGGGTGATCTCGCTCCCCGCCAACACAATTCCGCAGGTCATCCCAGCTATCACTGAGATTCGGGGTTATCGCGTGTTCGGAGAACCCGCGCGGGTCGGCCACCCCGGGTCCCGACAACGTTCAGCAAACATCGCAGGTACCGGCGGGTAATACGGCGGCGTGGGGGAATTCGGCGGGGCCCGGTGGGGAGGGGCGGGGAAAGTGGGGGCATCGCCCTTCCCGGGAGTTCCGGGGACGAACAGGCGAAGGCGGCGCCGCACCCGGATGGGGTGCGGCGCCGCCTTCGATGCTGTTGTGCGCTCCGGCGAGGGGCGAGCTACTCCTGCTCGAACCTTCGGCGGAAGCGGTCTTCCATCCGTTCGGAGAAACCGCCGGACTTGCGCTGGCGGCCGCCGCGACCGGACGACCCGCCGGTGGCGCCCGCGCTCTTGGCGGGACCCTCGGACTGATCCGGGTGTGCGGACCGGTGCGAGTTGCCGAGCATCAGCAGGACGCCGGCGCCGAACATGGCGATGAATCCGACGAGACTGATGATCGGGAATCCGCCCGGCTTGAACGGAAGGGCGAGGCCGGCGACGAGAAGTACCAGACCGATGGCGAACAACGCCGCGGCCTGGAGCCTCCGTCGGCTCGACGTGGAGCGAAGTCGTCCGCCGCGGACGGACGAGGCGAACTTCGGGTCCTCAGCATAGAGAGCGCTCTCGATCTGTTCGAGCATGCGCTGCTCGTGCTCGGAGAGTGGCACGGTACCTCCCCCGGCACTAGGCGTGGCTGGTCGCCTCCGGGTAGGCGACGGGTAGCCGACCTTGGCGGCTATCTGCTCCCCATGATACGAGTTCGATCGAAGCCGTACCACCTACTCGGTGATAACTAAGCAGTCATGTCCCGGTCGCGACTCGGCTGCGGCCGGGTCTTGACCGCGGCGACCAGCGCATCGTCGACGTCGTAGAGGAATGCGCCCACCCGTGAGCAGAACTCGTCGGCCTGGGTGTCGGTGATCGCGCGGTCCAGTCCGGCCTCCAGCGCGGCCCGCAATTGCGAGTGCGCCTCGAAGTAGTCGGCCCACATCGCGAACTCCGGTGAGGCGCGTCTCAGTAACACCCAGGCGCTGCGCGAGCGCGCCCGCGGTGCCCGGTCGGCGCCGGTGAGCGCGATCATGGCGCCCGCGCCGCGCAGCGCGGCCAGGTAGGCGGTGCGCAGCCGCTCCCCCGGGTCGTGTTCCCAGGCCGAATCGGTGAGCAGGGTGTCGGCCTGACGTAGCAGTCCGCCCGCGCGACCGTCGTGCGCCGCGTGCTCCCGACCATCATTGCGACCAGCCATCTGCTGCCCCTTTCACCCCTCGCACAGATCGAACAAGCATTCGAACGTTTGAATTGGGATTGAATATAGGGACACCCACCGACAACTTCCGCGTCCGCGCGCCACCGACGAGAGCCATGACAGCCGTCAAGCCCAATCACATCCCCGCACCCGTCGTCGTCGACCTCAGTGTCGCCGCGCTCCGCGCGCGCCTGCACGACGCCCTGTCGGTGTACGTCGCCGCCATGGACTATCCGCGCGGCACCGAGCACCACCGCGCCCCGATGTGGACCGAGCACACCACCCGCGCGGGCTGGCGCGCGGTGGCGGCCCTGCTGCCCGACGACGCGGGCGCCGTCGACCTGCGCACCTCGCCGATCCTGGCCATCGCCTACGGCTACAGCGGCGCCCCGCGCCAGTGGTGGCATCAGCAGGTACACACCGGGATGCGCCGCTGCGGCTGGCCCGAGGCCGCCGCGCGCGACCTGCTCGCCGACTACTTCGAGCTCACCGAACTGCACGTGCACCCGTCCGCGCAGGGCCGCGGGATCGGCTCGACGCTGCTGGAACGGCTGCTGGCCGATCGCCCGGAGGCGGCGGTGCTGCTCTCGACGCCGGAGGTGCCCGAGGAGGCCAACCGGGCCTGGCGGCTGTACCGGCGGGCCGGATTCACCGATGTGATCCGCAATTTCGTCTTCGCCGGCGACACCAGGCCGTTCGCGATCCTCGGCAGGCGGCTGCCGCTGCCCGCCGCCGGTAGCCGGGAATGAGCGCGCCGCAGACCTGCGTCGTCGTCGGTTCGGGACACAACGCGCTGGTCGCGGCCTGTTATCTGGCCCGGGCCGGGCAGCGGGTGGTGGTGCTCGAACGCGACGAGGTGCCCGGTGGTGCCGTGTCGACGGTCGAGCGGTTCCCGGGTCATCAGGTGGACCGCGGTTCCTCGGCGCACATCATGATCCGGCACACCGGGATCATCGAGGAGCTCGAGCTCGACCGGTTCGGCCTGCGCTATCTGGACTGCGATCCGTGGGGTTTCACGCCCTCGGACGGGGTGCGCGCGCCGATCGTGTTCCATCGCGATCTCGACCAGACCTGCGCCTCCGTCGCGGCCGCATGCGGCGCGCGCGATGCCGACGCCTACCGGCGCTTCGTCGGCGTGTGGAGTGAGCGCAGTGCCCGGGTGATGCGCGCGTTCGGCACGCCGCCGACCCCCGGACGGCTGATGCGCTCGTTCTGGGGGCTGGACGCCCGCGACGGTGGCAGCGCGCTGTCGCGGGAGTTCCTGCAGTCCGGGGACGCGCTGCTGGACTACTGGTTCGACGACGAACGCCTCAAGGCCTCGCTGGCCTGGTTCGGGGCACAGTCCGGGCCGCCCATGTCGGAACCGGGCACCGCGCCGATGGCCGGATTCGCCGCGCTCATGCACACCCTGCCGCCCGGACGGGCCGTGGGGGGAAGTGGGGCGTTGAGCGCGGCCCTGATCGCGCGGCTGCGGGCCGACGGCGGCGAGCTGCACACCGGCGAGGCCGTCACCGCCCTGCGCCGCACCGGTGACCGGTGGCAGGTGAGCACCGCCGCGCGCACCCTGACCGCGGACACCGTGGTCGCGGGCGCGCACATCCTCTCGACCATCGAGCTGCTTCGCGCGGGCGGTTTCGACGCCCCCACCCTCGACGACTGGCAGCGCCGCATCCGCGTCGGCCCCGGCATCGGCATGGTGGTGCGCCTGGCCACCGACCGGCTCCCCCACTATCCCGGCGCGTTCCCCTCCGATTCCGCGCGCGGCCTGCAGTTCCTCGTCTCGGACCGCAATCAGCTGCGCCGGGCCCACGGTGCCGCGCTCGGCGGTGCGCTGCCGCCGCGCCCGGTGGTGCTGGCGATGAGTTTCAGCGCGGTCGACCCGAGCATCGCACCGCCGGGACAGCATCAGCTCTCGCTGTGGGCCCAGTGGCATCCCTACGCGCTGGCCGACGGCAGCAGCTGGGCCCGGCACGCCGACCGCGAGGCGGACCGCATCGTCGCCGAGGTCGACCGGTACGCACCGGGATTCAGCGCCTCGGTGCGGCAGCGGTTCGTGCAGACCCCGGTGGATCTGGAACGCGAGATGGGGCTGCGCGGCGGCAATGTGATGCACGTGGAGATGTCGCTGGACCAGATGATGCTGTGGCGGCCGCTGCCCGAACTGTCGAACCAGCGCGTGCCCGGCGCGCCCGGCCTCTATCTCACCGGCGCCTCCACCCACCCGGGCGGCGGTGTCTCCGGTGCGAGTGGTCGCAGCGCCGCACAGCTGGTCCTGCGTGATCAGCGCCGGTTCCCGCTGCCGCGCCGACGATGAACGTCTCCGCCGCGCCACTGCGCGACTGGGTCCGCGACGATCCGCGGCGCGTGATCCCCGCGGTCTCGGCGGTGCTGCTGGTGCTGGTGCAGATCACCTATCCACTGAGCGACGGCGTGGCGCGCGACCGGATCACCGTGGCGGTCGTCCTGCTGTCGGCGGGCACGGCGCTGCTGCACGCGGCGACCACCCGGGGGCCGCGCTGGGCGGCCGGGTTCTTCGTGATCGTCTCCGGGCTCGGGCTCACCGCCGAGATCGTCGGCACCGCGACCGGATTCCCGTTCGGGACCTACACCTATGCCACCGACCGGCTCGGGCCCGCGCTCGCGGAGGTGCCGCTGGTGGTGCCACTGGCCTGGACCGGTGGGCTGTACCCGGTCTGGATCGTCGCGGGGCTGCTCACCGGTTCGGTGGTGGGGCGCGCGGCGCTGTTCGTGCTCGGGGCGGTGGGCTGGGATCTGTTCCTCGACCCGCAGATGGTCACCGACGGGCAGTGGACCTGGGCGGTCACCGATGCCGGGCTGCCCGGGCTGCCGCAGATCCCCTGCACCAACTATCTGGGCTGGGCGCTGGTCGCGACACTGATGGCGGTGCTGCTCAGCGTGCTCGACCGGAAGCGGGTGGTCGTCTCGGTGGCGGTGCCGGTGGCCGTGTTCTGCTGGACCTGGCTCGGCTCCGCCCTCGCGCACGCGGTGTTTCTCGGGCTGCCCGCGTCGGCGGTGTGGGGCTTCGTGGGGCTGGCGCCGCTGGGGATTCCGCTGGTGCTGCGCGGTCTCCGCGCACTCCGCGAACCCCGGCCCTGACGCCGGGCCGGGGACGAAAGCGCTGTTCGGCACGGGTCGGTGGAACGCACCGGCCCCGTCGGGTGGGTTCTCGGGCCCGGGCCTGGCACGATGTCAACCGTGCAGCCGAGTCCCGTCGCCGACCTGACCCCCACTTCGCCGCGTTCCCGCGTGCCCGCCCGGCGCGTCGCGGCCGTCGCCGTCCTGCTGGCCCTGCTGGTGCCCGCGCTGGCCGGCTGCCTGCGTGTGCAGGTGTCGATGGGCGTGTCGTCCAACGACCGGGTGTCGGGGCGCATCGTGGCCGCGGTGGTGCCGACCGGGCCCGACGACAAGGGGCCGCAGCTGAAGGCACCGGACCAGGTCGCGGCCAAGGTGCGGGTGGAGAATTACAACCAGGACGGCTACGTCGGCACCCAGGTGTTCTTCGACGACCTGACCTTCGGCGAGGTCGGCCAGCTGGGCGGACTGTCGGACCAGACCCAGGGCATGTTCAGCCTGGAGTTCCAGCGCTCGGGCGACCTGGTGAGCCTCAACGGGCGCGTCGACCTGGAATCGGTGCCGCCGCACGGCTCCGACGTACAGTTCTCCATCGCGTTCCCCTCGCGCGTGGCCAAGACCAACGGCACCCGCGAGGGCGACAACACCGTCTCCTGGAAACTGCCCGCCGGTGAGGTCTCGACCCTGCGCGCCGAAGTGAAGTACGCCGACCCGAACACCCGCTCGTTCGCGGGCTGGGCGGGCATCGTCGGCGGCATCACCCTCGCCGTGGCCGCGCTGGTGGCGGGCATGGCCTTCCGCAACCGCAACCCCGGCCCGCCGAACGCCCCGCGCGGCGGCTTCTCGCCGGGCGAGATGTGGCGCGATATCGCCGCCCGCAGGCTGGGCCGCTGACATGGGGGCGGGCCGCGCGCTGACCTGGCTGGGCACCGGCCTGGCCACGCTGGGCGCGAGCACCGCCGTCTACAACCTGCTCACCCTGCGCACCCTGCCGCGGCGGGTGTCGGGCGTGATCGAGCCGGTCACCGTGTGTGTCCCCGCGCGCGACGAGGCCGCGCGGTTGCCCGCGCTGATCGCGGATCTGCGCGCCCAGACCGGCGTGCCGCGCCTGCGGGTGCTGATCCTCGACGACGCCTCCACCGACGGCACCCACGAGGCCGCGCTCGCCGCGATCGGCGGCGACGAACGGTTCACCGTGCTGCGCTCGGCCGCCCATCCCGCGCCCGGCTGGACCGGTAAGGCCGCCGCGTGCGCGCGGCTGGCGGCCCGCGCCGACGCGGCCGCGCTGGTCTTCGTCGACGCCGATGTGCGACTGGCCCCGCAGGCGGTCGCCGCGGCGGTCACCGAATTGCGCAGGCGCGGTGCGGGTCTGGTGTCGGCGTGGCCGGTGCAGGAGTCGGGGTCGCGCACCGAGCAGCTGCTCCAGCCGCTGCTGGCCTGGTCGTGGGCCTCGACCCTGCCGGTGGGCCCGGCCAACCACAGTCTGCGCCCGTCCACCGCGGTAGCCTGCGGGCAGTTCCTGGCGGTCGACGCCGAGGCCTATCGCGCCGGGGGCGGGCACGCCGCCGTGGCCGCCAGCGCCACCGAGGACCTCGACCTGGCCAGGGCCCTGCGCCGGGCCGGTCACCGCACCGCCCTGGTCACCGCGAGCCATGCCGCCCGCACCCGCATGTACTCCGGCACCGAAGACCTCACCAACGGCTACACCCGCTGGCTGTGGTCGGCCTACGGCGGACGCGTCGAGACCGGTGCCGCCGTGGGCCTGCTCCTCGCCCTGGCCTACTGGGTCCCCCCACTGGCGGCTCTCCTCGGCCGAGGCCGCACCCGCCGCATCGGCCTCCTGGGCTACCTGGCGGCCGTCACGAGCCGAATCATCGCCCGCAGCACCGAAACCCGCCACCGCCCCGACCGCACCGACATCCTCTCCGCCACGGCCCATCCCTTCGCCGTCGGCCACTACCTGACGCTGTGGGTCCGTTCGCACCGGCGCCACCGCACCGGCGACCTGCGCTGGAAACAGCGCCCCCTGGTCACCCCCGACACATCGATCCCCCTGCGCGCCTAGGTTCTGTCCTAGGTCTGACCGCCTGAGATCTGCGGAAGGTTCGGGGGCTCTCGGAGAGTACGGGCGGCGCGATCGAAGGCGTTGATCCGAGAGAATTGGAGGTCCCAATTCAGGCCGCTGGGGCTCGCGAGCTGCACGTTCCCGTACTGCATGACCGGGAGCATCCTGTTGTTCTTGAACCGGCGGTCGGGACCACCGTTCACGTTGGCGAACTGCCATGTCGTGTCGACGTGTACGCCGTCGGTAGGCACGGTTCCGGATTCGATGAATCGGCGTGTGGACGGTTGGACCGAGAGGATGCCGTAGCTGACGTCGCTGTATCGCTTGCCCGTACGGAGGAGCAGGCGGTCGGGAAGGAAGTGCAGCGCGTCGTGTCCGCTGGTGATGGTCGGGACGGCGACATTGGTGACCAGATGCTTCGGGTGGTCGAAAGTGACTGTGACGGCGGTGCGTTCGAGCAGACTGCTCGCGTTTCCGTTGATCTTCCGCTGATGAACGGTGGCCAGACCGCCGTGCGCGTTGATCCGCCACTTTCCTTGCGAGGCCGCGTATTCCATCAATGACTCGTTGAGCGCTCCGAACCAGGCCGCGGGGTGATCGGCGACATCGTAGAAGACCACGACATTGCGTCTGGCCTGGTCGTGCATGGCCAGCCACCAGACCAGCGGAACCGCCGGTAGCAGGAGGAGCAGGCCGAACGGCAGGGTCGCGAGGACGAGTATGCCGAGTATGCCGAAGGCCCATGGTGCTGTTCTCGCCTGACCGGCGGCGGAGTTGAGCTGTTCGATCAGGTCACCGGGTCCGGTGGGCAGGAGTTGCGTGGCGTCCGCGCCGGTGAGATCGGCCATGGGGACGGGAGCCGGGTTCGGCCGGTGCGAGGTGGTCGTGCGGTTCGTGGGCGACGGGCGCGCGCCGCCCAGCGATGCCCGGTAGTAGACGCCGTGTGCGCCCGCGTGGACGTAGTTGCCCCGCGGTCCGCTGCCGATCCGAAAGCCGGGGACTCCGACGCTGACGCCGAGTCCTGACCGGGACATATTGAACCGGAACGGTCCGGCGTTCAGCGACTGCCGAACATAGATCCCCATGCGCTTCTCCGGTCCAGGTAGGTGGTAGCCAGCGATAGCTCCACGCAGAAGGCCCGATGCGCCGTTCTCGGTTCGGTGGTGTACCCGCAGAGCTCTGCCAGGATCTCGTATCGGGCCGACGGCCCGTTACAGCCACATACCTGGGACTTCCCGGAACACACGGACCCTCGAGATCTCGATGCCCGTCGTGGGCAGGGGTTCAGGGGACCTCGGTGATGCCGATGGTGGGGAAGAAGAAGCAGGATTTGCCTGCGTTGTCGGTGGTGCCGAAGACGGCGGCGAGGATGGTGCCGTGGCCGGTGTCGACGGGGACCGCGCGGACTCCGCCGAGGGGGATGGCGGTGAAGAAGAAGTCGCGGATGGCGTTCTCGGCGAGGGGGCGCAGTTCCACCGGGACTTCCGGTGGGACCATGGCGCGCACGATCTCGGCGATCGAGCCCATCGAGGCCAGGCCGCCGCGGCCGGTGCTGATGTTGAGCCAGGCGACCTGCATGCCTGCGGTGTCGGTGGCGGGGGTGTCGGGGGCCAGGCCGTAGGGCAGGAAGGTGAACAGGGTCTGGCCCGACTTCACGGCGGTCAGGTCGAGGCCGGGAATCGGCACGGCGTTGCTGGGCCACGGGCCGGGGACGGCGCCCGCGACGGCGGGGACCAGGCCGAGGCCGTCCCCCGCGCAGTCGGCGGCGACCGTGGGGTACAGGAACGGCTGCACGCCCAGGGCTTTCAGTGTCTCGACGACGGTCTGGTAGGCGCCGAGCAGGTCGGCGGGGCCCGCGGTGGTGGTGGCGGGGGCGTCGCGGGTGACGGCCGGAGTGGCCGGTTGCGCGGTGGCGGCGGGGGCGGTCAGCAACAGGGCGGCGCAGGCCGTCAGCGCGGTCAGTGCGGTGGTACGACGCGGCACGATCACGGCGCAACTCCTCATCGTCGGCACTCGGAAATCCGACGCTACTCCGCGAAACCGCTGATCCGGGCGATGGACACGCCCCTCCCCTCCGCCTGATGCCGCGCCAGTATGCCGGTCGCGGACCGCGCGCCCAACTGCTGCGCTCACGCTGATTTCTACCGTTGTGAACCATCCGGTCTGTGCCACATGCTGGTTCAGCTCCGAGCAGCCGGGGCGCAACCATCCAGAGCGACCGAGAGACCTGGCTCGACGACGTCGCAGCAACCAACCCGTCGAACGGGTGGGTGCTTCTGCCAGGTCCGATGGAGGTCTCTCACCCATGCCACGCATCCCTGGAGTCACCCCGTGATCCGTCCTCGTCATCGCCTCGCCGCTCTCGCCGGAGCACTCGCCGCCGTCACCACCGTGGTGGCCTGCGGCAGCGACACCGCGGGATCCGGTGGTGACGCCGGTCCGCCGCAACCCGGCGGCACCCTGCGCTACGGTCTGTCCGGCGCGCCGACCTGCTCGGATCCGGCCCAGTCGGGCACCAACCAGACCATCTACGTGGCCCGCCAGATCGTCGATTCGCTCACCGATCAGGACCCCGCCACCGGCGAGATCACCCCGTGGCTCGCGCAGCGCTGGGAGGTCAGTCCCGACGCCAAGGTGTTCACCTTCCACCTGGCCGACGGCGTCACCTTCAGCGACGGCACCGCGCTCACCGCCGACTCGGTGCGCGACACCTTCGACGCGATCATCCGCCTCGGCGGCGTCGAGGCGCCGCTGGGCGTGAGCTACCTGGCCAACTACGTGGGCACGACCGCGGTCGACAAGCTCACCGCCCGCGTCGAGTTCAGTCAGCCCAACGCGCAGTTCCTGCAGGCTTCCTCGACGCCGCAGCTCGGCATCCTGGCCGCCTCGACCAATGCCAAGTCCGCCGACGCGCGGTGCGCGGGCGACAACATCGGCAGCGGCCCGTTCACCTACGCCGAGTACAAGCAGGACATCTCCGCGACGCTGGCCAAGCGCACCGGATACAACTGGGGCTCGGCCGTGTTCGGGCACAAGGGCGAGGCCTACCTGGACCGCATCGAGTTCACGGTGGTGCCGGAGTCGGGTGTGCGCACCGGCAGCCTGTCGTCGGGT
Source organism: Nocardia sp. NPDC056064 (assembly GCF_042266925.1). Classification (NCBI taxonomy): domain Bacteria; kingdom Bacillati; phylum Actinomycetota; class Actinomycetes; order Mycobacteriales; family Nocardiaceae; genus Nocardia; species Nocardia sp. NPDC056064. Next base: position 157,743 of record NZ_JBHJWO010000003.1, on the reverse strand, counting down.
CAGCTCGACGCCATCAGTGACGCGCTGCCCCAGGACGCCCCGCAGATCGAGGCGACCGGCGGCCGGGTGCTGTCCACCTCGAACCCGGGCACCCCGTTCGGCCTGCAGTTCAACGTGACCCGCGGTCCGCTGCGTGACCCGGCCGTGCGCCAGGCACTGCTGCCCGCGCTCGACCGCCAGCAGCTCGTCGACACCGTGCTCGGCCCGCAGTTCAAGCCCGCCACCTCGTCGCTGGCCTCGGCGACCCCGGCCTACCTCGACCAGTCCGCGCGCCTGGCCTACGACCCCGCGAAGACGAAATCGCTGCTGGACCAGGCGGGCTGGGTGCCCGGCGCCGACGGCATCCGGGTCAAGAACGGTGAACGGCTGAGCTTCGCGATCACCTTCAGCCAGGTGTTCGCGGGCAACCAGGCCGTGCTGGAGCTGGCGCAGCAGCAGCTGCGCCAGGTGGGGGTGGACCTGAAACTGGACCTGGTGTCCACGCCGGAGGCCATCGCGCGCCAGAACGCCAAGGACTACGACGCGGTCTACGGCAACTCGACCCGCGCCGACGGTGACATCCTGCGCACCTCCTACGCCCTGGCCGGACGCAATCTGAACGCGCGCGGCCCGATTCCGGCCCTGGACCAGCTGCTCGACCAGCAGCTGGCCACCACCGACACCGCGGCGCGGGCCGCGCTCATCGAGCAGGCCCAGCGCGAGGTGCTCGACAACGGGCTCATCCTGCCGACCGTCGAGCTGTCCCAGGCGATCGGCGCGGCCGGGCACACCCAGGATCTGACCTTCGAGGCCTCGGCCCGGCTGCAGTTCTTCGACACCTGGCTGAGCGGGCACTGAGATGAGCGGGGTGGTCGCGACGCTGCGGCACTCGGGCCTGCCGAGGTACGTGGGTTCGCGGGTGCTGCAGGCGCTCTGGGTGCTGTGGGCGGCGTTCACGGTGTCGTTCGTGGTGCTGTACCTGCTGCCCTCGGACCCGGTGTCGATGGCGGCCGACATCAGCAGCGGCACGCCGGTCGATCAGGCCGCGGTCGCCGAGATGCAGGCCCGCTACGGGCTGGACCAGCCGCTGTGGGACCAGTACGTGACGGCGCTGGGTCATGCCGTCACCGGTGATCTGGGGCGCTCCATCGCCTCCGGGCAGCCGGTGACCGAGGCACTGACCGACGCCCTGCCCTCGACCTTGGCGTTGTCGGCGCTGGCGCTGCTGTTCGCGATCCTCGGCGGGACGGCGCTGGCCTTCGCGGCCACCTACACGCGCCGGCCGTGGCTGCGCAACACCCTGGCCGCGCTGCCGCCGCTGGGGGTGGCGGTGCCGACCTTCTGGACCGGCCTGATCCTGTTGCAGCTGTTCTCCTTCCGGCTGCACTGGTTCCCCGCCTTCGGCGGCACGGGGTTGCGCGGCACACTGCTGCCCGCGCTCACCCTGGCGTTGCCGGTGGGGGCGGTGATCGCCCAGGTGCTCGCGGCGGGGCTGGCCCAGACCTGGCGTCAGCCGTTCACCGAGGTGGCGCTGGCCAAGGGCGCCTCCCGGTGGTGGGTGCAGTGGCGCCACGTCGCCCGGCTGGCGAGCGTGCCCGCATTCACGATCGCCGGAGTGCTGGTCGGCACCATGCTGGCCGGTTCGGTGGTGGTGGAGTCGGTGTTCGCCCGGCCCGGCATCGGGCGCCTGACCCAGACCTCCGTGCTCAACCAGGACATCCCCGTGGTGCAGGGCGTGGTGCTGTTCTCGGCGCTGATCTTCGTGGTGGTGAATCTGCTGATCGACCTGCTCTACCCGCTGCTCGATCCCCGGATCACCGGCACCACCGCCGCCAAGAACGCGAAGACCACCGACGACGCCGAGACCCCGCAGGTGGTGGGCGGTGTCTGAGTCCTTCTCCCCTACCGAAACCGAAGGGAGCCACCATGGTTGACCTGTTGATCCGCCGATCCCCGGTGGCCGAGCACACCACCACCGGCACCGCCGTCGACACCCACCGCGTGGCCGAGGCCGCCCGCTGGGTCCGCGCGCGGCTCGGGCTGCTCGCCTCGCTGGCGGTGCTGGCCGTGGCGGTCGGCTGGGCGCTCGCGCCCTCGGTGTTCGCCTCCGGTGACCCGCTGACCGGCGTGCCCGCCGAGAAGTTCCAGCCGCCCGGCGCGGCGCACTGGTTCGGCACCGACAATCTCGGCCGCGACCTCTACACCCGCATGGTGCACGGGGCCGGGCTCTCGCTCACCGCGACCCTCTCGGCGGTCGCCATCGCGCTGGTCGCGGGCTCGCTGCTGGGTCTGCTGGCGGGCGCGGCGGGCGGGATCGTCGACACGGTGATCATGCGGGTGGTCGATGTGCTGCTCTCGATTCCCGCGCTGCTGCTGTCGCTGGCGCTGGTCACCGCGCTCGGCTTCGGCACCCGCAATGTGGCCATCGCCGTGGGTGTCGCGCTGATCGCCAATTTCGCCCGGGTGTTGCGCTCGGAGGTGCTGCGGGTGCGGCACGCGCCCTATGTGGAGGCCGCGCACGCCTCCGGGGTGCGCTGGTACGCCGTGCTGGCGCGGCACGTGCTGCCCAATTCGGTGCAGCCGGTGCTGGCCCTGGCCGCGGTGGAATTCGGGATGGCGGTGCTGGCGGTGTCCTCGCTCAGCTTCCTGGGCTACGGCACCAAACCGCCCACACCGGAATGGGGTTCGCTGATCTCGGAGGGCCGCAACTTCCTGGCCTCGGCGTGGTGGCTCACCACCCTGCCGGGTCTGGTGATCATCGCCGTCGTGCTCTCGGCCCAGCGCCTGGGCCGGGCGGCAGGAAGGAGCGGGAACCGATGAGCGACAAGGCAATCGACTCTCCCGAGGGCGACGCCCCGGTGCTGCGGGTGACGGATCTGCGGGTCGACTACCGTACCGGCGCCCGGACGGTGCCCGCGCTGCGCGGGGCCTCGATCGAGGTGGCGCGCGGGGAGGTCGTCGCGCTGGTCGGTGAATCCGGTTCGGGGAAGTCGACTTTGGCGCAGGCGGTGATCGGTCTGCTCGGAGAGGCAGCGCAGATCTCCGGCGGGCGGATCGAGCTCGGCGGTGAACGGGTCGACCCGGCCGACGAGAAGTCCTTGCGGCGGCTGCGCGGCGCCCGGGTGGGGTTCGTGCCGCAGGACCCGGGCCTGTCGCTCAATCCGGTCCGGCGCATCGGCGATCAGGTGGCCGAGGCGCTGCGGGTGCACCGGCGGGCCGACCGCCGGGGCGCGGCCGTGCGGGCCCTCGCGCTGCTCGAGGAGGTCGGACTGGACCGGCCCGCCGTGCGGGCGAAGCAGTATCCGCACGAACTGTCCGGCGGGCAGCGTCAGCGGGTGCTCATCGCCATCGCCCTGGCCTGCGGGCCGGAACTGGTCATCGCCGACGAACCCACCAGCGCGCTCGACGCGACGGTGGCGCGGCGGGTGCTCGACCGGCTGGCCGAGCGGATCGCCGCGCGCGGCACCGCCGTCCTGCTGATCACCCACGATCTGGCCGTGGCCGCCGAACGCGCGGACCGGATCGTGGTGCTCGAACAGGGCGAGGTCGTCGAATCCGGCCCCGCCGCACAAGTTCTCACGCACCCAACCCACCCCTACACCCGGCGGCTGCTGGCCGCCTCGCCCGCGCTGGCACCGACCGGGTTCCGGCCGCCGCGCCCGCGCGCGCAGACGCCGCTGCTGTCGGTGCGGGCCCTGCACAAGCGTTTCCACGCCGGCGGGATCACCGCCGTCGACGATGTCGCGTTCTCCCTCGACCGTGGCGAGACCCTGGCCCTGGTCGGCGAATCCGGGTCGGGCAAGTCGACCACCGCGCGGATCGCGGTGCGGCTCACCGAACCCGACCGCGGCACGGTGACCTTCGACGGGCACGACCTCACCGGTGCGCGCCGCGGCAGGCTGCGGGCGCTGCGCAGGCGGTTCCAGGTGGTGTACCAGAACCCGTACTCCTCGCTGGACCCGCGCTGGCGGGTCGGCGAGATCATCGCCGAACCGCTGCGCGCCTACGGCATCGCCGACCGGCCCGCGCGGGTGCGGGAGCTGCTCGAACAGGTCGCGTTGCCCGCCGATTTCGCCGAGCGCAGGCCCGCGGAACTGTCCGGCGGGCAGCGTCAGCGGGTGGCCATCGCCCGCGCGCTGGCGCTGCGCCCCGATCTGCTGGTGCTCGACGAGCCGGTCTCCGCCCTGGACGCCTCGGTGCAGGCCCAGATCCTCGACCTGCTCGACACGCTGCAGACCGAACTGTCGCTGGGCTACCTGTTCATCTCGCACGACCTGGCGGTGGTGCGCCAGATCAGCGACCGGGTGGCGGTCATGCGGCACGGCCGGATCGTCGAGACCGGGCCCACCGCCACCCTGTTCACCGACCCGCAGGACCCCTACACCCGCGAGCTGCTCGCGGCGATCCCCGATCCGGGTGTCCGGATCGGCACCGTCGACGGAAAGGACCTCCGATGAGCGGGCCCACCTGGTTCCTCGGTCTCGAACTCGCGGGCACCGGAACCCATCCCGCGTCCTGGCGGCGCGCCGACTCGCGCGCCGAGGACCTGTTCACCGCGCGCTACTGGACCACGCTGGTGACCGAGGCCGAACGGCTCGGCCTCGACGCGGTCTTCCTGCCCGATTCCTTCGCCGTGCAGGAGGGTGGCGCCGGGGTTGTCCGGGGGCGGCTCGACGCCGTCGCCGTGGCCGCGCGCACCGCCCCGCTCACCCGGCGCATCGGCCTGATCCCGCAGGTCACGGTGACCCACACCGAGCCGTTCCACGTGTCCAAGGCGATCGCCGCGCTGGACTTCGCGAGCGCGGGCCGCGCGGGCTGGGAGGTGACCGTCTCCCCCGGCACCGTCGAGGCGAAAGCGTTCGGCCGCAAGGATGTCCAGGACGCGGCGTCGCTGTGGCACGAGGCCGGCGAGGCGGTGGACGTGGTGACCCGGCTGTGGGACAGCTGGGAGGACGACGCCGAGATCCGCGACGTCCCCACCGGCCGCTTCATCGACCGCGACCGCCTGCACTACATCGACTTCACCGGCGACAACTTCGCGGTGAAGGGCCCGTCCATCACCCCGCGCTCCCCCCAGGGCCAGTCGATCGTCACCGTCCGCGCCGACGACGAGTTCTCCACCGCCCTCGCCGTCCACCGCGCCGACCTCATCCGCGTCACCGCCCCCGACCCGGCCACCGCCGCCGACCGCCGCCGCACCCTGCGCGCTGCCCTCGCCGCTGAGGGTCGTGACCCGGATCAGGTGCGCATCCTGCTCGACCTGCCGGTCCACCTGGCCGATTCGGTATCGACCGCCGAGGCCGAAATCGCCGAGCTCGACCGGTGGCTGGGCACCGTCGGCACACCGACCGAGACCGGGTCGGCTGCTCTCGATGGCGACCTGCGGCTGGTGGGTACGGCCGCCGACCTCGATGCGCTGCTCGCCGAGTCGGCCGGCGTGGTCGACGGTGTCGTCCTGCGACCCCTCGCGCTGCACGCGACCCTCGCCGCGCTCACCACCCACCGCGGCCCAGGGGAACCCGTCGAGGGGCTCGACACCGAGGGCACCGCGCCGACCACCTTCCGCGAGCAGCTCGGGCTCCCCCGCCCGGCCAGCCGTTACGCCACACCTACCGGAGCGATCCTGTGACCGCGAAGCCCCGCAAGCAAGTTCATCTCGCCGCGCATTTCCCCGGCGTCAACAACACCACCGTCTGGGCCGACCCGGCGTCGAAGTCGCAGGTCGACTTCGCCTCGTTCGAGCATCTGGCGCGTACGGCCGAGCGCGGGCTGTTCGACTTCTTCTTCCTCGCCGAGGGGCTGCGGCTGCGCGAGCACCGCGGGCGCATCCACGATCTGGACGTGGTCGGCAGGCCCGACACGCTGACCGTGCTCAATGCCGTGGCCGCGGTGACCGAGCGGCTGGGGCTGGCGGGCACCATCAACAGCACCTACAACGAGCCGTTCGAGCTGGCCAAGCAGTTCGCGGCGCTCGATCACCTCTCCGGTGGCCGGGCGGCGTGGAATGTGGTCACCTCCTCCGACGCGTTCACCGGCGAGAACTTCCGGCGCGGTGGCTATCTCGAGCACGGCGAGCGCTACCGGCGCGCGGCCGAGGTGGTGGCGGCGACGCGGGCGCTGTGGGACAGCTGGCCCGCCGACTCGCTGGTCCTCGACCGGGAGCGGGGTGTGTTCGCCCGCGAGATCCCCACCACCGCCGTGCACACCGCGCACTTCGACATCGAGGCGCCGTTCGTGGTGCCGCCGAGCCCGCAGGGACACCCGGTGCTGTTGCAGGCGGGCGATTCCGACGAGGGCCGCGAGTTCGGCGCCCGCACCGCCGATGCCATCTTCACCGTGCACGGCACCCTCGAGGCGGGCCAGAAGTTCTATACCGATATCAAGGGCAGGCTCGCGAAATACGGTCGCGCCCACGACGAACTGCTGGTCTTCCCGGCCGCCACCTTCGTCCTGGGTGACTCCGCGGCCGACGCCCACGAGCGGGCCCGCGCGATCCGCTACCAGCAGGTGAGCCCGCAGACCGCGATCGCCTTCCTGGAACAGATCTGGGGCCGCGACCTGTCCGGCTACGACCCCGACGGCCCGCTGCCCGAGATCGAACCCGACGCCACCGCCGAGATCACCCGCGGCCGGGTCCGGCACACCAAAGACCCGGTCGCCGTGGCGAAGGCGTGGCGGGAGAAGGCGGCCGCGGAGAAGCTGAGCATCCGCGAGCTCGTCATCGAGGTCACCGCGCGGCAGCAGTTCGTCGGCACCGCGGCCGAGGTCGCCGCCCAGATCGACCACTACGTGCAGTCCGATGCCGCCGACGGGTTCATCCTCGTCCCCCACCTCACACCCACCGGCCTCGACGAATTCGTCGACACGGTGGTGCCCGAACTGCAGGACCGAGGCAGTTTCCGCACCGCCTACTCCGGAACCACCCTGCGCGACCACCTGGGTCTGCGTCATCCCCACCATCCCGTCGCCGAAGGAGCACGCGCGTCATGACCATCACCGTCGACCACACCGCCCCCACCACCTTCACCGACGACTGGCAGCGCTGGCACGACGCCCGCGAGGACGGGCTGCGCGACCCCCTCGGCTGGCTCAGTTTCACCGCCCTGCACTGGCTCACCGACCAGCCCGAACGCATCGACGGCCTGCCCGGCACCTGGTGGGTCACCGACGACAAGGTGTTCATCACCGCCCAGCCCGCCGACCGGCTCGACGTGGACGGCGAGCGGATCGCCGGGGTGCGCATCGTGATCCCGGCCGAGGGCGCGCCGGGCATCAGCGTGCTCAACGAGGAGAAGGTCTACGAGGTGATCCGGCGCTCGGGGCAGTACGCGGTGCGCGTGCACGATCCCGCCGCGCCCACCCTGGCCGCGTTCACCGGGGTGGCCGCCTATCCGGTGGACCCGCGCTGGGTGGTCACCGGGCGCTTCACCGCCTTCGACGACGAGCGCGTCGTCACCACCGGGGCCGTCGTGGACGGGCTCGAGCACCACCACGCCGCCGCAGGCACCGTGGAGTTCCGGATCGGCACCGTCACCGAGACGGTGGTCGCCTTCGGCACGCCCGCCGATCTGCGGGTGCTGTTCACCGACGCCACCAGCGGCGTCACCACCTACCCGGCCGCGCGGTCGCTGGCGCTGGGCGCGGTGGAGGCCGACGGCACCGTCACCCTCGATTTCAACCGGGCGGTGAATCTGCCGTGCGCCTTCACCGATTTCGCGACCTGCCCGATCGCGCCGCCGGAGAACCGGCTGCGGGTGGCGATCGAAGCGGGCGAGAAGGATCCGAAGCAGTGAGCGTTCCCCTCTCGATCCTGGACCTGTCCCCCATCAGCGCGGGCTCGAATGCCGCGCAGGCCGTGCGCAATTCGGTCGACCTGGCCCGCCACGCCGAGGAGTGGGGCTACCGGCGCTACTGGCTGGCCGAACACCACTTCGTGTCGGTGGCCAGCTCGGCGTCGCTGACCCTGCTCGCCCTGATCGCCGCGGCCACCTCGCGGATCCGGGTGGGCACCGGCGCGGTGCAGGTGGGTCAGCACACCTCGGCCTCGATCGTGGAGGCGTTCGGCATCGTCGACGCCGTCCAGCCCGGCCGGGTCGACATCGGCCTCGGCCGCTCCGGACACCGGCGCGCCCAGTTCGGCGCCGAGGCGAGCACCGCCAAGGGCGGGCATCCGGTGCTGGACACGGTGACCGGGCGCACCGAGATCCGCGACGGCGTGGTGGTGCCGCCGCCGTTCGATCCGCGCCGCATCACCGATCGCTCCCGGTTCGTCGCCGCGGGTGAGGCCCTGCAGCAGCCCGGTGCCGAGTCGCCGGAGTTCGCCGACCAGGTCGCCGAGATCCGGGCCCTGCTGGACGGGACCTATGTCGCGTCCAATGGTGTGGCGCTGCACGCTGTTCCGGGTGAGGGCATCGACGCCGAGGTGTGGCTGTTCGGCAGTTCGGCCGGGGAGAGCGCGAAGCTGGCGGGCGAGCTGGGCTTGCCGTTCGCGGCGGCCTATCACGTCTCACCGGGGACGGCGCTGGACGCGGTCGAGGCGTACCGGGCGGCCTTCCGGCCCTCCGAGCGACTCGCCCGCCCGCACGTGATCGTCTCCGCCGACGTGGTGGTCGCCCCCGACGACGACACCGCCCGGCACCGCGCGAGCACCTACGGCCACTGGGTGCACAGCGTGCGCAGCGGCACCGGCGCGGCCGAATACCTCGACCCCGCCACGGCCGCCCCGCTCACCGCCGACCAGGTCCGCCTGGTCGAGGACCGGCTGGCCGCCCAGATCGTCGGTTCGCCGGCCACCGCCGTGGAACGGCTCGCCGCGTTGCAGCGGGTCACCGGGGCCGACGAGCTACTGGTCACCACCATCACCCACGACCACGCCGACCGCCTCGAATCCCACCGTCTCCTGGCCGAGGCGTGGGCACACAGCACCGTGCGCGCCGCCTGACCCGGCGGTGGGAGCGCCCCTGGGCCGAACTCAGGCGCTGAGCGGGGCCGCCGTGACGCCGTAGCCGAGGTTGGTGAGGACCTCGCTGGTGGCCTTGGCGAAGTTCAGGGTGATGAAGTGCAGGCAGGGGGCGCCCTCGTCGATGAGGCGCTGGGCGATCTCGGTGGCGATGCGGATGCCTTCGGCGCGCACCGCGGCCCGGTCCTCCTCGGGGCCGGGCCCGGCCGCGCGGGTCAGCCGGGCGACGATGTCGGCGGGGACGGGGCGGCCGCTGAGCTCCTCGGCCCGCTGCACCGTGCGCAGCGAGGTGATCGGCATGAGCTCGGGGATGATCGGCTTGACGCCCTCGATCGGGTCCATGGCCACCACCCGGTCGCGCAACCGCAGATAGTGCTCGACGTCGAAGAACATCTGGGTGATCGAGTACTCCGCGCCCGCGCGCAGTTTCGCCGCCAGCTGCCGGGTGTCGTGGTCCAGGTCGGGCGAACGGTGGTGGCCCTGCGGGAACGAGGCCACCCCGACGTGGAAATCGCCCAAGTCGCGCACGATGCGCACCAGCTCCTCGGCGTATTCGACGCCCTCGGGATGCTTGCGCCATTCCCCCAGCGGATCGCCGGGTGGGTCACCGCGCAGGACCAGCACATTGCAGATGCCGGAATCGGCGTAGGAGCCGACCAGCGAGCGCAGCTCGGCGATGCTGTGGCCGACGGCGGTCAGGTGCGCGACCGGCAGCAGCGTGGTCTCCTGGGCGAGGGCACCGGTGATGCGCACAGTGCGGTCGCGGGTGGAGCCACCGGCGCCGTAGGTCATCGAGACGAAGGCCGGGTGCATGCGCTCGAACTCACGCACCGCCCGCCACAGCCGGGCCTCGCCGGCCGCGTCGCGGGGCGGATTGAACTCGACGGAGAACGGCACGCCGCGACCCGAGTGGGTCCGCAGGCTCTGCACCACCGAGGGGGTGTTCGAGACGATCGACGGCTGCTGGGCGGGTCGATCCGGGGTCGAACGTCCCCTGCCTTGGTCGAAAGTCACCGGTTCAGTGTAGTGGCGGGGCCCGGTGGGGGACCGGTCGCACCCCGGGCTGTGCGCCGTCGGCGCACCCCCGCGGCCCGCGTATTCTGCGACGGAACGACGATGCGGCGCGTGGGCGCCGGTCCGTCCCCTCGCTGCTGTCTGCCCCTGGAGGTCATCCTGTCCGCCGGAATCGGTACCCCGCTCTCCCGGCTCGTCGCCGACGCGCCCACCCCGGCCGACCTCGCCGCGCTCACACCGGGTACGCCCGCGTTCGTCGCCGCGGTCGAGCGGGTGCTGCGCGCGTTCTTCGCCACCCGCCGCGACATCGTCGCGCCGCTGGGGCCGGTGTTCACCGATGCCGCCGACGCGCTGGAACAGTTCGTCATCCGGGGCGGCAAGCGCTCGCGGCCGGGCTTCGCCTGGACCGGCTGGCTGGGCGCGGGCGGCGATCCCGCCGGACCCGAGGCCGCCGCGGTGCTCACCGCCTGTTCGGCGCTGGAGCTGGTGCAGGCCTGCGCGCTCGTGCACGACGACATCATCGACTCCTCGCGCACCCGGCGCGGCTTCCCGACGGTGCACGTCGCCTTCGAGGACCGTCATTCCGCCGCGGGCTGGCCCGGTGACGGCGCCGAGTACGGCCGCGCGGTCGCCATCCTGATCGGTGACCTGGCCCTGGCCTGGGCCGACGACCTGGTGCACGAGGCCGGGCTGGCCCCCGCCGCGCTGGCCCGCTTCGCCCCGGTGTGGGCGAGCATGCGCACCGAGGTACTCGGCGGCCAGCTGCTCGACATCAACGGCGAGGCGGGCTGCGACGAATCGGTGGACGCCGCGCTGCGGATCAACCGCTACAAGACCGCCGCCTACACCATCGAACGCCCGCTGCACCTGGGCGCGGCCCTGGCCGGCGCCGACGACGCGCTGATCGCGGCCCTGCGCACCTACGGCACCGACGTGGGCATCGCCTTCCAGCTGCGCGACGACCTGCTCGGCGTGTTCGGCGACCCGGCGGTGACCGGCAAGCCCTCCGGCGACGACCTGCGCGAGGGCAAGCGCACCGTGCTCATCGCCGAGGCCCTGCGCCGCGCCGACGACACCGCCGCCGACCTGATCCGCACCGGCCTGGGCACCGACCTCGACGACGACGCCGTCGACCGGCTGCGCACCCTGCTCACCGAGCTGGGCGCCGTCGACGACGTGGAACGCCGCATCACCGCACTCACCGACACCGGCCTGGCCGCCGTGGCCACCAGCACCGCCACCGGGCCCGCCAAGCAGCTGCTGCACGACATGGCGCTGGCCGCCACCCGGCGCGCCGCCTGAGCCTGATAGGAAAAGCGCTGTGGGACAAGCGAATCATGTGGTCGTGGTCGGCGCGGGACTGGCCGGGCTGGCCGCCGCCCTGCATCTGCGCGGTGCCGGTCACGAGGTGACCGTGCTGGAACGGGCCGACCATCCCGGCGGGCGGGTGGGCCGCTACCGGTTCGCCGACTACGAGATCGATTCCGGTGCCACCGTGCTCACCGTGCCCGAACTGATCGACGAGGCACTGGCCGCGGTCGGGCAGACCCGCGACAGCGTGGGCCTGCGCGTGCACCGCCTCTCGCCCGCCTATCACGCGCGCTTCGCCGACGGCACCGACATCCGCGTCTACGACGACGCCGAGACCATGGCCGCCGAGGTCACCCGGGCCTGCGGGCCCGCCGAGGCCCGCAACTACCGGCGCCTGCGCGACTGGCTGGGCCGGGTCTACGCCGCCGAGTACGACGAGTTCATGGACGCCAACTTCGACTCCCCGCTGGATCTGGTGCGCAGCCGCCGCTCGCGCGCCTCGCTGGCCACGCTGGTGCGTCTGGGCGGGCTCGGCAAGCTCGGGCCGAAGGTGCGCTCCTATCTGCGCGACGAGCGCCTGACCAGGCTGTTCACCTTCCAGGCGCTCTACGCGGGCACCGTCCCGGACCGGGCGCTGGCGCTCTACGGCGCGATCCCGCACATGGACACCTGCCTGGGCGTGTACTTCCCCGAGGGCGGTATGCGCGCGATCACCGCCGCGCTGGCCGAGGCGTTCATCGCGGCGGGCGGGCGGCTCGAGCTCGGTACCGAGGTCGCCGGGATCGATTACGCCACCGGCGGGCGGGGCGCGGGCACGCCCGGTCACCGGCACGCGGAGGCGGTGCGCGGCACCGACGGGCGCCGCTTCGCCTGCGACGCGGTGGTGCTCACCGCCGATCTGGGCTCGCTGCGCCGCTTCGGGCTGCGGCACCGGCGCGGCCTGCGCGCCTCGCCCTCGGCCGTGGTGGCGCACGGCACCGTGCCCGCCGAGGTCGCCGCGCGCTGGCCGGTGCAGGCCCACCACACCATCGATTTCGGGGCCGCCTGGGCGCGGACCTTCGCCGAGATCTCGGCGCGCCGGGGTCGCGGGCGGCTGATGAGCGATCCCTCGCTGCTGCTCACCCGGCCCGCGCTCACCGACGCCGACCTGTTCGTCGAGCGTGCCGACGGCAGGCACGAACCGCTCTCGGTGCTCGCGCCCTGCCCCAACCTGACCGCCGCCCGGCTGGACTGGGACCGGGTCGGCCCGGCCTATCTGCGCGAGCTGCTCAGCACGCTGGAAGAACGCGGGTACACCGGAATCAGCGAGTACTTCACGGTCGATCATCTCGACACTCCGGCGACGTGGGCCGCCGCGGGCATGATCGCGGGCACGCCGTTCTCGGTCGCGCACCTGTTCCGGCAGACCGGGCCGTTCCGTCCCCGCAACCTGCCAAGGGGTGTGGACAACGTCGTTCTCGCAGGTTGCGGCACCACTCCGGGGGTCGGCGTACCCACGACGCTGCTGTCGGGCAAATTGGCCGCCGAGCGAATCACCGGTAGCCGGACGCGCACCGGTACCGACCACCGGGTTAGTGTTCGGAGTTGAAGCCGTAAACTGACGGCCGACTTATCAGCTCGCGGTTGCGACCGCCGACCATCCGGGGGGACCGACCGAATATGCCGCCCTCCGAGACGACCGTAGGCCCCATGGACACCATGCGTACTCTCGAGCCGCAGCGCCACACGCCTACCGGGACCGACCCCGGCGTCCGGACGTGGCTGCGCACCGCAGGCGACTTCGCTCGCAGCCCCGAAGGCCACGCGGCCCTGCTGGGCTTCTTCGGCGCGGTGATGATCACGTTCGGCGGTTTCGGCGCGGGCGCGGTCCGCAAACGCGATCCGCTGCTCGAGGCCCTGCACCTGTCCTGGCTGCGCTTCGGCCACGGCTTCGCGTTGTCGACGATCCTGGTCTGGGCCGGTGTCCTGATGATGATCGCGGCCTGGGTGCGGCTGGGCCGCAACACCCTCAGCGGCGATTCCACCACGGTCACGCTGAACGAACTGCGCGCCATCGTCGGGATCTGGACCACGCCGCTGCTGTTCGCGGCGCCGATGTTCAGCCGCGACGTCTACTCGTATCTGGCCCAGGGCGCGCTGCTGCGCGACGGTTTCGACCCTTACCAGGTGGGCCCGGTCGCCAACCCCGGCGTGCTGCTCGACAACGTGAGCCTGGTCTGGACCACCACCACCGCGCCGTACGGGCCGGTGTTCCTGCTCATCGGCCGCGCGATCACCATGATCACCGGCGACAACATCATCGCGGGCACCATCGCCCTGCGGCTGGTGATGCTGCCCGGCCTGGCGCTGATGATGTGGGCGGTGCCGCACCTGACCAAGCATCTGGGCGGCAAACCCACGGTGGCGCTGTGGCTGGCCGTGCTCAACCCGCTGGTGCTGATCCACCTGATCGGCGGCGTGCACAACGAACTGCTGATGGTGGGCCTGATGTGCGCGGGCATCGCGCTGGTGCTGGAACGTCATCACGTGGCGGGCATCGTCGTGGTCGCCATCGGTGTCGCGATCAAGGCCACCGCGGCCGTGGCGCTGCCGTTCCTGGTGTGGATCTGGATTCTGCACGAGAAGGAACGCCGCGCCGCCCAGCGCCGTGCGGTCATGGACAGCGATTCCGGCCCGTCCGAGGACCTGAAACACCCGGACGCGGCCCGGCCCTCGGCCGACATGCCGCATCCGCTGCTGGTGTTCGCCAAGATCGCCGGGATCGGCTTCGCCGTCTTCGCGGCGGTGTTCGCCGCCGCCTCGGCCATCGCCGGGGTCGGCTTCGGCTGGGTCACCGCGCTGCAGGGCTCCAACAAGATCATCCAGTGGCTCTCGCTGCCGACGCTGCTCGCCGAGATCATCACCTGGATCACCCCGCTGGACTTCGATTCCACGCTGTGGTGGGCCCGCAAGCTGTGCCAGGTCGCCCTGGTGCTGATCCTGATCGCGACCTGGTGGCGCTTCCGGCACAGCGAGCGCGAGGCCGTGATGGGCATCATCATCGTCTTCGTCGGGATCGTGCTGCTCTCCCCCGCCGCGCTGCCCTGGTACTACTCGTGGCCGCTCGCCCTGGCCGCCGCGTTCGCCCTGTCCACCCGGACGCTGATGTGGCTGGTGGGGATCTGCACCTGGCTGATGCTGGTGTTCCAGCCCGACGGCGCGAACGGGCTCTACAACTTCTGGCACGTGGCACTGGCGACGGCGGCCTCCATCGTGGCGGCGGTCTCGCTGCGCACCGTCGATCCGCTGCATCTGCGGTCGGCCAGCGCGCGGGCCGCGGGCCGGAAGCCGGCGCCCTCAGTCGCCGGATGAGCCCCCGGCCACCCGGGCCGGATCGCACGCCGACCGGTGACCTCGACGCCGCCTATACCAGCTGCGCCCGCATCGCCGCCGAACACGGCCGCACCTACTACCTGGCCACCGCCCTGCTCACACCCCCGCAGCGCCGGGCCGTCCACGCGCTCTACGCGTTCGCGCGGATGGTGGACGACATCGTCGACCACGCCGACGACCCCGCCCACGTGCTCGATCCGCGCGACATCCGCGGCCGCTCGTCGCGCCCGCGGCCGGTCGCGCACTCTGCCACCCTGCCCGGCGAGTCCCTCGTCGGACCGGCCGACGACCTCGATCTGGTCGAGAAGCAGCTGCGCCTGGCCATCGACGACGGTGTGATCGACACCACCGACCCGCTGCGGCACCAGATCCTGACCGCCACCGGCGACACCATCCGCCGCTACGGCATCGCCCCCACCCCGCTGTGGACCTTCCTCGACGCCATGCGCATGGACATCCCCGGCAGCCCCACCCACCGCACCCGCTACGCCACCATGAGCGAGCTGCGCGAATACATGCGCGGGTCCGCCGCCGCCATCGGCCTGCTGGTGCTGCCGGTGCTGGGCACGGTGGTCCCGGTCGCCGAGGCCGAACCCGCGGCGGCGACGCTGGGCGAGGCGTTCCAGCTCACCAATTTCCTGCGCGACGTCGCCGAGGACCTCGACCGCGACCGGATCTACCTGCCCGCCGACGAACTGGCCGCCTTCGGCGTGGACGAAGCCCACCTGCGCGCCTGCCGGGCCACCGGACGCACCGACGCACCGCTGCGCCGGGCCCTGGCCCACCTGATCGCGGTCAACCGCGACCTCTACCGCCGCGCGAGGCCGGGCATCGCCCTGCTGGACCCGCGCGTGCGTCCGGCCATCGACACCGCGGCGATTCTCTACGGCGAGATCCTCGACCGCATCGAAGCCGCCGACCACCAGGTCTTCGCCGCCCGTGCCACGGTTCCCCGGCACCGCCGGATCCTGGTCGCCGCCAAGGGTTTCACCACCGCGACGCGCCGCCGGTGACGATGCCCGGCGGCGCGATCGATCAGAAGGGTTCGGCGGCGGCGCGGCGCACGACCTCACGGGCCAGCGGGCCGTGCAGGGCGTCGACCGGGCGGCCGGGCAGCGAGTCGTCGTCGGTGTAGATCCAGCGCAGGATGTCCTCGTCGGAGTACTTGCCGTCGCGCATCACGGTGATCAGGCCGGGCAGCATGCGGACGATCTCGTCGTTGTCGTCGAAGAAGCGGGACGGAATGCCGGCGACACCGTTGCGCCGGACCGCGAGGAGCTGGTGGTCGCGCAGCAGCTGATGCACCGCGGTCACCGGGACGCCGAGTATCTCGGCGGCCTCGGGAAGCGAGACGAGGGTTTCGGTGTCGGGCAGGACGTCGTCGCTGCAGGGGAAGGCACTCACCCGCACAACGGTAGTGGACGGGGCCGGGCGTGCATCCGCTGGCATGCCAGGCCCGCACGGCTACGATCGTGGTGGCCGCACCGGGTGGCCGGTCGCTTGTCGCAGTGTCGCGAGGGGTGAGAAGTTTGTGAAAGCCGGAGGACATCACTTGATCGGCCAGATGCTGGAAGGGCGCTACCGCATCGATGCGCCGATCGCGCGCGGCGGAATGTCGATGGTGTTCCGGGGTACCGACACCCGGCTGGATCGCCCGGTGGCGATCAAGGTGATGGATCCCAAGTTCGCCGGAGATCCGCAGTTCCTCACCCGCTTCGAATTCGAGGCGCGCGCGGTGGCCAAGCTCAAGCACAACTCGCTGGTGGCCGTCTACGACCAGGGTGTCGACGGCGAATACCCCTTCCTCATCATGGAACTCGTCGAGGGCGGCACGCTGCGCGAACTGCTGCGCGAGCGCGGCCCGATGCCCCCGCACGCGGTGCGCGCGGTCGCCGAGCCGGTGCTGCGCGCGATCGGCACCGCCCACGACGCGGGCCTGGTGCACCGCGACATCAAGCCGGAGAACGTGCTGATCTCGGACGCGGGCGAGGTGAAGATCGCCGACTTCGGGCTGGTGCGCGCCGTCGCCGCCGCCAACACCACCTCCGCCAGCGTGATCCTCGGCACGGCCGCCTACCTGTCCCCGGAGCAGGTCACCACCGGCACCGCCGACGCGCGCAGCGACGTGTACTCCTTCGGCATCCTGATCTTCGAGCTGCTCACCGGCCGGGTGCCGTTCACCGGCGACAATTCGCTGTCGGTGGCCTATCAGCGGGTGGAGAACGACGTGCCCGCGCCGAGCCAGTTCATCGGTGGCGTGCCACCGGAGTTCGACGCGCTGGTCGCCAAGGCCACCTCCCGCGATCCCGCGCAGCGTTTCGCCGACGCCCACGAGATGGCCGCGCAGCTGCAATCGGTGGCCATGCTGCTGAATCTGCCGCCGTATCGGGTGCCGGCCCCGCGGGATTCGGCCGAGCACCTGTCCGAGAACTACCGCACCGGTGCCGCCCACCATCCCGGTGACAGCCCGGCGACCCCGAATCCGGTGGCCGCGCACCCGGTTCCGGCGCCCGCCGCGCAACCACAGCACACCCGGGTGGTCACCGCGCAGCGTCCGCGCCCCGACGAGTACGCCCAGCCCGTCCAGCATCATCCGCTCGCACCGAACGAGTCCGGCTCGCGCCGCACCGGGCTGATGTGGGTCGGCATCGTCACCGCGCTCACCCTGCTGGTCGGCATCGGCGGCTGGTGGGTCGGGGTCGGCCGCTACACCGCGGTCCCGGCGATCGCGGGCATGGATTCCGAACGCGCGGTGGCCGTGTTGCAGGAGGCCGGATTCGAGACGGTGCTGCGGCAGAAGGCCTCCGACACCATCCCGGTGGGCGGGGTGGTCGGCACCGATCCGTCGGCGGGCTCGCGGGTGACCAAGAGCTCCACCGTCGCGGTGCTCATCTCCAACGGCAAGCCGCGGGTGCCCGACATCAACCCCGGCGACCAGATCTCCACCACCAACCAGGCCATTCGCGATGCCGGACTCCAGCCGATCGACGCGGGTGAGGCCGCCAGCACCGCCCCCAAGGGCACCCTGGCGAAGGTGGAGCCCGCGCCCGGCACGGTCCTGCCGATGGGCGCGCAGGTGAAGGTGTATCGCAGCAAGGGCTCGCAGCCGGTCAATGTGCCGGATGTGCGCGGCAAGTCCACCGAGGACGCCGCCAAGGCCCTGGCCGCGGCGGGCCTGACCGTGCGCGAGACCCGCGTGCAGTTCGACAAGAGCGTGGAGGGCGACAAGGCGATCGGCACCGATCCCGCCGTCGGCACCACCCTGCAGTCCGGCGACAGCGTCACCCTCATCGTCTCCAGCGCGGTGAAGGTGCCCAATGTGATGGGGCAGTCGGTGGGCAGCGCCCGCGCCAAACTGCAGCAGCTCGGCTTGCAGGTGGAGGTCAAGTCCCTCACCGACTCCGACAGTTCCCTGGTGATCGGCCAGGTCCCCGGCTTCAACTCGAATGTGGAGGCGGGCAGCACGGTGACGCTGACCGCCCTGCCTTGAAGAGCCGGAAAGCCCGGTCGCGGTCCCCGCTGAATCGATCCGGCTCGAGGGGTTGACAACATACAACCACTTGGTTGTACATTCGGGGAGTGAACGACACCGACGAGGACGCGGCAGACGCCATGTTCCACGCGCTCGCCGACCGCACCCGGCGCGATATCGTGCGCCGCGTGCTGGCGGGCGAGCATTCGGTGTCGGCACTGGCGGAGAACTACGACATGAGTTTCGCCGCCGTCCAGAAGCACGTGGCCGTGCTGGAACGTGCCGGACTGCTGACCAAACGACGCCACGGCCGGGAACAACTGGCCAGCGGTGACGTCGCGGCGGTCCGGACGGTCGCCGGCATGCTCGCCGAACTGGAACAGATCTGGCGCGGCCGTATCGGCCGGATCGACGACCTCATCGCGATCGACCTTCACCAGGAGGAATGAATCATGCCCGTCACCGATGTCTCCCACGATCTCGACACCCGCACCCTCACCATCACCGCCGAATTCGCGGCCCCGCGCGCCCGCATCTGGCAGATCTACGCCGACCCGCGCCAGCTGGAGAAGATCTGGGGCCCGCCCACCTATCCGGCGACCGTGGTCGAGCACTCGCTCGCCCCCGGCGGCCGCGTCACCTACTACATGACCTCCCCCGAGGGCGAGAAGTTCGCCGGCTACTGGGAGATCGTCGCGGTCGAGGAGCCCACCGGCTTCAGCTTCAAGGACGGCTTCGCCGACGAGAGCTTCAACCCCGTCACCACGATGCCGGTGTCCACCAACACCTACACCTTCACCGAGGACGGCGGCCGCACCACCGCCATCTACGTCAGCGTCTACGACACCGCCGAGGGCCTGCAGCAGGTCCTGGACATGGGCGTCGTCGAGGGCGCGACCGGCGCCATCAACCAGATCGACGACCTCGTGGCGAACTGAGCCCTACCGGCCCCCGCCGATCACCGCAGCATCTCAGCGACGAGGAACGACAGCTCGAGGGACTGCTGGGTGTTGAGGCGGGGGTCGCAGGCCGTCTCGTAGCGGTCCTCGAGGTCGAGGTCGGAGATGTCCTGGGCGCCGCCGAGGCATTCGGTGACGTTCTCGCCGGTCAGCTCGATGTGCAGGCCGCCGGGGTGGGTGCCCAGGGCGTGGTGCACC
This sequence comes from Nocardia sp. NPDC056064, assembly GCF_042266925.1. Taxonomy (NCBI): domain Bacteria; kingdom Bacillati; phylum Actinomycetota; class Actinomycetes; order Mycobacteriales; family Nocardiaceae; genus Nocardia; species Nocardia sp. NPDC056064. The sequence continues at coordinate 138,479 of NZ_JBHJWO010000003.1, read as the reverse complement.
TCGAAGAAGCCCTGCACCTCGTCGACGATGCGGTCGAAGTGGCGGGTCTTGAAACCGGTGGACGATTCGTGGGTGTTGCCGTGCATGGGGTCGCACTGCCAGATCACCTGGTGGCCGGTGGCCTGCACCTTCTCGATGATCGGCGGCAGCACATCGCGCACCTTGCCGTTGCCCATCCGGGCGACCAGGGTGAGCCGGCCGGGCTCGTTGTTCGGGTCGAGCCGCTCGACGTACTCCACCGCCTGGTCGGGGGTGGTGGTCGGGCCGATCTTGAGGCCGATCGGGTTGGCCAGGAGTTCGGCCAGCGCGATGTGGGCGCCGTCGAGCTGACGGGTGCGCTCACCGATCCACAGGAAGTGCGCCGAGAGGTCGTAGAGCAGCGGTTCGCCGGTCTCGGATTCGCTCAGGCGCAGCATGGCGCGCTCGTAGTCGAGCACCAGCGCCTCGTGCGAGGCGTAGATGCGCGCCGACTTCAGGCTCGGGTCGTTGACCTGGCAGGCGGTCATGAACCGCAGGCCGCGGTCGATCTCCTCGGCCAGCGCCTCGTAGCGCGCGCCCGCGGGCGACTGGGCGACGAAATCGCGGTTCCAGTCGTGCACCTTGTGCAGGTCTGCCATGCCCGCACTGGTGAGCGCGCGGACCAGGTTCATCGCGGCACTGGCATTGGCGTAGGCGCGCACCAGCCGCGAGGGGTCGTGGCGGCGCAGCGCCTGGTCGGCGACCAGCGAGTTGACCATGTCGCCGCGGTAGGAGGTCAGGCCCAGCGCGTCGGTGTCCGACGAACGCGGCTTGGCGTACTGGCCCGCGATGCGCGCCACCTTCACCACCGGCAGGCTCGCGCCGTAGGTGAGTACCACCGCCATCTGCAGCAGTGTGCGGATGTTGCCGCGGATGTGCGGTTCGGTGTTGTCGGCGAAGGTCTCCGCGCAGTCACCGCCCTGCATGAGGAACGCCTCGCCGCGCGCCACGGCGGCGAGCTGGGTCTTGAGCTCCTCCACCTCGGCGGGCAGGCAGATCGGCGGCACGCTCTCGAGCACGGTGCGCATGGTGGCGGCCTCGTCGGCATCCCAGGACGGCTGCTGCAGGGCGGGCCGGGCCAGTGCGGCGTCGAGCCGGGTACGCAGCTCGGCGGGCAGCGGCGGCAGTTCCGGCAGGCGGTCAATGGGTACGTCGACGGTCCAGGTCACCCGATAAGAATACGTTCTCGGTCCCCGCCGCGGTACGCGCGGTGCACCCGTGCGCAGGACGCGCGCACCACGCGGCATAGGGTCTTCCCGACCGACCCATCAACGGTACGAAGAGGCGATCTCCCTGCGATATTTTTATGATTCGGAATTCATCGAGGACGGCGTGACGATCGATCTGATCTCGATCGGCGTGGTCTGTGAGGACGGGCGCGAGTACTACGCGGTCTCGACCGAATTCGACGCGGGCCGGGCCGGGCCGTGGGTGCGCAAGCACGTGCTGCCGAAGTTGCCGCCGGCGGGATCGCCGCTGTATCGCACCAGAGAGCAGATCCGCGACGACCTGCACAAGTTCTTCCTGCCGCGCCCGAGCGTGCAGCCGGAGCTGTGGGCCTGGGTGGCCGCCTACGACCATGTGGCGCTGTGCCAGCTCTGGGGCGATATGACCGCGCTGCCCAAGGAACTGCCCCGCTACACCAACGAGCTGCGCCAGCACTGGGCCGCGCACGGCAGCCCCGAGCTGCCGCCGATCCCCGGCGACGCCCACGACGCGCTGGCCGACGCCCGGCACAACCTGGCCAAGTTCGACGCGATCGAGGCCTACCGCCGCACCCCGCGGCTCTGACCCGCGAACGCCGAAGGCCCCGGACCGCTGAGCGATCCGGGGCCTTTCGTTCGGTGCGGCCGGTCAGTGACCGTTCGACTTGCCGCCTTCGACACGCGCCTGCTCCTCGGCGAGCGCGGTGAGCATCCGGTGCTCGTCGGCGTGCTCGTTCTCGAAGTAGGCGTCGGACTCGGCCGTGGGGTCGGGGCGCAGGAAGCTGCCCAGACCCGGCTTGCCCGCCGAACCCAGCTTGTTCATCTTCTTCGGCACCGCGGCGCCCTGGTACTCCAGCGGGATCGCGTGGCCGTGGTCGTCGACCGGGCCCAGCGGCTGGTGCACCTCGATGTACTCACCGTGCGGCAGTCGCTTGATCACACCGGTCTCGATGCCGTGCTCGAGCACCGCCCGGTCACTGCGCTGCAGACCGATGCAGAACCGGTAGGTCACGAAGTACGCGATGGGCGGCAGCAGCAGCACACCGATGCGGCCGATCCAGGTGGTCGCGTTCAGCGAGATGTCGAACTTCAGCGCGATGATGTCGTTGACACACGAGAGCGTGAGCACCACGTAGAACGCGATGGCCATGGCACCGATGGCGGTGCGCACGGGCACGTCGCGCGGACGCTGCAGCAGGTTGTGGTGCGCGGTGCGGTCGTTGGTGAGCCGCTTCTCGATCCACGGGTAGGCGATCAGCAGCGTGAACACCAGACCCATGACCAACGCGACCCAGAACACCGCCGGGACCGTGTACCGGCCCAGATAGAGCTCCCACGGCGGCATCAGGCGCGCCATGCCGTCGGTCCACATCATGTAGAAGTCGGGCTGGGAACCCGCCGAGACCTGTGACGGGTTGTACGGGCCCAGGTTCCAGATCGGGTTGATCTGCAGGACACCACCCATGATGCCGACGATGCCGAGGGTGAAGGCGAAGAACGCGCCCTGGTCCGCGGCGAACACCGGCACGATGCGCGCGCCGACCACATTGTTCTCGGTCCGGCCGGGGCCGGGGAACTGCGTGTGCTTCTGGTACCAGACCAGCGCGACGTGCGCGCCGATCAGCGCCAGGATGATGCCGGGAAGCAGCAGCACGTGCGCGATGTAGAGGCGCGGGATGATGATCTCGCCCGGGAAGTCGCCACCGAACATCAGCCAGTGGATCCACGTACCCGCCACCGGGACACCGATCACGATGCCGGAGAACGCGGCGCGCAGACCGGTACCGGAGAGCAGGTCGTCGGGCAGCGAGTAGCCGAAGAAGCCCTCGAACATCGCCAGGATCAGCAGCAGCGAGCCGATCACCCAGTTCGCCTCACGCGGCTTGCGGAACGCGCCGGTGAAGAAGATGCGGAACAGGTGGATGATGATCGACGCCGCGAACAGCAGCGCCGCCCAGTGATGGATCTGCCGGACGAACAGACCGCCGCGCACCTCGAAGGAGATGTTCAGCGCGGTCTCGTAGGCCCGCGACATGCCGACGCCGCGCAGCGGCTGGTAGGCACCGTCGTAGGTGACGTGCGCCATCGACGGGTCGAAGTACAGCGTCAGGTAGATACCCGACAGCAGCAGGATGATGAACGAGTACAGCGCGATCTCGCCCAGCAGGAACGACCAGTGGGTCGGGAAGACCTTGTTGATCGACCGCTTGACGAACGCCGCGGCGCGATACCGCTCGTCCATCTCGTTGGCTTGGTTCGCCACCAGAGTGCTCATGAACGACGCTCCCAGAAGGCCGGGCCGAGCGGCTCGATGAAGTCGCCGTTCGCGACCAGGAAGCCTTCGGCGTTGACGGTGATCGGCAGCTGAGGCAGTGCGCGGGCGGCGGGACCGAAGACCGGCTTACCCCATTCGGTCGCCGAGAACTGCGACTGATGGCAGGGGCACAGGATGCGGTTGGTCTGCTGCTCGAACAGCGAGGTGGGGCAGCCGAGGTGGGTGCAGATCTTCGAGTAGGCGAAGTAGTCGCCGAAGTTGAAGCTCTCCTGACCCTTGCGCTTGATCGCCTTCTCCGCGTCGGCGGTGCGCAGGCGGATCAGCATGACGGAGTTGCGGATACCGCGCAGCGACTGCAGCGTCTCGTGCTCGTCGCCGCGCCACTTCTCCTTCCACGGGAACACGGTCTCCATGGCGCCGGCGTCCAGGTCCTCCGGACGCACCAGCACGACGTCCTGCGGACGGCCGGTGTCGCGACGGATGTAGATGGTCTCGCCCGGGTAGTCCGGGGTCCAGCCCGAGACCCACAGCGGCGACTTGTCGCGCTTGGCCCACGGATTCTTGACCATGCCACCGACGAACACCAGCAGCGCGCCGATACCGAGCACGCCGACACCGGCGCCCGCGGTACCGAGCATCATCTTGCGGCGGCCCAGGGTGGAGGAGTCCAGCGCGTCCTGCAGCTCGGCGGCCAGGGTGCGGCGCTCGACCTCGTCGGACGGGCCGTCGTGGCGCTGCTGGATGGAGATCTCGGCGGGGATGAACCGCTTGCGGATCAGCACCACCGCGATACCGATGACCAGCACCGAGATGCCGAAGGTCAGGCCGACCAGCGGGGTGAACAGCGCGTAGGCCTGGTGGCCGTCCTGCCGGTTGCCCTTCCACTCCCAGGGCCAGAACAGGAAGACACCGATCAGCGCGGCCGCGGCGAGGCCGGAGATGGCGAACCAGAACGTGACGGCGCGCTCGGCGCGCTTCTCGGCCCGGGTGCCGGGCGTGGGCCACCGCTCGTTGCGGTAGACGACCTCGACGTCATCGCGTCCGGTACCGAGCTCGACCAGCTCGTCCCGCGACATCGCGTCCAGTTCGTCCTCGGTGGGTTCGCGACCCATGTCGCTGTGCTCCTGTCCACTCATGGCTGCATCCAATTCGTCATGCTCGGGCGCGCTGCGTGGTCACGCCGCGCTACCGCCTCCGCGCGCTGACCGATCATGACCGCGATCCGATCCACATCGCGGCGCCGACCACGGCGGTGATGCCGATGACCCAGATGGCGAGGCCTTCGGTCGCCGGACCGAAACCGCCCAGGTCCCAGCCGCCGGGGGACTTCTCCTCGGCCGCGTTCTTGACGTAGGCGACGATGTCGCGCTTCTCCTCCGACGACAGCTGACGGTCGGAGAACTTCGGCATGTTCTGCGGGCCGGTGAGCATCGCGGTGTAGAGCTGCGCCTCGCTGGCCGGCTCCAGCGGCGGGGCGAACTTACCGCCGGAGAGCGCACCGCCACGGGCGGTGAAGTTGTGGCAGGAGGCGCAGTTCATGCGGAACAGCTCCGAGCCACGGGCGATGTCGGCACCGCGCAGCGACTCCTGGGCGATCTCGCCGTTCGCGTCGCGGACCACCGAGGGGCCACCGCCGTTGGCGGCGACGTACGCGCCGAGCGCGTCGGTCTGGTGCGCGTCGAACTTCGGCGGCTTGCGCACGGCCTGGGCGCCGTTGGCGGCCATCGGCATGCGGCCGGTGGAGACCTGGAAGTAGACCGCGGCCTCGCCGACACCGATCAGGCTCGGACCACGGTCGGCGACACCCTGCAGGTTCGCGCCGTGGCAGGTGATGCAGGAGGTGTCGTAGAGCTGCTTGCCCTCGCGGATCAGCGCGGAAGTGTCCTCGTGCGCGGTGGCGACCTGGGGCTCGGGGGTGAGCGCGGTGGCCAGGAAGCCGGCTCCGACGAGGCCGACCATCAGCGCGAGAGCACCCGCGATACGACGGCGGGCGCGACGCTGCTTACGCGTCTTGGCGGCCTGACCGGTGCCGGGGCCAGCGGGCTCTGGGGCCGACGGGGGAGATGAACTCATCTGTGTCCCTTTGGAGTAGACGGAACCGACTTGTGCAAATGCTGTGCGCCCGCGCGCTAGCGGACGAAGTAGATCGTGGCGAACAGCCCGATCCACACGATGTCGACGAAGTGCCAGTAGTAGGACACCACGATGGCGGCGGTGGCCTGAGCGGGCGTGAACTTGCTCAGCGAGGTGCGGATGAGCAGGAACACGAACGCGATCAGACCGCCGATCACGTGCAGACCGTGGAAGCCGGTGGTGATGTAGAAAACCGAGCCGTAGGAGCTGCCGGCGATCGTGGTTCCCTCATGCACCAGGTGGTAGTACTCGTAGCCCTGGCCGAAGACGAAGAACGCGCCCATCAGCAGCGTGATCACGTACCAGCGGCGCAGGCCGAACACGTCGCCCTTCTCCGCGGCGAACACACCCATCTGGCACGTGAACGACGATGCGACCAGCACGGCCGTCACCGGAACGGCGAGCTTCATGTTCAGCTCGGTCGGCTCCGGGGGCCAGTTGCCGTGCGCCTGCGCGCGCGCAACGAAGTACATGGCGAAGAGGCCGGCGAAGAACATCAGCTCGCTCGACAGCCAGATGATGGTTCCGACGCTGACCATGTTGGGCCGGTTCAGCGAATGCACACGCTGAGTAATGGCCGATCCTGGGGTGCCTACTGCGGTCGTCACGGGGTAAGTATGACTCTTCGTAGTACGACAGCTGTACCCGGGTACGAAAGTTTGTCGCGTGAATCGGAAAACCCACGTACAGAGGGGGTCCGGAACCACCGTCGGCGTGTTGGCGGCTATCACGTGACGACCCATTGTGACAGCGTTGGATGTGGATAACCTGAGACGAGGAGGCGGCATGGTCGTGGTGCGGATGTGGCGGCGGTTGTTCGGCGGGCAGACCGAGTCGCTGGACCCGGCGCGGGCCGATCTGGTGGTGGTCGCGTCGAGTTTCGACGACGCGGAGTCCGCCTCGAGCGCCCTGGACCGGGCCACCGAGCTCGATCGCGAGGCCGAGGCGGTGCTGCGTCATCACCTGCGCCTGCCCGCCGACCAGGTCGACACCGCCGCCGAGATCGCCGGATACGACGGCTACCAGCGCGTCGAGAGCGATCGCCCGGCCACCGGCGACCTCGTCCCGGTGCTGTTGCAGCGCGTACAGCTGCTCGATCCGCTGAGCTGTTCGCAGGAACGCTCCCGGATGGCGGGGCTGGCCCAGCGCCACGACGGCGTCGCCGACGGCTGGGACGCGCTGCAGCCACCGCGTCCCGCACCGTAAACTCGCCCACGGCGCAAATGCCCTTGCGCCATCCCGGTGCGCCCGATCAGAGTTGCGTGCTGTGTCGTCGAACGGAGATGCGGAGCTGATGAGCGTGCGCAGCTGGCCCCAGGTGCTCGGAACCCTCGCCGACGGCGGCGACCTGGCCGCCGACGACACCACCTGGGTGATCGACGAGATCTTCACCGACAACGCCACCGCCGCCCAGATCGCGGCCTTCGGCGTCGCCATGAAGATCAAGGGCCCCACCCCCGCCGAACTGGGCGGCATGGTCGCGGGCATGCTCGGGCACGCCCGCCTGGTGCCCGGTGACGGCGACGCGGTCGACATCGTCGGCACCGGCGGCGACCGCTCCGGTTCGGTCAACATCTCCACCATGTCCTCGGTGGTGGTGGCGGCCAGTGGCGTGCCGGTGGTCAAGCACGGCAACCGGGCGGCCTCCTCCAAGGCGGGCGGTGCCGATGTGCTCGAGGCGCTGGGCGTGAAGCTGGCGCTGGGCCCCGAATCGGTGGCGCGCTCGGTGCGCGAGGCCGGGATCGGCTTCTGTTTCGCCCCGCTGTTCCACTCCGGGCTGCGCTTCGCCGGTCCGGCGCGCAAGGAGATCGGCATCCCGACCGTGTTCAACGTGCTCGGTCCGCTCACCAATCCGGCCCAGCCGCGCGCGGGGCTGATCGGTTGCGCGTTCGCGGACCTGGCACCGGTGATCGCGGGGGTGTTCGCCGAGCGCGGCGCGAGTGCGCTGGTGGTGCGTGGGCGCGACGGGCTCGACGAGATCACCACCTCCGACAGCACCGATGTGTGGATCGTCAGCGGGGGACGCGTCCGGCAGACCGTGCTGGACCCGACCAGCCTGGGTATCCCCCGCGTCGACCTGGACGCGCTGCGCGGCGGTGACGCCCAGGACAACGCGAAGATCGCCCGGGAGGTGTTCGCCGGGGCGCCCGGTGCGGTGCGCGACGCGGTGCTGCTGAACTCGGCCGCGGCGATCGTGGCCTACGACCTCTCGCGCGGGGTGGGCGATGTCGACCTGGATCTGGACGCCGCGCTGGCCGCGGGCATCGAGCGCGCCGCCGCCGCGGTGGACAGCGGCGCGGCGGCGAAGCTGCTGGAGACCTGGGCCGAGCTGACCCAGGCCCTCGACGAGGCCTGAGCGGGCGAAAACCTCACTCCCCCAGCGAGAATCCGGCTTCCACGTCGGCGCTGGAGTAGGACTTGAAGGCGATGTGGGTGGTGGTGCGGACCACGCCGGGCACCTTGTCGATGCCGCCGGTGACCACTTCGGCGATGCGTTCGTGGTCGCGCACCCGCACGATCGCGATCAGGTCGACATCGCCCGCGCAGGAGTACACCTCGGCGACTCCGGCGGTGTCGGCGAGCGCCTGCGCGGTCTCGGGGATGCGAGAGTTCTCGGCCTGGATCAGCACGATCGCGGTAATCATGGGATCAGCCTAGAACTTCGCGCCGCTCGGTGGCCGCTTTGAACCGGCGCATCAGCTCGTAGCTCTTCACGCCCGGCGCCGTCTCCACCGAACTGGACACGTCGACGCCGTAGGGCCGGTGCCGGGCGATGGTGTCGGCGACATTGTCCGCGTCGAGCCCGCCCGCCAGCACGACCTTGCCCGGCAGCGCGCGCACCCATTCGGGGAACTCCTCGAAGACCCCCGAGCCCGCACTGGCGTCGTAGAAGAAGTATTCGCTGGTCTGTCCCGGTTCCGGCGGCGCCGACGAGCAGAAGGCCAGGTTCGGCAGGTCGGCCCACCGGTACAGCTGCACCACGTCGAACGCGTCGGCCACCTCGGCGACCTCGGCGGGCTCCAAAGCCACCGCGAAGGTGCTGATCCGCCCGCGCGCGTATCCGGCCAGCGCTCGCGCCTGCTCCGGGGTGCGATACCGCTTGCTCTTGGTCGTGACCATGACCCCGATCGCGGAGTATCCGAGTTCCACGGCCCAGTCGATCTGCTCCTCGGTGGTCAACCCACACACCTTCACGAACATCCGCCGTCGATCCCTTTCGTCCGCGTCCAGCCACCACGATCCTGCGATATCCCCCATGATCCCGGATCACTGCTCGAACGCCTCCGGCAGGCTCGACGCCTGCACACTCGCGGGTCACAGCGGCCCCGGCATACCGGGTAGCGCCGACGTTGTGGACGCGAGCCCTCTGTGGCCGATGCGCGCGGCGTCTCCGGGGCGGCGGTGACGGTCAACGCTCGGCGAGGTATTCCTCGCCCTCGGTGCGCGCGGTGGCCGCTGTCCGGGCCCGTTGGGCCCAGGCGGCCCAGCGGGCGGCGCCGTGCAGGGGTTCGTGATAGCCCTCGCTGACCCGGACGATGCGGGCGCCCGGGGCCGTGAGCGCACGCGCGATGACGCCGACCTCCGCCGGCGAAGCGCCACGCAACGGGGGCATGTCGTCCTCGGCAGGCCGGAGCAGGTGGCCCACCTCGGCGGGTGACCGGTCGGCGGATGCCGCATCACCCAGGTCGGGGACGACGGTTTCGGCGGCGGCGAGGATCTGGTCGACGACGGCCATGGGTGGGGTGCCACGGCGGGCGGTGCCCGCGGCGGCGAGGCGGCCGTGGCGGATGACGGCGAACTCCCAGCCGCCCGCGCCGTCGGGCAGGGCGACGATCAGTTCGGCCAGCCGGGCCAGGGCGGCGAGGCGCTGGGTGCGGTGCAGCCGGGTGACGACGGTGGCGGTGCGGTCGCGCAGACGGGCGGCGGCTTCGAAATGCTCGGCGGCGGAATGGGTTTCGACGTGGTCGAGCATGGCGCGCAGGAGGGCGTCGCAGCGGCCGGTGAACAGGTCGCGGACCGCGTCGACGGCGGGGCGGTAGGTGAGCATGTCCAGGTCGCCATCGGGGTGGGCCGCGGGGCAGCCACCGACGGCGGCGGGCGGGCAGGTGTGGCGGGCGCCGCGGGCGAGCCGGGTGAGGCAGGTGCGCAGCCCGGCGAACTCCGCGATCGTCGCGCCCACATCGAGAGCGTCGGCGCGAGAGGTGAACGGTCCCAACGCCGTTCGCGTGGGTGTGCGCACCGTGGTGAAGCGGGGGAACGGTTCGTCGGTGAGAGTGAGCCACCATCCGCGGCGCGGGAACTTCGAGCGGCGGTTGTAGGGCGGCGCGTGCGCGGCCAGCAGGCGCAGTTCGCGCACGCCCGCCTCCAGTCCGTGCGCGCACACCACGTGGTCGACCCGATTCGCCAGTGCCACCATCTCTTTCATGCGGCCACGGGTCTCCGAGCCGGTGAAGTAGGTGCGTACGCGGCGGCGCAGATTCACCGCGGTCCCTATATAGAGGACTTCGTCGGAGGGTCCACGGAACAGGTAGACCCCGGGCGCGGCGGGCAGGTCGGCGGCGAAGGTGCGCTTGGCGCGCTGGGTGCCGGTGACCCCGGGCAGATAGTCGAGCAGTTCGGTCAGGCTGTGCACACCCTGGTTGCCGACCCGGGCGATGAGCGCGTGCAGCACGTCGACGGTGGCGCGGGCGTCGTCGAGCGCGCGGTGGGTGGGCGTGGTGGCGGCACCGAGCACCTGGGCCAGCACCCCGAGCCTGGCGGAGGGCGCCTCGTCCTTGGTGAGCACGCGCCGGGCCAGTTTCACCGTGCACAGCACCTGCGGATTCGGCCACTCGATCTGCTGGCGCGCCGCGGCCGCCTTCAGGAAGGCCGTGTCGAAGCGCGCGTTGTGCGCCACCAGCACCGCGCCCGCGGCGAATTCGAGGAACCCCGGCAGCACCGCCTCGATCCGCGGCGCCTCGTACACCATGGCCGTGGTGATCCCGGTGATCTGCACGATCGCGGGCGGAATCGCGAACCCCGGATTCACCAGGGTCGCGAACTCCCCCAGCACCTCTCCCCCACGCACCTTCACCGCCCCGATCTCGGTGATCGAATCCCCCTCCGGGCTGGTCCCGGTCGTTTCCAGGTCGACGACGACGAAAGTGGTGTCGTAGAGCGGGGTCTCCAGTTCGTCGAAGGCCAGCTGACGGGCGGCAGCCGGAAGTACGGGCTCGGGCACGATCGGCAGCGTAGGACGACGGTCCGACAACTTCGGCCCGCCCGGGGCCGGGCCGGCTCAGCGAGCGGTCGGTGGTGGTCGCCGCAATGTCGGGAAATCGCTGGGTAATCGGAATGGCGGCTTGTCGGAGTGCCAGGTCGGTAGAACGAAGGTGGGCACAACGGGGTAGCGCAGGTCGGCGGGAACCGATGTGCGCGGGGAGCGGTGGCCCGGGGGCGAGTCGGGCGGAGGCGGCTTCGACACCGCGACCGCCACGATCAGGATCAGCACCGCCACGACTGTGGCCACCGCCCAGACCCGCGCATCCGACTTCGGCGGATCGAGATACTCCGCGCGCCAGGAGAGCCGGTCGGCCGTGACCGAGCCGGACGAGGCCGCGATCCGTTCCAGCATCTCGCGTACCGCCGGACCGTAGGTGGGTTCGAGTTCTGCGGACCGGCGCAGGCGCGCGCGTGCTGCTTCCCAGTCTTCGCGCGCCGCGTCGTGACAGCCGAGGTAGTACAGCGCCTGGGCGTGCATCGGGTCCAGGCGCAGCGCCTCGGCGAAGGCGGTACCGGCCGCGACCCCCTCCGGCGACAGCGCGTCGTCGTCGCGCCACAGCGCCCGTCCCCGCACCACGTGCAGATCCGGGTCGGTGGGATCGAGTTCGAGGGCGGTGCCGATCGCGAGGAGCGCGGCGGCCGGGTCGTAGTGCGTCAACACCTGGGCACGCAACCGGTGACCATCCGGCGACAAGGGATGCAGAGCGACGCAGCGGTCGGCAGCGGCGAGCGCGGTCTCGTGATGTTCGAGCCGGATGTCGACGAAACCGGGATCGCACGCGCGCCACAGTGCCTGCTCGGACTGCACGATCGCCTGCCAGGCGACCAGGTTGTCCGGCTGCAGACGCACTGCGGCGCGTGCCGACGCACCCGCCTCGGCGGCATGGCCCGCACCCAGCAGGGCATAGGACAGATACGCGTGGGCGACGCTGTTGTCCGGCTCGGCGCCCAGCAGCGCGGCGAGTTCGGCCTGCGCGGCCTCGTGACGCCCGAGCCGGATCAGCACTTCCGCGCGGTCGAGCGTGTTCTGCCCGGAAGCCGCCTGCGCCGGGTTCAGCGCCGCTTCCGGCTCTGCAGATACCGGGAGAGGTCGTCATAGCTGCCGTCCCCGTTGGCGAACTCCACCACATTCCGGGCGGATTCGAACCAGGCGCCGGTGCTCGGGCGCACCTGGGCCAGGGTCGCGTCCAGGTCGGTCATGCCGATCGGGCGCACCTGGCCCGTCCGCACGGAGTCGGCCATGGCCAGCTGGGTGGCGGCGGTGCACACGTGGGCGAGGTCCGCGCCGGACAGGCCGTCGGTGCGGGCGGCCAGTGCCGACAGGTCGATGCCGGCCACCGGGCGGTCGCGCAGGTGGTAGTGCAGGATCGCCTGGCGCGCGGCGGTGTCGGGCAGGCCGACGAAGATCATCCGGTCGAACCGGCCCGGCCTGCGCAGGGCCACGTCGACGTCCCACGGGTGGTTGGTGGCGCCCAGGACGAAGATGCCCTCGTTGTCGCGGGTGGCCGAATCCAGTTCGGTGAGCAGCTGGTTGACCACGGTGCGCATGGTCGAGGACGCCTGCATCTGGCTGCGCTTGTGGCCGAGGGCGTCGATCTCGTCGAGGAACAGCACGCACGGGGCGTTGCGGCGGGCCATCTCGAAGATGCTGTGCACATTGCGTTCGCTGGCGCCGGTATAGATGTCGAGGATGTCGGTGATCTCGATCGGGTAGAAGTTGGCGCCCAGTTCACCCGCCACCGCCGAGGCGAGGAAGGTCTTGCCGCAGCCGGGCGGGCCGTAGAGCAGCAGGCCGCCGCGGGCCGAGGTGCCGAAGGCGGCGGCCAGTTCGGGATTGCGCAGCGGGCCGAACAGGGTGAGGTCGAGTTGGCGCTTCACCTCGTCCATGCCGCCCACGTCGGCCAGGCGCAGGGTGGGGCGTTCGACGGTGGCGGCGTCCTCGTCGGTGACGAACTCGGTGGGGGTGCCGTCGACGAAGGCGGGGGCGATGATGTCGCCGACCTGGTCCTCGGCGGCGGCCCAGTCGAATCCGCTCGCCGGCGCCTGCGCGGTGGGCGGCACCGACACCACCGGCGTCACGGGCGTGCCCGACAGCGCCGCGGTGCAGCGGGCCATCAGGGCCAGGACCTGCGCGTTGCCGGGCTCGGCGGCCAGCGCGATCCCGCAGTGCGCCAAGCCGTCCGCGTAGCGCTCCCGCTCGAGGAGCAGCTCGATGACGCACACGCGCAACGCGAGCACCCCCGGACTGCGGTCGAGCATGGTGAGCATGTCGGTGAGTACCTGGTCCTCGGCCACCGTTTTCCCCCTTCGAACTGCGATCTTCCGGTCGTACCCTAACCGCCGCAACGTTTTCGCCGCCAGCGCTGATACGCCCACCCCTGCCTCCGGCGACCAGGCAGTATGCGGACAGCGAAAGGCGGGGCGGCGGCATTTCGCGGTGAGGGTTTCGTTCCGATGCGAACAAAATGACCGCGCACATCGCCGAATGCGACCGGGCTCACAGTTTGCCGATAATCACATCACCGGAGCCGAATCGATCGGGTAAGCGGGGTTACCACTCCGGGCATGCTGCACGGCGCGGCGCACCCAGCCTGTTGACACACCGCCAATCAGGTGTCATACCCGTCATCGATCACCGACGACCTGGCACTTCCACCCCCGCCATCCCGCGATCGGCCGCCGACGAGCGCCTCCGACGCGCCGGGTTGCGGCCGGGAAACTCGCGAGAAATCCGCCGACGTTATCTTTTCGTGATCGGTGTGACGCAGCTCGCAGGCATTCGGCGGCCATATCGGCGGAAACCCGATGCGGACGGTTGTCCGACTTTACAAACCACCGTGATGTCTTCGTAACCTTTTCGAGACCTCACGGAGTCCGCCGCATCGGAAACGACCGCAGCGCGATGAAGCCCGCCGAGTCATACGGACCCGGCGTCGTGGGGCAGATTGGAAGTACCCGCATCATGGCGACCAACACCGTCAAGCGTCAGGCGCAGCGAGCCGTTGCCGCCGGAGCCGTCGGCGCTGCCACCATCGGCGCGTTCCTCCTGCCGGCCGCTCCCGCGTCGGCGACGCCCGTGACCGTGCCCGGCATCGGCACCTTCGAGGTGCCCAACGAGATCCCGCTGCCGCAGGGTGTCCCCGGCATCGAGATCCCGGCCGCGCCGCAGACCTTCACCGCGCCGCGCGCCACCGCCGCCGACATCGCCCTCGACGCGGCGATGAGCAAGATCGGCTCCCCCTACGTCTACGGCGCCGCGGGCCCGAACGCCTTCGACTGCTCGGGCCTGGTCCAGTGGTCCTACGCGCAGGCCGGTGTCGACGTGCCGCGCACCAGCGACGCGCAGCTCGGCGCTGGCACCCCGGTCTCCTTCGACGACCTGCAGCCCGGCGACCTGGTCTCGTTCTACGGCGGCGGCCACTCGGGCCTGTACGCGGGTGACGGCAATGTCGTGCACGCCTCCACCTCGGGTACCCCGGTGCAGCTCGCGCCGATCTCGTCGATGCCGTTCGCGGGCGCGCGCCGCTTCTGATCGGCCGGACACGGTGCGCTGTTCGCGGGGAAGGGCGCACCGTGACCCCTCCGTAGCCCTACTGGACACGGGCATACGCGGTTCCGTAACCTGATCGAGACCTTCGTGGCAGACGCGGCGATCGAGCTCGGGTACAACGCGGCAGCGAGACACATCGACAGAACGGGGCACGGGGCACTGTGACGGCACACCACCGCGATTCACGCCTGGCGCGTGGTTTCGCCGCAGTACTGTCCGGCGCGATCGTGGTGTGCGCCGCCTACACCGCGGGCCCCTCGCTGGCCGACCCGGTGGCGCTGCCCGCCACCGCCACCGACGCGATCGCCCGCATGGTGGAGCTGTCGCGCCAGGCCGAGCAGCTCAACCAGGCCGCGCTCAACGCCCAGACCGATCTGGACGCCAAGCTCGCCGTCCAGCAGGCCGCCGACTCCCAGCTCGCCGCGGCCACCGCCGTCGCCGACGCCGCCAGGGCCGAGGTGCGCAAGTTCCAGCCGATGATCGATCGCACCGCGATCGCCACCTATACCGGCGCGCGCACCGACCGTATGTTCGCGGTGCTGTCGAGCAATTCACCCCAGCAGCTGCTGGACAAGATGTCGACGCTGGACGTGATCGCCCAGCAGACCGCCGACCAGGTGCGCGAATTCAAGAAGGCCGCCGACGCCGCGACCGGGGCGGAGACCGTCGCCCGCACCGCCGCCGACGCCGCCCACACCGCCACCCAGGCCGCCGAGGCCGTGCGCACCGATGTCGACCGCAAACTCCACGACCTGAGCACCGCCACCACCGAGGTCGTGCAGGCGTGGGGCGCGCTGTCCACGCGCGACAAGTCCACCCTGGCCGGTTCGCCGTTCCCGCCCGGTTTCGATCGCGACTCGCTGCTGGCGGGCCTGGTCCCCGGCAGCGGCACCAGCGCGCTGGCCGCCGCGCTCACCCGCATCGGCGATCCCTATGTCTGGGGCGCCACCGGACCCGACCAGTTCGACTGCTCCGGCCTGGTGCAGTGGGCCTTCAAGCAGGTCGGCAAGGACGTGCCGCGCACCAGTTCCCAGCAGGCGAACTTCGGCACCCCGGTGGACCGCGACGACCTGCAGCCCGGCGACGTGGTGCTGTTCTATTCCGACATCTCCCACGTCGGGATCTACGCGGGCAACGGAATGATGGTGCACGCCTCCACCTTCGGTGTGCCGGTCGCCGTGGCCCCGATCGACACCACCCCGTACCACTCGGCCCGGCGATACTGAGCCGCCGGTGACCGAACCGTCCCGCCGCCCGTCCGGCCTGCGCTCCTGGTTCTCGGCCAACGGCCGCCTCGAGTTCTGCCTGACCCTCGCCTCGATCACCCTGCTGACCGGTGCCTGTGTTGCCCTGGTGCTGGTGCCCCGCAACGCCGGTCCATTGCAGCTGGCCACCGACGAGGCAGAGGTGCTCGACACCACCGAGGGCATCGACGACCCGCGGCTGACCCCGGTCCGCCGCGATCTACAGCCCTTCGGCCCGATCCTGGTGCGCCGCGTCGCCGTCGAGGGCTCCCCCGACGCGCTGCTGGTCGCCCACGACGGGCACCGCGCCGACCTGGCCACCCTCGAACAGGACCTCGCCCCGGCGATCGACGCCGTGAGCAGCGTGTGGGGCACCGACTGGAACCGCGCGCCGGTCATCGTGGTGGCGGGCACCCCGGCCGAGTTCACCGCGCTGACCCGATCGGCGGGCACCCCCGCGGCCGCCGACGTGGCCGCGGTCTCGCTGACCGGTTCCTACCCGCCGGGCACCCGGCCCACCGATCAGCGCATCGTGTTCAATCCGGACGCGCGCCGCCGCGTCGGCGACGAGGGCCTGGCCACGCTGTTGCGGCACGAGCTCACCCACGTCGCGACCAGGGCCGCCACCGGCGACGGTGCCCCGCAGTGGCTGCTGGAGGGCTACGCCGAGTTCGTCGCCCAGCGCGACCGGGGCGCCACCTTCTCCCAGATCGCGCCCACCCTGACCACCCGGCTGCGCGCGAACACCCTGCCCACCGACCTGCTCGCCGACGCCGCGTTCACCGGTACCGACGCCGCCTACGCCTACGAAGCCGCTTGGAGCACCTGCGCCTTCCTCGCCGACCGCTTCGGTGCCGACCGCCTCACCACCCTGTACCAGCGCCTGGCCGGTGGCCCGCAATCCGCCGCCGCGCAGGACGCCGCCTTCACCGCCGTGCTCGGCATCTCGCGCGCCGAGCTGCTCGACGGCTGGCGCGCGTGGTTACGCGCCCGCGCCGTCTGACCCCTGCGCGAGTCACACCGTGACACTCACCCACTAGGTTGTTCACTTATGGCCCGAACGCTGCTGGTTACCAACGATTTCCCGCCTAGGCCGGGCGGAATCCAGTCGTATCTGCAGGCGCTGACGAACCAGCTGCCCCCCGAGGACCTGGTGGTCTACGCCCCGCGCTGGCGCGGCGACAGCCACGAGAAGTTCGACGCCGCCCAGAAGTTCCGGGTGGTGCGCCACCCGACGACGCTCATGCTGCCCACCCCGGCGGTCGTGCGGCGGGCGAGCGCGCTGCTGCGCGAGCACGAGTGCGACACCGTCTGGTTCGGCGCCGCCGCCCCGCTGGCGGTGATGTCGCCGATGCTGCGCCGCGCGGGCGCCGAGCGCATCCTGGCCAGCACCCACGGGCACGAGGTCGGCTGGTCGATGCTGCCGGGCGCGCGTCAGGTCCTGCGCTCGATCGGCGAGAACACCGACGTGGTGACCTACGTCAGCAAGTACACCCGCGGGCGCTTCGCCTCGGCGTTCGGCCCGCGCGCCGCCCTCGAATACCTGCCGCCCGGCGTCGATCCCGCCGAGTTCCGCCCCGACCCGGCCGCGCGCGCCGAGCTGCGCGCCCGCTACGGCCTGGGTGAGCGCCCGACCGTGCTGTGCCTGTCGCGGCTGGTCCCGCGCAAGGGCCAGGACATGCTGATCGTGGCGATGACCGAGATCCGCAAGCGCGTCGACGGCGCGGTGCTGGTGATCGCGGGCGGCGGCCCGTACGAGGAGCGGCTGCGGGGCCTGGCCGAGGCCCTCGGTGTCGGCGACAGCGTCGTGTTCACCGGCCGGGTGCCCTCCGGCGAGCTGGCCGCCCACCACACCATCGCCGATGTGTTCGCCATGCCGTGCCGCACCCGCGGCGCCGGGCTGGACGTGGAGGGTCTGGGCATCGTCTTCCTGGAGGCCTCGGCGACCGGCGTCCCGGTGGTGGCGGGCGATTCCGGCGGTGCCCCGGAAACCGTGCGCGAAGGCGAGACCGGAACGGTCGTGCCGGGCCGTTCGGTGCAGCGGATCGCCGACGCGCTGGTCGAGCTGCTCACCGACCGCGACCGGGCCGCCGCGATGGGTGCCGCGGGCCGCGACTGGGTGCAGCGCAACTGGCACTGGGACCGCCAGGGTGCCCGCCTGCGGGAGCTGCTGCGGTGACACCCCGGCCTGCGCCGGTGTGGCGTCCACTACGCTCAGCGAGGTGAGCAGTATCCAGGTCGCAGATCAGACCTTCCTCGCCGCGCCGCCCGCCGACATCGCCGCCGTGCTCGCCGCCGCGAACAACTGGCGCCGCTGGTGGCCCGACCTGCGCCTCGACGTGCGCGAGGACCGCGGCGACAAAGGCATCCGCTGGACAGTGGCCGGCCCGCTGACCGGCACCATGGAGGTGTGGCTGGAAGCCGTCCCCGAGGGCGCGATCCTGCACTACTTCCTGCACGCCGAGCCCGCCGAGGCGCTGGCCCCGCGGGCCCTGGCCGCCGCCAACCGGGCCCGCCGGGTCGCGGGCAAGGACATGTCGTTCGAACTGAAGGCCCGGCTCGAGGCAGGCCGTCCAGCGGGTGTCGCGCCCGCGCACGCCACGGCGTCCTGAATCGCACGAAAGGAACTGCGTTCTGTCATGGCCGACCGGACCCAGCGCTCGATCGTCATCGAAGCACCGTCCCAGCAGGTGATGGCCGTCATCGCCGATCTGGAGTCCTACCCGGAGTGGGTGGCCGCCGCACAGTCGGTGGAGGTGCTCGACCGCGATGCCGCGGGCCGGGCGGTGACCGCCCGGTTCGTGCTGGACGCGGGCGTCGTCAAGGACACCTACGTGCTCAGCTACACCTGGCGCCCGGACGGCCGCGCGGTGAGCTGGCGGCTGCTCGAGGGTGACCTGCAGAAGGCCCAGGACGGCAGCTACGAACTGCGCGAGCGGCCCGACGGCGGCACCGAGGTCGTCTACGAACTCACCGTCGACCTGAACATCCCGATGATCGGCATGTTCAAACGCAAAGCCGAGAAGGTCATCACCGACACGGCCCTGAAGGAACTGAAGAAGCGAGTCGAGGGCTGAGCGCCCCGGGCGGTACCCGCGTCGAACTGTTCGTCGGCAAGGGCGGCGTCGGCAAGACGACCCTGGCCTGCGCGAGCGGGATGAGTTACGCGCGCGCCGGGCAGCGGGTGCTGATCGCCTCGCTGGACCAGGCCCATTCGCTCGGTGACGCGCTCGGTTTCCGGTTCCCGCACGACCCGGGCACGGTGGCGGGCGTGGCCAGGGTGGCGCCGGGCCTCGAGGTCATCGAGATCGATTCCCTCGCACTGCTCGAGGACCGCTTCCGCGAGGTGGTGCGGATGCTCGAGCAGGGCGGACAGCACGATCACGGCATCGACCTGGCCGCGCTGGACCCGGCCGAGCTCACCGGGCTGCCGGGCGTGCAGGAACTGCTCATGCTGGTCGAGATCGCCCAGTTCACCGAGGAGGACGACTGGGACGTCGTCGTCGTGGACTGCCCGCCCTCGGCCGACATGCTGCGCATCGTCACCGCCCCCGACACCCTGCTCAACTATCTGGAGCGGATCTGGCCCAGGCACGCGCGCACCATGAGCGCCATCGGCCCCGACCTGCGCAAGGCGGTGCTGGCGGCCACGGTGGAACGGATCGTCAAGGCGGTCACCCAGGTCCGCGATCTGCTCGCCGACCGCAAACGCACCACCGCCCGGCTGGTCACCGGACCCGAGCAGGTCGCCGTCGCCGAGTCGCGCCGGGTGCGCTCGGCGGCCGCGCTGCTGGGCCTGCGCCTGGACGCGGTGGTGGTCAACAAGGTGCTGCCCGCGGTGCCCCCGCCCGGCGAACACGCCCATCCGGCGGTGCACTGGTATCTCAATCGCCGTGCCGAACAGCTCGAGGTGGTGGCGCGGCTGCACGAGCAGCTCACCGACGTGCCCATCCTGATCGCCCCGCACGCGGGCACCGAACCCGTAGGCACCCACGCGCTCTCGGCGTTCTCCTACGAGGTCGACACGCTGCCCGGCCCGCACGCTCGAAGCGCGGATTCGGGCGAACCGATGGTTCGATGGGAGTCGGGCTCCGGGGTCGACTCCGTGTACGCGATGCGGATGCGGCTGCCGGTGGTCGATCCCGGCACCTTGCGGCTGGGCCGAGTGGAGGACGATCTGATCGTGGGAGCCGACGGGGTGCGCACCCGGGTACGCCTGGCACCGGTGCTGCAGCGCTGCACGGTGGCGGGCGCCGAGCTCGACGACGGTCATCTGGTGGTCCGCTTCCGGCCCGATCCGCGGGTGTGGCCCGCCGATCCGAACTACACGAAGGCGACCGCAGATGACCAGTGACAGGCAATCCGATCGCCGCGGCCACCACCCGGACGGTTTCGCGGAGTTCACCGAGGAGCTGCGGCTGCTCGCCGAGGTCCTGCTGGCCCGGGTCGAGCCGGTGCTACGCCGCACCGCCGCCGACGGCCAGGCCGACCTGGGTGGCTGCGCCTGGTGCCCGGTCTGCGCGGCCGCGGCCCTGGTCCGCGGCGACCACCACGACGTCGTCGCCGCCCTGGCCGACCACGGCACCGCCATGGTGACCGTCCTGCGCGAAGCCCTCGCCGGCGTCCCCGTCGACCCGCTGCTCCCCCCGGAGTGGATGGACCACGCCGCGGGCCACCCGCAGCCGGGCAGGCCGCCCGCCGGAAACGACCCCGCCGCCACCCCCGCCTCGCGCCCCACAGCGCCGGACACACACGCCACCACCACCACCGCATCCGGACCGCGCGCACACGCCACGAGTGCATCCGGACCGGGCGCGCACGCCACCACCGCATCCGGACCGAGCGCGCACGCCACCACCGCACCCGGACCGCGTGCGCACGCCACCCCCACCGCGTCCGGACCGGGCGCGCACGCCGAGGCAGCCGCCTCGGCGGAGCACGATGACCGCGCCGGCGCCGCGCAGACCGAGCGATCCCGGCCCCGCTGGGGCGCCCGCAAGGACCCCCAGACCCCGCGCCCACGCCGCGTCGACGAGTACCCCGCGACGCGCGGGCAGGGCGCGCCGACCCGCACCCCGCCCGTCCCGCCGATCTCCCCCGACTCCGGCCCGATCCCGGCCGCCGCGCCGACCGCCGACCCCGGGAACCCGCGCGGCACCGGCGACCGCCGCAAGCCCACCCGCGACTCCCGCGCGCGATACGTCGACATCCCGGTGACGATCCGGGGATGACCGGGCGGATCGACCCCCAACACCTGCTCACCGTCGGAATCGACGTGGGCGGCACCAACATCCGCGCCTCGGTGGTCGACGCCGAGGGCGAGGTGCTCGACACCGTGCAGGCGCCCACCCCGCACGCCGCGCGCGCCCTCGAGGACGCCATCGACCGCGCGGTGCGCGAGCTGGCCCGCAGGCATCCGGTCGCCGCGGTCGGGCTGGCCGTGGCCGGGTTCATCTCCGAGGACCGCTCCACGGTCCGCTTCGCCCCGCACCTGCCCTGGCAGGACGCGCCGGTCGCCCAGCGGCTCACCGCGCGCCTGGGCCTGCCGGTGCTGCTCGAGCACGACGCGAACGCCGCGGGCTGGGCCGAGTACCGCTTCGGCGCCGCGGCGGGCGGGCACACGGTGGTGCTCGTCGCGATCGGCACCGGCATCGGCGCGGCCCTGCTCATCGACGGGCAGCTCTACCGCGGCAGCCACGGTGTCGCCCCCGAGCTGGGTCACCTGCAGGTCGTGCCCGCGGGCCGGGCCTGCCCGTGCGGCAAACGCGGCTGCTGGGAGCGCTACTGCAGCGGAACCGCCCTGGCCGACACCGCCATCGAACTGCTGGCCACCGACCCGGTGCGCTCGGTGCTGGCCCGCGACGTCGCGCGCGACCCCGGCTCGCTCACCGGCCGCCGGGTGGCCGGTGCCGCCCAGGACGGCGACCCGCTGGCGACCCGGGTGATGGCCGATTTCGCGCGCTGGCTGGGCCTGGGCCTCGCCTTCGTCAGCGACATCTTCGATCCGGACCTGGTGGTCATCGCCGGTGGCGTGAGCAGTTCGGCGCCGCTGTTCCTCGACGAGGCCCGCGAGCACTACGCGAGCGCGGTCACCGGCGCCGGGCACCGGCCGCTGGCCCGGCTGCGCACCACCCAGCTCGGCGAGGCCGCCGGCATGATCGGCGCCGCCGAATTGGCCAGGGCCACCCTCGGCGCGCCGGTGGCGGGAACCGGCGGGAGATGAGGGTCACATCCATGTGTGACGGCTACCGTCCTGGGTTGGTTGTGACCTTCGACCAGCGGTAAAGTCGATTCCCGACGAGGCTGCACACCCATATCCGGTCCCCGAGGAAAGGACGCCATGTTCTACTGGCTGCTCAAATACATCTTCCCGGGACCGTTCATGCACCTCTACAACCGGCCCGTGGTGGAGGGCGTCGAGAACATTCCGGCCGACGGTCCGGCGATCATGGCGGGCAACCACCTCTCCTTCGCCGACTGGCTGTTCGCGCCGCTGCTGAGCCCGCGCCGGATCAACTACCTCGCCAAGGCGGAGTACTTCAACACCCCCGGTGTGAAGGGCCGCCTGCAGAAGTTCTTCTTCAGCGGCACCGGCCAGTTCCCGATCGACCGCAGCGGCGCCTCGGCCGCCGAGGACGCGCTCAACGCGGCCCGCAAGCTGCTCGACGAAGGCCGCCTGGTCGGCCTGTACCCGGAGGGCACCCGCTCCCCCGACGGCCGCCTCTACAAGGGCAAGACCGGCATGGCGCGCCTGGCCCTGGAGACCGGTGTCCCGGTCATCCCGGTGGCCGTCATCGGCACCGACGAGGTGAGCCCGCCCGGACCGTTCAAGTGGCGCCGCAAGCGCGTCACCCTGAAGTTCGGTGCGCCGCTGGACTTCTCGCGCTACGAGGGGATGAGCGGCAACCGCTTCGTCGAGCGCGCCGTCACCGACGAGGTGATGTACGAGCTGATGCGCCTGACCGGCCAGGAGTACGTCGACGTGTACGCGCACAGCCTCAAGAAGGGCGTCGCCCCGACCGATCGTCAGCTCGACGCCACCCGCATCCCCGATACCGCCGCGGGCTGACAAGCGAACCTTAAGCGTCATCGGCCAGACTGCCGGACATGTTCAAGCAATTGCTGGCCGCGGCCGGTGTCGGTGGTGCCGAGGTCGATACCGAATTGTTCACTCCCGGTGTGCAACCCGGGGGTCGTGTCGAAGGGGTGATCCGGCTGCGCGGCGGCCGGCTCGACCAGTCCATCGCGCAGGTGTCGGTCGAGTTCAGCACCCGGGTGGAACGCGAATACGGCGACGGTGAGGAACACGTCACCGACCACGGGTTCGGCCGCACCCCCGTCGCGGGCGCGTTCACTCTGGGGGCCGGGCAGGTCACCGAATTCCGTTTCGCCGCACCGGTTCCGCTGGAAACCCCGATCACCTTCTTCGACGGCAGGCATCTGCCCGGTGCCGCGGTGGCGCTGCGGACCGCGGTCGACATCCACGGTGCCGTCGACAGCACCGACACCGATCCGATCGGGATCGGCGCCCTGCCCGCCCAGCACGTCGTCCTGGACGCCGTGCGGCGCATGGGTTTTCCGCTGCTGCGCACCGACGTGGAAGCGGGCGGCATCCGTGGCCTGCCGCAGCGGCTGCCGTTCTACCAGGAGATCGAGTTCGGCCGCTCCCCGCACTTCCCCCGGGTGAACCAGCTCGAGGTCACCTTCGTAGCCGCCGAGCACGGAGTGCACGTGGTGCTGGAGGCCGATATCGAGGGTGGCTGGTTCCGGGAGGACCGCGACGGCATCGGCATGTTCCTGGTGGAGCACGCGCGGGCGGGTCAGCAGGACTGGACCGCCGAGATCCACCGCACGCTGCACGCAATCGGCGCCCTGGGCTGATTCCGCGCCGCCGGGCCACGACAGGCCGCCCACCCGGTTGGTAGCCTGCTCTGGGCACGACGCCGACGGGTGGGCAGCCACCACACCGGTGGCCGGCGTCGGCGCGACAGTGAGGTGGAGATGATCGGCCGCGATCCCGAGGGCCGGGTGATGCCGTTCGTCCGGCCGGCACCCCCGCGACGCACCGGCAATCCACCCACCGGCCAGGTCGCGCGCAGCGCCCGGCTGGCGGCGGTCCCGGTCGCCTACGCGGGCCGCCGGATCGCGGGGTTCGGCAAGAAGGTGGCCGGCAGGCCGCCCGCCGACGTCGACCGCGACATCCGTACCCGCACCGCCGAGCACCTGTTCCAGGTGCTCGGCGAGCTCAAGGGCTGCGTGGCCAAACTCGGTCAGCTGCTCGGGCTGCTCGAACTCGGGCTCGGCCCCGATCTGGCCGAACCGTACCGCCAGGCCCTGGCCCGCCTGCACGATTCGGCCCCGGCCATGCTGCCCGGCGCCGTGCACACCGAACTGGCCACCCACCTCGGTCCCGACTGGCGGTCGCTGTTCCTGGAATTCGAGGACCGCGCCTCGGCGGCGGCCTCGGTGGGCCAGGTGCACCGGGCGCGCTGGCACGACGGCACCCCGGTCGCGGTGAAGGTGATGTACCCGGGCGCGCGGCGCGCGGTGCTGGCCGACCTGCAGGCCCTGCGCCGGGCCACCCCGCTGTTCACCGCGCTGCTGCCCGGCGCCGACACCCGCCCGGTGATCGAGGCGCTGTGCGAGGAGATCCGCGCCGAACTCGACTACGCCCGCGAGGCCGCCAACCAGCGCGCGTTCGCCGCCGCCTTCGCCGACGACCCGGACGTGGTGCTGAGCCGGGTGATCGCCCAGCAGGGCGACGTGCTGGTCACCGAGTGGCTCGACGGTGTGCCGCTGTCGCGGCTGATCCTGCGCGGGGAGGCCGCCGAACTCGACCGCCTCGGCGTGCTGATCCTGCGCTTCCTGTTCTCCGCTCCCGCCCGCGCCGCCCACGTCTACGGCGATCCGCATCCGGGCAACTTCCTGCGCATGCCCGACGGCAGGCTCGGCGTGGTCGACTTCGGCGCGTGCATGCCGTGGCCCGCCGCCTTCCTCGACGTCGCCGGTGACGTGGGCGCCGCCGTCATCGCCGACTCCCCCGCCGACCTCGAGGCCGCCATCCGCCGCCACGGTTTCGTCGCCCCAGGCCGCGAACTCGACATCGAGACCGTGGCCGCCCGCCTGCAACCGGTCCGCGACGCCCTGATGGCCCCCACCTACCCGCTCTCGGCCGACTGGCTGCGCAAACAGGTCCGCCTGGCGACCGATCTGCGGCTGTCGAACGTGCTGCGCCAGCTGACCATGCCACCGGACCACACACCGATCCTGCGTTCGTTCCTCGGCGGGGTCGCGGTGCTGTGCCAGTTGCAGACCGCGGTGCCGCTGCGCGCGGAGTGCACCCGCTGGTATCCCGAGACCGCGGCGGCCGCGGGACTCTGAGCTGTCCCACAGCGTTCACCCGGTGTTGCCACGGCGACGACCCGATGTTGTCTCCCGCGCTGCACGGTGTCAGGCATGTCAGGTTCGGCTTTCCCCGTGTCCCGGCGCACCGTGCTGCGCGCCGCCGCCCTCGGTCTGGTGACCGCGCCCGCCCTCGCGGCCTGTGGTCGCGACGGCGGCCCGGCGCTCGTGCGCGAGCGTCCCACCCTCACCCACGGCATCGCCACCGGCGACCCGCGCAGCGACGGCGCCCTGATCTGGGCGCGATCCGACCGCCCCGCGACGATGATCGTGGAGACCTCGGCCACCGAATCCTTCGCCGACGCCCGCCGGTTCACCGGCCCGCTGCTCACCCCCGGCTCCGACGGCACCGGCCGGTTCCGGCTCGAGGGCCTGCCGTCCGGTCAGCTCGTGCACTACCGCGTCCGCCTCGAGGGCGAGAACGGCGCCGCCTCCGAGACCCTCACCGGCGTCTTCCGCACCGCCCCCACGACCGCCTCCGACATCACCCTGCTGTGGTCCGGTGACGTGGCGGGCCAGGGCTTCGGCATCAACCCCGACCTCGGCGGCATGAAGGTCTTCTCCACCATGGCCGAGCGCGACCCGCACCTGTTCCTGCACTCCGGCGACGGCATCTACGCCGACAACGCCCTGGCCGAATCCGTGACGCTGCCCGACGGCCGCGTCTGGCGCAATGTCACCGCCGAGGCGAAGAACGCCCCCGCCGAGACCCTCGACCAGTTCCGCGGCAACTACGCCTACAACCTCACCGACGACAACTACCGCCGCTTCAACGCCGCCGTCGCCCAGGTGGTGCAGTGGGACGACCACGAGACCACCAACAACTGGTCACCGGGCGGTACCGTCGCCGCGAGCAAGAACTACACCGAGCGCAATATGGACATCCTCGCGGCCCGCTCCTGGCAGGCCTTCCACGAGTGGATGCCGCTCGCGCCCGCCGAGGCCGTCGACGGGCGCCTCTACCGCAAGATCTCCTACGGCCCGCTGCTGGAGGTGTTCGTCCTGGACATGCGCGCCTACAAGGACCTCAACGGACCCAACACCGGCCCCGCGGGCCAGATCTTCGGCCCCGCCCAGACCCGCTGGCTCATCGAGGGCCTGCGCGATTCGACGGCCACCTGGAAGATCGTCGCCGCCGATCTGCCGCTGGGCCTGGCCGTCCCCGACGGCGAAACCGCCTGGGAGGGCCCGGCCAACGGCACACCGGGTGCGCCCTCGGGCCGGGAAACCGAAGTGGCGCAGGTGCTCTCGGCGATCAAGGCGAACAAGGTCACCGATGTCGTCTGGCTCACCGCCGACGTGCACTACACCGCCGCGCACCACTACTCCCCGGCGCGGGCGGCCTTCACCGATTTCGACGAGTTCTGGGAGTTCGTCTCGGGTCCGCTCAACGCCGGCGCCTTCGGCCCCAACGAGCTCGATCCCACCTTCGGGCCCGAAGCCGCCTTCGTGCACGCGCCGCCCACGCCCAACACCTCCCCGCTCGATCCCGGGTACCAGCATTTCGGCGAGGTCCGCATCGACGGCCGCTCCCGCGCGCTGACGGTGAATCTGTGTGACTCGACCGGAAAAGTCCTGTTCAGCAAGGAACTCACGCCCGCGGCGAAATAGCTGCGAAGTACCCTGCGCAAGAATCGCCCGGCTGTGGTTAGCTATGCGGTCATGGGCACGCCGCACACCGTCATCTCCGAAGAGTATCTCCCCACCGACACCGCGGATGTCGTTCGCACTGTACGCGATTCGCGTGATCGTTCGGAACGGTTGACGGTGCGTGGCGGCGAACAGACCGAAGAGTCCTACGGGCTGGCCGACCAGCGCGGGGTGCTCTCGCTGCGCAGGATGAACTCGGTGCTCGACATCAACCTCGGCAGGCGCACCGTGCGGGTCCAGGCGGGCGCGAAGCTCTCCGAGATCGACCGCAGGCTCGGCGCGCACGGTCTCGGCCTGCCGGTGGTTGGCGATCACCGCGACATCACCGCGGGCGGTTTCGCCTCGGTCGGCGGTGTCAGCACCGCCTCGCACCGCTACGGCATGTTCATCGACCAGATCGTCGACCTCGAGTACGTCGACCCCGACGGCCGGATCGGCACCTGCGGGCGCGGTCATCACACCGAGCGGTTCCAGCGCATCCTCGGCGCGGGCGGGCGCGCGGGCATCATCACCGCGCTCACCCTGGACGTGGTCGAGGTCGACAAGGACCACACCTGGCTGACCACCGACGCCGACCGCTTCCTGGACTTCGACTCCTTCGTCGAGCACGCCACCACCGAGATCACCAATCCCGGCAGCGCGGCCCTGCAGGTGGGCCGCTGGGTCGACACCGCCGCGATCAAGGTGGCCCGGCCGGTCGGCGCGGGCCAGGTGAACCTCGGCGCGGTCCGTTTCGGCCAGTGGTCGAGCCTCTACCCCACCGCGCCCACCCGCGGCCTGCGGGCCCGGCGCGAGGTCGGTACCCGCACCCGCAAGTCGCTGGGCGCCATCGCCTCGGCCGCAGGCGGGCGCGCGGGCATGCCGGTGCGCAACGCGGCCGCCGGCGCGCTGATGTTCGCGCCGAAGGTGCTCACCATGCGCGACGCCGAATACCTCGCCGACACGGTCATCAACTCCTCCGAGCGCGGCCCCGCCTACCGCGTCGGCGTGTTCGCCCCGCTGGCCAACTACGGTTCGGTCTTCTACGGCCTGCACGACCTGTTCGCCGGCCACCGCGAGCGCACCGGCTGCTTCACCGTCATCTCCGCGATGACCTACGGCGTCCGCTCGGCCTACCTGCGCGCCGAAGCCGCCGCCCGCGGCCTGTCCCCCGCCGACTACGGCCTGATCACCTTCACCTGCCGCCTGCGCCCCTCGGCCCTGCCCTCGGAGCAACTGCGCGAGATCGTCGCCCGCATCGACGACATCTGCCGCTCGGAACAAGCCCTGCGCTACAGCGTCTAGGAACCCGACGAAAGAAGGGCCCCACCGGAATTCCGGTGGGGCCCTTCTCGTAGGTGTGTCAGTGCTTTTCTGCACCCAGGTAGTACTCGAAGACCAGGCCGGCCGCCGCGGCGAGCACGAGCACCACGCCGAGGCCGATCAGCCAGAACTGGAAGAACGCCAGGCCCAGCGCGGTGACCGAACCGGCCGCCGCCAGGGTGATGGGCCAGAAGCTACCGGGCGAGAAGAAGCCCAGGTCACCGGCGCCGTCGACGATCTCGGCCTCCTCGTAGTCCTCGGGCCGCAGGTCGATGCGGCGCGCGACGAACCGGAAGTAGGTGCCGATGATCAGCGACAGACCGGCGGTCAGCACGATCGCGGTGGTACCGGCCCATTCGATGCCGGTGCGCGACTGCGCGGTGAAGAAGCCGTAGACGATGCCCACCAGGATGAAGAACGCCGTGAGCAGTTCGAAGATCCGCGCTTCGATCCTCATATCAGAATCCTCACTTGCTCTCGTTCACCGAAGCGCTCTTGAGATCGCGCTTGGTGTTGAAGGGGTACGTGGAGGTGGCCACCGGCGACTCGCCGATCGACTCGAGCGCCTCACCGTTGGTCTTGCCGTCCTGGCGCGCCTTCAGGTACTGGGCGAACTTCTCCGGCGAGACGGCCCTGACCTCGAAGTTCATCATCGAGTGGTAGGTACCGCACATCTCGGCGCACCGGCCGACGAAGGCACCTTCCTCCTCGATCTCCGAGATCTGGAAGACGTTGTCGGAGTGGTTCTCCTTCGGGTTCGGCATCACGTCGCGCTTGAACATGAACTCCGGCACCCAGAAGGCGTGGATCACGTCGGCGGCGGCGAGCTGGAACTCGATGCGCTTACCGGTGGGCAGCACCAGGACCGGGATCTCGGTGCTGGAACCGTAGGTCTCGACCTTGTCGTAGTGCAGGTACGAGAGGATGTCGTTCTCCGGCTTGCCGTGCACCGGGCCCGGCTGCGGGTGACCCTCGTCGTTCTTGCGCTCCTTGTACTGCTCGAGCTGCTCCTCGTTGAGGAGTTCGCGCTCGGTGTCGATGCCGTTCCAGGTCATCCCGCCGACGTTGTTCACGTTGCGGTAGCCGAACTTCCAGTTCCACTGGAACGCGGTGACGTCGACGGTCACATCCGGGTTGTCCGTCTTCTCGTGCACGTAGTTCTGCACGACGACGGTGAAGTAGAACAGCACCGCGATGATCACGAACGGGATCGCGGTGTAGGTCAGCTCCAGCGACACGTTGTAGCCCGTCTGGCGCGGGAACTCCGGGGAGTCCTTGCGCTTGCGGTGCACGATGATGGTCCAGAAGGTCAGACCCCAGACCAGCACGCCCATGGCGAGCGCGGCCAGGACCGACCAGGTCCACAGCTCCCGCATCCGGGTGGCCTGCGGCGTGATGCCCGAGGGCCAGCCGAACCGCAGCCAAACATTGTCGATCGAGCAGCCCGAGACGAGGACGGCAGTGATCCCCAAGGACACCGCCAGCCCGGCCCGTCGAAGGAGACGGCCCTGCCGACCCCGAACGGGTCGAGCCCCGATCTCTTCGCTCGCCTTGTGCGCCACGCTCACGCCTTCCTGGTCGCCACACATTCCGACACATCGCGTCGTCGCAGGCCGCGATTCGCCCGCGCCGACGCGTATTCAAAGCAGTTTCAGGCCGCCCTCGAGTATTGCCGCTGTGATGCCTGCACACCTGAGAAGGACCTGAGTACTACGCAGCGTAGACCAAAGCGGGCACTGTCTTGCCGCGGGGTCACTTTCGACACTCCGTCGATACCCGGCGGCGAGTGCCGACCTGCGCTTACACGCCCGCGAACGACGTCATCGCCTGGACGGTCGTAATCTTCGGCGGACGAGTGATGCCCTCGGCCGCACCCGCCAGTACTGTTGACGCGACGGGATTGCATTCACGCAACGGTATTGCGTACACGCAATGCAACGCGCCGGGCGGTCCCGGCTCC
Organism: Nocardia sp. NPDC056064; assembly: GCF_042266925.1. Lineage (NCBI taxonomy): Bacteria > Bacillati > Actinomycetota > Actinomycetes > Mycobacteriales > Nocardiaceae > Nocardia > Nocardia sp. NPDC056064. The sequence goes on along the minus strand of NZ_JBHJWO010000003.1, from coordinate 108,478 downwards.
GACCCTGCCAGACGTTCGGGCGCCGTTGCGCTCGCACATCCAGAGAAAGGCTTGCCGACACCGTGTGCGGACTGCTCGGATTCCTGACAGCTGAGACGGCGACGACCGAGGTGGTCGATCAGGTGTACGACGCCCTGCACTGCCAGCGGCACCGTGGGCCCGACGAGAAGGGCACCTGGCACGACGAGCACATGATCTTCGGCTTCAACCGCCTGTCGATCATCGATATCGAGCACTCGCACCAGCCGCTGCGCTGGGGCCCCGCGGACAACCCGCAGCGCTACGCCATGACCTTCAACGGCGAGATCTACAACTACCTGGAACTGCGCGAGCAGCTGGCCGCCGAGCACGGCGCCGAATTCCCCGAGGGCAAGATCTTCGCCACCGACGGCGACGGCGAGTCCATCGTGGCCGCCTTCCACTTCTGGGGCCCCGAGGCCGTGCGCAAACTGCGCGGCATGTTCGCCTTCGCGATCTGGGACACCGAGAAGCAGGAACTGTTCCTGGCGCGCGACCCGTTCGGCATCAAGCCGCTGTTCTACGCCACCGGCCCCGGCGGCACCGCCTTCGCCAGCGAGAAGAAGAGCGTGCTGGAGCTGCTGAGCCCGCTGGGTGTCTCCGACGACCTCGACCCGCGCGCCCTCGAGCACTACACGGTGCTGCAGTACGTGCCCGAGCCCGAGTCGCTGCACGCGAACATCCGCCGCCTCGAATCCGGCACCTACGCCACTGTGCGGGTCGGCCAGGCGCCCCAGGCCACCCGCTACTTCCGGCCCGACTTCCGGGTGCGCCCGTTCGCCGAGGGCGCCGCGCAGGCCCGCTACGCCGAGATCGCCGCCGCGCTCGAGGACTCCGTCGCCAAGCACATGCGCGCCGATGTCACCGTCGGCTCGTTCCTGTCCGGCGGTATCGACTCCACCGCCATCGCCGCCCTGGCCATGCGGCACAACCCGAAGCTCATCACCTTCACCACCGGTTTCGAGCGCGAGGGCTACTCCGAGGTCGACGTGGCCGCCGAGTCCGCCGAGCTGATCGGCGCGCGCCACATCGTCAAGGTGGTCTCGCCCGCCGAGTTCGCCGCCGCCATCCCCGAGATCGTCTGGTACCTCGACGACCCGGTCGCCGACCCGGCACTGGTGCCGCTGTACTTCGTGGCCAAGGAGGCCCGCAAGCACGTCAAGGTGGTGCTCTCCGGCGAGGGCGCCGACGAGTTGTTCGGCGGCTACACCATCTACCGGGAACCGTTGTCGCTCGCGCCCTTCGAGTACCTGCCCGCCGGGCTGCGCAAGCTCGTCGGCAAGCTCGGCGACCGCATTCCCGACGGCAAGCGCGGTAAGTCGCTGCTGCAGCGCGGCTCGCTCACCCTCGAGGACCGCTACTACGGCAACGCCCGCAGCTTCAACGACGCCCAGCTGCGCGCGGTGCTGCGCGAGTTCCGCCCCGAGTGGACCCACCAGGACGTCACCGCCCCGATCTACGCCCAGTCCGCCGGCTGGGACCCGGTCGCGCGCATGCAGCACCTGGACCTGTTCACCTGGCTGCGCGGCGACATCCTGGTCAAGGCCGACAAGATGACCATGGCCAACTCCCTGGAACTGCGTGTGCCGTTCCTGGACAACGAGGTCATGCGCGTGGCCCAGGGCCTGCCCTACGACCAGAAGATCACCAAGGAGACCTCGAAGTACGCCCTGCGCCAGGCCCTGGACGGCATCGTCCCCGACCACGTCCTCAACCGCGCCAAGCTCGGCTTCCCGGTCCCCCTGCGCCACTGGCTGCGCGGCACCGAACTCTACGACTGGGCCGAGTCCCAGATCGCCGACTCCCAGACCGACCACCTCATCGACAAGGCCGCCGTCCACCAGATGCTGCGCGACCACAAGGCAGGCGTGTCCGACCACAGCCGCCGCCTCTGGACCCTGCTGGTCTTCATGATCTGGCACGGCATCTTCGTCGAGAACCGCATCAAGCCCGAAATCCAGGAACCCACCTACCCGGTCTCCCTGTAGACCCACAGACGACGAACGCCCCCTCGATCGAAAGATCCAGGGGGCGTTCGCTTTCCCGCCGTCAGAGCAGGGCGGAGAGTTCGTCGGCGGCGTCGGTGCCGTAGGCCTTGGTGAGGCGTTCGACGGCTTCGTCCTTGTTCAGGGTCCATTCCTGGGTGCCGGTGGTCTCCAGGACCAGTACGGCGATCAGGGAGCCGAGCTGGGCGGCGCGTTCCAGGCTCAGGCCGGCGCGGTGGGCGGTGAGGAAGCCCGCGCGGAAGCCGTCGCCGACGCCGGTCGGGTCGACCTTGGCCACCTCGGGCACCACGCCGACGCGCACCTCGGTGCCGTCGGCGTCGACCACCAGCACGCCCTCGGCGCCCAGTGTGGTCACCCGGATGCCCACCTTGGCGGCGATCTCGGCCTCGCTCAGGCCGGTCTTCTGCAGCAGCAGGCCCCACTCGTACTTGTTGGTGAACAGGTAGGCGGCCCCGTCGACCAGTTCGGCGGCCTGCTCGCCGTCCAGGCGGGCCAGCTGCTGGGAGGGATCGGCCGCGTAGGCGATGCCCTGCGCCTTGGCCTGGCGGGTGTGCGCCACCATCGCCTCGGGATCGTTGGCGCCGACCAGCACCAGGTCCACCTCGTGCGCTGCGGCGATCGCGGCGATGTCGATATCGCGCGCCTCGCTCATCGCCCCGGGGTAGAACGACGCGATCTGCGCCATCGCCTCGTCGGTGGTGCAGACGAACCGCGCGGTGTGCGCGGTGCCGGAGATGTGCACCGCCGAGCAGTCGACGCCGTTGTCCTCCAACCACTTCCGGTATTCGGCGAAGTCGGCCCCCACCGCGCCGACGAGCAGCGGCCGCTGCCCCAGCAGGCCCATCGCGTAGGCGATGTTGCCCGCCACCCCGCCACGACGGATCTGCAGATCGTCGACGAGGAAGCTCAGGGACACATGATCGAGTTGATCGGCAAGCAGCACATCGGCGAACTTGCCGGGGAATCGCATGAGGTGGTCGGTGGCGATGGACGCGGACACAGCAACAGACACGAGGCAGGGCCCCTTCGACGCTAGGCGGAAAAACAGAAAAGTCCGGAATCACCGATCCCGGACTTCAACGGTAGCAAGCGCCACACCCCCCGCGGTTCACCTCCGCGCAACCACGACGGTCCACCCGCCTTCACGAGTGGACCTCCCCCGCCTCACGCACCCACCTACGGACTCCCAGCCCGACCACCACGTTTTCGGCCGCCCCACAACCGAGGGGCGATACGTCACGGCGAAGCCGGAGTATCGCCCCTCGGTTGTGGGGTTACGAGGCCGAAAACCCGCGGCGCCAGCCGCCGATCAAAACTGCCGAAAACCCGCGGCGCCAGCCGCTAGTTGAAGCTATCGCCGCAGGCGCAGGAACCCGTGGCGTTGGGGTTGTCGATGGTGAAGCCCTGCTTCTCGATGGTGTCGACGAAGTCGATCGACGCGCCCTGGATGTAGGGGGCGCTCATGCGGTCGACCGCGAGCTTGACGCCGGAGAACTCGACCACGATGTCCCCGTCGAGGACTCGGTCGTCGAAGAAGAGCTGGTAGCGCAGGCCGGCACAGCCACCCGGCTGGACGGCGATGCGCAGGGCGAGGTCGTCGCGACCTTCCTGGTCGAGCAGCGCCTTCGCCTTGGCGGCGGCAGCGTCGGTCAGCGTCGCACCGTGGGTCTCGGTGGCGGTCTCGTTCTGCACAGTCATGGACACTCCTAATTCGACTCAGCCCGTCAACGGACCTCAGGTGCACAGCGCACGACACGCATCAACGTCGCAGCGCTCGCTGTTATTCCTATTTTGCCACCCGCACGTCGATCGGTGGACACGCCCTGGGTGCTTCGCCCCACACTACCCCTGCTCGCCGGGTGATCCGGGTCACGCGGCGGGGCCCGATGAGACCGGGCGCACCGCGTGCAGGACCGCATTACCCCCGCACGGGCCCCATCGAATAGCCTGGTGAACGTGAAATTGTTCCGTCGTGACGAGTCCAGCACCATCGACGAGTCCGTCGACCCCTCGGTGCCGGACGCAGATCAGGCCGCCGCCGCTTCCTCGTCGACCACTCCCGGTAAGGGCCGTCCGACGCCGAAACGGCGTGACGCGGAGGGCAAGCGACGCGGCCCGGTGGCGCCCGCCCCGATGACCGCCAAGGAAGCGCGCGCCCGCCGCAAGGCCGCCAAGGGCAACAAGGAAGACCGCAAGGCCGCCGCCGCGGATCGCCGCGCCGCCGTGCAGGAGCGTCGCGCCCGCATGCTGGCCGGTGAGGACAAGTACCTGCTGCCGCGCGATCAGGGCCCGGTGCGCGCCTATGTGCGCAATATCGTCGATGCCCGGCGCAATCTGGTCGGCCTGTTCATGCCGATGGCGCTGGTGCTGATCATGTCGATGTTCGTCGCTCCCGGCCTGCAGACCATCGTCACCCTGGCGATGCTGGTGATGATGGTGTTCATGATCATCGAGGGTTTCGTGCTCGGCAAGATCGTGAACAACCGGGTGATCGAGCGGTTCCCCGACACCACCGACACCGGTTTCAAGCTGGGCTGGTACGCCTTCGTGCGCGCCTCGCAGATCCGCAAGATGCGCGCCCCCAAGCCGCAGGTGGGCCCCGGCGACGCCGTCTGACCCTCTCCGAACTGCTCGAATGCCGTTCCACCGCACCGGTGGGGCGGCATTCGTCGTCTCAGCTGTGCCCGCGCGGGATATTGCTCGCGTAGCCGGCGATGGCGGTGAGTTCGGCGGTGATCCGCTGGGTGTCGCGGTCGACGATGCCGGTCGATCCGGCGGTGCCGCGCCCGATCAGCACGGCGAATCCGATGATGACGGCGAGGACGATCAGAAAAGTAACCATGGCAGAAAGTTTGCGCTCGTCGGTTTTCCGCCGAAAGTGGCTGTCCTGTCATTGTGCGCAAAGATTCGGCCAGATAGCATGGACACATGCTGTCGAAGGTCGCCGTGGTCCTCAACGACCGGCTCGCCATGTTCGAATTCGGCGTGGTCTGTGAGGTTTTCGGGCTCGACCGCGCCGGTGACGGCCTGCCCGGCTTCGATTTCCGCGTGTGCGGCGTCGAGCCCGGCAAGCCCCTGCGTTCCACCACCCCCGGCGTCACGGTGACCCCGGACTACGGCCTGGACGAACTCGCCCACGCCGACCTGGTCGCCGTCCCCGCCTTCCCGATCGATGTCGAGCACGCCTACGACCCGCGCGTCGTCGGGGCCGTCCGCGACGCCTCGGCCGCGGGCGCCACCGTGCTCACCGTGTGTTCGGGTGCCTTCCTGGCCGGTGCGGCGGGCCTGCTCGACGGCCGCAAGTGCACCACCCACTGGCGCTATGTCGACCGGCTGGCCGCCCAGTTCCCGGAGGCGACGGTGGACCCCGACGTGCTGTTCGTCGACGAGGGGAACCTGATCACCAGCGCGGGCACCGCCGCCGGCATCGACGCCTGCCTGCACCTGGTCCGCCGCGAGATCGGCTCGGCGGCCGCCAACGGCATCGCCCGCCGCATGGTGGTCCCGCCCCAGCGCGACGGCGGCCAGCGCCAGTTCATCGAGCAGCCGGTGCCCACCTGCACCACCGCGGGCCTGGCGGGCACGCTGAGCTGGCTCACCGAGAACCTGGCCGAACTGCACACCGTCGACGATCTGGCCGCCCGCGCGGGCATGTCCACCCGCACCTTCGCCCGTCGCTTCGCCGCCGAGACCGGCACCACCCCCGTCAAGTGGCTCACCACGCAGCGCGTGCTGTTCGCCAAGGGACTGCTCGAGGCCACCGATCTGCCACTGGACCGGGTGGCCGAGCGCTGCGGCTTCGGCTCCGGCGCGCTGCTGCGCCACCATTTCCAGCGGCAGGTCGGCATCGCGCCCACCGAATACCGGCGCCGTTTCGGTGCGCGGCGGTGAGTGTCACGCGATCGTCATGTTGTCGCGAAAGCCCTGTGAGTCAACACAATCGGGCACCTATCACGGTTGTATCACGAGCGATTTCGCTTGACGGGATCATCGGGCACTGATCAGCTGATCGGGTGTTCTGCGCTGGGCCGGGTAATTCTCGTTGGTCGATCAAAGTCCTGAGCGTGGCCGCGGCCGCGATCGTCACCTCGGTGCTCGGCGTGGCCGCCGCGGTGGCCGCCCCGCCCGGATCGCGCACGCCCGCGGGCGGTCTGGAGCAGCTGACCGTCCCGTCCTCGATGGGCCCGATCACGGTGCAGGTGCAGTGGGCGGCCAGGGGCGGCAGTTCGGCGCTCTACCTGCTCGACGGCCTGCGCGCGCCCGCCGATCACAACCAGTGGACCACCGACACCGACGCGCTGCGCCGATTCGCCGGTGACGACGTGACATTGGTGTTCCCCGTCGGCGGCCATTCCAGTTTCTACACCGACTGGTACCGCCCGAGCGGCACCAACAACCAGGCCGTCACCTACAAATGGGAAACGTTCCTCACCCGCGAACTCCCCGATTTCCTCGCGGGGTACGGAGTTTCGCGCACGAACAACGCGATCGTGGGCGCCTCGATGGGCGGTAACGCGGCCCTCGTGCTGGCGGCCCATCACCGCGACCAGTTCCGTTTCGCCGGTTCGTTCTCCGGATTCGTCAATCCGACCTATCCGATGTGGAACCAGGCCATGCGCGCGGCCATGATCGACGAGGGCAATTTCGCCGTCGACGACATGTGGGGCCCGCCCGGCGATCCCGCGTGGGCGCGCAACGACGCCACCGTGCAGGCCGAACTGCTGCGGGGCCTGCCGATCTACGTCACCACCGGCAACGGCATGCCCGGCTCCCCCGACCTGGCCAACGGTTTCGGCAACACGGTCAACGCGATGGCGCTCGAGTCCATGGCCGCGGTCGCCGCGGGCATCTTCCGCGACCGCGTCACCGAGCTGGGTGTCTCCGCCCGCGTCGACATCCTCAACGGCACCCACACCTGGCCCTACTGGCAGCAGGCCCTCGCCACCGCCCGCCCGCTGATCCTGGACGCGCTCTCCGCCGGGTAGGACACGCATGGACAGCCGAGGTGGAAGCGGCTATCTTCTGAGTTAGTCAGTTAACTAACTAAGGAGCGAACGTGATCGTGGTGACCGGAGCGACCGGGAATGTCGGACAACCGCTGGTGCGGATCCTCGCCGAGGCGGGCGAGAAGGTGACGGCGGTGTCGCGCCGGATTCCGGACGAACTCCCGGACGGCGTGCGGCACGTGGCCGCGGATCTGACGGACCTCGACAGCGTGGCGGAGGCGTTCCACGGGGCGGAGAAGCTGTTCCTGCTCTTCTCCCCCGGTTCCTTCGCCGCCGACGTCCCCGCGATTCTCGCGGCGGCGGAAACCGCGGGGGTACGCCATGTCGTCTTGCTGTCGTCCCAGGGAGTGAGCACCCGACCCGACAGCGCGTCACACGGGGAATTCGGGAAAACGATCGAGGACGCGGTGCGGCGAAGCGGGTTGACCTGGACTTTCCTGCGGCCCAGCGGTTTCCAGTCGAATGCCATGGCCTGGGCCGAGCAGGTCCGGGCCGAGCGGACCGTCAGCGCGCCCTTCGGTGACACCGGCGTGCCCTTCGTCGATCCGGCGGACATCGCGGCGGTGGCCGCGGTCGCGCTGCGCGAGGACGGGCACGCGGGCCGGATCTACGTCTTGACCGGGCCCACCCCGGAAACCCCGAGGGAACGGGCGCGCACGCTGGGCGAGCTCCTCGGCGAGCCGGTGCGTTTCGTCGAGCAGACCCCGGATCAGGCGCGGGCACAGATGCTCGCGTTCATGCCGCCGGACGCGGTCGAGACGACCCTGGCCATTCTCGGTGACCCGACCGAGGAGGAGTCGCGCATCAGCCCCGATGTCGAGGACCTGCTGGGTCGCGCGCCCAGCCCTTTCGCCACCTGGGCGCGACGCCACGCCGCCGTGTTCCGCTGACCCGCGGTCCAGGATCGGCGCGTCGGCGGCGTCGGTTTCGCCGCTGCCGGACGCGGGTCGGGCGGCCGTCGGTTGCTACGGTGCTCGGATGTCTGTCCGCACCCTTGTCCTCGGCGGCGCCCGGTCCGGGAAATCGGCCTTCGCCGAGAATCTGCTGAGCGACGAGCCCGCGGTGCGGTATCTGGCCACGGCGGTGCTCGATCCGGCCGACGACGACTTCGCCGAGCGGGTCGCGGGTCATCGGCGACGGCGACCGGCGCACTGGTCGACCGTCGAGAACACCGAGCCCGCAACGGTTCTCGCCGAGCCGGGACCGGCCGTCCTGCTCGACGACATCGGCACCTGGCTCACCGCGCGGCTCGACGCCAGGGCGGCATGGGAGTCACCGCGCGGCACCGTGTCCCCCGACTGCGACACGCTGGTCGACGCGGTGGCCGAGTACCGGGGACGGCTGGTGATCGTCTCGCCCGAGGTGGGCCTGGGTGTCATCCCGGCGACCCGCTCGGGCCGGTTGTTCCGTGACGAGATCGGCACCCTCAATCAGCGGCTCGCGGCGGTGTGCGACGAGGCGTTCCTCATCGTGGCCGGGCTGCCGGTCCGGCTGAAATGATCCGGGCCGGTCGGCGCGGCGGCACCCGATCCGGGCAAGATGAGTCCGACACCCGGCACCACTGTCGAAAGGCTTGCTAGTGACTCACGGATTCGACCCGGTCGCGGCCCCGGACGCGCGGGTGCGCGCGGCGGCCGAGCAGCGCCAGCGGCAGCTGACCAAGCCGGCCGGATCGCTGGGACGGCTCGAGGAGATCGGCAACTGGGTCGCCGCCTGCCAGGGCGTGTGCCCGCCCCGGCAGTTCGAGCGGGCCCGCGTGGTGGTCTTCGCCGGTGACCACGGCGTCGCGAAGCACGGCGTGTCCGCCTACCCGAGTGAGGTCACCGCGCAGATGGTGGCCAATTTCCTGGCCGGTGGCGCGGCGGTGAACGCGCTGGCCGCCGTGGCGGGCGCGACCGTGCGGGTGGTCGACATCGCCGTGGACGGCGACACCGATCCCACGGTGTCGGCGCACAAGGTCCGCCGCGGCAGCGGTGCCATCGACCGCGAGGACGCGCTGACCGAGGACGAGGTCGCCGCCGCGCTGGCCGCCGGTCGCGCCATCGCCGACGAGGAGATCGACGCGGGCGCCGACCTGCTCGTCGCCGGGGACATGGGCATCGGCAACACCACCCCCGCCACCGTGCTCGTGGCCACCCTCACCGGCACCGAACCGGTGGCCGCCGTCGGCCGCGGCACCGGCGTGGACGACGCGGGCTGGATCCGCAAGGTCGCCGCCATCCGCGACGGCATGCGCCGGGCCCGCCCGATCGCCAAGGACCCGGTCGACCTGCTGCGCGTCGCCGCGGGCGCCGATTTCGCCGCCATGGCCGGATTCCTCGCCCAGGCCGCCGTCCGGCGCACCCCCGTCCTGCTCGACGGCGTGGTGGTGACCGCCGCCGCCCTGGTCGCCGAGGATCTCGCCGCGGGCGCCAAGGACTGGTGGCTGGCCGCGCACCGCTCCACCGAACCGGCCCACGACCTGGCCCTGAAGCACCTGCGCCTGGACCCGCTCATCGACCTGTCCATGCGCCTGGGCGAGGGTTCCGGCGCCCTGACCGCCCTGCCGATCGTGCGCGCCGCGGTCGCCGCGCTCGCCGAGATGTCGACCTTCGCCGACGCGGGCGTGAGCACCGCCGAGGACGAACCGGCCGCGCTCGACCTGACCAAGTGAGCGCACCTCGCGCATCGATCACGAGCCGCCCGGGACGCACGCGCGGGCGGACGTCGTGGTGGCAGCGCCCGCCGGTGTCACCGTGAACGCCGTGCGGTTGGCCGTCTCCTGGCTCACGGTCGCGCCGATCGCCGGGCCCGCGACCGTCGATCGCCGCGGCGCGGGGCACGCGATCACCCTCGCCCCGGTCGTCGGCCTGATTCTCGGCGCGATCGCGACGGGCGCGATGTGGGTGCTCGGCCGGGCCGGACTCGACCCCCTGCTCGCGGGCCTGCTCACCGTCGGCCTGCTGGCCCTGCTCACCCGGGGCATGCACCTGGACGGCCTGGCCGACACCGTCGACGGACTCGGCAGCTACGGTCCGCCGGAACGGGCCCGGCAGATCATGAAGTCCGGGGGCGCCGGGCCGTTCGGGGTGGCGGCGCTGATCTTCGCGATCGGTATCCAGGCGGTGGCGTTCGCGGCGCTGGCCGGGCAGCAGCGATGGTGGGCGATCGCGCTCGCCGTCGCGGTGGGCCGGGTGGCCGTGGTCGTGGCCTGCCGCACCGGCATTCCCGCCGCACCCGAGGCCGGTTTCGGGGCGCTGGTGGCGGGCACCCAGCGGCCCGTGGTGGTGGGGGGCTGCTCGGTCGCCGCGCTCGCCGGGGCCTGCGTGGCGGTGCCCGCGACCCTCTGGCTCGGCCCGCTCGTCACCGCGATCGCCCTCGCGGCGACCTGGCTGATCGTGCGGCACTGCGCGCGCCGCTTCGAAGGGTTGTCCGGCGACATCCTCGGCGCGGTCGTGGAGATCACGGTTTCGCTTGCCGCCGTTGGCTTTTCGCTGACGGTCTAGACGCGCCGCCGGGTCCCGGCAAACTCCGAGTGGTCACAAGGCCGGCATCCGGCACTTGTGCCGTCGCACAGACCGTCCGCTCATCGGTACTCGGTTGCCTCCCCAGCACACCGGTGGCAATACAGTGGACGCCATGTCTTCCGAGCGCCTCTACTTCCGCCAGCTGTTGTCCGGCCGGGATTACGCCGTCGGCGATCCGATCGCCACCCAGATGCGCAATTTCGCGTATCTGATCGGCGATCGGGAGACGGGTGAGACCCTGCTGGTCGATCCGGCGTACAAGGCCTCGGACCTGGTCGAGGTCGCCGAGGCCGACGGCATGCGGGTCAGCGGCGTGCTGGCCACCCACCACCACCCCGACCACGTCGGCGGCACCATGCTCGGCTTCACCCTCGGCGGGGTGGCCGAACTGCTCGAGAAGACCAGCGTCGCGGTGCACGTGAACAAGCAGGAGCTGGACTGGGTCGCCCAGACCACCGGCATCGCCCCCAGCGAGCTGACCGGTCACGACAACGGGGACAAGGTCACCGTCGGCGCCTTCGACATCGAGTTACTGCACACCCCCGGCCACACCCCCGGCAGCCAGTGCTTCCTGTTCGACAACCGCCTCATCTCCGGCGACACCCTGTTCGTCGACGGCTGCGGCCGCACCGACTTCCCCGGCGGCGACTCCGACGAGATGTTCCGCAGCCTGCGCCGCCTGGCCGCCCTCGACGGCAACCCCACCGTCTACCCCGGCCACTGGTACTCCGAAGCCCCCAGCGCCGCACTGGGTTCCATCAAGGACAGCAACTACGTCCTGCGCCCACAAACCCTCCAACAATGGCAGGCCCTGATGCCGGGCTGAAACGCCACGAGTGGGTTCCCTGTGAAAGGGAACCCACTCGGGTGGAATTCCTACACCGTGCGCATCCAGCCGTGGTTGTCGGCGAAAGTGCCGCGCTGGATGCCGGTGAGGGTGTCGCGCAGCGCCATCGTCACCTCGCCCGGCTCACCGCCGCCGATGCTGAACTCGCCCTCGGTCGAGCGCACCCAGCCGACCGGGGTGATCACCGCGGCCGTACCGCAGGCGAAGACCTCGCTGATCTCGCCGGACTCGGCGCCCTTGCGCCATTCCTCCACCGAGACCTTGCGCTCCTCGACCGGGTAGCCGGAGTCGGCGGCCAGCGTCAGCAGCGAGTCGCGGGTGATGCCGGGCAGCAGCGAACCGGACAGTTCCGGGGTCACCAGGCGGGCCTCGGAGCCGGTGCCGTAGACGAAGAACAGGTTGTTGGTGCCCATCTCCTCGACGTAGCTGCGCTCACACGCGTCGAGCCAGACCACCTGGTCGCAGCCCTTCTCGGTGGCCTGGGCCTGCGCGAGCAGCGAGGCCGCGTAGTTGCCCGCCACCTTCGCCTCGCCGGTGCCGCCGGGTGCCGCGCGCACGTACTCGGTGGACAGCCACACCCGCACCGGCTTCACCCCGCGCGGGAAGTACGCGCCCGCCGGCGAGGCCAGCAGCAGGTACTTGTAGGCGGCGGCGGGCTTCACACCCAGCCCCGCCTCGGTGGAGAACATGAACGGACGCAGGTACAGCGATTCCTCGCCACCGGCCGCGGGCACCCAGTCGGCGTCCACGTCGAGCAGCTGACGCACCGATTCGATGAACAGTTCCTCGGGCAGTTCGGCCATCGCCATGCGCGCCGCCGAGCGGCGGAACCGCGCCGCGTTGGCGTCGATGCGGAAGGTGGCGATGCTGCCGTCGGCCTGCCGGTAGGCCTTGAGACCCTCGAAGATGGCCTGGCCGTAGTGGAAGACCATGGTGGCCGGGTCCATCGACAACGGGCCGTACGGTTCGACGCGCGCGTTGCCCCACGCGCCGTCGGCGTAGTCGATGGAGACCATGTGATCGGTGAAGAAGCGCCCGAATCCGGGGGCCGCCAGTACCTCTTCCCGCTGCTGCGCCGCCAGGGGCGCGGGGTGCGGAATACGAGTGAACTGTGCAGCGACTGTCATGATGCGATCCTATATCCGGCGGGTGCGGTCACTTGGTGTTGGTGTCGACGAACGGCGGCTTGACCACCTTCGCGCGCAGCTTGCGCCCACGCACGTCGACCTCGACCTCGTCGCCCGGTTCCAGCTTCGCCTCGGTGTCGAGCAGCGCCAGCGCGATGCCGACCTTGAGCGTGGGCGAGAAGGTGCCCGAGGTGGTCTCCCCGACCGGCGCGCCGTCGCGCAGCACGGTCTGGCCCTGCCGCAGCACGCCGCGGTCGATGGCCTCGAGGCCCATCAGCAGGCGGCGCGGTCCGTCGGCCTTCTCCTGTTCGAGCGCGGCCTTGCCCCAGAACGCCGGCTTCTTCCAGCCGACGGCCCAGCCGGTGCGGGCCTGGTTGGGGGTGATGTCGACGGAGAGCTCGTGGCCGTGCAGCGGATAGCCCATCTCGGTGCGCAGGGTGTCGCGGGCGCCGAGCCCGGCGGGCTGGCCACCGGCCGCCTCGACCTGCGCGGCCAGCGCGCGGAACACCGCTTCGGCGTCGTCCCACGTCGGCAGCAGCTCGTAGCCGTGCTCGCCGGTGTAGCCGGTGCGGCACACCCGCACCGGGCGGCCCTGCCATTCGGCGTCGGCGTAGGCCATGTACTCCATGTCGGTGGGCAGGCCGAGCGCGGCGAGCACCTCGGTCGACTCGGGTCCCTGCACGGCGAAGACCGCGTAGTCGCGGTGCTCGTCGGTGACGGTGATCCCCTCCGGGGCCACCTTCCGCAGTTCCGCGACGACCGCGGCGGTGTTGGCCGCGTTGGGCACCAGGAAGATCTCGTCGTCGGCGACGTAGTAGGCGATCAGGTCGTCGATCACCCCGCCCTCGGGGGTGCAGCACAGCGTGTACTGGGCCTTGCCCGGCCGGATGCGGCCCAGGTCGTTGGTCAGCGCCGAGTTCACGAACTCCGCCGCGCCCGCCCCGCGCACGGTCGCCTTGCCCAGGTGGCTCACGTCGAACAGCCCGACCGTGGTCCTGGTCGCGGTGTGCTCGCCCACGGTCCCCGCGTAGGAGACCGGCATCGCCCACCCCCCGAACGGCGCGAAGGTGGCGCCGAGTTCGACGTGGACATCGTGGATCGGGCCCTGCAACAGGTGGGAGTCGGTCATCGCCCGAGCTTATCGCCGACACGGCGCGGATCGGGTCCGAGGTACGCACGCCCGCCCGGCCGCTTCGCCCCGCGCGGGCGTGCTCGGCGGGCAGATACTGCCTGTCCCAGCGTGATTCGGTGTCGTCACGATGCGACAGGCCGCGCCGCCACCGATGGGAGACGCGGTAGGGTCGGTGCCGTGAGTGAGTTGCCCGGCCGCAGGTTCCAGAATGTCGCCCGGATCGACGCCGCGACGAGCCGGGCGGTGTCGCGGATTCCGGCGTCGCGCGTCGACACGGGGATGCTGCGGCTGACCAGGTCGGCCAACACCGGCGGGCTGTGGCTGGCCACCGCCGCGGTGCTCGCGCTCGAACCCGGCCCGCCGCGGCGCGCCGCGCTGCGCGGGGTGATCGCGCTGGCCGGGTCGAGTTTCCTGGTGAATCTGGTGCTCAAGACACTGATCCCGCGCCGGCGCCCGCCCGCCGAACTCATGCCGCTGGGCCGGCGCCTGATCGAAGCGCCCGCGTCCTCGTCGTTCCCGTCCGGGCACAGCGCCAATGCCGCCGCCTTCGCCACGGCCGTCGCGCTGGAGAGCCCGCGCACCGCGCTGGCCGTCGCGCCGGTGGCCGCCGCCGTCGCCTACTCGCGCATCCACACCGGCGCGCACTGGCCCTCCGATGTGCTGGTGGGGGCCGCCGTCGGCACCGGCGTCGCGCTGACCACCCGTCGCTGGTGGCCGATCCGCGAATCCGACGAGGCCGACGCGCACGTCGTCCACGACGCACCGGTACTGGCCGACGGCGCGGGCCTGCTGCTGCTGATCAACCCCCGCTCGGGCGATTCCGCCTACGACCCCACCGCCGACATCGCCGCCGCCCTGCCGCGCGCCACCCTCCTGCAGACCGAGCCGGGCCGCGACGCCGCCGAGCAGCTCCAGGAGGCCGTCGACCCGTCGATCGTCGCCGTCGGCGCGGCGGGCGGTGACGGCACCATCGCCGCCGCCGCGGCCGTCGCCGTGCGCAACAAGCTGCCTCTGGTGGTCGTCCCCGCGGGCACCCTCAACCACTTCGCCCGCGACCTGGGCGTCTACGACCTGCGCGAGGTGGTCGACGCCACCGGCACCGGCGAGGCGGTCGAAGTCGACATCGCCGCCGTCGAATTCGAGACCCCCGAGGGCACCCGCACCCACCACCTGATCAACACCGCCAGCATCGGCGCCTACCCCGAACTGGTGCGCCTGCGCGAGAAGTGGGAGGACCGCTGGGGCAAGTGGCCTGCCTTCGCCGCGGCCCTGATCACCACCCTGCACCGGTCCGAACCGATCCGGATCCGCATCGACGACCGCTGGCACGACCTGTGGTTCCTGTTCATCGGCAACGGCCCCTACCACCCGCACGGCGCCGTCCCCGCCTTCCGCTCGCGCCTGGACGAAGGGCTGCTCGACGTGCGCTGGCTGCGCGCCGACGTGCGCTTCTCCCGGACCCGCGCGGTCATCTCCCTGATGCTGGCCGCCATCGGCCACAGCCGCGTCTACGGCGAACGCCAGATGCACGAACTCACCGTCGCCACCCATTCCCCGCAGGCCGTCGCCGCCGACGGCGAAGTCGTCGGCACCTCCTCCACCCTGCGCTTCACCATCGCCGGCCGCGTCCCCGTCTACCGCCGCAACGAGGACAACCCCCGCTGGGAGAACCGCGCCCGCCCCCACCACCGCCGCCCCCTCGCCTGGCTCACCGACCGCCGTCGGCGGGGTGGGCAGTAGCGTGTCACCCCGTGCCAGACCCAGGTTCGCCGAGGAACGCGTCGACCGATGGGCGACATTCCGGCACGAGCGGGCTGTGCTGGCGGTGGTACACAACGCCACCGCGTCGACACGCCTGTTCGACACGCTCCCGGTCCTCGCCTCCGATCCCCGTATCCGGATCGTCTTCGCCCGCACCGGCTCCTCGGCTTTTGACCGCGGCACGTCCGAATTCCTGGAAAGCCGGGGCGTCACCGAAATAAGCTGGGACGAAGCCACTCGCTACTCGTTCGATCTCGCCTTGTCCGCCAGCTACGGCGGTGAACTGCAAGAAATCGACGCTCCCCTTTTCGTGGTACCCCATGGAATGGGATACAATAAGTTTTTGAACAAACAAACAAACAAACAAACAAACAAACAAACAAACAAACAAACAAACAAACAGTGCAGTGTTCGGATTGTCGGCCGAGTGGCTGACGCACGACGGCACCGTCATACCGACCGCGATCGTCCTGTCCCACACCGAACAGCGTGATCGCCTGGCCGCCGCACTGCCCTCCGCGCTCTCCCGGGTTCTCGTCGCCGGCGACATCTGTTTCGACCAGCTCTCCGCGGGTCTCCCGCTGCGTGCGAGCTACCGCCGCGCGTACGGCCTTCCTGCCACCCGGAAACTGATCGTCGTCTCGTCGACGTGGGGAGAACCCGGCCTCCTGGGACAGCATCCGGATTTGCCGCTCCGCCTCGCCGAGGCCCTCCCTTCGGATGAATTCAGCATTGCTGTCGCGCCTCATCCGAATATTCTCGCCGAGCATTCCGAATGGCAATTCCGTGAATATCTCGCGGCAGCCACCAGGGCGGGCGCCCATATCATCGACGATATCGACGGCTGGAAATCGGCGATAGTCGCCGCGGATCTCGTCGTCGGCGACCACGGTTCTGTCGCGTTCTATGCTTCCGCACTCGGTATCGCGCCGCTGCTGGCGGTGGCGGCCGAGCACACCGTCGACCCGGCGTCACCGATCAGCGCATTCCTCTCCGCCGCACCACGTCTCGATCCGGACGGCGATATCGCGGCCCAGGTCGCCGACGCTATCTCCGGCAATTACGCCGCGCGCTACGCCGGCGTCACCGACCTGACCACGTCGTACCCGATGGCCGGCGCGGCGATCCTGCGGACCGCGATGTACACGGCGATGGATCTCCCCGAGCCGACCGGTTCGCCCGAGATTCCCACCGCACCACTGCCTCGCACGCCGATCCCCAGGGTCGATTCCCATCTGGTACTGGTGAATTCGCCGCGGATCGGCACCGCGACCGTGACGCGCTATCCGGCCGAGCGGCTCCGTTCGGGCCGCGGTCTGCCGCGTGGCGCACACTTGGCGGTCGGGGTGCGCGAACCGGTGCACCGCTGGTTGCGATTGGCCGACATCATGATCGGCCCGCCGGGCGCGGACACCGGCGCCTGGATCACCGATACGCTGCGGGCCCTGCCCGGCTGCCGTCTCGCCACCGCACCGCATCGACCCGGCGAATGGCTGCTCGGCACGGAGACTGCCGTGCTGACCGTCCACGGGTCCGATGAGGCGTGCCGCCTGTTCGCCTCCGCCGCCCAGCACCATCTCGTCCGTGGCACCGCCCTGCTCGACCTCGCCGGCGAATGGGCTATCGACTGTGGCGGACTCGCGCACCGCGTGTCGGCGCAGGAGTGATCACAGTCCCCACCGCTCGATCTTCGCCTGGGCGTTCGCCGCGTCGGCCGTGAGTCCGGCCTGCTCGAAATGGCCGACCGCCGCCAGCAGGAAGTCACGCGCACCGGCGGAGTCGCCGAGCGCATGGGCGACCTCGCCCGAGGCTTCGGCGATCTTCCCGAGATCGAATGATCGCTGCCGCGCTCGCATCGCCGCATACGCCCGCGCCAGCTCGGCCGCGGCCCGCTGATGATCACCGAGGAGTGTGAGCTTGCGGCCGCGCCAGTACTTGATCTTGGCGAGATTGTCCGCCTCGTCCGACGGCAGCGCGCGAAACCCGGCCTCCACGGTATCGAGCAGCGCCAGGGCTGTCTGGGACGACTCGACCTTGGCGAGATGGAAGTCGGCGATCAGAATCCGGCGGTCGTCACCGAGTTCCCGGGCGACCCGCACGTTCTCCCGCAGGAGTTCCAGCGCCTCATAGGTTCTGCCCTGGTCGAGCCGAACCAGCCCGAGTCCTTCGATCGCACTGGCTTTCACGTCGGCCCGTACCGCTGCCGCGATCGCCGCTTCGAATTCCGCTGCCGCCGAATCGAGTTCGCCTGCCCACATCTTCCCGAAGCCGTACTGCAGATGCAGCAGGGCGAGAATGTCGGGCTGCGCTGCTCGTGTGGCGGCCGCCAGGCCCCACTCGTGCAGGAGCTCCAGATCGCCGAGAATCTTCTCCTGCTCGTGGAACGCCCACAGCATCACCGCCCACCGCTGCGGGTGGTGGGCGTCGCCTACGCTGTCGAGCCATTCCGCGGCGGCGAGGATCGCGGTGCGTTCCTCCCACAACCACGCGCGGGCCTCCTCGGCGCCCGCGAACAGAGTCGTATCCGGCGCCAATTCGCCGAGCAGCAGCCGGCGCCACGGACGTCCGGGCGCAATCAGTGCATCAGCGGCCGCGATACGCGCACCGTAGAATTCGACCAGCCGCCGTTCGTCGGCGTCGCGCTCGGACATGGTGCGGTCGTCCACCTCCTCGGCGTGCCTTCGTACCAGTTCCCGTACCCGATAGCCGCGCGCGTCCACCCGCGAGATGAGCCACATGTCGGCCAGATCGATCAGCAGTTCAGCCGCCACACCCGGCGACAGACCGAGTACCGCCGCCATGGCGTCCGCGCTGACCCGACCGCCGTGCGCACGGAGACCGAGGGCCCGATAGCATCGCTGGGACTGCGCGGACAGCAGGCCGTACGCGGCACCGTACACGCGCTCGAGCGGCAGCGTGGTCCGCCGCCGCACCGGGTCGCGGAGCCGTTCCAGGGTTTCGGCCACCGGCAGCGGGGCTCGACCGTTCGCACTCCGGGAGACCATGTTCGCGACGATCCGGATGGCATGCGGCACATTCCCGCACTGCCCGATGAGCGCATCGAACCCGGCCGTCTCCGCCTGCCGCCTGCCGCTGCCGATCAGCTCTTCGAGCAGCTGCCGCGACGCGGCATCGTCCAGCTGATCGACCACGAACGCCCGCGTTCCGGGGGCATCGAGAGGCATCGCGGGCCGGGCTTCGGTGACGATGACCAACGACGACCCGGCCGCCGGCAACAAGGCCCTGACCTGAGCTTCCGTGGCGGCACCGTCGAGGAAGATCACCCTCGCTCCGCGTTCGGTCAGGGTGCAGTACAGGGCACGCCGATCGCCGTGTCCGGCCGGAATGTCCGCAGCGGGATGACGCAATCTCCGCAGGGCCAGCCCGATCACGTCCTCGGGATGATCGGCCTGATCGATGCCGCCGAGTTCGAGGAACAGCACGCCGTCGGGGTAGTAGGCCCGCAACGCGTGCGCGAGTTCGATACCCACCGCGGTCTTCCCGATACCGGGCTCCCCCGTCAACACGACCACACGGTTTCCGGGACCGCTCGTCAAGATGTATTCCGTGAGCTCGTCCATCAGCACGACATGGTTGACGAACGGCCGAACCCGTTCCGGTAGTGCGGAATCCGATTGCATCACCCAACCCCCATCGACGACTCCGCATAGTACAGTGCGGACAACGACCCGGCACCGTGTCGAGGAGTCTGGACAGTTCGATGAGAGTACGCCCGATCCTCACCGCCCTCGGTATCGCCGCGGCGGTGGTTCTGCTGATCCTGGCGGTCTACCGGCTGCCGCTGGTGCTCGCGCCGGAGGGGTTGCACGAGCTGGCGGCCAAGGAGCGGCTGGACGCGGCGGCGGCGCAGCGCAATCAGTTCGCCACGCTGCTCGGGACGCTCGTGGCGCTGGCCGGGTTGGGCTATACGGCACGCAAGTTCCTGCTGGATCGGGCGAAACAGGATGTCGACCGGTTCAGTGCGGTGGTGGGGCATCTGGCCGCCGAGGATCCGGTGACCCGTTCGGGCGGGGTCTTCGCCTTGCAGCGGCTCATGGAGGACGCGCCGCGGGAGCGGGAACGTGGGCTGCGGCTGCTGGCGCGGCTGCTCCAGCGTCGCACGGCCGGTGGCGAATTCGCGAGTGGCCCCGGTGATCTCGTCGACGCGGTGACGGTGCTGCGCAGTCAGCTCCTCGGCCGGGGTGCCCCGATCGAACTCGATCTCACCGGTGCCCGGCTGCCCGGCGCGGACCTGCGCGGTGTGCGGCTGCGCGGTGCCCGTCTGGCGCGGACGGATCTGTCCGCCGCCGACCTGCGCGGTGCCGACCTGCGCGAGGCCGACCTGTCCGAGGCCACCCTGACTGGGGCCGATCTGCGCGAGGCCGATCTGCGCGGGGCCATCCTGCGCCGCACCCGGCTCGACACCGCGCGGTTGTCCGGTGCCGATCTCACCGGCGCCGACCTCACGGGCACGGTCCTCACCGGCACCGATCTCACGAGCGCCCAGCTGCACGGCCTGGACACCACCACCGCCCTCGGACTGCCCACCGGCGACGCGCTCCCGGCGCCGACGGCCCCCAACCCCTGAGCCGCCCGGTACACCTCACGAACCCGTCTCACCTGCGTCACCATTGATCACAACCACACCGACCGGCCCGGGCTCCGGGCACATCATGGACGGATGAGGGCTCCCGATGGTGGACGTTCGATCAGCGCGGCCGAGGCCGACCAGCGGTGGGACGCGTGGACGCCCAGCGTGGTGGCGGCGCGGCTGAGCGGCTGTACCGCGCCGTGGGCGGTGGCGGGTGGCTGGGCGCTGGATCTGTTCGCCGGGTCGATCTCGCGGGCGCACGCCGATATCGAGATCACGGTTCCCCGCGCGGAGTTCCCGCAGGTCGCCGCGGCCTTTCCCGAGTACGAGTGGGATGTCGTCGGCGACGGCCGCGTCTGGCCCTACGCCAGGGCCGCCGACCACCCGGACCTGCACCAGACCTGGTTGCGCGACCCCTACACCGGCACCTACCACCTCGATGTCTTCCGCGAACCCCACGACGGCGGCACGTGGATCTGCCGCCGCCATCCCGCCATCACCCTGCCCTACACCGACCTCGTGCACACCACCCCGACCGGCATCCCGTACGTGATCCCCGAGGCCGTCCTGCTCTTCAAGGCGAAAGCCGCGCGCCCCAAGGACGACGCCGACTTCGACCGCATCCTCCCCCTGCTCCCCGACCCCCACCGCGCCCGCCTGACATCCTGGCTCACCACCGCGCACCCGGCCCACCCCTGGCTCACCCGCACCGCCGCCTGAACCCAGCGGACCCGTCAGCTCGCCAACCTGCACCAGTCGTGCCGATAGTCCGCCCAATCCTGTTCCGTGGCGGCGAAATCCACGTACAGCGCGACACCGAACGCACCGCGGCCGACCTCCGCGCGGGTCAGACCCAGCCGGATACCCCGCACCGCCGCGGCCACCGTCTCGGCCGAACCGTGATGACCGGGGTCGTCGGCCCAGAACGCAGGCGCACCCATCAGCAGATCGACCTCGGCGGGTGTCACCTCGGCGGCCAGCGCGGTCTGCTGGGCGACATACCCGCTGTAGAGCGCTCGGGTGGGCATGGCCGTGTCGTAGGACATCACCGCCACCTGGTCGACACGACGGGCGACATCGGCGAAATAGGCCTGGCTCCACCATTTTCCGTGGTCGGCCACGGCCAAGCCGACCGAATGCAGGCCCGGCAGCGGGTCGATCACCGGCGCCGAGACCGACAGCGGTACCCGGGCGGCGGCGGTCACCGCGCGGGTCGCGTCGAGCAGGGCGAGGAAACCCGGTGAGCCGGAACGCACCGGTTCGAGGTCGTAGTGCACACCGTCGAAGCCGTACTCCAGCACACGGCGGGCCGAGGCGACGACGCGCTCGCGCGAGGCCGCCGATTCCACATCGAGCCCGTCGAATTCGGGCTGCACGACATCACCGAGCCAGGACTGCACCCGGATGCCGGGCAGTGTGGCGTGCACGGCCTCGACGAACCACCGGGCCCGCGGCGCCAGCTCGTCGCGCAGGCTCCCGTCGTGCTCCAGCGGCCCGGTGTGGACATACAGATCCCGGATGCCGGTGCCCGCCAGCAACTTCGCCAGCGCGGCGACATCGGCCTCGGATTTGCGGCCGTCCACCCATGCGTGCCCGAGCCAGACCGCGTCGCGCCCCCGGGTGCGCGCCTGCTCGGACTGCTCACCGATATTGTGCGCGAGCAGCGCGCCCAATACGCCCACGACCGGCGCGAACACGACCGCGACCACGATGCCGAGCACCACCGCCACGCGCATCCGCCACGACCACCGACGCCATCTCTCCCGCATGATTCCTCCCCCGTGACAACGAACCACCCAGTTTACCGACAGGTACCGATCCGCAGATTTCCGGCAAATCGACCACCCGTGAAACACTGTGCCCCGCTGTACAACTGAACGGAGCACCATGAAACTCGCTGTCACCCTCGCCGCTGCCGCCGCCGCGGCCTTCGCCTTCGCGATCGCGGCCCCGGCCGTGGCCACCGCGCAGCCCTCGAACTGCCACAGCTCGTACACCCCCTGCCTGCCGATCGTCAGCGATGTCGACTGCGAGGGCGGCAGCGGCAACGGCCCCGTCTACACCGGCCCGGTCCGGGTCATCGGCCCCGACGAGTACGGCCTGGACCGCGACGGCGACGGATACGGCTGCGAGTAGGGCATGAAGAAGGGGCGTGCGAGCAATCGCACGCCCCTTCTCCGTTGTCCGTCAGCGGTTCTCGGGACCACCCTGCCCCGGGTCACCCGGCTTGCCCAGATCCGGACCCGACTCCGGCCCGCCGTAACCCTGGCCGCCACCGCCGGGCCCGCCGTAGCCTTGGCCACCGCCCGGAGCACCGTACCCGGGGCCGCCATATCCCTGGCCGCCCTCGGCCGGGCCGCCGTAACCCGGCGCACCGTATCCGGGACCGCCCGCGGCGCCGGGGTACCCCGGCTGACCACCGAATCCGCCCTCGGGACCGCCGTACTGCTGCGGATACCCCGGCTCCGGCGTGGCCGCCGCGCCCGCCACCGGCCCACCGGTGACCACGCGGTAGGCGTAGGTCGAGGCGATGATCGTCAGCGGGATCGTCACCAGCAGGCCCAGACCACACGGGATCGCGCCCAGCACATTGATGCCGAACAGGGCCAGCGCCAGCAACAGCAGCGGGCCCGCGTTGCCCGAGATCGCCGAGAAACTGGATTTGATCGCGGTGACCGCGTCCTGATCCCGGTCGATCACGAATTGCATGGTCCACCAGGTGAAGAACGCGACGACGATACCCGGCAGAATGCACAGCAGCAGACCGATACCGGTCGCCAGACCGACCAGCAGACCGGCCAGAATGATCACACCGACTTTGCTGAACTGGAAGAAATCACCGAATGCCGGTTTACGCCCGTCGGTTTCGTGCAGGGCTCCGCGCACCAGCGCCGCCGAGATCAGGTAGCCGACGATCGTGGTCACGACGGTGCCGATCAGCTGCCAGATCCCGAACCCGATGACGACGGCGCCGTCACTGTCGGTATCGGTGTTGCCGACGCCGAACACGAAATTCAGCGCCACCTGGATCAAGACGGCGACCAGCACGATGGCCACCCACACCACCGCGTTGTCCTTGAATTTGTTCCACCCGTATCCGATCGCGTCGCCGACGCCGAGTTTCGGCCCGGCCGGTGGATAGCCGGGTTGCTGCTGGCCATACGTCATTCGAATCGCACCCCTCATCGACTGGACGGCCGCGGCCGCCTATTTATGAGCAGACACCGCCGATCATGGCATATGGATATGAGTGGGCGCGGCGAGTCAGTTCCCGGCGTTTTCCCGCTTGGGCAGTTTCCAGCCCGGGCGCGGGAAGTGGCAGGTGTATCCGTCGGGGTAGCGCCGCAGGTAGTCCTGGTGTTCGGGCTCGGCGTCCCAGAAGGTGCTGGCCGGGGTCACCTCGGTGACGACCTTGCCCGGCCACAGCCCCGACGCGTCGACATCGGCGATGGTGTCCAGGGCGATCCGGCGCTGGTCCTCGTCGAGATAGAAGATGGCCGATCGATAACTCGAACCGATGTCGTTGCCCTGCCGGTCCCGGGTGGTGGGGTCGTGGATCTGGAAGAGGAACTCGAGCAGCGCCCGGTAATCGGTGACGGCCGGGTCGTAGACGATCTCGACCGCTTCCGCGTGCCCGGGATGGTTGCGGTAGGTGGGGTGATCATTGCGTCCACCGGTATAGCCGACCCGGGTCGTGAGCACGCCCGGTTGCCTGCGGATCAGCTCCTGCATTCCCCAGAAACAACCACCGGCCAGAATCGCCATACGGGTTTCGGTCACGTCTCCTCCTCGGTGAGAGCGGCGCGGTCGGCGGACTTCGGCCACAACCGTCTCCTGGAGAACTCCCGATGACCCCCGGAAAATTCCCGGCAGTAAGGTTGCCGCCCGAGCGTTACCTCGCGCGTGTCCACGCGTACCCGGTGTCACCGAGGAAAAGGAGGAAAACGGCGCCATGCCACGGTTCGGCATCATCCGGAGTTCGGCGATCGGCCTACTGGCGGCAGTATCGATCGGGACGGGGGTCGCGCACGCGCATCCCGGCCACGACGACTCGGCCGCGCAGAAATCGGCCTGCGCGCTACCCGGCCAGCCCCGCCAGGACGACCTCCAGGCCCGCGCACCCAGCCCGACCGCCGTCGGCCAGATCGACGCGGTGCTGATCACCTCGGACTCGCGGCGTCCGGTCCCCGGCGGCAAGGTGGTGCTCACCGGCTTCGACTCCTGCGGCGACACCATCCACCGGCGGCTGACCACCGGGTCCGACGGGCAGGTCAGCTTCCGTGCCCTGCAACCCGGCCGCTACCAGGTCACCGCCTATGCCAGCGAGGTGGCGGTCCGGTCGATCTCCTCGGCCGAGATCGACCTCACCGTGTCGACCCGCAAGACCCTGCAGTTCACCGCGGGCACCGAGGATTTCATCCCAGCGACCGTGGATTGAGCGCGCGGTTTCGGGGCCGGGCGTGCTCCGGCCCCGAAACCGTTGACTCCCAGCGGGACCCGAACCGCCGTGATACAAATCACCCAGAAGTGGAAGGGTGGTTTCCGCATGGAGCTGACAGCCGGACAACGGGCCGCACTGGGCACGATCTGCGACACGTTCCTCCCCGGTGACGGCCTCGGGCTCCCCGCCGCGACCGAGCTCGGCGTCGTCGACACCATCGTCGAGATCCTGCGCCGCAACCCCCGCGAAGCCGACCGCAAGCAGCTCGCCCTGCTGCTGAGCCTGTGGGACTCCCCGCTCACCGGCCTGCTCACCGGCAGCGGGCCGCGCCGGTTCTCCTCGCTGTCGCAGGAGCGGCGCGAGGCCGCCCTGCTGCGCCTCGGCGATTCCCGGCTGGCCCCGGCGCGCGCGATCTTCCGGGCGCTCGAGCAGGCCGCGCTGCTGGCCTACAACATCACCCCGGGTCCGACCGGCGAGAATCCGCTCTGGAAGCAGATCGGCTATCCGCCGCCGCCGGGCCGGCTGCCGAACGCCGCCGCTCCCGCGCTCAGCCCGCGGCGGTTCACCGCGCCGACCACCCTGGACTGCGATGTCGTCGTGGTCGGGTCCGGCGCCGGAGGTGGTGCCGCGGCGGCGGTGCTGGCCGAGGCGGGTCTGGACGTGGTGGTCCTGGAACGCGGCGGCTACTACGACGACCGCGACTTCGGTGACGGCGAGCTCGCCGCCCTGACCAGTCTCTACGCGCCCGGCCCACCCTCGACGGCGGAGGGGCAGCTCACGCTGGTGGCTGGCAGCTGCCTGGGCGGGGGCACCGTCGTCAACTGGACCACCTCGCTGCCGACGCCGGAGCGGGTGCGCGCGGAATGGGCCGACGCGGGCGTCCCGCAGTTCGCCACCGACGAGTTCGGTGACGCGCTCACCGCGGTGCGGCGGCGTCTCGGTGTCACCGAGCGCAAGTCGCCGCTCTCGGCGCGCGACGGGGTGCTCGAACGCGGCGCCCGGGCGCTGGGCTGGGATGTCGGCACCCTGCCGCGCAATGTCGGCGACGCCTGCGATGCCGGGATCGAGTGCGGCCGTTGTGGTTACGGCTGCCGGGTGGGTGCCAAGCAGTCGACGGTCAAGACCTGGCTGGCCGACGCGGCGGCACACGGCGCCCGGCTGGTGGTCGACGCCGAGGTCCGCGCGATCAGCGTCACCGCGGGCAAGGCCGACGCGGTGACCGCGCGCACCGGCGCGGGTGTCGAGCTCACCGTGCGGGCCCGCGCGGTGGTCGTCGCCGCGGGCGCGATCCAGACCCCGGCGCTGCTGCGCCGCTCCGGGCTGCGCAACGAGAACATCGGACGGCATCTTCGACTGCATCCGGCGGCGGCGGTGTTCGGTGTGTTCGAGGAGGAGATCCGGCCGTGGGAGGGGGCGCTGCAGGGGCGGATCAGCAGGCAGCACGCCGACCTCGACGGCCACGGATACGGCGTCATCTACGAGACCGGTCCGATGCATCCCGGCCTGGCCACCGGCTTCATGAACTGGCGCGGCGCCGAGCGGCATCGCGCGGCCCTGCTGGACTTCGCCCGCACCGATTCCATCGGGGTGATCACCCGTGATCGCGATTCCGGCAGCGTCACCGTCGGCCGCGACGGCGAACCGGTGGTGAGATACCGCCTCTCGCGCTACGACGCCGCCCACCTGCACACCGGCATCGTCGGCGCGGCCTCGATCCTGGAAGCCGCGGGCGCGCGCCGGATCTCCTCGGGCCACCAGGCGGGCGTCTCGTTCGAACCCGGGGCGCGCGGTTCGCTCGCGGAGTTCGGCGCCGCGTGCGAACGGGCCGGATACGGGCCGGGCCGCTGCGCGATGGGCGCCCTGCACATCATGGGGTCGGCGCGGATGGGCGGCAGCGCGGCCCTGTCGGCCACCGACCCCGACGGCGCCACCTGGGAGGTGCCCAACATCGTGGTGGCCGACGGCTCCAGCTTCCCCACCGCACCGGGTGTGAACCCGATGGTCACCATCGAGGCGATCGGCTACATGAACGCCCACCGGCTGGCGGCACGGCTGCGCTGACGGGGTGACCGGCTAGGCTGCCGGAGTCACGTGCACGGAAACAGGGAGGGGAGCCCGGTGACCGCAGTGGAGGACACCTTCGCCGGCTATCGCATCGAGGGCACGCTCGGGCAGGGCGGGATGGGCACGGTCTACCGGGCCCGGCATCCGCGACTGCCGCGCACCGTCGCGCTGAAACTGCTGAACCGGGCGGTCTCCGACGACGCGGAACTGCGCCGCCGCTTCGAGCAGGAGGCCGATATCGTCGCGGGCCTGGACCATCCGGGCATCGTCGGCGTCTACGACCGCGGCACCCACGACGGGCACCTGTGGATCTCCATGCGCTTCGTCGAGGGCGCCGACGCGACCCGGCTCGACCCGCGAACCCCGCCCGAGCAGGTGCTGCGCTACGTGTCCGAGACCGCCGAGGCGCTGGACTACGCGCACCGGCACGGGGTCCTGCACCGCGACGTGAAACCGGCCAACATTCTCATCACCGCCGCCGAGGGCGCCGAATCACGGGCCCTGCTCACCGATTTCGGGATCGCCCGCCTGGTCGAGGCCGACACCAAGCTCACCGCCACCGGCACCTTCACCGCCACCCTGGCCTACGCCTCCCCCGAACAGCTCTCCGGCGAGGTGGTCGACGCGCGCGGTGACCAGTACTCGCTGGCCTGCACCCTGTACATGCTGCTGGCCGGGCAGCCCCCGTTCCCGGCCACCAATCCGGCCCAGGTGATCGCCGGTCACCTCTCCCAGCCGGTGCCGCCGCTGAGCGGAGTGCGCCCCGGCCTGCCCGCGGCACTGGACGTGGTGCTCGCGCGGGCGATGGCCAAACGCCGTGAAGACCGCTTCGCCGACTGCCGCGAGTTCGTCACCGCAGCACGGGAAGCGCTGCTGCACAACACGTTCCCCGCATCGACACCGGGCCACACACCGGCCGCGGGCTACGCGGCACCGGCCGGACACACCTCCGCCGACGGACATGCGATGCCGCACGGCTACGCCCAGCAACCGGGCCTCACCCCGTCCGGCGGACACATGATGCCGCCGGGCTACGCCCAGCAGCCCGGCCACACGCCGCCCGGCGGCCAGGTGCCGGCGCCGGGCTACGCACAGCACGCTCCTGGCGGTGGTCATGCGCCGCGGCCGGTCGCTGGGTACGCCGCACCACCCGGGTACCCCGCCCGACCCGGCTACGCACCGGTCCCGAAAGTGCCCGGCGGCGATGCCAAGACGGCCGCCGTACTCTCCCTCGTGATCGCCGTGGCCAGCGGCTACGTCGGCCTCGCGATGGTGGGGCATCTGATGACCATGCAACCGAGCGACACCGGCTACCGCGGCCACAACGCGATGACCTACACCGAGGATCTGTGGTTCACGATCGGCGCGGTGGTCCTGCTGGTGCCACCCGCGATCATGTCCTTCGTGGGTGCGGTCGCGCTGTTCATGCGCCGCGGAGCGGGCCGGACCTTCGCACTGCTCGGTGCGACCCTCGTCCTGTTGTTCGCGTTCGTCATGGCGGGCATGAGCCTGGTCGACGGGGACTCCAGCTGGATCATCGCCGGGCTCTGCGTCGCGATCCTGCCCGCCTGCACCATCCTGGCCGCCCGCTCCAAGGGCACCGAGCGCTGGCTCGACCAGCCGCGCTACTGACCGCCGCTCAGTGCACGGCCGCGCGCACCCGGTGCTGCGCCAGATGACTCAGCACGGCCTGATTGGCCTCCCACCCGTCCGGGAACTTCACCGGCACCCCCAGGTGCACCGGCTCGGCCGAGGGGTGCGCGTCGAGCAGTTCGGGAATTCCCGCGCGCCCCACCACGATGCACGCGTGCCGGTGCCGGGAGGCCAGCACGCACAACCGCCCGGCCTCCAGATGGAAGGCGCTCGCGTCGCGCCGTCCGGACAGTGGGTGCAGCACGAGGGTGACGTCGTACTCGCGGCCTTGCAGCCGGTTGGCGGTGTCGACGGTGACCGGCTCGGCCGCGGTCCCACGCAGGGCCGCGCGCACGGCGTCGGCCTGGTCGCGATGCGCGGTGCCCACCGCCACCCGCTCGACGGTGACCGGCCTGCTGCCCGCCTCGGAATGCGCGGTGGCGCCGCGTTCGATCAGCCGGGCGGCGATATCGGCGATGGCCTGCACCGCCTCGCGGTCGGTGCGCAGCGTGTGCCGGGCCGGGAGTTCGTACCAGCCCCAGCCGGTGGCCGCCGCCTCCTCGAGCACCGCGTCGATCGGGCCGCCGAGCCCGCGCGTGCCGAACTCCATGCGGCGATCGCCCAATCCGGTGCCGGACTCGAATTCGGTGAAGGGGTAGAACGCCTTCGACACCACCGGCGCGGCGGTGGCGGGCAGGCGCCAGGAGACCGGCAGCCGGTGGGTGGGGATGTTGTCGTTGTTGGCCAGCATCACGCTCACCGCGCTCATGGTCGGGTCCCAGGTCAGGCCCGCCCAGCGCGCGGTCTCGACGGTGGCGAACGGGTCGAGCTGGCCGGGATCGCCCACGAACAGCCCGCGATCGAAGCGATTCGCGATGCGCAGCAGCATGTCCGACCGCATCTGATACGCCTCGTCGATGATGGCGTGCGACCAGCTGCCCTCGGTGACGGTGGCCCACTTGGCCGCGGTGCCGATCACGATGACACGGTCGGCCAGATCGCCGGGTTTGGTGGCGACGCGGACATTGCCGTGCTGGTCCACCCGATCGCTCACGACGTAGGCCGCGCTCGACAACCGGCCGATGCGCAGGGCCGGGTCGGCGGCGGCGAGCCGGTCGATGAGGTCGTCGACCTGTTCGTTGGTCTGCGCCACGATCATCCGCTGCTCGTCGTCCTCGGCGAGCTGCCGGGCCGCGCGCACC
This sequence comes from Nocardia sp. NPDC056064, assembly GCF_042266925.1. NCBI lineage: Bacteria > Bacillati > Actinomycetota > Actinomycetes > Mycobacteriales > Nocardiaceae > Nocardia > Nocardia sp. NPDC056064. Next base: position 79,145 of record NZ_JBHJWO010000003.1, on the reverse strand, counting down.
ACCAGCGTGGACTTGCCCGCCCCGGGCGGGGAGTCGACCACCAGCGCGCGGTGGCTCGGGTCGCGCAGATCGGTGAGGATGTCGGCCACGGCCTGGTCCGGGCTGGTCACAGCGGGTCCTCCCCGTCGTCGGTGGCGTCGGGCGCGTATTCCGGCGGCGGGCCGCCGTGGGTCCACGGGGTGTCCTCGCGCGCGGGCAGATTCAGCTGGCCGGTGAACGGCGTCGGCGTGAAACGCGCGAAGCCGAGTTCGTCCTCGGTGTCGGGCACACTGCCCGGCTCGGGGACGAGCTTGCGGCCCATGCCGCCGGAGAGTTCGAGAACCAGGGTGTCACCGTCGATCTCGACGACCACCCCCGACTGCTTCGGCCGTTCCACACAGGTCAGCTCCTCGCCGAGCACCGCCGCGAACGGATCGGATGTGCGGATGTGGATGTGCGGGCGCAGTTTCGGGCGGGCACCGGAGCGGTCGAGCCGTTCGGGTTCGCTGTGCACCACGGTGCCGCGGAAGGCGGCGCCGGAGACGCGGTGTTCGAGCATGAGCAGCGGGTCGTCGAAGGCGCACTGGGCTTGCAGAGCCTCCAGCGCGCGTTCGCGTTGCAGCAGTTTGCGTACCGCCCGCACCGCCGGGTCGCGCCGCGACTGCGGTGTGCCCTCGGCCAGTTCGGCGGCGAAATAGGAGAAGGCGCCGCGGTCGTCGGTCCAGCGCGTGTCCACGCTGGCGCCCTCGGGCAGGGCGCGCAACAGTTCGATCCCGCGCCACATGAGCCGCCAGGTGGGTTCGAGCTGACCGCGCAGCGACCGTTCCAGCCGTTCGGCCGCCACCGAGCGGGCCGTGTCTTCGGCCGCGGCGTTGTAGGCGGCGATCAGCGGGGCCAGTTCCTCGTTGTCGAAGCCGGGATCGGTGGCCGGACCGGCGGGCGGCGAGCGCAGGGGGTCCTCGGCCAGGGCGGCGGCTTCGGCGCCGGTGAGCCCGCGCGGCGGGTCGATCCAGCCCAGCAGCGCGGCGAGATTGCCGTCCTCGAGCGCGGATTGGCCCGAGGCCCAGTGCGCGGCGAGCACCGAGGTCAGCGCGGGCAGTACCGCCGAGCCGGGGTGCTCGGCGCGGTCACCGAACCAGGTGAGCCAGCGGCCCAGCAGCGGCACGGCGGGCGGGACCGGGTTGTCGCCGTCGGTGCGGTGGAAACGCACCGACCGGCCCAGCAGTTTCAGGAAGTTCTGGCCGCCGGGATTGGGTGTCCACAGCTGCGGGGCGTCCAGGGCGCGGGTGTAGGTCTCCCCCGCCTTGCTGGTCAGTTCCTCGACATCGCTCAGGAACGAGGCCAGGTATGGCAGCACCATGTCGGCGAGCTGCTCGATGAAGCGCAGGCGCAGCACCCGGTCGCGGGGCTGCGGCACGATGAGCACGTTCTGGTCGCCGGGCGCGGTGCCGATCATGATCGCCAGCGGCGCGGCGGCCTCCCCGGCCAGCCGCAGCGGAACGGCGACCAGCGGCCGCTCGGCCAGGTGCACGTGGCGCACCGCGGCGGTCGGTTGCGCGCGGCCCGAGCGCACGGCCTCGGCCTTGGCCAGCGCCGACAGCACGCTCATCCGGCGATCTCCAGCCGCAACCGGTGCGCGGTGCGCAGCAGGGCGGTGATGTCGGCGTGTTCGGGCCCCGGTTCCAGGGTGCCGTCGGCCAGGCCGAGCACGGTGTGCAGATTGTCGATGCCGCCCACCTCGTCGCACACCCCGCGCCCGAGCGCGTCCAGCGAACCGCAGGCGCGCGCCTCGTCGCGGCAGGCGAAGGCCAGTTCGCAGCTGGACATGCACTCGGGCGCGTAGCGCGCGGGAATCGCCGCGACGGTCTTCTCCAGGCCGTCGCCGGGCGCGAAGGTGGCCTCCGGCGGCAACAGCTCGAGCAGCTCGGGAATCGCGGTGAGCCGGGCGAGCTGGCGGCCCACCACGGCCAGCTGCTTGCGCAGGTCGACCAGCTCGGCCGTCGGCCGGTTGCTGAAGTCCTTGGCGCACACCAGGATCACATTGTGCGACACCAGCTCCGGTGACTGTCCGATCGCGCTCATCAGCTCGCGCAGCGCGATCACGTACACCGCCGACTGCCGCGCGGCCGCGGCGACCTGCGCCGGATCGGCCTGCCCGTCGATCACCGGGAACGCCTTGATCTCGACCACGTGGAACTTGCCGTCGAGCTGCACGGCCACCACATCGGGTTCGAGATAGGCGGTGGCACCGGCGATGTCCAGACGCAGCATCGGGTGATCGAACAGGGTGCCGTCACCGGCCTCGATCGTGCTCTTCAGCAACTGCTTGGTGCGCTGATAGCGCACGGCGTTGCCGGTGTTCTCGCCGACCGAGTTCAGGTCGTGGTAGGCGACCTCGGGCACCGTGAGGCCGAGCTTGTCGCGCAGCAGGGCCAGCAGCTCGGCGCAGCCGTTGGCCTTGACCATCGACTCGAAGGCGTTGCCGCGGGTGATCGCGAACTGCGACTGACCGAATTGCGGTGGGAACCCCAGGGACTGGGCGATCGCGGTCTTGTCCACCGCGGCCGCGTCGAGCAGGGCGCGGCGCGCGCATCCCGGATTGGCCGTCAAGGCGGCGATGGTGCGGGCATTGTGCCTGGTCGCGGGCGCCGCGCCGCGCAACTGGTCCAACTGTGCTGCGAGAGTGCTCATTTCACCTCGATCCGTCGCCGATCGGCTACCCCGAGCCGAACACCGAATAGTTGCGCGGCCGGATCAGCGAGCTGATCGGCCGCCCGGTGCGCGGCGGCTCGCCGCTGCCGCGCGTCCTCGTCCTCGTGCACCGCCAGCTCCCGTCGTGCCGCCGCGATCACCGTCGCCGGGTCGAGCGCGTCCGGCGCGCCACGCACGCCCGGGATCGAGACGGCGAGCCGCCACAGTACGCGCCTGCCCGCCGATTCCGCGGCAGGCTGCGCCGCGAGGTGTTCGGCCAGCCGGATCGCCGAGACCAGCAGGGCCACCCGGGGACTCAGTGGTCCGACCATCCGCCGTTCCAGCGGCCAGGAGCTCACCGCCATCAGCCCGCGCGCGGGCGCCAGCAGATCGGTGGTGAGCGCGGCGCACAGATAGTACGGCCGCGCGTACGGCGCCGAGCGGAAGGAGCGTTCCTCGTCGCGGCGCAGGCTGGTGAGCCGCGCGGGCAGCAGCTCCCCGGAGAAGAACGCGTCGTGGGTGGCCAGCACCAGTTTCGGCGCGGACGGCACCGACAGCAGCGTCAGCGCGCGGTGCACGTGCTCGCGCACCGGCACCCCGGGCGCCTCGACCTGCTCCGGTTCCTCCGGCATCGAGCCGAGAACCACGGCGTCCCAGTCGGTTTCGGCCTGACGCAACCGCGCCCGCAGCTGTCGCGCCGCGACCCGGTCACCGGACGCGGCCGCCCGGCGCACCTCGGCCCGCAATCCGCTGATGCGCGCCTCCAGCTCCTCGGCCGAGTCCGTCACGCGACGGAGCGTATCCACAGCTACCAGTATTGTCCAGTGAATCCCAGTATTTTTCGTCGCGCGGAGGCGAAGTGTGCGACCGGGGCGGGTCACCGAATAACCTGGGGCGATGACCGCTGCTGCAGATCGTTCACTCGGACCGGAACTGGCACGTATCGAGACCATCACTCCGGATACCGATGTACTGGTGATCGGATTGACCTCCTCGGAGAACGGGCCCGCCGTCGTCCCGGCCGACCTGTTCGGCGACGTGCTCACCGCCGAGGTGCGCGCGGAGCTGCTCGACGCGCTCGGCGCGGTCGGGGCCAAGGGCAAGCCCGAGGAACTCACCCGGGTGCCCGCGCCCGCGGCGCTGGGCAATGTCACCAGCGTGCTCGCCGTCGGTCTCGGCGCGGCCGAGAAGATCGACGCCGAGCAGGTCCGCCGCAGCGCCGGCGTGGCGGGCCGTGCGCTGGCAGGCACCGAACTGGTCGCCAGCACGCTGTCGGGGATCGACCTCGGCGCCGCCGCCGAGGGTTTCTACCTGGGCGCCTACACCTTCAGCGCGTTCAAGTCGGCCAAGAGCGCGCCCAAGCCCGACGAGCAGCCGGTGCTGCGCGTCGAACTGCTCGTGCCCGAACCGGAATTCGGCGTGCTGGAGCTGCTGCGCGCCCAGCTGGTGGCCGAGGCCGTCGCCACCGCCCGTGATTTCGTCAACACGCCGCCGAGCGCGCTGTATCCGGCCGAGTTCGCCGAGCGGGCCCGCGTGCTCGCCGAGGCCGCGGGGCTCGAGGTCGAGGTGCTCGACGAGACCGCGCTGGCCGCAGGCGGTTACGGCGGCATCATCGGCGTCGGCCAGGGCTCCGCGCGCCCGCCGCGGCTGGTGCGCATCCACTACGCGGGCGGTCCGAAGAAGATCGCGCTGGTGGGCAAGGGCATCACCTTCGACACCGGCGGCATCTCGATCAAGCCCGCCGCCAACATGGAGAACATGACCTCCGACATGGCCGGTGCCGCGGCGGTCATCGCGACCGTGCTGCTGGCCGCGCGGCTGGGCCTGCCGGTCACCGTCACCGCGACGGTGCCGATGGCCGAGAACATGCCCTCGGCCACCGCGCAGCGCCCCGGCGATGTGCTCACCCAGTACGGCGGCACCACCGTCGAGGTCATCAACACCGACGCCGAGGGCAGGCTCATCCTGGCCGACGCGATCGTGCGCGCCGCCGAGGACGAGCCCGACTACCTGATCGACGTGGCCACCCTCACCGGCGCCCAGATGGTCGCCCTGGGCACCCGCACCCCCGGCGTGCTGGGCACCGAGGAGTTCCGCGACCGCGTCGCGGCGACCTCGCGCGCCGTCGGCGAGAACGGCTGGGCCATGCCGATGCCCGCCGAACTGCGCGCCGACATCAACTCCAAGGTCGCCGACCTGGCCAATGTCGCGCCGCACCGCTGGGGCGGCATGCTCTCGGCGGCGCTGTTCCTCAAGGAGTTCGTGCCCGAGGGTGTGCAGTGGGCACACCTGGATGTGGCCGGTCCGGCCTACAACACCGGCGGCCCGTTCGGCTACATCGGCAAGGGCGGCACCGGGGTGCCGGTGCGCACGCTGATCACCGTGATCGAGCAGATCGGCGCGGAGTAGTCACTCGTCGCGTTCTTCGCGGGCCCGCCGCTGTTCGATGCGGCGGCGGGCGTCGTAGTCGCGCATCCGTTGCGGATACCCGGTGCGGTTCACGTCGTAGACCGGGATCCGCAGCACCCCGGCCAGCCGCCGCGCGCCGCGCTCGCCGACGATGCGGCGGGTCCATTCCCCGTCCGCCGCGACCAACACCGCTGTGACATCGGTCACAGTGGTTTTCGGTTCGACGAACGCCTCGACACCGCGCCGAGCACGCGCCCACCGCTCGAGCGCGTCGAGTTCCGAGGCGTACCCACGGGCGACGTTCCTGCTCGTGCGGCGCCCGCCGCGGAAACGATCCAGCAAACCCATCGGTAGCGACCTCCGCCGTCTCGGCGGAATTCTGCTCACCGCCGTACATTCCATGGTGCCAGCTCTGCCCGTATCGCCGCCCAGCGCTTCGCCGTCGGCGAGCGAGTGCAAGGATGGTTGCCGGAACAAGAAACCGACGATTCCCGGACGCCTCACCGTGACGGCGGGGTGGACGAACGCCGCGACCCGCGACGGGTGTCTGCCGGGGTCGAAGCACTGTTGTATTACCCGTCTAACAGTCAGAGGAGACAGAGGACATGGCCTTCTCCGTCCAGATGCCGGCTCTTGGTGAGAGCGTCACCGAGGGAACGGTGACCAGGTGGCTGAAGCAGGAAGGAGACACGGTCGAGGTCGACGAACCGCTGCTCGAAGTCTCCACCGACAAAGTCGATACCGAGATCCCGTCGCCCACCGCCGGTGTGCTGTCGAAGATCGTCGCCCAGGAAGACGACATCGTCGAGGTCGGCGGTGAGCTCGGTGTGATCAGCGAGGCCGGCGAGGCCGCCGCGTCCGCTCCTGCTCCCGCTGCCACCCCCGCCGAGGCTCCCGAGCCCGCCCCCGAACCCGAGCCCGAGCCCGAGCAGGCTGCCCCGGCCGCACCGGCCCCCGCGGCCGAGCAGGCCCCGGCCGCCGCGCCCGCCGCCGCCTCCGGCACCCCGGTGAAGATGCCCGAGCTGGGCGAATCCGTCACCGAGGGCACCGTGACCCGCTGGCTCAAGGCCGTCGGTGACGACGTCGCCGTCGACGAGCCGCTGCTCGAGGTGTCCACCGACAAGGTCGACACCGAGATCCCCTCGCCCGTCGCGGGCACGCTGCTCGAGATCTCGGCGCAGGAAGACGACATCGTCGCCGTCGGCGGTCAGCTGGGTGTGATCGGCAGCGGTTCGCCCGCCGCCGCGGCACCCGCCCCGGAACCGGCCCCCGCGCCGGAGCCGGAACCGGAACCCGCCCCGGCCCCGAAGCCCGAGCCCGCCGCGGCGGCGCCCAAGCCCGCTGCGGCTCCCGCGCCGAAGCCGGAACCCGCGGCCAAGCCCGCACCGGCTCCCGCGGCCTCGTCCAACGGCAGCACGCCGTACGTGACCCCGCTGGTCCGCAAGCTGGCCGACGAGAACAACGTCGACCTGTCGACCATCACGGGCTCCGGTGTCGGCGGCCGCATCCGCAAGCAGGACGTGCTCGCCGCCGCCGAGGCGAACAAGGCCCCCGCCGCCCCCGCGTCGGCTCCGGCCGCCGCACCGGCCGCGCCCGCGGCCAAGGAATCGGCGGCGCCGAAGCTGGCCGGCCTGGTCGGCACCACGCAGAAGGCCAGCCGGATCCGGCAGATCACCGCGACCAAGACGCGCGAATCGCTGCAGAGCACCGCGCAGCTGACCCAGGTCCACGAGGCCGACGTCACCAAGATCGCGCATCTGCGTCAGCTCGCCAAGGCCTCGTTCAAGTCGCGCGAGGGCGTCAACCTGACGTACCTGCCGTTCTTCGCCAAGGCCGTGGTCGAGGCCCTCGGTGTGCACCCGAACGTGAACGCCTCCTACAACGAGGACACCAAGGAGATCACCTACCACGCGTCGGTGCACCTGGGTATCGCGGTCGACACCGAGCAGGGTCTGCTCTCGCCGGTCATCCACAACGCCAGCGACCTGTCGCTGGCCGGGCTGGCCCGCGCGATCGCCGACATCGCCAACCGCGCCCGCACCGGTGGCCTGAAGCCGGACGAGCTGTCCGGTGGCACCTTCACCATCACCAACATCGGCTCCGAGGGCGCGCTGTTCGACACCCCGATCCTGGTTCCGCCGCAGGCGGCCATGCTCGGCACCGGCGCGATCGTCAAGCGCCCGGTGGTGGTGACCGACGAGGCCGGTAGCGAGTCCATCGGCGTGCGCTCGATGGTGTACCTGCCGCTGACCTACGATCACCGGCTCATCGACGGTGCCGACGCGGGCCGCTTCCTCACCACCATCAAGAACCGGCTCGAAGACTCGGCGTTCGAGGCCGATCTCGGCCTGTAACCGGGGAATCCGACTCGATGAAGGTGGTGATCGCCGGTTCGTCCGGACTGATCGGGACGGCGCTCGTCGCGGCCTTGCGCCGCGACGGGCACCAGGTCTCCCGGCTGGTGCGCCGCGCGGCCGCGGCACCGGACGAGTTCACCTGGGATCCCGCGCGCGCCCAGCTCGACGAGCGGGCGTTGCGCGGGGCCGACGCCGTGGTGAATCTGTGCGGCGCGAGCCTGGGCGGGCGCCGCTGGAACGGCGGCTACAAGCAGTTGCTGCGTGACAGCCGGATCACCCCCACCGATGTCCTCGCGGTCGCCGTGGCCGCCGCCGGAGTGCCGACGCTGGTCAACGCCAGCGGCTCGCACTACTACGGCGGCGGCACCGGCGACGCGATCGTCGACGAGACCGCCCCCGCCGGAACGGGTTTCCTGGCCACGCTGTGCCGCGACTGGGAAGCCGCCACCGAACCGGCCCGGGCCGCGGGCACCCGGACCGTCCTGATCCGCAGCGCGGTGGTGCTGGCCCGCAACGGCGGCATGCTGAGTATGTTGCATCCGCTCTACTGGCTCGGCCTGGGCGGACGCCTGGGCAGCGGCCGCCAGTACACGCCGTGGATCTCCCTCGACGACGAGGTCGGCGCCATCGTGTTCGCCTTGACCAACCCCGAGATCTCCGGCCCGGTCAACGCCGCGGGCCCCGCGCCCGTCACCAACGCGGAGTTCAACCGCGCCCTGGGCCGGGCCCTGCACCGGCCGACGCCGATCGTCGTCCCTGGTTTCGCGCTGCGCGCCCTGGTGGGCGAGCTCGCCGACGAGGCGCTGCTGCGCGGTCCCCGGGCGATCCCCGCCGCCCTGGAACAGGCGGGCTATTCCTTCCAGCACCCGACCATCGGTGCCGCCCTGGCCGCCGCCGTCGGCCGATCGTGAGGTCCGGCATGCTGATTCGCGAGGCCGACAAGGACGACCTGCCCGCCGTGCTGGTCATCCACAACACCAATATCGCCGAGTCGACCGCGATCTGGGACACCGACGAGGTCGACCTCGACGACCGCCTCACCTGGTTCGCCGACCGTGCCGCGGCGGACATGCCGATCCTGATCGCCGAGATCGACGGCGAGGTCGCCGGTTACGCCTCCTACGGCCGCTGGCGCCCCAAGTCCGGCTACCGCTTCACCGTCGAGAACTCCGTCTACGTCGACAGCCGCTTCCAGCGCCGCGGCGTCGCCACCGCCCTGCTCACCGCGCTGATCGAGCGCGCCGCCGAGTCCGGCCGCGTCCACGTCATGGTCGCCGCCATCGAATCCGGCAACACCGGCTCGATCACCCTGCACGAACGCTTCGGCTTCCACACCGTCGGCGAACTGCCCGAGGTCGGCCACAAGTTCGGCCGCTGGATGGACCTCACCCTCATGCAGCGCGTCTTCCCCCTGGAACCCTGATCCCGTCAGGCGGACAGTCCCGGCTCGCGGGCCAGGTCCTCGGGATGCCAGGGATTGATCAGCTCGGCCCCGACCCAGACCAGGTCGTCGCCGCGGTAGCCCAGGATCACCGCGTAGCGCTCGGTATCGGCCCCGGTGGCGATCCCGACCGTCAGCGCCCCGCCGGGCTCCTCGAGCACCTTCGCCCTCTCCCGCCGATCGAACCTCCCGCCGAGCCAGGCCCACTGCGCGCGCGAGTCGAAAGCGGGGTCGGCGATCATCGCGTCGGCGGAGTGGGCGTCGGCGATCAGGACGGTGAGCGTCTCCATGCCGATCAGCGCCAACCGGCCGTCGGGACGGGTCACGTATTCCGCGCGGTCCGGATCGCGACCGGACAGGGCGATACCGAAGTGGCACTGCCGCTCGTCGTTGTTTATCAGCAGTAGATCGTGCACGCCCGGCGGCACATCGACCTCGACGATCGCCGTGTCGCCGCGCACGATCACGCCGTCCCGGAAGGTGACCCGCCCGTGCGGAACCGGCAGCTTGCCCACCTCGTGCACGGTCGCGCCCGGCCAGAGCAGCGCGAAATGGGCGGCGGATCGAGTCACGGTGGGCACCTTCCGGTCGGTCGTCACGAGTTCTGCGTGTCCGGGTCAGCATCCCACCACCTACCGACACGTTCGCTGCGGCCGTCTGCGCTCGCGCCGCCGTCTGGGCGTAACGTCAGGACCGTGAACACCACGCGCCGCACCGCGTCCGCACGGTTCGATTCGACCCCGATCGTGGTCGAGAACCTCGGGCTCATCGACTACCACGCCGCCTGGGAACTGCAACGGCGGATCGCCGAGGAGCGGGCCGGGGGCACCGGCAACGACCGGCTGCTGCTGCTCGAGCATCCCTCGGTCTACACCGCCGGCCGCCGCACCGAGGAGACGGACCTGCCGATCGACGGCACGCCGGTGGTGCAGGTCGACCGGGGCGGCAAGATCACCTGGCACGGGCCGGGGCAGCTGGTGGGCTATCCGATCGTGCGGCTGGCCGAGCCGGTCGATGTCGTGCAGTACGTGCGCAGGCTGGAAGAGGCGCTGATCCAGGTGATCACCGGTCTCGGCGTCACCTGCGGACGCGTCGAGGGCCGCTCCGGCGTGTGGCTGCCGGCCACCGGGTTCCTCCCCGAACGCAAGGTCGCCGCGGTCGGGGTGCGCGTGCAGCGCGGGGTCGCCCTGCACGGCATCTCGCTGAACTGCAATTCCGCCCTCGACGGCTTCGACGCGATCGTGCCGTGCGGCATCCGCGACGCCGGTGTCACCACCCTGACCCGCGAACTCGGCCGCGAGGTCACCGTCGCCGAGGTGGAGCCGCTCGTCGCGGCCGCCATCATCGCCGCCCTGGACGGGGAAATTCCCGTCCGCGAACATGACATTGATCGCACCACCGGCCCGGCGAACGCGCAGGCCCCGAGCGTAGAGTCGGTCCAGTGAGCCCCGTAGACGCCTCTGCCCCCGCCGGACGCAAGCTGCTGCGCATCGAGGCGCGCAACGCCGAGACCCCGATCGAGCGCAAACCCAAGTGGATTCGCACCCGCGCCACCATGGGCCCCGAATACACCGAGCTCAAGGGCCTGGTGAAACGCGAAGGCCTGCACACGGTCTGCGAGGAAGCCGGATGCCCCAACATCTTCGAATGCTGGGAAGACCGCGAGGCCACCTTCCTCATCGGCGGTGAACAGTGCACGCGGCGCTGCGACTTCTGCCAGATCGACACCGGCAAGCCCGCCGCCCTCGACCGCGACGAGCCCCGCCGCGTGGCCGAGAGCGTCCAGGCCATGGGCCTGCGCTACTCCACCATCACCGGCGTGGCCCGCGACGACCTCGACGACGGCGGCGCCTGGCTCTACGCCGAGACCGTCAACGCGATCAAGCGGCTCAACCCGAGCACCGGCGTCGAACTGCTCATCCCCGACTTCAACGCCGACCCCGATCAGCTCGCCGAGGTCTTCGCCGCGCGCCCCGAGGTGCTGGCGCACAACCTGGAGACGGTGCCGCGCATCTTCAAGCGCATCCGCCCCGCCTTCCGCTACGAGCGCTCGCTGGCCGTCATCACCGCCGCCCGCGAGGCCGGCCTGGTCACCAAGTCCAACCTCATCCTGGGCATGGGCGAGACCCCCGAGGAAGTCACCGAGGCCATGCGTGACCTGCACGAAGCGGGCTGCGACATCCTCACCATCACCCAGTACCTGCGCCCCTCCCCCCGCCACCACCCCGTCGACCGCTGGGTCAAGCCGGAGGAGTTCGTCGAACACTCCAAGTTCGCCGAGAACCTCGGCTTCGCCGGCGTCATGGCAGGCCCCCTGGTCCGCTCCTCCTACCGCGCCGGCCGCCTCTACGCCCAGGCCATGACCCACCACGGCCGCGAAATCCCCGAAGCCATGACCCACCTGGCCCAGGAAGGCACCGCCTCCCAGGAAGCCAGCTCCGTCCTGGCCCGCTTCGGCAGCTGAGGCGCCCGCTAGACTCGGAAGCAGTCGTACCCTCGAGGAGGCGAGATGGCGATCGATTTCGACACCCTGATGCCGAGGTTGCGGGCGCTGTGCGAGAAGTACGACGTCATCGAGCTATCGGTGTTCGGATCGGTCGCCCGCGGCTCGGATGGACCGGACAGCGACGTCGACCTGCTCTACCTGCTGAAGCCGGGCACCGACATCGGCCTGGAGTTCTTCGGGTTCCAGGAAGAGCTGGAGGAACTGCTGGGCAGAAAAGTCGATGTCGTTCCGAAGAAGTACCTGCATTGGTTCATTCGCGACGCTGTTCTGGCGGAAGCGAAGGACCTGCATGTCGCGGCGTGAAGACCTGTACCTCGCCGATATCGTGCTCGCTCACTACCGCATCGCCTCCTACCTCCAGAACCTGACCCTCGCCGATTTCGGCGAAGACGATCTGCGCCAAGACGGGGTGATCCGCCAACTGTCGATCATCGGCGAAGCGGCGTCGTCACTGGCGCCCGAGACCCGGGACGCGCAGCCAGAGATTCCGTGGAAGCTGATCCGGGGTATGCGGAACATGCTGGTCCATCAGTATTTCGAAGCGGACTTGACCATCGTCTTCAACGCCGCGACGAAGAGCGTGCCGGAGCTCGCCGACCGCGTTCTCGCGACCCTGGCACAGCGCGACCCCGCCGAAGCCGACCGTGTACGCGTGCACAAACCTGCCTGGCTAGACTGAGCCTTCCCTAACATCGTGGAAGGACCCATGTCGAAGTTCGAGAATGTCTCCGTCACCAAGCAGGCCAATGTCTACTTCGACGGGAAGTGCGTCAGCTACAGCCTGGAGCTGGCCGACGGGACCAAGAAGTCGGTCGGTGTCATCCAGCCGTCGAGCCTGACCTTCGGCACCGCCGCGCCCGAGGTCATGGAACTGGTCGCGGGCGAGGCCAAGGTGACGCTGGCCGGGTCGACCGAGACCGTCACCTACCGTGCGGGCGAGTCGTTCTCGATCCCCGGTGACAGCTCCTTCGACATCGAGGTCGTCGACACCATGCACTACATCTGCCACTACGGCTGATCGCCGCGACCGGGGCGCACCCCGCCCCGGTCGACGCCCCCGGCAACCACCGAACGTTCTGCGTTACGACGATTCGCGCCGAGCGACCAGTCTGAGCTCACCTCACGCGGATCCAGGCTGGGAAGGCACTCGACCCAGGGAGTTCGCGATCGATGCGCGTCCCGTACGAAGTCTGCTTCAAACCCGAGCACCTCGACACGCCGCTTCTTCCCACTTCCGCGGACGAACTGATCGACGCCGTCGACGAGATGGCGACCTCGGAAGATATCTGCCTGAAGTACATGTATGTGCTGCCGCGGGAACCGAATACCTCCGCGCTGTTCGTGGGTGTCTCCGGGACGCAGGGCGTAGGCAGCCTGTACTACGCCGGTCCGGTTGAAGCCCGGTACAGCAAAGGCGACCGATGCTGTGGCCAGCCGGTCTGCTACCTCGACTTCGGCAATCCCCGTTATTTTCCGTCGGATTCGATGGTTCCGCTCGATGTCCTGAAGGCGGCCGTCGGGTCCTTCTACGACACCAGGGGGAAGCGACCAGACGTCATCGAGTGGCAGGAGTGGTCGGACGAGGGCGCCGACGAGACCGACCGGTCGTTTCTCGACCCGTGGGGAGAATGAACGAGGTCTCCGTCTTCAGGCCGTGCGCGCGAGGCGTTGCAAGCAGCTGTGGCCAGTTCTAGAGGAACGCCGACAGATACGCGCCGATCAGGGCCCAGGCCGCGCCCAGGATGCCGACGGTGGCGATCACGGCCAGTGCCCAGTAGGCGATTTCGCGGGCGGTGATCGGTTCGTGGGGCTGGGTGGTGGTGGTCACCACGGTGTCGGCTTCGCGCTCGCGGGCGGGCATCGTGAGCGCAGGTGAGGTGCGGGGGCCGGGCGGGGCGGGGGCCTGCGGGGTGACCGGGGGTAGCGGGCGTAGCGAGAAGCGGGCCGCCGTGGCGAAGTCGTTGCAGTTCGGGTAGCGGTCGGCGGCGTTCTTGGCGGCTGCCCGGGCGAGCACCTCGTCGAGTTCCCTGGGCAGGTCGGCGCGCTGCTCGGTGATGCGCGGCATCGGCTGGCTGATGTGCCCGGTGATCACCCGCCCGGGATGGGTGGCGCGGTAGGGCGGCGAACCGGCCAGCAGCGAGTACAGCGTGCAGGCCAGGGAGTACTGGTCGCTGCGTTCGTCGACGGTGTCGCCGAGCAGCTGCTCCGGTGACGCGTAGGCCAGCGTCGCCGACACGGTGCCCGCCGGGGTGAGCCGCGAGGAGTCGACGACCCGGGCGATACCGAAGTCGGTCAGCACCGCGCGTTCGGGGCGGCCGTCGCCCGCCGCGGTGAGCAGGATATTGGCGGGCTTCACGTCCCGGTGCAGGACGCCGTTGCGGTGCGCGTAGTCGAGCGCGTCCCCGATCTCGGTGATGATCCGGGTGGCCCGCTGGGCGGAGACCTCGTCCGCGCGCAGCCTGCTCGCGTCGGTGCCGCGGATGAACGGCATCGAGATCCACAGCTGATCGTCGTCGGTGCCGCGATCCAGAATCCCGACGATGCTCGGATGTTCCAGTCCGGCAACGATATCGGCTTCGCGTTCGAAGCGGCGCCGCACGTCGGGGTCGGCGGAGAGTTCACGGTGCAGCAGTTTGAGCGCGATCGAGCGCGGCAACCGGGGATGCTTGGCCAGGTACACCGTGCCCATCCCGCCGTGGCCGAGCACTCGTTCGATGACGTGACCGGCAAACGAGTCGCCGACTGCGACCATCTGTGTCCCCCTCTGAAACGCGCCGAACAGCGGACAGCAGTGTTCAGCACGCCCACACGATCGAATTTCTACCGAGCCACGGCGTCTACTGCAACCCGGACCCCCGGAGCAGGCGCGTGACCTGGGCTGATCGCCGAAATGTCCACTATGGTGGGATGTTTCGGCTCACGGCGCCTCGGGGGCATCGAATCGCCGAGGTAAACGATGCGCAATCGTTTCATTCGATCACCGGGAGAGCTACAGTCGAGGGATGGGCATCGACTGTTCGATCGTTGTCTCCGCACCCCGCGACGAGGTGTTCGCCTGGTTCGCGCGCCCCGGGGCCTTCACCCGGCTCGCGCCACCGTGGCAGCCCGTCCGGCTGCTGAGCGAGTCCGACGACCTGGCCCGGGGCAGCGCCGTACTCGGCCTGCCGGGCGGTCTGCGCTGGGTCGCGCGGCACGACCCGGCCGCCTACGACCCACCGCACCGTTTCGCCGACGCCGTCGCCGCCGACGGACTCGCCTCGGCGCCGGTCGGCCGCCTGCTCCCCTGGCGGCACACCCACGAGTTCACCGCCGTCGACGCCGAGCACACCCGCGTCGCCGACCGCGTCGACACCCCGCTCCCCACCCGCATGCTGCGCCCGATGTTCGACTACCGCCATCGCCAGCTCACCGACGACCTGGCCGCCCATCGGCGCGCGGCCGAGCACGGATTCACCGCGCGCACCATCGCGGTCAGCGGCGCGTCCGGGATGGTGGGCACGGCACTGTGCGCGTTCCTGTCCACCGGCGGGCACCGGGTCGTCCGGCTCGTGCGGCATGCGCCGACCGGTCCGGACGAACGTCGCTGGGACCCCGACGATCCCGCCCCCGACCTGCTGACCGGCGTCGACGCGGTCGTCCACCTGGCGGGCGCGTCGATCGCGGGCCGGTTCACCGAGGACCACCGCCGCGCCGTCGCCGACAGCCGCATCGGCCCCACCCGCGCCCTCGCCGAGGTGGCCAGCGGTGTCGCCACCTTCGTGTCCGCCTCGGCCATCGGCTACTACGGCTACGACCGCGGCGACGAGATCCTCACCGAGACCGCCGACCCAGGTGACGGTTTCCTGGCCGAGCTGGTGACCGCCTGGGAAGACTCCGCGGCGGCCGCCGACACCCGCGTCGTGCAGGTACGCACCGGCATCGTCCAGTCCCCCGCGGGCGGCACCCTGCGCCTGCTGCGACCCTTGTTCGCGGCCGGGCTCGGCGGCCGGATCGGCGACGGCACCCAGTGGCAGTCCTGGATCGGCCTGGACGACCTCGTCGACGTGTATCACCGTGCGCTCTGGGACGATTCGCTCGCGGGCCCGGTCAACGCGGTCGCACCGAATCCGGTGCGCAATACCGAGTACACCGCGACGCTCGCGCACGTGCTGCACCGCCCCGCGCTGCTCCCGGTCCCGTCCTTCGGCCCCGCGCTGCTGCTGGGCCGTCAGGGGGCGCGCGAGCTGGCCGAAGCGAATCAGCGGGTGTCCCCGCACCGCCTGTCCACGGCCGATCACGTCTTCCGGACTCCAGATCTGGAGCAGACGCTGCGTCATCTGCTCGGCCGTTGAACTCAAACGAGGCACAAACGATGCAAATCGCCGCGAAAGCTGTCACAATCGATGCGTGAACGCAGAGCACGCGACAGCGCGGCAGCCCTACACCTCACCCCTGGGTGACGAGCGGTCCGCCCGATTCACCCGATGGCTCACGCGCACGCAGATGTCGGTGCGTGATCATGTCGGTGAATTCGTCCGCGACCGCTGCCGGGCCGAACTCGACCCGCGGGGCTTCTCGTTGCCGGGGCAGCTGATGCTGGAGTTCGCGTCCGGCGGCAAGGGTGTGCGGTCGGTGTTCGTCTACCTCGGCTGGTTGTGTGGCGGCACAGGCGAATCCGAGCCAGCCTTGCGCGCGGCCGCCAGTGCCGAACTCCTGCACGCCTTCGCCCTGCTCCAGGACGACGTGATGGACGAGTCACCGCTGCGGCGGGGACGGCCGTCGACGCACCGGCGCCTCGCCGCCTGGCACCGGGACCGGGGGTTGTCGGGTTCCTCGGATCGGTTCGGCGAGTCCGCGGCGATCCTGCTCGCCGACCTGTTTCTGGTGTGGGCCGAGCGCATGCTGCGCGAGAGCGGCGTCGGCGCGGCCGCACTGGAACGCGCGTGGCCCCGCTACGACGCGATGCGCAGCGAACTGGCGGTCGGTCAGCTCGCCGATCTGACCAACGACGCGGCCCTCGTCCCCACCGTGGACGCCGTGCTCGACATCGCGCGCCGTAAATCGGGCAACTACACGGTGCGCCGCCCCCTCGAGCTGGGGGCCGCGATGGCGGGCTGCGACGACACAGTGATGACCCTCCTCGGTGAGTACGGCGAAGCCATCGGGGAAGCGTTCCAGCTGCGTGACGACCTGCTCGGCGTCTTCGGCGACCCGGCGACCACCGGCAAACCCCTCGGCGACGACATCCGGGAACGCAAGGCCACCACCGTGATCGCCCTGGCCGATCAGCTCGCCGGGCCGACGGACCGCGCACGGCTGCGCGCGCTGTGGGCCGCCGAGTCCATCGACGACCGCGGCGTCGCGCTGGCGCAGACGGTCATCGCCGACAGCGGCGCGCGGCAACACGCCGAGCAGATGATCCAGGCCCGCGTCGAACAAGCGCATCGGTCGCTCGACAGCGCCGATCTCGACTCCTCGGTCGCCGACGCGCTGCGCCGGATGGCCCTGTTGTGCACCCACCGACGGCACTGAGCCGCCGTCTCATCCGATGATCCGAGCGTGAGGAACAGATGCGAGCGATAGCGGGAAAGACCGATGACGTGGTCGTGATCGGCGCGGGCCTGGCCGGTCTGGCGGCCGCGCTGCACCTGGCGGGACGTGGCCGCACGGTCACCGTCGTCGAACGGGAGACCGTCCCCGGTGGCCGTGCCGGACGACGCGATGTCGCGGGCTACCGGCTCGACACCGGGCCCTCGGTCCTGACCATGCCCGACATCGTCGCCGAGACGCTCGGCGCGGTCGGCGACAGCCTCGACGCGCGGCTGGAACTGCTGCCGGTCGTCCCGGCCTATCGGGCGCACTTCGCCGACGGCAGCGGATTGGACATCCACAGCGACGCCGCGGCGATGGAGGAATCGGTCGCGGCCTTCGCCGGTCCCGGGCAGGTCGAGGGGTATCGGCGCCTGCGGGCCTGGCTGAGCGAGCTGTACCGCGTCGAGTTCGACCGATTCGTCGCCGCGAACTTCGACTCCCCGCTCTCGCTGCTGACCCCGGCGCTGGCCCGCCTGATCGCCCTGGGTGGATTCCGGCGGCTGGACCGGGCGGTCGAATCGTTCCTGACCGACGAACGCCTCCGCAGGGTGTTCACCTTCCAATCCCTCTACGCGGGGGTGGCACCGCAGCGGGCGCTGGCACTGTACGCGGTGATCTCCTACATGGACACGGTCGGCGGGGTCTACTTCCCGCGCGGCGGAATGCGCGCGCTCCCCGACGCTCTGGCCGCTTCGGCCGCCGACGCCGGGGTGAGCTTCTGCTACGGCGAGACAGTCGAGGAACTGGAACGGCGCGGCTCCACCATCACCGCGGTGCGCACCGAGAGCGGACGGCGAATCCCCTGTGACGCGGTCGTCGTGGCGACCGAGCTGCCGACCGCCTACGCCTTGCTCGATCGCGCCCCGCGCCGTCCGATGACATGGCGGCCCGCGCCGTCCGCCGTCGTCATGCACGTCGGATTCCCCGCCACCGCGCCGACCGCGCACCACAATCTCGTCTTCGGCGCCGCGTGGAAACAGACCTTCGACGAACTCATCCATACCGGGAAAAGGATGACCGACCCCTCGCTGCTGGTCACCCGCCCGACCGCCACCGACCCCACCCTGGCGCCACCCGGCCGCGACCTGTTCACCGTCCTCGCGCCCGTCCCCAACCTCCAGCACGGCGACCCGGACTGGGACCGTCACGCCGCCGCCTACAGCGCCGAGCTCACCGCGCGAGTGCAGGACCGGCTGGTGCCGAGCTTCGTCGCGGACTCTCACCTCGTGCACCTGGACACCCCCGCCGACTGGGCACGTCAGGGCCTGCTCGCCGGAACCCCGTTCTCGCTGGCGCACACCTTCGCCCAGACCGGGCCCTTCCGTCCCTCGAACCTGCCGCGCGGCACCAGCAACGCGGTGCTGGCCGGCTGCGGCACCGTCCCCGGTGTCGGGGTGCCGACCGCGCTGCTCTCGGGGCGCCTGGCCGCCGACCGCGTCACCGGCGCCCCCGCCGGAGCGCGACGATCGGTCATCGTCCAGGAGGTCCGGCCATGATCCGCGGAGAACTCGACGCCGCGGGCATCCACGACGCGCAACTGCGCGCGGCCTACCAGCGCTGCCGGGATCTCAACGCGCGACACGGACGCACGTTCTTCCTCGCCACCCGGCTGCTCGCCCCCGCCCAGCGACCGGCGATCCACGCCCTCTAC
The DNA here is from genome assembly GCF_042266925.1 of Nocardia sp. NPDC056064. Classification (NCBI taxonomy): domain Bacteria; kingdom Bacillati; phylum Actinomycetota; class Actinomycetes; order Mycobacteriales; family Nocardiaceae; genus Nocardia; species Nocardia sp. NPDC056064. The sequence continues at coordinate 60,540 of NZ_JBHJWO010000003.1, read as the reverse complement.
GGCTTCGCCCGCTGGGCCGACGACATCGTCGACGAACCGCCGCCCGCCGAGGTGGCCGAGAGCGCCGCGACACGGCTGGCTGCGGTGACACGGGACCTGCGCGTCAGCCTGTCCGACCCCCCGGGAACCGACCCGATCCTGGCCGCGCTGGCCGACACCGTCACCCGGTACCGCATCGACACCGTCCTGTTCGACGAGTTCCTCGACTCGATGCGCATGGATCTGACGGTGACCGACTATCCCGACCGCGCCGCGCTGGATCGCTATGTGCGCGGGTCGGCCGATGTCATCGGCCTGCAGGTGCTGCCCGTTCTCGGCACGGTCGGCCCCCTGGACGAGGCCGCCCCCTATGCCGCGGCCCTGGGAAAGGCGTTCCAGCTCACCAACTTCCTGCGCGATATCGCCGAAGACCTCGACCGCGGCCGGGTGTATCTGCCCGCCGACGAACTCGCCGCCTTCGGCGTGGATCGCGACCGGCTGCGGTGGTGCCGCGAGCACCGTCGCGTCGACACGGAGGTCCGCGCCGCGCTGGCCGCTCAGCACGCCGTCGCCCGCGACTGGTACCGCTACGCCGAGACCGGCATAGCGCTGCTGGATCCGGTGTCGCGACCGTGTGTCGCCACGGCCGCCGTTCTCTACTCGGAGATTCTCGACCGCATCGAGGACAGCGATTTCGCGGTGTTCGAGGCACGCGCCACCGTGGGCAACGCGCGTCGCGCCCGGGTCGCCGGGTCGGCGTTGGCTCGTGCGTGGTGGGCGCGGCGTGGTGGCCACGCCGACCGGCTCACCCCGGCCCGCGGGTCGGGATGACTCCCGACACTGCATCAATTATGCATCGTTTGTCGCCGTTGCTTCGCCACCCTCCTAAAATCGAACACACCTTTTCCGATCCCGCGACCGTGAGATGAGGCCGCCTGGAACCCGACGAACCCGCACGAGGAGCGCATGATGAACAGTCACTACAGGCAAGCGGCAGGTGCCGGAATCGGCGCGGCCCTGGCGATCGCGGGCATGATCGCGCTCGCTCCGGCCGCCGGGGCGGCGCCGGTGGAGTGCCGCGCACCCGGTGCCGCCGCGGCCGAGAACTCGTCGGGTACCGCGCAGTGCTCCGCGACGAGCGTCGACGGGAGCGCCGCCGCCGCGTTCGGCGTCGAGGGTTCCGCCTCCTCCGCCGCCGGGCAGCAGGCCCTCGCGCTGGCGATCGCGGTCGGCGGCGGTACGGCTTCCGCACAGGCACAGGGCCTTTCGGGTCCCGCCGCGCTGGCACTGGGCCCGGGATCGGTGGTCGACGCCACCGGCGTGCGCCCCGGTCTGTCGCTCGGCATCGCCGGTCCCGGCGCGGCCGTCACCATCGACGGGGTGAGCACACCGACCTGCACCGGCGGCCCCGCTTTCGCCGGTGACTTCCAGACGCTGCAAGGATGCGTCGCGCTCGGCTGACGCGGCCCGGTATCAGGTCTGTTCGGCCGTCCGGACGATATTGCGGACCATCCCGCCGAAGACCGCGTTGTGGAACGGCGCGATCGACTTCCAGTAGAGATGCCCGGCGAGTCCGTGCGGCTGGAAGATCGCCCGCTGCCGGTAGCGCGAGCCCCCGGCGGGCTCGGGCTCGACGGCCAGCTCCAGCCAGGCCAGGCCCGGCACCCGCATCTCGGCGCGCAGCCGGAGCAGGCGCGGACGCTCGAGGTATTCCACCCGCCACCAGTCCAGGGCCTCGCCGGCCTGCAGGCGGTGCGGGTGCTTGCGACCGCGCCGCAGACCCACTCCGCCGCTGACCCGGTCGATCCAGCCGCGCAGCGACCAGGCCAGCGGAAACGAGTACCAGCCGTTCTCGCCGCCGATGGATTCGATGACCGCCCACAGGGTTTCGGGGTCGGCCTCGGTCCGGCTCACCCGGACGTCTTCGTAGAGAGAACCGCCGGACCAGTCGGGGTCGGTGGGCAGCGGGTCCGAGGGCGCGCCGTAGGTGCTCGCATCGGACCAGCGGGTCGGCACCTCCGCGTTGCGGACGCGGGTCAGCGCCAGCTCCACCGCCCGCCGGTACCCGGTGAGGCCACCGTCGGGGTCGGGAATGTGTGCGGCGATATCGTGTTCGCCGCACACCACCTCGTGGACCAGCGACTCGATCAGCGGTACCGCGAGCGCGCGCGGCACCGGCGTCACCAGGTTGACCCACTGCGCCGACAACCACGGCGTGAGGACCGGGACCGGGAGCACGACCCGCCGGTTCAGCCCGGCGACCACGGCGTACTCGCGCATCATCGCCAGATAGGACAGGACGTCGGGACCGCCGATGTCGAACGCCCGGTCCACCTCGCCGGGCAGTTGCGCCGCGCGCACCAGGTAGTACAGCACATCGCGGACGGCGATCGGCTGAATCCTGTTGTGCACCCAGCGCGGAGTGATCATCGCGGGCAGCCGTTCGGACAGATAGCGCAGCATCTCGAAGCTCGCCGACCCCGACCCGATGATCACCGCCGCCCGCAGTTCGACGGTGGGCACACCGGATCGCCGGAAGATCTCGCCGACCTCGGCGCGCGAGGCGAGGTGCCGCGAGAGCGTGGCGTCGGGCGGGACGATCCCGCCGAGATAGACGATCCGCGCGACTCCGGCCGCCTCGGCCGCCGCCGCGACGATCCGCGCCGCGTCCCGGTCGATGCCGGAGAAATCGCCGCGGGTCAGCGAGTGGACCAGATAGTAGACGACCTCCTGATCCGCCACGGCGGCCCGGACCTGCTCTTCCTCGGTGACGTCACCGCGGACCAGTTCCACCCGGTCGTGCCAGGGAGCGTCGGCCGTCTTGGCCGGGGTGCGGGCCACCACCCGGACCTGATGATCGGCCTCGAGCAGGGCGGGAACCAGGCGACCGCCGATGTAGCCGGTCGCGCCGAAGACCACACAGCGCATCGCAATCAGCTCGCTTCCTGTCGTCGATGTCAGGACAACGCGTCGACCGCCTCGGCGAGCGAGCCGATCCGTGTCACCTCCGCGGGCAACGTGACCCAGTCCCAGCCGGGTCCCCCGACGAACACCTGGGCGCCCGCGTCCACGCCGGCCAGCACGGCCGAGGTCAACGCGCTCGATTCCCGCTGCGACCACAGCAGCAGCGAGACCGGCCCCGCCGCGCGCGCCATGGCGCCGGCCAGGGCCACGGTCGGCACATCGGCGCCGAGCATCCGGGCCCCCGTGCCCTGTTCGGCGAGCGCCGCGCGCAGCACTTCCAAAGGGAGCGCGTGGGTTTCGCCGCCGGTGCAGGCCAGCACGATGGTGTGGCCCGCGACCACGGGCGCGGTCCGCACCCGCTGCATCACCGCGGCGATCGACCACGACAGCAGGTGCTCGATATCGATGCAGTTCTCGCCCACGCCCTGGCGCGCCACGATGTCGGCGAACGCGGGCCTGCACAGTTCCTCCCAGGTACGGACCACACCGTAGGCGCGCACGTGCGCCTCGATCCGCTCGACCGTGCCCGAGGAGTCGAGGGCGAAAGCGGCCTCCAGCAGGGCCGCGCGGTCACCGGCGGGCACGGCCGAGCCGCGCACCGCCGCCGCGGCCCCCGCCGGGCTGGCACCGTCGCGGATCAAAGTGAGCATGCGTTCGAGCAGGGCGATATCGGCCTCGGTGTAGAGACGGTGCTTGCCGGGGCGCGCCTGCGTGGGACCGACGGCGTAGCGGCGATTCCAGCTACGCAGGGTGGCGGTCGGGATTCCGAGACGATCCGCCACCGCGCGCACCGTGTATCCGGCCGTATCGGAGGCAGGGGCGGGACCGGCGAGCATCGTTCCATTCTGACCGATCGCGCCGCGCCCGCGTGTCATAGCCATGCCCTCACGGAACTCCTCTCGCCGACTGCATCAATTATGCATCGTTCACTGCTAGCATGTCAGTATCACCGACCGAGGAGGACCAGTGCGTTTCCCCTGTTCCGCTGCTTCGTTCCGCGTGGCGCTGGCCGTCTGCGCCACCGTCGGTGCCGCCGCGGTGGGCTCCGCGACCGCCTCCGCCGCACCCCCGGCCCCTGTGCCGTCCCTCGACCTCGCGAGCTATCTGGGTGTATGGCACCAGCTCGCCGCCGTCCCGGCCCCGTTCAGCCTGAACTGCGCCGGTGACACCACCGCCACCTACACCCTCGAGGAATCCGGTGACGTCGGCGTCTACAACCGCTGCCGCACCTGGTCCGGCGGTGTCGACGAGATCCGCGGCAGCGCGACGGTCACCGATCCGGCCACCAATGCCCAGCTGCACGTGTCGTTCCCGGGCGTCCCCGGCCAGGACCAGCGCACCGGCGCGCCCAACTACATCGTCACCGCGCTGGGCCCGGACTATTCCTGGGCCGTCGTCACCGATCCGAGCCGCCTGTCCGGCTTCGTCCTGTCCCGCACCCCGTCCGTCGACGCCGCCACCTGGAACGACATCGACGCCGCCATCACCGCCGCGGGCCAGAACACCTGCGTCTACCTGACCACCCCCACCACCGGCGGCCGCACCGACATCACCCCGCTCTGCGCCCGATGAGCACCGCGATCGCCCTGTTCACCCGCGATCTGCGCCTCTCCGACAACCCGGTCCTCACCGCCGCGCATCGCGACAGCGACAGCGTCGTCCCGCTGTTCGTCATCGACGACCACATCGTCCCCGACCGCTGCCCACCCAACCGCGCCGTCTTCCTGGCCGCCGCCCTGGCGGAACTGGACGAGCGCCTGCGCGGCATCGGCGGCCGACTCGTCGTGCGCCGCGGCGACCCTGCCGCCGAGGTGGCCCGGGTGGTCACCGAAACCGGCGCCGACGCAGTGCATCTCGCCGAGGACGTGAGCGCCTACGCCACCCGCCGCACCGATTCCCTGCGCGAGCGCCTGGCCGACACCGGCTGCGCGGTGCACACCCACAGCGCGGTCGTCACCGCCGCCGACCCCGCCGTCCTCACGCCCGCGACCGGCCGTGATCACTACGCGGTGTTCACCCCCTACTTCCGCCGCTGGCTCGACGCCCACCAGCGCACGCCCTTCCGCGCGCCGCGCGCCCTGCACGTCCCCGACATCGGCAGCGACCCCCTACCTATACCGGCCGACCTGTCCTCCGGTGACCCGTCCCCGAACTGCCCGACCGGCGGCGAGATCAGCGCCCGTGCCCTGCTGCGGAAGTGGCTCGCGGGCCCGATCGAGGACTACGCCGAGCGCAACGACGACCTCACCGCCGACGCCACCTCACACCTGTCCCCGCACCTGCACTTCGGCTGCCTGTCCCCGGTCGAGATCGTCCACCGCACCGATCTGTCCACCGACGGCGGTCATGCCTTCGCCCGCCAGCTCGCCTGGCGCGACTTCCACCACCAGCTGCTCTCGGCCCGCCCCGACACCGCCTGGACCAGCTACCGTCCCGGCCCGTTCGCCGTCCGCGACGACCCCGACGCGGTGACCGCCTGGAAGCAGGGCCGCACCGGCTACCCGATCATCGACGCCGCCCAGCGCCAGCTCGTCACCGACGGCTGGCTCCCCGGCCGCGCCCGCCTGATCACCGCCTCCTTCTTCGCCAAATCCCTACGGCTGGACTGGCGCATCGGCGCCGCCCACTTCCTGCACTGGCTCGTCGACGCCGACCTGGCCAACAACCAGCTCAACTGGCAGTGGGCCGCGGGCACCGGCACCGACACCCGCCCCAACCGCACCCTCAACCCCCTCCGCCAAGCCGACCGCTACGACCCCGACGGCTCCTACACCCGCCACTGGCTCCCCGAACTCGCCCACCTCCAAGGCCCCACCATCCACCGCCCCTGGCGCGCCGAGATCCCCCACTCCACCTATCCCCCACCACTTCTCGACGTCCCGGGGATGTGAGCGGGCCCCCATTTGTCGGTGGGCCTTGCTAGTTTTCGCTCGTTCGAAAGACGCACGAGCTCAGCGAGGATCCATGACGACCGCCGAAACCACCTACCTGGAACTGTCCGACGACACCGGTTCCTCGCACAAGTTCTACGAGGTGATCGTCACCGGCACCCAGGTGAACATCCGTTACGGCCGGATCGGTGAGCAGGGCCAGGCCAAGGCCAGCTCGTTCGCCACCGAAGACAAGGCGAAGGCGGCCGCGCGGAAGAAGATCGGCGAGAAGGTCCGCAAGGGCTACGCGCCCGCGGTGATGGGGGCGCGGCAGCGTCGGTCGGTGACCCGCCGCGTCATCACCAGCCAGCGTTCCACCGCCAAGAGCGCCCCGGTGCTGTGGCGTTTCGATTCCGGCGCCGCCGCGTTCGGCATCTTCGTCGACGATCAGCGCTGCTGGGTCGGCAACGAGTACGGCGAGGTCTTCACCCTCACCCCCGGCGGCGAGGTGACCAACCGCTACCAGCTGCCCGACGGCGTGAAATGCCTGGTGGCCGACGACTTCTGGATCTACGCGGGCTGCGACGACGGCCGCGTCTACGACCTGTCCGGCAAGGTCCCGCGCGCCGCCTACGACGTCTCGGCCACCGATGTCTACTGGCTCGACATCCACGACGGCATCCTCGCCGCCTCCGACGCCGCGGGCGGGCTGACCGTCATCGACCACGAGGAGGAATCCCTGTGGTCGGCGCGCAGCACCGGCAACGCCGGCTGGATGGTCCGCCTCGACCCCACCGGCGTCTACCACGGCCACAGCGGCGGCGTCACCAAGTACACCCTGGAAACCGGTGTCACCCAGTGGCATTCACCGACGCGCGGCTCGGTCCTGTTCGGCTGGCAGGAAACCTCCGACGTCTACGCGGGCACCGCGGCCAACCGCGTCGAGGAGATCACCAAGCAGGGCAGCACCACCCGCGCCTACCAGTGCGACGCCGCCGTCTTCTCCTGCGCCGCCTCCCCCGACGGCCGCTACGTCTTCGCCGGTGACTCGCACTCCTCGGTCTACTGCTTCGACGCCACCGGCGCCCGCCTGTGGAAACTGGCCACCGGCTGCGGCTCGGCCTACTCCATGCAGTACCACGACGAAAAGCTCTACCTCGTCACCACCTCCGGCGCCCTGGCCTGCCTCGACGTGAGCGAATCCGCCATCCGCGACGCCGACCAGGGCGTGCTCCCCAGCACCGTCTCGGTCAAGGCACCCGAGATCTCCGCCGTCGCGGTCTCCAGCACCGTCGAGGTCACCACCGACGCGGGCGACGGCATCGTCGTCGAATGCGTCGAACACGGCGGCTCGCTGCGCGTGCACGTCGTCTCGCCCGGCTACGAACGCGGCTGGAACGTCCAGTTCCCCCGCGACATCCGCACGCCCGGCACCCGCTACGTCGTCGACGCCGTCACCGAATCCGCCCGCGGCGGCTTCTACCGGGTCCGCGGCGACATCCGCCGCCTCGACTGAGGCGGCACCACTCAGAAACTCTTGTGCGGCACCCCGACCGTGAGCCCACCGTCGATCACGAACTCCGCACCGGTCGAATACGACGACTCGTCCGAGGCGAGGTAGGCCACCAGCGCCGAGACCTCGTCCGGATCGGCCGCGCGCTGCAGCGGGATCTGCAGGAAGTCGGCGGGAATCCCCTCGGTCATGGGCGTGCTGATCAGCCCGGGATGCACCGAGTTCACCCGGATACCCTGCGCGGCGAGTTCGAGCGCCGCCGACTTCGTGAGCCCGCGCACCGCGAATTTCGTGGCGGTGTAGCCGTGCAGCCCGGGGCTGCCACGCATCCCCTCCACCGAGGAGATGTTGACGATCGACCCGCCGCCGGTCATGGCGGGCACCGCGGCCCGCATGCCGAGAAAGGTGCCGGTCAGGTTGATGTCGATGATCCGCTGCCATTCGTCGAGCGCGAAGTCCACCAGCCGGTTCCCGTTGACGATCCCCGCGTTGTTCACCAGTACGTGCAGCCCGCCGAAGGTCTCGACCGCCGCCGCCACGGTCGCGGCCCACTGCTCGGGCTCGCGCACATCCAGCCTGCGGTAGATCGCGGACTCGCCCAGTTCCTTCGCGACCAGCGCGCCCTCGTCGTCGAGGATATCGCCGAGCACCACCGAGGCGCCCTCGGCGACGAACCGGCGCGCGTGCGCGGCCCCCATTCCGCGCGCACCACCACTGATCACCGCGACCTTGCCGGTCAACCGTCCCATGCCACATACCTCCTCGCGAGACTGCCGATCACCTCACAGTAGGAGGGCGTCCGGTTTCCCGAGGCGATATGCCTGAACGGAATATGTCAGCAGAGCAGGTCGGTGGCGGCGGAGGCCGCGAACGAGACGTGCACGTGGTCGTAGTGGTTGGCGGTCGTGCTGCCGCGATCCTCCATGTAGGACCAGCCGTTGCCGTCGTTGTAGCGCTGCTGCCAGATCACATAGGTCACGCCGAAGCGCGCCTTGTTGGCCAGCACGAACGCGGCGATCGCGTCGCCCTGACCCTGGTTGGAGGTCATGATGTCGAGGGCGAGACCGGCACCGTGGTCACCGTCGTAGCGGCCGTGCGCGCCGCCGATGTCGGAGAGCCCGAACATCTTCTGCACCATGTGCGAGACCTGCGCGACGTGCGGACGGGTGCCCTTCCACTCCGTCGAGCACGACAGCTTCAGCTTCTGTGCCGAGAGCATCGCCGTCTCGTCGTCGGCGGAGACCGGCGCGAGGGTCGGTTCGGCGGGCGCGTCGTGGGTGAGCGCGGGCAGCGGGTCCAGCTCGATCGCCGACGGCGTCTGCGGTGTCACCGCGCTGACCTGCTGCACCTGGGACTCGGCAGGCCGCAATGCCATCCAGATCATGGCGGGCACCGTGGCCGCCAGGCTGCAGACGGCCAGGGACGTGCGCCCGGTAGGCGGCGCCGGGGTGCGATGTTGACCAGGCACGTTATCTATCACCAGCTACTGTCGAGAACAAGTCTCTGACACATTACGAAATGGTCGCGAAAATGTCACGCTCGTGCGGCGGGTCGCGCACGATGTCTCAGTATCCCGCACCGGCCGCGATCATGTGTGCCTTCTCGCCGCGTCGCCGCGACCCGGCACTGTCGCGCACCCGCCGCTATCGTGTAATCGTCACTGCCGCAACATCATCGAAGGAGCACGTCGGTGCCGGATCGACTAGCCCAGCTCACCGCGACCCTCGGCGCGCCGCCGCCTGCGGAGTTCGCGACGCTCGACAGCGCCGACCTGGCCCGCCTCGACGCCTTCGCCGCTGCGGCCCTGGCCGCCCGCAAGGCCGCGATGGACGACGCGCTCGGCGCCGGAATGCACCTGATCCCGCGCGTGGCCCGCCCCGCCGTGCGAAAGGTGCTCGGACTGTGAGCAGCATCCGCCACACCGTGGCCGAGATCGCCAAGCTGGCCCGTGTCCTCGGCGTCGACCCCGCTGAGCTGGACTTTCTCTCCGCGCAACCGCCTTCGGCGATCAAGGCCTTCCGCGATCAGGTCAGCGACGAGATGTCGGGCCGCGACGTGCTGCGCATGCAACGCGTGGCCGCCGCGGTGAAACTGGTGCCGAAGCCGGTCGCCGCGCTGGTCGCGGAGAAGGCGCTGGGCCCGGCCCTGGCCGCGGCCGTCGCCGGTGCCGTCGAACCCGCCCGCGCGGTCGCCATCGCCGAGAACCTGTCCCCCAAGTTCCTCGCCGACGCCACCGTCCTGCTCGACCCCAAACGCGCCGCCGAGGTCATCGCCCGCGTCCCCGACACGATGGCCGCCGAGGTCGCCAAGGAACTGATCGACCGCGGCGACTACCTCACCATGGGCCGCCTCGCTGGCGCCATGCCCGACTCCATCCTTTTCGCCGCGCTCCCCCAGGCCGCCGACCGCGACATCCTCCAGGTCGGCCTGCACCTCGAGGACAGCTCCCAGGCCGAACGCCTGCTCAACATGGTCACCGACCGCGTCCCCGGCATGGTCGCCGCCATGTACGCCGAGGAGAAGTGGGCCGACGCGATCTCGCTGCTCGACATCATCGGCCCCGAGGAACGCGCCCGCATGGCCGACATCGTCGCCGAGCAGGACGACGAGGTCCTCGACGGACTGCTCACCGCCGTCACCGAACTCGACGCCTGGGACGCCCTGCTCCCCGTCGCCGCGGGCATGGCCATCACCGGCCTGCAACGCCTGGCCCAGCGACCCGTCATGCACGACCCCGCCACCCTCGCCCGCGTCTCCGACATCTCCCTCGCCGAGGGCCTGTGGCTCGACCTGCTGCCCCTGGTCCGCCACCTCGACACCGCCCAGCAGCGCCGCATCGCCGAACGCGTCCTCGCCGAGGACGACGACTTCCTGCGCGACCTGATCGTGCTGGCCAGCCCCGAGGCCCCCACCATGCTCCCGCTGGCCCTGTCCGTCGACGGCGAACCCCGCGCCCGCGTCCTGGCCCTGCTCGAGGGCATGCCCGAACTCGACACCCTCGTCGACCTGCTCGGCAGCACCGACCACCCCGCCTGGGAAACCCTCGTCGCCCTGCGCGCCGAACTCCCCGACCGCGTCCGCAAACTCCTGGTCGTCCGGGCAGGCGCCTGCGGTCTCGACGAGGTGGCGGCGGCCCTGTCCGGCGCGGACACCCCGGCGTAGCGCCTGCCCGCTGCCGCGGTGCCGTCCGGACCGCGGCAGCGTCACCGGCGCAGCCGCTCCCGAACAGACCGCCGCCACCGCCCCTCCCGCATCGGCGAATACCGCTCCCGCAGCAGCGGGTCCGCCTCGATCCGGGCGACGATGTCCGCCTCCGGCGGATACGGCCGCGCCCCCACCACCCACTCCCGCCGCAACTCCGGCACACACACCTGGATCTCGTCGAACTCCCAGGTCTTGCGCCCCGACCAGTCCATCCGCTCGGGCTGGTCCTGAAACCCCGTCGCGTACCCCAGATACTCGTTCCACACCGCGTACGAGGTCGCCAGCGTCATCTCGTCGGGCACATCCAGCCGCAGCAACCACCGCCCGTGCGCCCACTCGTGATCACCGAGCAGCATCCGTGCCGAGGTCCGCACCGCCCCCCGCCGCCACGCCCGCCCCGGCCAGCACCACACCGGCGCCGCCCCACCACAGTCGATCCCCCGCCGCCCCATCTCCGCCACCATCTCCCCATAGGCCCCCCGCCAATTCCCCACCACCAACTCCCACCCGGCCCGATAACACCCGTCCCCCCGCACCGCCGCCACCACCTCCGGCGCCTGCAACGTCCAAAGCCTCACCCACCCAACGATATCGGCGCGGCGCGGGTCCGCCGGCGGCCGATGCCGTGTGACTACGCTCGCCCTGTGCACATCATCGGCAGCAGAAGGCGGAACCAACCGGCCCCACCCCACGCCGTCTTCGCCGCGCTCACCGACCCGGATCGCGACCCGACCCGGCCCTGGCTGATCCTGCTGTCCGACGAGCAACGCCCGGCCGTCCTGGAACGATCGCATCCCGACCTGGTCGTCTGGAGTTCGCTGTGGCCGAAACATCCCACCGCCCGGATACGCTTCGACCTGCCCTCCGACGGCGGCTGCGGCACCGATCTGCGCTGGACCCTGTCGGTCGACACGCCGGAGCTGGACGACTCGACGGTCGGCCACCTCCGCTTCCGCATGAACACACTGATCAACGCGAAACTCAGGCGCTCGTTCGGACAATGACCGGAATGTCCTGTGCCGGAGGTTAATCTGGCCCGGGCGGACGAACAGTCGGGGGCGAGGAATGACGCAGCTGGACCGCAGACAGACCTCGGTCATGACACTGATCGCCGCGACGACCCTGTGGGGGTTCTTCTCAGCGGGACTGGCGCTGTTCGGATCGGGCACTGTCGGCCCGGCGGTGGCCCTGGGCGCTGCCGTGCCCTTGCTCGTCCTGGCTGTCGCCGCAGGCCGCGGACCACTGCGAGATCTCCGGGCGCATCCGAAAACCTTTCTCGTACTGGGTTTTCTGGAGGCCGTCAACATCACGCTCTATGCCGCGGCACTGGCGATCGGACCGACCCCGGTCGTCGTGGCCCTGCACCTGACCTCACCGATCATCCTGCTGCTGGGCGCTCTGCTCGGACGTCGCCGACCGCTCGATGCCAGGGCGATCACCGAGATCGCGCTCGTTCTCGCGGCGATCGTCCTGGTGTCCATGCGCCCTGGCACCACTGTGTCGACCGCGCAGGCGATCGCCGGGTGCGCGCTCGCGTTCGGCAGCGCGGTCTCGGTCGCGGCGCTGATCACACTCGTCGCGCGTGCATCCGCGCGGCGCGGAGACCCGACCGTGGCGGCCAGTCTCCAGCTGGGTGTCGCGGGTGTCCTGACACTGCCCTACCTGCTCGTCGGCACCGCGAACCCCGGTCAGCTCCTGATCGAGTTCGGGCTCGGCGCCCTTCTGCTCGGACCGGGATTCGCGCTCTACTGGCGCGCGATGCGTACCACGGACGCCGCCACCGCGGGCGTCATCGGATTGAACGAAGCCATCGTCGCCTGGACCCTGATCGCGGCGCTGGACCACGCGAGCATGTCGATCTGGCTGCTGGCGGCGGGCGGTCTGATCGTCATTGCCATCGTCCTCGAGCAGGATGCGCGGCTATAGTTGCGGCACAGAGTTTTTGGCCCTGGGGGCATCGTGTCGGATTTCGAGCACCGCATCATCCGGGCCTGCGACTGGCTCCGCCGAACCATCGTGCGCCCCGGAGACGGCTATGCCGGCTGGGGTTGGTCGGCCGACGTCGCCCCCAACCCGCAGGACACGGCGGAGGTGGTCTGCGCGCTCGCCGCGGCCCGGCGTCCGGTCCCGGATGCCCCCGCCGTACTGGCCATGATGCGACGCACTTCGGTGGCCCACCACACCCAGGGCGAATGGGTGTTCCAGGCCCCGGTCGACGCCGCCTGGCGCCTGCGGGCGCTGCGCCGCCTCGGCGAACCGTTGACCGCCGAAGAGATCGTCGCGTCCCGGCACACGCTGCTCACGACCCAGGATCTCGAGACCGGCGGTTGGGCGCTGTCGGACGGCATCGCCCCGATCTCGGTGACGGCGACCACCGCCGCGGTCCGCTCGCTGCTCGAGTTCCCCGATTCCGACGACGCGACCACCCAGGCGACCGCCCGCGGTGTCTCGTTCCTGGTCACCGCCGTGCTCGACGACGACTCCCGCGCGGCCTCGAACCACGCGGCCGCCCAGATCGCGCACCTGCTGGGCGATCCCGCGATCGCCGCGCTCGGCGGTGCCCGGCTCGCTCGCGCCCACACGCTCACCGTCGACCGGATTCTCGCCCACCTGGAATCCTCCCCGGGCACCCTCGAAGAGGAACAGATCCATCGCGGCGCGGTGGCCCAGACCTGGTATCACTCCACGCTGCAGCAATCCGTCGCCGCCCTGGCGACCGCAGGCGATCGGCTGATCTTCCATCCGACCTTCCGCACCGCGCTCGTGCAGCTGCTCGACTTCCAGCAGTCCGTGCGAACCCATCGTGATCACGGCGGTTTCCGGACATCCCGCGAGGGCATCATCACCTCCTATTCGACCGCGCAGGCCGTGCAGGCACTGACCGAGGTCCATTCCGGCGTCCGCCAATGGGTCAACCCCGCCACCGTCTTCGACATGCTCTGCCGCGAATCCGGCGCGCACCACACCGACCCGCAGGACATCGCGCAAACGCCGCGGGCGCCGGTCACCATGAACAGTTCCGCGGGCGCCGCGGTGTTCGCCGCGGCCGCCGCGGCAGGCGTCACCATCATCACGCTCGCCCTCGCGTTCGACAAAGGCACCGTCCAACCGCTCGGTGAAGAATCCAGCCGGGCCCTCGTCGTCTGGGGTTCGCTGCTCATCTCGTTCGGTATCTACTGCTGGGCGGCAACGGTGTTCAACAAACATCGGTCGGGCCGCGTCGGGACCATCGTCTTCGCCGCCGCCACGACCATCGTCTTTCCCACCGTCGCGTTCTTGCTCGGCTGATCCGCGGGAGTACGCTCGATGCCATCCGCGTCGTCGTAACGACCTGGAGGTCGGCAATGGACGTACTTCTCGGCATCGGAACCCGCAAGGGCCTGTTCCTGGCCCGCAGCACGGACGGCCGCGCGAGCTGGACCGTCAGCCCGCCCCAATTCCCCGTGGCCGATGTCAAAGCCCTCGCCATCGACACCCGCCGCCCCACCCCACGTCTGCTCGCCGGTGTCCTCAACAGCCACTTCGGCCCCACCCTCGTCTCGAGCGACGACCTCGGCGCCACCTGGACCGAACCCGACGACGCGCCCCTGGCCTTCCCCGACGACACCGAGTCCGCCCTGCAGGGCGTCTGGCAGATCACCCCCGCCACCGACGCCGAACCCGACGTCGTCTACGCGGGTGTCGAACCGTCGGCCCTGTTCCGCTCCACCGACGGAGGCCGCAACTTCACCCTGGTCAGAGGCCTGTGGGACCACCCGCACCGCCCGCAATGGGAACCCGGCGGCGGAGGTCTGGCCCTGCACACCGTCCTGCCCCACCCCACCGACACCCGCCGCCTCGCCGTGGCCATGTCGACCGGCGGCGTCTACCAGACCGCCGACGCAGGCGCCTCCTGGCAGCCCACCAACCACGGCGTCACCGCCGACTTCCTCCCCGGCGAACTCCCCGACTGGGGCCAGTGCGTGCACAAGGTCGCCCGCGACGCCGAAACCCCCAGCACCCTCTACCTGCAGAACCACGGCGGCGTCTTCCGCAGCACCGACGACGGCACCACCTGGCAGTCGATCGACGCCGACCTCCCACCCGACAACTTCGGCTTCCCCATCCTGGCCCACCCCCGCCGCCCCGGCGTCGTCTACACCTTCCCCCTCGACGCCGACATGGACCGCTTCCGCTTCCCTCCGAACGCCACCTGCGCCGTCTACCGCAGCGAAGACGCCGGGAGCACCTGGTCGGCCAGCACCGACGGCCTCCCCGAAGTCCCCTTCTGGGCCTCGGTCCTGCGCGACGCCATGACCGCCGACAACGCCGACCCCACCGGCATCTACTTCGGTACCCGCAACGGCGAGGTCTACTGCAGCCCCGACGAAGGCACCCACTGGCACCTGGTCGCCGACAAACTCCCCGACGTCCTGTGCGTCCGCGCCGCCGTCATCGCCTGACCATGGCCCGCGTCATCCTCCCCTCCCCCCTGCGCCCCTACGCCGACGGCGCCCACGAACTCACTGTCGACGCCCCCACCCTCGGCCAGGCTCTCGACGCCCTGCGCACCGCCTCCCCCGCCCTCGAACGCCGCCTCCGCGACGAACGCGGCACCCTCCGCCGCTACGTCAACTTCTACATCGACGGCGACGAATGCCGCACCCTCGCCGGCCTCGACACACCCCTGACCTCGAACTCCGAACTGATGATCATCCCCGCCGTAGCGGGCGGATAACCTCCTCGAACCGGCCGCGTCATCACCTCGCGATCAACGGCGCGATCAGACCCATCACGTCGACCGTCGACGGCAGGTCACTGACCTGCCCGTCCCCGACTTCGATCACCCGCCACTCGCCGTCCGCCCGACGGGCGAGGTCGGTCGTCACGAAGCGGCACCCCAGAGCCGACACCGCCCGCGCCACCGCGGACAACTCGGGCTCCGGAAACACCGTCGGATCATCGGGATGCGGCCCGATCAGCACAGGTTCACCATCGAGCCACCAGACCCTGGCCTCCTCGGCACGAGTACCCGTCACGCCGGTGAAGTCCTCGAACTCGCGAAGAACCACGCCACCGGCCAAGGACTCGCCTTGTAGCTTGACGAACCGCTCGACGATGCGCCGTAGCGCGGAAGTATCGCGCAGATCGGGCACGTAACAAGCACTGTCCCATTCGTGCTTGCGCGACTTCACATAGTCCTTGACGATCCCCGCCCCCGCACCGAGCGACCCGGCCACCTCCGCCAGTGCCGACTCGCCCGGTACCTCTCCCGGTTCCCCCGGCATCCACCGCGACCGGGGCGTCACCTCGAGGAAGTCCTCGTACCACCCCGGTAGTTCATGTGCCTTCGCATAGCACTCGGGCGACACCACCAGCGCACAACCGCGCGCCGAAAGCGCCCGGGCCAGCTCGCGATAACGATCCACCGGAATCATCCACCCGCGGTACCACATCCGGCCACCGGACCTCGGCACCCGCCGGACCGCCGCGACCGGATCCCCGGCAACGAGCGCCTCGTGGTCCAGCAACGCGACCGTTCCGCCCGCCGTCGACACAGCCTCGGACTGGGTGGCGAAATGGTCGTCGACCTGCCGGGGATTCAAGGGATCGGAGCAGAACAACAATGGCGCGGGCACCGCCGAATTCTAGTGTCCCGGGCAGGGCCGAAGACCGTCAGCCACTCATCGCGGAGACGAACGTCGGAACCTTCGCCAGCTGTTGTCCAGGCGAGATGACCATCGACTCGCCCGTGCAGTCCGAGTTCTCCCAGAGCGTCTGCGACACCGTGGTCGCGTTCGAAATCGATGACGCGTTACGCGGCCCCAGCGTGGCGACGCCCAGTGCGAGACAGTTCCCCGACGCCACCGGTCCGACTTCGCCGTGCGGTATCGAATGCAGGATGCTCTTGAAATCAGGAGAATCCCACCAGCACACGATGCCAACCGAACAATACTGTGCGAGCGCGGAAGTCGGCACCAACGAGGATGCCGCCTGTGTGGTCGGGAGACTTCTCGCCGACGCCGACGCCGACGCCGACGCCGACGCCGACGCCGTCGTCGATGGAACCGTCGTGCTCGGCTCGGCGGACAGACCCGCAGCGGACGCCGGCACCGCGATGCCGGCATTGTCCCCACCCGCACCGTGATTCGAGACGATGTACACCCCCACCGCGCCGACCAATCCGGCGATCAGAAACCCACCGGCCACCACGAGTTTCACCGTGCGGTTACGGACACGTGTGCCCGCACGACTCAGCTCGGTCTCACGCCGCCAGACACCGAGATTGGTCGAAGACTGCACCCGACGTGAGTACGACTCGTCCTGACGACTCTGCTGTTCGGCGCCCAGAATGGCACGCCCCTCGAGGTGCGCCCGCGGCTCCCGATCCCCGAATGGGGCCTCTCCGTTTACGAGCACAGGCTATCGGCCGGACAACCGGTCCCGTGGCGCAACCGCGACACCGGTCACCGGAAAATCAGGGTCGCTGAACGCCCGCCATCTCCCGTTCCCCCGCGGCAGGACGCGCACTGAACGGGCACTGCCAATCAGCGGGCTTGGGCCGCCCCGAATACCGCCGAGCCTCCGACAACTGTTCGTACTCCATCAGATTCGGATTGATATCCCCCTGCAACCCGATGTCCTGCTTCCGGATCTTGTCCGCCAGCCGATCCCACATCCCCTCGGCCTTGATCCGCGCGAACTGCTCATGCGAATTGAACGCCAACATCGGAAACGGCGGCCGCCGCCCGAACCGCCGATGCGTCTCGTGCAACCCGATCACGAAGAACGGATGCCCCGCCACGCTGTACCGGAACTCCCCCGACTGCGGATCCGAAGAACACCCCGCCGCCCACCCATACCGCTCCGCGTCCACCTCGTGCAGCAGCTGCAAATGCTCCCACAACAACTCCTCGAACCGCAGCTCGTCGACCCCCCGGGGCTCCTCGAAGGTCGCCACGAAACTCGTGAACTTCCGAGCCCCCCAATCCGCCCCATCGACGAACTCCGCCAGATCCCCCGCCATCCGCCGAGCCGACTCCACCCCACCCATCACGTCGTAATGCCGATGCGCGATCCCACCCTGCCGCCACGCCGACCGCCCCGCCAGACAGGCGAACCGATCCCCGAGCAGGAACTTCTCCACCTCAGCCCGCGCGTCCGTCGTCAACCCCGGCGTTCCTTTCCAACCACATCCGAACTCGAGCGGGCGCCTGGCGATCGACTCGGCGCACAGCCACCTCGCCCACACTGCGAGGCGATCCTGACAGCCCACCGCCCGGGTACGCGAATCGATCGAACCGCCGCCCGCGATCATCCGGGCCGCTCGAGCGCCGAATCGGGCACACGAACGTGTCGCGGATCACGTCTCCTGGCCCCGGCCGCGCGGACCATCGAATGCCCACGATCACCCCTCGAACCGCGTACGAGCGGATCGGATCGCCACCCTGGTACGAAGCACCTCACCTTCGGTCAGCTCCACCGGCCGATGCGTGAACGAGTTGTCCTCCACCCGCACCGCCTCCCCACCGGCAGACCGCAGCGCCTGTTCGATCCAGCCGGTCGCGTTCAGCAGCACCGCCGCGAGTTCGGTGCCGGTGTCCAGAACCTGATGTTTGTCGAACGCCTCCGACAGTTCCGTGAGGGCCACCGCCATCCGCGACGGCGCCGGCCGCTCCGATCCCGCCTCGGCCTCCAGCCGCTGCCGCCAGTCTTCCCAGTTCCACTCGCCCCACCCCGCCTGCGCAACGTCGATATCGTCGGCGCTCCCGTCGAAGGCCCAGTGCGCACCGACCCGGTCGGCCGGGGCGAGTAGCAGGCCGTGCCTCGGCATCGCCTCCGGTTTGTCGGAGCACGGCCACCCGTGGATCTGCTCGAGGACCGCCGGTCCGGCTGCGATCAACGCACGGACCGGCAATGGCGACGCGTGGACACGTGGCCGATCGTTCTCCACGATGAAGACGGAGCACATCGGCCGACAGCCCTCGCAATAGCGAATCAGCTCGCCGTCCGCGCCCGGAGCCCAGTGCACGGTCCAGCCGGCCCAGGTTTCCCGCATAGCCTCCAGCACCGCATACATCGCCGCTGTCTCATCGAACGACCTCGAGTACCACAGCAGCACACGCCGACCCACGTCGATCACCGCCGCCGCGACCAGATCGGCCACCCACCGTTGCTCCCGCCGCTGCGCGGTCGCGAAACGAACGGCGGCGTCAGGCCCCGCCAGTAAGTCGAGGTGCATCGCCTCCCCACCCCAGTGGGAATAGTAGATTTCCTCCGCACCAACATCTTTGACGACAATCACGCACCGTGATCCCATGCCGGGCAGCGTACGCGCCCCGTCCGACAACTCCGACCTCGCCTGATAGCGACCCCCTCTCAAAGCCCACGCCGCGACCGCCCACGAGCAGGTAGAGGTAACGAAAAAGTTGCCGAAAGCGACAGCAGTGGCGTTGTCGTCAGCGGTCCAGCGGTTGGGCGCGGCAACAGATGGAACGGAGCCGAGGTGCATCAGATGAACTGCCGATCGGTCGCGATCTCCGCCTGCGGTTTACTGAGCGGCGCCATCTTGGGATACAGCGTCCACCGCACCGTAGGAACCGGATGGACCACTACGGCGAGCGAACAGCTTTTCGGCACACCCGCGGCCACCACCGCGGTCATCGCCGCCCTGGTCGGCATGACCGCGGCCTGGTTGCTGGCTTGGGGCCGCTTCAGCTGTGCGGCCGCCTTCGCTACCGGCCTCGCAGGCCTGGCTGTTGTCGGTGCCCTCCACGCGCTACCCGCACCCCAGGAATGGAACGAACTGCCGCTCGCCCTGGGCATCGGCCTCGGCCTGCTCATCGTTCCCGCCGTCACCCTCCCGACCGCCCAGCGGTGGTTCTTCGGCGGTGTGATCGCAGGCGGCGTTCTCGGATTCCAACTCGACACCCTCGTCGACCCCAGCCGATATCTCTACGGAGACTTCCCGTCATCGACCGTCGTCGCCGAACAGCCGTGGCAATTCATCGTGGCCGGCCTGGCGCTCCTCGCACTGCTGGCAGCCCTGTGGTTGTCGCGCGCCGACCGGATCGACAGCGAACCATCCATCACCCCAGTCGCTTTCGGCGCCACACTGGCGATCGCGGCGGGACTCGTCGTGCGATTCTGGTCGGAGTCCGAGTGGCTGCCCGCGGCGGCGATCGTCCTGATCCTGGGCACATTCGCGGCAGCCCAGCGAATTCTGCCTCCCGACCAGGCGAACTCGCTCGCCGCGGCAATGGCGGCGGCTGCCATCCTGGTCGCGCTTCCAGGGTTCGACCGCACTCCTTCGACAGTCACCCTGTTTGTCGGTGCCGTGGCGTTGATCGGCGGCGCCCTCTACGGCCTACGGGTCAGCAGCCCGGCCCTCGCCGTCGGCTTGTGCGCGGCCGCCGGCCTGATCGCAACCCTGTCGTTCGTCTCCGAGACGAACTGGGTGCGATTGCTCGCGGGCGCACTGCTGCTCTTCGCGGTGGCCGCGACCGGCACCTCATGCCTGCCCATGCGACCCGCACTCCTGGCAGGCTGGTCGGTCCTGCCCACCGTGGCAGCACTCACCACCGCACAACTCCCCACAGCGACCGACGCCACCTCGATCCCGCGCTACGGCGACTGGCTGGAAGGCGAGTACATCCCCTGGTCCGGCGTGGCCCGTGGGCGAGCCGAACTGATGCTTACCGATACCTCACAACAACTCGCGCTCGCCCGCCCCGACATGATCGTGCCCGGCCTGATCGCCACGGGCCTGTGTGCTGTCTGCGCGGTCTGGCTGACCCGCCGCGGCAACGCTTCGATCAACGAGCCGACCACAGACCCCACCTGAGGCCACATCGGCCGAACGCCGCGAACCCGTCGCGCCCTTCAACTATATTGTCCAGCAACGGATTAGCGTTGCCAGCAAGCTTCAGGTGGCGACCACCGACCAGGTTCGAGGGGGAAACCATGGCCAATATCCGACGTGAGCGGCGCCTGCGCGCGGCCGAGCAGGCGCTAGCCGAACAGACCCACCTGAGCTCGCCGGAACGACGGGTGCTCACGGGAGTTCTCGCCGCCGAAGGCTGGCATCTGCTGGTCCGCACCACCCCGTTCCGGCCGGGCAGGCCCACTGCTTTCGCGATCGGCCCGACGGGAGTGTTCGCGATCGTCTTCGCCGCCACCGCGCCCGACACTTCCGAATTCGGCGAGCTGCGCAAGCACGCCGAAGAACCCCTCACCTGTCTCGCCGTCGGCGACTTCCGGTTCGTCCCACACATGGCCGAAATCGTCGTCGTGCTGCCCGGCCGATTCCGCGCCGAATCCGACGGCCGCGTCCACATCGTCGACGAACCCGGCTTCCTCGACACCCTCACCCGACGCGATCGGCACTACAAACCCGCGCGCGCTGCCCAACTCGCAGCCTCCGGCATCGACCGCTATACCCACCTGCGTCTCGACTTCGCCGTCGAAACCGACCCCGCTGCGGAACTTTTCACCGCGACCGACCTCAACGAGTCAGAACGTGCCGCCGCGCTGTCCCGCCCGTTCAGCGACTGGATGACCTTTCTCGATCCCGCCCAGCTCAGCCTGGTTCAGGCGAACTTCAACGGTCCGGCCCGCATCAGTGGCCCGGCCGGCACCGGCAAATCCGTAGTCGCCTTGCACCGTATGGCGCACTGGGCCAAACGCAATCCCGGCCGCCTGATGTTCACCACTTTCGTCAAGACACTTCCCACATTCCACGAACGCGGCTTCGCCCGTCTGGCGCCCCGGGCTGTCGACCGCGCGGTCTTCACCGGCCTGCATGCCTGGACGCTCCGGTTCCTCAAAGACCGAGACGTGCCGTTCAATGTCGACGAGGCGGCCGTCAACGCCGCACTCGCCGATGCGTGGCGCCGAATCCGCGGTACCCTCACCGCCGTCGACGGCACCGACTTCGGGTACTGGCACGATGAGATCGACCGCATCATCAAAGGCCGCGGGGTGTCGCGTCCGGCCGAATACCTCGGTGTACAGCGCAGCGGCCGCGAGGGCATCATTCTCAGGAACGAGATTCGAAAGACCGTCTGGGACGAGTGGTTTCAGCCCTACGAGCAAGGCCTCGCAGCGCGCGGCGCACACGACTTCAACGATCTGATCGCCCTCGCCGTCGACGAACTGCGCGCCCGCCCCCTCAGCGACGAAGACAGCTTCGGACTGGTCGTCGTCGACGAGGTCCAGGACTTCACTCTCCGGCAACTCCAGCTCGTCTACGAAATCGCCGGCGCCCGCGAGGATTCCCAGCTTCTCCTGGTGGGCGACAGCCAACAGCGCGTCTACGTCGGTGGCTGCACCCTGGCCGAGGCGGGCATCCCGGTCCCCGGCGGCCGCGGCCGCATCCTGCGCACCAACTACCGCAACCGCGCCGCGGTCCTGTCCTACGTCCAGCGCATCGAAACCCCCGACTCCGTCGACGACCTCGACGGCGGCACCGGCGCGGTCATCCGCGACAGCACCCCCACGCTCCCCGACGGTGACGTCGTCGAAGCCCGCCTCACCCGCCGCGAATCACTCACCGCCCTCCCCCGAGCGATCCGCGACGCGAACCTGACACCCGACGCCGACATCGCTGTCATCGTCTCCACCAGGACCGACATCGACCGCTACCTCACCGCCCTGCGCAGAGCCGGCCTGCGCGCCATGCCCCTGGAACACTACGACGGCACCCAACCCACCGACATCAAGGTCGGCACCGTCCACCGCGCCAAGGGCATGGACTTCACCGCCGTCTTCCTCCTCCTCACAACCCCACCCCCAACCCGCCCTGCCCGCGACGCCGAAGCCCTCCGCACCCGCCAACACCTGGTAGCCGCCAGCCGAGCCCGCGACTACCTGTGGGTGTGCACCCTCACCGACTGAACAGTCCAGGAGACAACGCAACCGCGCCGGCGGAAAGTGTCAACCGCAGCGGCACGCACCGCTCTGTTTGTCCGGCACGACGTCACAGGAAGGGCAACGATCCGCTGCTCCGACGATTTGCCGTGATCGTGGCCTGTCGCTGGACCCGCGCTGTCGCGGCTGGTCGGCTCGTCTCGGCTTCGATGCGTCGGCAGACGACCGGCGAGCACGGTTCCTGGCCGCGACTCGTTGGAAAATCGCCCTGACCTCGACGCGGTCGATCTCTCCGTAGCCCGCCGCGCGGACGGCCCGCTGGTACTGCCCGAACGTCGGCTCGGGATCGTCGCGAAGTACCCCTAACACGATCGCCTCCACCGCAGATTGCCGTTCATCCGCGGAAGGAGATCTGGCGGGCGATGGAGTTTCTCGAACTGCACTGTGCGCACCGCGACTGTTGCTCCCGTTCGAGACGGCCCGAGGCCGTTTCTTCTTCCGTCGTCGAGGCGCGGCCGTCGAACGTGTTTCGCGCACCGCGCCGAACTCGAAAGGATCGCGTGGGTCGTCGTTTTCAGGGTCGAACCGAGGGTCCTGATCGCCCCGATGCGCCCGATTCGCAAACCAATCACGTACCACCACAGCACCGCCTTGCCCGAACACCCAAGACTGCGCGATATCGCGCACTGATCAGACAGTACAAGTGACGACCGAAAGATTCAGGCGATCTGGCGAGCTCCGAGACCCGACCGGCTGGCGCTATTCGAAGTAGTCCTCATCCATTTGGACAACGGTCAGAACCGCCCGTTGTTGCACGCCCACCCCGTACTGGATCATCAACTCAGCCAACCGGTGCCCATCGATAAGGATCACCCTGATCGGCACATTCTTGGCGTACTCTCGCGCATGCTGGGTGAACGCGCTCGTGGTGATGAAGACTCCGCGCGATGCGCCGACACCGTGCAGGGCTCCCACGAACGCCTGCACCGTATCGCGTCCGATGTTGTTTCCCTGGTCGTACCGCTTGGCCTGCACATAGATCTGGTCCAGGCCGAGCGCGTCCTGGTCGATCACACCGTCTACGCCACCGTCTCCAGATCCGCCGATCCGCTGCGCGCGCCGCTCGGTACCGCCGTAGCCCATCGCCACCAGCACGTCGAGGACTGTCTGTTCGAATGCCGCAGGATCTTGGCCCCGCATACGTTGCAGCAGTTCTGCAGCGACTTCGGCGTGCACTCGCTCAACGCCGGTTTCTATCTGCTCGAACGGATCCGATACCGCGTCAGGTGTCGCTTCCACTGCCCCCACTGTTGACCCCGCACGTAGCGGAACGTATTCCGCATACGCCGGAATCGTCTTCAGCGCTCGCTCATCCAGGCCTTCGGGAAACCTGGCCAAGCTGTCGCGACCGCCCGAAGTGATCAGAAACGCTCCACGCGCGGGCTTCGTGATCAGCTCAGCGCGGGACAGCGCGCTGAGCGCCCAACCGATCCGATTCGCCGCCCGTCGCTGTCCCGAGGGGAGGACCTCGGCGCGCTGCTCTAGGGTGAGCCCGACATGATCACTCACAGAACCGACAAGCTCCCGCTTCCGCCAGGTCCTCCCGTCAGCTAGGACCTCGAGAATCGGCGTCAGGAACCCCGACCACACAGGCATCGTAGAAACCGGCTCAGACAACAACTGCTCCTCATCGTGCGCTGGATCGGGTCAACCGAACTCCATTCTCCGCGTGATCCACACTGGACCCAAGAGATCAGCGACCGCCCACTCTGTGGGCGCCCGTCCGCGCCGATTCGATCACGCGGCCGAAATACCCTCAGCACGTTGAACCAACACACCAGCTTCGATCAAATCATCGAGGTCGCGTTCGAGTGTCGGACGGATACCCTGGCCCACACGTGACCACCCGAACAACCGTGCGACCTCCTTGATCAGTTCATCTCGACCGACGCCGTATCCGCCACGAATCGTGTTTGTGAAAGCCAACTTCCGTTCGGCGCCCGGAATCTGTCCCACGGTTCGCGCGCAACTCCGACTCGGAGTCCGAACATGCTCGATGTCGATACCAGGTATCGCGTAGGCCGTACCATCGCAGGTCAATGTCCCGTTCGACACTTCACGCGCCAACACGTGCTGGATCCGGCCGCGTACGACCGAACCTGCTTTGGCATACCCCCAAGCATCCCGGATACGAGCGATGAGGAGTTCCAGCTCGATCGGTCCTTCGCGGTGGACCACAGTGCGCGCGACCTCGCCGATCAACGCGGTGGCGTCGTGATCCTGCAACGGAACATCCCAGAGGTCGAGCTGATCAGCCAACGCCGAACGAAGGTCGAACAACTCCTGCTGGGTGAATCCGTCGTACTCTCTAGCCCAGGTGGGACCGATGGATACCGATTCCGCTTCCGCACTGTGTGTTTCGACCGGGGTCAGCGAGTCAGTGGGCACCGAATCGGATTCCGCGGGAGGTTCGTCGACTGTGCGCACCTGATATGGATCCCGCGCGACAGCCACTTCGACCGCATGACGCAAACGCTCCAGTGCACCACCACGATCGCCGTGCCAGTCGGTTGCCCAGATCCGGTGAATGGACCAGCCCAGATTTCTCATCACCTCTTCCCGCAGTCGATCACGATCTCGTGCCGCGCGGGTCGAGTGGTACATCACGCCATCGCATTCGATGCCCACCGCGAAAACACCGGGATGCTGGGGGTGCCGAACCGCCACGTCGATGCGATATCCGGCAACACCGACCTGCGGCGCGACGTCGTAACCCCAACCCCGCAGGACTTCAGCGACATCGTGCTCGAACGGGCCGTCGAGGTGCCGACTCGGCTCGCTTCCGGCGGCCGCAAGCATCTGCGATCCGGCTTCGGCGAACTGCAAGTACCGCCTGAGGTGGCGGATGCCCTTCTTCTCCTTCTCGGCGACCGGTAGATCCCCGCCATAGAAGGATGCCACCAGTTCGACCCGCTGACGCGCACGGGTGACCGCCACATTGAGTCGCCGCCAACCCGCATCGTTGTTGATCGGACCGAAATTCGCGTGCAGCTTGCCGGAGTCGTCCGGGCCGTAACCGATGGACAGGATGATCACGTCACGCTCGTCGCCCTGGACCGATTCGAGGTTCTTCACGAAGAATCCGTCGAGGCGGTCGTCGTTGAAGAACGACTCCAGCTCCGGGCGACCGGCACGCGCGGCAGCGACCGCTGTTTCGATGGCCTCGGCCTGAGCCTTCGACAGCGCTACCACACCTACAGTCAGGTGGGGCCTCGTTTGCACATGATGGATCACCCGTTCGGCGACGAGCGCGGCCTCACCCGGGTTGTCGCGGCGTCCGCCGCGGTCGTACACACCGTCGGATTTGAAGAACTCCACACCGATATCCGGGCCGCTCTCATAGACCCCGGGGAAGGTGACCATGGTGTCGCCATAGAACTCGTGGTTGCTGAAGGCGATCAAGTCTTCGTGCCTGCTGCGGTAATGCCATCGCAGGGGCAGCCCACGCAGCACACCACTGCCTTTACACAGATCCAGCACAGACTCGAACTTGTCGACCCCGTCTTCGGTCCATTCGTCGTCGCCGGCTTCACCGGTAACGCTGAAGAACGAGGTCGGCGGCAGCTGCTTCTGGTCACCGGCCACGATGAGCGAGTCCGCGCGGTACAGGGAGTTGGCCGCGTCTTCCGGCAATACCTGCGAGGCTTCGTCGAAGATCACCACATCGAACCGGAATCCCGGCGGCAGGAACTGGCTGACTGTGAGCGGGCTCATCATGAAACACGGCTTGATCCGCCGGACGACTTCCCCGCATTCGTCGAGAACCTGACGCACCGGTTTGTGCCTGGACTTCTTTTCCGCCTCGCGCAGGATCGCCGCGGCGCTACCGATCGTGATGTTGGCCGGGCGGGCTTTGTTCACCGACGCGATCACCTTGGCCGGAGCGTTGCGAATCAGTGCGCGATCACCGTCGCGGAATCGTTCGACGAGGCGGTTGCGGTCGTCGGCGCGAGTCGGCGACAGCCGCTGGTCGCGCTCGAGATGCAGGTTCACCCACGCGGTGAGAATCGCTTTCTCCAGGATCGGCGCGAGCTCGGCGATAGGCATTCCCTCTTCGGCCGCCGAGTCGGGAATGCCACCGAGACCCAGCTCTGTCAATGCGGCGGTGGCGTCGGCGTAGCGACGCCACACTCCAGGGCCCTCGGCATTGTCAGCGAGTTCGCGCAACCAGTGAGCCGCGTCGACGAGCGAGAGCAGCAATCGCTGCTCGACCGATCCGCGATGTTGGTCGTCGAAACATGCCGCGAAAACGTGACGCAGGCGATTCCACTCTGTCCGATCGGCGACAAGACTTGTCTCCGCCGGCAACGTACGCATCCCTCGGGCCGTCGCGGCCGAGACCGGCGGCAGCCCTTCGGTCGAGCGCTTCCCGGTGTGCCCCAGCCGGTACTTCCTGATGTCCGCTGCACGACGGACCCGGCGAGCCCATCCGAGCGCGTCATCGAGGAGGTCGGGGTCGGTGCTTATCCCGGTGTAGAGATCACCGAGCAACGCTTCCCAACGCTCGTCCTCGATCACCAGGCTTTCCTGCGCTCGGCGGGCCCTGCCAACAATATCGGCTGTGCGCCGGGCCTGGGACAAGTTGATCTTGGTCTCGGCACCGATCACCCGGGAAACCGTCGAAGTGAAAGTGAGGGCGTGCTGGAACGGTTCTCTGTGCGCGCGCATCCATTCGATCGAGACGTCGAACGGCATGTCCTGCAACGGCGTGGTCGCGCCGTGTTCGGTGGTGCGTTCGACCCAGATGTCGAGCGACATCGCGATTCGCTCGCCTTTGGACACAAGATCGGACCGTGCCGGCGATCCGTCAGCCAGTGCTCCGCACAGGCGAGCCCGACGTGTCGGGTCACCGATGGTGTCGGGGGCACCTTCGACAATGCGCCGAGCCGCGGTCAACGCGTCGGCCAACGCCTTGGTTCCGTGCTCCTCGATAGCGGCGTAGCGTCCGAGCACGCGCTCGGCGTCGGCGGGACTGTTGCCCGCCCACGACTCGGCGCGCTTCAGCAGGTCGCGCATGGCCTCGAAGCCGTCCGCAGATTCTGGTTGCGTCACCGAGAGTCGCCCACAATCGGTGTCCAGGCCGCTGTACCAGGGCCCCAGTACGCGACGGTCGACCCGCTGCCTGCTTTCGAAGTCGCCGGTGAGGCGCTGCGCGGCCTGCGCGGAGCGGACCATCTCACGGGCGCCGGCCAGCGTCAGATTCGCGACGTCACCTTCACCTGCGGCGGGAACGGCGGTCACCCCGTTGATCAACGATTCCGCCCGTTCGAGCGGGTCGATGTGCGCGCGCAGCCATCGCGCGACATCCCCGGCAGTCTGGGCGGCCAGCTCGGAGGCGACAGCGGCCAGTGGCGCGCGAGTCGACTCGGTATCCCACGCGTGCAGACCCGCGACAATATCCGCACGCCGCACGGCGAGATCCGTGTCGGTGGCGACACCATCGGAAACGGTGGCCGAGAGCAGCTTTCGAGCCCGCTCATCGTCGTCACCGACGCCGGCCAATTCGATCACCCGGTGCGCCTGCGCGAGAGCTTTCCGCATTCCGGACACATCGGGTTCGCCATCGGCGACGTACCTGCCGAGCAGTTCGTCGTGCTCGGCGGCCGTAGCGCGCAAGGCCGCGTGCGCCGCGTGCCAGCGCAAGGCGGCGGCGAGATGCTCGTGCAGGTCCTTTCGCCAGGTCCCCGTAGCGGTCAGTGCCCCGATCGTCTTGCGGTCGGCACGAACCTGTTTGGAGAAAGCGCCGCCCAAGCCGGGACTCGCGAGCTGCAGCCGTTCGAGAGCCTCCGCGGCCCCCGGGGAGTCGACCAGCTCGGCGACGAATACCTTCCGGCCTTCTCTCTCGGCGGCTGCCAGTTCATCCGCCGCCGCCGTGACCTCGCCGACCGCCACCTCGACCTGTGCGAGCACCCCGGGCTTGAACCAGTCGGGCAGTGCTCGATCGGGCACCTGAGCGAGGTCGGCGAGTTCCACCAGCCGACCGAGCTCGCCGACCGGCACCGACGCGTCGATACCGAACTGCATCGCGACCGCTTCGGCCTGGCGTGCCGCGGAATCGAGGCGCTGGACCAAGTCCTCGAACCGCAGCCGATGTTCGGCGCACCGCGCGGCGGTGAATGCCGCGAGATCGATGCCGGCCGGGACCAGCACCGCCAGTTCCTGTTCGCTGTTCGGTGCGGTATCGGACAGCGATGCGGGCAGCCGGATCCAGTGTGTGCCGAGTGCTGCGGCCGCCCGCTGCTGCGCGAGTCGCACCTCGGTGCAGCGAGCGGAGAACCGCTGTAATGCGGCGGCGAGGACGGCCACGGCCGAGGCTTCTGCGTGAACCAGCCCGCCAGGCTCCAACATCGCCGAGTGTGGGGCGCTCTCGGTGACGGCGAATCCGGCGAGCGCACCGACAACCCGCGCTTGCGCGGGTGTCTTCGGGGGCGTCAGCCCGATCGACTCGGCCAGTTCCGTCGCCGAGTCGATCAGCGACTCGAGGTCCTCGATCCAGGTGTGAAACTTCGTCTGCAGTTCTTTGAGATACGGGACAGCGAGATCGGCGGGATCGATGCCGGCGGGGGTGAGCGCGGTCAGCGCCCGCTCGGATTCGGTCTTCGCGGGATTCAGCGACTCCGGCAGCTCTTCCCACCGGTTGCCACCGACCTGCTGAGCCTTCGTTCGCGCGTCGCGAACCTCGTGAAGCAGTGCCCGGAACTCGACGACGGGCTGCTCAACAATGTGATCGAATCCGCCTGCGGTCAACCAGAATTCGGGGATGGAGCGTCGATCGGACAGGAGGTCGACCAGCTCGCTCAGTCGGTCCAGTCCGGCGTCGTTGTCGGTCGGACCGGTCTCAGGAGCGAGAGTCGCGAAAGTGTTTACGGTAGCCCGCAGACGCTCCAGTGCCGCCGCTGCCTGCCGACGCACCACATCGGGCCCCTCGGCCACCTGCCGAATCCCCTTCCAGGGATATTCGGCGTCGTGCACCACCGTGAAAGTCTGCGCGATGGCCTGCGCATGGTCGAGGATCTCCGTGAGCGTGCGGCGATCGAGCCGGTCGAGCGAGAACTGACGGCCGACGCTGCGCTGCGCCGCGGCCGTCACGAGGTGATCCGCCTCGCGCGCCGCCGCCAGCGCACCGACCCGGCCGATCACATCGTGGATCGAGGACTGGAAGGGCTCGCGAACCACGTTCATCGCCTCGGCGTAGGCGCTGAGCGAGTGCCGGTGTGTTGTCTGCTCTTCCAGCGCCTCGGGACGCATACGCTCTGCGGCGGGTGTCTCGATCAGCGCACGTCCCAGTTCTTGGGCAACGGCCTTACGGGAGGTGTTGTTGCTGTGCAGGGCGAGTACGTAGGAGTCCAGTCCCACGGCCCGCATGCGATTGAGCACGACGTCCAGCGCCGCGGCCTTCTCGGAGACGAACAGCACCGAACGACCAGCATGCAACAGCGCGGCGATGATATTGGTGATCGTCTGGCTCTTGCCGGTGCCAGGCGGTCCGTCCAGGACGAAGGAATTGCCGCCCACCGCGGCGGCGACAGCCTGGCGCTGTGATGAGTCGGCATCGAGAACGAGCGGTGTGTCCTCGGGCGGGAAAGCCTCATCGATCCGGTCGAGGTCGACGGGATCGAAGGCGAACCGATCCGCAGCGATCCGTGCGTCCGGCCCCAGCGCCACCGCGCCGAACAGGTCGCTGGCGATGACCTGGGCCTCGTTGTCGAGCAGATCCTGATACATCGCCTCCTTGTGGGAGGCGAAGATACCGAGCACGACTCGGGGCGTCACAGTCCAACCCGGCTTGTGCCGCACCAGATTCCGTGTCCCCGAGAGGATGCCGGCAACTTCGGTCGGCTCGTCGGGGATCGTCGCCGTCCAGTCGAGGTGCAGCTGTTCGAGTTTGATCCGCAGGGCAGGGTTGAACCGGGGCTCGTCGTCGACATTGAGCTGCAGCACGTAGTCGCCGCGCTTGTTGCGCTGGATACGGACCGGCACCAGGACCAGGGGCGCGTCGGTTCCGCTGGTGGCGTTGTCCTCACGCCAGTTCAGCATGCCGATGCCCAGCTGGAGCGTCCACAGACCGTAGTCGTTGAAGATCTGGGTCGCCCGGCGGTTCAACGCCTTCAGCGTGGACTCCAGCGCCTTGGTCGTGGTCTTCTCGGTGAGGATCTCAGCGTTGGCGGTCGCCCGTTGCTGCCGATCCACGTGCGTGGTGTCGTCGTGGTCGCCGTCCACATCGGGTAGTGGCGCGAAGCGGATGCCGCGCTCCAGCGCTGCGACGATCATTTCTGCGGCGGGCGTGGACAGCTCCAGCGAGGACGCCCGTGTCGGCTTGTAGTTCAGGAGACGATTGCGGCTGCTGAGGTCGATCAGCGACTCACGCCATTCCTTCACCACCGCTGACAGCGCACGACGGTACTCATTGTCATCCGAATACACCGCAGTCCCCACATCCACCGTTGTTCCACCGCTCCTGCCGCTTGCCGGCGGGAACAGTGTGACAGACCGAGATGATTCGAGACGGTTCAAGTAGCGCGGATATGGGTAATCTGCGCGCCGATATCGATCACCCGCTTGTCGTCAGCACCGTAGCGCGCGAGCATCTGCCCGTGGAGCCGATCGAGTTCGGCCAGCGCCTCGCGGACGCGGCCGGTGTGCACCTTGCACCCGGCGAGCTGGCGACGGCAGTACATCGCCTGTTCGTCGTAGGGTCCCCGTTCGGCGGTGAGATCGTCTACGAGCGTACGGAACAAATCGGCGGCAGCGGCATAGTTTCCGCTTTCGAATCGCAGGTCGGCCAGTTCGACCCTGGCGTCGAATACGTCGACGTCGCGTGCTCCGAGCGCGATCACCGCCGCGTCGATCACGCCACTCAACTCCTGCACCGCCGGCCGGTACCGCGACTCGTCAGCGAGATCTCGGGCCCTGCGCATCGCGGCGTGCAGATCGCCGCGACTGAACGACATGGTGACCTCCGGTGCAGCGGCGGACGATGTCGGCGTGGTCTGTGTACCGGCCACCAGGGTCGGCGCAGTTCGTGACGCGCCTGGAGCACTCACCGCCCGCGCGTACATATGAACCGGACTGTGCCGGTCGCCTACCTCGGGGAGCGTTTCGACGGGAGCAGCGTGGCGCAGCAGGACAGCGTGCACCGTCGCCGCGTCTTCAGGCCGCTGTCGCGGGTCCTTTTCGACCATCGACATGATCAGCGAAGCCATATCCAGCGACGTATCGGCACGGTCGAGCCGCACGTCGGGTACTCGAGTGTGTACCTGGTTGTTCCACACCACATACGCGTTGGAGCCACCCATCACCCGATGCCCGGTCAGCAGCTCGTGCAGGACGAGCCCGAGCGCGTACAGGTCGGTCTGCGGAACGATGTCACCGCCCTCGATCTGCTCGGGTGCCATGAACGCCGGGGTGCCCAAGGTCTGGCCGGTGTTGCTGTATCGGGTGTAGTCACCGTCGAGTGCGACTGCCAGCCCGAAGTCGAGCACCTTGACTGTTCCGTTGTCGCACAGCATCAGATTCGCCGGCTTGAGGTCGCGGTGATAAACCCTGTGCCGGTGCGTGGCTGCCAGCACCGCCGCAGCCTGGGCGCCGAGCGAGGCGACCACACCGACCGGGAGCGGCCCGCGGTGGGCGAGCACTTCCTCCCAGGTCCGTCCCTCGACGAACTCCATGACAAGGAACGGCCGATCCGGCTGCCCCGGTTGGATTCCCGCGTCGTGAATTGTCGGCATTCCCGGATGACTCACTCCAGCCATCAGCTCGGCTTCCCGATAGAAACGCTTGGTCCATTCCGGGTCGGCATCGAGATTCGCGCTGGTGAGCTTCACCGCGACTCGGCGTTTGAGATGGCGATCGAATCCCTCGAAGACTTGCCCCATCCCACCGATGCCAACCGACTGAACCAGTTCGTACCGGCCACCTACCACCACCTGCGGCTGCACCGCTGCTCCTTCTCGATCCGGCCGAACCGCTGACGAATCGCGGCCTGGATGTGTTCGATCATCCCAGCCGTGCCCTCGGCCGCGCGGTGCCATCGATTACAGCGGGCGATACATCCAACCGGCCGGTGGCCAGGCCGGCCAATCCTGTCCGCACGAGTTGCTCGACGGCCACCCGCTGCCGCCGCCATGTCGCGTCGAACTCGAGCAGCTCCGCTACCGCCGCGCCGCGCCGCCGCTGCTCGTTGATCGGCACACGAGGGAACCGCACGGAATACAGATCGTGCACCTTGCCATCGGCGATATCGGCGGCAGCACGCAGCACTCCAGCCAAGAGATACGGATCGATCACCGCGGGCTTGCCACGAAGTACGAGGACTCCGGGCCCGCACAGCACAGATTCGGTGCTGACGCGAACCACCGCGGGCCCGCCGACGAGAGCGACCAGCACATCGCCAGGCTCCGATGTCACCGCACCCGGCACGGAAGCGTCACCGTTCTTGCTCGCTCGACGCCCGACGCGAATATCCTTCGCGCTCAGCATTTCCACCCCGCCCGTTCCCGCTGCGACCGTCGGCGGCGATTCGTGCACGGTCAGTGCGCCCGCACCGACCAGCTCATCCAGCGAAACGGATTGCGCGCCGACAGTACCCGCACACAACGCCGGCGGCTCAACGTATCGGTCGGCGAGCAGCGCCAGCCGGGTGGCCGCGTACTCGTCGGCTGTCCGATGATCATCGCCACCGTGTTCAGTCGGGACCTCGACCGAGCCCTGTACCACGACCGGCCACCTCTCGCTGTTGTGCCGCAACCAGGTCGAAGAACCGTAGCAAGGGCGGCATTGCCGGGCCAGCCTGCGAGTCCCGATCACAGCCATTCCTACTCAGACGAACCCTCCAGCAGTTCGACGAGGTCCCGGTCACCACGCGCGATCAGATGCGCAAGTGCCTCGCCCCGGTCAGCCTCGGGCGGGAGTCCGATCCGAGTTCGGAGCTCCGACCACACCGAGCTCACGTCCGCCCATCGGCTCCCGCCAACCGCGCCGCACGAACTCCCGGTGGCGTGTCCCGCCCGATACGCACGTGGCGCGCTCGCAGCACCCCGTTCTCGGCGTGGATGAATACACAATCGCCGGCAACGGCGCCGAGGTGCAACAGCAGCGGGCGCAGCGAGCCGCAGTTCGGCTGCCTGCCGGGCCAGGCCACCCGCCACCGATATCTGCGGTGCGGGCCACTCCGCCCGCCTGCTCTACCTCGCGAACAATCTGGTCGCGGATCGTCGTGTATTCATGCCCGCCCCAGGCGCGTAGACCGTAAACGTCGCGGTCGACTCGAACGAACCGCTCGTCGGCCTGGATCTGGTTCAGCATCGACGGTATGTCGCGCGCCGCATCCCCGAACAGGACAGCAGGCCAAGCCAGCCCACCTCGACCTCACTACAGAATCGCCGCAGAGCACGCACGACCACCCGTGCGGTCTCCGCCACCCCTATCCCGCGAGCGACCTGATCAATCGGCGTGCTTGTCCACCACTGCGCCAGAAGACGCGAATCTTCCAGCAGGCGAGCCACTTCGGAAGCGTCGACGACCCTGATCGTCTCCATCAGATCTGCCAAGCACACCGACACACGAGGCGTACTCACCGGAGATTCCGCAACAGTCACACTATCGATATAGCCGTTGACATTGTTTTCATTCAGACTTACGGTTGATATAGATCATCCCGACTTCTTCGCCCTCGCGTTCCCGCCTCCCATCAGGACGGACCTCGATGACCGCCACGCCAGCGACCATGCCGCGAACCCCCCACCGTCGCGTCGCCGAACACCCGTATCGATCGCTCGTCCATTTCAACTCCGCCCACGGAACCTCCACGCTGATCACCCAGGAGTTCGAAACGTGGCTCAGCGAGAAGCATTGGTCGATCGCGGTACACGAATCCGGCCACTTCGAAGACGCTGACAGGTCACTTGCCGTCGTCCGACATACCATCGGCGACACCGAGCTACTTCGGCTGCGGCTCGTGGAGCATCACACCACGGGGGCGTGGACGACCGAACTCACCGCAGCCTGTCCAGGTAACGGCCCGGGCTGGATTCTGCTCGAAGTCGGTAACGACACCAATCACCGTGTCGCGACTCCGCGGATCGCACCGCGGCTGCTCGGAGTTCTGCCCGTTGTCATCGGCGACGCTCAGCTCACAAACGAACCACACCTGGTCAACTCCAACGCCGTCACCGACCTCGCCGAACGTGTCACCGACCCGGACCGGCACGGCCTCATCTTCGTCGCCGCCAGCGACGATCAACTCGACTTCGACAAGTTTCGTCAACGCCTGGCACGCTGGTCGTCCGATCTCACGGGCCAGGCCGAGGTGGCCATCCTCGATCCGTTGGCCACGCGACGGTTCGCCGAGGAACTCGGTGACGAGCACACAGTTGCGCCGTGGTCGCTGCGCACTTTTCTCCCGGGGGCGGACCCCGCGGTCGCCGAAGACCACCGCCGCCACCGCTTCCTCACGCCGGACACCTTGGGCAGCCTCAGCGATGCTGCCATCGCGCGAATGCTGGGCCGCATCGCCCGCCGCCACGGCGCTACCCGAGAGCTGCCCAGTGACATCCGCAAGCAGTTACGCACTCTGGACCGAGTCGAGAACAAGCTCGTCGTCGACAGCCTCACTCCGGCAACGGTCGACACGTCCGCGCCACCGTCGAGCCCACCGCAACCGGTGGTCGCCACATTCACCCCCACTCCGACTCCCGTCGAGCCCGAGCCTGCACCTACGATCCGTCCCGACTCGGCCGATTCCACCGTGACAGCCCTGGTCCGGGAGATCTTCGGACTCGAGATCATCGATCGCGCTTCGCTGGAGGCGATCCGCCGCCGATCGAGCGTCAAGATCCTCCCGGAAGCGGTGGAACGCACCACCCGGCTGCTCGAACAGCGCAGGAACGACATCGAGCTGCTGCAAGACCAGATCAGCGAACTCCGCGAAGAGATCGCGGACGCACAACTCGAGGCATGTATCGAAGTCGACGAACGGCAGCGCCTCTCCGATGAGGTCCGCCGGCTCCAGCGCGAACTCGTCGATCGCAAGGCCGCCGATATCGCCTATCGCCCACTGTCCGACAGCGAGGTGACCGCCTACCCCGAGAGCTGCGCAGAACTGCTGACCTGGTTCAAACGAATCGAAGACGACGGCGTCTTCTTCACCGGTAAGCCGGACCTATGCCGCGCACTCGACGAACACGATCAGCTCGGCATCGCCGCACGAAACGCTTGGGAGGCCGCCCTGGTCCTCGCCGACTATCTCCGGGCACGACGAGACGGCGAGCATCGGGGCAACGTCCACGAGTACCTCCGCAACACACCCGCCGGATATCGCACCGTCACGATGAAGCGCCATGCTTCCCACGAATCCGACTCCACGATGAATCGGTTCGGCAAGGAACGCGATCTTCCGGTCCCTGATTCGGTGTCGGCCACCCGAAGAGCGCAGATGCAGGCCCACTTCCGGCTGGCCAACAACATGGGCATGGTCGGTCCGCGCCTGCATTACCTGGACAACTGGAATGCCGACCGCCGCGTCTATATCGGCTATATCGGCCGACATCTCACCACCAGCCAGACCAATTGAGGCACTGGCAGTCCGAGTACGCCGGCCGAACTCACACCCGGTCAGCCGTCGCCCAGAACGGGATCGTCGTCGGTGAGCCGCGCGAGCGCCGCCGAGGCTTCCTGTGTCAGCGCGTCGTCGACCCCACGGATGAGCAACAGGTCATCGACGAGTTCGGTCAGAGTAGTTCGCGCTTCGGCGCGGTGTCCGACCAATGCCAGCAGTCGACCCAACGCCAGGCGCATGTCGAGTGCGGTCTCGCTGCCATCGGTCTGTACCGCGCGCACATCGGCGGTGACCGCGCGCATCTCGGCCAATGCCTCGGTGAGTTCGCCCAGCTCGATCCGGCAGTCGACCGCGAACTTCCGGCAGTCGATCGTCAGTTCGTGCGTGAAGCCGAGCACCCGGGAGCAGGTGGTGGCGAGGGCCTCGAATTCGCTTCTGGCCACCCTGATCTCCCCGCCCAGGAAGCGAGCGAGGGCGACATCGAAACGCAGGTCGAGCACACGCTGGCTGTCGGTCCCCAAAGCCGCGCCGACCCCTTCGAGGAAGTCACCGAGCACACCGGCCGCTTGCAGCGGTCGATTGTCGGCGATCAGTTCCCGGTACTCGTCCACTCGCCTGTTCAACTGCTGCTCGAGCACCTCATCACTGATCGGTGTGGTGGGTTCGAGAGCGTGCTGGAATCGGGCAGTGGGCGCCACCCGGTCGGGGCGTAGCGGCGCGTTGGGTCTGCGGAAAATCGCCGTCGGATCGGGCACACCCGAGACGAGAGCCGCACCGACATCGAGTACTGATCCCGAGGCCGGAAGCAACGGAAGCAACCGCTCGTAGACTTCGGCCGCGTCGACGGGACGATCATCGGGCTTCTTGGCCAGCAGATCCACCACGAGGTCATCGAGTTCGACCGGGACATCGGCACGGATCTCCCGCGGCGGAACGGGCGGCGTTTCGTAGTGGTGGTGCATAACGATCGGCCCCGCACCGCTGAATACCGGGTAGCCGCAGAGCATTTCGTAGAGAACGCAACCCAACGCGTACAAGTCTGTCCGCGGCGTCGCTTTCGCTCCGATGGTTTGTTCGGGCGCCATGTATGCGGCTGAGCCCAGGGGGACACCGGTCGCAGTGAGCTTGGGCGCACCCGGCGTGAGCAGGGCGGCGATCCCGAAGTCGATGACCTTGACGGTGCCATTCGGCGTGACGAGGATGTTGTCCGGTTTGAGGTCACGGTGAACAACCGGCAGCGCGTGCGCATAGGACAAAGCGGTCGCCGTCTGCGCGGTGACCGCGACCGCCCACTGGACCGGTAGTTCCGACTCGCCGCCGAGGTAGTGCCGCAGCGTCGTGGCGCCCTCGATGAGTTCCATCACGAGGTAGACCTCGCTCAGTTCGGCATCGAGAACGGCATCGTAGACCTGCGGCACCCCGTGGTGCCGAATCCGCGCGGTGATGCGCGCCTCCCGCCGGAACCGCTCGGCGAATTCGGCGGCCTCGCTCGGCGAATTGATCTGGGTGAACCTGATCATCTTCACCGCGATCTCGCGATCGAGCACGGTGTCGTATCCGCGCCAGACCGAGCCGAAACCGCCGAAACCGATCTCCTCGATCAGCTCGTATCGCTGTCCGATACGCCGTGCGGGCACCGCCTACCCCCTGCCATTCCGCGACAGCCTCACCACCGCCGCATTACATCTCGGGCAGTCCGTGCCGCCGCCCGAGCAGCCGGAACGCCGCTGTGCGCGCCTGCCGATCGAGATCCTTCTTGAACTCGTTGTCCCGCGCGAAGTACCGCTCGCCGAGATCATTGAGGGTATCGAAGTGTTCGACCATCTTCTCGGCGAACACCTTGTCGAACACCACGCCGAAGTCGTCGACGTTCTTGTTCGCCAGCCGTGCCTGTTCGACCTGAGGCTCGTTCATCGCCGCGTCGAACGGCAGCGCGAGGTGCTCCTCGGAGAACTCGGTGCCGAACCGTTCGTTGAAGCGGTCGACCAGTGCGGACAGCAGCGACTTTTCGGGTTCCTTGGGCGCGCTGGTCCCGTCACCGAACCCCCGCAACTCCTGCGAGCCTTCCGGCGCCAGGCCGAGGTCGTGCTCGCCGGTCTGCTCGAGACGCAAGTGGCTCAAGTCGACTTCGCCGATGTCGAGGCCACCGTCGGCGCGGCGCGGGAGCCGGTTGAGCAGGTGTCGCCCGTAGAGATGCAGCAGTTCGAGGTCGGGGTCCTGGTAGGGCACGATCTGCGCGAGAAAGCCGTATTTGCGCACGTAGTCGTTGAGGTCGGCGCGGAACGATTCCGCGAGCGCGACATCGTCCTCCTCCTCACTGTTGAGGAAGATCTGGAACCGTTCGACGGCCGGCTCGAGGTGCCGATACAGCTCAGCGTGCAGCTTGGCCCATTTCGCGGCGGACCCGGCAGCCTTCTGCTCCGCGACGAGGTAGGCCCCGGCGAAATCCTTCATCTCCTGGGTGATCAGGATCGGAGCCGCCACCACCCGATCGCGGGCGACGTAGAGCAGGTTCGGGTCGGTCGGCAGGGTGAACGCGTCCTCGTAGTACGG
The DNA here is from genome assembly GCF_042266925.1 of Nocardia sp. NPDC056064. NCBI lineage: Bacteria > Bacillati > Actinomycetota > Actinomycetes > Mycobacteriales > Nocardiaceae > Nocardia > Nocardia sp. NPDC056064. The sequence goes on along the minus strand of NZ_JBHJWO010000003.1, from coordinate 21,995 downwards.
CGCGAACGATTCCTGGATCTTCTCGGCGTCGTTGACGAAGTCGAGCACCACCAGATCCTGCTGCGATTTGCCTTCCCTGGTGCGGTTCAGCCTCGACAGGGTCTGCACGGCGGCGATACCGGTGAGCGACTTGTTCACGTACATGGTGGTGAGCAGCGGCTCGTCGAACCCGGTCTGGTACTTCTCGGCGACCACCAGAATCCGGTATTCCTTCTGCCCCTTGCCGCCCGCCTGGGTGGCACGGTCGTCGGCGCGCGTGTACCGGAATGCCTTCGGCAGGGCGGATTCGGCGAGTCCACCGTTCTCCGACGACTCGGTCACCTCCTCACCGTCGACCTCCAAGCTCCCGGAGAAGGCAACCAGCACACCGACATCCGGATACTTGACGTCGTACTCCCGATCACCCAGGTATCGCTTGATTGCGCGAGCCATCGCGACCGCGCTCTGCCGCGAAGCAGTCACCACCATGGACTTCGCCCGTCCACCGAGCCGCCCCCGGGTGTGCGCGATGAAGTGTTCGACGATCACCTGCGCGTGCTGCTCGACGGCATACGGGTGCATGAACGCGAACCGCGCGAGCAGACTCGACGCCTTCGCTTCGGGAACCTCGACATCGTCGGGGTTCTGGTTCACCAACCGGTAGTACGCCTTGTAGGTGACGTAGTTGCGCAGCGGGTCGAGGATGAAGCCCTCCTCGATGGCCTGGCGCATCGAATAGGTATGGAACGGGCGGTATTCGGCGCCGTCCGCGGTACCGAAGTTCTCCAGCGTCTTAGCCTTCGGCGTAGCGGTGAACGCGAAGTAGGAGATGTTCGAAGCCTTCGACCGCTCGACAGCCTTACGACGCAACCGCTCGTCGATGCTCACCTCGACGGCGCCTTCGTCCTCGTCGTCAGCGTCCAGACCCATATCCCGCAGCGCGGTCCGCACCGCCGCGGCCGCATCGCCGGACTGCGAGGAATGCGCCTCGTCGATCACCACGGCATAGCGCCCACCGGCGAGTTCGGTCTGCTCGCGACGCAGATAGTCCAGCAGGGCAGGGAACGTGTGCAGAGTAACGGTGATGATCTTGCCGCTCTGCGAGCTCAACGCCTTGGCCAGCTGCTCGGACTTCGAGCCAACCTTGTCATCGATCTTCACCACCAGTCCCGACACCTGCTCGAACCCGCCGACAGTGTCACGGAGCTGGGAGTCCAGGTTTCGGCGGTCGGTGATGATGATGACTTTGTCGAAAACCGGTACACCCGACTGCAATCCGGCCGCCCGGGCCTCCGGATCCAGATTGTCATACGAGGCGGTGTGCAGATCACTGAGCCGATGCGCGAGCCAGCCGATGGTGTTCGACTTCCCGGAACCGGCCGAGGCCATCACCAGGTAGTCGTGTCCGGAACCATGGGTGGTGGCATGCGCGGTGAGCTTCTTGACCACATCCCACTGATGGAACCGCGGGAAGATCGTGGACCGAACAGCCTTACCGCCCGCGACCTTCTTCTCGGTGGTGTGCACGAACCGCTCGAGCAGATCGAGCCAGTTGTCCGGCTGCCAGACCTCCTCCCACAGATAGGACGTCGCGTACTTGCCCGCCACCGTCGCCGCCGGATTCCCCTTGCCACCAGCGTTACCCGGCCCCTCGGAGCCGGTGTTGAACGGCAGGAACACCGTCTTCGCCGCCCGCAGCTGCGTGGTCACGAACACCAGATCCGGGTCGACAGCGAAGTTCGCGATCACCCGATGCTTGAAGATCAGCTCGGTAGGATCCCGATCCTCCCGATACTGCTTCTTCGCCTCCTCGACCCCCTGCCCGGTCAAGGGATTCTTCAACTCGGCAGTAGCCACCGGAATCCCATTGAGCAACAACGCCAGATCCAACCGAGGCCGCGACGCCCCCGGCTTCGTCGCGTACGGCAGTTCCCGAACAACGGTGAGCCGATTGGCCTTATAGGCTTTCAACACCTCATCGGACCCGACAAGATTCGGCTTGAAATACGCAACCCGAATCAACACCCCCCGGTCCTTCACCCCCTCCCGAAGCACCTTCATCAACCCCTTGGCAGCCAACTCCTGCCCCAGCCGCTTCGCGAACCCACTCTGAGCCTCGTTCTGATCCGCACCGTAGGCGGCGACAAGCTCGTCCCACTCCACCTGCTGCGTCCGCGAAACGAACGTCAACAACTCCCCCACATCCAGCCCCAGCTCCGCCCGGTACTCATGCGGATTCCCCTCCACCCAGCCGCTCCCCACCATCGCCTGCACGATGGCCTCCCCGAACACCTGCTCACTATGGACTGACATTGTTCGCTATACCCCCTGGGTGAGATTCCGCCCGGAGGCGGTGGTGACGTCGAGTTGGCCGGTCACTGCGGCGGTGATGAGAGAGGTGCGCCGCTCGGCAAGCAACGAGATTCTCTTGTCGACGGCATCGACCAAGCCATCAATCCTACGGTTCTGCTGACGAATCAGTTCGACGATCTTGATCTGCATATCAAGCGGCGGCAGCGGAATCCTCAGCATCTGCAGGTCCGGGACATATATTGTCTTGTGAGTAGATCCCATGGCGAGGCGCCCGAGCAAATCTGAACGCATCGCCCGAAGACACCACAGGAGGTAGTACGGATTCAGCCTCGGGCCACACGTCCACGTGACAAAATCCTGACTGGTCGCCATATCCGATGCCATCACCGCGGAGTATCCCGCCGACGCAGTGCGGCAAAGCACTACTGTGCCTTTGGGGTGCAGTTCAGCCGCCGAGTTTGCCAGCCCAACCTCGCTGATCATCTCCCGCGTCTGGGCCAGATCTTCGAGGCGGTCGTTTCTCACTTGCTTAACTTCACCGGTCGTGATCCAAGGAATAGTGCAGTTCTGCCACCACTCTGGCCGACTCCTACTCGGCGTGTGACCGCTACCCATCTTCGCTACCAGACCCAATCGGATCTCTGGCCAATCCACCGCGATAGCCTCAAGCCACGGGAGCTTTGTGGGGCGAAGCCCCTCGACCAGGCCTTGGCCAGATACAGCGGCGATCACGCCAGCTACCCGACGTTCGAGCAAGCCCTCGCGTAGGCGTTGCGACGCCCCTACCAAATTATCGATGCGGGAGGTTTCGGCATCGAGGAAGTCAGCGATGCGCCGCTGCTCTCCTATTGACGGAGCAGGAATGTTGATTCGCTTTAGATCATCCTGAGTTAGCTTGTCGCGGGTTGTACCGGTAATATAGCGACTATAGTCAACAGCATTCAGTGCATACATCAAGAACCGAGGTTCACACCCAACTGCCCTAAGCGCGTGAATATGATTATTCACCCAGGCGGGACCTTCGATATAGAAGGCGACATTCTTACTCTTGTCAAAAAACGGTGCGCCATCTTCACCGACTAGAACCAGAGGTTCGTTAAAAATCGAATCGCAGATGTAGTCCAGAACCCCACCAGCGCCCCAGTAAGGGACATCGCCCGGAATATCAGACCGCTGCTCTCGATTTAGAGGAACCCTGCGCCCATCAAGACACTCCACAACTCTACGAATTGGAATCTCAGGCCACGCCACGGGTCACCTCGCCCAACAGATTCTGGATCTCAGCCTCGAGCGCCTTCAGCTCAGCATCAATCTCATACAGCGGTCGAGGTGGAGAAGAGATGTAGAAGTGTCGCGTAAATGGAACCTCATAGCCCACTTTTGTCTTCGTCCGGTCGATCCATGCATCCGCCACATGAGGCAGGACCTCACGGACTAGGTATTCATCGACGTCTTCGGCCAACGGAACGTTCTCGAAGTCGCGCAGGTCAGAGTCTGGTTCGGGTACGCCCTTGTGCATCTGAACCTCACCCTCCGCATCGCGTGTTCCGATGGCTTCCCGGAAGACCTTGGCGAAAGGTGCACCGCTGGGCCATGCCTCACCGGCACCGACAACTGCGTCGCGCATTGCAGACACAGCGTCCGCCTTCCCCTTCCAAACAGTGCCCACCAACGGCGCCAAGAGGACACTAAACACGTCAGAGTCTCCGTACTGTTTGCGAACAGGCGCCGACGAGGCGAGCTGGTCCAAACCCTCATCAGTGAGTTCGAACCGCAGCTTCAGCGGCCGCTCCACGGTGATTCGTCGATACCCGAAGTCCTCGTTGTCGAAGACTTTCACCTTGCCGTGCAGTGGGTGTGTCGGATCCTTCGCAACCGTCAGCGCATCACCGTACAGCCGCGTGATCTCCTGAATTTGCTCATCGCTCAGCTGCTTACGCTTGTCCCCCAAAGACTTCCGCATCTTCACCCAGTGGTCCCGCGCATCCAGCAACACCACCTTGCCCTGATGATCAGGCTTCTTGCGGTTGGTGAGGATCCAGAAGTACGTAGAGATGCCGGTGTTGTAGAACAGCTGATCCGGCAGCGCGACAACAGCTTCCAGCCAGTCGTTCTCGATGATCCAGCGGCGGATATTGGACTCACCGGATTCGGCGGCACCGGTGAACAGCGGTGAACCGTTGAAGACGATGGCGATGCGCGAACCACCCTCGCCGGCGGCGTTGACCGGCTTCATCTTCGAGATCATGTGCTGCAGGAACAGCAGCGAACCGTCGTTGATGCGGGGAAGGCCGGCACCGTAGCGACCGGCGTCGCCGAGGTTGGCCGCCTCCCATTCGACGTCGTCCTTGATCTTCTTCCACTCCACGCCGAACGGCGGGTTGGCGAGCATGTAGTCGAACTTGGTCTTGGGGTGGCCGTCGTTGTCGTCGAGGGAGTTGCCGAGGACGATGTTCTCGGAGTCCTCACCCTTGATCATCAGGTCGGACCGGCAGATCGCCCATGATTCGGGGTTCAGCTCCTGCCCGTACAGGTCCACCGTCGCCTGCGGGTTCAAGGCGGTGATGTGCGCCTCCGCGGAACTGAGCATGCCGCCGGTACCGCAGGCCGGGTCGAGCACCCGACGCACCACGCCAGGCATGCTGAGCAAGTCGGCATCCGGCGCGATCAGCAGGTTCACCATCAGCTCGATCACTTCACGCGGAGTGAAGTGCTCACCGGCGGTCTCGTTGGACTGTTCGGCGAAGCGGCGGATCAGCTCCTCGAAGACGTAGCCCATCTGGTGGTTGGACACCACCTCCGGCCGCAGGTCCAGGTCCGCGAACTTGCCGACCACCTGGTACAGCAGCCCGGCCGAGTCCAGCTTGCGGATCTGCTGGGCGAACTCGTACTTCTCCAGCACCTCCCGCGCGTTCTCGGAGAAGGAGTTGATGTAGGCGAGGAGGTTCTTGCCCGCGTATGTCGGGTCGGCGGCGATCTTCTTCAACGTCAGATCGCTGGTGTTGTAGAACACCGCACCGGCGGCCATCGTGAGGAACTTGTGGACGTCGATGTCCTTGCCCGCCAAGGACTCCGCCTTCGCCACGACCGCGTCGCGGGTCGGCGCCAGCACGCATTCGAGCCGCCGCAAGACGGTGAACGGCAGGATCACCTTGCCGTAATCGGACTGCTTGTAGTCGCCGCGCAACAGGTCGGCGACCGACCACGCGTGGTTGGCCAGCTCGCTGTGCTTGCCGGTGTCCACTCACTACCTCCTCAAAATTGCCATCTGGGTTCGAGCGCGTGGGCTCGGGCCGATAGTCACCACGTCGGCGACCGGTTCGACCTCGTTACAGGCCGTACCGCCCGGCCACAGGACGCCCGTGCGCGCCGCGAAATGTCTCACCGTATCGCTGCCGCCGTGTCGACGTATGCGACGGATGCCGGTTCGGGACGGAGCTCGCGGGATCACCACAGCACCCGACCGTGGTCGTATACAACGCCAATCCTTAACTAAAACTCAAGAAACGTCAACATCCGCACTCACGCTTGACAATGTTTTCGACATCAGCCAGGCTGTGTACAACGCACCGCATCGAGGTGCCGCAGTCTTCCGCTCCGCAGCGCCTCGCGAGGTCTCTGCGCCCACCCAGACGATCAGAGAAGGCCCGTGACTTATCCGCATCCGCAGCCCCTCCAGCCCCCGCGCCCGCCCGCCCCGCCCAGCGCCAGTACGAAGCCGTTCGTGATCGCCTTGGCCGCTGTCGGTGGCTTGTGCACGATCGGGGTCCTGCTCGCCGCGATCGGCGCGGTCGCTGGGACCGGCGACAACACCACCGCGACAAGCCATTCCGCGGCATCGGCCACGCCGGCGGCCACCATCGCCCATACGTCGATCCCGGCACCCCCGGTCTATGACGTCCCCTCCACGCAGAACATCGCGCCGGAGCTGACCGTCACCGAGAAGAAGTGTTTCGGCTCGGCGGGCTGCATATTCGCCTACGAACTGGAGATCGTCACCACGACACCCGTCGTGTTCCATCCGTCGAAGCGGTATCGCGTCACCGTCGCGCTCGACGAGGGCACCGACTGGGAACGCGTCCACTCGATCACGGTCGTCGGCGAGAAGGCCGGAGTGATCACCGGCCGCGTCAGCAGTGATACGAGCACCACGCCGGTCGTCACGATCCAGTCGATCACCCCGCTCTGACCAACCAACTCCCAAGGACATCGAGTGACCGAGAACCTCTCCTTCGCCGCCTTCGACGTCGAAACCGCCAATCCCAAACACGGCAGCATCTGCGCGATCGGCGTCGCCATCGTGCACAAAGGCCGGCGAGTGGCCACCCATTCCTGGCTGTGCCGCCCGCCCGCCGTGGTCGGCGAGTTCGCGGCCCGCAATATGCGGATCCACATGATCACCCCGAACCTGGTGGCCAAGCAGCCCAGCTTCGCGCAGCTGCTGCCGCGGGTGCTGGACACAGTCGGGGATCTGCCGGTGGTGGCGCACAATGCCGTCTTCGACATGGGAAACCTCAGCCGCGCTTGTGAATTCAGCGGCATCGTGTCGCCGGGGTGGCAGTACGGGTGCACCTACGCCTGGTCGAAGCGTCAGCTGCGGCTCGGTAGCTACAAGCTGAACCAGGTCGCTGCGGCGCTCGGCATCGTCCTCGACAACCACCACGAGGCAGGTGCCGACGCGGCGGCCGCGGCCGATGTGGCGATCTCACTCGCGCGCATGGCCGGGGCGCACGACCTCGCCGACCTGGCCAGGATCAACGGGACCCGTCTGGCCCGGCTCGGTGGGGTGCGGCGATGAGCGAGCCGATCGACAAGCCGACCACCCCTCCGGCCAACCCGCCCGCGGTCCACGATCCGACTTTGCCGTTGGACCATCTCGACGGAGCGCCGGATCGGCAGGCGCCCCAGCCACGTGATGTCGCCTACCCTCCGCGGCCCATCCACCCGACGCCTCCCGGTGCACCACAGCCGGCCTCGCCGCCGTTCCCGTATCCGACAGCGCCGCCGCATGTTCCGCCCGCACCCACCCTTCAGACTCCCGCGTACCCCGCTCCGCAGGGATACGGAGTGCCTCCCGGGTACCCCATGCCGATCATCTCGGTCACCCAGAACAACGGCGTCGGGGCAGGCCCGTTCATCGTCCGGCGCGGACCGAATCATGGTCTGCACCTGGTGCTCACGCTCATCACCTGCGGGCTCTGGCTGCCGGTCTGGATCCTCGTCGCGATCTTCGACGCGATGAATCGCAAATAGCGAACCCCTCACACACCATCCCCTCCGACCGGAGCTCGACATGACCGTTCCCACCCTGCCCCGCCCGCCCCGACGTAGGAACATTCGGGCTTTGAAGGCCGCCCTCGCGACGCTCGCCTCGGGCGGGCCGGCAACCGCCGTCTTTCGTTCCGAGCTGTACGGCACCTTCGCGGTGCGTGGAACAGTAGTGCGGTCTTCGGCGACCGGCGGCATGCTCATCGGCGGCCACGCACTCGACACGTCCTCCTCGACCGTCAACCCCGTACCGGAACTGCTCGACCTCAGTGCCGGGTCTGCCGATGTACTCGACGCCCCCACCGACGTGCGCGCCGAGCTGGCGCGGTTGCGCCACGGCGACCCCGCCCTCGGGCACTTCGAGCAGAACTCCTACGGCCGATTCACGGTGACCGGCTTCGCGGTCGAGGCGCCGGTGGGCCAGATGTTCCTGCTCGGCGGCCTGATTCTGGTCCAGACCGGCAGTCAGACTCCGGGGGCCTGTCTCACAGGTCTGCGCCGCCTCGACGACACCGATGCAGGTCCCGGTCCAGCCCGGATCGACCACTGGCCCGATCCCGAAACCGACTAGAACCACCGACTCGCCGACTACAAGGAGAACAATGCTGGGATTCGCGATCGTCGACCGGCAGCCGCATGCCGAACACACCGCGGTGTGGACGACCAGCTGCAGCGCCGAGCACATCGTCCGCCACACGAACGCCGTCGTCCTCCGGCACGACGACCCGGGATACGTCGAGAAGATGCGTTCGCTCACCGCTGATCGCTCGGTGGTGCTCACCGACGGTTCGGAGCCTCCGGTGTCGTTCGCCCACGCCGTCCGGATCGAGGTCTTCGACGACCTGGTCGACGCCACCACCCGTCTCCAGGAGAGCATCGCCCAAGCCGTCGCCGAATACTCCCGGCGCAAGAAGACCACATTGGTGGTTCCGACCTACCTGCCCGTCCCGGAGCATTCGGCACCCGAGCACGACGAGGCGCGGTTCAGGGCGCTCGCCGTCGCCGACCACATCGGTCGCGTGTGGACGGCGTGGTTGTTCACCGAGGAACACCGGCAGCGACGGACCGTCGCACCACGCACCCAGGAAACACCCTGGATCATGCCGATCGAGCTGAACAGTCCGACCATCGCGACGCTGCCCGCCGAGTTCGTCGACCGCGTGAAGCCGGAACCCCTGTCGTGACGGACCGCCACCCCACCATCCGCATTCGGCCTTCCCAGGCCGCCTGACAACGACGGAGATCTCATGATGAAGACCACGATCGCCACCCTCGCAGGATCGGCGCTCATCGCCCTCGCGGGCCCAGCGGCAGCGGACGCACCCTCGCCCACCACCGCGCCCACGGCAACGCCCGCCGCCGCGATCCTCGTCAGCCTCGACGAGGCCGGTCGACCGGTGGCCATGTGCATGATGCCCGGAGACACCTTGGAACTGCGTGCGGGCATCGGCGCAGCCATCGGCGCGTTCGCAGGCCTGCCGATCTTCATCGTCGGCGCCGTCCCCGGGGCTCTCATCGGCGCCGGGTCCGGCGCACTGTCGTGGTGGATCGCCGACCAGCAGCGCCACCGCATACCCGGTCCCTGCTGACCGAACTGGACGGTTGCCGAGTTGTCGCCAGCGGAGCGACACAGTACAGATTCTCTCGAAATCGCCACCAGCTGTAACTATCTCGAAGTTTGCCAAGCGCATGCCCACCTGGGAGATCCCGGATAGAATTGGGCGGCTCACGATTGGCGTCTCGGCCCGCCGGCTCCTCGGGCCATCTCATACGACCAGGGGGATCGTCGATGCAGGAATCGTCATCTGTCACCAGTACGTCCGATTCATCCACCGGACGTCTCACCGATCTCGTCGCCGCGGCACTTGCCGTCGACACCGCAGTGCCGCCCGAGGTCGCCGAGACCGTTCTCGCGTCTATCCCGGAGAGCGTCGCCGCTGAGACAGCCGGTACCGGCGAGGCACTCGCCGGAATGTTCGTCCGGTCGATCACCGTCAACGGGTTTCGTGGAATCGGACAGCAAGCCCGGCTCCCTGTCCAGCCCTCACTCGGTCTGACACTCGTGGTCGGCCGAAATGGTTGCGGCAAGTCCAGTTTCGCCGAAGCTGCGGAGTTCGCCATCACCGGCGACAACAAGCGCTGGGCGAACAAGTCCAAGATCTGGAAGGACGGCTGGCGCAACCTGCACGACGGCACGACACCACGCATCGCGGTCGAACTACAGACAGAGTGCCCGGACAACCCGCTGACCATCACCGGGAGCTGGGAGCCGGGCACCGAACTGGAAGCCGGTCGATGGACAACCGAGCGCAAGGCGGGTGGCGCAGGTCCGCTGGATCGCGCGCGACTCGCGCGGCCGCTCGAGCTGTATCGCCCGTTCCTCTCCTACAGCGAACTGGGGTCCCTCATCGACGGGACACCTAGCGGCATGTACGACGCGCTGCACAGTCTGCTCGGCCTGGACGATCTGACGACCGCGTTGGCGAGGTTGCAGCGCCGACGGCTCGACTTGGACAAGGCGATCAAGGAGACCAGGCGCGGCAAGGACACGCTGCTCGCGGAACTCTCGATCGTCGAGGACGAGCGCGCGCGAACGGTCGAGCAGCAGCTGCGGGCGCGCCGCGTCGATCTCGACGCGCTCTCGCGCATCGCGCTCGGCGTCGGGGAATCATCCGGAGCGACCACCTCGTTGGCGGCGGTGGCCTCGGTCGAACTGCCATCGGAGGAAGCCGTCGCGACAGCTCTCACCGACCTCGCCGCCGCGACGACTCGTCTGCTGGGCGCCGCGACTTCCGACGCCGAGACCAGCTCCCGGATGCTCGACCTCCTCGTGCTGGCCGCCGAACTCGCGGAGGGCACCGACTGCCCGTGCCCGGTGTGCGGCGAAGGCGCACTCGACGAGCAGTGGCGGGGTGCCACACGGCAGACGATCGCCGAGATCCGCGCCCGCACCGTCGAACTCGCCGAGGCGCAGAAACAGCACGCGTCGGCAGTTGCCCAGGTTCGCGACCTGATCCGTCCGCTCCCTGCGGCCCTGTCGAACTGCCCGATCGACTCAGCGTCCGCCGTCCTGGCGTGGCGGGAATGGGCCGGCCTCGCGGTCGGCGATTCCGCTGCATTCCCTGCTCGAATGCCCGTTCGGCATCAGCGGGTGCGGGCGGAATTGGCGGCACTGCAGGCACGTGCCCGCGCCGAACTGGCCGGACTCGACGACGTGTGGGCGCCGCTCGCCCGGCAGATCGCTGCCTGGGTAGACAGTGCGACGACCTGTGTCAGCGCGCCCGAGGAGCTCAAAACGGTCAAAGCGGCGGAGGCTTGGCTCAAGAACGCGGCCGCGACCCTGCGTAATGAGCGCATGCGACCGCTGACCGAACTGTCACAGCGGGTCTGGACAACGCTGCGCCAGCAGAGCAATGTCGAGCTCGGCGATGTGGTGCTGGAAGGGACGGCGCAGACTCGCAAGGTCAGTCTCGACGTCACCGTCGACGGTGTCGCCGGGGCGGCGCTGGGAGTCATGAGCCAGGGCGAGCTGCACGCACTCGGGCTGTCGTTGTTCCTGCCGCGAGCCACCGCCGAGCAGAGTCCGTTCCGGTTCCTGATGATCGATGACCCCGTGCAATCGATGGACCCGGCCAAGGTCGACGGGCTGGCTCGCGTACTGGCCGAAGTAGCGAGCAGCAGGCAGGTCATCGTCTTCACCCATGACCTGCGCCTTCCGGAAGCCGTGCGGCGTTTGCAGATTCCCGCGACCGTCCTCGACGTGCAACGGCGGGAACGATCCGTCGTCGAAGTCCGGGTATCGATCGACCCCGTCCGCCGCTACATCGACGACGCCCGCGCCCTCAGCCTCACCCGCAATCTCCCCCGCGAGGAAGCCGACGAGATGATCGCCCTGTGCTGCCGGCTCGCAATCGAGTCCGCGGCGACCACCAAGGTCAGGCGTGTCCTCGGCGCAGGCCGTATCACCCCAGATGGTGCGTGTGACAGTGCGAGCGCAACTACTGGTCCTGCCCAAATACCTCGGTGAGGAAGCCGCGGCCGAAGCACGCTTGCTGTGGTCGGCGCTGTCGACGACGGCCCACCACAACGATTTCGAGCTGGCGCCGGCGGTTCAGGAATTACGCCGCTGGCAGGACGCCGCGCACCGTGTCGCCCGCGCCGTCGATACGGCCATCGCTGCCCGGACGATTCCATAGACAACTGCGACCAGGCGATGTCCGCCTGCTACCGGATCCGCAGCGGTCGTGCCGCGTCAGACCGGCGGACGGTGCGGTGCGGGATCTCGGCCGGATAGCATCCGTTGACCACCGCGAATCCGACCGTAGGACTGAAGACAGATGGAACTCTCCGATGCGATCGCTTCCTTCGACCGCAGCCGAGTCGCCTACCGCGTCACCAATGCCGAGCAACAACGGAAGCGAGTCCTCGCCGAGTTCCCGCTCGAGGACTGGCCGACGCTCGAGGTCGAGCGTTACGCGTTGGGATGTGGGCCGGGTACCTACTGCCGGTTGATGGAGTTCGACACGGTCGATCTCGGTGGCATCGGTGGTGGCAGTGCGCGCAAGCACATCATCTTCCGGCGTAGTTCCGGGGAGTGGAATCTGGCTCCGCGGCTCGGATCGGATCTGGAGGCGGGGTGGAAGCGTCTGCGTGGGCAGTTCGTGGCCGCGTTCGACGCGGCCGCCCGGGAGGCCTTCGACGAGCTCGACGACCTCGACGCATTGCGATTCGGTCCCTCCTTGGTGACCAAGTCGCTGGCGACCTACTTCCCGCGGCACTTCCTGCCGATCTTCTCGGGTTCGCACCTGCGCAGCTTCATCGCTCGTCTCGGTGGCGTCCCGGAACGCGGCGCCACCTCCTGGCGAGCGAACCGCCAGCTGCTCGGGCTGGTGCAGCGAGATCCGGAACTGGCCACCTGGGCACCGCACGAAGTGATGCAATTCCTCTACGACAATTTCGATCCCCGCGAACCCAGCCGCCCGATCTGGAAGATCGCGCCCGGCGAACAGGCGAAATACTGGGAGGACTGCCGGGACGGCAACTACATCTGTGTCGGCTGGGACGAACTCGGTGACCTCTCCCAATACACCAGCGACACCGACCTCAAAGAGGCGTTCACCGCGCTGTGGCCGAGAGGTGCGATCAGCAGCGCGAAGAACCTGCTCGCCTACCGCGATCTGGAAGCGGGCGATCGGATCATCGCCAACCAGGGCATGTCCACGGTGCTCGCTGTCGGCACAGTGACCGGCGGCTACCGCTTCGACGACACGCGGGCGGACTGCAAGCACGTGGTCCCCGTCGCATGGGACACCAGCGTTGCCCGACGGCTGGAAACCCCGCAGGGATGGCGTCGCACCATCGTCAAGGTCTCGGACAGTCTGTTCGCCGAGCTGACCAGCTCGCCCCACGAGCGGCGCACGGATCGCATCGAAGCCGAACTGCCTGAATCCATTTCCGTGGTCACCGCGGCTCTGGATCGAAAAGGCCAGGTCATCCTGCACGGTCCGCCCGGCACCGGCAAGACCCGGCTCGCGCTCAATGTGGCTCTCGCCCTCCACGGTAGAGCCGCCGACATCGACGGACCGGATCGCAACGCCGCGGTCACCGAGCTGCTCGACACCGGCCGCGTCCGCCTGGTCACCTTCCACCCCTCCTACGGCTACGAGGATTTCGTCGAAGGCTTCAAGCCCGCACATCATCCCGGCACGGCTGGCCTGCACCTGGAACTGACCGACGGACTGTTCCACAAGCTCTGCGCCGAGGCTTCCGCGGCCGACGAGAGCGACAGATTCCTCCTGATCATCGATGAGATCAACCGCGGCGATCTACCCCGCGTCTTCGGCGAACTGATCACCGTTCTGGAATCCGACAAGCGCGGCCTCGGCGTCGAACTGCCGATCAGCCAGCGCGTCCTGACGGTGCCGCCCAACGTCCAGATCATCGGCACGATGAATTCCGCCGACCGCAGTGTCGGCCACCTCGACGCGGCGATTCGCCGTCGCTTCGCATTCGTTCAGGTCGGACCCGACCCGGAGATCGTTTCCGGCACCATCGGCCCGCTCGACCTCTCGGAACTGCTGTCCACGCTCAACGACCGCATCGCCACTCATCTCGACGCCGACCATCAGGTCGGCCACGCCTACCTGCTCCACAACGGTCTCCCGGTCTCGACGGAGGAGGAACTCGCCGCCGCCTACTATCACGACATCGTGCCACTGCTCGAGGACTACTGCATGGGCCGTGCCGAACTGCTGCACCGCGTCCTCGGGACTCTCGTCGACCCCGAGACCGGCCGTCCCAAGATCATCACGGTCGCCGACCTGCCGACAGCACTGGCGGCCGAGTTCATAACGAGCGGCGTCGCCTTCGATGAGTGAACGGCGCGAGATCCGACTGCGCGAGTATGGATCCGCTCAGATTCCCGAAAGTCTGCTCACCCCGAACGACCTCGCCCGGCTGCGGGCGCTCCAGACGCGGGGCCGCATCATCGTGGACGAGTCGCGCACGGGTTGGCGCCTGAAGGCAGACGCCACCGTCGGCGTCCTCAACCTGGACCGCCTCCGGCTCGTGATCGAGCCGAAGCTCGCCTTCAGCGGCGAGTCCCTCATCCGCTGGCTCTGCTACGCCCTGGCGGTGCCGGTCCCACACGAATCGACGGCGCGCGACTGGTCCGTCTCGCCAAACGGTTTCGCCGATCTCGTCGCCGCCGCCCTGGCGCACGAATGCCAGATCCTGCTCCGCGACGGACTACGCCGGGACTATGTCCGCAACCATCAGCTCGCCCCGGTGCTGCGCGGCCGGTTCGACGCTGTCACCCAAGCCACCCGGCGCTACGGGCTCCTCGATCAGCTCCACCACGACACCTTCGACCGCAGCCCGTCCATCTGGGAGAACGAGGTCTGCGGCCATGCCCTCCACGTCGCTCGGGCGATGGTCTCCGATCCCGCACTCGCACAACGGCTGTCGAATCTGGCAACCAGCTTTCCCGCGGCCGGCCGAGTGTCCGGGGCCATCGGCGCCCTGTCGCGGGCCACCTACAACCGGCTCAACCGCCGCTACCGCCCCGCCCACATCTGGGCGGGTCTGATCCTGCGCGCCGGTGGTGTCACCGACCTGCTCACCGATACCGGCGCCGCCGCGGAAAGCCTTCTCCTGCACCTCCCCGGAGTATGGGAGAAGGCGGTTGCCCGGCTCATCGCCGATTCGGCACCACCTGGCACGAGTACCGCCACTGCCACCACCGCCGCCAAGATCATGGTGTCCGGTGACCTGTCCCCTCGCACATTCCGCCCGGACATCGTGGTCACCTTCGCGCCCTCAGCCACACCACGGCGCTTTCCGATCGACGCGAAATACAAACGCTACGAGGACAACTCCGTCTCCGCAGCCGACACCCATCAGCTGCTCACCTATATCAGCGGGTACTCCCCCGCCGACTCCCGCACGGCCGCGATCGTGCATCCGCGTACGCACCGGCACTCGCGTCGAGTACTGCGGGTCCGCGGAAGCGATCGTCAACTGGGCACTATCCACGCCATCGGCATCGATGTCGACCAGGACCCCGCCGCATCAGCTGCCTGGCTGGGTACCGAACTGTGGGCGAATGTCGATGCCGACGTCTGAGATGGCAGGGTGGCTGACGGCACTCCGATCACGGTGATCGCACTCGGGCATGGCTGAACGGAGACTCATCGGGCGGGCTGCGGCTCAGCCTGCCTTCGATCGGCGATCCCCGGACGCCTTCGTCGGCTACCTCGGTACTTGTCGGATGGTCCTCGTACATTCACCCCATGATCCGCGAAGAGTCCGGCAACCTCCTCGATGCCGACACCGAAGTTCTTGTCAACGCAGTCAACACCGTCGGAGTCATGGGCAAGGGGATCGCGCTGCAGTTCAAGCAGGCCTACCCGGACATGTTCCGGGAGTATGCACGTACAGCACGGATGGGTGGTCTCCACGTCGGCCGGATGTTCGTGTGGGAAACCGGTGCTGCCCGCGGGCCGCGATTGATCGTCAACTTCCCGACGAAGCGACACTGGCGCTCGGCCAGCCGACTCGATGACGTGTCCGCCGGCCTACCCACCCTGGTCGAGACGATCGAGAGGTACCGAATTCAGTCGATCGCGATCCCCGCCCTCGGGTGCGGGCACGGCGGGCTCACCTGGGAACAGGTGAGCCCATTGATCAGGACTGCATTGGAACCGCTGGCCGCCACGGTCGAGATCAGGCTCTACCCGCCCGTGCCGTCCAAGTGATTGCAGCCTCGCAGAACATCGTAGCCGCGAGCGTCGACGTGCGTCGACCTCGCCGACATCGACAGCGACCACGTGGCGTCGCAGCAGAGATTTCATAACGCAACCAGGACGTGACTGCTCGATTTCGCACTGGCACAGTAACTATCGTTGTTCGCACCATCTCGCGAAATCACGGCACCGACGCTATTGCGAGCGCCAGATCCACTAGCCAGGAGTCCGCAACCTTGACCATTCACCGACCGGGACGCCCTACCGACCTACCGAAGGCCGAAATACTCTGGGCCCGATGGGCGCTGATCGCCGCAGTTCGCGCAGAAGGCGCGGCGGAGGACAACTACAGTGGCCACTGGATCGACGCCGATGGTCTCCACTGGGACGACTCCGGCTGCACCTGGTGGATCTTTTCCCGGATGGGTGCGGGCAGGTTCGTGCTGTACGGGGAGGACGAAACGAGCCAGGTCAAGTGGCATCAGCCACCGATCGACATGCTGGCGGGCGCACCGGACTGGCTGCCGCACGAAGAACTGCGCGATCGGATCGAAGGATACGAGGTCGGCAGTGTCTACTGGTACGAGAACGGCGTATGGGCGCGTGTGCCCTACCCGGACGACCTCCGCGACGACGGCCTGGACTGCGGCATGGCAGCACTGGCCGACCGGAACAAGGTGATCCGAGCGCTCATCCCCCACCTGACCGAGCCCACCGACGGACCGAGCGTCGACAACCTGCTCGCCGATGCTGAAGACTACCGCTTGGACGCCCAGCTGTTGCTCGACCGGCTGCGCAGCGAAACTCGATTCGATCCTCCACCGGACCGTGCCGCCGCGGCCAGGACCCTCGCTGCCGCCGGGATCATCGCGGAACACTCGACGGCATCGAAACCACAGGCATAGCTGCGGGACTGGCTGCATGACCCGCAGCCGGCGACGTGGTCAGGACACGTCGCGGCTCAGTTGGAAGGTGGTGCAGCCACCGCCGATCACTTGGCCGCTCAGCGTGGTTGTGCTGTCGGTCCTGTCGGCGACGAGGTCGACCATCACGTAGGAACCCGGTCGGTCGATCCAGGCCGATTGGCGAAAGACGAGGCGGCCCGATTCGACTTGCCAGCGCATGTGGAAACGGCCCGACAGCACCGTGGGATTTTCCGGTAGCGCATAGAAGTCGAACTCGGCATGCGTCTCGGATTGCACGGTCAACGTCAACCCGGTGGTCCCCTGGGAGCATTCGTAGGTGCCGATCCAGGTTCCCTGTGGCGATTTCCAGTTGTTCGCGACGGTCGTGTTCGCCTCAGCAGCCACGGCCGACCCGTCGATCGTGTGACCGCAAGCCGACACCGCCATTACTACACCCAGACTCGTCGCGTAGACCACCTCGCGAATTCTCATTCTTCCCCGCATTCCCCGAAAAGCCTCCCCGATCATCGGATCCCCCATCTAACCCCTCGGCTTACTCGCGCCCCACCCCCGGGTGTGGACGAGATTCGAGATGCCGGCGCCCGGCGTCTCTCGAGCTTCTCGAATCCAAAGCGATCCGGTCGAGATCACGGCTGCCACAGCTCCGCACACAGGGAAATCAGCGAAAGTCCCTGGACTTGCCCATAGCAACCGCACATCGCCGGTACGGTGAGCAGATGACGCTACGCCGTAGTGTTTCGCCGCTACTCGCCACACTCGCGCTCGGTGCGATGCTCTGCGTCGGCATCGCCGAGGCCACACCCCGTCCGGATCCATGGGTGCAAGGGCAGATCGATGCGCTGACCGAGGACGTGCCGGGGTTCCTGCGCTCCATCGAAGTTTCCGGCGTGGACCGCGGTGGCATCTCCGATACCGACCTCGCCATACAAGGCCGCAGGATCTGCTATCAGATCTACAGCGGGAGTGGCGATCTCGGCAGCGCGCTGCTGCCCAACACACGGTCAGACGACTTCCATTCCATGGAGGTCGTCGCGGGGGCGAGCATAAAATACCTGTGCCCGCCGGCAGCCGAGTTCGCTGCCGACAACCTTCCCGACGCGGCCCCCTGAGCGGTTCCAGCGACCCCTCGACCCGGATAACCGGAACAGAGGCCCAGGAGCAGAGCGGTCGACACCGTGGGGGACGCTGGCTCGGATCGAGGCGGGGCGGTTCGTGCTGTATGGGGAGGATGAGTCGAGCGAGGTCAAGTGGCATCGGCCCGCGATCGACGTGCTGGCGGGGGCGCCGGAGTGGCTCCCGTATGAGGAGCTGCACGACCGCATCAGTGGGGCAGAGCTGGGCTGTGCTTACTGGTACGAGGCTCGACCCTCCACCGGACTGTGCCGAATCGCCGGGCGGCAATCGGGCATATGAACAGCCTCGTGGCGGTGGTGCCATCGGCGAAGTACGCGGTGACCGGCGGGGTGTTCGTCGACGTGGGTCAGGCGAGCGGTGTAGATGCGGTTGCCCATTCGGGTAGCGGTTCGCAGCTCGCGATCCATTCGGGCGGCACGCCCTCGAGAACAGGGCCCGCACCGATGATTCCGCCGATGATCGCGCAGGTGGTGTCACGATCACCGCCTGCCACGGCGGCCTTCCAGCACGCATCGGCGAAATCGTGGCCGTGGTGAGCCGCGAGCCAGAGGCAGAACGGGACGGTATCGAGCGCGGAAGTCTCGTGCCCGACCCCCAGTTCCGCTGCCGCGGTGCCGGAATCGCGGATGCCCTGGGCAGCCCTGATCTTGTCTCGGACCTGGCCGGCCGGGGTACGGGCGGCCACCGCACCGAGAAACTGATTGCGGCGTAGCCGAGGTTGCGCCGAGAACAAGGCAGCTGCGACAGCCACCGCGACCGCACCCGCTACGGCATCGGGATGGGCGTGGGTGACCACCGCCGAAGCTGTCGCCTCGTCGACGACGCGGTCCAGGTCGTCAGCGAACCACGCACCCAGCGGTGCTATCCGCATAGCGGCACCATTGCCCCACGAACCCCGCCCCTCCCGTGCCTGTCGAGCGAGTTCGGCCCAGGGATAGCCCTTTTGCCGCATGAGCCGCAGGATCCGGCTCGTCCCGGGCCCGTATCGGCGATAGATGTCGTAGTGCTCGGCGAAGGAATGAGCCAGCGTGTCCTGATCGATTCGACCGTGGGCGCTGAGCACAGCGAAGATCGAGCACGCCATCTGTGTATCGTCGGTCCACAACCACGGCCCGGGCAACAGGGTTCGAGACCGCAACGCGCCATGGTTGATGGCGTCGTCGAAGCACGCCCCGAACGCGTCCCCTACCGCCAGTCCACGCAGAGAGGATAGTGCCCGGGCCCGCGCATCAGGGTTCATCCGGCCAGTCTGACAGTCCGTGCGACCACCGGCCCAAATCCGACGTTGCCCGAACACGCACATACGGGCCGATGCGACATGGGCATGTCATTTGTGGGCAGTGATTGCGACGTCGAGCTTCTGGACGGCTTTGTCGTACTGATCTCGGTCGAACAGGAACGGGCCGAATCCGGTGTAGTCACGAGCGGTGCGGTAGGGCTGTTCGAAGCAGTCCCACACTACGAGGTCGCCGGTCATGCCTATACGCGTCATCAGAGGCCAGCAACCCACTTCCCCGCAGGTGCAGGCGAGTACGGGGGTCTTCAGCTCACTGCGGGAAGAGGACATATGGAAATGGTCGATCGCTGACCCGAACCGGAAGAATACGGGGACGAGGCCACCGTACGCGTCACCCGCCGGTTCCATGCCTGCGCAGATTTCGAAGGTATCGATGAGATCGGTGAGAGGGATGGAATCAATGTGGGGCACGATCTGATGGACATCGGTACGTCCGGGCGGTCCTGGCCGATAGTCGAACCCGATCACGCTGACAGTTGTCGAACGCTTGCGAAGTCTGGCAACCGGCCGAACACCCGCACGACGGCGCACGCCCGGGGACTGGGCCCTTCCGGGGATCATCGCCCGAGGCGCACGACGCCCTTCTCAGTGGAAAGATTCATGGCGTCAACATATCCAGCACTCATCCATCCTGCAAGGTAGACGACCCTTCGCCTGTGCTCCCGGGCCATCGGTATTCCAGGATGCTCGAGCCGGCTCAGGGTTTGAACAGGTGAAGACTCACGGCAAGCAGTGCCTGCTCGGCGTCGAACTGTTCGAAGATGGTGATCGGGCGGAATCCCAGGCGGGTCGCCAGGCCGAGCGAGCGTTTGTTGGCTGTCTGGGTGACGATCAGGACAGGTTGGTCGGGGAGTTCGGCTGCGGCGGTGCGTAATACGGCAGTGGCGGCCTCGGATGCCAGGCCGGCGCCCCAGGCCTCGCGGCGCATCAGGTAGCCCAGTTCCAGTTCCTCGCCGCCGGCGACGCGACCGGGCTGGTCCGGGGCGCGACGCCTGAGCTCGAATGTTCCGAGGAGGTCGTCGGTTGCCTTGTCGGCGATGATGAAAGTGCCAGGCGCGTCGGTGGCGTTCGCCACGCCGCCGATCTCGTCGAGGTATCGCTCGACGTCTTCCCTGCGACGCGGACCGCCGATATAGGCCGCGACCTCCGAGTCGGTCCGTAGCTCGATGAGCCGCTCCCGGTCGGCAGCGCGTGCCTTCCGCAGCAGGACCCGCTCCGCGGCGATCTCCACAGCGGACAACGTCGGCGACTGGGCCATTCGGCGCTCCCCTCGCTCCCCGAAGCCATCGACACCAGGGTATCCGTCGTCGCCCGCAGCGACATCGGCGCTCGGGTTCGGCGGTGCGTGCTCGTGGTCCGACCTGGCCGCCGATGTGAAAGCCTCTCACCATGAGCATGCACTACCCGGGGTTGCCCGAGGATCTGCCGAGGGGCGAAACGTTGTGGGCGCGATGGGCATTGGTCGCGGCCGCGCACATGACCCCGTGGGACGAGGAGAACCCGTGTCGATACGGCAGCGGCTTCTGCGTTACCGGGCGACGAGCTCTACTACGACGACGGTGGTTGCACCTGGTGGACGATGCGCCGGATGGGGCAGGGCCGGTTCGTGCTCTTCGGTGACGACGATTCCGGTGAGTTGCGCTGGCATCACACGACGATCGACATGCTCGCGGGAGCGCCGGCGTGGTTGCCTTACGACACGCTTCGGGAAAGGATCGAGGGCCACGAAGTCGGCTGCGTCTACTGGTATGAGCGCGGGGTGTGGGCTCGTGCTCCCTATCCCGACGAGCTCGTCGACGAGGCACACGGAGACACCGCGAAGCGGCTTCTCGCCGATGCCGAAGCTGGTCGCCTCGAGCCGCGGCAACTGCTCGAACGGCTGCGCACGTATGACGACTACCCGGGTTCGCGCGACCTGCCCGCGATCTGCAGAGCACTTGTCGCCGCGGGCATTGCGGCGTGACGATCGCGAACCCTTAGCCGATAGCATTGCTCAACAGCAGAATTCACCATGGGGGATGTGCGATGACCATTCATCGGCCGGGACGGCCGGAAGACCTGCCGGATGCCAGGACGTTGTGGGGGCGGTGGGCGTTCATTGCCGCGCTTCAAGCCAACAGCAGGGATGAGGCGCAGGGGTATGGGCGGACGGGGTATTGGATCGACGGGGAAGGTTTGCATTGGGACGATTCCGCCTGCACTGTGTGGACACTGACGTCCATGGGCGAGGGGCGGTTTCTGTTGTATGGGGAGGAGGAAGTGAGTGAGCTGAGGTTCTGTGACCCGCCGGTCGATGTGCTGGCGGGCGGGCCGGAATGGCTTCCGTTCGACAAGCTCCGGGAGCTGTATGAAGACTTCCGGGCGGGCACCGTCTACTGGTACGAAGAGGGGGCTTGGGGGCGGGCGGTCTATCCGGATGACCTGGGCGATGATGGGTTGAGCAGCGGGCTCCACGGCGTGATCGACAGAGATGAACTGCTTCTGGAGCTGGTTCCGCATCTGGAGATGGCGCCGGGTGGGCCGGACGTGGACAATCTGCTGGCCGACGCCGAGGCTTACCGATTGGATAGCCAGTTGCTGTTCGGGCGACTGCGTCCCGGGCCGCCATACAATGTCGAGCCCGATATCGCTGCTGTGACAAGGACTCTCGCTGCCAGCGGCATCACCGTGCAGTAGTTGCGCTCCGCGGGATCCGCCGGTGTGAGAAGCCGGCGGACTCCGGGTGTTCTCCCACTGCTCAGAACGCAAAAAGGCCCTCCAACCGAAGTTGGAGGGCCTTTCGCAATGATGTTCCGGCGGTGTCCTACTCTCCCACACCCTGTCGAGTGCAGTACC
>NZ_JBHJWO010000002.1:0-590975 GCF_042266925.1 Nocardia sp. NPDC056064 | reverse complement strand
GCCCGGTCCCATTCCGAACCCGGAAGCTAAGGCCACCTGCGCCGATGGTACTGCACTCGACAGGGTGTGGGAGAGTAGGACACCGCCGGAACATCATTGCGAAAGGCCCTCCAACTTCGGTTGGAGGGCCTTTTTGCGTTCGCCATCAGCCGCCGAGAGTCCGAACCGTCGATATTTCAGAAACCTCCGCGCGGCCGTCCCGCGTCGGTCACCATGATGCGACGTAGCTTCGGGAGGTCACCGTGGATTGGCTGTTCACTCACCAGTGTGTTCGTCGCGGCGCTGCCGCTCTCGTCCTGCCCGCCGCCCTGATCGGGGCCGTCGTCACCGCGGCGCCCGCGCTCGCCGAGCCGGCGCACGATCCGCTCGCGGGGATCGCCGAGGAGGTCTCCCAGGGACTCACCTACGGCGTGCTCGGTGCCGCGAATTCGGTTGCGGGAGTGGCCGGTATCGAGCTCCCGGACACCTACGGGCCCGAGACCGCCATCGTCGTTCTCGGCTATGGGCTCCAGCCCGACGGGACCATGCGGGCCGAGCTCAGCAACCGGCTGCACGCGGCGCTGATCCAGGCTTTCATGTCGCCGGCCTCCCCGGTGATCGTCACCGGCGGCAATCCGCGCAACGGGGTCACCGAGGCGCAGGTGATGGCCGACTGGTTGCACCTGCGTGGGGTGGCGCGCGACCGGATTTACGCCGAGACCGAGGCGGGCTCGACCGTACAGAACGCCGAATTCTCGGCCCGCCTGATGGAGGCACTCGGCCTGCACCGGGCGGTGCTGATCACCTCCGCCGATCACATGCGCCGCGCGCTGGAGAACTTCCTCGACGCGGGTGTCCCGGTGGTCGCCACGATGACACCGGATGTCGCGCCGCTGTGGGCGCGGCCTTTCGGTTCCGGTAGCTGAGCCGAGGGCGCGCCGATGTCGGTGCGGGCGTCTACGATGCCTCTGGCGCCACCGTGGACGTGGTGACGCCGGCGAGAGACAGGGGAACGGGATGGACAGGCCGTCGTGGGCGCCGGAAGGCGTCGACATGCAGCAGCCGAGCCCCGCTCGGATGTACGACGCGCTGCTGGGTGGTTCGCACAACTTCGCCGTCGACCGGATGGCCGCGGAGATGGGCACCCAGCTCGTTCCCGACCTGCCGCGCCTGGCGCTGAGCAATCGCGCCTTCCTGCGCCGGGCGGTGCGGTTCATGCTCGACGCCGGGATCCGGCAGTTCCTCGACATCGGCTCCGGGATTCCCACCGCGGGCAATGTGCACGAGATCGTGCACGAACTCGATCCGCGGGCGCGGGTGCTCTACGTCGACATCGACCCGGTGGCGGTGGTGCACTCACGCACCATCCTGCACGGCCGCGAGAACGCCGGTGCGCTCGAAGCCGATCTGCGCAAGTCCGACGAGCTGATCGCCGCGGTGCGCGCCACCGGGCTGATCGACTTCGCCCAGCCGCTCGGGGTGCTCCTGATCGCGGTGCTGCACCTGGTGCAGGACAGCGACGACCCGGCCGGCAAGGTGGCCGCGCTGCGGGAGGTCGTCGCACCGGGCAGTTTCATAGCCATTTCACATCTCACCTCTGAGCTGCGTCCCGAGGACGCCGGTAAGCTGGGGGAGCACTCGGCGAACGAAACCAAGGTCGGGATCCAGTTCCGGCCCGCGGCGGCGATCGTCGAGATGTTTCATGGTTGGGACCTGGTGTCGCCCGGCGTGGTGGAGCTGCCGCTGTGGCGGCCGGAGTCGGAGCGGGACCAGCACGAGAAGCCGGGCCGTTCACTGGGCCTCGGTGGGGTAGCGCGCAAGGGATGACACCGCCGCTCGGCGGACGATGACAGGGTGGAAGCAGTGGGGTCGTGGGAGTTGGCGCAGCGGTGGGCTGACGCCCTCGACGGCGTCGTCGCCCCCACCCTGAACCGCTCCCAGATCGAGGACATGCTCGCCACGCTGGGCACCGGCCTGATCGAGGCGGCCCGCGGCGGCGAGGACCCCGATATCGCGCGGCGTTCGGCGCGCATGCTGGTGGCGGCCAACTACCGCGATTCCGCGGCCGTGAGCCGCACGGTCCGGATTCTGTGCCACGACCTGGTCGATGCCGCCGCCGACGGCCCCGACGACCCGTCGCTGCCGCTGATCCGGGAACGCGCGATAGAGCTGGCCGCCGATTTCGCCGCCGGTTTCACCGCGGCCCTGCGCTCGGCCGCCCTGGCCGAGCAGGAGGCGACACTGGCCGCGGTGCTCGCGGCCGCGCGCGAGGCCGAACACCGCCGCGCCCTGTCGGAGGCACGGTTCGAGGCGGTCTTCGACGGCGCGCTCGTCGGCATCGGCACCGTCGACATGACCGGGCACGTGGTGAACTGCAATGCCACGCTGGCCACGATGCTCGGGCAGACACCGGAGACGATGCCCGGCCGCACGGTCGCCGACATCCTCGGCCCACAGAACCTCAACCAGGCATTCCAGGAATTGCAGCGGATGGTCGCGGGGGAGTCCGAGAGCTTCCGTACCGAAACCGAGCATCGGCATCCGGACGGGCGGATCACCTATATCGATCTGTCGATGTCGGCGGTGCGCGACGCGGACAACGGCATCGAGTTCCTGATCGGCGTCGCGGTCGATGTCACCCAGCGCAAGCTGCTCGCCGACCGGCTCTGGCGCGACGCCAACCACGACGCGCTCACCGGCCTGCCCAACCGCCCGCACCTGTTCAACCGGCTCGCCGACGCCGCGTCGCCGATCGGGGTCTGCTATCTGGACCTGGACGGCTTCAAGGAGATCAACGATCTGTGGGGGCACCGTATCGGGGACCGGGTGCTGCGGGTGGTCGCCGACCGGATGCGCGAGACCGTGGCCGCCCAGGGCGCGCTCGCGGCCCGCATCGGGGGCGACGAATTCCTGGTGCTGGCCGAGAACTGCGTGGACGAAGCGCAGGTGCGCGCACTGGCCGACGAGCTGCTCGCCGAGCTCACCCGGCCGCTGGAAGTCGATGGGCACGTCCTCGCCGTCGGGGTGAGCATCGGTACCGCCTACTTCGACGAATTGCCCCATGCCGTCGACGATCTCGTGCACACCGCCGATTCGGCGATGTACCGCAACAAGAACGACACCCGCCGCGATCCGGCCCGCTGAGCGAGCCGGACCCGGCGCCGGTCAGATCGGCTGACGTTCGCGCTGCGCGGCCCGCGCCAGCGAGCGATCCCGCTGCTCCTCGAAGCGCAGCACATCGGTGCCGAGCCGCTCCAGGAAGGCGGCGAGGTCTTCGCGGCACTGTTCCCCGCGTGGCCCGAAGTCGGTGCGCTCGAAGACATTCCACTTGCGCAGTACCGGCCACAGCACCTCCTCGAGATGCTGGCGCAGATCGTAGATGCCGTGCTTGGCCATGAGCACCCCGTTGCGGCGCCAGCCCGGCATGCCCGCGCCGGGCATCTGGAAGCCCTGCACGATGGTGTTGATCGCCTCGATGGTCTGGTCGGGCGCGAGGTCCAGCGCGGCGGCGCACAGGTTGCGGTAGAAGATCATGTGCAGGTTCTCGTCGGTGGCCACCCGCGCGAGCATGCGGTCGGCGACCGGGTCGTCGCAGACGCGGCCGGTGTTGCGGTGGCTGACCCGGGTGGCCAGTTCCTGGAAGGTCACGTAGGCCACCGAGAACAGGAAACCGGCGCCGGAGGTGGCCTGGATGTCGAAGCCGGGGCGCTTGGCGTCGACCACGGCCATGGCCGAATAGCCGTTGGTCATGTGGATCATCCTGGCTTGTTCCAGGGCCACCGGGTCGACCCCGCGGGTGACGACCAGATAGTCCCGGATGACGATCCCGTGCCGGTTCTCCTCGGCCGTCCAGCGCCCCACCCAGGTTCCCCAGGCGCCGTCCTGGGAGAAGTTCTCGGCGATCTCGCGGTGGTAGGAGGGCAGGTTGTCCTCGGTGAGCAGGTTGGTGATCATGGCCGCTTTGGCGACGTCGGTGAGCCGGGATTGTCCCGGCTCCCAATCGTTTCCGCCCATGGCGGCGAAATTGCGGCCCTCGTCCCACGGGACGTAGTCGTGCGGGTGCCAGTCCTTGGCCATGGACAGATGACGGTCGACATTGTCGGCCGCCACCCCTTCCAGCTCGATGAGAAGTTCCAGTTGGGTGAGGTTCCTGGCCACGCTCGTTACCTTCCGTGCAAGTGAAAAGCATGAGTTGCGCTAGCGTAGACCCAGTACAGAGCGCTTCCGAACGACACGGTGCGGCAGCGCATGTTTCTGAATTTGGGCGCGTCGCGCCGAGTACATATACGCTCCACCAGTTCAGCTCCATCAGCGGTACCCGATCAGTCGTGGCATTAGCTAGAGAGAGTGAGCGAAAAACTATGACGGACATCGTGGTCACGAGCCTGGCGGCGACCACGTCGATCGCGGGCGACGTCGACTCGACCTGGAAGGGTCTGCTCAACGGCGAAAGCGGGATCGACGTCCTCGAGGATTCCTTCATCGACGATTTCGAGTTGCCGGTCCGGATCGGCGGCCACCTCAAGGTTTCTCCCGCCGCCTCGCTGACCCGTGAAGAGGCGCGCAGGCTGTCCTATGTCGAGCAGATGGCCGTGGTCCTCGGTCGTGAGGTGTGGCGCAACGCGGGCAGTCCCGAGGTGGACCGCGACCGGCTCGGCGTCTCGGTGGGCACCGGACTCGGCGGCGCCGAATCACTGATCTACGCCCGGGACAAGCTCGGCAACGGTGGCTACCGCAAGGTCTCCCCGCACACCGTGCAGGCGATCATGCCCAACGGTCCCGCCGCCTGCGTCGGACTCGAATTGGGTGCGCGGGCAGGGGTTTCCACGCCGGTGTCGGCCTGCTCGTCGGGCTCGGAGGCGATCGCCAACGCCTGGCGGATGATCGTGATGGGCGACGCCGACATGGTGGTCACCGGCGGCGTCGAGGGGTCCATCCAGGCGGTGCCGATCGCGGCGTTCACCCAGATGCGCGCCATGAGCACCCGCAACGACGACCCCAAGGCGGCCTCGCGGCCCTTCGACCGCGACCGCGACGGCTTCGTCTTCGGCGAGGCGGGCGCGATGATGGTGATCGAGACCGAGGAACACGCCAAGGCACGCGGCGCCACCATCCACGCGCGGCTGCTCGGCGCGGGGGTCACCTCCGACGGATTCCACCTCGTCGCACCCGATCCCGAGGGGACCGGCGCGGCCAGGGCGATGACGCGGGCGCTGCAGACCGGTGGGATCGGCCGCGAGGACGTCACCCACATCAACGCCCACGCCACCGCCACCCCCATCGGGGACACCGCCGAGGCCAATGCCATCGGTAAGGCGATCGGCGCGCACGCCTCGGTGTACGCGCCGAAATCGGCACTGGGACATTCGATCGGCGCGGTCGGCGCGCTCGAAGCGGTACTCACCGTACTCACCGTGCGCGACAGCGTCATTCCGCCCACGCTGAACCTGGAGAACCAGGACCCCGAGATCGATCTCGACGTGGTGTGCGGGCAGGCCAGGCCCGGCCGGGTCGACTACGCGGTGAACAACTCCTTCGGATTCGGCGGGCACAACGTGGCGATCGCCTTCGGACGGTACTGACACCAACTGCCACAAAAGGATTGGGAATGATCGGCGAGACATTCGACGACTATGTGGACGCGCAGGGCAATATCCGGATTCCGGGTGACCAGACCTTGATCGACTTCGTCGACAAGCACAGCGAGGCCAACGGTGACGATCTGGCCTACCGCTTCATCGACTATTCGCGCGAACGCGAGGGGGAATACCAGGAACTGACCTGGCGGGAATTCGGCGTCCGGCTGCGGGCGGTCGCGGCCCGGCTGCAGCAGGTGACCGCGCCCGGTGACCGGGTGGCGGTGCTGGCGCCGCAGGGGCTGGACTATGTGGTGGCGCTGTTCGCGGCCGTGTACGCGGGCAATGTGGCGGTGCCGCTGTTCGACCCGGAGGAACAGGGCCACAGCGACCGGCTGCACGCGGTGCTCGGTGACTGTGATCCGGCCGCGGTGCTCACCGTGGGCAGCGCGGCGGCGGGGGTGCGTAAGTTCTTCCGCGAACTGCCCGCCGCGCAACGGCCCAGGATCATCGCGGTGGAGGCGATTCCGGACACCGTCGGGCAGGGGTGGCGCAGGCCCGAGATCAATATCGACAGCGTGGCCTATCTGCAGTACACCTCGGGCTCCACCCGGGTGCCCGCCGGGGTGGAGATCACGCACCGGTCGGTGGGTACCAATCTGCTGCAGATGATCGACGCCATCGGCATCACCGAGAACGCCCGCGGGGTCACCTGGCTGCCGCTGTTCCACGACATGGGCCTGCTCACGGTGATCCTGCCGACGATCGGCGGCAAGTTCATCACCATCATGTCGCCGAGCGCGTTCGTGCGGCGGCCCTCGCGCTGGATCAAGGAACTGGCCGCGCAGTCCGACGGTGCCGAGATCTACTCGGCGGCACCGAATTTCGCGTTCGAGCACGCGGCGGTGCGTGGGCTGCCCAAGGACGGCGAGACGCTGGATCTGTCCAATGTGATCGGGCTGATCAACGGCAGCGAGCCGGTGTCGGTGGCCTCGATGCGCAAGTTCAACGAGGCGTTCGCGCCCTACGGGCTGTCCAAGACCGCGATCAAACCCTGCTACGGGATGGCCGAGGCGACCCTGTTCGTCTCGGCGACCAGGCGCGACGACGAGGCGCGGGTGGTCTACGTGGACCGCGCGCAGCTCGGCGCGGGCCGGATGATCGAGGTCGACGAGCACGCGCCGCAGGCCGTGGCGCAGGTGTCGTGCGGGTATGTGGCGCGGTCGCAGTGGGCGGTGATCGTGGACCCGGAGACCGGCAACGAGCGCCGCGACGGCGAGGTCGGCGAGATCTGGCTACACGGCGACAATATGGGCATCGGGTACTGGGGCCGGGCCGACGAGACCGCCGAGACCTTCCACAACCGGGTGACCAGGCGCAACCCGGTCGGCAGCCGGGCCGAGGGCGCCCCCGACGACGCGCGGTGGATGCGCACCGGCGATTTCGGCGCCTACCACGACGGCGAGCTGTTCATCACCGGCCGGGTGAAGGACCTGGTGATCGTCGACGGGCGCAATCACTACCCGCAGGATCTCGAGTACTCCGCACAGGAGGCCAGCACGGCGCTGCGGCCGGGATTCGTCGCGGCGTTCTCGGTGCAGACGCGGGAACTGCCCGCGCCGGTGCAGGCCGCGGGCGGCAGTACCGACGAGATGGCCGAGGCGCTGGTGGTTGTGGCCGAACGCGGCACGGGCGCGGCGAAACTCGAGCCGGGGCCGATCGTGGACGCGGTGCGCGCGGCCATCGCGCGCAGGCACGGGGTGATGGTGCGGGATCTGCTGCTGGTGCCCGCGGGGTCGATTCCGCGCACGTCGAGCGGCAAGATCGCGCGGCGGGCCTGCAAGGCCGCCTATGTGGACGGCACGCTGCGCGGGGGATACCGGCAGGACGCCTATCCGGACGCGCCGGAGGACTGACGAGGACTGAAGACGGTTCGGTCACCGGGTTTCGGTGGCCGGACCTCAGTCCACGCAGGGGATGGTGTCGCCGGGGACGGTGGTGACCGGGGCGCCCGCGTCGGGGAGTGGTGTGGCGGATTCGGTGTCGGTGGAGGGGGCGCCCGCGGGGAGTGGCGTCGCGGACGTTTCGGTATCGGCGGATTCGGACGTGACATCGGCCGATTCGTCGGTGGAGTGGGCGGGGTCGGGGGATTCGAGGCCGAAGGCCGTGCGTACCTCGTGGCGGATCGCGGCGGGATCGATGATGTTCACGTCCTGGCCGTCGATCACGTCGTAGCGCAGCACCGGCAGTGTGCGGAACTCGACGGGAAGTGTTCCGGCGGCGCCGAGTTCGCGGGCGAAGTCGAACGGATTCCAGCCGTCGGAGAGCACGATGTCCTGGTGCGCCGTCGTCATCAGCGACGACAGCTTGCTCAGGTCGGTGAGCGTGCCGGACTCGCGGAGTTTCGCCGCCACCGCGGTGAGGAAGGCCTGCTGGCGGTGGGTGCGGTCGAGGTCGCCGTGGAACAGGCCGTGGCGCTGGCGCACGAAGGCCAGCGCCTGGGCGCCGTCGAGATGCTGGGGGCCCGCGGGGAACACCGCGCCGGAGTACTCGCTGTCGTCGACAGGGTTGTTGAGGCACACGTCCACGCCGCCGATCGCGGTGGCCAGATCGTAGAAACCGGCCAGTGAGATCTCGGCGAACCGGTCGATCGGCACCCCGACCAGGTCACGTACCGCCGCGACCACGGAGGCGCGGCCCGCCTCCCGGCCGCGCCGTTCCAGCACCACCGGGTCGGTCTCGCCCTGCTCGAGCAGCCGCGCGTGCACCGCGGCCTTCTTCAGCCCGTACGCCTCTTTGATCTTGATCTGCTGATAGCCGGGGATGCCGGTGACGCGCACGTAGTTGTCGCGCGGGATGGAGAAGGCGACGACGCGGTCGCGGTCGGCCGGAATGTGCAGCAGGATCAGCGAATTGGCGTTGTAGCCGCCCTGGGAGCCGTCGCCGGCGTGCAGGGCCGCGAGGACTTCCGGGGGCAGGTCGTTGCCGTCGAGGTCCTTGCGGGTGTCCAGGCCGATCAGCAGGATGTTCACCGCGCCGCCGCGGGAGCGGGGCGCGTCCTGGCCGAGGGCGGTGGAATGGGTGAAGCCGGACTCGACTTCGTTCTTGGCCGACCAGGCCATGCCGGTACCGGTGAGCACCGCCAGCGCGAGCAGCGCCGCGCACAGCCGCACCAGGATCAGGCACACGCGGCGCAGCGGTGCGAGCCCGCGCGCCCGGGATACGCCGGTGACCGGTTCGCCGACCCGGCGTGGTCCGCACCGGGACGGGTCCCGGCGTGGTGACGGACCGTGGTCGCGGGTCACCGCAGCGCACTACCCGCTTGCCACTGCTCCCACGGCACACTCCAGTCGCCGTTCTGCCACACCTCGAGCGGTGCGCCGCCGGTGTTGCGGATCTCCACCACGTCACCGGGCCGGGAGAATTCGTAGAACCACTGCGCGTTCTCGCCGCTGAGATTCAGGCAGCCGTGCGAGACATTGGTGTTGCCCTGCGCCCAGACGGTGTCGTCGAGCTGGTGCAGGTAGATGCCGTCGGTGCTGATCCGGGTGGCCCAGCCGATGCTCTCCTTGTAGCCGAGCCGGGAGTTGACCGGCAGGCCGTAAGTGGAGGAGTCCATGATCACCGGGTTGGCCTTGTCCATGACGGTGTAGACGCCGGGCTGGGTCCAGAAGGAGATGGTCTTGCCCGCGATCTCCTCGCTGCCGCCGCGGCCCATCGAGGTTGGCATGGTCTTGATCAGGGTGCCGTTCTCGTAGACGCGTACCTGCTTGTCGTTGTCGTCGACGAGGGAGACGTGCGAGGGGCCGATGGTGAAGCTGGTCTCGGTGTCCTCCTGGCCGTAGAGGCCGCCGCCGAGATCCTTGCCGTAGATGTCGGCCGTCAGGGTGACCTTCGTGCCCGGGGTGTAGTAGTTCTGTGGGCGCCAGTGGGCGTTGCGGTCGTCGAGCCAGTACCAGGAGCCGGGGACCGGGGGTTCGGTGCGGACCGCGAGCATCTGCTCGGCGACGGCGCGGTCGGGGACGTCCTCGTCGAAGTGCGCGACGACCACGGTGCCCACGCCGTACTCCCCGGTCGGGGCCAGCGCGGCGCCGCCGGTGGTGCGGAAGTACACCTTCGTCTGGTTGTTCGGGGCCAGCGTGGCGAAGGAGGAGGTGATCGGCCCGACCCGGCCGGTGACGGTGAGCGCCTCGGCCCGGATCGTGTAGGTGTGGCCGTAGCCCAGCGGTTCGGCGGGTTTCCAGGCGCTCTTGTCGGGGGTGAAGATGCCCTCGATCGTGCGGCCCGCCTCGTTGGTCATGGTGACCTCGGTGAGGGTGCCCGCGTTGGTGCTCACCCGGACCGGCCCGAGCGGGTCCACGGCGGTGGCGTCGGCGGCGGGCACGATGGTGATGACGGGCTCGGGCTCGGTGGTGGTCGCCGGGGCGTCGGAGCTCGTGGAGTCGCAGGCGGTGACGGCTACGGCGAGCGCGGCGACGAGTCCCACCCCGAATTGCCGTCGGTCCACCGTGTCACCTCCTGCTCGCTGCGCGGCCCCGACCAGCGTAGCTCGCCGCGCGGCGCGGATCAGTCTTCGCTGCTGGTGCGTTCGCCGAGAAATCGCAGCAGGGCGGGGTCGCCGGAGGTGAAGCGGTCGGCCTCCTGACCGCCGGTGCATTCGAACAGGCCGATGGTCACGGTGTCGCCGCGGCGGCTCAGGACCCGCCAGATCGCGCCGGAATCGGCCCAGCGCCGCAGCGTCTCGACCCGGTCCTCGTCCATGCCTTGCATGGTGCCACGGTCAGCGCTCGCGGTAGTTGGCGGCGACCAAGGCGAGGCAGCTCGCGGCGATCAGGGCGGTGATCACGTACATGACCGGGTAGCCGAAGCCGAAGCTGCCGTGCAGCGCCGACAGCACCGCGGGCACACCGAAGCCCAGGTAGCTCACCGAGTAGAAGACGGCATTGAGCCCGGCCAGATCGCCGGGGCCCGCGATGCGCTCGATCTGCTGCAGGCCCGCCACCAGGCCGATGCCGTAGCCGCTGCCGAGGACCACCGCGGTCAGCAGGGTCACCCACACGCTCAGGGTCGCGGCCGTCCACGCGGCCAGCCCCATACCCACGGTGAGCAGGATCAGCGCGACCACCGCGGCCCTGGCGGTGCCCGGCCGGTCGATGCGGCGGGCGACGGACTGGATGGTGAAACCGCAGCCCAGCGTGACCATGGTGACCAGGGCGGAGAAGGCGATCGGCGCCTGCTGCACGCGCGGCAACATCAGCGTCGGGAGCACCGCGTAGGCGGTGGCGTTGGCGGTGAACAGCCACAGGGCCACCGGTACCGCGACGCGCAGGAACCGGCGGTGCCCGGCGGCGGGGATCTTCAGGTCCTCGCGCAAGCTGCCCGGGTGCGCGGGCCGGGTCACCGTTTCCGGGGTGCGGGCCAGCCAGAGCGAGGTCGCCACGCACAGCGCGGCATTCACCAGGTAGGCGGTGGAATCGGGCAGCGGACCCCACTGGGCCAGGGTGCCCGCCACGCCCGCGCCGAGCGCGAAACCCGCGGTCAGGCTCATGGCCGAGCGGCGGGCGCCGGTGCCTGCGGGCGCGGGGTCGTGAGGCGGCTGGGACAGTTCCTTGAGCCAGCTGCCGCCGACGGCCATCGCCAGTCCCAGCGCGACACCGCACAGCATCCGCCCGGCCGCCAGCATCGGCACCGAGGCGGCACCGGCGGCCAGCAGCAGCGAGCCCGCCGCGGCGATGAGGGGGGCCGGGAGCATGAGCGGGCGGCGGCCGAAACGGTCCGAGAGCGGTCCGCCGATGAGCAGGGCGGGCACGATACCGAGGACGTAGTAGAACAGCAGCAGGTCGACCGCGGTCAGCGGCAGGCCGTGCGCCTTGTACATCACCAGCAGTGGCGTGAACTCGTTGCCGCCCCACGCGATCGCCACCATGGCGGCGGAAACGCCCAGCCAGGACCGGGTGCGCGCGGTGCGGGCAGCGGGCAGCCGCTCACTGGTGAGAATCGCCATCACAGGCCCTTTCCGTCGTGCGCGCACCGGGGAACGCGCACGGGGCGAAATGGTGGCAACCGGTCTCATTTTAGGCGTGGACGTTCGCTGTACTACCGTCGGCCTGTGCGTGAGCTGCGGATGGGATGTGCCATGTGGACCCATCCGCAGTGGCAGGAGCGGCTGCCCGCGCCGGGGGAGCGGTTGCGGGCGTATTCGGGGTACTGCGCGGCGGTGGAGGGCAACACCACCTTCTACGCGACACCGTCGCCGTCCACCGTCGAGTCCTGGGCGGGCCAGACCGCGCCGGACTTCCGGTTCGTGCTCAAGCCGCCGCGTGCGGTCACCCACGAGCGCAGGCTCGTCGACGCCGGCGCCGAGCTGGCCGCCTTCCTCGACGTGATGGCGCCGCTCGGTTCGCGGGTGCACGCCCTGTGGATCCAGCTGCCCGCCTCCTTCGGGCCGACCGATCTGGGCGCGCTGGCCCGGTTCCAGCGCGAACTGCCCGCCGGGCTGCGCTGCGCGGTCGAGGTGCGCCACCCCGCGTTCTTCACCGACGAGCGCGCCGCGGTGCAGCTCGAGCGGGTGCTCGGCCGGATCGGGGCGGAGTGGGTGCCCTTCGACACGACGGTGCTGTTCGACGGACCGGCGGGCGACCCGTCGGAGTTCGAGGCGCGGGCCAAGAAGCCGCGGGTGCCGCGCCGGATGCGCGCGCTCACGGAGTACCCGATCGTGCGCTACCACGGCCGCGCCGATGTCGACCGGACCGTGGCGGGCTGGCGGCCGTGGGTGGAGACGGTGGTGACGTGGCTGCGCGAGGGCCGCTCGCCGACGGTGTTCGTGCACACCCCCGACAACGCCTCCGCCCGCGATCTGGCCCGCCGTTTCCACGACGAGGTCCGCGCCGAGCTGCCCGAACTCCCCGCCCAGCCCACCCCCGCGCCCACCGAACCGATGACCCTGTTCTGAGCCGGACACCGTGAGGTGACCTGCCCCGATTCCACGGACACCTGTCGTACCCCCGTGGCATGCTGTGCGCCACTACTGGGGAGTGGGTGGGCCGACTCGAGGGGACGTGCCATGTCTACGGATCCACTGTCGTTGTCGTCCGCGCCGCACTGCGAACCGGGGCTGCTGCAGCCGACCGGCCACCGCCCGGCCGCGAACACCGGTGCCACACAGCCGATTTCCCGCCATTACCGCGCCCGCCGCGCGGGCGCGCCGCTGGGCATCCGTCTCGCGGTGCGGCGGGGATGTCACCGCAACGGGCATCCCGAATCCGCCGCGAGCGAGACCGGCCGACGCCCGCGCGCCGGATTCGCCGACGGCGCCGAACGTTTCGCCGACCAAGCGGTACGGCTGCTGCTCGAGGTCGTCGATCGTCGCCGTACGCCGGCCCAGCTGAACGCCGTGGTCGACCCGAAGGTCCTGTCCTCGATCGAGACGATCGTGCGCAACGACCTCGCGCCGGGCCGCGCACTCGGCTCGGCCACCGCGATCAACGTGCGGCTGACTCCGACGGAGACCGATGCCACCGAGCTGTTCGCGACCTATCAGCGGGGCAAGCGCACCCTCGCGCTGGCGGGCCGGATCGAAACCACTTCGCGCGGTTGGCAGTTGGTCGCGGTGCGCCTGTACTGACGAGAGATCGGCCCCGTACCACCGCGGTACGGGGCCGATTGTTTCCGGAGTACGGACGGTCCCCGCTGCCCGAAGGCGGGGACCGGGTGCCGCGCCGGACCTGGGGGAGGGTGGGGTTGTGCACCCCAGCGCGGCGGGAGAGCTGGTGCGCGGGTTCCGTGGCCGGTCTCGGGCGGCGCACCACCTGTTATTCGGTGTGTGGGTGGTCCCGGCTTGGTTGTGCGCCATCGTTTTCCGGGTCGCCGTCGGGCAGGCGGCGGGTGCCGGTGGCGACCTCGGCGATGAGATCGCCGTAGCCGCAGGCGAGTTCGTGCAGGCGCTGCTGGGCGGCGCGCAGTTCGGATTCGGCGCCGCACGTCAGGGCGCGGTAGGTGAGGGCGGCGAAGTGCGCCATGCGGTCGATCACGGCGCCGATGCTCTCGGTGTGCATGGGCGCGGTGAGCGCGGGCCGGGGCGAGCGGATCACCACCCAGCGGTCGATCTCGCACACCAGACGCGCACGCTCACCGTCGATCTCGCGGGTGTCGCCGGGAGCGAGCTGTTCGCGGCGTTCGTGCAGAGCGGCCAGCTCGTGCGCCGCGCACAGCACCGGATCACCGTCCCCGGTGACGCCGCAGACCGCCCGCATCATCTGTGCCCGGGCGGGCAGCGACCGATCCCGCCCACCCGATGCGCCGCCGCCGTCGGTCTCCACCTGCTCGCACCGTCCTCGTCCGCTGGGCACGCTGTCGAGGAGGCATTCGTCCCGGTGCGGAATCCGGATAGGTCGCCCGCCGCACAGCGAGAACCGGCCGCGCACAGGTGCTGTGCGCGGCCGGTCGAGGTCATCGGGTGCGGCGAACCTACAGGCTGCGCGCGATGATCTCCTTCATGATCTCGTTGGTGCCCGCGTAGATGAGCTGGACGCGGTTGTCGACCCACATGCGCGCGATCGGGTACTCGTTCATGTAGCCGTAGCCACCGAAGAGCTGCAGGCAGGTGTCGGCGATCTGCATGGCGCGGTCGGTGGTCCACCACTTGGCCATGGCGACGGTGGGGATGTCGAGTTCGCCGCGGATGTGCTTCTCGACGCAGTCGTCGATGAACACCCGCGCGATGCGCGCCTCGGTGGCGACCTCGGCCAGCTTGAACTTGGTGTTCTGGAACCCGAAGACCGGGCGGCCGAAGGCTTCGCGCTCCTTGGTGTAGCGCAGGGTGTGGTCCAGGGCCACCTCCATGCCCGCGACCGCGCCCATCGACACGATCAGGCGCTCCTGCGGCAGCTGCTGCATGAGCTGGATGAAGCCCTGACCCTCCTGGGTGCCGAGCAGGTTGGTCACCGGGACGCGCACGTCCTCGAAGAACAGCTCGGAGGTGTCCTGGCCCTTCTGGCCGATCTTGTCCAGCACGCGCCCGCGACGGAACCCGGCGCGGTCGGCCTCGACCAGCACCAGCGAGACACCGGCGGCGCCCTGGGTGGGGTCGGTCTTGGCGACCACGATGATCAGGTCGGCCTGGGCGCCGTTGGTGATGAAGGTCTTGGACCCGTTGATGACGTACTCGTCGCCGTCGCGGATGGCCTTGGCCTTGACGGCCTGCAGGTCCGAGCCGGTGCCGGGCTCGGTCATCGCGATGGCGCCGACGACCTCACCGCTGGCCATCTTGGGCAGCCACTGCTTCTTCTGCTCCTCGGTGCCGTAGGCGAGCAGGTAGTGCGCGACGATGCCGTTGTGCAGGCTGACGCCCCACGAGGTGTCGACCGCGCGGGCCTGCTCCTCCATGAGCACGGCCTCGTGGGCGAAGGTGCCGCCACCGCCGCCGTACTCCTCCGGGATCGACAGACACAGCAGGCCCACTTCGCCAGCCTTGTTCCACAGGTCGCGGTCCACGTGGTGCTGCTCGCGGTACTTGTCGATGTTCGGCACGAGTTCCTTGGCCATGAAAGCGCGGGCGAGGTCGCGCAGGGCGTCCAGGTCCTCGTTCATCCAGCTGGAACGATTGGCGGCCATCGAGTCTCCTTACGGCTCGGCACAGCACCGGTCCAGATGTGACCGGTGGTTACGGCTACCAGTGTGCACCAGTATTGGCGCCGTGACAATAATATCGCGAAAATGGCCTCTCACCAGCGGATCATCGGTAGCGGAGACAGTGGATGGATGAGCGCGCGGCGCATCGTGAGCTCCGCGAGCTTGAGGTGGAAACCGCTGTCCGGGAGCTGCCGGACGACGCCCACGTAGGTGGCGAAGGACAGGCCGAAGCGCCGCGCGCCGCAGGAGACATCGATCAGATCCGCGCGGCGGAACAGCTCCACCGGATCGGCGGCGCGACCGGCCGGGCGGATCCGGTGGTGGTCGCGGATCATCCGGCAGACCAGTTCGGACAGGTCCTCGCGGCCGTGGGCGATCAGCCAGTCGCCCGCCAGCGCGCAGGAGGGCTCGAGATAGTCGAAGGTGCCCGCGGCCCAGATACCCAGATCGTGGAAGGTGGCCGCGGTGACGAACTCCTCGCGTCCGCTCGGCGGCGGTCCCGGCGCGCCGGTGCGGGCGAACAGCAGGTCGGCGAAGCGCAGAACCCGCAGGACGTGGTGCTGGTAGGCCTTGCGGTCGGCGCCCAGACGCGCGATCCACGGCTCGAGCCGGTCGGCGACGGCGCGGTCCGGCTCGGTGTACTCGGTCAATTCTCCACCCTCGGAATCGATCTCGCGGGCGGGCCCCGAACCCCTTCGGCGGCCCCCCGTTTCGGCCTACCCTATGGCGCGGGCGGCCGCGTCGCCCGGTGAACCGACACGCCCGGCCCGCACGGGACACGAACGATGTTCGGCAACAGTCGGGCACCGAACGGCCGGAAACTCCGGTCCCGGCGGCGGGCGGCGATTATCTTCGCAGCCCACGAAATCCGCAGGATCTGTTGCGCGTGTCGCGCGCGGCGCGCCGTGTCTGGGGAGCGGTGTCCGAGCATCGGTTTCGCGCTCGAGGGTGGATGGACTAAGAATGGCGTGTGCCGTTCACACGTGTGGTCACCCGCCTGCCTTCGCGACGCCGGGGCGGTGGTGTGGCATGACCATCGAGACTCCGCTCGAGGACGACGTCACCCAGCTCGCCCAGCGCGTCGAACGCGCGCGCGGGCGCCTGGCCTATCAATTCGATCCGGCGCTCACCGACGCGCTGTCGGAAGACGAGCTGCGCGCCGAACGGGAACTCGCCGAACGCATCCGTGAACAGGATCGCGAACAGCGCTGGAAACACACCCAGGCGATGGCCCAGGCCTCCGACCGCGCCCGACAGACCACCGAAGCAATCGAGAAGGCCGACATGCGAGATCTGCTGCTCGCCAGAAAGGCGATGGCCTCCCAGCGGCGCGAATCGAGCCCGCACGCGAAGCTGGCTTCGCTGTACCGGCATCGGTCGTGGTCGCTCAAAGCGCTGGCGGGCGTCGTCGGCGCGGGCATGCTGTGGTCGGCGGTGAACGTCCAGCAGAACATCGCGCCCGGTGGGCCCAGCGATCCGCTGTTCTGGTTCAGCTATCTGCTCGAGGCGATGATCAGCGTCTGCCTGATCATCATCATGGTCGGTACCAACAAGGTCGCCGAGTGGGGCGTCATCGACAACCGGCGCCAGGTCGCGCTCGCCGAACTGGCGCTGCTGGGCCTGACCGTCACCCTCAACACCTATCCCTATGTGCGCGACGGGCGCTGGTACGACGCCGCGGTGCACGCGGTGGCGCCGGTGATGATCGGTGTCGCGCTGCTCATCCACGACGCGGCCAGCGCCCGCTACGGCCTGGCCATCACCCGCGCGACCAGCCAGATCCGGGACATGCCCGATCCGGCCGAGAGTCTGCTCAACCGGCAGCCCACCGACTCGGTGCGCCTGACCTATCAGCCGCCGATGACCGGGCTGTCGAGCCCGGAGCCGCCCGCCGCCACCGCACCCACGGTGCCTGTCACCCGTGAGCCCGCCTGGACGCCGAGCGAGCCGGTCGGCAACGGCCGCCCCACCGAGAAGCGCAAGCGTTTCGGCATCGGCAAGCCGTCGGCCTCGGACAAGGCCACCAAGAAGTCCACGGTGCCCGCCGCCGCGCCCGAGCCCGCGCCCAAGCCGGCCGAGCCCACCGAGGCGACCAAGCCCGCCGACGCGGTCCCCGCCGCCCGCAAGAGCACCATCTCCGACATCGAGGCCCGCGTCGAGAAGGCCTTCGCGGAGGCCAACTTCGGCTACGAGGCCATCGAGCCGGTCAATGTCTACGACACCGGCCAGTTCCGCATCGCCGAGAGCCTCGAGCAGGAACTCAACGCCATGCGCGAGGCCCGTCGCCAGGCCCGCAAGGAACGCGCGGGCTCCTAGATCCCGATCGACCATGGTCCGGCGGCGCACCCGAGGGTGTGCCGCCGGATTTTTTCGTCAGCCGAACAGGCCGCCGCCGTGGCCCGCCTGCTGGCCGCCGCCGGTGCCGCCGATCAGGCCGCCCGGGGGCAGCTCGGAGGGCTGGACGATGACGAAGCCGCGGCCGGTGAACGACAGGGTGCTGGCCTCGCCGGTGCTGCGGCCCATCAGGCGGCCCAGGCCGAAGGAGTCGTTGCGCTTGATGCCGGTCTGCAGGCTCGACGACCAGGCGACGGCGGCATTGGGGTCGGCGTAGGTGGCCTGGTCGACGTTGAGGACCACCGGGGAACCGTGGGTGGTGATGGCGATGCGGCCGCGGCCGGTGAACACGCAGTTGAACAGGCCCGCGTTGGAGGCATAGCTCGCGGCGCCCTGGACGCGGCCGATGTCGTACCGCAGGGTCGGGTCGAAGGCGAGGACATTGGCGCCGTTGATGGTGAGGCCGTCGCTGCCGTCGAGGTCGATGAGGTGCACGTCGGCGGCGCTGTTGGCCAGGAACAGGTCACCGCGCCCGCTGACCTTCATCAACGGCACACCCTCCCCGGTCAGGTGCTGGCGGATGGCCCGCCCGATCCCGCCGGAACCCAGGGCCTGGAACTGCAATTCACCCTGGTAGGCCACCATCGACCCGGCCCTGGCCATCACCTCCCCGTTGAGTCCGACCTTGACCATCTTGCCGCCCTGCTTCTGGATACCGAGGCCGTTGACCTCGGCGTGCGAGGGATCGAACAGGTCGCTGTGCACGGGCTGGGCTCCTTGCTGAGAGGCGTACGAAGGCTGGTGCTGCCCGGGAGGGGGCGGTGGGGGCGCGGAGGGTGGATAGGCGACGGTGGGGGCGGTGCGGGACGGGGGAGCCGGTTCGGGTTCGTCGTCGAGGTTGACGCCGAAGGCCGACGCGATACCGGCGAGCCCGTCGTCGTAGCCCTGGCCGATGGCCCGCACCTTCCAGCCGCCACCGCGCCGGTAGATCTCCACGCACACCACGCCGCTCTCGGTGGTGAGCCCGGAGATCGGGAAAGTCAGTGTGTCCGAACCGGATCCGATGGTGGCGGTGAGCTGGCCGACGGCGGCGAAGGTGGCGGGGCCACGGCCGTCGAGGCTGGCGGTGACCACCACCCGGTCGATACCGGCGGGCAGGGCCGAGGTCTGCACCTGCACCACGTCGGGGCCGCCGTTGCCGTGCCGGTAGACCACGCCCGGCCCGGTGGGCTGGTTGAAGAACACGAAGTCGGCGTCGGAGCGCACCACCCCGGCCTCGGTGAGCAGCAGGGCCGACACGTCCACCGAGGCCGAGCTGGCCACGGTCACGGTCAGCTGGTCACCGGGCGCGGGCCGGTTCTCCCCACGAGCCAGCGCGGTCACGACACCACACCTCGCGAACGGGAGGTTTGTCCGATTCGGAAGTCTTCCACGACCTCGATAGTGCCGTGTGTGCCGCGACCGCGCCAGCGTCAGCCGCGATCCAGCGCGATCTCCAGATGCACGGTCTGGAACCCGC
This sequence comes from Nocardia sp. NPDC056064, assembly GCF_042266925.1. Taxonomy (NCBI): domain Bacteria; kingdom Bacillati; phylum Actinomycetota; class Actinomycetes; order Mycobacteriales; family Nocardiaceae; genus Nocardia; species Nocardia sp. NPDC056064. The sequence continues at coordinate 571,937 of NZ_JBHJWO010000002.1, read as the reverse complement.
TGTGTGGGCCGCGCGCGTCGTGCACGATCCGGCCGAAGGTCTGCCAGAACTCCAGCGCGCCGGGGGTGCGCGCGTCGGTGTGCAGGTAGAGCCGGTCGAACGCGGGGGTGTCACGCACGTGGGCGACGGCGGCCTCGACCAGCCGGGTGGCGAGCCCGTGCCGCTGGTGTTCGGGCCGCACGTAGACCCGGAACAGCTGGGCGGTGGTCTCGTCGGGATAGCGCGCGGCGAGTTCGGCCGGGTGCGGCGGATGCGCGGGCCCCTTGGCGCGGATCGCGGTGGTGGCCACGACGGTGCCGTCGAGTTCGGCCACCCACAGCCGGTTGCGCGGATGCCGCAGGTACGCGGTGTCCGGATCGATCACGTCCTGGTGGTATTCGGGCAGGTAGCCGATGCCGAAGACCTGATAGAACGTGTCGAGCATGACGCTGCGCGCACCCGCGAGATCCTCGGCCCGCGCGAGCCGGACCCGGTATCCGGCGGCGACGGCCGTCATCGCAGCGCGCCGAGTTCGCGATCGAGCACTTCCAGCCCCTCGACGGCGACCGGCCCCGGGCCGGTGTACCCGAAGGGCGCCACGATGATCCGATCCGAGCGCAGCGCGCTCAGCCCGGCCAGTTCGGTGCGCTGCCGCAGCGCCGCGCGCACCGATTCGGGGGTCTGATCGCCCTGGGTGAGCAGGATGATCACCTCCGGATCGCGGGCCAGCAGGGTTTCGGTGCCGATCTCGAAATTGCGCTTGGTGACATCGCCGTAGACGTTGTCCAGACCGAGGATGCGCATCTGCTCGTCGACGGTGCTCTGGGTGCCGTAGGCCTTGAGCTGGGCACCGTCGCGGGAGATGATCAGCGCCGCCGCCTTGGTGCGGGCCTTGTCGTCGCGGTGCCGCTCGGTGACGGCGTCCACCCGGGCGCGCAGCGCGCTGACCTCGGCGTCGGCGGCGGCCGAGGTGCCGAAGAGCTTTCCGTAGAGGGTGATGTCGGCGAGGATGTCGTCGAGGGAGCCCTTGGCGTCGCGGCAGTACCCGCGGGTGACGATGAGCGGGATGTTCACCGCGGCAAGGTCTTCGGGCGTCACCGACAGACCTTCGACGCTGACCACCAGATCCGGGGTCCGGTTGATGATCTCCTCCCGCGCGAGTTCGGCGGTGGGCGCGGTGATCTCGATACCTTCCAGGGCCTTGCCGTACTGGCCGGGGAACGCGGCCGCCTCGAACGTGCGGGTGACGATGTGGTCGGCGGCACCGGCGGCGGCGATGAGCGGCGCGGCCACCGAGCCGACCGTGACGACCCGCTGCGGTGGGGCGCTGAAGGTGACATCGCGTCCGCAGCTCGAGATCGTCATCGGGAAGCCCGGTGCCGTGGCGGTGGCGGCGGGCGCGGGTGTACCGCAGCCGGCGACCAGCACGCTGGTGAGCAGCGCGAAGGCGGGAATCGCCGTGCGGCGCAACGGGAGGGTGTTCATGGTGTTCCTTTCGGGGAGTGCGAAATTCAGGACGCGCGCAGCCTGCGGATGAGCACGAGCAGCAGGGGCGCGCCGACGGCGGCGGTGACGATGCCGAGCGGCAGCTCGCGCGGCGCGAACACGGTGCGCGCGGCCACATCGGCGATCACCAGGAACAGCGCCCCGAGCAATGCGCTCACCACCAGCAGCTGCCGGTGCGTACCCCCGACGCACAGCCGCGCGACATGCGGCACGATCAGCCCGACGAAGCCGATCGCCCCCGCGACAGCCACCACGGAACCGACCGCCAGCGCCACGATCAGCAGCGCCCACAACCGCACCCGCTGCGGGGCGACGCCGAGCGTGCGCGCGGTGTCCTCGCCCGCGGCCAGCGCGTCCAGGCGCGGGGCCATGAGCAGCACCGCGAGGCAGGCCGCCGCCACGACGGCCGCGGTGGTCGCCACCGAGGCCCAGCCCGCCGAGGCCAGCGAGCCGAGCAGCCAGAACAGCACGGTCCGGGCGGCTTCGGGCCGGTCGGAGGCGAAGACCAGGAAGCTGGTGGCCGCGGCGAAGATGTAGCCGATGGTCACCCCGGCCAGCAGCAGCCGCAGCGAGGTGAGCTGCCCGTTCATCCGGGCGATCACGAACAGCAGCACGGTCGCGGCCAGCGCGCCGGCGAACGCGCTGGCCGCCAGCGCCGCCGTCGTGGTCGCCGCGGTGACACCGAACAGCAGATACACCGCCGCCCCGGTGGACGCGCCCGAGGTGACGCCGAGAATGTGCGGGTCGGCCAGCACATTGCGCACCACGGTCTGCAACACCGCGCCGCTGACCGCCAGCGCGGCCCCGACCAGCGCGCCGAGCAGCACCCGGGGCACCCGCACCAGCCAGACGATGGAGTCCTGCGCGGTGCTCCAGTCGGCGGTGTCGGGGAGGCCGACGGTGTGCCCGCCGATGATCCGCAGCACCGTCATGGGCGGGACCGTCACCGGCCCGAGCCCGGCGGCCAGCACGACCGCGAGGCCCAGCGCGGCGGTGAGTCCGCCGATCCACCAGCGGGTGCGGCCACGGTGGCCCGCGTGGTCGAGGTCGTCGACGCCGGGGTCGTCGAGCAGCGTCGTGGTCATCGGGCGGTGGCCTTTCGGTCGGCGGGTTCGGCTCGCTGCTCCGGTTCGGCGGCGGGGCCGAACAGCAGTTGCACGGCACCGAACGCGCTGGTCCGGCGCACGGTGATGCCGTAGACGGGTTCGAGAACGCGCGGCGTGAGCACCTCCTCGACCGGTCCCGCCGCGACGATGCGACCTCCGTCGAGCAGCACCAGCCGGTCGCAGTAGCGCGCGGCGAGATTGAGTTCGTGCAGCACGACGATGGTCGTGGTGGTGGCGAGTTCGCGGACCAGGCCGAGCAATTCGTGCTGGTAGCGGATGTCGAGGTGGTTGGTCGGTTCGTCGAGCAGCAGGTGGTCGGCCTGCTGGGCCAGTGCCCTGGCGATGAGCACGCGCTGGCGTTCGCCGCCGGACAGGGTGGCGTAGGCGCGGTCGGCCAGCGCGCGGGCACCCACCCGTTCGAGGGCGGCCGCGGCGGCGATCCGGTCGGCCCGCGAATAGCCCTGGAACGCGCCGACCCACGGCGAGCGGCCGAGCAGCACGGTCTCGGCCACCGTCACCGGCGTATCGGGCGGGGATTCCTGGGCGACCACGGCCAGCCGCGCGGCCAGTTCGCGCCCGCGCAGGGCCTCCACCGGCGTCTCGTCGATCACCACCGTCCCGCCCGCGGGCCGCAGCGCGCGGTACATCAGCCGCAGCAGTGTCGACTTGCCCGACCCGTTGGGCCCGATCAGCCCGACGGTCTCGCCGCGTTCGGTGTGGAAGGTGATGTCGTCGAGGGTGATTCGCCCGTCGTAGGAGAAGCGGAGCTGGTCGACGGTGATCATGACGGAGGACTCCCGGGGAGGACGGCGGGGTGCGCCGGGTGGGCGGCGTGGTCGACGGGATGCGGGCGCGAGGTGGGGCGCGCTGCCGGTCGCCACGAGTGGTGGATGCCGGTCGCGCAGGCGAACTCGGCGCAGATCGCCTGGGCTCCGGCGAGTTTCGCGCGGTAGTGCGGGTCGTCCTCGGCGAGCAGGATGCCGGTCGTTGTCCCGCTGTGGGCCACGACCACGCCGAGACCACCCAGCGCGCGGGTCGCCGTGATCGTGGACTCGAGGTGCGGCCGCGTCCGCGTACACAGCATCGCGCTGCGCGTCGACACGGCACCGACGGTGGCGAGGTCACCGCGGGCGACGGCGGTGCTCAACTCGGCCAGCAGCGCACTGTACTCACGCTTGGTCGCAGCGCTGAAACACGGTTCGCTGCGGTTGAATTCGACGGTGTCGACCAGCCCGCCCTCGTCCCCGGTGACGATGGTGAGCGCGGGCAGGGTCCCCAGCCGGGCGAGCAACCGCACCTCGCGGTGGCAGTAGGCGACCGTGCCCGGATACATCACGCCGTCGGACGGCTCGATGGCCCGCAGATCGGCTTCGATCTCGGCGACCGGCAGCGGCCTGCGTTCGGCGTCGGCGACCGCGCGGGCGGTGGCGACCAGATCGGCGGTGGAACTGGCCAGCCCCTTGCCCTCGGGCAGGTCGCCGCGCAGGGTCAGCCGTCCACCGCGCAGGACGCGCGAACGAGCGACCATCGTCTTCGCCAGCCGCAGGGCCTTGGACTTGTGCGGCGGGGCGACGCTGACCGGCTCGGGCCCCGGCTCGAACACGGCGATCGACCCACCCCGGATGGGCAGTGTGACGAGAAAGTGCCGGTCGTGCTCGGTGACGCCCTGGAGCAGCTCACCGCAGCTACCGACCGCCCTTCCGGTCCCGGTGCGCGGTGGGTGGATCACCGTCATCGCGCGACCGACCCGGCGCTGGACCGGATCGCCACCGCGGCGCCCCGCTGGTCGGCGGGATGGGAGGTGGCGTCAGGTGTGGAATCCGGCCCGGGTGCCGTGGGGTGCGGAGCAGTCATCGGGGTGCTGACCTTTCGGAGGGGGCCGTGGAGTGCGAAGTGTCCGGGGACGGGGGAGACTCGGCGGCGGGCAACAGGTTTCGTCGATGCAGGGCGAGAACGGCGAGGGCCGAGGCCATTCCGGCGCCCGCGCACAGCAGGGCGGGCGGCCAGCTCAGCGCGCCACCGGTGCGGTCGAGGACAGCGCCGGTGAGGGCGGTACCCGCGACCGTGCACAGGCCCGAGGCCAGGTAGAACGCGCCGAAGTAGGTGCCGGTGAGCCGGTCGTCGGCGAAGCGGCCGATCGCCTCGTTGACGAAGGGCTGGGCCGCGGTCACGCCAAGGGCGAGCACGATGGCGGCCAGCACCACCGGCGCGACCCGGATCGCGGTGCCCGCGAGCCCGTCTCCCACGGTGCCGACCAGCCCGGTGCAGGCGGGCGGGATGAGAAAGGCCACGCCGATGACGGCCATGCCCGCAGCCATCGCCGGACCACGCCGCGGCGAGCGCGCCAGTACCGCGGTGACCCGCACCTGCAAGGCCACCACCGCGATCGTCTCCACCACGAACAAGGTGGCCACCGCCGCGGGCCCGTGCCCGGGCGCGGCACTGTCCTGGGCTTGCAGGGTGAACAGGAAATAGATCTGGCTCTGCAACGCGAACATCGGCATCAGCGCCAGCGCGAACGCCCAGAACCGGCGATCGGTGAACACCGTCGCGAAATCGGCGCCGAGCCCGGCGGTGGGGGTGGGCACCGGACGCACCGGCAGCAGCGCCCACTGCAGCACCGCGAGCACCGCGAAGATCGCCGCGGCCACCACCGCGCTCATCCGGAAACCCGCCGCGATCAGCACCGTGCCCACCACGGGCCCGATCGCGGCACCGGCATTGCCGAACACGGCGAACAGCGCGAACGCCTGGGCCGAGCGGGTGCCGCTGTCACGGGCGATGAGCGCGCGCACGGCCGGATTGAACAGGGCCCCCGCGAAACCGGTCAGCACCGCGGCGGCCAGCACCACCGGCAGCGAGCCGCCGACCGCGAACAGCGCGAAGCCGATCGCGCGGATGGCCAGCCCCGCGGTGATCACCCCGCGCGCACCGAGCCGGTCGGCCGCCGAACCGCCGACCAGGAACAATCCCTGCTGACTCAGATTGCGCACGCCGAGCACGATGCCGACCACGGCCGCCGAGAGGGCCAGGTCGTCGAGCAGATAGTCGGCCAGGAACGGAACCAGCAGGTAGAAGCCGATATGGCCGACGAGATGGTTCATCAACAGCAGCCGCACAGCCCACGGCAGCGCGGCGAATTCCCTCACGCGCGCACCCCGGCCGGATCGCGGACCAGCGTGCACCGGCCCCAGCCGCGCACCTCGTGGTCGGGTGTGGCGACGGTCGCCGGTTCGGTGGCGGCCGGGGCGAACAGGCCGTTGGCCCGGCACCAGGTGTCGTCGTAGATCGTGCGCAGGTAGCGGTGCGGCCCGTCGGGGAACACCGTGAGCACCCGGCTGCCGGGCGCGCGCTCGGCCGCCCAGCCCGCCACCAGCGCGGCCGCACCGGTGCTCCAGCCGCCCGCGAGCCCGGTGGCCGCCGCCAGCCGACGGCACGAGGCCACCGCTTCGGCCGCGCCCACCCAGTGCACCTCGTCGAAATCGGGATAGGCCACATTGCGCGGCAGGATGCTGCTGCCGAGCCCGCGCATGAGCCTGCGCCGGTCGGGCTGGCCGAAGATCCGCGAGCCGACCGCGTCCACCCCGATCACCCGCAGCGCGGGCCAGCGGGTGCGCAGGACGCGGGTGAGCCCGGCGCAGTGGCCGCCCGACCCGATCGAGGCGACCAGCACATCGACCTGCTCGACCTGGGCCAGGATCTCCTCACCCATCGCGCGATAGCCGCCCGCGTTGTCGGGATTGTCGTACTGGTCGGGCCAGTATGCCCCCGGCATCGCGGCCCGCAGCTCGGCCAGCCGATCCAGCCGGGCCTGCTGCCAGCCGCCCACGGGGTGCTGTTCGGTGACCACCTCCAGCCGCACGCCGTAGGCGCAGAACAGCGCGCGCAGATCGGGTTCCAGTTCATCGTCGACCACCAGCACCACCGGATGTCCGAGCGCCTTACCTGCCAGCACGAGTCCCATGCCCAAGGTGCCACTGGTGGATTCGATGATGGGCGCGCCCGGGGCCAGATCACCGCGGGCCGCGGCGGCACGCAGCATCGAGACGGCGGCGCGCGCCTTCATCCCGGCGATGCTCGCCGACTCCAATTTGGCTGTGTACCAGTTCGTTCCGGCCGGTACCCGGACGACCGGCGTCCGGCCGATGAGCTCGAGCAGGGCGGGTTGGGGCGCGGTCATCGCCGCTCCCGATAGGTGAGGATGGTGCTGGGTCCGCCGTCGAGGGAGAAGAACGGATACGGCTCCGCCGAGACCGCGTGCACCCCGCGGCCGAGGAACCACGGCAGCACGCCGCTGCCGGTCTGTGCGAACAGAACCAGCGGCAGCCCGCGTGCGAGCGCCACGGCCCGCAACTCGTCGAAACTGCCGTTACCCAGCGACATTCCGGTGACGAGCAGCGCGTCGTAATCGTCCGGCGCGGCCGCGACCGACTCGAACACCGGCTCACCCCACTCGGTGACCCCGCCCGCCAGATCGCACGGCAGATACCCGATCGACCGGTCCCGCAACTCGGCCAGCAGCGACCCGACCACCCCGACCACCAGCACCCGGCGGACATCGCCGGGCAGCAGATCGACCACGGCCTCGGCCCGGCGGCGCGATTTGGTCAGCGAGGTCGGTCCCTCGATCACCACCGGCGTCCCCTCGATCCCGGCGGCGCGCGGATGGGGACAACTGTGCAGGAGATAGGCGTCGAGCGCGGCGATACGGACCGGTGGCGACGGGTGGTCGAGCAGCTCGGCCACGGTGGCCGCGACACAGTCGTCGACGAGTTCGCCGGTGGCCGAACCTGGTTCGACACCACACGATCCGACGGCGGCCCCGACCCGGATGCTGAGCACCTCGTTGCGGTAGCCGCCGGTGCGGCCCGGGTGGCGGGTGCCGTAGCTGGTGCGGAACGCGGTCGAGGCGCGCAGGGTGGCCGGGTCGGGCCCGAGCAGGCCGTCGCGGGCGGCGGCGAGCAGGTCGTCCACCGAGGACGGGCGCAGGGTGGAGTCGATCACGCGGCACCACCGTCGAGCTCGAACCGGACGTCGTCGATCAGTGCGCGCGCGAGATCGCCTGCGGTGCCGGAGTTCTCGTCGGTGACCAGCACATGGCCGAGATAGCTGTTGTTGTCCGTCGCGGGGCGCACCACGGTGCCGGGGTCGGCGAGGCGATGCTCCACGATCCGCGGGTCGTCGGCCCAGCTCTCCGTGCCGTCGATCCGGGTCAGGGTGCCCGCGCGGTCGGGCACGGCGAATGCCACTGCCGCACTGGCGATACCGGTCTCGCGCGGTGTGAGATCGGGGACGGCGCCCGTCACCACCTGGGCTTGGACAGCGGTGAGATCGATGCCGGTGACCCGGCGCACCAGTTCGGTGATCCGATTGCCACCCGGGCGGGGGTTCACCTCGATCAGCCGTGGGCCGCGCGCGCCGAGCCGGATCTCGGTGTGCGCCACCGTCGCGTCGAGACCGAGCGCCTCGACCGCCGCCACCGCCAGATCGGTGATCGCCGTGGTGTCGGCGGGGGAGAGGGCGGCCGGGAACATGTGCCCGCACTCGATGAAGGCCGGCGCGCCGGTGAGCTGCTTGTCGGTCACCCCGATCACGGTGGTCCGGCCACCGGCGGTCACCGTCTCCACACTGAATTCCGGGCCGTCCACGCACTCTTCGAGCAGGATCTGCGGTACTCGCCGCTGGCCGCGCGCGTTCACGCCGAAGGCGGCGATCCGGTCCACCGCGGCACGCAACTCGTCGTCGTCGGCGACCAGGGTGACGAACATCCCGCCACACAGGTCGACCGGCTTCACCACCAGTGGATAGCCGATTTCCTTTGCGGCGAGGGCGATCTCGTCCCATTCCCGCGCGATGGCGAAGTCCGGGCCCGCCACCCCCGCGGCCCGGGTCACCTCCCTGGTCCGGTCCTTGGCGCAGGCGTCGGCGACCGCCGCGCGGCCCGGACCGGGCAGACCCAGATCCGCGGCGATGGCGGCGACCGTCGGCAGGTAGTAGTCGCAGGAGGTGAGCACGCCGTCGAAACCGAAGACGCCGTGCAGATCCCGCACGAACGGCAGCAGCGCCGCCTCGTCGTTGGTCTCGGCCGTGAACACGTTCTCCGCGCTCAGCAGGGGGTGCGGATGGGTGGTCGCGGTGCGCAGATAGTGCCCGAGATCCCTGGTCAGAAAGCTGAACCGGTGTCCGCTGTCGGCGATGCCCGCCGGGAGCAGGCTGCTCATCGAGCCGACCCAGCTCTCCACCATCAGTAGATGTCCCACGTGTCCTCCAAGCCCTCCATCAAGGTGTAAATGATAACCATTATCGTTAATATGTCGATAGTCGAGCATCCGTTCGACCGGAACCTGATGAGGAAAACGCATGTTGTTGAGGAAAATCGTTGTGCCCATGGCTCTTTCACTGGCGGCGCTGACTGTCACGGCCGGGACCGGTCAGGCGCAGGCCCCCGAGCAGCCGGTCTCGTTCACCGCGCACGCCACCGACACCGCCTCGATCATCGAGATCGAGCACGGCGACCTGGTCGTGGCAGACGGCGCCCTCCAGGTCCGTGACCGCGCCGGCATGGTGGTGGCGGCCACCCCGCTGACCTTCACCCTCGACGACTTCCAGTTCCCGATCGCGGCCGAGATCAGCGGCGGCAAGGCCACCCTGACCCCCGAGCTGGACATGGCCAAGGCCGTCTACAAGCCGGTCGCGCTGCCGTTCGAGGACAAGGCGCCGTGGAAATCCGAATACGACCGCGAGCAGGCCGCCTGGTCGCGGATGACCAGCACCATCAGCCTCGGCGCCGCCATCGGCACCCTCGTCGGCGGCCTCGGCGGCGCGGCGGTGGGCTGTGTGCTCGGCGGGATCGCCGGGGCCACCATCGCCTCGGCCACCATCGTGGGCCTGTTCGGCCCGTTCATCCCCGCCGCCGCGGTCGGCTGTATCGGCGGCGTGCTTGCCATGGGTTCGCTGGGCGCGGTCGCCGGCCAGATCTTCATCACCGCGCCGGTGGCGGTCGGTGCGGCCATCCAGTACTTCACCACGATCAACCAGCCCTTCACCGCTCCGGCGAAGTAGGCGGCCGGTCCCGCGGCGGGGTCCGTCGCGGGACTGAGGGAATGCTGTGGAATCTCGTTACCGCCGCGAAGGGCCGCCCCGGCGGATTACGCTGCGGCCATGAGCTCTGCGGTCCATGGATTCACCGATGACGCACTGGGCACGCTCGACGCCGTCGGGGTGGCCAGGGCCTTGCGGGCGGGCGAGGTGACGCGCACGGAGGTGATCGCGGCGGCCGTGGCCCGCACCGAGCGGGTCGATCCGAGTCTGGACGCCGTCCAGGTGCGGTGTTTCGAGCGGGCCGCCGCGTCACCGGAGACCGCGGGCGTCTTCGCCGGGGTCCCGGCCTTCGTCAAGGACAACACCGATATCGCCGGGCTGCCCAGCTGCCACGGGTCGGCGGCGTTCACCCCGCACCCCGCCACCGCCACCGGGGGACCGGGCGCGCAGTTCCTGCATTCGGGCGTGGTGGTGCTGGGCAAGTCGACGCTGCCGGAGTTCGGTCTCACCGCCAGCACCGAGTTCATCGGCCGGGCGCCGACCCGCAATCCGTGGAATCCGGAGTACTCGGCGGGCGCGTCCTCGGGCGGGTCGGCGGCGCTGGTCGCGGCCGGTGTGGTGCCGATCGCGCACGCCAACGACGGCGGCGGCTCGATCCGCATCCCGGCCGCGGCCAACGGCCTGGTCGGGCTGAAGACCACCCGCAACCGGCTGCTGGACCAGCCCGGTGCGCGCAGCCTGCCGGTGCAGCTGGTCACCGAGGGCGTGCTCACCCGCTCGGTCCGCGACACCGCGCACTACCTGGCCGCGGTCGAGCAGTTCGCGCCGAATCCGAAGCTGCCGCCGGTCGGGCTGGTCGAGGGGCCCACCGCGCGCCGCCTGCGCATCGGCCTGATCACCGCCGATGTGCTGGGCCGCCCGGTCCACCCCGACAACGCCGCGGTGCTGGATTCGGCGGCGGCCGTGCTCACCGGACTCGGCCACGAGATCGTCGAGATGCGCCTGGACGTGGACCCACGCTTCGTCGAGGACTTCAAGCAGTACTGGGCGGTGATGGCCGCGGCCATGACGCTGTCGTTCCGGATCGGGCACCGCGGCTATTTCGACGCGGGCAAACTCGATCCGTTCACCAAGGGCCTGATCGGCCTGGTCAAGCGCAATCCGTTCGCCACCGCGGCGGCCACCTGGCGGCTGCGCTCGGGCACGGCCACCTACGACCGGCATTTCGCCGATGTCGACGTGCTGTTGACCCCGGTGCTCTCGCATCCGGCGCCGCGGATCGGCGAGCTGGCCCCCGGGCAGCCCTTCGAGGAACTGTTCACCAAGCTGGTCGACTACGTCGGGTTCACCCCGCTCAACAATGTCGGCGGTGGGCCGGGCATCTCGGTGCCGCACGGCCTGCTGCCCGTGGGTCTGCCGGGTTCGGTCCAGCTCGCCGCCCGCCGCGGCGACGAGCGGACCCTGCTCGACCTGGCCTATCAGCTGGAGGCGACGAGCCCTTTCCCCAGGATCGTCGACCGTCCGGCCGCCGCCGGCGCCGCCTGATCAGTTCGGCCGCGCCGCCACATTGATCGGGCGCAGCCGTCCGGGGCTGGCGGTCCCGGCCTCGAAGGCCCAGTGCTCCCCGGTCCAGCCGGGGTGGTCGAGCCGCCAGCGCTCGACCAGGCGCGCGTCCTCGAGCGAGGTGACGACGCCCGCCGAGCCGGTGTACTGCAACCGCTCGTACTTGTGACGGGTGATGGTGTCGACCGAGTCGACGGTGGCAAGCGAGGACATGGACCCTCCGGGGATCGCGAGGAACGGTGAGGTGTGTGACGAGAGCGCTCCCCGGACCGCTGGTCCGGGTGGCCGCGGTGGCGCGTCACCGCTCGAACCCGAGTATGCCGCGCACCGTCTCGACACGGTGGTCTTTTTGAAAATCCTGTTCTTCCGATTAACAGGTATTCGCCTGGGCATCGCGAAGATCGGCGAAAGGGTTACGCCTCACCAATTAGGGCGCACGCGTCCCGGCGTGACGACCTTTGCCAGCGCCTGCCTGACCTGCGAAAGCGTGTTCGCGCCGAGCGTTTCGCCCCAGCCGCGGGTGAATTCGGCGAGCGCGGCGTCGGCGGCCCTGGTGCACGCCCAGCCGCGTTCGGTCAGCGTGATCAGCCGGGCGCGCGCGTCGTCGGGATGGGGATTGCGGTCGGCGTAGCCCTTGGTCACGAGCTCCTCGACCAGCTGACTGGCCGCCTGCTTGGTGACGCCCAGATGCTCGGCGATCTCACCCACCGTCGCCCCGTCGGGCGCCATCCGCACGAAGGCGAAACCGTGCGCGGGGCGGATGTCGGGGAAGCCCGCGGCGGCGACACCGTCCTGCACCGCCCGGCTCACTTCGGCCGCCGCGGCGAGCAGCAGCAGCGGAAGGTCGCCGGTGGGCGGCGGATTCGTCGGCACGACAGCCATTGTGGCACTTGACAGGATAGTCAACCAGGTTGACCATATAGGCAAGTTGCTTGACTGATAGGAGAGATTCATGCCCGTCGTCCGCGCCGCCGACGCCCCCGTCCACGAGATCCACAACGCCCGCTTCACCTCGCTCATCCGCCCCGGCGTCGGCAGTGCCGAGCTGTGCGTCTGGCAGACCGAGGTCGCGCCCGGCTCCACCGGCGTGCCGCATCGCATCCTCGGCGAGGAAGCCTTCGTGTTGCTGTCGGGGGAGGTGACGCTGACCGTCGACGGCGAATCCGCCGACCTGCGTCCCGGCGACGCCGCCGTCGCCCCGGCGGGCGCGACCATCGCCCTCACCAACGCGTGCGCGGTGCCCGCGGCGCTGCTCGTCACCGTGCGGGCGGGGTTCGCTGCCGAGTTGCCCGATGGCTCGACCTTCACCCCGCCCTGGGCATCCTGAGCCGTCAACAGCCCTGTTTCGTGCCTTGAACTTGAAAGTTCGGTGACCCGAACAATATAATTCCGGAATGAGGGTTGGGTTTCACTGTGCGCCGGGCCGCCGGGCGCTGTCGGCAGTAGTTCTGAGTGTCCTGGCGATCGCGCTCACCGCCTGTGGTGGGGTGGGCGCCGAGGACGACGGCAAGAAGGTCGTCCTCACGACCTTCACCGTGCTGGCCGACATGGCCCGCAATGTCGCGGGCGACCATCTGCGGGTGGAGTCGATCACCAAGGTCGGGGCCGAGATCCATGGCTACGAACCCACCCCGGGCGACATCAAGAAGGCCGCCAAGGCCGACCTCATCCTGGACAACGGCCTGAACCTGGAGGCCTGGTTCGCCCAGTTCGTCGCCGACCTGGACGTGCCGCACGCGGTGGTCAGCGAGGGCGTCACCCCGATGGACATCGGCGAGGACGCCTACCGCGGCAAGCCCAACCCGCACGCCTGGATGTCACCGGTGAACGCGCAGATCTACGTCGACAACATGGTCCGCGCCTTCACCGACCTCGACCCGGACAACGCCGCCGCCTACCGCGCCAACGGTGACGCCTACAAGGCCGAACTCGGCGCCGTCCGCGACGACCTGACCGCCGCGGTGAACACCCTGCCCGCCGACCACCGCGCCCTGGTGACCTGCGAGGGCGCGTTCTCCTACCTGGCCCGCGACGCCGGGCTCACCGAGAAGTACATCTGGCCGGTCAACGCCGAACAGCAGGCCACCCCGCAGCAGATCGGCTCGGCCATCGACTTCGTGCGCCAGCGCGGGGTGCCCGCGGTGTTCTGCGAGTCGACGGTGTCCGACGCGCCCATGCAGCGTGTCGTCGAGGCCACCGGCGCCCGCTTCGGTGGCACCCTGTACGTCGACTCGCTCTCCGAGCCCGACGGCCCCGTCCCCACCTACCTGCAGCTCATCCGCCACGACGCGACCACCATCGCGACCGCCCTGTCCGGAGTGCCCAAGTGACCGCACCGGTTGTCGAGATCCAGGACGTGACAGTTCATTACGCAGACGTGCTCGCCCTCGACAATGTCGAGCTGACCTTGAAGTCGGGCCGCGTCTGCGGGCTGATCGGCATGAACGGCTCGGGCAAGTCGACCCTGTTCAAGACCATCATGGGCCTGGTCACCCCCGATCGCGGCCGGGTGCTGATCAACGGTCGCGCGCCCGCCGCCGCCCGCAAGGCTGGCACCCTCGGCTACGTCCCGCAATCCGAGGACGTGGACTGGAGCTTCCCGCTCTCGGTGCGCGATGTCGTGATGACCGGCCGCTACGGGAAGATGGGCTTCACCCGGCGCGCGAGCAGGGCCGACCGCGCCGCCGTCGCCGACGCGCTGGCCCGCGTCGACCTCACCGACCTGGCCGACCGCCAGATCGGGCAGCTCTCCGGCGGGCAGAAGAAGCGGGCGTTCGTGGCCCGCGGCATCGCCCAGGAAGCCACCATCCTGCTGCTCGACGAGCCGTTCGCCGGGGTCGACAAGCGGTCCGAGGCCACCATCACCGCGCTGCTGCGCGAGCTGGCCGCCGACGGCGCGACCATCCTCGTCTCCACCCACGACCTGCACGCGCTGCCCGCCCTGGCCGACGAGGCCGTGCTGCTCAACCGCCGGGTGCTCGAACACGGCGACCCGGATGTGGTGCTGCGCCCGGAGAACCTGGCCAAGGCCTTCGGCCTCGATGTGGACGCGTGAGGAAATCCTGATGAGTCTCGAAGAATTCTTCGTCGAACCGCTGCGCTACGAATTCATGGTGCGCGCGCTGGCGACCACGGTCACCGCGGCGCTGGTGTGCGCGGTGCTGTCGTGCTGGCTGGTGCTGATCGGCTGGTCGCTGATGGGCGACGCCGTCTCCCACGCCGTGCTGCCCGGTGTAGTGCTTGCCTACATCGTCGGCTGGCCGTTCGCGGTGGGGGCGGTGGTCTTCGGTTTCCTCGCCGTCGCGCTGATCGGCGTCGTGCGCGACACCAGCCGGGTCAAGGAGGACGCCGCCATCGGCATCGTGTTCACCACGCTGTTCGCCTTCGGCCTGGTCCTGGTCTCGGTGACCCCGAGCCAAACCGACCTCAACCACATCGTTTTCGGCAATCTGCTCGGCGTGAGCCGGGGCGAGATGGTCCAGATCATGATCCTGGCCGCCATCGTCCTCACGGCGCTGGTTCTCAAGCGTCGCGACTTCACCCTCTACGCCTTCGACGCCACCCACGCCCACGCCATCGGCCTGAACCCCCGCGTCCTCGGCACCGCCCTGCTGGCCCTGCTGGCCCTCACCTCGGTCGTCGCCCTGCAGGCCGTCGGCGTCGTGCTGGTCGTCGCCATGCTGATCATCCCCGGCGCCACCGCCTACCTGCTCACCGACCGCTTCTCCCGCATGCTGCTCATCGCCCCCACCATCTCGGTCCTCTGCGCCGTCACCGGCCTCTACCTCAGCTACCACCTCGACACCGCCGCCGGCGGCATGGTCGTGGTCACCCAGGGCGTGGCCTTCACCCTCGTCTACCTCTTCGCCCCCCGCCACGGCATCATCGGCCGCCGCCTCACCACCGCCCGCGCCCGCGCGGCGACGGCCGCCGAGGTGTAGGTCACCTGTCGGTCGGTGCTGCGATGATCGGGCGCATGGATGTGACCGGGGACGATGTTCGTGCCGTAGCTCTCGCGCTGCCCGAGGTCGGTGAGCATTTCGCCTGGGGGATGCCGATTTTCAAGGTCGCGGGGAGGCTGTTTCTCACGTTGCCGGAGGAGGAGAGCTCGATGGCGGTGCGGTGTCCGATCATCGATCGTGACGAGCTGGTGGCGGCCGAGCCGGAGAAGTTCTGGATCGCGGCGCACGAGGCGAACAATGCGTGGGTGCGGGTGCGGCTGGCTGCCCTCGACGACCGCGACGAGCTCGCCGCCATCGTCACCGATTCCTGGCGGCAAGCCGCGCCCCGCGCCCTGGTCGCCGACCAGGAGGGCGGTTAGACCGGGGTGATGGTGGCCTCGATGGTCTGGATCGAGTCGGTCGGGATGACGAAGGTCTCGACGATCTCGACGGTGGTCAGGCGCACGCCCGCGACACCGGTGTCGAGCAGGTAGCGGGTGGTGACGGTGTCCCCGGCTTCGGACATGGTCAGCTCGCGGATGCCCTGGATGACGCGGTACTGCGGGCCGTGCTCGAGATCGTGGGCCAGCTGCGGGCCGGAGTAGCCGGTCTGGAATCCGGCTTCGACGCGGGTCGCGTCGGGGGCGAAGGGGACGGCGCTCGCGTCGTGGGAGACCAGGGCGTCGAGGTAGCTGCGGGCGATGGCCTGGCGTGGGGTGTCGGCCGGATCCGCTTGCGCCGCAGCGCTTGCCGTGCCGAGGGTGAGCAGCACGGCGGCCAGGGCTGAAACGTGGGTGATTCGCATGCAGAGATGCTGGCGGTCCGGACCGGTCCGCGCAAGCGGGGACCGGTAGGCTCGGAGCTCCTATGGCACTCAGCGCAACCCTGCACCACTTCGCCGTCCAGCTCGCCGATGTCGACCGCGGCGTCTACACCGACCTCGAGCTGCGGGTCGCCCGCCACCCCTCGGAGACCCTCGAGTACATGGTCACCCGCATCCTCGCCTACTGCCTGCAGTACGAGGAGGGCATCGTGTTCAGCGAGGGCGGCATCTCGGCCACCGACGAACCCGCCGTGCAGATCCGTGACCTGACCGGCCGGGTCACCGCCTGGATCGAGGTCGGCGCGCCCGACGCCGACCGCGTGCACCGGGGCAGCAAACTCGCCGGGCGCGCGGCGGTCTACACCCACCGCGATCCGGCCAAGGTGCTGGCCCAGTACGCGGGCAAGAAGATCCATCGCGCCGAGCAGATCCCGCTCTACGGCGTCGAGCGCGCGTTCGTCGACGCGGCCGCCGCGCTCGTCGACCGCCGCAATACCGCCACCCTCTCGGTCACCGAGGGTGTGCTCTACCTGGACCTCAACGGCACCAGCCTGCGCGGGGAGATCGCCGAACACCGGCTGGCCTGAGCCCGTATCGTCGCCAGGGTGTCCGATCTCAGCGTGATGAGCCGGTTCGTGTTGCCCGCGTTCCTGCGGCTCACCCGCCGCAACCGCAAGTATCTCGACGTGGCCGCGGCGCACGCCTACATCGCGCAGTGCGCGGCCTCGCCCGCGAGCTACCTGCCGCCCAAGCGCCTGCGCGGGGTGACGGTGACGCGGACCGAGGATCAGGGGTGGCCGGTGTTCACCCTCACGCCGTCCTCGGGGCGCTCGCGCGGCGGGCTGGTCTACGCGCACGGCGGTGGCTGGGTGGGCGAGATCGCCACACCGCACTGGCGGCTGGCCGCGCGCCTGGCCGCCGAGCTGGATCTCACGGTCACCGTCCCCATCTACCCGCTGATCCCCACCGGCACCGCGGCCCAGGTGATTCCGTGGTTCGCCGGTCTCGTCCTGGACAGCGCCGAACGCCACGGCCCGACCTTCCTGGCCGGTGATTCCGCGGGCGGCCAGATCGCGCTGTCCACCGCGCTGCACCTGCGCGACACCGCCCAGGCGAAAGTGCCACGCACGGTGGTGATCTCACCCGCGGTCGACCTCACCCTCGAGAACCCCGCCATCGACACCGTCCTCCCCGACGACCCCTGGCTCGGCCGCGACGGCGCCCTGGTCTTCGGCAACCTCTGGCGCGGCGACCTGCCCATGAAGCACCCCATGGTGAGCCCCCTGTTCGGCGACTTCACCGGCCTCGGCCCCCTCACCGTCTACAGCGGCACCCACGACATCCTCAACCCCGACACCCGCCTGCTCGTCGACAAGGCCACCTCCGCCGGCGTCGACGTCGACTATCACGAGGCCACGGGCCTGGTCCACGTCTACCCCCTCACGCCGACACCCGAGGGTGCCCGCGCGCGGGACCATCTCGTCGCGACCCTCCGCGCCGACCTGGACGGCTGAGTGTCACGCCCGCTCAGCGCTGGGACAGGTGCAGGTTGAGCAGGATGGTGAGTTGGGTGACGGCCTGGTCGAAGGGGTGGGGGGACTTGAGGGCGCGGCTGTGGACGATGGTGCCCTCGATGGTGGTGAGCAGGAAGCCGGCCAGGGATACGGCGGTGGCGCGTTCGATGCCGGTGGCGACGATGCCGTCGGCCAGGCGGGCGGTCCACTCGGCGAAGGCCTGACCGGCCACCGACTGCACGGCCGGGTCCAGCTCGTCGAGGGCGGCCGCCATCATGAACGAGCCCGCGCTGAAATCGGAATCCTCGAGCGGGGTGCGCCAGAAGGCCAGCAGGTCGGTGAGCCACTGCTGCACCGAGGGTGTGGTCTGCAGGGAATCCGCCATGGCGCTGACGTGCGAGTACACCAGCCGCGACACGATGCGTGCCGCCGTCTGCACCAATTCGCCCTTGCCGGAAGGGAAGTGCTGATACAGCGAATTGCGTGAGGTGTTGCTGCGCTTGAGCAGCTCGCTCAGCGCGGCCGCGTGCACGCCGTGCTGCTGCACGGTGCTGATGGTGTGTTCGATCAGTCGGGCGCGTGGTCCGGCGGCCATCCGATCTCCTCCCAACCCTTGATTGAACCGATCGGTTCATGTTAGACCTATTCGACGTGAACCGATCGGTTCATATGGAGAGGATGCCATGCCCACCCCCATCGCCACCGCTGTTCCGATCACCCATACCGGAATTCTCGGCCTCGGCGTCTACCGCCCGCGCCGCGTCGTGCCCAATGCCGAGATCGTCGAGGCCATCGATTCCTCCGACGAGTGGATCAAGACCCGCTCCGGCATCGAGGCGCGGCACTGGGCCGACGACACCGAGACCATCGTCGGCATGAGCGTGGCCGCGGCCCGCGACGCGCTCGCCGCGGCCGGGATCGCCGCCGAGCAGGTCGACGCGGTGATCCTCGCGACCTCCTCGCAGATGGTGCTGGGCCCGTCGGCCGGTGCCGTGGTCGCCACCGAACTCGGCATGCACGACACCGCCGCCTACGACATCTCCGCAGGGTGCGCGGGCTTCTGCTACGCACTGGCCGACGCCGCGAACCTCGTGCGCGCGGGCCAGGCCCGGCACGTGCTGGTAGTCGGGGTGGAACGACTCTCCGACCTGCTCGACACCGCCGACCGCACCTGCGCGTTCATCTTCGCCGACGGCGCGGGCGCGGTGGTGGTCGGCCCGGCCGAGCAGGAGGGCATCGGCCCGGTCGCCTGGGGTTCCGACGGCAGCCGCACCTCGGCGATCAAACAGGACAAGGACTTCGCCGAGTACTTCGCCGAGGTCGCCGAGAAGGGCGCCGACGCGGTGCGGCCGTATATCCGGATGAACGGCACCGAGGTCTTCCGCTGGGCGGTGACCTTCCTGGAGAAGGCGTGCCGTGCGGCGCTGGCCAACGCGGGCGTGGCCGCCGACGCGCTGGACGCCTTCGTCCCGCACCAGGCCAACAGTCGCATCACCGACGCCCTCGTCCGCGTCCTGGACCTGCCGGAGTCGGTCGCCATCGCCCGCGACATCGTCGAGACCGGCAACACCAGCGCGGCGTCGATCCCCATGGCCATGGAACAGTTGCTGCGCACCGGCGCCGCCCAGCCGGGTGACACCGCCTTGCTGCTCGGTTTCGGCGCGGGCCTGGCCTACGCGGGCCAGGTGGTGCACCTGCCGCCGATCGCCTGAGCTCAGTCGGCCGCGTGGTCCGGGGCCCGGCCGGTGACGTAGTCCCTGGCCCAGCGGTAGTCGGGTTTGCCGCTGGGGGAGCGGGAGATGGTGTCGGCCAGCCAGATCCGGTGCGGGATCTTGTAACCGGCCAGGTGGGGGCGCAGATGGGCGCGCAGGGCGGCGGGGTCGAAGGGGTGGCCGTCGGTGAGCGAGATGACGACGGCCACCTGGTGTCCCCAGCGCTCGTGCGGCACCCCGATGACCACCGCGTCGTAGACGGCGTCGTGGGATTTCACCACCGCCTCGACCTCTTCGGGGAACACCTTCTCGCCGCCGGTGTTGATCACCATGTTGCCGCGCCCGATCAGCGTGATCGACCCGTCGGTCTCGGCACGCGCCCGATCGTCGGTGACCACGATGCGGGCGCCGTCCACGGTCTTGAACAGCCGTTCGGTGCGTTCGGGGTCTTTGTAGTAGCCCAGCGGCACGGCGCCGGTCTTGGCCAGCCAGCCCTCCTCGCCGGGTGCGACGGGCCGCCCGTCCGCGTCGACGACCACCGCGCCACGCCCGGTCCGCACCCGTGGCCCGCGCCCGGGATCGTCGTCCTTCTGCGCGAATCCGATACCGCCGAAACCGGTTTCGGACGAGCCGATCGAATCCGACACCATCGAGGCCGGGAACTGTTCGAGCAGCGCGTTCTTCACCGGTTGCGACAGCAGCGCCGCGCCGGAGGCGATCACCAGCAGCGAGGACGCGTCCACCGGCCGGGCGGCGAACTCGTCGAGCAGTGGGCGGGCCATGGCGTCGCCGGTGATCACCATGACGTGCGGCTGGTGGTTGGCCACGGCCTGCCAGATCTTCCCCGGGTCGAATCGCGGCTCGAACAGCACCGCGTTGCCCGACCACAGGGCGTTGAAGGTGGGCATCATGGCGGCGGCGTGGATGAGCGGCGGCAGCACGAACCAGGTGCTGGGCACGCCCTGCGCGCCGGTGGCCGACTGCTGGTACTCGTCGCGGACCGGCTCGCCGCTGTAGAAGTCGATGCCGCCACCGAGCACGCGCCACATGTCCTCCTGGCGCCACATCACGCCCTTGGGCAGGCCGGTGGTGCCGCCGGTGTACATCATGAACAGGTCGTCGGCGGTGCGGGTCACGGTGGGGCGGAAGGGTTTTCCCTGCGCGATCAGCGCGTCGTAGCGCAGGTCGCCCTCACCGGGACCGGTGGCGGCGCGGTCGTCGTCGACGCGGATCACCGTCCGCAGTGCCGGGGTCTGCGTGAGCGCCTCGTGCACCGCCTCGCCGTAACAGGCGTGGTAGAGCAGCACCTCGAGGTCGGCATTGCCGTAGACGTAGGTCAGTTCGGTCGGCCCGTAGCGGTAGTTGATATTGATCGGGACCGCGGCCAGCTTGAAGCAGGCGATCAGCGTCTCCATGGTCTCGATGCTGTTGTGCAGCTGGAAACCCACATGGGTGCCGTGGCCGACGCCGCGCGCGGCCAGCTGATCGGCCAGCCGGTTCGCCCGGATGTCGAGGTCGCGGAAGCTCAGCCGTCGCTCCTGCTGGATCAGCGCCACCCGCTCGGGCATGGCGTCGACGGCGTGTTCGAACAGGTCGGCGAAGTTGTTGGCCATGGTGCATCCATCTCTGGGGCGAAGCACTCACACGACGGTGAGCGGGAGGGGTTTTCCGCGATCGGTGAAGGTGAAGGCGGCGCCGGTGCTGAACCGGGTCACCGCGACCTCGGGGGCCTCGCGGAAGGGCTGGTCGGCCCGCGTGACGGTGACGGTCCAGCCGTCGGGGCCGGATTCGGTGACGGTAGTCGTGAAGCGGGGATTCACCCCGCGCACCAGGGCGTCGAGCGGGCGTGGGTCCTCGGGGGTGAGCAGGGCGGGCCAGGTGCCGTCGGCCAGGGCGTCGCTGGTGGCTGGAAGGCGCACGCGCACAGCCTCGTCCACGACGCGTACGTCTATCCCGGTGTAGCCCAGCGGATTCAGGGCCGGGTGCACGCTCAGCACCGTGGCCAGGGCGTGCGCGTCGTCGCCGAGGCCGAGGCAGCGGCGTAGGCGTTCGGAGGTCAGACCCGCGATGCCGGTGAGCTGTTTGCCGCCGATGACGCGGGCGGTGTCGTCGTCGGAGCGGTCGCGGATCGCGATCAGGAACCCGAGGGTCAGCAGGTGCTGTTGCAGGCAGATCTCCTCGGCCAGTCTGCGCAGGGCGCTGTGCGAGAAGTCGGCGAAGCGCAGATCGCTCAGCAGCGGGCCGGCGTAGTCGGCCCGGCCGTCCTCGGCGGTGTCGATCGCATTCAGTTGCTGCTGTGCCGCACGGGAATCCGCGACCAGCGCCGCGTTCCGGGGGGCCGGTGGTGGGACATGCGCGGGGTCGATGACGACAGTCCACGCGCACACCGGCGTGCGGTCGGCGGGCACCCGCGGCGGGCGGTGCACCGGCCTGACCTGAGCGTGCGCATTGGTGGCCAGGGCGGTCGCGTCGAAGGTGGGGTCCTCGATGTCGTGGCACATGGCCACCACGAACGGCTCGCCCATCGGCTCCACGTCGGCGAGCGCGCCGCAGTGGTCGAGCCAGAACTCGCCGTGGTCGTGGTCGTCCACCCGGAAGCGGAAGTCCATGAACTGCGGTGGGGCGCCGATATCGAGTTGCAGGCCCTTGAAGATGGTTTCGACGCTGTCGCCGGGGAAGCGCAGCGCGCGCTGCATGCGGCGGGTGTAGACGGGACTGGCCAGCTGCCATTCCTCGATGGCGACCGCGGTCATCCCCTCCCGGCCGAACGCGGCGATGGTGTGCGCCATGCCCGACCGGTCGATGAGATGACCGCACAGCAGCAGCTCGGGCACCAGTGCCGCGAGCTGATCGCGCGAGAGCGCGGCGAATCCGCTCATCGCTGTCACCAGAGCGGGGCCGGGGACTCGCCGATGCGATACCAGCCCGGCAGCGGCTGCGCCGACACCGAGCGTTCGATGCGCTTGTGCATGCCGGGGGAGAGCGCGTTGTCGGTGATCATGTCCAGGAACAGCGCCGACACATTGCCGAAGTCGAAGAAGTCGCGCTGCCAGGACCATCGGAAGTCGCCGCCGTAGCGGAACCAGCTGCCGCCGATGCCCTCGGGCGAGTACGGCCGCCCGTCGGCGCGGGTGTTCTCGTTGACCTGCTTCCAGAAGCCGATCACCGTGCCGCTGCGCTCGTCGACGACGAACTCCTGATACGGATACGTCCAGCCCTCGAGCCCCAGCATCTCCTGGCCGAGGGCCAGCTCGCGGATCTCCTCGCGGCCCACCGACATGAACTCCTGCTTGGGCCCGTAGTTCCAGCCGTAGGTGGCGTCGACGGTGTACATCTCGGCCAGCGGCCGCCAGTCCCCGGCGCGCTCGCAGTCCTGGTTGGCCACCACCCAGCGCCGGACCATCTCGTCGAGTTCGCCGCGATCGAAAGCTGTCATCGGTGGGTCCCTTTCGAGGAATCGGGCTCGTCGGTGATCGACAGCGCCCGGGTGGGGCAGTAGCGGATGGCGGCCCGCACAGCCGCGTGCTCGTCGGCGCCGGGGGAAGGGTCGACGATCTCGACGGTGCCGCGCTTGGGCACGGTGAACACCGTGGGCGCCTCGTCCTGGCAGACCCCGTGGCCCTGGCACAGGTCCGCGTCGACCTCGATCCTCATGCCGCACCCCCGTCGGACCGCAGCGGCGCCTCCGGCTGCACCTCGACCAGCACCATGTGCACCCCGCGCGGCATCGAGACCACGGTGGTGACGGCGTCGGCGAGGTGTTCGGGCTTGAGCATGTAGGCGTGCCGGGCGAAACCCCAGTCCTTCCAGTCCTGGAGCAGCGGACCGACCACCTCGGGGGTGGCGTCCATGCCCATGCCGGTCAGCGTGGGCCCCGGTCGCACCAGTGACGCGCGAATCCCGCTGCCCTCCAGCTCCATACGCAGCTGGGTGACCATCGCTTCCAGCCCGGTCTTGGCCGCGCTGTAGGCGCCGGTGCGCGGGCGGACGTGGTCGGCGCAGTCGGAACTGATCACCACCAGATCGCCGCGCCGCCGGGCCCGCATCCCGGGCAGCACCCGATGGATCAGGCGTTGCGCGCCGACCAGATGCACCTGCACCTGGAGCAGGAACCGCTCGGGGTCCATCTCGCCGACCAGCGCGAACTCGATGTCACCCGCGCCGGAGACCAGGATCTCGGCCGGACCGACGGCCTGCTCGGCGGCACCGACGAACGCGTCCACCGAGGCGGCGTCGGTGACATCGAGCCGGTACGCGACGGCCTCGCCGCCGCCCGCGCGGATCTTGGCGGCCAGCTCCTCGCACCGGTCGACCCGGCGCGCGCCCAGCGCCACCGGATGACCCAGCTCGGCCAGCGCGACGGCCGTGGCCGCGCCGATACCGGAGGACGCCCCCGTGACGAGGGCGGGTCTGCGGTCGGGATGAGGGGTGAAGCGGGGCATCAGCGGGCCTCCACGGTGATCGGAAGATGGGCGAAGCCACGGACATTCGTGGAATGCACGCGCGCGATCCCGGCGTGGCCGACCGTGAAAGCCGGTACCCGGGCGACGAATTCGCCGAGCACGATGCGGGCCTCCAGGCGGGCCAGATGCGCGCCGAGGCAGAAGTGCACCCCCGCACCGAAACTCGCGAGCGTCCCGCCGTCCTGGCGGTCGATCACATAGCTGTCGCCGTCGTCGAAGGCGGCGGGATCGCGGTTGGCCGAGCCGATCAGCAGCAGCACCTTGGCGCCGGCGGGGATGGTCGCGCCGTGGTAGTCGATGTCGACGGCGGCGGTGCGCGCGACGATCTGGCTGGAGGTGTCGTAGCGCAGGGTCTCCTCGACCCAGTCGGCCACCAGCTCCGGCTCGGCGACCACCTTGGCGTACTCGTCCGGATTCGCCGCCGCCCAGTACAGGGCATTGCCCAGCAGTTTGGTGGTGGTCTCGTTGCCCGCGACGACCATCAGGAACAGGAATCCGATGATCTCCTCGTCGGTGAGGCTGTCCCCGTCGATCTCGGCGTCCAGCAGGGCCGAGGTGAGATCGTCGGCGCGGGTGACGCGGCGCTGGGCGACCATCTCGGTGTAGTAGCCGAACAGGCGGATCGAGGCGTCGATGGCCTCCACCGGTACGTCGAGCACGCCCTCCGCGCGGTGTACCACCAGGTCGGCCAGCCGCCGGATCTCGGCCCGGTCGGGCTCGGGCACCCCCATCAGCTCGGAGATGACATCCATCGGCAGCTTGCCCGCCACCTCGTCGATCCAGTCGAAATCCCCGCGCGCGACGGCGGGTTCGAGATGCTCGAGGGTGATCTCGCGGATGCGGTCGGTCATCTCGGCGACGCGCTTGGGCGTGAAGCCCTTGAACACCAGTTTGCGCATGCGCATGTGCCGCGGGTCGTCCATGGCCAGAAACGACATCACCCGGTGCGCGTGTGGCCCCCAGGCCGCCGGATCCAGTGACACCCCGTTCGCGCTGGAGAGCCGTTCGCTGTCGCGGAAGGCGGCGAGCACATCGGCGTGGCGCGACAGCGCCCAGAAGTCGAGGTCCGGGTTGTGGTACAGCGGCGCCTCGGTGCGCAGACGGTGATAGGTCGGGTACGGGTCCTCGTGGAACCGGTAGTCGTACGGGTCGAAGGTCACGGGTTCCACAGCGGCGCTCGTCATCGCGAATACCCCGGTTCCGGAAGGTCGTCCCCGCCGCGGGCCGAGGTGTTCGACCCGCTGTGAGACACGTAGCTGGACATGTGTCTGGACGGTACCACCGACACTGGTTCGGTACAACGCTTTCGGTCTGGAAAGGGGGCTCGACCGGCCTCTGAGCTGGTCGGAGCCAACTGGTCAATAATCTGAACCAGTGTCTGGAATGTGGTCTAAATCATATGGTACGGTCCCTCGCATGGCAGGGGTAGACGGCGAGGTCACGGCCGCACCGGAGGGCGCGGGGCAGCTGCTCCGGCGCAATTTCTCCGAGACCGTCCTGTCGAGTGTCGTGACGCTGGGACGCGCCCTGCGGATGGGTGCCGCGGCGATCCATCTCGGCACCGTCGACGCGCTGCGGCTGCGTTTCCCGCTCGGCGAGACCCTGACCCAGGCCTGGTTCCTGTTGCGCGTCACCGCCGTGCCGAGTGTGCTGATGGCCGTTCCGTTCGGGGTCATCGTGTCCGCGCAGGTCGGCAATATCGTCTCCGAGCTCGGTGCCGATTCGATGATCGGCGCGGCGGGCGGGCTCGGGGTGATCAAGCAGGGCGCGCCGATGGCGACCGCCATGCTGCTCGGCGGGGCCGGGGCCGCCGCCGTCGCCGCCGATCTGGGCGCCAGGACCATCCGTGAGGAGATCGATGCGCTGCGGGTGATGGGGGTGGACCCGGTGCGCAGGCTGGTTGTGCCGCGCATCGCGGCGATGATGCTGGTGGCGCCGGTGCTCACTGTCGTGATCATCGTGGTCGGGATCGGTTCGGGCTTCGCGGTGGCGGTCTCGGCGCTGGATGTGACGCCGGGCAGCTACTGGCAGTCGTTCGGGGCGTTCACCATGCCGCTGGATGTGTGGGTCGCGCTGGTGAAGGCCGTGATCTTCGGGTTCCTGGTGGTGGTCATCGCCTGTCAGCGCGGGCTGGAGGCCGGCGGTGGTCCGCGCGGGGTCGCCGACGGGGTCAATGCCGCGGTGGTGATGTCGATCGCCGCCGCGGTGGTGCTCAACACCGTGATCACGCAGGTGGTCACGATGTTCTTCCCGGTGCGGATGGCCTGATGACGGCCGCGGGTGGGGTGTGGCGGCGTGGGCTGGGGCCGGTGGAGTCGATCGGGTTCGTGGTCGGCTTCGTCTGGCAGGTGCTGTCCTCGGTGCCGTACACGCTGGCGCACTACCGCAAGCAGACGATCACCACGATCACCGACATGACCTGGGGGCGCGGGTCGGTGATCATCGGCGGCGGGGTGGTGCCGCTGATGCTGCTGCTCGGCGCGGCCATGGGCGCCTCCATCGGGATCGAGGCGTTCAGCGCGCTGAACCTGCTCTCGCTCGGCCAGCTCAGCGGACTCGTCTCGGCCTTCGGGGTGACCAGGGAACTGGCGCCGATCGCGGCCGGGATCGGCTTCGCCGCGCAGGCGGGCTGCCGGATGACCGCCGAGATCGGCTCCATGCGCATCTCCGAGGAGATCGACGCCATCGAGTCGCTGGGCATCCGCTCGGTGCCCTTCGTGGTGACCACCCGGGTGATCGCCGGAATCGTCGCGGTGGCACCGGCATTCGTCGTCGCGCTGATCCTGAGCTACTTCTCCTGCGCGTTCGTGGTGACCACGATCCACGGCACCCCGACCGGCACCTACAACCACTACTTCGACCAGTTCGTGGTCGGCTGGGATGTGTTCGCCGCCGTCGTCAAGGTGACGGTGTTCGCGATCGCGGTCGTGCTGATCCACTGCTATCAGGGCTATTTCGCCACCGGCGGGCCGGAAGGGGTCGGCATCGGGTCGGGGCGGGCGATCCGCGCCAGCCTGGTCGCCATCATCGCCCTGGACATGCTCGCCACCATCGCACTGTGGGGATTCCGGTCTCCCGTCACATTCACCGGGTGATGCCATGCCTGCCTATGCCCTGCCGGGGACCGAGGTCGGTCCCGCGCGTGCCCGCCTGCTCGGGGCGCTGACCCTGGTGCTCGCCCTGCTCGGTGTGCTCGGCTGGCGGGCGCTGCCCGACGGCGGTCCCGGCGACGAGATCCGGGTCGCGCTGCTGGTCGGTGCGGTCGGGGCCGGGATCGAGCCGGGGACCCACGTCCGCCTCGACGGCGTCCGGGTCGGAACGGTCGAGACGATCGCTGCCGCCGGAGTGGGCAGGCAGCGGATCACGGTGGCGCTGAGCGGTTCCCAGCTGTTCGGTCTCACCGACGCGGTGGCGCTGGACTACGCGCCCGGCAATCTGTTCGGCATCAGCGCCGTCGAGCTGCGCGCGGGTACGGGCGGGACGGCGCTGCGCGACGGAACGGTCGTCGACCTCACCGGTCCCGGGGAACGGGTGCACGACGCCACCCTCTCGGCGCTGCTCACCGCCACCGGCGCGCTCACCGAGGAGGTGCTGACCCCGCGCCTGGCCGCCCTGCTGAGCACCGTCGCCCGCGACCTCACCGCCTTCACCCCGCTGTTCGAGGCCATCGGCAGCACCGCCCGCTCCTACACCGAGACCCGGCGGCTGGCGCCCTCGTTCCTGTTCGGGCAGTGGGGTTCCGCGTTGACCGGCCTGCCGCCGATGCTCACCGGCAGCCTCACCCTGCTCAACGCCGAATACACCAACGCGTACCTGAGCGTCCCCGACCAGCTCACCCGGTTCGGCGCCATGTTCGCCGGCATCCAGTACCAGCTGCTGCCCACGGTGACCCGGCTGCTCAGCACCTCCCGGCTGTACTTCGGCGGCATCCTGCCCATGATCGGCCTGGTCCTCGACCGCGTCGCCGGTTCGGTGAGCGACCCGCGACTCTCGGCGGGGGAGCTGGCCGACCTGCTCACCCGGCTCGACGCGGCTTTCGCCGACACCCCCGACGGCCCGGTGTTGCGCGCGGGAATCACCCTCGACGGTGTGCCCGCGCTGGCGGGGCCGCTGGCCGCACTGCTCGAGGCGGGCGGACGCTGATGCGGACCGGATCGCTGCTGCTGCGCGTGACGCTGGCCCTGGTGTTGACCGGGGTGGCGCTGGCCGGGGTGCTGCGCGTCATCGAACGACCCGTCGACGGTGAGACCGACACCTATACAGCACTGTTCACCGACGCCAACGGACTGCGCGACGGCGACGACGTGCGGTTGTACGGGGTGCAGGTCGGCAAGGTGGTCTCGGTCGAACTCGACGGCGCGTTGGCCCGGGTGCGTTTCACCGTGAGCCGGGACCGGGTGCTGTTCGCGAACAGCAGGATCGCCCTGCGCTACCAGAACCTCACCGGCTTCCGGTATCTGGAAGTCCAGCAGCCCGAGCAGCCCGCCGGTCGGCGTGATCCGGTGACGGTCTTCGGCACGGACGAGACGGTCCCGGATTTCGATATCACCCGGCTGTTCAAGGGATTACAGCCCGTGCTGGCCGAACTCTCGCCCGACGACCTCAACCGCTTCGCCACCAGCCTGCTCGCCGTGATCCAGGGTGACGGCTCCGGCGTCGGCCAGGCACTGAGCGCCATCGACACGCTCAGCCGCTACGCCACCGATCGGCAGGCGGTGCTGTCGACCCTGGCGGGCAATCTCGCCCAGGTCGCCGGGCAGCTCGGCGGGAGGTCGGGCAATGCCATGCGTCTGCTCACCAATCTCACCAACCTGTTCATCACCATCACCGAAAAGCTGCCCGGCCTGGTCGATTTCGCCAACGGCATCCCCGACGTACTGAAGCCCTTGCGCAGCATGCTGACCGTGTTCGGGGTGACCGGCACACCCCGGACGCGACCTCGATGCCGCACTGCGCCAGGCATTTCCGAATCCCGCCGAGGCGGTGGCCGCCTTCGACCGGCTGCCGGGTCTCGTCGAGGCGATGGCTCGTACGGTCCCGGCGAGCGGCCCCGGCCTCACCTGCACCCAGGGCACCGCTGCCGCACCGGCGCCGCTCCAGGTACTCATCGCCGGACAGGGGGTCGTGCTGTGTCACCGATGATCCGGAGCAGTGATCCGCGTGCCGCCGAAATACGTTGGGGGATAGGCGGACTCTGCGCGGCGGTGCTGCTGCTCGTCGCGATCGGCGTCGTGTACGTCACGGGGACCTCCGCGCGACACACCTATGTCGCCGAACTGAGCCAGGCCGGATCGGTCCGCCCCGGTGACGACGTGCGGCTGGCGGGAATCCCCGTCGGCAAGGTGCGGTCGCTGACGCTGCTGGCCGACCGGGTGCGGATGGAGTTCACCGTGTCGGCCGAGGCGTTTCTCGGCGACGCGACCACCCTCGACATCCGGATGCTGACCTTCGTCGGCGGCTACTACGTCGCCGTGCTCCCCGCGGGCACCGAACCCTTGGGCGAGAAGGTGATTCCCCGCGAGCGGGTGATCGTGCCCTACAACCTGACCCAGGCGTTCCAGGACGCGGTGGACCCGGTCCGGCGCATCGACGGGACGGTGTTGCGGCGGGACCTGGCCGCCCTGTCGGCCTCGCTGGACCGCAGTCCGGACGCCGTGCGCTCGGCCGTGCGCGCCGCCGGTGACCTGGTGACCATCCTGGACCGGCAGAGCGCCGACATCTCGCGCACACTCGCGCTGGCCGACGAGTACCTCACGGCGCTGGCGGCCAACGCCCAGGTGCTGGCGAACCTGATCGTCACCCTGGGCACGCTCGAGCAGATCATCCAGACCAACAAGGCGCAGGTCGCCGATTCACTGCGCGATCTGGCGGTGGTGCTGCGTGATCTCACGCCGCTGGGCGTGGCCTGGGACGAGTCGCTGAAACAGCGCGCGCGACCGCTGGCCGAGGCCATCCCCACCCTGGAGGACCTCGGCGGCAGGCTCGGCACGCTGCTGGACGCCGTGCGCGCGCTCGAACAGAGACTGCTCCCGCTGCTGCCCGCCGAGGGCGGCGTCCGGATCGACCGGTCCGGCACGACGATCGAGGTGCCCGCCCTGTGCGTGCCACTGCCCGGAGGTGGGTGCTGATGGGGACGGCGGTACTGGCCTCGCGCGGGGTCATGTCGGTGGCGGTGGTCGTCACGCTGGTGCTGGCCGGTGCGCTGGGGCTGCGGCTGAGCAGGCCGGAGCCGCCCACCCGGGCCTATTGCGCCGAGATGCCCGACGCCATCGGCTTGTACGAGGGCAGCGCGGTGACGGTGCTGGGTGTGCAGGTCGGCCGGGTCACCGGAATCCGGGTCGCCGGGGCTACCGCCCATGTCGAATTCACCGTCCGCGCCGACCGCGCGCTGCCGCCCGATGTCGGCGCGGTGACGGTGAGCGACACCCTGGTCGCCGACCGGCGCCTCGCCCTGATCGGCGCCGAACCCGACGGACCCGGCTGGAATCCGGGGACCTGCATCACCAGAACCCTGACACCCAAGAGCCTTTCGCAGACCTTCGACGCGCTCGCCCGGCTGGCCGACCAGCTCAACGGCGCCGACGCCACCGGCCTCGGCGCCGGGATCGACGCCCTCGACCGGGCCACGGCGGGTACCGGCGGCCAGGTCAACGACATCATCCTGGCCCTGAGCCGGGCACTGGACGCGCCCGACGCCGCCATCGGCCACCTCGGAGAACTCCTCGACGCCCTCGCCGCCCTGGCCCAGCGCGCCCGCGGCGGCTGGGGGCAGGTGGAGACCACCGTGAGCGGCTTGCCGCAGACCTTCGAGGACATCGTCACCATCGCCTTCCCACCGATCATCGAGATCGTCGACACGCTCTCGGATCTGCTGCCCCAGCTCAACGACGTGATCCTGATGTTCGGCGGGCCGGCCCTGCGGGCGGTGAACAGCGTGCCCGATCTGCCGCGCCTGATCGCGGCGGGTGTCGCCTCGCTCGCGGAGGTGATCGCGATGACCCCGACCATCGCCACCGGACTCGCGGGGGCCGTCGATCCGGTCAGCGGCACCGTCACTCTCGGCTACGCACCGCCGAGACTGGCTCTGGCACAGCAGGACACCGAGCGATTCTGTGCCGCACTGGCCGCTGTCACGGGGGAACGCTGCGCA
Source organism: Nocardia sp. NPDC056064 (assembly GCF_042266925.1). Classification (NCBI taxonomy): domain Bacteria; kingdom Bacillati; phylum Actinomycetota; class Actinomycetes; order Mycobacteriales; family Nocardiaceae; genus Nocardia; species Nocardia sp. NPDC056064. Next base: position 541,139 of record NZ_JBHJWO010000002.1, on the reverse strand, counting down.
CTGTCGGACGGCGGTGTGGCGACGATCCCGGCCCTGCCCGCACTACTGGCGGGGGTGAGTGCCCGATGAGGTGGGTCGTGACGACGGTCCTCGCGGTCGCCCGGCGGGACGCGGGCTGTTGCGGTCGACCCGGCCGTGGACGTGCGGTGCGGACGGTCGTGTCGCTGTTGCTGGTCGGGGTGCTCGCCGGGTGCGGGTTCGGTCCGGACGATCTGCCCGGCGCCGGGATGTCCGGGGCGACCTATCCGCTGCGTATCGAATTCGCGAATGTGCTGAATCTGCCGCAGGGCGCGAAGGTGATCGCTTCGGGGGTGCGGGTCGGCAGCCTGACCGGGGTCACCCTGGTGGACGCGGTCACCGCCACCTCGGACCAGGTGCCACGCAGCGGATACGCCGTGGCCGAGGTCGTCATCGACCGCTCGGTGCGGCTGCGGCAGGGCACCACAGCCACCCTCCGCCAGGAGACCCCGCTCGGTGACGTGCACATCGCGCTTGCCGAACCCGCCACGGCGACACCGGAACTCGCTCCGGGCGCGACCATCCCGCTCACCGACACCACCCAGGCGCCGCCGATCGAAGACATCCTCGCCGGGCTGTCCACCTTCGTCGGCAGCGGCGCGGTGGGCGACTTCCAGCACATCGTGCGCACCATGAACGGCGTCTTCCCGGCCGACCCCCGCGACACCGCCCGCATCGCCGAGGTGCTGCGCGGCGACACGATCGACCTCGGCACCCACCTGGACTCCGTCGACGCGCTGCTCGACGGCATGGAAGCCACCGTCGAGGACGGGCTCCAGCACAATGTGCCGATCCTCGACGAGCTGCTCACCCCGTACGGCGTCGAGCACACCACCGACGCGGTGAACGCGCAGATCGGCGTCATCTTCGTGCTCACCGCGCTCGGCCCGGTCGCGCCGAGCGCGCAATGGCTGGGGCCGCTGCTGTCCTCGCTCGACGACACCACCCGCGCGCTGGTCCCCATGCTGCTGGGCCGCAGCCCGCTCGACACGACCGCGCCGTCGAACCTGAAGGCGCTGCGGGAGTTCATCGACACGGATCTGGTGCCGTTCGCCACGCGCGGACCGAAGATCGACCTGGTCGAGGTCACCGTCGCGCCCGCGCTCACGCCGGACGCGCGCAGCGCGCGCATCGTCGACACCCTGCGGATGATCGGGCTGGTGCGATGAACCTCCGGGCTGTGGTGTCACTGGCCGCCATCGCGGCGGTGCTGGTCTTCGGCGTGGGCTACATGTCGCTCGGCGTACTGCGGCTCGACCCGCGCATCGGCTACATGACCGCCGAACTGGCGCTGGACGAGACGGGCGGGATCGGCCCGAATGCGCCGGTGCTGCTGGCAGGCGTCCGGGTCGGGCAGGTCGAGACGGTACGCAGGCAGGCCGACGGGGTGCGGGTGCGGCTGCGCATCGATGATCGCCACCGCATCCCGCTGTCCGGCACGGTCCGTATCGAACAGCTCTCCGCCCTCGGCGAACCCTATGTCGCCTTCGCCCCGGCATCCGGCGACGGCCCGTATCTCGCGGACGGCCAGGTGATTCCGGCCGACCGGGTCCAGCTCCCGATGACGGTGACGGCGCTGTCGGCCCGGCTGGTGACGCTGCTCGACCAGCTCGACCCCGGCGCCATCTCACGCCTGGTCGGCACCGTCGACCAGGCGCTCACCGGCACCGAGGCCGCCGTGGGCACGCTGCAACGCTCCACGACCCTGCTCGCGGCCACGCTGCTCAGCCGCACCGCCACGATCCGCCAACTCCTCGCCGACATGCAGGCGCTCGGCGGCGACATGGCCTGGCTCGGACCGTCCCTGGGATCGGCGGGCCCGAACTTCGGCGAGTTCGGCGTCACCCTGAGTGCCATCGTCGAATCCGGTTCGGCCCTGGTCGAGAGCAGACCACTGGACGACTACTTCACCGGTGACGGTCTGGTGCCGTTCCTGGACGCACTCACCGCGCTGATCACCGAGATCGGCCCGAGCCTGGCACCCCTGGAACAGGTACTGGGCCCGGTGGTCGCCGACGCGGTGCACCGGGCGCCGGTCATCGACATCAGCGCGCTCATCAGCCAAGCCCTGCAGAACGTCGACGCCGAAGGCACCGTGCACTTCCGTCTCGGCATCAAATAGACCCCACCGAGGAACGCCCATGCCCGAAGCCACGCCCTCCCCGCGCACCGTTTCCGTGCGGCTCTCGACCGTGCTGGGCGCCGTCGCCCTCGCCGCGCTCACGATCGCCACCGTCACCTTCGCCCTGCTGTACTCCACGGCCGCGGGCAGCCTCGCCGAGCGCGACGCCAGGGCCGCCGACGACCGGCACGTCACCCAGCTCGCCACCGACTACGCCGTGGGCGCCTCCACCATCGACTATCGCGAGGTGCCCGCCTGGCTGGGAAGGCTGAAAACCGGCACCACCGGGCAGCTCGCGGCCAAGTTCGACGCCACCGCACCGCAATTGGAACAGATCCTGCTCCCGCTGCAATGGACCTCTACCGCCACCCCGCTCTCGGCGGCGGTGGTCTCGGAGTCCGGTGGCGTCTACCGGGTGAACGCCTACCTCGACGTCGTGTCCACCAGCGCGCAGACACCCGAGGGCACCCGCGCGACGGTCGCCTACGCGCTGACCATCGACCGGGCCGCGGGCTGGCAGATCACCGAGGTCGGCGGGCTGCAGAACACGCTGCCCGCCAAGTAGCTCAGTAGGCGATGAAGAGGATCTCGTCGGGGGTGTAGTCGTGGCCGGGATGGTTGGCGGCCAGGTGCTCCTGGGTCAGCGCGATGAGGTTCTCCTCGTCGGTGCCACGGATCTGCTCGCCGCACGGGCAGTTCAGGCGGGTCTTCATGCTGCTCTCCTCATTTCTGGACAGTAGTCCGGATTGTATTCCAGGTGGTGTGCTAGCGTCACCGCATGGGTGCTGTGGACGAGATCTCGGCCGGGGAACTGTTCGCGTTCGCCGAGCAGGTCACCGGGTTCATGCCTGCCGAGGAGGGGCGTGCTCTCTACGCGGCGGCCCGGGACCATGCCGGGGACGGCGTCATCGTGGAGATCGGGACGTACTGCGGGAAGTCGACCGTCTACCTGGCCGCCGCCGCGCGGGAGACCGGCGCGGCCGTGGTCACCGTCGACCACCACCGCGGTTCCGAGGAGCACCAGCCGGGCTGGGAGTACCACGACGCCTCCCTGGTCGACCCGGAGACCGGTGCCTTCGACACCGTGACGGCCTTCCGGCGCACCATGATTCGCGCGGGCCTCACCGATACCGTCACCGCGATCGTCGGCTCCTCCTCGGCCGCCGCGCGTATCTGGCGCACACCGATCCGCATGCTGTTCATCGACGGCGGCCACACCGAGGAGGCGGCCCAGCGCGACTACGACAACTGGGTGCACTGGATCGCCGGTGGGGGCCTGCTCGCCATTCATGATGTCTTCCCCGATCCCGCCGACGGTGGTCGTCCGCCCTTCCATATCTATCGTCGCGCACTCGACAGTGGCAAGTTTCGCGAAGTCTCGGTCACCGGGTCGTTGCGGATTCTGCGCCGCAGCGCGGGCTGCGGCTGACCGCTCAGCGGGTGTCGCGGAAGATGCCGTTGCCCGGGGTCGTGCGCGAGAGCGCGTCGGCGGCGAGGACGACGGCCGCCGCGGTCCAGGTGGTGCGTTCGACCGGCCAGCGTTCGCCGTCGGTGAAAACCAGTCCGGTCCAATAGGACCCGTCGTCTTCGCGCAGGTGCTGCATGGCGCCGAACAGCCTGGTCGCGTTGGCGGTGTCGCCGATCGCGTCCAGGGCCAGGACCAGTTCGCAGGTCTCCGCGCCGGTCACCCACGGGGCGTCGGACACACAGCGGATGCCCAGCTCGGGCACCACGAACTCGTCCCACCGCTGGGCGAGCCGGTCGTGGGCGGCCGCGCCGCGCACCGCGCCACCGAGCACCGGGTAGTACCAGTCCATCGAGTAGCGGCTCTTGTCCAGGAACGCCTCGGGATGATGCCGCAAGGCGTCGCCGAGCCTGGCCCGGGCCGCCGCCCAGTCCGGGCGGGGATCACCGACGAGCTCGGCCAGGGTCACCGCGCAGCCGAGACTGTGGAAGATGCTGGAGCTGCCGGTCAGCAGGGCTTCGCCGCTGGACCCGGATTCACCGGCCGACCAGTGGATCTCCCCGCGCGCGGTCTGCCGGCCGAGCACGAAGTCGATGCCCGCGCGCACCGTCGGCCACAGTTCGGCGGCGAAATCGTGGTCGCCGGTGACGGTGAACGCGTGCAGGACGCCGGTGGCGAGGTAGGCGCAGAAATTGGTGTCGGCGTCGTGGTTCTCGATCGCGCCCGCGCGAAACTGCGTCGGCCACGAGCCGTCGTCGCGCTGGGTCTTGGCCGACCAGATGTAGGCCGCGCGGGCGGCGTCCCGGTGACCGGTGACGGTCAGCGCCATGGCCGATTCGATGTGGTCCCACGGGTCGGTGTGCCCGCCGGTGAACCAGGGCAGCGCGCCGTCGGGTTCCTGTGCGGCGGCGATGGATTCGCCGGTGCGCCGGATCGCGCGCGCCGACAGGACGCCGGGGACCTCGGGCAGCCGCGGCGAGCGCGGCGACTCAGCGGGCATCGGCGGATACCACCGGTTTGGTGAAGTAGAGGGCGACGGACTTGCCGATCAGGGGATCGAGCAGGCGTTCGGCCGTGCGGGTGAGCGCGGGCGCGGACATCATGTCCCACACCAGCATCCGGTGATAGGCGCGGACCAGGGGATGGTCGTCGTCGCGGACACCGACCGCGCACTTGAGCCACCAGTACGGCGAGTGCAGGGCGTGGGCGAAGTCCTGATCGCGGTAGCGCAGGCCGCGTGCGGTGATGGCGGCGCGCAGTGCGTCGGCGCGGTAGATGCGCACGTGCCCACCTTCGTTGGCGTGGTACTCGTCCGAGAGTGCCCAGCAGATCCGCTCCGGCAGCCAGCGCGGAACCGTGACCGCCAGCGCGCCACCGGGTTTCAGCACTCGCACCAGCTCGGCGATGGCCTGCTCGTCGCGGGGGATGTGCTCGAGGATTTCCGAGGCGATGACCACGTCGAATTCGCCGTCACCGTACGGCAGGTCGAGTGCGTCCCCGCGCACCGTCTCGGCCTTGGCGTAGTCCGGGGCCTGGCCCTCGGCGGCCATGGCCTCGAACATCACCGCGACCTCGGCGAGGTCGTCGGCGTTCTGATCGAAGGCGACGATATCGGCACCGCGCCGGTAGGCCGCGAAGGAATGTCTGCCCGCGCCGCAGCCCACATCGATCACGCGGGAACCGGGGCCGACGCCCAGATGGTCGAAATCGACGGTCAGCACGGAGCCTCCTGGGAGTCGGCGGGCGGGGTCACCGGGCCGGGCCGGTGGTGGGCGGCGATGGCCCGGTCGTAGACGGCGACGGTTTGCGCGGCGACGGCGGGCCAGCTGTACAGTGCCAGCGCCCGGGCCCGGCCTGCCGTGCTCAGCCGCTCGCGTTCTTCGGCGTCGCCGAGCAGTTCGCCGAGGACGTCGGTCAGCGCGGGCACGTCCCCGGGGGTAACCAGCCGGGCGCAGTCACCGACCACCTCGGGCAGCGCACCGGCCCGGCTCGCCACCAGCGGTGTCCCGCTGGCCATGGCCTCCACGGCGGGCAGCGAGAACCCCTCGTACAGCGAAGGGATACAGGCGATCTCGGCCGAGGCGAGCAGTTCGGCGAGCTGGCCGTCGCTGAGCCCGCTCACCGGCGTGACGATATCGGCCAGGCCCAGCTCGGCGATCAGCTTCTCGGTAGGGCCGTTGGGTTCCAGTCTGGCGACCAGCCGCAACTCGACCTCGTGTGCTGTGCGCAGCCGGGCAACGGCATGGAGCAGGTGCGCGATTCCCTTGAGCGGTTTGTCCGCGCTGGCGACCGCGACGATCCGGCCGCGCACGCGGGGAGTCCCGCGCGGCCGGAACAGTGTGGTGTCGACGCCGAGCGGAACAGTGCGCAGCCGTGTGGGTTCCACGCCGAAGTCGGTGGCGATATCGGCGGCCGAGGACGCCGACACCGTGATCAGTTCGGGAATCCGCCGGGCCACCCGCTGCTGCATGCCGAGGAATCCGTACCAGCGCCGTACGAACAGCTTGCGCCGCCAGGGCGCGGCGGCGAGGTCCACCGCGCGGTCGCGGGTGATCGGATGATGCACCGTCGCCACCAGCGGCAGCGCGCGGGCGATGTCGAGCAGCCCGGAGCCGAGGCACTGATTGTCGTGCACCACATCGAAATCGGCGGTCCGCGAGGCCAGCACCCGGGCCACACGCAGGCTGAAGGTCCGCGGTTCGGGGAACCCGGCCGTCCACATGGTGGCCAGTTCCAGCAGGTCGATCCGGTCGCGCAGCTCGCGCGGGTGCGGGGTGCGGAAGGGGTCCTCGTCGCGGTAGAGGTCCAGGCTCGGCACCTCGGTCAGGCGCACGCGCGGATCGAGGTCCTCGGGATAGGGCTGACCGGAGAACACTTCCACCCGGTGACCGAGTTCGGCCAGGCCCTGGCTCAGATAGCGGACATACACGCCTTGACCACCACAGTGCGCCTTGCTCCGATAGGACAGCAGCGCAATCCGCATCAGGACCTCGTTCCGCTCGCGTAGTCGACCTGCCAGTGCTTGATGCCGTTGATCCAGCCCGACCGTAGCCGCTGTGGCTCGGCGAGCTGGGTCAGATCCGGCATCACCTCGGCCACGGCCTGCAAGATCAGGTCGATCTCGAGCCGGGCCAGGTTCGCCCCGACACAGAAGTGCGCGCCGGTCCCGCCGAAACCCAGGTGCGGATTGGGGTCGCGCAGGATGTCGAAGCGGAACGGGTCGGCGAAGGCGCCCTCGTCGAAATTGGCCGAGCTGTAGAACAAGCCGAGGCGCTGACCGGCGCGGATGTGCTGTCCGCCGAGTTCGGTGTCGGCGGTGGCGGTGCGCTGGAAGACCGTCACCGGGGTGGCCCAGCGGACGATCTCGTCGGGCGCGGTGCGCGGCCGCTGCCGCCGGTAGAGCTCCCACTGGTCCGGATGGTCGACGAAGGCCTTCATGCCGTGGGTGATCGCGTTGCGGGTGGTCTCGTTGCCCGCCACCGCCAGCAGGATGACGAAGAAGCCGAACTCGTCGGAGCCCAGCGCCTCGCCGTCCAGGTCGGCGTGCACGAGCTTGCTGACGATGTCGCCGGTGGGTTCCGCGCGCCGCTGTTCGGCCAGGTTCCAGGCGTAGCCGAGCAGCTCCGCGGAGGCCAGGGTGGAGGCGTCGGTGGTGGTGGCGTCGCCGTATTCGGGGTCGTCGTAGTTGAGCATCTGATTGGACCAGTCGAACAGCTTGCGCCGGTCTTCCTGCGGGACGCCGAGCAGTTCGGCGATGGCTTGCAGCGGCAGTTCACAGGCGACCTGCTCGACGAAGTCGCCGCCGCCGGTCTCGGCGGCGGATCGCACGATGGCGGCCGCCCGCTCGGACAGGGCCGCGCGCAACCCCTCGACCGCGCGCGGCGTGAAGCCCTGGGAGATGATCCGCCGGATCTTGGTGTGTCTGGGCGGGTCCATGTTCAGCAGCAGCGCGCCGGTGAGCTCGATCTGCTCGGGGGTCACCTCGCCGGGCAGCCGGATGACCGAGCCCTTGCGCTGGGAGGAGAACAGTTCGGCATTGCGCGAGACGGTCTTGATGTCCTCGTGGGTGGAGACCACCCAGTAGCCGCCGTCGCGGAACCCGCCGGACCGCTCATCGGTCTGGGCGTTCCACCACACCGGGGCGGTGCGGCGCAGTTCGGCGAACTCGCGCACGGGATTGCGGGTGGCCCACAGGGCCGGGTCGGTGAAATCGAATCCGGGAGGGATCACGGCCGGTCTCCTCGCCGCGCTCAGCGCTGCCTGCGGCGGTAGCGCACCCGGCACGGTTGCTCGAGCTGCACCACCATCTTGGAATGATCGTTGCGGTAGGTCTGCGGCGGTTGGGCCAGCTCGAACTCCCAGTCCCGCAGCAGGATCGAGAAGATCGCCTTGAGCTGCATGAGCGCGAACGGGGCGCCGACACAGCGGTGCCTGCCCGCGCCGAAGGGGATCCAGGTCCAGCGGTTGACGATGTCGTCCTGGCGCGGATCGAGATAGCGGCCGGGATCGAAGGCGTCCGGATTCGGGAAGTCCTCGGGGATGCGGTTCGAGACCGCGGGCGTGGCCGCGACCATGTCGCCGGGGGCGATGCGGTGCCCGCACACCTCGAACTCACCGCGCGCCACCCGCATCAGCACGATCAGTGGCGGATGCAGGCGCAGCGTCTCCTTGAGCGCGGCCTCCAGCTTCGGGATCTGGCGCAGCGCATGATGACTCACGTCGGCGCCGTCGGCGTAGAGCTCGTCGAGTTCGCTCACCACCCCGGCCAGCGTCTCGGGATGACGCAGCAGTTCGATGATCGTCCAGGCGGCGGTCCCGGAGGTGGTGTGGTGGCCGGCGAACATCATCGAGATGAAGATGCCGGTGATCTCGCTGGCCGAGAAACGTAGCGCGCCGTGCTCGTCGGTGATCGACACCAGCACGTCGAGCATGTCCCGATCATCTTTTCCCGCAGGGGGATTCGCGATGCGCTGGTCCATGATCGCCTGCACCAGCTCGACCAGGGCGGCCCGCGCGGCATCGCGGCGGGTGAAACTCTCGATGGGCGCGTAGGGATCGACGTAGGCCAGCGCGTCGGTGCCCTGCTCGAGCTCGTGATACAGGTGCGCGAAGCGGCCGTCGAGCTGCTCGCGGAACTTGCGGCCGATCAGGCAGGCCGAGGAGGTGTAGATGGTCAGTTCGGCGAAGAACTCGAGCAGGTCGATCTCGCCCGCGTCGGCCCAGCCCGCCACCATCCGGTCGACCTCGGCGGCGATGGTGCCCGCGTGCCCGCGCATGTGGTCGGCGCGCAGGGCCTGGTTGTGCAGCATCTCCTTGCGCCGCTCCGGGGGAGCGTCGAACACCACGCCCTCGCCGAAGATCGGCTTCATGAACGGGTAGGCGGCGCCCTGGTCCAGGTCGTCGTCACCGGCCCGGAAGAAGAACTCGTTGGCTTCGGCGCCGGAGAGCAGCACCACATCGCGGCCCGCGAGTTCGAAGGTGCCGACATCGCCGCATTCCGCGCGGACACGGCGCATCAGCGCGATCGGATCGGTGCGGAATTCGCCGAGGTGCCCGTGTTCGTCCGCGCCGCCGGACACGCGCCGAGGTTCGACCAGCGTCATGGGGAGATCCTTCCCGGAATACTGTCCAGACACGTTATGGACATGTGTCTGGACGGTACTACGGTTGCCGGTTCGCGACAAGGTTCGCGCGGTCAGCCCCCGGTGACCGGATCGGCCAGCAACCGGCGTGCGCAGGTGGCGAGCAGGTCGGCGACCTGGGCATACGAGAGCAGGCCCATCCCGCCCTGGAGCAGGGCGCCGGAGTACAGCAATTCGAGCGCGGCCAGGCGCTCGGGGTCGGGGGCGCCGAGCGCGTCGCCGAGCCTGCGGCGGATCTCCTTGCCGATGCGCAGGCGCAGATGCCGCACATCGGGGTCGTCGCCGAGCAGCGCGCTGCTGACCGCGCCCGCCAGCGCCGGTTCGTCGGCCACCAGCATCGACACCTCCCGCAGGACGGCGACCACGCGGGTGGCCGGGTCCTCGCCGCTCTCGGCCGGGGTGGGCAGGGCGACCAGGCGTCGCCAGTACACCTCCGAGATGAGGTGCTCCTTGGAGGAGAAGTAGGTGTAGGCGGTGGCGGTGCCGACCCCCGCCTCGGTGGCGACGAGCCGGATCGTGGTGCCCGAGTAGCCCTCCCGGGCGAGCACCCGCACCGCCGCGACGGTGAGCCGGTCGACGGTGTCGGCCTGCTTCTCGGTCAGCCGTCGCCGGGTCGCTTCGATGGCGGTCGGCGCGTTTTCGGACATGTGTCCGGATGCTACTACAGTCATATGTACAGACAAAGGCGGCCACCATGGTCTATATTCCGTACACCTGTCCAGACACCGTATCGGAGTCTTGCTATGAACGGCCTCGTCCCCGCCGGCGGCACGCCCCTGCTGATCGGCGGCACGCTGATCCCGGGTGGGTCCGGCGTCTTCCCGACCGTCGACCCCGCCACCGAGGAGGTGCTCGGCTACGCCGCCGACGCCTCGCCTGCCGACATGGACGCCGCCATCGCCGCGGCCCGCACCGCCTTCGACGAGACGGACTGGTCGCGCGACCCGGCCCTGCGGGCCCGCTGCCTGCGCCAGCTGCGCGAGGTGATGACCGCGCACCTCGAGCCGCTGCGCGAGCTCACCGTCGCCGAGGTCGGCGCCCCGGTCATGCTCACCAGCGGACCGCAGCTCGAGGGGCCGATCGCGGATCTGTCCTTCGCGGCCGACCTGGCCGAAAGCTACGAGTGGGAAACCGATCTCGGCACCAGGGACCTGATGGGAGTGGCCAGCAGGCGGGTGATCCGGCGCGAGGCGGTCGGCGTGGTCGGCGCGATCACGCCGTGGAACTTCCCGCACCAGATCAATCTGGCCAAGATCGGGCCCGCGCTGGCCGCGGGGAACACCGTGGTGCTCAAGCCCGCGCCGGATACGCCGTGGTGCGCGGCGGTGCTCGGGCCGCTCATCGCCGAGCACACCGATTTCCCGCCCGGGGTGCTCAATATCGTCACCTCGTCGGATCACGCGCTCGGCGCGCAGCTGGTCACCGATCCGCGCGTCGACATGATCACCTTCACCGGCTCCACCCGCACCGGCCGGTCGGTGATGGAAGGCGCGGCGGCCACGCTGAAACGCACCTTCCTGGAACTGGGCGGCAAGTCCGCGGCCATCGTGCTCGACGACGCCGATATCGCCGCCGCCGCGAGCTACACCGCGTTCACCGTCGCGGTGCACGCCGGGCAGGGCTGCGCGCTGACCACCCGGCTGCTGGTGCCGCGCGAGTCCTACGACCTCGCCGTCGCCGCGGCGGCGAGCGCGATGGCCGGGCTGGCCGCGGACGACCCGCGCAAACCCGGAACCGTCTGCGGACCGGTCGTTTCCGCGCAGCAGCGCGCGCGGGTGGAACGGTATGTGGAGCTCGCGAAGGCCGAGGGCGGGCGCGTGGAGACCGGCGGCGGCAGGCCCGCGGGCCAGGATCGCGGGTACTTCGTCGAGCCGACGGTGATCAGCGGCCTGGACAATTCCGCGACCGTCGCGCGCGAGGAGATCTTCGGGCCGGTGCTGGTGGTACTCGCCCACGACGGGGACACCGACGCGATCCGGCAGGCCAACGACTCGCCCTACGGACTCTCGGGTTCGGTGTGGGGCACCGACCCGGACCGGGTGAAGGCCGTGGTCGAGGGCGTGCGCACCGGGACGATGAGCGTCAACGGTGGGCTCTGGTACCACGCCGACGCGCCCTTCGGCGGCTACAAGCAATCCGGCATCGGCCGGGAGATGGGCGTCGCCGGTTTCGAGGAGTACCTCGAGACCAAGGTGATCGCCACCCCCGCCTGACCCACCGTCACCCCATCACGCAGGAGCTGAACACCATGGCACGTTTCACCGGACGCACCGCGATCGTCACCGGCGCGGCACAGGGCATCGGCGCGGTCTACGCCGAAGCGCTGGCCGCCGAAGGCGCGAATGTCGTTGTCGCCGATCTGAATACCGAACGCGGGCAGGACGTCGCCAAGCAGATCGTCGCCGACGGCGGCAGCGCGGTCTTCCGGCGCGTCGATGTGGCCGATCCGGACTCGGCGGTCGCGCTGGCGGAGTTCACCGTCGCCGAGTTCGGCGCCATCCACCACCTGGTCAACAATGCCGCCATCTACGGCGAGATGAAGCTGGACCTGCTGCTCACCGTCCCCTGGGACTACTACAAGAAGTTCATGAGCGTGAACTTCGACGGCGCGCTCAATGTGACGCGGGCGGTGTGGCAGCCTATGATCGCCGCGGGCGGCGGGTCGATCGTGAACCAGTCGTCCACGGCGGCGTGGCTGTACTCGGGTTTCTACGGGCTGGCCAAGATCGGGGTCAACGGGCTGACCCAGCAGCTGGCCACCGAGCTGGGCGGGTCCCGCATCCGGATCAACGCCATCGCGCCAGGGCCGATCGACACCGAGGCCACCCAGACCGTCACGCCGGGAAACCTGGTGAAGGACATGGTCTCCCGCATTCCGATCAAGCGGATGGGCACGCCACAGGATCTCGTCGGGGCCTGCCTGTATCTGCTCTCCGACGAGGCGAGCTGGGTCACCGGGCAGATCCTCAATGTCGACGGCGGGCAGATCATCCGATGAGCGACGGAACCGGCAGCGCCCCGGCCGGATTCATCGGCCTGGGCAATATGGGGGCGCCGATCGCGCAGCGGCTGCTGGAGTGGCCGGGCGGGCTCACCGTCTGCGATGTGCGGGCCGAGGCCACCGAACCGTTCGCCGCGGCGGGCGCGCGGGTGGCCGCCGATCCGGCCGAGCTGGCGGTGCACGCGCGGGTGATCTGCGTGACGGTGATCGACGACGCCCAGGTGCGCGAGGTCGTCACCGGACCGACGGGGATTCTGCGGAACGCGGTGCCGGGCACGGTGATCGCGGTGCACTCGACCATCAGCGACCGGACCGCACAGGAACTCGCGGCCCTGTGCGCGCAGCGGGGAGTGGAGTTCGTCGACGCACCGGTCAGCGGGGGCGGGCCCGGGGCGACCAGCGGCAGGCTGGCGGTCATGGTCGGCGGCAGCGCGGCGGCGGTCGCGCGGGTCCGCGGCCCGTTCGGGTGCTTCGCCGATCTCGTCGTGCACGCCGGTGAGGTGGGCGCGGGAACGCGGATGAAGCTGGCGCGCAATCTCTTGCACTTCATCTCGTTCACCGCCGCCACCGAGGCGCAGCGGCTGGCCGAGGCGGCGGGGCTGAGTCTGACGGCGCTGGGCAAGGTGGTGCGTCACTCCGACGCGGTCACCGGTGGGCCCGGCGCGATCATGCTGCGCGACACCACCGCACCGGTCGACCCCGACGATTTCTGGTTCCCCATCCTCGGCCACGTCCGCGACCTCGGCGAGAAGGACCTCTCGCTCGCCCTCGACCTCGGCGACCGGCTCGGCGTCGACCTGCCACTGACCCGCCGGGCCCGCGCCGACCTGGCCGCCGGACTCGGCGTGGCCGAACCCGCCCTCGACAAGGAGACACGATGAGCACCAACGGTTCCACGCCCGACGCGGCCCGGCAGCGCGGGCTGGACAAGATGAGCGAGGTCTACGGCTGGGAGTTCAGCGACGGTCCCGGCGACTACTTCGCCGTCACCGCCGATCACCTCTTCGGCGAGATCTGGTCGCGTCCGGCGCTGACCGTGCGCGAACGGCGGCTGCTGCTGCTCGGCGCGCTGACCGCGCAGGGGCACCTCGATGTCGCCGAGATCCAGATCGGCGCGGCCCTGCGCAACGGGGAGCTCTCCGAGGAGCAGTTGCGGGAGGTCGCGCTGTTCCTGTGTCATTACGTCGGGTGGCCCGCGGGGACGAAACTCGACGGCGCGGTCGGCAAGGTGGTCGCGCAGGAGCGCAAGAAGACGTAGCCGCGCGGGTGTGGGTCACCGCGACCGGGGCCGGGCAGAGTACCATCCGGACGCATGTCCGAAAGCGATTCCATCAACGTCGAAGCGACCCGGCGGCGGCTCAGCGGTAAACAGGCCGACACCGTCGACCGGCTGACCCGAGCCGCGCTGCAGGTGCTGGCACGCGATGGCTTCGCCGGCATGACGATCCGGCTGGTCGCGGCGGAGGCGGGCGTGGCCACGGCCACCGCCTACACCTACTTCTCCTCCAAGGAACACCTGGTCGCCGAGATCTTCTGGCGGCGGCTGGTGGCCTCACCCTCGCCGGTCAGCGAGGACCCCGACGCCACCGTGCGCGTGCTCGCCGAGCTTCGCAACATCGCACTGCTGGTGGCCGACGAACAGGAACTCTCCGGCGCGGTCACCAGCGCGCTGCTCGGCCACGACCCGGATGTCCAGCACCTGCGCACCCGCATCGGTATCGAGATCCGCGCGCGGCTGGTCCGCGCGCTCGGTCCGGCGGCCGACGACGAGATCGTCGAACTGCTGGAGATCATCTACGCCGGTGCGCTGGTGCGGGCGGGGATGGGTTATGAGTCGTACTCGGAGATCGCCGACCGGATCGAACGGGCGGCGCTGCGCATCCTGCGGCCCGCCTGACCGATTCCGGTCTCAGGCCGGGGTTTCCGCGGTACCGGGGCGGGGAGACCGCGCGCCGACGGGGACGGCGTAGGCGGTGCCGTTGCGGATGCCGAATTCGAAGCGGCAGGGGAACAGCGAGGGCAGACCGGTCGCGCGCAGGTCGTAGTTCGCGGCCAGGGTCTGCATCGCCCAGTTCTGCAGCGAATCGGGTAGTCGCAGGGTGGTGCCGTCGACGGTGGAGACGTACGCCTGGGTCCGTTCACCCTCGACGGGCAGGGGATTGCGCAGACCGACCGCGCCGATCTCCAGGATCCGTCCCGCGGTGTGCGAAGAAGCGACGCTCGGCAAATCCAACTCGATGTCGTCCATGCCGGAAACGGTAGCGCAGCAACTATCCAGGGAACATCGAAATCGCGTCCCCTTGACCGAAGTTCGCACAGGCTGCGAAGGGCCTCGCCACGCCCCTGCACCGTCACACGATCGCAAAGAACCGGCAAGGTTCCCGTTCCTGGACCTTCATCGGCGGGCCGTCGCGCCGTTCTCGGCACGCCATCGGGCAGGGCAATGCTTCGCTGCGAGCCTTCGAGGCGATCTTGCTCGAACCTGATGAGGGGAAGTATGAGAATCAACCGCTCCAACGGTGCGCGTGCGCTGGGCGCCACCGCGGCCGCCGCCATCGCATTCGGTGGTTTCGCCGCCGGTACCGCGGGCGCCGACGCCCACGTTCCGCTGCCGGACGGCCAGCGCAACGGACCCGGCGTCAGCATCACCCGCACCGGCGAGCGCGCCGTGATCTCGCCGTCGCTGGCGGCCAACGGCGCGGGCCGGGTGGCCTGGGTGTCGGGCACCGTCACCGCCGATGTCACCGCCACCCCCGAGGGCGAGGTCGGCCCCTACAACGGTCCCGCGGGCAAGGAGGGCTCCAACAACTCCTCCACCCACGGTGCCTCCCAGCTCAACACCGGTTACATCATCGGCTGCCAGGTGGCCATCGGTGACGACGCCATCTCCGCGGGCATCTCCGGCGGCATCGACCTGTCCGGCGGCAGCCTCGGCGGCTCGGTCGGTCTCGACATCGGGCCGGGCGAGGTCAAGTTCGTGCAGATCGAGAAGAAGGACATCCTGAAGGCGGGCGTCTACTCGGTCGAGTACCAGGACGTCGAGATCGAGGTCCAGGGCTGCGGCGGATACGCGCAGGCCCGCTCGTACTCCGTCGTGGAGATCATCGGCGACCACTACTCCAAGACCACGCTCTACGGTGCCCCGTTCAGCATCGGCTGAGCCCACCGACCCATCGATTTCGAGGAATGACATACATGATCGACCGTAAGAACACAGCCCGGCTGGCCGGTGTGGTCGGCGCGGCCGCCGTGACGTTCGGGCTGCTGTCCACCGGCGCCGCCAACGCCGACACCTTCGTCCCGCTGCCCGGCGGCGAGATCGTCAAGACGCTGTCCGACGGCACCGTCGTGACCGTGCGCCTGGTGGGCGAGTCGGCCAACATCAACCCGTCGATGGGCTCCACCCCGGTGCACCGCAATGTGTGGGTCTCCGGCAGCGCGCAGGTCGAGGTCGCCGGCGAGAACGCCGAGGGCGGCAAGATCTACCCCGGCTATGTGGTCGGCTGCCAGGTGAACATCGACGGCGGCGGCGTCGAGGGTGGCGTCGAGGGCGAATCCAGCTGGGACGGCGAGGATGTCAGCGTCGGTGCCAGCAGCGGCGCCGAGCTGAGCCTGGGCCCCGGCCAGGCGCAGTCGTTCTACGTTCTCGACATCGAGAAGGCCGACGACTACGGCAACGAGGACCACGGCACCAACAACAAGTTCAAGGGTGCCTCCGGCTCGGTGACCTGGGCCGACTCCACCATAGGCCTGAGCGGCTGCGCCGGCTACGCCCAGGCGCGCGCGTTCGTGAAGGTGAAGGTCGAGACCGCCAACGTGAATTCGGTGGTCACGCTCTGGGGCCAGCCGTTCAGCATCGGCTGACGCTCCACGAGGGGACAGAAGGGCCCGGCGCCGCGTGCGCCGGGCCCTTCGCCGTCAGGACACCAGTGCCGGAATCCGGAGTTCGAAACGCGCACCGCCACCGGGCCGCTCGGTGACGCGCAGACCGCCCCGATGCCCGGCCACGGTCTCGGCCACCAGGGCAAGGCCGATGCCGGTGCCCGCGGTGGTGCGCGAGGCGGTGACGAACCGGTGGAAGATCCGCTCGCGGTCGGCGACCGGGACGCCGGGGCCCGCGTCGTCGATGATCATCCGCACATCGTCACCGTCGCGGTCGACGGTGACGCCCACCAGGCCGCCGCCGTGGCGATCGGCGTTGTCGAGCAGATTCACCAGGGCGCGTTCGAGTTCCATCCGCCGCCCGCGGATGCGGTCCTCGGTGCGCACGCTGAGCAGGTCGGGGGCGGTGCCGCGACCGGCGAGCAGGTGGGTGAGCAGTTCGGCGGGGGAGAGCGGCGCGGGATCGGAGCGGTGGATGCCCGCCTCGGCGCGGGCCAGCGCGAGCATGTCGTCGAGGAGCCGGCGCAGGTAGGTGGTCTCGTCCACCAGCAGACCCAGTGCGGCGCGGGGACGTTCGGACAGTTCCTCGCGATGCCCGGCCAGCACGGTCGCGGTGGTGGTGAGGGTGGTCAGCGGGGTGCGCAGTTCGTGGCTGAGGTCCGAGACCAGCCGCCGTTCGTGCTCGATACGGCGCTGGAGCGAGTCGACCATGGCGTTGAACGAGTCGACGGTGGTGGACAGGTCCTCGTCGGCGGTGCGGGGCAGCCGCAGATCGTGTTCGCCCGAGGCGATCCGTGAGGCGGTGCCCGCGACCTGGCGCAGCGGACGCAGCACGTGCTGGGCGGCCCAGGCCCCCAGCGCCGCCGCGACGGCCACCGCGACGACCGCGCAGGCGAGCACGATGGTGCGCAGCATCCGCATGGTCGAGACCAGTTCCTGCAGCGGCGCGTATTCGTAGAGCACGGCCCGCGTGTCGACGCGCGCGCCCGCCCGCAGGTAGGGCTGCCCGCCGATCCGCACCTCGGTGGCCTCGGCCGGATGCCTGCCGATCACCTCGGCCAGCGGCGGGGGAGCGACATCGCTGCCCACGATGGTCCACTCGTCGTCCCAGTGCAGCAGGGCCATGGTGCCGGTGGGCAGATGCAGGGTCTGCAACGCCTGCTCCCCGGTGACATTCAGCTTGTCCAGCCGCAGCCGCAGCAACTCCGCGTGCACACCGGCCGCCCGCTCGACGGTCCGGACGCGTTGCGACTCCATATAACTGGTGCTGATCCCGTACACCGACCCGGCCAGCACCACCGCCAGCAGGCCCGCGCCGAGCACGAACGCCGCCATGACGCGGCCCCGCAGACCCCGGAACCGCGAGGGTAATCGGCCGCGCGGGTCAGGGCCGGACATCGAGGCGGTAGCCGAGCCCGCGCACGGTGACGATCAGGCACGGGTCGGCGGGATCGCGTTCGATCTTGGTGCGCAGGCGGCGCACGTGCACGTCGACGATGCGTTCGTCGCCGAAGAACCCACGGTCCCAGATCTTGTCGAGCAGCACCTGCCTGCTCAGCACCAGGCTGTCGTTGGCGGCCAGCTCGCACAGCAGCCGGAACTCGGTGAGCGTGAGATGCACGTCGCGGCCGTCGAGCTGCACCGAGCCGCGCTCCTGGCTCAGCACCAGCCCGCGCTGCGCGTCCAGGACCAGCTCGGTGCTCTCCCGCTCGACGGTGTTGCGGGTGCGCCTGCGCAGCGCCCTGATCCGCGCGGTGAGCTCCTTGACCTCGAACGGCTTGGTGACGAAGTCGTCGGCGCCCGCCTCCAGCGCCGCGACGACGTCATGGGTGTCGTCGCGGGCGCTGACCACGATGATCGGCACGTCGTGATCGCGGCGGACCTCCCGGATGCAGGTGTAGCCGTCCATCCCGCCGCCGAGCATCAGGTCCACGATCATCACATCGGGCGCCCCGTGCGCCCGGACCTTCTCCAGCGCGGCCTCGGCGATCTCCGCCTCGGCGACGACATACCCTTCGTCTTCCATCGCCAGCCGCAGCGACGTCCGAACCCGGGTGTCGTCCTCCACGATCATCAACTGTGCGCTCATTCATTGCCTCCGGTCCCGCATCCCTACGGTAGCGGGCCGGGGGCGGGCCCCGGCTAGGCGAGGGCGAAGCGCAGCAGCGCCTGCCGGTCGCCCTGCTTGATCTTGCCCTTGCGGTCGAGGACCTCGAGCTGCCAGACCGGGCCGTTGCGGAAGGCACGCGCGATGGCGTTGGCGTTCTCCGAGCCGAGCAGCGAGGGCCAGATGTCGGCGACCGGCTGGCTGTCGGCGCCGGTGGCGTCGTAGATCTTGAACGAGACGTTGTTGGCCTTCTCGAAGGAGGCGCCCTTCTTGAACGCCGCGGCGATGAAGACGATGGAGTCGATGGCGGCGGGGACCTGGGCGAAGGTGACGTGCACGGTCTCGTCGTCGCCCGCGGCGGCACCGGTCTGCTCGTCACCGGAGTGCAGGACCGCGCCGTTGCCGATGGGGTCGAGCGAGTCGAGTCCGGCGAAACGCACCGGCTCACCGCCCTGCAGCAGCACCGCGATCAGGTCCAGGTCCACCCCGCGCTTGCGCCGGGCGATGCCGAGCAGGCCGCCGCTGGAACCGGCCGACGGGTCCCAGCTCACCCCCACGCTCATCTTGGTGATGCCTGCGAGATCGGCTGCGCCGTCTTCTTTCTTGAGAGTGATCACGCTTCGAGGCTACCGACTCCCGGCGGCGGCGGTGCGGGGCAACGGAATTCACCACCAGCCCAGGATCGGCCGCAGCGCGCGCCCCAACGCGCCTGCGAGCGAGCGTGAATAGGAGGCGGTGAGGTGGTGTTCGTCGTGGTAGATCAGGGTGTTGCCCTCGGCGACCGCGCACAGCGCCGGGCGGCAGACCGCGTCGCTGAGGTCGATCGGGAAGACGCTGGGAAAGCGCGAGGCCGGTTCCAGTTGCGGGCTGATCGGGCTGAGCGCGTCGACGCGGCGCATGCCGCAGCTGGCCCGGTCCCCACCGGCGGCCAGGCAGTCGGCGGCGCGATAGCGCACGGTGCCGCGCCGCAGCCACGGGGTGTCGCGCACGGTGATCACGTTGAGGCCCTCGGCCGACAGCGCCGACCAGACGTCGAGGTATTCGGCGGGGGTTTCGTCACCGCCCGCGTCGCGGGGCCGGGTGCCGATCGTGAACACCCAGTCCGGCCGGTCGGTGCCGAGCCGGTCGATGACCTCGCGCGACCAGTCCCGGCAGTCCGGGATCGGCTCGCCGACGGCGCTGGCGTCCTCGGCGACGGTGAGCGGGCAGCCCATCTTCAGATACACCTGGATGCGGAAGGAGTGCTCGGCCGCGAGCACCTGCAGCGCGGGCAGCCAGTGCTCGGCGTGCGAACTGCCCACCAGCGCGAGGGTGCGCTCGGCGTCGGGGTCACCGTAGACGCAGGTGATCACCTCGCGGGTGTCCCAGTCGGCGATGCAGCCGTCGACCGTGGGTGGCGGCAGATCGTTGGGCGCGTCCAGCACGCTCGGGCGCATCGGCTCATCCGGGACCGGCGCCCCGGCCGCCAGCGCCTCGGCGCCCGGATACGCCTCGACCGCGAGTTCGGCGGCGGCGACGGCCGGTTCGGACCGGACCACCCCGTACTGCCAGACCGAGGTCACCGACAGCATCGAGACCAGCAGCACCGCCACGGTCGCGCCCGCCAGCTGCCGGGGCAGTGCTCTGCCCACGCCCGGCCTGCGCAACGGTTCCTCGATCCAGCGGTGGGTCAGCCAGGCCAGGCCCAGCGACACCGCGATCACCCCGCCGCCGCCGAGCAGGTCGATCTCGGCGTCGCCGCGGTCGGCCAGGAAGAAGATCAGGATCGGCCAGTGCCACAGGTACAGCGGGTAGGCGATATCGCCGAGCCACCGCGTCACGGGGTGGGCCAGCAGCCGGTTGGGGCCGGTCCACTCGGTGGCCGGGACGCGGTTGACCGACAGGATCACCGCGGCCGCGGCGCCCACCGGGAGCAGCGCCCACGGCCCGGGAAAACGGTTGGCGCCGTCGGCGATCAGCCAGCCGCACAGCACCACTCCGGCGACCCCGAGCATCGCGGCGATCCCGCGCAACCACCGCGGCAGC
Source organism: Nocardia sp. NPDC056064 (assembly GCF_042266925.1). Taxonomy (NCBI): domain Bacteria; kingdom Bacillati; phylum Actinomycetota; class Actinomycetes; order Mycobacteriales; family Nocardiaceae; genus Nocardia; species Nocardia sp. NPDC056064. The sequence goes on along the minus strand of NZ_JBHJWO010000002.1, from coordinate 520,877 downwards.
GACACCCACGGCGCCAGCACGGCCAGCGCCGCACCGGCGGCGAGTTCCCAGCCGCGCGCGGCGGTGTCGTAGTAGTTCCAGCCCTGATGGGTCGCCGCGCCCCGCAGCGCGTACTCGAACGACCACGCCGCCGCGGCCACCACGATCAGCCCGACCACCGGCCGCACCGCCCCGGGCCGGGACAGGCCGGCGCACAGCCGCGCCACGCCCGCGACGACGATCAGCGCCGCCAGATAGAACTGTCCCTGCACCGACATCGACCACAGATGCTGCAGCGGGCTCACCGACGGATCGGCGGCCAGATAGTCCGCCCAGCTCAGCGCCAGCTCCCAATTCTGGTGGTAGAACAGCGAAGCCACGGTCTGCGCCGCGATCGCCGACCACTGGGTGTAGGGCAGCAGCAGCGTCGAGGCCACCACGACCGCGGCCAGCACCACCGTCATGGCGGGCACCAGCCGCCGCGCCGTGCGCCGCAGCACCGACCACTCCCACGCCGGTTCGCCGCGCTCGGCCCGGCGCAGCAGCAGGCCGGTGAAGAAGAAGCCCGACAGCACCAGGAACACGTCGACTCCGCCGGAGACCCGGCCCATCCACACGTGGAAGACCACCACCAGGGTGATGGCCAGCCCGCGCAGTCCGTCGAGATCGGAGCGGTAGGAAGGCGCCGTCGCCCGCGCCGCGGTGGCCGGGCCGGAGCCGGTGACCGTCACCGGCGCGAACACGATGCTGTGCCCCCGCCGACGGCAAGTGAACCGGCATTCCGGAGAACGGCGAGCGACAAAAGCATGTCGAATCTCCTACCACGCGCCGAACCCGGTGTCACATCGTCGGCGGCGGAGGGCGCTGGGCCACAGGGTTTCCGGCCTGCGGGCCGGGGTCGAGCGCGCGGATGGCGCCCTCCACGGCGCCGAGCCGGTCGGCGAGCAGACCCAGCCCGCCGACCGCGCGCACGAGCGGATCGTCCGCGCTGCCGCCCAGGGCCCGATCCCGCACGTAGGCGGCCCGCACCGCGGCCCAGCGCTCGGCCTGGGCCGGGGTGAGCCTGCCGCGCAGTTCCGCGAGCGCGAGCAGGTTCGCCTCCGCGTCGGCCCCCAGGGTCTGCGCCTCGCCGCGATAGTGGTCGTCGATGAGCGCCTCGAGTTCCCGCTCGTTCATCACCGGTACCAGGCGGCTGGTGAGCCCGTTCATGTCCCGGTAGGACCCCTGCAACCGGAACGGCGGTGCGGTGCGCGCGCTGTCGGTGGTGGCGGCCGAGGCCAGGTAGGCGCGATTCACCGCCAGCACCACCTCGCGCACCCGCACCACCTTCGCCAGCACCGCGAGGATGTCGGTCAGCTCAGCCGGGGTGTACGGGTGGGTGAGCTGGTCGGTGCGCGCGGTGTCGTCACCGGCGGCCCGCCGCAGCAGCAGGTCCAGATCGGCGCGCTCGCGCGAAGCCAGCGGTGCGAGAACGGGATTGGTGGCCAGCGCGTTCTCCACATAGCTCAGCGCGAACAGATCGTCGCGTCCGGAGAGCACATCGCCGAGGTTCCACACATCGGCGCGATTGGCGAGCATGTCCGGAATCCGGAACCGTCTGCCCTGCTCGGTGTACGGGTTGCCCGCCATGCACACCGCGAACCGCTTGCCGCGCAGATCGTAGGTGCGGGTTCGGCCCTCCCACACCCCGTCGATGCGGCGCTGCCCGTCGCACAGCGACAGGAACTTCTGCAGCAGTTCCGGGGAGGTGTGCTGGATGTCGTCGAGATAGAGCAGCACATTGTTGCCCAGCTCGAGCGCGAAGTTGATCTTCTCCACCTCGCGGCGCGCGGTCGCGTCGGGCGCGGCCGCCGGGTCCAGCGAGTGCACCCGGTGACCGAGGGCGGGCCCGTCGACCTTGACGAAGATCAGCCCGAGCCGGGCAGCCACGTACTCCATCAGCGTGGTCTTGCCGTAGCCCGGCGGGGAGATCAGCAGCAGCAGCCCGGAGCGCACCGCCGCGGCGGCCGCGTCCGCGGTGCCGAGCTGGCGGGCCAGATTGTCACCGATCAGCGGCAGGTAGACCTCGTCGAGCAGCCGGTTGCGCACGAAACCGCTCAGCACGGCGGGCTTGTAATCGTCGAGCCGCAAACGCGTGCGCTCGGCGGCGAGCAGTTCGCCGCGGCGGCGCAGATGCGCGCGGAACACCGGTATCTCCTCGGTGCGGAACCTGTGGGCGCGCGCGGTCAGCTCGGCCAGGCGCACCGCCAGGCTGCCGTCGCGGAGGCGTGGATGCTCGCCGAGCAGCCCGTCCACCACGGTGTCCAGCGGTGCGGCACAGTCGAATCGGGGTACCGCCTGCCCGCACAGCGCGATCGCGACAGCCTCCGGGAGATGCTCGAGCTGCGCGGGATCACCGGCGCTCTCGGCATAGGCGCCCAGCCAGGTGGCGACCAGGTGGTACCGCTCGGCCGGATCGGCGTCCAGACCGCGCACCGCGGACTCGAAGTCGGCGTAGGCGGTGGGATGCGCCGCATCGAGCCTGCGCCGGAACCCGGCGAGCAGCTCCCCGGCGACCGCCGCGGTGACGAAACCCTCCGGCTCACCGGCGATCTCGTGGAACAGGTACGTGCCCGCGGATGCCGCGTCGATGTCGTCGAGGCCCAGCGACGCGCCGAATTCCGCGATGGCCCCGGTGAGTTCGCCGATCACCCGCGCCCGGGCGGTCGGTTCGGCGAAGATCGCCGCGGCCCTGGCGGTCGACACGATGCGCGTGGTGAGCTGCGCGCGGTGCCCCTCGGCCGGTTCGGGGCCGAAGCACCACCACAGCTGGGCGGCGGCCCGGTCGGCCGGGCGATAGCGCAACAGGCCCGCGCCCGTGTGCAAGTCGAGCAGTGCCGTGAGGATCACGGTGGCGTCGTGGTCGTGCACGCCGAGCTGGTATCCCTCGTCGTAGCGCTGTCGCGCCACCTCCCGCACGACGCCGTCGAGCTTGCCCGCCGCCGCGGCCTCGTGCAGATCCTCGAGCTCGTCCGCCGCCTGCGCGTCGGCCAGGATCGAGGCGGCCAGATGTTCGCCCCGGTACACGCGCGGCGTCTCCGAGACCAGCAGCTGCGACCACAGCGCCGCCGCCTCGGCACCGAACTCGTCGTCGGCCACCGGCGCCAGATAGTCGGTGCCGTTGATGCTGAAGACCAGCCCGCCCTCGTGCGGCACCAGCGCGAGATCCCACCGCGCGGAGGTCACCGCGAACCGGTGCCTGCCCAGCCGGATCGTCTCGCCCCCGTCGGCGTAGAGGTCGTCGCGGTCGCGCAGGATCCGGGCCGCCTCCTGCCGGGCCACCGTGATGCGGCCGTCGAGCTCCTCGGCGGCCACCACCTCGCCCGCCGCCCGCAGCTCGGTGATCGTGGCACGCAGCCGCAGCACCATCGCGTCGGCGGCGAAGTAGGCGTTCACCTCCTCGGCCGAAGCCAGTGCGGCACTGCGCCGTTCGATGCTCGACAGCATCCGCCGCGCCGCGTCCACGAGGCGCCGTGCCCGCTGGGTGCGTTCGTCGAGCAGGCTCTGGCGGCGGGTGGCGAAAGCCTCGTAGAGGTCGTCGCGGGTGGCCGCGATCCGCTCGGCGAAATCGTCGATCCCGCCGAAGCGGGTCTCCAGATCCTCCACCGTCCCCAGCAGCGTGGCGACCAGGTCGTCGCAGGTCTGCGGGGTGTCGGCGCGGGCGAGCGCGCTGGTGACGGCCTGGCCCAGCAGCGCGTACTCGGCGGCGAACTCGGCGCGGCCCTCGGCGGCCGCCAGCTCGCCGCGGCGCGCGTGCAGAGTGGCCCCGGCCCGGTTGACCGCGGCCAGGACCGTCGAGACCCGGTCGAGGATGCCGGTGCGCAGGGTGGCGTCGCCCACCTCGAGCCCGGTGACCACCTCGACCACCGTCTCCAGCTCCGCCGTCCGCTCGGCCAGCCACTCCCGCAGCGGCTGGGCTCCGGCCACCGTGGACACCGCCGCCGCCTGCGCGCGGGTGTCCTCGATCGCCACCAGATAGTCCGCGAAAGCCTCGGGGCCGCTGAGGAATTCGACGCACCCGCGGCCGGTGTCCGCCAGCGCCGCCGCCACCGACGCGGCCAGCTCGTCGAGCCGGTCGGTGTCGACGTAGCGCAGCGCACGCAGTGTCTCGACCCGGCCCGCGGCCCGGTGCAGGGCGGCGAGCTCCTCGACCCAGCCCTGGGCGGTCGGATGGCCGCCGCCGGTGCGCAGCAGTGTCGCGATCTGCTCGGCCGCCTCGGTCACGGCGGTTTCGGCCTGCTCGGTGCGAGCGGTGACCTTCGCGAACTCGTCCACCACCTGCGCGGCGGTATCGCGCAGCGCGCCCAGTGGCGCGGCCAGATCGCCGAACTCGGCCTCGGCGAGCCAGTGGTGATGATCGGTGGTGCGTCCGCAGGCGGCGACGATCGCCTCGAACACCTCGGTGCTCGGTGTCAGGTCCTCGACCATACGGCTCACCGACAGGCAGTCCGCCAGCCCGCGCACCAGCTCGGCATTGCCGATGCGGGCCAGCGGGCCGTCGCCGGTGGGCTGCCGCGCGGCATGGGTGTCGGAGACGAACGGCGTCTGCCACACCTGCAGGGTGTGCACCCGGGCAGGTTCGGCCGACACCGCGCGCAGGACCACCATCGTGCCGTCCTCGAACAGCGAATACCCGTGGCAGCTGATCGGGGTGGCGACCTGCTTGCGAATCATGTTGTAGGGCAGCAGCAGTGTGCGACCACGGGCCCCGGCGCGGAACACGTAGAGCACGTCCTCGCCGTTGGGCGCGCGCACCGTGGTCTCGTAGACCAGGTCGTCGACCTCGGTGTCGAAGGTCTTGTGCACCCCGGTCGCCAGGTAGTACCCGCCGGGGAAGACGATGCCCTGGTCCTCGGGCAGCAGCCGGCACGACAGGCCGATCCCGTCGAGCCGGGTGACGGTGCGGGTCCTGGTGTCGAAGACCAGGTGCCGACGCACCGTCTCCTTGTAGGGCCGGACCCGCAGCAGGATCAGCGCGCCCACCTCGGCGTAGTGCACCTCGGCGTCGGCCAGGCTCTGCAGCGGCTCGTCCACCGGCTCGGTGTGGACGCCGGTGGCGGTCTCGGTGTCGTTGTCCACCTTCACCGTCAGTGTGCCGCCGAGGGTGTCGACGAACACCTTGCCCAGGATCGACACGTGCGGATGACGCCCCGGCACCTGATCGTCGCGGGTGGCCTCGGTCCAGGCGAACTCGTGCGGGTCGGGGAACACGTGATCGCGTTCGCCGCGGCTGTCGAGGTAGCCGGGCGCCCCGGCCGAATCCACGCCCCAGCGCAGCACTTTGATGTCGTCGGCGCGCTGCCCGGTCTGGAACACCGCGAGCAGGCGCCCGCCGACCCGGCGCAGCCGCGACAGCCGGGTCTGCGCGTAGTACCGGTACAGCTCGGCGAAGTCGCGGCCGAAGCGCGGATCATCCAGCAGCCCCGCCGGATCGGCGGGGGCGAAACCCTTCTCGGCCCGGCGGAATCGGTGCACCGCGAACACATCGGCCACGTCCGTCGTGGGCTTCGATCCGGGAGAGGCGTTGTAGCCGAACAGCATCCGGCCGTCGGCCATGGCCAGCACGTCACGCGGCACACACGGCTGTTCGGTGTGGATCTGCTCGGTGCCCAGCAGCGTCAGCTCCACGCCGCCGAAGTCGGCGACGCGACGGTCGTTGAGTTCGGCACAGCGCGTGGACAATTCGCTCGCCTGCTCGCGCAGGCGGGCGTGCAGCACCTCGTAGGTGCCGCCGTCGAGGGCGGCACCCGCGGCCGGGGCGGTGATGTCCGCCCCGGCCGTGGCGTCCCGGTGCCGCTGCCGCGGCGCGCTCACTTGTCCAGCAGGATGTCGGGCGCGGTGCCGGTGTCCGGCGTGGAACCGTTGCGCGTGAGCAGCGAACCGACCACGGCGGTGGCGGCGGCACCGGTGTCGGAGTGCAGGAGACGGTCCAGACCCTTACCGAGCCCGATCGACCCGACCAGCCGGTCCAGGAACATCGATTCCCCGCCGACGATGTCGATCTTGGCATTGCCCAGCCCCGTGGCCAGCACCTCGGCCTGGGCCTGGGCGACGTCGACCTGCGCCCGCACGGTCGCCAGTTCGACCTCCTTCTGCAACTCGAGGCGCAGCCGGAATTCCTCGTGCTGGCGGGTGGCGTCGTCGAGCACCGCCATGGCGGCGGCCTTCTCGTGCAGACCCTCGGCCTCGCCCTTGAGCTTGTCGCGCAGGCCCTCGGCCTCGGCGAGATTGCGCTCGCGCAGCACCGCGGCCTCGGCCCGCCCCACCTTCTCGATGGCGTCGGCCTCGCGCTCGCGCACCTGCGCGGCACCCAGCCCGGGCGCGGCGGCTTCGGCCTGGGTGGCCTCGGCGAGCCGGATCTTGGCCTTGGCCTTCAGGTCCGCGGCCGCCACCTCGGCCTCGGCCAGCGTGATCGACTCCTTGGCCAGGAACTTCGCCGCCGCCTCGGCGGCCTCGGCGGCCTTGATGTCCTTGACCAGGTGTTCCTGCGCCTCGGCCTCGGCGCGGATGATGATGGCCTGGCGCTCGCGCTCGGCGGCCTCGGTCGCGCGCAGCCGGTTGATCTGCTCCTCCTGCTCGGCCACGGTCTTGTCCACCGCGACCCGCTCACGCACCACCTCGGCCACGGTGCGCCGCTCGGTCTGCACCTCGCGCTCGTTGGCGATGTGGGCCAGCGACACCGCCCGGTCACGGTCGGCCACCTCGAGCAGCCGGTCCTTCTCGATCCGCTCGGACTCGATGGCGATCACCCGCTCGCGGTTCTTCTCCGCGACGGCGATCTCGCGATCCTTGTTCTGTGACTGCACGGCCAGCGCTTCCTCGGTGCGCAGGAACGCGGTCTGCGCCTTGAGCCGTTCCTCGGCCTGCACCCGCTGGATCTCGGCGTCCTCGCGGGCCCGCAGCGTCTCCACCTCGCGGCGCTGGCGGTTCTCCGCGTCGGCCTGCTGACGTTCCAGCTCGAGCACCGCCTCGCGCGCCTCCACGTTCTGGCGGGTGATCTCCTTCTCCTCGTGGCGGCGGAACTCGTTGGTGCGCACGTGCTCGATGGCGGTGAGCTCGGTGATCTTGCGGATGCCCTGCGCGTCGAGGATGTTCTGGCTGTCGAGCTGGATGAGCGGGGTCTGCTCGAGGTAGTCGATGGCGGCGTCCTCGAGGCTGTAGCCGTTGAGGTCGGTGCCGATCACCGCCATGATCCGGTCACGGAATTCGTTGCGGTGGGTGTAGAGATCGACGAAGTCGAGGTGCTTGCCCACGGTCTTGAGCGCCTCGGAGAACTTGGCGCTGAACAGTTCCTGCAGCGTGGCCTGGTCGCTGGCGCGCTGGGTGCCGATGGCCTGGGCCACCTTGATCACGTCCTCGACGGTCTTGTTGACCCGCACGAAGAAGGTGATCCGGATGTCGGCGCGGATATTGTCGCGGCAGATCAGCCCGTCGCGTCCGAGCCGGGCCACCTCGATCGTCTTGACCGAGATGTCCATGTACTCGGCCTTGTGCAGCACCGGCAGCACGACAGCGCCGGTGAAGGTCACATCGACCTTGCGCATCTTGGAGATGATCAGCGCCCGGCCCTGGCTGACCTTCTTGAACAACCGGCTCACCAGGAACAACACGGCGAGACCGGCGAGCAGGACCAGGGCGATCAGCACCCCGAATCCGATGGCGATGGTGGACATTCAGTTCCCCTCCCATGCGGCCACCCAGAACGTTCCGGCGGCCGGGTCGTAGTCGTAGACAACGGCGGAATCCCCCTGTGCCAGGGGAGCGGTCGCGGCGTGCAGGGCACTCTGCCGGACCTGGATGACCGCCGACGATCCGTCGGCGGCGGTGAGCTCGGCCTGCCCGAACTCCTCGTCGACGCGGCCGGTGCGCACCCGGCACATCCGGCCGACGAAATCCCGGTGCGAGGCGGCGGGCACGGCACCGAAGACCCGGCGCAGCGGGAGCACCACCAGCCGGGTGCCCGCGACGGCGACCGGCACCGCGACGATCAGGACCCCGCAGCGCGCGAGTACCCCCGCGAGCCCGGACAGCCCGGCGACCGCCACGGTGCCGGCCAGTGTGGTGAACCAGGACAGCCCGACCAGCCCCGTCACGGCGACGGTCACCGGCACCCCGCCGAGCCCCAGCGCGTCGAGACCCTGTGTCGCGGAATCGGTCTCGACGGACTCGGTCTCGGTACCCCCGACGAGCACCAGCAGCCAGAACCCGATGACGACGAGCAACGCGAAGGTGAACAGCACCACCGGAAACGACAGTGCCACGCGCACGAACTCGAACAACCCCCACGATGCCATCGGTTTTTCCCCTCGCCGAACGACCCCCGGGAACCGAGTGGAATCCGGGGATTGCCGACCAGACTTCCCGGCGCACCTAAGGTAAAGATATCGTAAAGACCCAGCTCGCGCAACCGAATTGCCTGATCCCCATGGCATTTCCGGCCCGCGGCACCTGCGCCGAGACCCGGTGATTTCCGCTGGTATCGTCGTTTTCGACCAGGTAGTCGATAATTTTTGACGCGAAGGAGGGCGCGTGCCCGGGCCCCGGCGGACACAGGCGCAGCGGCGTGCCGAGACGAGTCGGGCGCTCATCGACGCGACCATCGAGACGATCGTCGAGCGGGGCTACGCCCACGTCACCGTCAAAGAGGTCTGCCGCCGCGCCGGCGTCTCGCACGGCGGGCTCTTCGGCCGCTTCGCGACCCTGTTCGACCTGATCGCCGCCGCCGCCGACGAAGTGGGCAGACGCCAGCGCGAATCCTTCGTCACCCGGATGAACCAGCTCCCGGACCGCTCGGATGTCACCTCGGTGCTGGCCCTGTGGCGCGACACCGCCCGCGACCCGATCAACACGGTCTGGCTCGAACTGACCATGGCCGCCCGCACCGACCCCGCCCTCCGGCAACGCCTCGAGGTGGTCCGCCTGGAATACGCCGCGGCCCTGGTCACCGGAGGCGTGAAAATGCCCGCCGCACAGGGCTTGTCACCCGAACAGGTGATCGCCCTTGGCTCGATCGTCGTCTTCTGCTTCGACGGCGACGCCCTGAGCACCGGCGCGTTCCCCCAACCGGAACTCGACGCGGCGCGACTCGAGGTACTCGGCACGATGGTCGGCCACTACCTGGACGCGAATCGCGGTCCGGACTGAGCGGGGCGCCCCCGGCACGCCCCGCCCGCCGGTGACTCAGCGTCCGGCGCCGAGCCGCTGCCCCAGCATGGTGCCCAGCAGTCCGGTGGCGAAATCCGGCAGGGTGGAGGCGAATTCGGGCTCCAGCGCGGAGGAGGTGACGGTCCGCACCGTGCAGCCGGGGCCCTGGACCGGGCCGTCACCGGTGAGCGCGCGGTCGAGCCAGGCGAAGGCGCCGCCCGCGCCGGTCAGCGCGACCATGCCGTGCACGCCCATCGGGGTATCCGGCACCGCGTCCCTGACCTGGGTGATCGAGGCGCCCGCGGCGCAGTAGCGGGCCACCAGCGCGTCCACCGCCGGGCCGTTGCTCACCTCGTCGAGCAGGCCGTTGAGGACGTACAGCGGCGCGGTGGGGATCTCGCTGCCGCGCTCGCGCAGATCGACTTCGCGGCGGATCACCGGATCGGCCATGAGCTCGTCGATCGGCGCGGTGAGCCAGTCGGCGACGCGGCGGAACCGGGTGCTACCGACGGTGGTCGCGGTGCAGCTCACCCGCGCCAGCTCGACGACATCCCGGCCCGCCGGGGTGAGGTAGGGCGCCACGTGCGCGGCGAATTCGGGGGAGTCCTTGCCGATCGAGGCCAGGCCGAGCGGTATCAGCCCGACCGTCGATCGCCCGTCGGCGGTGCGGATGGCGGCCTCGAGGTCCTGTACCGGCGCGCCGATCGCGAAGCCCGCGACCCGGAGTTCCGGTGCGTAGCGCGGCTGCACCTCGGCGGCCCAGCTCGTCGCGACGCCGCCGCCGGAGTAGCCCCACCCGGCCACCCGTGTCGCGGTGCCGGGCAGCCCAGCGGGGCGAAGTGCTCGGCCGCGCGGATGCCGTCGAGCACGGTGTAACCCATCAGCCGGGGCGTGAGGAAGCGGTCCTCGATGCCGCCGGGATCGGGCACGCTCACCGCCCAGCCCTTCGACAGCGCGGTGGCCACCAGCGCGGCTTCCGACGGCACCGTCGAGCGGCCGGACTGCTTCGCGGGGTCGAGCAGGTCGGTGAGGCTGCCGTGGGTCAGGGAGTACGACGGCATGCACTCGCGTCGCAGCGCGTCGTAGGCCATCTGGAACGACAGCAACGGCCGCGGCGTCGCGGGCCCGCGCGGGCGCAGGACCGTGGTGACCGCCGCGTACGGCCTGCCCTCGCCGTCGGTGGTCCGGTACAGCAGCTGCCAGCCCTCGGCGTCGATCGGGAACTGCTGCAACAGTTTCGCCACGACCGGCCTGCTGTCCAGGACGGTTCCCGGCGCGGTCTGCTCGTAGCCTCGCGGCGGCGTGTAGAAGTCGTCGTCGACCTCGGCTCCGGCCTGTCCGGCCGCCAGGGTCGCTGCCGCGATCAGCGCGCTCGCGATCAGCGCACCCCAGCGGCCACGGCGAACTCTGCGTGATCTCCGGCCGAATCGGCCTGCCCGCGTATGACTTTCCATGTGTCCAACTCTCGATCCGACAGCGGTGTCCGACGGGGTGCGCACCCGTGAGCTGGGACGGTACGGGAGACTGGGACCGAAATCAATATTTCGACCGTTCGCAATATTAATTGCGGGTTAGGGTGACGCGTGGCCGACGACATCCCCGCTCCCGAACGCCGTGACGACTGCTTGGCGCTGGTTCGGGCGGGTCTGGGGTTGGGTTCCGACGGGGTTCTCGCGATCAGTGTGCAGAGCGGGGGGCTGTTCAACTATCTGTTGCGGGTCGACACGCAGGCCGGGACCTATTTCTTCAAGCAGTATCTCGACGGGGTCGACAATCCGCTGTACTCCCCGCCGGAGATTCCGGCGATCGAGCGGGCGGAGCTGGCCGAGCGGGTGCAGCGGCTGGCGGCGGACGGGTCCGGGGTGGTGCCGGAGATCGTGGCGTTCGACCGGGGGCGGTGCGCCTTCCTGATGACGGCGGCGGCCGGGGAGCGGCCGCTCAACGATCATCTCGCGCGGGGCGAGCTGCCCGCCGGATTCCTGGATCGGCTCCCTGGCGTACTGGCGGGGCTGCACCAGCGGACCCACCGGCGCTTCACCGCGGATTCGGTGCTCGCCAACACCGCTTTCCGGGATTTCAAGCTCGGCTTGCAGTACGACGACATCACCGCGCGTCTCACCGCCGCGGAGGCCGATCGGGTGCTGCGCTGCCGCCGCGACTACCAGCGGCGCACCGACTGTGTCACGCACGGAGATCTCAACTCGCGCAACATCATCGTCTCCGGCTCCGCGCTCGGGGTGATCGATTTCGAGCAGTCGCACCTGGGCACTCCCGCTTACGATCTCGCCTACATCCTGTGCGAAGTGTTCATCAGCCGGGAGGTCTTCGATACGGACGCGGCGGGGGTGATCGGGGAATTCCTCGACCGGTACTTCGCGGATTTCACTGTGGCGAAACGTGATTCGGTGGAGACGGAGGTGACCCGGCACCTTGCGGTGCAGACGCTGTACCGGTTCTGGGGCCCCAGCCGCGCGGCGTGGACCGGGTATGTCGGCGATGACGATCGCGCGCGCGTCATCGCCGCCGCCAGGGCCCTGCTGATGACCGACGGCCCGGTCACCGCGGTGCTCGGCCGCTAACGCTCGCGGTCGGCGGGGGTGTAGGGGATATTGGCCGCGCGGTTCTGGTCGACGCGGATCGCCCGGCCCAATTGCGGGAACGCGCGCTGCGCGCAGGCCGGACGCTCGCAGATCTTGCACCCCGCGCCGATCGGGACGGCGGTGGTCTCGTCGTGGATCGGCAGCCCGTGCGAGTACACCAGCTTCTCGGCATAGGCGAGGTCGCAGCCCAGTCCGATCGCGAAATCCCTTTTGGGGGAGAGGTATCCGGGTGTGCTCTCGTCGGTGGTGCGCGCCAGCCACAGGTATTTGCGCCCGTCGGGCATCTCGGCGATCTGGGTGCGGATACGGCCGGGCGTGGTGAATGCCTCGTGCACCACCCACAGCGGGCAGCTGCCACCCACCCGGGAGAAGTGGAACGCGGTCGCGGACTGGCGTTTCGAGATATTGCCCGCCCGGTCGGTGCGGACGAAGAAGAACGGCACCCCGCGCTGATTCGGCCGTTGCAGGGTGGACAGCCGGTGACACACCGTCTCGAAGCCGACCTCGAACATCGACGACAGCAGATCGATGTCGTAGTGCAGTTCCTCGGCGGCATTGCGGAAACGTGTGTAGGGCAGGATGAGCGCGCCCGCGAAGTAGTTGGCCAGGCCGATGCGGAGCAGATCGCGTGAGCCCGCGGGCATCGTCACCGCCGCGACCAGGGACTCGATGGTTTCGGCGTGGGTGAGGAAGGCCAGCTGGGTGGCGAGCTGGAAGGCCCGCTGTCCCGGAGAGAGCCTGCGGGCCAGCACGATGCGCCGGGTGTCGGGATCGTAGACGCGTTTGGGGCCGGGGTCGGTGGGGTCGTCGGTGCGGATGGTGACGCCGATGCCGTGGCGCTGGTGCAGCAGGCGGGTCAGTTGCAGGTCCAGGCCGCCGATGCTGAGCCGGTTGTCGGTGAACAGGTGCTCGGCGGCGTGGTCGAGTTCGGGGATGTGGTTGCGGCGGTCGTAGAAGAAGTCGCGCACGTCCTCGTAGGGGGTGGCGGTGCCGGGGGTGACGGTGACGCCCTCGATATCGGCGGAGAACTGCTCCATCTGCTGGGTGGCCCCGCGCAGCCGCCGGTGCAGGCTCACCAGCAGCCGGGCGGCGGCGGGGGTGCGGGTCATCAGGTCGTCGAGTTCGGCGGTGGAGAGGGTGACCGCGTCGGGGTCCTCGGCGAAGACGTCCTGCAGGTCGGCCAGCAGGCGGGCGTCGGTGTCGGCGGCGAAGAAGCCCATGTCCAGGTCGAAGGTGGCATTGAGCCGCAGCAGCACCTGCACGGTGAGCGGGCGCTGATCGTTCTCGAGCTGGTTGACGTAACTCACCGATAGCCCGAGCACCTTGGCCATCCCCGATTGGGACAGCCCTCGTTGTTCCCGCAGCGTCCGCAGCCGTGCGCCCGCGTACATCTTCTGCATGCCGCCAATGTAGCAGCCGCAACTTTCACAACTTCCACAAATTTGCTGGCCAGCCTCCACAAAATTTGGCATTTGCGGTGTATTTCGCCGTATTCACCGCGTGTGTAACGTGCGAAACAGATCAGTGAATTTCCCGCTTCTGGAGGCCGCCACCGTGAAGAACCATCTCGTCCGCACCCACCGCTCCGCCGAGGACTTCCCCCGTGAGGACCACCTCGCGTGGCGGATCGCCGAGGTTGCCGCCGACGCGGTCGAGGTGACCACCGACACCGAGGAGATGATCGTCAACCGGATCATCGACAACGCCTCGGTGGCGGCGGCCTCGATCACCCGGCGCCCGGTCGCCAACGCCCGCGCCCAGGCGCTGGCCCACCCGTACGGTCCCGGTGCCGCCGTGTTCGGCGTGCCCGGCCGGTTCTCCCCGGAGTGGGCCGCGTGGGCCAATGGTGTGGCGGTGCGTGAACTCGACTTCCACGACACCTTCCTGGCCGCGGAGTACTCGCACCCCGGTGACAACATCCCGTCGATCCTGGCCGTGGCCCAGCACGCGGGCCGCGGTGGTCGCGAGCTGATCCGGGGCCTGGCCACCGGCTACGAGATCCAGGTCGACCTGGTCCGCGCCATCTGCCTGCACGAGCACAAGATCGACCACGTCGCCCACCTGGGCCCCTCGGCCGCCGCCGGTATCGGCACCCTGCTGGGCCTGGACACCGAGACCATCTACCAGGCCATCGGCCAGGCCCTGCACACCACCACCGCCACCCGCCAGTCCCGCAAGGGCGAGATCTCGAGCTGGAAGGCGTACGCGCCCGCCTTCGCCGGGAAGATGGCGGTGGAGTCGGTCGATCGCGCGCTGCGTGGCGAGGGCGCGCCGTCGCCGATCTGGGAGGGCGAGGACGGCGTGATCGCCTGGCTGCTGGGCGGTCCGAAGGCGGAGTACTCGGTGCCGCTGCCCGGCCCGGGCGAGGCCAAGCGCGGCATCCTCGACACCTACACCAAGGAGCACTCGGCCGAGTACCAGAGCCAGGCCCCGATCGACCTGGCCTTCCGCCTGCGCGCGCGCGTCGGCGACCTGGACCAGATCGCGACCGTCGTGCTGCACACCAGCCACCACACCCACTACGTGATCGGCACCGGCTCCAACGACCCGCAGAAGTTCGATCCGAAGGCCTCGCGCGAGACCCTCGATCACTCGATCATGTACATCTTCGCCGTCGCCCTGCAGGACGGCGTCTGGCACCACGAGCGGTCCTACGCCCCCGAGCGGGCCCAGCGCCCCGACACCGTCGAGCTGTGGAACAAGATCTCCACCGCCGAGGACCCGGAGTGGACCCGTCGCTACCACTCGACCGACCCGAACGAGAAGGCCTTCGGTGCCCGCGCCGAGGTCACGCTGAAGAGCGGTGAGGTGATCGTCGACGAGCTGGCCGTGGCCGACGCGCATCCGCTGGGGGCGCGCCCGTTCGCCCGCGAGCAGTACATCGCCAAGTTCCGCACCCTGGCCGAGGGCGTCATCGACCCGGCCGAGCAGGACCGTTTCCTCGATGTCGCCCAGCGCACGCCCGAGCTCACCGCCGAGGAGCTGGGTCAGCTGAACTTCACCGTCTCCGACGAGGTGCTGGCTCGCGCGCCGAAGCTGCCGAAGGGCCTGTTCTGATGACCGGCCTGCTCGCCGCGCCGACCTCGGCCACCGACAAGCGGATCGCGTTGCGGGCCGGACTCGCCTCGGACCGCATCCAGCGTCTGCCGGGCGCGTTCAATCCACTGGTGGCCAAGCTGATCCAGGAGATCGGCTTCGAGGGCGTCTACGTCTCCGGCGCGGTGGTCTCGGCCGACCTGGCGCTGCCCGATATCGGGCTCACCACGCTGAGCGAGGTCACCGAGCGCGGCAGGCAGATCGCGCGGGTCACCGACCTGCCGGTGCTCATCGACGCCGACACCGGTTTCGGTGAGCCGATGAGCGCGGCGCGCACGGTCACCTTCCTCGAGGACGCGGGCATCGCCGGCGCGCACTTCGAGGATCAGGTGAACCCGAAGCGCTGCGGTCACCTCGACGGCAAAGCTGTCGTGCCGGTGGCGGAGATGGTGCGCAGGCTGCGCGCGGCGGTCGCGGCCCGGCGCGACCCGAACTTCGTGATCTGCGCGCGCACCGACGCCGCCGGGATCGAGGGTATCGACGCGGCGATCGAGCGGGCGAAGGCGTATGCCGAGGCGGGTGCGGACCTGATCTTCACCGAGGCACTGCACACCCCGGCCGATTTCGAGAAGTTCCGGGCGGCGGTGGACACCCCGCTGCTGGCCAATATGACCGAGTTCGGCAAATCCGAACTGGTCCCGGCGGCCACGCTGGAGAAGATCGGCTACAACGCCGTCATCTATCCGGTGTCCACCTTGCGGCTGGCCATGTTCGCCGCCGAGGCGGGCCTGCGCGAGATCTTCGAGCAGGGCACCCAGGCCGGTCTGCTCGACCGGATGCAGCACCGTTCCCGGCTCTACGAACTGCTGCGGTACGAGCGCTACAACGAATTCGATTCCGACATCTTCAATTTCGCGTTGCGAAAGGACCAGTGATGACCGACATCGCTGTACCCACCATCTACAAGGGCCTGGCCGGGGTCGTCGTCGACACCACCGCGATCTCGAAGGTGGTCCCGGAGACGAACTCGCTGACCTATCGCGGCTACGCGGTGCAGGACCTGGCCGCGCACTGCTCGTTCGAGGAGGTGGCCTACCTGCTGTGGAACGGGGAGCTGCCCGATCACCGCGAGCTGGAACGGTTCTGCCAGCAGGAACGGGCCTCGCGCCGGGCCGACCGGTCGCTGCTGTCGCTGGTGGCCAAGATGCCGGACAACTGCCATCCGATGGACATCGTCCGCACCGCCATCAGCTATCTGGGCGCCGAGGACCCGGCCGAGGACGACAACTCGGCCAAGGCCAACCGCGCCAAGTCGCTGCGCATGCTCGCGGTGCTGCCGACCATCGTGGCCGCCGACCACCGCCGCCGCCGCGGCCTCGACCCGATCCCGCCCCACTCGCACCTGGGATACGCGGAGAACTTCCTGAACATGTGCTTCGGCAGCATCCCGTCACGGGAGCTGGTCAAGGCCTTCGAGGTGTCGCTGATCCTCTACGCCGAGCACAGTTTCAACGCCTCGACCTTCGCGGCGCGCGTGGTCACCTCGACGCTGTCCGACATCTACAGCGCGGTCACCGCCGCCATCGGCGCGTTGAAGGGCCCGCTGCACGGCGGCGCCAACGAGGCGGTCATGCACGACATGCTCGAGATCGGCGATCCCGCGCTGGCCGAGGAATGGCTGCGAAACAAGCTGGCGCACAAGGAAAAGGTGATGGGCTTCGGCCACCGGGTCTACAAGAACGGTGACTCCCGGGTGCCCACCATGAAGCAGGCGTTCCTCGATATCGCCGCCGCCACCGACGGCGACAAATGGGTGCGGATGTACGAGACGCTCGAACGCACCATGACCGAGGCCACCGGCATCAAGCCGAATCTCGATTTCCCGACCGGTCCCGCCTACTACCTGCTCGGTTTCGATATCGAGGTGTTCACCCCGATCTTCGTGATGAGCCGGATCACCGGCTGGACCGCGCACATCATCGAACAGGGCGAGTCCAACGCGTTGATCCGGCCACTGAGCGAATACGTCGGGGTGCCGCAGCGCACGGTCGTCGCCTAGAAACTCCCAGTCATCGGCGGTCCGCACCAACCGTGCGGGCCGCCGTTTCGTACCCGGCGCACCCTCGCTGACGCCCCGACTCGACAAGGTCGACATGTTCTCTCGAATCCTGGTAGCCAACCGTGGCGAGATCGCCATTCGCGCCTTCCGCGCCGCCTACGAACTCGGCGCGAGCACCGCCGCGGTGTTCCCGTACGAGGACCGCAATTCCCCGCACCGGCACAAGGCCGATCAGTCGTATCAGATCGGCGTGGAGGGTCATCCGGTTCGCGCGTATCTGTCGATCGAGGCGATCATCGACGCGGCCAGATCCGCAGGCGCCGACGCCATCTACCCGGGGTACGGGTTCCTGTCGGAGAATCCCGAATTGGCGGCGGCATGCGCGCGCGAGGGCATCACCTTTGTGGGGCCCTCGGCCGAGGTACTGGAAATGGCGGGGAACAAGGCCACGGCCATCGCGGCGGCGAAGGCGGCCGGACTGCCGGTGCTGACCTCGAGTGAGCCGTCGGCGGATATCGAGGAATTGCTCACCGCTGCCGCCGAATTGGAGTATCCGATCTTCGTCAAGGCGGTCGCCGGGGGCGGTGGCCGCGGGATGCGCCGGGTGGCGGAACCCGAGCAGCTGCGGGAGGCGATCGAGGCCGCTTCGCGCGAGGCCGAGTCGGCCTTCGGCGATCCGACCGTGTTTCTCGAGCAGGCGGTGGTGAATCCGCGCCATATCGAAGTGCAGATCCTGGCCGATCGGTACGGCAATGTGATGCACCTGTTCGAGCGGGACTGCTCGTTGCAGCGGCGGCACCAGAAGGTGATCGAGCTCGCGCCCGCGCCGAATCTGGATCCGGCACTGCGGGAACGGATCTGCGCCGACGCGGTGGCGTTCGCGCGGCAGATCGGCTATGTGAACGCCGGCACGGTGGAGTTCCTGCTCGACGAACGCGGCAATCACGTGTTCATCGAGATGAATCCGCGCATCCAGGTGGAGCACACGGTGACCGAGGAGATCACCGATGTGGACCTGGTGCAGGCGCAATTGCGGATCGCGGCGGGGGAGTCCCTGGCCGAGCTGGGATTGAGCCAGGAGACGGTGACGATTCGCGGCGCCGCCCTGCAATGCCGGATCACCACCGAGGACCCGGCCAATGGTTTCCGACCCGACACTGGGCGGATCACCGCGTACCGGACGCCGGGCGGCGCGGGGGTGCGGCTCGACGGTGGCGCCACCGTGGGCGCGGAGATCGGGGCGCATTTCGATTCGCTGCTGGTGAAACTCACCTGCCGGGGCCAGGATTTCCCGGCGGCGGTCGCGCGGGCACAGCGGGCGGTGACCGAATTCCGCATTCGCGGCCTCGCGACGAATATCCCCTTCCTGCAAGCGGTCCTGGACGATCCGGATTTCCGGGCGGGGAAGGTGAACACCTCGTTCATCGACGCGCGCCCGGATCTGGTGACGCGGCGGGTGTCGGCGGACCGGGCGTCCAAGATTCTCGACTATCTGGCCGATGTGACGGTGAACAAGCCGCACGGTGAGCGGCCGACCACGGTGTACCCGCACGACAAACTGCCCGCCATCGACCTGACGCAGGCCCCGCCGGACGGATCGCGTCAGCGGCTGCTGGCGCTCGGACCCGAGGGTTTCGCCCGCGCCCTGCGGGAGCAGAAGGCACTCGCGGTCACCGACACGACATTCCGTGACGCCCACCAGTCGCTGCTTGCCACGCGGGTTCGTACCAGTGGGCTGCTCGGTGTAGCCGGGCACGTCGCGCGGCTGACTCCCGAACTGCTCTCGATCGAGGCGTGGGGTGGCGCGACCTACGATGTGGCGCTGCGGTTCCTGCACGAGGACCCGTGGGAGCGATTGGCCGCACTGCGCGAGGCGGTGCCCAATATCTGCTTGCAGATGTTGTTGCGCGGGCGGAATACGGTGGGGTACACGCCCTATCCGGAACAGGTCACGCGGGCATTCGTCTCCGAAGCCGCATCCACCGGTGTCGACATATTCCGGATCTTCGACGCGCTCAACAATGTGGAACAGATGCGGCCCGCCATCGCGGCTGTTCGCGAAACCGGCAGTGCTGTCGCGGAAGTCGCGTTGAGTTACACCGGTGATCTGCTCGATCCCAACGAGCAGCTCTACACCCTCGACTACTACCTCAAGCTCGCTGAGCAGATGGTGGACGCGGGTGCGCATGTGTTGGCGATCAAGGACATGGCCGGGCTCCTGCGGGCACCGTCGGCCGCCAAGCTCGTGACGGCACTGCGCAGCAACTTCGATCTGCCCGTGCACGTGCACACCCATGACACTCCGGGTGGGCAGCTCGCGACGTATCTGGCGGCGTGGCAGGCAGGTGCCGACGCCGTGGACGGTGCGTCGGCGGCCATGGCCGGGACGACCTCGCAGCCCGCCCTGTCGGCGATCGTCGCGGCCGCCGCCCACACCGAGCGCGACACCGGCCTGAATCTGCAGAACGTCTGCGACCTCGAGCCGTATTGGGAGGCGTTGCGGAAGGTGTACGCGCCGTTCGAGTCCGGGCTTCCGGCGCCGACCGGGCGCGTGTACACCCATGAGATTCCGGGTGGTCAGCTGTCGAACCTGCGTCAGCAGGCGATCGCTTTGGGGTTGGGTGACCGGTTCGAGGAAGTCGAGGCCAAGTACGCGGCAGCGGACCGGTTGTTGGGTCGCTTGATCAAGGTGACACCCTCGTCGAAGGTCGTCGGTGATCTGGCTCTGGCGCTGGTGGGTTCCGGTGTGGAGATCGAGGACTTCGCTGCTGATCCGGGTCGTTATGACATTCCGGATTCGGTGATCGGTTTTCTGCGTGGTGAGCTCGGTACCCCGGCTGGTGGCTGGCCGGAACCGTTCCGCAGCAAAGCGCTGGCCGGGCGCAGCGAACCCAAACCCGAAGTCGCGCTGACGGCCACCGATCGGGCCGGGCTCGACGGATCATCGGACGAACGCCGCGACACCCTCAACCGGCTGCTGTTCCCCGGCCCGACAGCCGAATTCCATGCTCACCGCGAGAAGTACGGCGACACCACGGGTCTGTCGGAGAACCAGTTCTTCTACGGTCTGCGCCGGGGCGAGGAGCATCGGGTGCAGCTCGAGAAGGGTGTCACCCTGCTCATCGGCTTGGAGGCGATCTCGGAGCCGGACGAGAAGGGCATGCGCACGGTCATGTGCATCATGAACGGGCAGTTGCGCCCGGTCGCGGTGCGTGACCGTTCGATCGCCTCGGAAGTTCCGGTCGCGGAGAAGGCCGACAAGAACAACCCCGGCCACCTCGCGGCCCCATTCGCCGGGGTTGTGACTCTCACTGTGGCCGAAGGAGATTCGGTCGCCGCCGGTGATTCGATCGGCACCATCGAAGCAATGAAGATGGAAGCGGCCATCACCGCGCCGCGCGCCGGTATCGTCGAACGGGTCGCCACGGCGAAGGTGCAGCAGGTCGAGGGCGGCGACCTACTCGTGGAATTGGGGGACGTCGATGACCGGTGATCGAGAGCCCGAGACGACCGGTGCGCCACCGGCATCCTTGCGCGCCCGCACCCGTTCGGTCGCGCAGCGCCTGCGCGACCACGGGGGCGGCCGCGTACCGTTCTCGGTCGAATTCAACCCGCCCCGCGACACCGCCGGGGAGGCCCGGTTGTGGCGCACGGTCCGCGAATTCGAGCGCATGCACCCGGCCTTCGTCTCCATGACCTACGGCGCGGGTGGCTCCACCAAGGACCGCACGGTACGCATCACCGGTGAACTGGCCACCGAGACCACGCTGCTGCCGGTCGCCCACCTCACCGCCGTCGGGCACAGCATCGCCGAGTTGCGCTCGCTGGTCGGCTCCTACGCCGACTCGGGCATCCGCAACCTGCTCGTGCTGCGCGGCGACCCGCCCGGTGACCCGCTGGGCGCCTGGCGCAAGCACCCCGCCGGCGTCGAATACGCCGAGGAACTGGTGCGCATCGTGCGCGACCTGGGCGACTTCCACGTCGGGGTGGCCTCGTTCCCGCAGGGCCACCACCGCTCACCCGACCTCGACCACGACACCCGGTTCCTGGCCGCGAAACTGCGTGCGGGCGCGGACTATTCGATCACCCAGATGTTCTTCGACGTAGAGCACTATCTGCGGCTGCGCGACCGGGTGGTGGCCATGGACCCGGTCGAGGGCGCCAAACCGATCATCCCCGAGCTCATGCCCATCACCTCGCTGCGCACGGTGCAGCGCGCCGAGGAACTCAGCGGCCGCGCCCTGCCCCGATCGGTGATGGCGCGGCTGGAGAAGGCCGCGGGCACCGGGCCCGAGGAGGACCGGGCCGCCGTGCGCGCCGAAGGCGTCCGGATCGCCACCGAGATCGCCCAGCGGCTCATCGACGAGGGCGCCCCCTGCCTGCACTTCATCACCCTCAACTTCGCCAAGGCCACCCGCGAGGTCCTCACCAACCTCGGCTACGCCACCCACACCACCACCTCGGCCGTGGCCTGACCACCGATCAGCACGCTCCGGCCACGGCCGGGTAATTCACTCGACGGGTGATCGCGGCGTTGTTAGCGTGGTCGGCATGCACTTGTTCTTCCTCTGAGATTCCAAGGCCGCTTCCGCCTCGGCGGACAGCCGACGGCCCTCTCTTCGATGTTCCGTCGCGCGCTCGGCGCGCGTCCATCGACCAGGGCACCCCCTCCGTTTGTGACGGAGGGTGCGGTGTGCCCGGAGGAAAACATGACCTCTCGAATTCGGCCTGCCCGTGCGCGGGCACAACTGACCTGCACCGATATCCATGTCCAGCGCGGTGACCACGTGGTGCTCGACGGCGTCGAGCTGACCGTCTCGCCCGGCGCGCGGTGGGCCGTCGTCGGCGAGAACGGGCGCGGCAAGTCCACACTGCTGCACGTGCTCGCCGGAGAACTCGCCCCCGACCAGGGCACCGTCGCCCGGGTGGGCACGCTGGCGCTGGCCACCCAGGAGATGCCCGACCACGACGAACGCACCGTCGGCGCCGTCGTCGACGAGCACCTCGCGGCTGCCCGCGCCGCCATGCGCGCACTCGACGAGGCGACCGAAGCCATGACCGAAGGCCGTCCGGGCGCCGACGAGGACTACAGCGCGGCGCTCGACCTCGCCCAGCTGCTCGACGCCTGGGACGCCGACCGCCGCGTCGACATCGCCCTGGCCGGTCTCGGCGCCGTCACCGACCGCGACCGGCCGCTGGCCACCCTCTCGGTGGGGCAGCGCTACCGGGTGCGGCTGGCGGTGTTGCTGGCCGCCGGTGACGATTTCCTGCTGCTGGACGAACCGACCAACCACCTCGACCGGGCCGCGCTCGACTTCCTCACCGATCAGCTGCGCGCCTTCGCGGGCGGAGTGGTCGTGGTGAGTCACGACCGCGCGCTGCTCACCGATGTCGCGCAGTCGTTCCTCGATCTCGACCCCACCCGCGACGGCAAGCCTCGCGTCTACGGGGGCGGCTACGCCGGATACCGGGACGGGCGCCGGGCCGAGCGGGCGCGCTGGGCCGAGGAATACGACCAGCAGCAGACCGAACGCGCCCGCCTGGCCGATGATCTCTCGGCGGCGCAGAACCGCTTGGTCAGCGGCTGGCGGCCGGACAAGGGCACCGGCAAGCACGCCCGCGCCACCCGCGCGGGCTCGGTGGCGCGCGCGGTGCACCGGCGCCAGGACGAGCTGGAACGGCATCGCGTCACCGCACCCACCCCGCCCCAGCGGTTCGGGATGCCCGAACTGCCCGCCCGGGCCGGGGTCACGCTGGTGCGCGCGGAGGACGTCACAGTGGCCGGGCGGTTGCCCGGACCGGTCGCACTGGCGCTGGACTCCGGCGACCGGCTCGTGATCAGCGGTGCCAACGGTGCGGGCAAATCCACGCTGCTCGGCGTGCTGAGCGGGATCGTCGCGCCGTCGACCGGTCTGTTCCACCGGGCGCGCAAGGCGCGAATCCACCTGCTGCGGCAGGAATCCCGGTGGCCGCTGCGGCGCCGGGCGCGCGAGGTGTACGAGACGCATCTCGCGGAGCTGGTCACCGCGGGGATGCTCGACGAGAGCGAACGGGTGGCGCTGAGCGCGCTCGGCCTGCTGACCGCGCACGAGGCGAACAAGCCGATCGGCGAGCTGTCCATGGGGCAGCAACGCCGCCTCGACCTCGCCTGCGCTCTGGCCGCCCGTCCCCATGCGCTGCTGCTCGACGAGCCGACCAATCACCTGTCCAGCACGCTGGTCGACGAACTCACCGAGGCGCTGCGGGTCACCGAGGCCGCGGTCGTCGTCGCCACCCACGACCGGCAGCTGCGGCGGGATCTGCGGGACTGGCCCCGGCTGGAACTGGGCGCCACCTCCGCCGCACGATGCTGATCGGCGGGTGAACGCACCGGCCCCGGATGTCCGGGGCCGGTGCGCGGTCAGCCCCGCGCGGCCAGCGCGTCCACCTCGAACAGCATGCCGGGCAGGGCGAGCGCGGCGACGCCGAGCAGGGTCTGGGCGGGCGGCCTGTCACCCCAGATCTCGGCGATCTGCTCGCCGAGGACGGTCAGCTTGTCGAGATCGTGGTCGACGATGAAGGTGCGCAGCTGGGCGACATCGGCGTAGTCGAGACCTGCCGAGCGCAGGGCGGTGCCGAGATTGGCGAACGCGCGCGCGACCTGTCCGGCGAAATCCTCGGTGGTGGTGTGGCCGTCGGCGTCGGAGTCGTACTGACCGGCGATCAGCACGAGCTCACCGGTCACCCTGGCGACGTGGCTGTAGCCGAATCCGGTCGGATCGTGCAGCTCGGCCGGGTTGCTGATGTGCACAGACATGGAACTCTCCTGATATCGATCGAATGGTCTCCCACGGGGGAGACGGAACACGCGGCCGGAGTGTGACAGGAGGGTCCGCCGGTGCGGCGCGAGCGGCGGCGACGATACTGGGCGCAGTGCTCCATCTGAACCCGATGCGGTAGGAGAGGAACTCACATGAGCGGCATCCGATCGGTCATGGCGGTGGTCGCCGCCGTCGGGGTCGGCGCCGGGGTATTCGGCGCGGCGCCCGCCACGGCGGCCGAGAAGCCCACCGTCGTCCTGGTGCACGGCGCCTTCGCCGACACCACCAGCTGGGACGGGGTCGCCGCGAACCTGCGCGCCGACGGCTATTCCGTGGTGGTCCCGGCCAACCCGCTGCGCGGCCCGGCCAACGACGCCGCGGCGATCGAGCAGGCCATCGCCGGGATCGACGGGCCGATCGTGCTGGTCGGGCACTCCTACGGGGGCACGGTGATCACCAATGTGGACGATCCCGATGTCACCGCCCTGGTCTACATCGCCGGGTTCGCGCCCGTCGAGGGCGAGCCCGCGCAGCTGGCACTGGACCCGATCCGGTTCCCCGGCAGCCGGTTGCTGCCGCCGGTCCTGCAGCTCACCGTCGTCGACGACAGTCACGGCGTGAACGGCAAGAACCTCGACGCGTATGTCGACCCCGGCTCGTTCCACGAGGTGTTCGCCGGTGACGTCAGCGATGCCACCGCCGCCGACATGATCGCCCACCAGCGCTCCATCGCCGTCGCGGCGAATATCGAACCCTCGGGCCCGGCGGCGTGGACGCGGCTGCCGAGCTGGTACCTGGTCTCCGGCGACGACCTGGTCATCCCGCCCGCCTCGCAGCGCTACATGGCCCAGCGCAGCGGCGCGCGGACCTCGGAGATCGCGGCCTCGCACGCGTCGCTGGTGTCCGAACCCGCGGCCGTCACCGCCGTCATCGAAACGGCCGCCGCGGGCTGAGTCAGCGCGCGGTGGCGGACAGCACCGTCGACATGGCCGCGCGCCAGTCGGCGAGCAGCTGGTCGCGGTGGTTGGTGCTGAGGATGGTGGTCAGGGCCAGGCCGCGGAAATAGGTGAGGGTCATCTCGAAGACGGTGTCGAAGTGCGCCGGGAGCGGGTCGGGGACCCGGCGCACGATCGACGCGCGGATGGTGGCGTGCAGATCGCGCTGATGACGCAGCAGGGCCGCGCGCAGGTCGGCGTCGGTGCGCGCCGCCACCCACAGTTCCAGCAGCGCGCCGAACAGGGGCGTGGCGAAACTGCGCCACAGCGCCGCCATCCAATCCGGTTCGCCCACAGGCTCTTCGGCGGTGCGCACCTCGATGATCTGCTGATCGGACAGGTGACGCACCGCGTCGACGAGCAGATACGCCTTGTTCGGGTACTGGTGCAGCAGCGCGCCGCGCGAGACGCCCGCCCTGGCCTGGATGGCGCCGATGCTGGTGGCGGCGTAACCGTCCTCGATCAGGCTGGCGACGGCGGCGGCGAGAATGCGCTCACGCGTGCTCTGGCTGCGTGCGGCGTCGCTGCGCCGCCGGCCTTCGGTAGGGGGAGCCATGCGGAGTATCTTGGCAGGTCTTGACGGCAGTACGATCGGACTGTTTCATTGCGGATATGACCGCCCCCACTGTCCTGGTCGAACGCGACGGCCCGCTGGTCCTCATCGGCATCAATCGTCCCGAGGCGCGCAATGCCGTCGACGGGCCCACCGCCGCCGCGCTCGCCGCGGCCTTCCGCGACTTCGACGCCGACCCCGACGCGGCGGTGGCCATCCTGTACGGCGTGGGGGAAACCTTCTGCGCGGGAGCCGATCTCAAGGCGATCGGCACCGAGCGCGGCAATGTCGCCGGGGTCGAGGGCGACGGCCCGATGGGCCCGACCAGGATGCGGCTGAGCAAGCCGGTCGTCGCCGCGATCTCCGGCTACGCCGTGGCCGGTGGGCTGGAACTGGCTGTCTGGGCCGACCTGCGGGTCGCCGACGAGGACGCGGTGCTCGGCGTGTTCTGCCGCCGCTGGGGTGTGCCGCTGATCGACGGCGGCACCGTGCGGCTGCCCCGGCTGATCGGGGAGAGCCACGCCATGGACCTGATCCTCACCGGCCGCCCCGTCGACGCCGCCGAAGCGCACCGGATCGGCCTGGTCAACCGCGTCGCCCCGCGCGGTCGGGCGCTGGCGGCGGCCCGCGACCTCGCCCTGGAACTCACCCGCTTCCCGCAGACCTGCCTGCGCCAGGACCGCCTGTCCATGCTCGAACAGGCGGGCCTCACCGAAAACGACGCCCTGGCCAATGAATTCGCGCGCGGCATGACCTCGCTGCAGTCCGACACCCTTGCCGGTGCCGCCCGCTTCACGGCGGGCGCGGGGCGTCACGGCGACTTCACCTCGGAACACCAAGCCTGATGACACCGGCGGGGTGATCACCTGTCGCGGCGGGAATCAGCCGAGCAGTTTCGCCTTCGCCGCGGCGAATTCCGCGTCCGAGAGCGCACCGGCATCGCGCAGCTGACTCAGTTTCGTCAGCTCGGCGACCACATCCGTGCCGCCCGCGGGTGGTGCCGGGGGCGGGGGAGGCGGCGGCGCGTAGGCCGGTTGCGGTGGGGGCGCCTGCTGTTCGGCGTAGGCCTGCTGTTCGGCGGCCCGGCGGCGGGCCCGGTTGTTGACCGCGTTGGAGGTGGCCTGCGCGGTTCCCGCGACGACCGCCGTGCGGGCCACCGTGCCCAGCAGTCCCGGCCGCCCGACGCGGCCCATCCGAAGTGGCATCTCGATTCCTCTCTAGGCGGTGGCCGCGGCGACGGCGGCCTCGACCGAGTCGCGCGGCACCTGGACGTGCAGGGCCACTTCCCCGTCGGCGCCGCGGACCGCGGCGGCCAGGCGGGTGGCCCAGGTCTCCTCGAACACCACCACCACGGCGGTGGATTCCGGTGCCATCGACGCGCGGACCACGGCGAGGTCCTCGTCGCTGACCAGGTCGATGTCGGCGGCGGTCAGGCCGGTCAGGCCCACCTGGTCGAGATCGTCGTCGATCTCGAGCTCGGTGACCGCGCCCGCGGCGTCCATCGACAGCACGATCAGATCGAGCAGCGTCACCGTGCCGTTGCCGACGACCTCGGCGAGCGCGTCGGTGACCGCCGCGTCGACGGTGGTGCCGGGAAAGGTCAGCACGACGAACTCGACCGGGCCGAGTACTGGAGTTGCTCCCATATCCGCATCGTGCGCGGGACGGGCCCGGCGCGCTTCACCCGAATCGGGTGAATCCTCCGCCCGAGTTCACCCGTCGCGGGTGAGGTGCGCGCCGCGACCACGACGAATACTGCGGAGGGGATCGTCTCGGCCACGGGCCGGACCGCACAGTCTTCGTCGCCAGGAAAGGGAACCGATGAGCGGCCAGAACAGCGCGACCGACAGTATCCGACAGGGCAACGACAGCCTGCTGACGCGGCTGCCGTTCGACGACAGCCAGGACTTCGCCGACGCCGAACGTGGATTCGTCGCCGCGCTGACACCGGGGATCGTGAAGAACGATGCGGGCGAGGTGGTCTGGGACAGCGACGGGTACGCCTTCCTCGACGAGGACTGCCCGCCCACGGTGAACCCGAGCCTGTGGCGTCAGTCGAAACTGTGCGCGCTGCAGGGGCTCTACGAGGTCACCGACGGCATCTACCAGATCCGCGGGCTCGATCTGTCGAACATGACCCTCGTCGAAGGCGAGACAGGCGTGATCGTCATCGACCCGCTCATCTCCGCCGAGACCGCCGCCGCCGGACTGGCCCTCTACCGCGAGCATCGTGGCGAACGACCGGTCACCGGTGTCATCTACTCGCACTCCCATATCGACCACTTCGGCGGCGTGAAGGGCGTGACCACCCAGGAGACGGTCGACGCGGGCAACTGCCCGATCATCGCGCCGGTCGGGTTCACCGAGCACGCCGTCGAGGAGAACGTCTACGCGGGCACGGCGATGGCCCGGCGCGCGGCCTACATGTACGGCGCCGCGCTGCCGCGTGGCCCGCTCGGCGCGGTCGGCGCGGGCCTGGGACCCACCACCTCGACCGGCACGCCGACACTGATCTCGCCGACCGTCTACATCGACCACACCGGCCAGACCGTCACCGTCGACGGCGTCCAGGTCGAGTTCCAGATGACCCCCGGCACCGAGGCCCCCTCGGAGATGAACTTCTACTTCCCCGCCCGCCGGGCCCTGTGCATGGCCGAGAACGCCACCCACACCCTGCACAACCTGCTGACGCTGCGCGGCGCGCTGGTGCGCGACCCGCACGTGTGGGCGAAGTACCTCACCGAGGCGATCAACCGCTACGCCGCGCGCGCCGATGTCGTGTTCGCCTCGCACCACTGGCCGACCTGGGGCACCGAGCGGCTCACCGAATTCCTCTCGGTGCAGCGCGATCTCTACGGCTACCTGCACGACCAGACCCTGCGCGCCCTCAACAAGGGCGCCACCGGCATCGAGATCGCCGAGGACATCCAGCTGCCACCCGCGATCGAGAACGCCTGGTCGACGCACGGCTACTACGGCTCGGTGAGTCACAATGTCAAGGCGATCTACCAGCGCTACATGGGCTGGTTCGACGGCAACCCCTCGACGCTGTGGCAGCACCCACCCACCGAGGGCGCGCGCCGTCACCTCGAGTACATGGGCGGTGCCGAGGAGGTGCTGGCCAAGGCGCGGAAGTCCTACGCCGAGGGCGACTTCCGCTGGGTCGCCCAGGTGCTGAACTACGTGATCTTCGCCGATCCGGGCAATGCCGAGGCCAAGGCGCTGCAGGCCGACACCCTCGAACAGCTCGGTTTCGGCGCCGAGAACGGCACCTGGCGCAACTTCTTCCTGATGGGCGCCTACGAGCTGCGCCACGGCAGCGTCGGAACGCCGACCGCCACCGCCGCGCCCGACATCATGGCCGAACTGTCGGTGGAGCAGGTCTTCGACGCCATCGCCCTGCGTATCGACGGGCCCAAGGCCTGGTCGGCCTCGATCGTGCTGGACTGGCGGATCACCGACACCTCTACCGTGCACCGCACCCAGCTCCGCAACGGTCTGCTGGTGCACTTCGACGTCGACGGTGAACTCCCGGAGCCCGACGCCACCTTCGCCCTCACGGCGGCGGACCTGCGCGCTGCCCTGCTGGGCGGCCAGGACCTGCGGCAGATGATCGCCGACGGCCGCGTGAAGGTCACCGGGGACGCGGGCAAGCTGGCCGAGCTGGTCGGCTATCTCGACGTCCCCGATCCGGATTTCGCCATCGTGACGCCCTGAGTCCGCTGCGCCGGGCCGGGCCGGCCCGGCCCGCGGCTGGCCGAAGGAGCTTGCGATGCGAAACCCCTTCGCGGGACAGCGCATGACGAAGGCCGACATCGGCGCCGGCGTCCCCGGCGCCATCGCGGGCGTGCCCGACGGCATGGCATCGGGTCTGCTCGCGGGTGTGAATCCGGTGCACGGGCTGTACGCGAGCATGGCGGGCCGGTTCTTCGGCGGGTTCGGGACGAGTACGCGGCTGATGGTCGTCACCACCACCAGCGCGTCGGCGCTGGCCGCGGGCTCCACGCTCACCGAGATCGCGCCCGAGGACCGCTCCGCCGCGCTGGTGCTGCTCACCCTGGTCGCCGGAATCGCCATGATCGTCGCGGCGGTGCTGCGGCTGGGCCGCTACACCCGGTTCGTCTCGCACTCGGTGATGACCGGGTTCCTGCTCGGCATCGCGGCCAATATCGTGCTCGGGCAGCTGCCGGTGCTGCTCGGGGCGCCGTCGGAGGGCTCGGTGGCGGCGCTGAAGGCGCTGCACGTGCTGACCCATCCCCGCGGGATCGACTGGCGTTCGGCGTTGGTCGGGGTCGCCGCGATCGTGCTGCTGGTGGTGCTGAGCCGGGGCCGGTTGCGCAGCGTCGCCTCGCTGGGTGCGCTGGTGGTGCCGACCGCGGTGGTCCTGGCGTTCGGGTGGGACGAGGTCGCCACCGTCGCCGACGCGGGCGCGATCCCGACCGGCGTCCCGCTGCCGCACCTGCCCGACCTGAGCGTGTTGTCGCCGTCGCTGCTGGCCGGTGCGCTGGCGGTGACCGTCATCGTGCTGGTGCAGGGTGCCGGTGTCGCCGAATCGGCACCCAACCCGGATGGTTCCCGGTCCCGGATCGACCGCGACTTCTGCGCGCAGGGCATCGGCAATATCGCGGCGGGACTGTTCCGTGGGATGCCGGTGGGCGGATCGCTGGGGCAGACGGCCATCAATGTCACCTCCGGCGCGCGCACCCGCTGGGGCTCGGTGTGGTCGGGGCTGTGGATCCTGGTGATCCTGGTGGCGCTGACCGGGCTGGTCGGCAAAGTCCCCATGCCGACGCTGGCCGCCATTCTCATCGTGGCCGCCGCGGGCGCGTTCGACATCGACCGGCTGGTGGCGATCTGGGGCAGCGGCTCGATCTCGCGCACCGCGCTCGGGGTCACCTTCGTCGCCACGCTGCTGCTGCCGGTGACCGCCGCGGTCGGGGTGGGCGTGGGGCTCTCGCTGCTGCTGCAACTCAATCAGGAAGCGATGGACCTGAAGGTGGTGCGGTTGCGGGTGGAGGGCGACCGGCTGGTCGAGGACACCCTGCCGAAACGGCTGTCCGACAACGAGATCGTCATCATGGATGTCTACGGCAGCCTCTTCTACGCCGGGGCGCGCACCCTGCAGACCCGGTTACCCGACCCGGCCGGGGCCCACGATCCCATCGTCATCCTGCGGCTGCGCGGGCGCACGAGCGTGAGCGCGACCTTCCTGCACGTGCTCGCCGACTACGCGCGCCGCCTCGACGAGGTGGGCGGGCGTCTCTACCTCAGCGGTGTCGACCCGCGCATTCGCGCCGTGTGGACCGATCAGCTGCTCGCCGGCCAGGGGGTCTCGATCGAGTTCTTCCCCGCGACCCACACCCTCGGCGAATCCACGCTGGCGGCCTACGCCGACGCCGAGATCCGGCTGCACGGACACGGAAGGGACTGACAATGGGCGGACTGCTGCTCCTGCTGGTACCGGAGATCGTCGGGCTGATGATCACCCCGGGCGCGGTGGTCGGCTGTGTGCTGTTGCTGCGGTCGAAGTTCCCGGTGCGCAACGCCTCGGCGTTCGGGGGCGGGTTCCTGGTCGTCTACCTGCTGGTCGCGCTGTCGGCGGTGCTCGGCGGCGCCTCCGATCCCGGCTCCACCCCCGCCGAGGTCTCCCACAGCGCGGGGCTGATGGTGGGGTTGCTGTTCCTGGCCGGTGGCTGCTGGGTGCTATTGCGCAAACCCGTCGCCCGCCGGACCGGCCGGCCGCGTCTGCTCACCGAACTCGAGACCGCGGGCCCGCGCAAGGCCTTCGCCATCGGCCTGGTCCTGGGCATCCTGAACCCGAATGTGTTCATCATGCTCTCGGGCATGAGCATCGTCTCCAGCGCGAGCGTCTCGATCGGGGCGTCGCTGGTCGCCACGCTCGTGCTGCTGATCGCGGCCGCGGCCGACTTCCTGATCCCGATCGGGGCGTATCTGATCGGCGGCGAGCGCACCGAACGTGGCCTGGTGGCGGTCGAGACCTGGATGCTGCGGCACAGCCGGGAACTGACGCTGGGCGTGCTGTTCGGATTCGGCGCCCTGTTCACGATCCGCGGTGCCGTCGCGCTGCTGGGCTGACGGCTCGACACGGAAAGGGTGCACACAGAACAGTCCCCGGTAGTCTCCATCGAATCCATGAATCGCAGTCGTCGCTGCGAATCCGGTACTCGACTGGCTTGCCGGGGGCCTGGGCCAGATCCTGAAAAACAATCACTCGATGGGCAAACGTCTCTGTCTACCGTGTGGTTCTCTTCCGGTGCTCTGGTGTATATCCAGTGTGCTCCGGATTTGCCAGGAGTCAATACCCTGACCGGACAAATCTCCGGAAAACGGCCAAACCCACCACACTGCACCCGGCGCCAGCGGCGACGACCGCATGCCAGCCCAGCTGAGACCACACCGCGGTACCGAACGCGGACCCGGCACTGATCCCCGCGAACCTGCTACCGAAGTACAGGGTGTTGAGTTTGCTGTGGTCGCGTGGGTCGGCGTGGAACAACGCGGCCTGGTTGACGACCTGGTTGGACCACAACCCCACATCGATCACGATCGCCGCGACCACCACCACCGGCCACGGCGGCGGTGCCGCGATGAGCAGCCAGCCCAGCAGCAACGCGGCCAGCACCGCGGTCTGCGTGCCACGCACCCCGTACCGGTCGGCGAGGCGCCCGGCGATCGGCGAGGCCGCCGCGCTCACCGCCGCGACGAGCCCGAACGCCCCCACCGCCGCGGGCCCGAACCCGAACGTGGCCTGCAGTTCGAAGGGAATCGTGTTCCAGAAGACGCCGAACGCGACCCCGATCACGGCACCGGACAGGCAGATCCCCGCCACCGATCGATCACGCAGCAGCCCCACCGTCGAGCGGAGCAACCGCGGATAACCTCCGGCCCACGCGGGTAGCGGACGTCGACGGCAAGCCCCGCACGAGCAGCACCATCACCGCGACCAGAATCCCCAGCGAACACCAGTACGCGCTGCGCCATCCACTCCACTCGGCCAGCGCCCCGGCATAGGCCCGCGAGCAGACGATTCCCAGCAGCAGCCCGGCCTGGAGGTACCCGACGATGCGCCCGCGCTCGGTATCCGGGCCGAGCAGCACCGCCAATGGGATGACGACCTGCGGGATCGGGGTGAACACCCCGAGCAGGAATCCCGCGACGATCAGCGCGGGTGTCGGTCTCGGCGCCGGTCGCGCCTACGGCAACTCGCGGCTTCGGATCGCCGGACCTCACGGACCGGGAGCTGGTGGGGGAGAGGTGGTTGTTACGCGCGGGGTGGGTCGGGGTGATCCACGCGCAACAGGATCTCCCTACGGTTCCGGATTGCCGTAAGTGCGGTGAGGTGGAAACGGCGGGCTCGCAGGGGTCGGGGCTGAGGAGGTCGGGTTTCGTGGCGGGTGACGGGCTTCGTGGGCGATCCGCAGCTACGCCACATAGACTGCTCGATGTGTCGAATCTGCGGATCAGCGAAGTAGCAACTCTGATGGGTGTCAGTGATGACACCGTCCGGCGGTACATCGACCTGGGCAAGCTCGCGGCGATCCAGCTCGACAACGGCCGCAAGGGCGTCGAGGGACGCGAACTCGCCGAATTCCTGCAGCGTGAGCGCGAGGCCGTGCCACCCGGTGCCGCCGTGGCCACCTCGGCGCGCAACCGGATGCAGGGCATCGTCACCCGGGTCGTCAAGGACACCGTCATGGCGCAGGTGGAGATGCAGGCGGGCCCGTTCCGGCTGGTGTCGCTGATGAGCCGCGAATCCGTCGACGAGCTCGGTCTCGAGGTCGGCAGTGTGGCCGTCGCTTCGGTGAAGTCCACGCACGTTGTTGTTGAAATCCCGGAAAGTTGATGAGGTAGAACATGATTCGCACACTTCGCGCGGCGGCGATCGCCGGTGTGATCGCCGTGGCCGCGGTCGGCTGTGGCAACGACACCGACGCGGCGCCCGCGGGTGATCAGGTCGGCGGCACCGTCACGGTGTTCGCCGCCGCCTCGCTCACCGAGACCTTCACCGAGCTGGGCAAGCAGTTCGAGGCCGCGCATCCCGGCACGAAGGTGGTGTTCAACTTCGGGGCCAGTTCGGCGCTGGCCGAGCAGATCAAGCAGGGCGCCCCGGCCGACGTGTTCGCCTCGGCGGCGCCGAAGAACATGCAGCAGGTGGTCGACGCGGGCGAGATCACCGCCGCGCCAGTGGTCTTCGTGCGCAACCGGCTCGAGATCGCCGTGCCCAAGGGCAATCCGAGCCAGATCACCGGCCTGACCGATTTCGCGAATCCCGACGAGAAGATCGCGCTGTGCGCCGAGCAGGTGCCGTGCGGCGCCGCGGCCAAGACCGTGTTCGAGGCCGCCGGGATCACCCCGCAGCCCGACACCCGCGAGTCCGATGTGAAGGCGGTGCTGACCAAGGTGACCCTCGGTGAGGTCGACGCCGCGCTGGTCTACCGCACCGATGTGCAGGCCGCGGGCGACAAGGTCGACGGGATCGACTTCCCCGAGTCCACCAAGGCGGTCAACGACTATCCGATCGCCCCGCTGGCCAAGGCGCCCAACAGCGCCGCCGCCGCGGCCTTCGTCGAGTTCATCGGCTCGGACAAGGCCCGCGCGGAGTTCGCCGAAGCCGGTTTCGACACCCCGTGACCGGCATCGCGCGGCGGCGGGCGGTCCGGGGTCGGCGACCGCTGATCCTGGTGCTGCCCGCCGTCTGCGCGCTGGCCTTCCTGATCCTGCCGATGATCGGGCTGCTGGTGCGGGCGCCGTGGCGCACCCTGCCGGAGCGGCTGATGAGCGCGGAGGTCGGGCAGGCGCTGCGACTGTCGCTGGTGTGCGCCACCTCGGCCACGGCGGTGTGTCTCGTGCTCGGCATCCCCCTGGCGTGGCTGCTGGCCCGCGGTGAGGTGCCGGGCCTGGGCATCGTGCGCGCCCTGGTGACGGTGCCGCTGGTGCTGCCACCGGTGGTCGGTGGTGTGGCGCTGCTGCTCGTCCTCGGCAGGCGCGGGCTGGTCGGCAGCTATCTCTACGACTGGTTCGGTTTCTCGCTGCCGTTCACCACCGCCGGGGTGATCGTGGCCGAGGCGTTCGTCGCGATGCCGTTCCTGGTCATCTCGGTGGAGGGCGCGCTGCGGGCGAGCGACCCGCGCTACGAGGAGGCCGCCGCGACCCTGGGCGCCTCGCGCTGGCTGACCTTCCGCCGCGTCACCCTGCCCGCGGTGATGCCCGGTGTCGTCGCCGGAGCCGTGCTCTGCTGGGCCAGGGCGCTGGGCGAATTCGGCGCCACCATCACCTTCGCCGGCAGCTTCCCCGGCACCACCACGACCATGCCGCTGGCGGTCTACCTCGCCCTGGAGACCGACCCCGCCGACGCGATCGTGCTGAGCCTGGTGCTGCTCGCGGTCTCGGTCGCCGTGCTGGCCGCCCTGCGCGACCGCTGGACTCGAGGACCGCTGTGAGCCTGGACGCCGAACTGCGTATCGCCCAGGGCGATTTCACCCTCGACCTCGCCTTCACCGTGGCACCGGGCGAGGTGGTCGCCCTGCTCGGCCCCAACGGCGCGGGCAAGACCACCGCGCTGCGCGCCCTGGCCGGGCTCACCCCCCTCACCGGTGGCCGCCTGCGGCTCGACGAGCGGATCTGGGATGAACCACCCGCCCGGTTCGTGCCCGCCGAGCACCGGTCGGCGGGTGTGGTCTTCCAGGACTATCTGCTCTTCGCGACCATGAGCGCCCTGGACAATGTGGCCTTCGGATTGCAGGCGCGCGGGATGCCGCGCAAGCTCGCCCGGCAGCGCGCGGCGGGCTGGCTGGAGCGGGTCGGTCTGGCTCAGCACGCTTCGGCCAAGCCGCGTTCGCTGTCGGGCGGACAGGCCCAGCGGGTCGCGCTGGCCCGAGCGCTGGCCACCGATCCCGCGCTGCTGCTGCTCGACGAGCCGCTGGCCGCCCTGGACGCCAGCACCCGCCTGCAGGTGCGCGCCGAACTCGGCCACCACCTCGCCGACTTCCCCGGCCACACCGTGCTGGTGACCCACGACCCGCTCGACGCCATGGTGCTGGCGGATCGGCTCGTCATCATCGAGAACGGCCGTGTCGTGCAGCAGGGCCCACCCGTCGAGGTGGCCCAGCGGCCCCGCACCGACTACGTGGCGAACCTGGTCGGCTTGAACCTGTATCGCGGTGTCGCCGAAGGTACTTCGGTGACGCTGGCCGGGGGCGGAACGCTCACGATCCCCGAATCCGCCACCGGCCCGGTCCATCTCGCGTTCCCGCCGAGCGCGGTCGCCCTGTACCCCGAACCGCCCGTGGGCAGTCCGCGCAACACCTGGGAGACCACCGTCGCCGGGGTCGAGCAGCACGCCCATCTGACCCGCATCCGCCTGGCGGGCAGCCCGGCGGTGCTCGCCGAGGTCACCCCCGCCACGGTCGCGGACCTGCGGGTGCAGAGCGGTATGCGGCTGTGGGCCTCGGTCAAGGCGACCGAGATCCGCACCTATCCGGCCTGAGCCGTCCCGCCCGGCGCGGCGGCCGCCAGCACGTACACCCACGCCTCGTCGCCGGACCGCAGCGGCAGCAGCACGCGGGTGTAATCGTCGACCTCGTAGGCGTCGGCGGCCGCCAGATCGTCGTCGCCGACCTCGAACGCCGTTCCCGGCACGCCCGCCGTCGGGTCCGCGGGCACCAGCACCGGGTGCACCGCCGACCCGCTGGTGGCGATCACCGCCGGATCGGTGATGGTCACCTCGGCCAGCGTGAACCCCGCGATCTCGGCGGCCCGCCCGCGCAGCAACCGCCCGAACACGGCCTGCTGGACCTCGGGTTGACGCAGGGTGCCGTAGGAGAACAACAAGGACTCGGTCATACCGGGGAATCGAACGCATCCGCGTCGCGCACCGCAAGGTGATCTATCCCTCATCGGCCTGTGCCGGGGTCGTGCCACGGCTCGCGTCCGGGTGGTTCGTCGCGCTGACCTGGGGGTTGACGCTGTCCACCGCGAACGCACAGCACTCCGTAACTGCGGGTGAGTTCTCGGTGATCAATCGGCAATTGCGGAGACACTGTGGGGCAATAACCGAAAATGAGGATATTTCCATGGTTGGAGGTGGTGGGTTGACCGAGATCGTGCCCGGTGCTGCGGAGGTCGCGCCGGCGGTGCCGTCGGCTGTCTATGTCTCGGTCCTGAGCCTGTCGCGCATCCTGCGCCGCGGCCTCGCGCCGCTCACCCCGGTGACCAGGGTGCTGGCCGACGCGGTCGGCGCGACCCTGGCCGCCCCGCTGGTGGCGACCGCGGCCGAGCCGCCGATGGACGCCGCCGCCCTCGACGGCTACGCGGTCAGCGGTCCCGGACCGTGGTGGACCGTGCGCCCCGAGCGCGTGCATCCGCGCATGGCCGCCCTCAACGACGGTGAGTCGGCGCGCATCGCGCACGGCACCCCGACGCCGATGGGCGCGACCGCCGTCATGCGCGCCGAGGACGTGATGTTCTCCCGGGTCTCGGGCCGCGTCGTGCTGATGCGCGCGCCGCACGCGCCCCTGCGCGACGACACCCGCGTGCGCGGCGAACAGTGGCACGCGGGCACGGTGCTCGCCGCCGCGGGCACGCGGGTCGGCCCCGCGGTCGTCTCGGTGGGGTCGAGCGCCGACATCGTCACCGCCACCGTGCGCGGGCCGGTCTCGGCCGACGTGCTGGTCACCGGCAGCCGGTTCGCCCCCGGCCCGCGCGGCGAGGACGCGGTGACCCCGGTCGTGGCCAGCTTCCTGGCCGCGGGCGACATCCGCTGCCGCAAGGTCTGGCAGATCGCCGACGGCGAACTGCTGCGCGCCTGGTTCGCCATGCCAGCGGGCGCCGAACTGGTGATCGTGGTGGGCGCGCTCGACGAGATGCGCTGTCTGCTCACCGAGGTCGGCGCCGAGATCGTGGTCGACGGCGTGATGATCCGGCCCGGCGGCGAGCAGCTGATCGCGCGGCTGCCCGACGGCCGCACCCTGATCGTGGTGCCCGCCAACCCCTTCGAGGCGATCACGGCGTTGATGGTCACCACCCGCTGCGTGGTCGACGCGCTGACCGACCGGGTGCCCGGCAAGATCCGCGGCAGGCTCGTCGACCGGTCCTCCCCGCCGGGCCAGACCACCGACATCGTCCCGGTGACCCAGGTCGAGGGCGGGGTGTGGCGGGCCACCGGCGCCGTCGGCATCCCGCACCTGGCCCACCTGGTCACCGCCCAGGCGCTGGCGCTGCTACCACCGGGAAGCGCGCGCGGCACACTGGCCGAGCTGATCCTGCTCCCGCGATGAGCGGCACCGAGACCGTGCGCACGGTCTGCTCCTACTGCGGCGTCGGCTGCGGCATCGCCCTCGAGGTCGGCACCGGCGCCGACGGCGCCAAGATCGTGCGCAAGGCGCCGGGCGACAAAGCGCACCCGGCCAACGGCGGACGGCTGTGCACCAAGGGCGGCAGCCACGCCGACCTGCTGAAGGCAGGCGAGGGCAGGCTCGGCACCGCCCTGGTCCGTGCCACCCGCGGCACCGAACCGATCGCCACCGCCGTGGACAAGGCCATCGCCGACACCGCCGCCCGGCTGCGCGCGATCATCGACGAGCACGGCCCCGACGCGGTGTCGTTCTACGTCTCCGGCCAGATGACCCTGGAAGCCCAGTATCTGGCGAACAAGCTGGCCAAGGGTTTCGTCGGCACCAACCAGATCGAGTCGAACTCGCGGCTGTGCATGGCCAGCGCGGGCAGCGGCTACAAGCTCTCCCTCGGCGCCGACGGCCCGCCCGGTTCCTACGAGGACTTCGATCACGCCGAGGTCTTCTTCGTCATCGGCGCGAATATGGCCGACTGCCACCCGATCCTGTTCCTGCGCATGATGGATCGGGTCAAGGCGGGCGCGAAGCTGATCGTGGTCGATCCGCGCCGCACCGCCACCGCCGAGAAGGCCGACCTCTACCTGCAGATCACCCCCGGCACCGATCTGGCTCTGCTCAACGGCCTGCTGCACCTGCTGGTGGAGGCCGGGCACGTCGACAGCGAGTTCGTCGCGGAGTTCACCGAGGGCTACGACGGCCTGCCGGAATTCCTCGCCGACTACGACCCCGCCACGGTCTCGGCGCTGACCGGCCTGGCCGTGGAGGATCTGCGCGCGGCCGCCGAGCTGATCGGCACGGCGAAGGAGTGGATGAGCTGCTGGACGATGGGCCTCAACCAGTCCACCCACGGCACCTGGAACACCAACGCCCTGGTCAACCTGCACCTGGCGACCGGGGCGATCTGCCGGCCGGGCAGCGGCCCGTTCTCGCTCACCGGCCAGCCCAATGCCATGGGCGGGCGCGAGATGGGGTACATGGGCCCGGGTCTGCCCGGCCAGCGCGCCGTGTTCTCCGATGCGGACCGGGCCTTCGTCGAGGACCGCTGGAACCTCGCGCCGGGCACCCTGCGCACCGAGGTCGGGACCGGCACCATCGACATGTTCGCGCGCATGGCCGAGGGACAGATCAAGGCCTGCTGGATCATCTGCACCAATCCCGTTGCCACAGTGGCCAATCGCAAGACCGTGCTGGCCGGGCTGGAGGCCGCGGAGCTGGTGATCACCCAGGACGTGTTCGCCGACACCGAGACCAATGCCTACGCCGACGTGATCCTGCCCGGCACGCTGTGGATCGAGCACGAGGGGGTGATGATCAACTCCGAACGCAATCTCACGCTGGTGCAGAAGGTCATCGACCCGCCCGGTGACGCCCTGCCGGATTGGCAGCTCATCGCCCGGATCGCCTGCGCCATGGGCTATGCCGACGCGTTCACCTACGACGACGCCGAGCAGATCTTCGAGGAGATCAAGGGCTTCTGGAACCCGCGCACCGGCTACGACCTGCGCGGCGCCACCTACGAACGGCTGCGCACGGAACCGCTGCAATGGCCGGTCGCCCCGGACGGCCCCGCCCGCAACCCGATCCGCTATCGCAACGACGGCATCAGCCAGGAGCTGCGCACCCGCGAGGACGGCACCACCCCGCGCCTGTGGTTCCCGACCGCCTCCGGCCGCGCGGTGTTCTTCGCCCGCCCGCACCTGGAACCGGCCGAACTCCCCGACGACGACTACCCGTTCCTGCTCAACACCGGTCGCGTGCAACACCAATGGCACACCCTCACCAAGACCGGCCGCATCGCGAAACTCAACAAACTCAACCCCGGCCCCTTCGCCGAGATCCATCCCGACGACGCCGCCCGGCTGTCGGTGGCCGAGGGCGACTGGCTCGAGATCGCCTCCCGGCGCGGCAGGGCGGTGCTGCCCGCCGTGGTCACCGACCGGGTGCGGGTCGGCGATGTGTTCGCGCCGTTCCACTGGAACGACCTGTTCGGCGAGTACAAGGCCGTCAACGCCGTCACCAACGACGCGATCGACCCCATCTCCCAGCAGCCGGAGTTCAAGGTGTGCGCGGTGCGGCTGGCCAAGGTGCCCGCGCCGATCGTCATCGAACCGCAGGAGCCGCGCGCGGCCGACCCTCAGCCGGTGGCCGATGCGCTGCCCCCGGCCGACATCGGCGGGTCGGCGCCCGCCCTGCGACCGGCGGTTCCCAGCCTGGTCTACACCGCCGCCGACCTGCTCGGCATCGGCAATCTGGCCACTCCGGAACTCTCGGCCACCGAACAGGGCTATCTGGCCGGATTCCTGGCTGGTGTGGCCCGGCACGAGACGGCGGTGGTCCCGGTACTGCCGCCCGGCAATCCGCTGCACCCGGCCAATGCGGCCTGGGTCGAGGGCATGCTCGCGGGTGTCTTCGGCGCTCACCAACCGATCCCGGAGCGTGCAGCCCCCGTGATCACCGCCCCGGCCACCACTGCACCGCCGGAGACCGCGGCCGCGCCCGCGGTCCGGCCCCTGTTCGTGCTGTGGGCCTCGCAGACCGGCAATGCCGAGGACTTCGTCACCGGCACGGCCGTCGCCGCGATCAGCGCGGGTGGCCGCGAACCCGTCGTCCGCACCATGGACGACATCACCGTCGCCGACATCCCCGCCGATGCCGACCTGGTGATCGTGTCGAGCACCTTCGGCGACGGCGACGCCCCCGACAACGGCGCGGCGTTCTGGAACTCGCTGACCGGCGCGGGCGAATCCGCCCTCGCCGGACGACGTTTCGCGGTCCTGGCCTTCGGCGACTCCAACTACGACGCCTTCTGCGGCCACGGCCGCCGCCTGGACGAACGTTTGGCCGAACTGGGTGCCGAGCGCATGGTGGCCCGCGTCGACTGCGAACCCGACTACGAGGACGCGGCACAGGGCTGGCTCACCCAGCTGCTGCCGGTCCTCGCCGCCGCACCGTCGGCCGGTGCCGCACCGGCACCCACGTCGGCCCCCGCGTCGGCGGCCCGGCCGGTGGTGGTCCTGTGGGCGTCGCAGACCGGCAATGCCGAGGACTTCGTCGCCGACACCGCGGTCCCGTCCATCACCGCCGCGGGCCACGCCCCGGTTGTGCACGCCATGGACAGCATCACCCTGCCTGACCTACCCGCGGGCGCCGACCTGGTGGTCGTGTCGAGCACCTTCGGCGACGGCGACGCCCCCGACAACGGCGCCGGATTCTGGCAGTCGCTCGACGGTGCGGGCGAATCCGCCCTCGCCGGAACACGTTTCGCTGTCCTGGCCTTCGGCGACTCCAACTACGACGCCTTCTGCGGCCACGGCCGCCGCCTGGACGAACGTTTGGCCGAACTGGGTGCCGAGCGCATGCTGGCCCGCGTCGACTGCGAACCGGACTACGAGGACGCGGCCGCGGCCTGGCTCACCGAGCTGCTGCCCGCCCTGACCGCCCCGGCGACCGGTCCGGCCGAGCAGCAGCCCGCCGCCGCACCAGGCGGGATCGCCGCCCCGCCCGCACCCGCCGGGACGGCGTTCGCCCCGGTCGCCGGAACCGCCGCCCCCGCACCGGGATCGGCGACCACCGCGGTCCGCGGCGACGCCCCCACCGGGCGGCTCGTCGGCAACCGGCTGCTGAGTCTGCCCGGCGCGCAGAAGGAAGTCCGCCAGTTCACCTACGACCTGTCCGGTTCGGACCTGACCTACGACGTCGGCGACGCGCTCGGTGTCCGCCCGGCCAATGATCTGGGCCTGGTCTGGGAGTTCCTCGCCGTCACCGGCATGGACCCGGCCACCACCGTGGAGGTGCCCAAAGCGGGTGCCATGCCGCTGTCGATCGCGCTCGAGGGCTATCTCGATCTGACCAGGACCACCACCGAACTGCTGCGTTTCGTCGCCGACCACACCGGTGACCGCACCGTGAAAACCCTGCTGCGCCCGGACAACAAGGGCGAGCTGGCCAAATGGCTGTGGGGGCGTCAGCCCGCCGATATCGCCGCCGAGTTCGCGCTCACCGCCCAAGCGCAGGAGTGGGTCGGGCTGTTCAAACGGCTTCAGCCCCGGCTGTATTCGATCTCGTCGAGTCCGCTGGTGGACGCGACACGGGTGTGCACCACCGTCTCGGTGATCCGCTACGAGAGCGTGACCGGGCGGGCGCGTGGCGGGCTGTGCTCGTCGTATCTGGCCGACGCCGAACTCGAGCAACCGCTGGTGCTGCACGTGCAGTCGGCGCCGCACTTCCGGCCGCCCGACGACCCCACCGTCCCGGCCGTCATGATCGGGCCCGGCACCGGCGTCGCACCGTTCGTCGGCTTCCTCGAACACCGCCGCGCCC
This sequence comes from Nocardia sp. NPDC056064, assembly GCF_042266925.1. NCBI lineage: Bacteria > Bacillati > Actinomycetota > Actinomycetes > Mycobacteriales > Nocardiaceae > Nocardia > Nocardia sp. NPDC056064. Next base: position 478,981 of record NZ_JBHJWO010000002.1, on the reverse strand, counting down.
GCGGCGACCAGGCCGCCAACTGGCTGTTCTTCGGCGAACAGCACGAGGCCACCGACTTCTACTACCGCGACGAACTCGAACAGCTCCAGCGCGACGGCGTGCTCTCACGACTGGATCTGGCCTTCTCACGGGACCAGCGCGCCAAGATCTACGTCCAGGACCGGATGCGTGAACACGGTGCGCAGCTGTGGAAGTGGATCGCCGACGGCGCGCACTTCTACGTCTGCGGAGACGCCTCCCGCATGGCCAAGGATGTCGATGCCGCCCTGCGCGAGATCGTCGCCCACCACGGGAACATGGCCGAGGACGACGCCGACGCCTACGTCAAGAAGCTCGCCACCGACAAACGCTACGTGCGCGACGTCTACTGAGACAGCGAAAGCCCGTGCCCCCGGCGGGGAGGGCACGGGCTTTCCGGCGGGGATCAGGCCGCCTCGACCACCTCGCGCTTGGGCGCGGTCTTGTAGTGGGTCATGTAGATCATCAGGCCGGTGAAGAACAGCCCGCCGACGATATTGCCGAGCACCGTCGGGAGCTCGTTCCAGACCAGGTAGTCGGCCCAGGTGAAGTCCGCGCCCAGCAGGATGCCGACCGGGAACAGGAACATGTTGACCACCGAGTGCTCGAAACCCATGGCGAAGAACAGCATGATCGGCAACCACATCACCGCGATCTTGCCCAGCACGTCCTTGGCCAGGAACGCGCCGACCACCCCGGTCGACACCATCCAGTTGCACAGCACACCCCGCACGAACACCGTGATCCAGCCCGCCACACCGTGATCGGCGTAGCCGAGCGTGCGGTCCGAACCGATGTGCGACAGCTTCTGCCCGTAGGCCGCGAAGGCGTTGGCGGCGTCGGTGATCGGGGTGTCGAAGCAGTAGGTGACATACACCGCGGTGAGCAGCGCGACGGTGAAGGCGCCCGCGAAGTTACCCAGGAACACCAGCCCCCAGTTGCGCGCGATGCCGCGCAGCGTCACGCCCGGCCGCTTGGCCAGATACGCCAGCGGGGTGAGCACGAAGACACCGGTCAGCAGGTCGTAGCCGAGCAGATACAGCAGGCAGAAGCCCACCGGGAACAACAGCGCGCCGATGATCGGCTGGCCGGTGTCCACGGTCATCTTCACCGCGAACGCGGCGGCCAGGGTCAGCAGCGCTCCGGCCATGTACGCGCGGATCACGGTGTCCCTGGTCGACATGAAGATCTTCGACTCACCCGCGTCGATCAGCGCGTGCGCCAGCTCCGACGGTTTCACATAGGTCAACGGTGCCTCCTACGACAGCGATCACCGTCGCGGTGACCGCTGAACAACGTAGGGAGCGGGTGTTTCGCCGGTGCGAACGACAAAGTTCGCCGGGTTAAGGACTGCTCGCCGCCCGGCCCGCGGGCACGGTGAGGTGCGCCCGGCTCACTTGCCGAAGCGGCGCTGCCGTCCGGCGTAGGAACGCAGCGCGCGCAGGAAATCGATCCGGCGGAAGGCGGGCCAGTAGCAGTCCAGCCACTGCATCTCGGCATAGGCCGACTGCCACAGCAGGAAACCGGACAGGCGCTGCTCGCCGGAAGTGCGGATGATGAAGTCGGTGTTCTCGCCGGCGGGGGAGTAGAGGTGGCGGGAGATGTCGTCGACGTCGAACTTGTCGATCAGATCGAGCGGGTCGCCGCCCGTGCCGATGTGCTGGCGGAACGCGCGCTTGACCGCGTCGACGATCTCGCGTCTGCCGCCGTAGCCGACCGCCACGTCGACCTTGGTGCCGCCGCGCCCGGTCGTCTCGGCGGCGGCTTCCTTGAGCACCCGCGCGGTGTCACCGGGGAGCAGATCCAGCGACCCGATCACCTGCACCTCCCACGGGCGGCCCGCCGCGGAGATGTCACGCACGGTCGCCTCGATGATCTCGATCAGCGGCCCGAGCTCCTCGGACGGCCTGCCGAGATTGTCGTCGGAGAGCATGAACAGGGTGACGTGCGCGATGTCGGCGGCGGTGCACCATTCCAGGAACTCCACGACCTTGGCGCCCCCGGCCTTGTAGCCCTCCCGCACGTCGTCGTGCCCGGCCTCGCGGGCCCAGCGCCGATTGCCGTCGAGCATGATCCCGATGTGCTGCGGCCGCGGGAGCCCGACCAGGGTCGTCGCGAGGCGACGCTCGTAGACCGTCTCCATCGGCTGACGCAAGAACAAGGGCAGAAGCTTCATTCAACTCTTCTTAATGTCGCGGTTTTCCTGACAGCACCTCGAATCGGGGCAGTATAGCGAGGAGCAGGCCGGGCGAAGAGTCGGGCCGCTTCAGGGCAGGACGTTGGGGATGAGGTGCGGCGCCTGCTGCGCGAGCGCGGTCCCGATCATGGCACCGGCGTAGTACCCGGCGTAGGTCCCCGCGACACCACCGACGATGCCGCCCGCCACCGCGCCGACGGGCACGGCCAAACCGCCGGTCGGCACGGCCAGCGGCGTGGCCAGCGCGGTGCCGCCGAGCACGCCGACGGTGGCGCCCGCGAGTCCGCCGATGACCTGGCCTGCGGTGGAGCCGAGGTAGGTGGCGTTCTCGATCGGGCTGGCGATCGGGGCGGCGGTGGCGATGGGATCAGCGGCCGGTGCGTGTGCGGCGGCGACCGGCTGGGCGTGTGGCCCGTCCGCCGGTTCGGCGTACGGCGCGACGACCGGCTGGGCGTGTGGTGCGATGCCCGGCTCGGCGACGGGCGCGGCGTCGCTCGCGAGCTGCGCGTCGGCGGTGAAGTCGTCAGTGGTGGAGATCAGCTGTGCCACACGGTGTTCGGTGGCGGCGTCGACCGGGACGGGCCGGGTGGAGGGGTGTGCCGCGACCCGATCCTGTTGCGCGGCACCGCCGTACTGCGGTACTGCCGCGTCGAACTGCTGGGCGTCGACCGAGGAGTGCGGCCCGGCGGCGTACCGCGACTCTTGCGCGGCCGTGATGTCCGGCAGGTCGGCGTCGGTGACCGTCTGCGCGGCCTGCGCCACTCCCGGACCGACGCCGAAGGCGATCGCCGCGGGCAGGGCCACCGCCGCGGGCAGCCCCCGCAGGGCCTTGCGCTGCTTGCTCACCGCGCGATGTCGTCCAGCCATGTCCAGTCCTTCCGCAGTCCGGTCTGTCGCCTGGCTCATCGCCACCCGATCGCCCGGCGCTACCCGGGTGTGATCTGTTTCGCCCCGGCGGTGATCGGCTATGACACTCCGCCGCTGTTCCATTCGTCCAAGCCCCGGCCTCACCACCGCTCCTAGCGTGGGCCTATGACGACCTCCACCGACACCGCCCTGCTGACAGTCCTCGACGACTGGCAGACCGCCATCGTCGCCAACGACGCCGACGCCATCGCCACCTTCATGACCGACGACTGGATCATCGTCTCCGAAACCGGCATCACCCCCGCCGCCCGCTTCCTCGACCTGGTCCGCTCCGGCGCCCTCACCCACTCCGCGATGCAACGCGTCGGCGAACCCCACATCCGCCACCACGGCGACACGGCCCTGCTGACCACCCGCGTCACCAACACCGCCCACTTCCAGGGCCGACGCTTCGACGCCGACGAATGGACCACCGACGTCTTCCTCCGCACCGGCGACCACTGGCGGTGCGCCCTCACCCACATCACCACCCGCAAACCGGACTGAACGGCTGCGCGGAAACTCCGCGTGACCGACGGAACATGGTGCGAGCACGAGGAATTGGGCGTCCAGTAGTACGCTCGGACTGCTCGTCCCGCACTCCGCGAGCCGAGCGGCACGGGGGTGTGTGATGGTCATGTCGGGGCGGAATCTCAGCGGACAGCCGGTGGACGGCGCGGAGCCGATCGGAAGCAGCCGCTTCGATGGTTGGCCCGTCTTCACCACGATCACGGCCCTGCTGGGGGTGATGACCCTGGTGGTCCTGACCGTCGCGGGCTGGGACACCGACGGCTACCGGCTGCTCATCCGCTCAACCGCCAGAACCTCCCTGGTCCTGTTCCTGTCCGCCTTCCTGGCCCTCGCGCTGCACACGCTGCGGCCCGCCGAGCCGACACGCTGGCTGGTGCGAAACCGTCGCTACCTGGGCCTGTCCTTCGCCATGTCACACGGCATCCACCTCGCCGCGATCATCGCCCTCGCCACCACCGACTCGCCCACCTTCTGGACCCTGGCCTCCGCCCTGTCGATCATCGTCGGCGGCCTGGGCTACCTCGCCATCGTGTTCCTCGTCGCGACATCGTTCGACCGGGTCACATCCTGGTTCCGCACGGACCGCTGGCACTCCGTCGTCGGCGCGGGCACCTGGCTCATCTGGTTCCTCTTCGTCTACATCAACGCCAGCCGCATCCCCGGAAACCCCTGGTACGCAATCCCTGTCGCGATCCTGGTCGGCGCCCTCGTGGTGCGTATCGCCGCACGGCGATCCTCCGGCGACGGGCCCAGCGTAGCCGTGTGAACGATCGCCGATCGGAAATCTAGCAGCGCTAGACATGATGACGAACGAGTGTTACCTTTGCTCTAGCTTCTAGCGACGCTAGAATTCGGAGAAGGGAAACCGAAATGCTCATCGTCACCGGCCAGATCGTCGCCGTCGCCGCTGTTCTCGCCAATGCCGTCGTCTACGGCACCGATGTCTGCGGGGCCGTGATCACCCGGTCCGTCTATCGCAAGCTCGACGACGCGACCGTCACCCTGAGTGCGGGGTGGGGGCACTACTACGGCGACAAGCGGATGCCGGTGGTCGGTGCGGGCGGCGTGGTCGCCGCGGTGCTCACCGTGGTGATCGCGCTGGTGGCCGGGCAGATCGGCGCGGCCGTGGCGGCGGGGATCGCGGTGGCGGCGCTGCTCACCTGGCTCGCTTTCTATGTGCGCGTGGCCAAGCCGATCAACACCCGGCAGACCGCCGCCGCGCAGAGCGGCATCATCCCACCGGATGCCCGTGCGCTGCAGGACAAGTGGGACAGCATCCTGAAATACCGCGTCGCCCTCCAGTTCATCGCCCTCGCTGGACTCTGCGTCGCGCTCATCCTGTTCTGATCCCCGCCCCGACATCTCTCCGAGGAGTACTCGACATGACCTTCACTGCCAAGGAGTAGCAGTTCCTCGCCGAGGCCGGAATCGGCCGCCTGGCCACGGTGTCGCCCGACGGGATCGTGCAGAACAACCCGACCAACTACCGGGTCAACGCCGACGGCACCGTCGACATCGGCGGCATGCGGATGCGCGCCAGCCTCAAGTTCCGCAATGTCGCAGCGGGCAGCCGCGTCTCGTTCGTCATCGACCAGCAGCTCTCCCTGGACCCCTACGTGATCCGCGGCATCGAGATCCGCGGCACCGCCGTAACCCTCGACGACGAAGAGCCCCCGTTCCCACCGCAGGAACGCACGATCATCCGCATCCACCCCGAACGCATCATCTCCTGGGGCATCGACGGCGGATCCTTCGACTTCACCGGCCGCGCCGCGGGGTAACCGCGCGATCGCCCCCATCGGAGCATAACGGCCGAGGGCGCCGGGCTCAGCCGGGGGCCCGGTGCGGTGTCGCCGCTCTCCGCAGGACTCCCGATGCGCGGCACATGTGGTCGCTGGTTGATTGCTGGTGACAGTTTCGGTCTCTGTTCGATGTCAGGTCGACCGCTCGCCCATGTCTGTGACTTACCGTCTACTTACCGGTTTCGGATGCGTTGATCAGCACGGATGCGGAAGGGGTCGGAGATGGACGAAGTGGGATCGTTTCATTCGCCAGGGAGATGCCAGCACGCCGTTCGGGTGCGGTCACGGCGGCCTCTGGGCGTGGTGGAGCTGGTGACCGGAGCGATGCTGCTCACCGCGGCCGGTGCCGGGATGCTCGGCCCGCTGACCGCCGCGATCCTGATCCAGCGCAGTGGCGCCACCGAGGACGGCACCGCCGTCGGTGCTTCGCTGACGCTGGCGATCCTCGCCGTGGCGGTGACCCTCGCTGTCGCCGCGGCACTGTTCGTCGTCGCGTGGCAGCGTAGTCGCGGCACGCCGAGCCCCGCGGACGCCGAGCTGTCGCCGCATGTATCCGCGGAGGAAGTCGCTGTCCCGCCCAGGAGTCCCCGTTCGGCCCTGCTGACGCGGGTGGGATACCCGGCGGGTGTGGCGAGGCCGGCCGTCGTGCGGGTATCGCGATGACCGATTCCCAACACGGGCGGCCAGTGCGGGACCGGGTCGCGACAGCGGCGGGGTTTGTCGGTGCCGCTCGGTAATCTGCCCGCGACGAGAGGACGTGCGGGCAGGCATGGGGGCCAAAGAGAATTGGATCGCGGTGCGGGGGAAGTCCGCAGAGATGGTCTTCGCGGAGATGGGACTGCGGCCCACCGGGGAACGCTCGGAGTTTCCGGACATCGGAACCTGCTCGGCGGCAATGCTGCCGGGTGGGTGGTTGCTCATCGCGCAGGGACACGACAGTCAGGAACTCTTGGCGGCAACCGATCTCCCGCGGCTCTCGCGCGGGTGTGACCTGGTCACGTGTTCGCTGCTCGAGAATGTCGCGTGGAGCAAAGCCACCGGATGGTCGGACGGCCGCCAGACCTGGTCGATCACCTACGATCCCGAGTCGACCGGCGCGATGGCCGAGGGCGAAGGCGACCTTCCCCCGGGCTTCCCGGCGATCTGCGAACGACTGTGGCCGACCGGAGACTTATGGCAGATCCCGGTGGACATGGCCGAGGAACTCACCGGCTATCTGTACTGCCGGATGGCGGAAACAGACAGAGACGAACCAGCTTTCGAAGGTCTCGTCTCCGACGGCACACCACCGGATTTCGGCGATGCCCTGGACGTGGTGGCAGCGGGGCTGGACGCGGCCGGGTTCGTTCGCGTCTCACCGCCGGACGGCGCCGGGCCGACCGATTTCGCCGCCGACACCGCGCTCCCCGGAGTGCGCGCGCGTACGTGGTCGCGGACCGGCCGTTCCACGACTACGGCCGGATACTGGTCGACGGTGATCTCGAACTAGTTGCTCCGGAGGTCGGACAGGTACTGGCCACCATGCCTGCCGAAGTGTGGGGCGGCTCCCCGGCGCCTGACGCACTCCAGGGCCGTCTCGACACCGTGCGCCTGGCGCTTTTCGCCACCACCACATGGGCCGATGGTGGCGGCTTCGAGCCCGCCGCCTTCGTCGCCACGGCAACCGGCGACCCGGCCGCGGAATGGCTACGCACCCGAGCGGACCCGGCCCGCCTCACCGCCCGAGCGCGCCACCGAGGCACCGCCGACCTCTTACACGCGGTCGTCGTGCTGGACCTGCTGAACGGCCGCACCGAGCAAGCGCGCGCGTCGATGCGCTGGTACCGATGGCGCGGATGGCTCCGCTTCGCCGACACCCGCGCCCAGATCAAAGCCTTCGACCGCGCCCTGCGACAACGCTTCCCCGACTACGCCGCCCGTCGGTGAGCTGCCGCCGAGGGACCGGCCCCGTCATTCGGGATCGGGTGTCCAGCCGAGCTGGTGGAGACGGTCCATCGCGGCGTCGAGCACGCCACGGCCGGGCGAACCCTCCCGCCACCACACCGACCACATGACGTCGATCGACAGCGAAATGGTCGTGTAGTGGCCTTCGTCGTCGGTGATGCCGGACACCAGCCCGTCCCGCACGGCGACGACCGAGATCGGCGTCCAGAATCCGGGGTCAGGTTTGCCGACCCATGCTCCTCCGTCTCGCCGTTGCACAGAAACGCGCAGGTCGCGGCAGTTGTTGTCGAAGTCGTCGACGATGAACGCATCGCCGGTCGGTGCCAAGGAGTCGGGCAGCCGGGCGAGCGTGTCGTAGACGTGGATCTCGCTCCAGCCGGACCATCGGCGCGTGGACCCCTCGTCGAATTCCGTCAGCTGATCGTCGACCATCGTCGTCATGGTCGACGCGTCGACGGTCTCGACGTCGATGACCACCGCGTCCGCGCAGATCGGCTCCGGTTCCCTGTCCGGTGTGTTCAGGTACCAGTAGTCGTTGTTCTCGGGTCTGCTGGTGATCCACGCGCCATCGTCATCGTGTGTCACGCACCGGAACATCCCGAACTCCAGCGGAAGGAACAGATCGCGCGACAACTCCAGGATCGCCGCCACCGCATGCCGCGCCGCGTCCCGCTCGCGATCCACCGGAAGGACATGCGGCGCGCGCGGCCACTCGAGCTCGCGATAGACCCGCGGCGGCCCGAAGGGCGATTTGTAGATGTGATGTCCGGAGTTGTCGACCTGCACCGGATCAGCCTGCTCCGCAAGCGGTTCCCGCGGCAATTGAGTTGTCGGGGCTACAACGAGAATCAGCTGTCCGGCAAGCCGGTTCTGCGGATCGCCGCCAGGGGATACGGGGTCTGTCTGCTCTCGAAACGGAACTCGCGGTAGTAGTCGGTCATCACCGCGGCGATCGGGGCGTGGCGGAGGAGGATCGCGGCGATCGGCGCCGGAATATCCGGCGGCGGTTCCCCTCGGGCGCAGGCGCGCACGAACGCGACGCGGTCGTCGCGCCCGTACCCGTACAGCGCGGTGGCGAGCCACTGGACCAGGTGGGTTCGGGTGTAGGCGTGGTCGTAGGACCGGTGTGCCGTGAAGAAGCCGGACTCCTCGGTCGACAGGTCGAACCCGGAGGAGATCGCGAGTCCGTTATCGGTGAAGAACAGCCGCTCACCGTCGGTGAGAATGTTCTGGAAGTGGGCGTCGAAATGCAGCAACCCGCGGGCGTTCATGAACGAGACTCCGGCCTGTAGCTCCCTTTCCACCATCGCGCACGCCCGCACGGCCGTCTCTCCACCGGCCTTCACCCGGGTGTCCAGCCAGTCGTGCAGGTTCTGCGGGATGTACTCGAGGAACAGAGCGATGCACGCCGAGGAGTCCCGGATCGCCTCGAGCCGGTGACGCACCGCTGCGCCGCCACCCCAATAGGCGACGACGTTGTCCACGTCGGCCAGTTCCTCGGGCAGCATCGGCCCGGCGTGCGGCAACATCCGCCAGTGATACATCAGGGGAAAGCCCGCATGATCCTGCGCGAGAAACCAATTCGTCGTCATGGTGTGCACGGCCAGTTCCCGCCACGCTCCCCACCCCGGGCTGCCGGGGACTCCGAGACCGAAGTGCAAGAAGCTAGGGAGGCCGAAGAGATTCGCGGTGGACCCGATGTTGTCCGGCTGCCGCTCCAGATCGGTCAGCGGCAGCCGTTTCACGAAGACCGGGGTTCGGTCGACCTCCAGCAGTTCCGAAGTCCCGCCGATCCCGGAACCCCATGGCGTCGCGGTCTCGAGCAGGTCGCCCAGCTCGCGGTCACTGCACCGCGCCAGTGCGGACGAGACGGCACTGTAGGTAGCCGAGCGCGCACCAGCCGACATGTCGAATCCCGGGTCCGCCGCCGTCAACTGTGCTCGTCCCACTCCAGACCCAGTCGAAATGCTTGGAGATCCGCGGTGGTGGGTGACATCCAAGCGCGGAAACGCAATTGACGGCCCGGATGGGTGACGCCCCCGGCGCGCACCGCCGCCTTCGTGTCGGCGGCGATCTCGAGCCCGGAGTTCCGGGCGTGGGGATACATCCGGGCGCGTAGTTCGCCCTCCTCCCGGATCTCCAGACGGTGTGCGGCGTAGGCGCAGAACCAGCCCCGCACGAGCCAGTCCGGGCGATCGGGGATGGTCAGCTGCCAAATGACATACGTCGCATGTGGATACAGGAGGGGGAGGTCCCAGTTCAAGGAGTCGAACAGGGCATCGAGATCCGACTCGAACCGAGCGAGGTCGGCCGTCGTCGGCTCCTTGGCGCCGATGACTCCGACGTCGTAGCGGCGCGACTCGTCCGGCCACGCCAGCCAGCGGCAGTACGGCTCCCACGTTCCACGCCAGGACGCCGTGTGGTCGGCTTCATCGCGGGCCGCCGTCGGCTCGATGGTCACCCGCACCGAGCTCGGGTCGAGCCTGCGATACAGGATGACGGTTCTCCCGTCGCGACGCCAGATGGCCCTGGCCTCCGGGCCACCCACCAGGTCCGGGGCTTCGAGTAGCTCGACGCAAGCGCTGAGAGCGCCGATGAACATCGAGTCCCGCTGCTCGTGCGGACAGGTGAAAGTCAGTTCCAGACTGCGGAATTCACCGAATCCGAACTTCTCGTCGGCGCTGTCAGCCCTGATCGCGGTGAGTCGCGCATCGGCGGCCTCCGCCAGGAGATCCCCGGAATCCGTGACGGTGGGCGACCCGACGGTGGTCATCGGCTTTTCCATGTCGGTCCGCGACCAACGGCCGAAGTCCGATCGGAGCAGCGCGGGAAGGATGTCGGCGAGCGATCCGAGGTCCGCGGGTCGGCCCCAATTGTCCGCCCACCACGTGGCGAGCTCTCGCTCAGCCGACTCGCGTTCTGCCCCAACCGGATTCACGAGATCACTCACAGGGCTGCAGCCTACCGGTCCCGATCAGACGACTTTCCGTGTCGACCGAGTTCGGTCAGCGTTCGGCTCGGGCGGGTCGATATGTGTTGCCGTACAACACATCTGCGAGTCCGCACCGGGCTGATTCGCCGAGAGGTGCGGGCCGGGTCCTGCGCGACTGTTAATCTCCGGTCGGCCCGCGATCGGCGGGAGTGTGTGTGAGGGGGATGCCCGATGCGGGCTGTGTACTGGCTGCTGGTTGGTGTAGCGATCGCGATCGGCGGCCTCGCGAACGGATTCGACAAACTGACCGAGACCACCGTGTCGTGCGGCCACGAGCAGATGAGCCGCGGCGACCGCTGCCAGGAGATCGGCTCCTCGGTGCAGGTGCGCAGCTACGCCGAGCAGCGATCGGCCAATCAGAACGAAGGTCTGGTCTCGCTGGTCGTCGGCTTCGTCGCGGCGGTGGGATGCCTGATCTTCCTGGTCATCGTGATCAGCCAGTACCTCGAGTCCCGTCGCAGGACCTGACGCGATCCGCTCGGCGAGGGACACCTGATCCGCGAGACAACCGTGGACGTGCCCCCACCTGCGGTGGGAAGCTCGAAGGAGTGGATCCCTAGACCCGAGGGAGCGTGCGACATGGTGGAGCGGACGAACGGGGCGCGGCGGCCGGAGAGCATCCGGAATGTGGCGCTGGTCGGTAGCAGCGGTGCGGGGAAGACGACGCTGGTGGAGGCGCTCGCGTTGGCGACCGGGACGGTGAACCGGGCCGGCCGGGTGGAGGACGGGACGTCGCTGTCGGATTACGACGAGGTCGAGCGGCGGCAGCACCGGTCCGTGCAGGTGTCGGTGGTTCCGGTGCTGTGGGGCGGGGTGAAGATCAATCTGATCGATACGCCGGGATGCCCGGACTTCGTCGGCGAACTGCGGGCCGGGTTGCGAGCGGCGGACGCGGCGCTGTTCCTGGTGTCGGCCGCCGACGGCGTCGAAGGCGTGGCGGGGGCGACGCGGGAACTGTGGGCCGAATGCGCGCGGGTGGGGATGCCGCGGGCGATCGTGATGACGCACCTGGACACGGCCCGGGCCGAGTACGCGGACCTGGTCCAGACCTGTCAGGCGCTGCTGACCGACTCGGCGGGCGACACCGTGCTGCCCCTGCACCTGCCGGTCTACGGACCGAAGAGCGCCGACGGGCACCGACCCGCGATCGGACTCCTGGAACTGCTCGAACGCCGGGTCGCCGACTATCGCGGCGGCACGCGGGAGCGCACCGAACCGTCCGCCGAACAGCTCACCGAAATCGACCCGGCTCGCGACCGGCTGATCGAGGCGATCATCGCCGAGAGCGAAGACGAAACGCTGATGGACCGGTACCTCGACGGCGAGTCCGTCGAACTCGACACCCTGGTCGGCGACCTGGAACGCGCCGTGGCGCGCGGCAGCTTCCACCCGGTGCTGTTCGCGGCCCCGGCGACCGAGGACACGGAACAGGGCCTCGGCACACTCGAACTGCTCGAACTGATCACCGGCGGGTTCCCGACCCCGGTCGAACACCCGCTCTCGGCCGTATCGGGCGGCAACGGCGCCCCGCCCACCGCACTGCGCTGCGATCCGGACGGCGAACTCGCCGCCGAGGTCATCCGGACCTCCTCCGACCAGTACGTGGGACGGATCTCGCTGGTGCGGGTCTTCTCCGGCACCCTGCACAGCGAGGACACCGTCCACGTCCGTGGACCCGGGCACGACGCCGACGACCGGGTCGGCGGCATCAGCGCGCCGTCGGGCAAACAGCAGCGGACCCTGGGCGAGGCCGTCGCCGGCGATATCGCGTTCGTGAGCAAGCTCGGCCACGCGGAAACCGGCGACACGCTCTCGGGCACGGGACAGACCCTGCTGATCGAACCGTGGCAACTGCCGGAACCGCTCCTGCCCGTGGCGATCCGGGCGCAGGGCAAAGCCGACGAGGACAAGCTCTCGCAGAGCCTGACCCGGCTCGTCGCCGAAGACCCGACACTGCGACTGGAGAACAACGAACACACCCACCAGCTGGTGCTGTGGTGTCTGGGGGAGGCGCACCGGGATGTCGCGCTGGAGCGGTTGCGCGGGCGGTTTGGGGTACGCGTGGACGTGGAACCGTTCCGGGTGGCCTTGCGCGAGACCCTGTCCGCGGCCGCCGAGGGCAACGGCAGGCTGGTGAAACAGTCCGGCGGGCACGGGCAGTACGCGGTGTGCCGGATCCGGATGGAACCGCTGCCGCAGGGGACGGGCTTCGAGTTCGTCGACCGGGTGGTCGGGGGTGTGGTGCCGCGCCAGTTCATCGGATCGGTCGAGAAAGGGGCGAAGGCGCAGGCCGCGCGCGGCGTCACGCCCGGCTGTCCGCTGGTGGATGTGCGGGTGACCCTGGTCGAGGGCAAAGCGCACTCGGTCGACTCCTCCGACGCCGCCTTCCAGACCGCGGGCGCCCTGGCCCTGCGCGACGCGGCCGAGACGGCGGGCACCCGGCTGCTCGAACCGGTCGCCGCGGTGCGCGTCGCCGTGCCCGACGACCACCTGGGCGCCGTCCTCGGCGACCTGTCCACCCGCCGCGGCCGCATCCTCGGCACCGAACCAGCCGAAACCGGCCGCACCCACATCCGCGCCGAGGTCCCCGAACTCGAACTGAGCGGGTATGTCATCGACCTGCGGTCCCTCACCCACGGATCGGGATCGTTCACCCGCACCTACCTGCGACACGAACCGATGCCAGTCGCCGCGGAACGGGCGCACCGGCAAGGTGCCGAGGCGCCCGTCTGACCGACCTCACCGACCACGCGGCAGGGTGGATCAGCCCAGGTCCGGGTGGCCGACCCACTCGACGATGCTCCAGCCCTTCTGTGGGCTGCCCTGGAGGACGACGCGGCCGCCGTTGCGCATCGGGTCGGTGCCGAGCTTGTTCTTGTCGGCGTTGCCTGCGTTCATCATCGACCAGAACATGATGGTGCCGCCGTGCGAGAAGATCACCGGGTTGGCGCAGCCTCGGCGCTGGACATCGAGTAGGGCCTGGTCGACGCGGCCGTCGAACTCGTTGCCGTCGATGGAGCCCGGAATCCGGGCGGTCAGGTCGCCGGAGAGCCACTTGACCGGCGCCTGCAGGTACCCCGACAGAGCCTCGGTCTCCGGGGTGCCTTCGTATTCGCCCGCCTCGATCTCCCGGAAACCCGGCTGAATGCCCAGGCTCAGACCCTGCTCGGCGACGGTCGGCGCCGCGGTCTGCTCGGTACGCACCATGGTGGACGCGAAAGCGCAGTCGTAGTCCTTGCCGGCCAGCTGAACGGCCAGATTGTCTGCCTGTGCCCGGCCGCGTGCGGTCAGGTCGGGTCCGGGCACCTTGGTGTCGATCAAGCCGGAGGTGTTACCGAGGGACTCGGCATGGCGGACCAGGGTGATGACCATGTCGCCGCTGCCGCCGGAGCTGCCGAAGTCGATATCGGCGGACGCGACGCCGGTGGTAGCGGTAGTGGCCGCAGCAGCCAGCACCGCAAGAGACAGTCGAAGAGATCGGATTCGCATGGGTGGGAGTGAAGCGGCTACTTCCCCGAGGCGAATACGGGACTTCCCGGTCAACGGGATCTTTCGCGCCCGGGAACGCGGCGGTGCCCGGTGTGCTCCGGGCGGCTCGAAGCCAGGAAACTGTGCGCGAGAGGGGACTTGAACCCCTACGTCCGTGGACACCAGAACCTAAATCTGGCGCGTCTGCCAATTTCGCCACTCGCGCTTGGATGTGTACGACCGTCCAAACTCTACCGGGCAAAACCGGCTACGCGAAGCGTCGCGGCGGCGTGGCGTACCGGTGGGTAACACTACCTGGGGTTATAACGATTCGGTAAACCTCAATGTGAGGGGCGCTCATGTTTCCGGATGGTGACGTGGGGTCTCACCTGCGGGTTCAAACATGAGGCGGGGTCATGTTTCAGATTGAAATGGTACGGACGTGCCGAAATACTCGGCGGTAGCTGCTGTGGCGGGGGGAAACGTGAGGCTTTCCTCATGATTTTGTGCGATCGTGGCTCGCAACAGGCCCGAAGGGCTGCCGGATACGTGTGCGTGCCGTCGGTGGGCGGAATGCCAGGAGAAGGAAGTCGAGCGTCTTGACGATCAACGAGAGCGCCGAGCTCGGAACAGGATCCGGGCAGGTCTTGGGTGCCCGGGTGTCGCTGCTGGAACAGCTGCGCAACGGAGTGGGATACGCGCTGGCGTTCGGTGGGCAGGGCGCGCAGTGGCTCGCGGAGCTCGAGGAGATCGGTCGTGACAGTGCGCTCGAGCCCGAGCTGACCGCGCTGGTCCGCGAGGCCGCGACGCTGATCGAGCCGGTCGCCGCGCAGTTGCTGGTGGTGCGTCCCAGCGGCTTCGATCCGATGGGCTGGGTGCTGGAGAGCGAGCTGGACGAGCCGGAGGAGCCGTCCTCGGCGCCCGCGGCCGCGGTGTTGCGCTCGGCGGCGGTCTCCATGCCGGGCGTGCTGCTCACCCAGCTCGCGGCGGCGCGCGCGCTGCGGCTGCAGGGGCTGGACCCGGCCGAGAACGCGCCGGTCGCGGTGATCGGGCACTCGCAGGGGTTGTTCGCGGCCGCGGCGGTCGAGGCGGGCGGGGCGCGCGATGCCGAGCTGCTGGCGATCGCCCAGCTGGTCGGCGCGGCTGCGGGGCTCGTGGCGCGCCGGCGCGGGTTGATGCCGGTCGGTGAGCGCTCGCCCATGGTCGCGGTGTCGAATGTCGATCCCGAGGAACTGCGCGCGATCGTCGCCGAGGTCGCCGAGGGTGTCGACCCCGCGATCGCGGCGGTGCTCTCCATTCGTAACGGGCGTCGACGGGTGGTGCTCTCGGGCGCGCCCGCGCAGCTCGACCGGGTGCGGGCGCGTTGCGCGCAGCGCGCCGAGGAGCAGACCCGCGAGCGCGAGGCGAAGGTGCGCGGTGGGGCCGTGTTCGCGCCGGTTTTCGAGGACGTGCCGGTCGACGTCGCCTTCCATCACCCGGCGCTGGCCGAGACCGTCGACCTGGTCGCGGGCTGGGCCCGGCAGTGCGAGCTCGACGCCGAGTTCGCCGCCGCGCTGGCCCAGCAGGTGCTCGTCGACCCGATCGACTGGGTCGGCACCGTCGACGCCGTCGTCGCGGCGGGCGCGCGCTGGATTCTGGAACTGGGCCCCGGCGATCTGCTCTCCCGGGTGACCGGCGGTTCGCTCAAGGGCACCGGCGTCGGCGTGATCGCCGCCGCCACCCGCCCCGGTCAGCGCAGCCTGCTCACCCCGGGTGCCGCGCCGGAATCCGCCACCCCGTGGTCGGCGTTCGCGCCGAAGCCGGTGCGCCTGCCCAACGGCCGGGTGGTCGTGGAGACCGCGTTCACCAGGCTCACCGGGCGTTCGCCGATCCTGCTGGCGGGCATGACCCCGACCACCGTCGACGCGAAGATCGTCGCCGCGGCGGCCAATGCGGGGCACTGGGCCGAGCTGGCCGGTGGCGGCCAGGTCACCGAGCAGATCTTCGCCGCCCGGATGACCGAGCTGCGCAAGCTGCTGCAGCCGGGCCGGGCGGTGCAGTTCAACTCGCTGTTCCTCGATCCGTATCTGTGGAAGCTGCAGCTGGGCGGCAAGCGCCTGGTGCAGAAGGCGCGGGCGGCGGGCGCACCGCTGGACGGCGTGATCGTCACCGCGGGCATCCCCGAACTCGACGAGGCCGTCGCGCTGATCGGTGAGCTGGGCGAGGCGGGCATCAGCCATGTCGCGTTCAAGCCGGGCACCGTCGCCCAGATCCGTGCGGTGCTGCGCATCGCCGACGCGGTGCCGGACTACCCGGTGATCATGCACATCGAAGGCGGCAAGGCCGGCGGGCACCACTCCTGGGAAGATCTCGACGACCTGCTGCTGGCCACCTACGCCGAGCTGCGTGAACACACCAATGTGGTGGTCTGCGTGGGCGGCGGCATCGGCACGCCCGAGCGCGCCACCGACTATCTCACCGGCACCTGGGCCACCCGGCACGGCTACCCGGCGATGCCGCTGGACGGCGTGCTCGTCGGCACCGCCGCCATGGCGACGCTCGAGGCGACCACCGCCCCCGAGGTGAAGCAGCTGCTCGTCGACACCCCCGGCACGCCGGAGTGGGTGGGCGCGGGCACCGCGCGCGGCGGGATGGCCTCGGGCCGCAGCCAGCTCGGCGCCGACATCCACGAGATCGACAACGCCGCCTCGCGCACCGGCCGCCTGCTCGACGAGGTCGCCGGCGACGCCGAGGCCGTGGCGCGGCGCCGCGCGGAGATCATCGCCGCGCTCGACGCCACCGCCAAGCCGTACTTCGGTGACGTGGCCACCATGACCTACCAGCAGTGGCTGGAACGCTATGTCTCGCTGGCGGTGTCGAGCGAGGTGCCGATCTCCTTCGACTGCGGCAGCGACATCGGCGAGGCCCTGCTCGACGCCACCCGCTCGGACTGGCTCGACATCAGCTGGCGCGATCGTTTCGCGGAGATGATGCGCCGCACCGAATCCCGGCTGCACCCGGCCGACAGTGGCGAGATCGAGACCCTCTTCGCCGACGACGCGGACTTCGACCACCCGGTGCAGGCGCTGTGCGCGCTCGAGAAGCAGTACCCGGCGGTCGCCGAGACCGTGCTGCACCCGGCGGATGTGCCGTTCTTCGTGGCGCTGTGCAAGACGCCGGGCAAGCCGGTGAACTTCGTGCCGGTGGTCGACGCCGACGTGCGGCGCTGGTGGCGTTCGGATTCGCTGTGGCAGGCCCACGATCCGCGCTACTCGGCCGATCAGGTGTGCATCATCCCGGGCACCGTCGCGGTCGCGGGCATCACCCGCGTCGACGAGCCGGTGGGTGAGCTGCTCGACCGCTTCGAGCGCGACACCGCGCAGGCGCTGGTCGCCGAGGGGCAGACCCCGGCGCCGGTCGACGCGCGTCGCGTGGCGGGTGTGGTGGCGGGCCCGATCGACACCGTGCTGGCCGCGCCCGACGTGCAGTGGGCCGGGCGCACCACCGTCAACCCGGTGCACCGCCTCGGTGACCTGGCCGAATGGGTCGTGGAGCAGGGGAGCGCGGTGCATCCGCGCACCGGCGCGACGCTGACCGAAACCACCGGGCCCGAAACCGAATTCAGCTATGTCGAGCTGTCGGTGCCGCTTGCCCGCCCGACCGGTCAGGGCTCGGAGGCGGCAGCTCGCGTAACCACGCAGAGCCCCCGATCGGGCGAAGTCGGACAGAGCCGTGACGCGGTGACCATCCGGATCACCGTGCCGGTGAGTGTGTACTCCGGTGGCGCGCCCGTGATCACCGAGGCCGATGCCGAAGCCGCCATGTCGGCGCTGCTCGGGGTGGCCGCCGGGCAGGCGCTGCCCGAGGTGAAAGCCGGTGCGGCGCACCTGAACCTGGCCTGGACGCCGGATCTGGTGGCCGACCACGCGGGCGTCACCGGTTCGGGGCTGCCCGCCACGCTGAGCACCCTCGGCCGCACCGCGCCCGATGTGCTCGTCGGCGCCTGCTGGCCCGCGGTGTTCGCGGTGCTCGGCGCGGCCCGCACGCCCGCCGGTGGCTCGGCGATCGAGGGCATGCTCGACCTGGTGCACCTGGATCATCAGATCGAGCTGCTGAACGAACTGCCCTCCGAGACCAGCATTCTCGTGGTGCGGGCCGAGGGCGGCGAGGTGGTCGACACCGATATGGGCCGCGTGGTCGAGGTGGCCGTGTCGGTCGGGCTCATCCTGGATCAGGGGCTCGAGCCCACGCCGCTGGCCCGGCTGGTCGAGCGGTTCGCGATTCGGGGACGCAACGGCGCGGGCGAGCTCACCGATCCGCCGCGCGCGGCCGGTGCGGTCTCCGACGCGGCCACCGACACCCCGCGTCGCCGTCGTCGCGACGTCACCATGGCGGCCCCGCGCGCCATGCACGCCTTCGCCGCCGTCTCCGGCGACCACAACCCGATCCACACCTCCGAGGCCGCCGCCAAGCTGGCCGGGCTCGGCAGCCCGATCGTGCACGGCATGTGGCTCTCGGCCGCCGCCCAGCACGCGGTGGTCGCGGTGGATCCCGAAAGCTCCGTTCCCGCACGCACTCTCACCGCCTGGACCACCCGGTTCCTTGGCATGGTCCGTCCCGGCGCGACCGTGGACGTGCGGGTGGAGCGGATCGCGGTGGACGCGGGCAGCGAGATCGTGGAGGTCTCCTGCCGCGTCGACGGTGACCTGGTCATGACCGCGACCGGGCGCACCGCCGCCCCGAAGACCGTCTACGCCTTCCCGGGCCAAGGCATCCAGCGCAAGGGGATGGGTCTGGACGCGCTGACCCGCTCGAAGGCGGCCAAGAAGGTCTGGGAGCGCGCCGACGCGCACACCCGCGCGGCCCTCGGGTTCTCGATCCTGGCGGTGGTGCGCGACAACCCGACCTACCTCAAGGCCCGCGGCGTCGAGCACCGGCACCCGGACGGCGTGCTGCACCTGACCCAGTTCACCCAGGTCGCCATGGCGACCCTCGGTGTTGCCCAGGTCGCCGAGCTGCGTGAGGCGGGTGCCTTCGTCGAGGGCGCCATGCTGGCCGGGCACTCGGTCGGTGAGTACAACGCGCTCGCCGCCGTGGCCGGGGTGCTGCCCCTGGAAGCCGTGCTCGAGGTGGTGTTCCAGCGTGGTTCGGCCATGCACGAACTGGTCCCGCGCGACGCGCAGGGCCGCAGCGACTACCGGATGGCCGCCATCCGGCCCTCGCAGATCGGGCTGCCCGACGCCGAGGTGATCGACTTCGTCGCCGAGGTCGGGCGGACCGCAGGGGAGTTCCTCGAGGTGGTGAACCTGAACCTGCGCGGCTCGCAGTACGCCATCGCGGGCACGGTCGCCGGGCTCGAGGCGCTGGAAGCCGAGATCGACCGGCGCCGCGAGGAATTCGGTGGCAAGCGCGCGTTCATCCTGGTGCCCGGCATCGACGTGCCGTTCCACTCCTCGGTGCTGCGCGACGGTGTCCCGGAGTTCCGGCACAAGCTCGAGCAGCTGCTGCCGACCGAGATCGACCCGCAGGTGCTGGTCGGGCGCTACATCCCGAACCTGGTGCCGCGCCCGTTCTCGCTCACCCGCGAATTCCTCACCGAGATCGCCGAACTCGTGCCCTCGGAGCCGCTGGCCGCCGTGCTGGCCGACTTCGACAGCTGGGCCCGGCGCGGCGCCGAACTGTGCCGGGTGGTGCTGATCGAGCTGCTGGCCTGGCAGTTCGCCAGCCCGGTGCGCTGGATCGAGACCCAGGACCTGCTCTTCGGCGACCCCGCGCACGGCGGGCTCGGCGTGGAGCGGTTCGTCGAGATCGGTCTCGGCGCCACCCCGACCGTGGCGAACCTGGCCTCGCAGACGCTGAAGCTGCCCGCGTTCGGGGCGGCGACGGTCGAGGTGGTCAATGTCGAGCGCGACGCCGCGGTCGTCTACGCCACCGACACCGATCCCGCGCCGGTCGAGGAGATCGAGGAGACACCGGCCGCCGAGGCGGCGCCTGCCGCGGCTCCGGTCGCCGCGGCCGCCCCGGTCGCCACCGGCGGGCCGCGTCCCGACGACATCGCCTTCACCGCCGCCGATGCCACCCGCGTGCTCATCGCGCTGTGGACCAAGCTGCGGCTGGACCAGATCGGCCCGGTCGACACCATCGAGGGCCTCTGCGACGGTGTGTCCTCGCGGCGCAATCAGCTGCTCGTCGACCTCGGCGCGGAGCTGTCGCTGGGCGCCATCGACGGTGCCGCCGACGCCGACATGGGCGCGCTCGCGGGCACCGTCGAACGCCTGGCCCGCACCTACAAGCCCTTCGGCACCGTGCTCACCGACGCGATCGGCGATCACCTGCGCAAGGTCTTCGGACCCTCCGGCAAGCGGCCCGCCGCCATCGCCGACCGGGTCAAGAAGACCTGGGAACTGGGCGACGGCTGGGCCAGCCACGTCACCGCCGAGGTCTCGCTCGGCACCCGCGAGGGCGCCAGCGTGCGCGGCGGCGACCTGGGCGGACTCGCCGGTGGCGCGCTGAGCGACGCCGCTTCCGTCGACGCCGCCATCGACGCGGCCGTGCAGGCCGTGGCCGCCCGGCGCGGGGTCGCGGTCTCGCTGCCCGCCGCCGGTGGTGGCGCCGGTGGCACCGTCGACGCGGCCGCGCTCGGCGAGTTCACCGAGCAGATCACCGGACGCGACGGCGTGCTCGCCACCGCGGCCAGGGTCGTGCTCGAACAGCTCGGGCTCAGCGAGCAGGTCAGCGCGCCGGAGGCCACCCCCGACACCCTCGTCGACCTGGTCTCGGCCGAACTCGGCACCGACTGGCCGCGACTGGTCGCGCCCGCGTTCGACGCCCGCAAGGCCGTGCTCATCGACGACCGCTGGGCCACCGCGCGCGAGGACCTGGCGAACCTGTGGCTCGGTGACGACGCCACCACCGCCGAACTGCCGATCACCGGTTACGTCGGCGCGGGCGAAGCCGTGGCCGCGCAGGCCGGCTGGTGGCGTCAGCGGGCGATGCACGAGGCCCGCTCGGTGCTGGCCGGGGTCTACGGTCAGATCGCCGAGGCCGCGCTCGACACCTCCGAGCCGGGCCTGTGGTCCGGCGACGTCGCCGTGATCACCGGAGCCAGCAAGGGTTCCATCGCGGCCGCGGTCACCGGCAAGCTGCTCGCCGGCGGCGCGACCGTGGTGGTCACCACCTCGCGCCTGGACGACGAGCGCCTGCGCTTCTACCGCTCGCTCTACCGCGGCAACGCCCGCCACGGTGCGGCGCTGTGGGTGGTCCCGGCGAACATGGCCTCCTATGCCGACCTCGACGCGCTGATCGACTGGATCGGCACCGAGCAGGTCGACACCGCGGGCGGCGCCAAGATCAAGACCAAGGACGCGATGACCCCGACGCTGCTGCTGCCGTTCGCGGCACCGCGCGTCGCCGGTGACCTCAACGACGCGGGCGCCCGCGCCGAGATGGAGATGCGCGTGCTGCTCTGGTCGGTGGAACGGCTGATCGGTGGCCTCTCGGCCCTCGGCGCCGACCACGACGTGGACGCGAAACTGCATGTGGTGCTGCCGGGTTCGCCCAACCGCGGCCTGTTCGGCGGCGACGGCGCCTACGGCGAGTCCAAGGCCGCGCTCGACGCGGTGGTCACCAAGTGGCGGGCCGAGAAGTCCTGGGCCGACCGGGTGACCCTGGTGCACGCGCTGATCGGCTGGGTGCGCGGCACCGGGCTGATGGGCCACAACGACCCCATGGTCGAAGCCGTGGAGAAGGCCGGGGTGCACACCTGGTCGACCACCGAGATGGCCGCCGAACTGCTCAAGTGGTGCACCTCGCGGGCCCGTCAGGTGACCGCCGCCGGGCCGCAGCAGATCGACCTCACCGGTGGACTGGCCCGGGTCAAGCTGGACCTGCCCGCGCTGGCCAAGCAGGCCCAGGAGGCCGCGTCGGCGAGCGAGGAGGAGGCGGCCACCGCCGCCACCATCGCCGCGCTGCCCGCGCCGCCGACCCTGAGTTCGGCGCTGCCGGTGCCGGAATGGGGTGAGGTGACCGCCGAGCTCAGCGAGATGGTCGTCATCGTCGGCGCGGCCGAACTCGGCCCGTACGGCTCCTCGCGGACCCGCTTCGAGATGGAGGTCGAGGACAAGCTCTCGGCCGCCGGTGTGCTCGAACTGGCCTGGACCACCGGGCTGATCCGCTGGGAGAACGACCCGAAGCCGGGCTGGTACGACACCGAATCCGGTGATCTCGTGCCCGAGGCCGAGCTGGCCGAGCGCTACCACGACACCGTCGTCGAACGCTGCGGTGTGCGCCGCTACGAAGACGACGGCGCCATGCTCGACAACGCGGCCCCGCTGCTCACCTCGGTCTTCCTCGATCAGGACCTGCGCTTCACCGTCGCCAACGAGGCCGAGGCCCGCGCCTTCCACAGCGCCGACCCCGAGCACACCGTGATCACCCCCGTCGCCGATTCCGGCGACTGGACCGTGACGCGCAAGGCGGGCACCGAGATCCGCGTGCCGCGCAAGGCGAAGCTGTCGCGGGTGGTCGGCGGGCAGATCCCGACCGGCTGGGACCCGACCATCTGGGGTGTCTCGGCCGACATGGCCGCCTCGGTGGACCGGGTGGCGCTGTGGAACATCGTCTGCACCGTGGACGCGTTCGTCGGCGCCGGATTCAGCCCCGAGGAACTGATGAGCTGGGTGCACCCCAGCCTGGTGGCCAACACCCAGGGCACCGGCATGGGTGGCATGTCCTCGATGCGCTCGCTCTACGTCGACAACCTGCTCGGCGAGCCGCGCCCGAACGACATCCTGCAGGAGGCGCTGCCCAACGTGGCGCTGGCGCACGTGGTGCAGTCCTACGTGGGCAGCTACGGCGCCATGGTGCACCCGGTCGCGGCGTGCGCCACGGCGGCGGTGTCGGTGGAGGAGGCCGTCGACAAGATCCGGCTCGGCAAGGCCGAGGTCGTGGTCGCCGGTGGGTACGACGATCTGGGCATCGAGGGCATCGTCGGCTTCGGTGACATGTCGGCCACCGCCGACTCGGCGGCCATGCGCGCCAAGGGCATCAGCGACCGGTACTTCTCCCGCGCCAACGACCGCCGCCGCGGCGGGTTCGTGGAGTCGCAGGGTGGCGGCACCGTGCTGCTGGCCCGCGGTGACGTGGCGGTGGAGATGGGCCTGCCGGTGCTCGGCGTGCTCGCCTTCGCGCAGTCCTTCGCCGACGGCGTGCACACCTCCATCCCGGCACCGGGACTGGGCGCGCTGGGCGCGGGTCGTGGCGGCCGGGAATCGCGGCTGGCGGCCGAACTGCGCAAGCTCGGGGTGAGCCCCGACGACATCGCGGTGATCTCCAAGCACGACACCTCCACCGCCGCCAACGATCCCAACGAGTCCGAGCTGCACGAACGGCTCGCGGGCGCGCTGGGCCGCAGCGAGGGCGCACCGCTGTTCGTGGTCTCGCAGAAGAGCCTCACCGGCCACGCCAAGGGCGGTGCGGCGGCCTTCCAGCTCATCGGCCTGTGCCAGGTGCTGGAAAACGGTGTGGTGCCGCCGAACCGGAGCCTGGACTGCGTCGACGAGAAGATGCAGGCCTACCCGCACCTGGTGTGGGCGCGCGAGCCGCTGCGCTTCGGCGAGAAGTTCGCGCTCAAGGCCGGTCTGGTGACCTCGCTGGGCTTCGGGCACGTCTCCGGGCTGCTCGCGGTGGTGCATCCGCAGGCGTTCCTGGGCGCCATCGCCCCGGCGGCGCGGGCGGAGTACCAGGAGCGGGCGCAGGCGCGTCAGCTCGCCGGACGGCAGCGCTTCGCCGAGGCGATGTGCGGTGGCGCGGCGCTCTACGAGCGGCCCGCGGATCGCCGCCTCGGCGCGGAAGGCACTCCGGCCCAGCAGATCCGGCAGCGCGAGGCCGACATGCTGCTCGCGGCGCAGGCCCGCCTCGACGAGGAAGGTGTGTACCGGGTCGGTTCGGCTCCGCAGCCCAGCGAAGCGCCGTAGGCTGCCGCTTCGTGACGATTCTCGGAATCGGTTTGGACTTGGTGACCATCTCCGAGTTCGCCGAGCAGCTGCAACGGTCGGGCACGACGATGCTCAGGGAGAGCTTCACCGCCGGTGAACGCCGCTACTGCCAGAGCAAACAGACCGACCCGGCCCGCAGCTTCGCCGCACGCTGGGCCGCGAAGGAGGCGGTGCTCAAAGCCTGGGCATCGTCTCGCTTCGCGCGCAGCCCGCAGATCGGGGACAACCCCTATCCGCTGATCGAGGTCGTCAACGACGCCTGGGGCAGGCCGAGCATCAAACTGCACGGCCTGGCCGCGGAATTCCTGCCTCGCGCGCGGGTGCACCTGTCGCTGACCCACGACGGCGACACCGCGGCCGCCATGGTGGTCCTGGAAGACCCGGGCGAACTCGCCGATCTGATCGAGGGCCGGGAAACGACCCGCTAGCCATCGCGCACCGTCACTCCGTGGCGGTGCGCGATTCCTTTTCGGCCACCAGCAGATAGGCGACCATGAGCCGCTTGAGTTCGGCGACGGCGTCGGCATTGGACTGTTCGTCCTGGACCGAGAAGTTCAGCATCGAGTAGACGACGTGCACCAGCACCTCGGCCATCATGGTGCGCCGGGCGCGCGGGGTGCGCGGGGTCAGCGGCCGCAGCATCTGCGAGACCACCTCGGCGAATTCCTTCTCGTGCAGCGCGCCGGTGGCCCGGGTCGACGGGGTCGACTGCATCGCCAGCCACACCTCGCGCCGCGAGGGATCGGTGGTCCACAGGTTGGCCAGGTGATCGACGAACTGGTTCATGTGGCGCAGCCAGTCCAGCGAGGGCACCTCGCCGTGGAAGTCGGCCAGCTCCCGCGACACCGCGACCAGGTCCTGGCGGTTGAGCTCGCAGACGATCACGTACTTGTTGGCGAAGAACTGGTAGAGGGTGCCGATCGGCACCTCGGCGCGCTGGGCGACCTCTTCACAGGTGAACGACTCGAAACCCACCTCGACCAGCAGTTCCCGTGAGGACTGCAACAGCGCGTCGAACTTGCGCTTGCTGCGCTCCTGGGTCGGCCGCTTGCGCGGCATCAGCTCCTGGGGGTCGTCCTGCAATTCCAGCGCAGGGTCCGGACGGCTCTGCTTGGACCGGGCCCGCGCGTGTACTTCCACTCATCCAGGCTAGCGGTACCTCGACGTTCCCGACACGCGCATACCGACAGCGTGTCAACAACGGGTCGGCGATCGGGTGATATTCCACCCATCCGGCCCGTGACCGGTGACGAATCATCAGATGAGCGTGCGTGCATCCGCGCGGGCCCTGTGCGGCCCCGGTCCGCACCGATTCACACAGTTTCGCAGGGGAAGGCAAGACTTGTGGCAGCAGGATCTGTGGTAACCCTCGGCGTCAGCACCGAGCGAGGAGCCGTGCACGCGGTCGCGTTCGCGGAATCCGGTGGCACCCTCACCGATCGGATGGTGTTGCGCCGCACCATGCGTGCCGGTGGCGACGGCAAGGCGGAGGTGGCCGCGGCGGTGCACACCGCGCTCGACGCGCTCGCCGCCGAACTCGACGACGACTGCGAGATCGCCGGAGCGGCAGTGAGTTACCGCGACGCGGCCGAGCGGCGCGCGATCGTCACCCGGCTGGCGACCAGCGACTGGAACACCGCCTCGCTGGTCTCGGCGAAATCGGCGCACCTGTTCGTGGCCGGCGCGATGACCTGGCTCGACGAGTTCGACAATCTGCTGGTCTACGAGGCGGTGCCCGGCTACCAGGCCATGACCCTGGTCGACCCCGGCCGCCACCGGGTGCTCGCCGCCTACGCGCAGACCGGCGCGCCCACGCCCGATGCCCTGCGCGCGGGCGTGTCCGCGGCCTGGGACCAGTTCGACGCCGCCTCGGTGAAGCCCGGCGCGGTGGTGCTGGTCGGCTCCTCGGCCGACGCGCCCGCGGTGCGCGAGGCGGTCGCAGGGTTCGGGGTGCCGGTGCTGCCGTGTCGGCTGGCACCGTTCGCGCCGGCCGCGGGAGCGGCGCTGGTGGCACTCGGTGACGCCACCGAGGTGCCGGTCGCGGTCGCGCCGCGGTCCAAGCGGGGGACCGCGCTGGTCGCGGCGGCCGCGAGCGTGCTGGCCGGTGGACTCGTCGCGGGCGGGTCCTACGCGGTGATGAACACCGGGCCGACCGCGGTGGACAACACCGCGGTGTCCTCGGAGCCCGGCGCCGCCCCGGCGGGTCCGGTAGCGCCGAAGGCCGCCGACATCCAGCAGACCGTCGACGCCGGATCGGCGGAGACCGGCGCGGTACCGCAGGCTCCGGAGCTGTCCGACACCTCGCAGTACGAGACGGTGTCGCCGAACCCGCAGCTGGTCGACCCCGCCGAGTTCCCGCTCGACTATCCCACCCAGCTCTACGGTGACGCGCCGCAGGAGGACCCGCTGCCGCTCGAGCCCGCGGCGCCGCTGGTGCCGCAGATCCCGGCCGCCGCGCCGACCGTGCCCGGCACCGGTATCCCGATGAGCATGCAGCCCGCGCAGTCCGTCACCCCGGAGGGACCACAGTCCCAGTCCGCCGACTGAACACACCGAGGGCCCGCGACGATCGCGGACCCTCGCTGCGTCAGGCGCGGGTACGGCGGCGGAACAGCGCACCGGCGCCGAGATATCCGGCCAGGGCGATGCCCGCGCACCAGAGCACGGCGAGCAGGGCGCTGTCGCCGATCGGCGTGCCCATGAGCAGCCCGCGCATGGTCTCGATCACCGGTGTCACCGGCTGGTTCTCGGCGAACCCGTGCAGCCAGGTCGGCATCGACTCGGTGGGTACGAACGCGCTGCTCACGTAGGGCAGGAACATGAACACGAAGGTGAAACCGTTGGCCGCCTCCGGATTCCGCGCGAGCAGGCCGAGCGCGGCCGCCAGCCAGGACAGCGCGAAGATGAACAGGGCGAGCAGCCCGACAACCCCGAGCCAGCGCAGCGGATCGGCGGTCGGCCGGAAGCCGATCAGCATCGCCACCCCGATCACGAGCCCCGAGGTGATCAGATTGCGCAGCACGCTCTCGACGACGTGCCCGGTGAGCACCGCCGAGCGGGCGATGGCCATGGCCCGGAACCGGTCGATGATGCCTTCGGCGAGGTCGGTGGACAGCGCGACGGCCGTGGTGGACGCGCCGAAACCCGCGCACAGCAGGATGATTCCGGGCACCACGTAGTCGACGTAGGCGCCGCGGCCCATGCTCATCGCACCGCCGAAGACGTAGATGAACATGAGCAGGATGATCACCGGCAGCGCGACGGTCATGATCATCATGTCGGGGCTGCGCAGGGTGTGCCGGATATTGCGGTCGAGCATCGTGGCGGAGTCTTGCAGGGCGTTCATGCGGCGGCCGCCGATCGGGGCTGACCGGTCAGGGCGAAGAAGACGTCGTCGAGGTCGGGGGTGTGCACGGTCAGCTGTTCGACGGCGATGCCGAGTTCGGCGAAGCGGTCGAGCAGGTGTTTCATCTGCGCGGCGCTGCCGTCGGAGGGCACCTGGAGGGTCAGCTGGTCGGGGTCGGCGTGGCCGCCCACCGCGACCGACGCCGCGGCGGTGAGCACCCGTGGGTCGGCGAAGCGCAGGCGCAGGTGTCCGCCGGGGACCAGCCGCTTGAGTTCCTCGGCGGTGCCGTCGGCGACGATGCGTCCGCCGTCGAGCACGGCGATCCGGTCGGCGAGCTGGTCGGCCTCCTCCAGGTACTGGGTGGTGAGGAAGATCGTCGTGCCGCTCGCGGCGAGTTCGCGGATCGAGGTCCACAGGTCGCGGCGGCTGCGCGGGTCGAGCCCGGTGGTCGGCTCGTCCAGGAAGACCATGCGCGGGCGGCCCAGCAGGCTCATCGCGAGATCGAGGCGGCGGCGCATTCCGCCGGAATAGGTGTTGACGGGCCGGTCCGCGGCGTCGGTGAGGTCGAAGCGGTCGAGCAGATCGGCGGTGCGGCGCCGGATCTCGGACCTGTCCAGATGCAGGAGCCTGCCGACGAGCCGCAGATTTTCGGTACCGGTGAGGACACCGTCGACGGCGGCGTACTGGCCGGTGACGCCGATCAGCCGCCGGACCTCGTCGGCCTCGGTGACCGCGTCGTGCCCGAAGACGTCGATCTGCCCGCTGCCGGGCTGGATCAGGGTGGCCAGGATGCGGACCAGGGTCGTCTTGCCCGCGCCGTTCGGGCCGAGCAGGGAGAAGACGGTGCCCGCGGCGACGGTCAGGTCCAGATCGTCGAGGACGACGTGATCACCGTAGGACTTGCGCAACCCGCTGATGGTGAGGGCGGGGACGGGATGGGAGGGCATGAGGTTCTCCGATCGAGAAACTGTTTATGTGATAAACGTAGTTTATAGAGTAAGCAGTTGATGAGCGCAAGGGTGGCCACCGCTAGAGTCGAGGCGAGCGGAGGAGGTAGGAGTCGATGACGACGTCCGGCGACACGGCGTTACCCAAGGCGGTCGAGCTGATGTGGGGGCTCGGGCAGTCCGGCGCGCGCGGCCCCCGCCGCGGCCTCACCCTCGATCAGATCCTGGACGCGGCCGTCGAGGTGGCCGACGCGGAGGGGTTCGCGGCGCTGTCGATGGGC
Source organism: Nocardia sp. NPDC056064 (assembly GCF_042266925.1). Lineage (NCBI taxonomy): Bacteria > Bacillati > Actinomycetota > Actinomycetes > Mycobacteriales > Nocardiaceae > Nocardia > Nocardia sp. NPDC056064. The sequence goes on along the minus strand of NZ_JBHJWO010000002.1, from coordinate 450,575 downwards.
CGGGTCGCCAAGCAGCTCGGCTTCACCGCCATGTCGCTGTATCGCTATGTCGACAGCAAGAACACACTGATCGATCTGCTGATGGACCGGATGGTCGGGCAGCCGCCCGTCATCGCGCCGGGGACGTCGTGGCGGGCGGGGCTCGAGCAGTGGGCGCTGGCCGAATTCGACCGGATCGGGCGGCATCCGTGGTGGATGGACATCCCGATGTACCGGCCGCCGATGGGCCCCAACAATATGGCCTGGCTCGAGACCGCGCTGGGCGTGCTGGCCGGGGCGGCGGTGCCGATGCCGGTGAAGTTGCAGCTGGTGATGAACGTGTCGATGTTCGTGGTCAGCAAGCGGCGGTTCCTGCGCGACCTGGAGGTGGACGAGGGCGACGACTACGCCACGGTGATGGCCAGGGTGCTCGACCCGCAGCGCTTCCCGTCGGTCTCGGCCGCCCTCGCCACCGCCGCGTTCGATGACGACGACGACATCGATTGGGAGCGGGCCGATTTCGAATTCGGTCTGGCCCGCTTGCTCGATGGTTACGAGGTGTACATCGCCGGATTCGGCGACTGACTACACCGACAGGTCGCGGCGCAGTTTCGCGACGTGGCCGGTGGCGCGCACGTTGTACTGGGCCACCTCGATGACGCCCTTCTCGTCGACCAGGAAGGTCGAGCGGATGACGCCGGTGACGGTCTTGCCGTACATCGTCTTCTCGCCGAACGCGCCCCATTCCTTGAGCACGTCGCGCTCGGGGTCCGACAGCAGCGGGAAGGTCAGGCCCTCGGCGTCGCGGAACTTGGCCAGCTTGGCGGGCTTGTCGGGGGAGATACCGACGACGTCGATGCCCGCGCCGCCGAGCTCGGCGAGGTTGTCGCGGAAGTCGCAGGCCTGCTTGGTGCAGCCAGGAGTACTGGCGGCCGGGTAGAAGTAGACGATCACCTTGCGGCCGCGATAGTCCGACAGCGACACGTCCTTGCCGTCGGCGTCGGGCAGCGTGAAATCGGGGGCGGGGTCTCCGGGGGAGAGGCGATGGTTGTCGGTCACCACCGCACGGTATCCGACCGGCCCGGTCGGGGGCATGGATAGACTCGTCGGCGAGCAGCAGACATTTACCTGGAGGTGACGGTGGCCAAGGACGACACCGACCGGATCGAGCGCGAGATCGAGATCGCGCGCGCCCGGTTGGCGACCACACTCGACGAACTGGCGGTGCGCGCCGATCCGCAGCGGATCGCGGACGACACCAAAGCGATGGTGGTCGCCAAGTTCAACGAGCCCAAGGTCAAATACACAGTGATCGGCGCGGGCGCCCTCGTGGCGGGCCTGCTCCTGATCAAGATCTTCCGCCGCTGAGAAACAAGCGGTAACAAGAAAGAACACCCGATGCGGCACTTAGCCACATCGGGTGTTCTTCGTAATGGCGACCCCCACGGGTTTTCGGCCGCCTCGCTCCCGAGGGGCGAGACGTAACGGCGAAGCCGGAGTATCGCCCCTCGGGAGTGAGGCCCAAGGGGCCGAAAACCTCGAGGCGCCAGCCTCAAAAAATTACTGCGTGGGGCAGGCCAGGCCGTCGCCGTCCGGGTCCAGGTGCGGGGAGTAGCCCGCCTCGCCGCGGAACAGGGGGGCGCGTCCGGCGGCGATGGCGTCGTCGCAGCTGCGGAAGGCGCCGCCGGCCGAGCCGGACTGGACCAGGTTGGCCGAGCCGGTGGCACCGAGCAGGGAGTCGAAGCTGGAAGAGCCGGTGCCCGCGGAGCCCGACACCACGTCGGCGTTGGCGACGGGGGTGACGAGCAGGCCGAGGCCTACGGCGGCGAGGCTGACAGTGAGCCGGCGAACGTTCATGAATTCCTCTATGTCTGCTGCGGTTCGGATGTGGGCCCGGACACGTGCGATGGCGGGCGGCCCCGTCAACAATCGTGACGGGGCCGCCCGTTGTCAACCGCGCCGCTGCACCCGATCGCCGCGACCAGCGGTCGGTTATTCGCCCAAGCGCCGACCGGTGAGATGTTCGGCCGGGACGGTGCCCATGCGACCGGCCTGGAAGTCCTCCATGGCCTGGATGATCTCTTCCTTGGTGTTCATGACGAACGGGCCGTACTGGACCACCGGTTCCCGCAGCGGAGTCCCGCCCAGCAGCAGTACTTCCAGATCGCCGGTGGTGGTGTGCTGTTCGGTGTCGGCGGTGAGGCTGATCACGTCACCGGCGCCGAAGACCACGAGCTGTCCCGGACCGATCGGCCTGCGGTCGGCGCCGACCGTGCCGCTGCCCGCGAGCACGTACGCCATGGCCGTGAAGTGTTGCGGCCACGGGGTTTCCAGCTGGGCGCCGGGGCTGATCGAGGCGTGCGCGTAGGCGATGGGGGTCTGGGTGGAGCCGGGGCCGGTGAAGCCGCCGAGCTCGCCCGCGATGATGCGGACCAGCGCGCCGCCGTCGTGCGAGCTCACCAGCGTCAGCTCGCCCGCTCGCAGGTCCTGGTAGCGCGGGGTGGCGAACTTCTTGGCGCGGGGCAGGTTCACCCACAGCTGGATGCCGTGGAAGGTGCCGCCGGAGATGACGAGTTTCTCGTCGGGCAGTTCGTCGTGCAGCATGCCGGAACCGGCGGTCATCCACTGGGTGTCGCCCTCGCCGATGACGCCACCGCCGCCCTGCGAGTCGTGGTGGACCATGATGCCGTCGAGCATGTAGGTCACCGTCTCGAAGCCGCGGTGCGGATGCCAGGGCGCGCCCTTGGCCTCGTAGGGCTCGTAGGCGACCGGGCCCATCTGGTCGAGCAGGATGAACGGGTCGGCCGAGCGCAGATCCACACTCGGGAACGGGCGGGTGACCTCGAAGCCCGCGCCTTCCTGCTGGCGGTGCGCGCTGGTGATGCGGCGCACGGGCCGCTGGGTCTCGGTGACGTCCGGGCGGGGGAGCCGGGGCAGCACCATGATGTCGTCGACGGTGACAGCTGGCATGGGGAACGCCTCCTGAAGTGAATCCACGGTAGCTTGGTTTCCATGTCAACCTTACGCACTCTAGGATAATTCCCGTGACGAGATGGCTCTCCGAGGCGGAGCAACAGACCTGGCAGGCGTTCATCAAGATGCGCCAGCGCCTGGACGGGGCGCTCAGCGCGGGACTGAGCGAACACGGCCTGTCGATGGCCGATTACGAACTCATGGTGCCGCTCTCGGCCGCGCCGAACGGCTGCCTGCGCGCCAAGGAACTGGTCGCCGAGGTGCGCTGGGACAAGTCCCGGCTGTCCAAGCAGCTGGCCAGGATGGCCGCGCGCGGGCTGGTCGACCGGACGCCCGCCGCCGACGACGCGCGCGGCGTGGTCGTCTCGCTGACCGAACACGGCCGGGAGGTGCTGCGCCGGGCCGCGCCCGAGCACGTGGAGCTGGTGCGGGACCTGTTCGTGGACAAGCTGACCGAGCAGGAGAGCGCGGCGCTGCGCTCGTTGTCGGCGAAGGTGATCGCGGCGGCGGACCGGACCTGTTCGCCAGGTTAACGAGTCCGGGGGCGGCGGCGATGCACAGACGTCGGGGTTCGAGCGTTCGGACGAAGGGGCGGCCATGCGGATCGGCGGAACACAGGTCTTGATCGGCGCGGCGTGTGCCCTGGTGCTGACCGGGTGCGCGGAATCGAAACCGCTGGACTATCCGGGGTCGACCTTCCTGCCGAGCACGTCATCGGCTGCGGGCCCGACCGGTGGTCGCACGCCCGCCCCGGACATCACGGCGCCGACCGGTGGGGGTACTCCGGCCCCGGCGCCGACCGGTGGCGGTACCCCTGCCGCACCCGCACCGACCGGTGGCGGCACGCCGGCTCCGATGCCCGCCCCGGGGCCCGCCACGGCGGTCGTCACGCTGGTCGCCGTCGATGCCGCCGGTCAGCCGCGCGACGGCTTCACGCTGTCCAGTCCCGATCCGGTGAGCACTCTGAGCTGCGTCGATGCTGTCCCCAGCCGTTCGGCGACCACCGCGGGTATCTACCACTGCGGCCCGTCGGCGGCTTCGGCCGATGTCTGCTGGCCGACCCCGGACAAGGCCGCCCTGCTCTGCGGTTCGGACCCCTGGGAGCGCACGTTGCGCAAGTACACCGTCGACCCGCCACTGGCCCCGATCGGCCGCACCGAATCCCCCGAACCCTGGGCACTCGAACTCGCCGACGGCCGCCAGTGCCGCATCCGCGTCGGCGGCGCCTGGGGCGGCCGCTCCGACGGACTGGTCGGCGCCTACTCCTGCTCCGGCGGCCACGACGTCGTCCTGCAACCGTCGAACGCCGACACCGCCGTCGACACCTCCTCGCCCACCTGGAAAGTAGCGGTCGGCCCCCTCGGCTCGGGCAACCCCGACTTCCCGCCCCCGGCGAGTATCGAGGTCCGCACCGCCTACTTCGCCGCCGCGAGCTGAACGACCGGGGGCGACCTGTCTCGCGCAGTGCTGGTCACCCTCGGCCGGTGATCCGGCGCTCGCCGCCAGGCCCGCCCAGGGGCCGTGTAGCCCACTCCGGGGCGGCGGAGCTCGTCACCTCGCCTGTGGTGCCCGGCGGAATGAGGGCCCGCGGAGGTCGGCGGTGCCGCCAGGCCAACGGTGCTGGGAGACACTGCGATACGGCTCAATGGTGCTTGCGGCTCGCGGGGATGAGCTGACGCGCGTAGGCGATCGCGGCGCCGGTGTCGGGGAAGACGCTGTCCTCGCCGCCCGAGGGCAGCGCGCCCATCGCGGTCAGGCGGCGGTGGTGGTCTGGGCGCAGGCCGGAGAACAGGACCGTGATGTGGCGGTGTTCGAGTTTGCGGACGGCGCCGGTGAGGACCAGGGCGCCGGTGGTGTCGAGTGCGGTGATGCGCGACATCCGCAGGATCACCACCCGCACGTCGGTGACCTCGGCCAATTCCAGCAGGAAGCGGTGGGCGGCGGCGAAGAACAGCGGGCCGTCGATGCGGTAGGCGACGATGTGGTCGCGCAGCAGCGCGTGTTCCTCGCCGAGATGATCGGACTCGTCGAGCGGGACCTGGTGCAGCCGGGCTTCTTTCGCGACCGCGCGTACCGCGAGGACCAGGGCGAAGCCGATCCCGATCACCACGGCGGTGACCAGGTCGAAGGCGACGGTGACCACGAAGGTGATCCCCATGACCACCGCGTCCCCACGCGAGGCCCGCGCGATGGCGGCCAGGGACGCGGTCTCCACCATGCGCACTGTGGTCGCGAGCAGGACACCGGCCAGCGCTGCGATCGGGATGTGGGCCACCAGGCCCGCCGCGCCGTAGACGATCCCGGCCAGGATCGCCGCGTGGGTGAGTGCCGCCAGCGGCGTGCGCGCGCCGGAGCGCACATTCACCGCGGTCCGGGCGATGGCACCGGTCGCGGGCACGCCACCGAACAGCGGCGCCGCGATATTGGCCAGGCCCTGCCCGAACAGTTCGCGATCGGGATCGTGGCGGGTGCCCACCGCCATGGCGTCGGCGGCGGTCGCCGAGAGCAGCGACTCCAGCGCGGCCAGCGCGGCGACGGCGAGCGCGGGCAGCAGCAGCGCGGTCAGTTCGTCGAGGCGCAGGAATTCCAGCGAGGGCGCGGGCAACCCGGCCGGGATCGTGCCGATCCGGGCGAGATCCAGGTGGAACACACCCGCGCACACCGTCGCCAGCACCACCGTGACCAGGGCGAACGGCAGCTTCGGCAGGTACCGGCCGCCGACCAGGATCACCAGGGCCACCGCGAGCGCGGTCACCGGCGCGGTGGCGTGCGGATCGGCGAGGAAGCGGCGCACCGCGTCGAAGGCCGACTGCCAGACCTTCTCGCCCTCGGCCCCGGACACCCCCAGCGCGCCGGGGAACTGCTGCAGCGCGATCACCACCGCGATCCCCGCGGTGAACCCCTCGATCACCGGGGCGGGCATGAACCGCACCGCCCGGCCGACCCCGGCGAAGGCCAGACCGACCAGCAGCACCCCGGCCATCAAACCCACGGTCAGCACGCCGGACGCGCCGTGCTCGGCCACGATCGGCACCAGCACCACGGTCATCGCGCCGGTCGGTCCGGAGACCTGGAAGCGCGAGCCACCGAAGACCGCGGCCAGCGCACCGGCCACGATCGCCGTCGCCAGCCCGGCGGCGGCGCCGAGCCCGGAACTGATGCCGAATCCCAGCGCCAGCGGCAGAGCCACCAGCGCCACGATCAGCCCCGACATCAGATCCGAGCCCGGTGCCCGGAAGGCGGGCTGCCATGCCGACCAGGTCGGCAGCAGGGCCCGCATGGTCAGCGGTTGCCGAGCAGACGCAACTTCAGCGCGGCGAGCTGCTCGCGCAGCTGGTCGGGTAGCCGGTTGCCGCCGATACCGGCGAACCATTCGTCGATGGAGCGGGTCTCGGCGACCCATTCCTCGGTGTCGACGGCCAGGGCCCGCTCGACCAGGGCACGATCGGTCTCGTTCAGCCCGGACAGGTCCAGGGCCTCGGCGGTGGGGACGTAGCCGATCGGCGTCCACCGCGCCTCGGCGCCGCCGTCGAGACGTTCGAGCGCCCACTTCAGCACGCGGACGTTGTCGCCGAAGCCGGGCCACAGGAAGGTGCCCTCGGCATCGCGCCGGAACCAGTTGACCTGGAAGATCTTCGGCAGCTTCGCCGGATCGGCGGCCGCGCCCAGCTTCAGCCAGTGCGCGAAGTAGTCGCCGACGTGATAGCCGAGGAACGGCAGCATCGCCATCGGATCGCGGCGCACCACCCCGACCGCGCCCGCCGCCGCGGCGGTGGTCTCCGAGGACAGCACCGAGGCCGTGAACACCCCGTGTGCCCAGTCGAAGGTCTCGGCGACCAGCGGCACCGTGCTCGCCCGGCGACCGCCGAAGAAGATCGCCGAGATCGGCACCCCGGTCGGGTCGTTCCACTCCGGCGCCACCGAGGGGCACTGCTCGATCGGGGTGCAGTAGCGCGAATTCGGATGCGCCGCCGGTGTTTCCGATGCGGGGGTCCAGTCGTTGCCGCGCCAGTCGGTCAGATGTGCGGGCGGCTGCTTCGTCAGGCCCTCCCACCAGACGTCGCCCTGGTCGGTGAGCGCGGTGTTGGTGAAGATCGAATTGCCGCGGTCGATGGTGGCGATCGCGTTGGGATTGGTGCGCTCGCCGGTGCCCGGCGCGACGCCGAAGAAACCGGCCTCGGGGTTCACCGCGTAGAGCCTGCCGTCGGCGCCGAAACGCAGCCAGGCGATGTCGTCACCGATGGTCTCGGCCCGCCAGCCGGGCAGCGCCGGTTCCAGCATGGCCAGGTTGGTCTTGCCGCACGAGGACGGGAACGCCGCCGCCACATAGTGCGTCTTGCCCTGCGGCGAGGTCAGTTTCAGGATGAGCATGTGCTCGGCCAGCCAGCCCTCGTCGCGGCCGAGAACCGAGGCGATGCGCAGCGCGAAGCACTTCTTGCCCAGCAGCGCGTTGCCGCCGTAGCCGGACCCGTAGCTCCAGATGGTGCGCGATTCGGGGAAGTGCGCGATGTATTTGGTGTGGTCGCACGGCCACGGCACATCGGCCTGCCCCGCGGCCAGCGGAGCGCCGACCGAGTGCAGGCACCGCACGAATTCGGTGTCGCCGCCGAGCTTTTCCCAGACCGGCGTGCCCGAGCGGGTCATGATCTGCATCGAGACGGCCACGTACGCCGAGTCGGTGATCTGCACGCCGAACTTCGGTTCGGCGGCGTCGAGTGGGCCCATGCAGAACGCGATCACGTACATGGTGCGGCCGGTCATGGCGCCGCGGTAGTGCTCGGTGAGCACGGTGCGCATGTCGACGGGGTCGACCCAGTTGTTGGTGGGGCCCGCGTCGGCGGGGTCTTCGGAGCAGATGAAGGTGCGGTCCTCGACGCGGGCGACGTCCTCGGGATCGGAGACGCACCAGAAGGAGTTGGGCTTGGCGTCGAGGCGCACGAAGGTGCCCTTGTCGACGAGTTCGGTGGTCAGGCGATCCCACTCGGCGGGGGACCCGTCGCACCAGACCACCCGGTCGGGCGTGGTCAGCGCGGCGATCTCGTCGACCCAGCGCAGGACGGCCGGATGCGCGGTGGGGACCGTCGCAGGCACGGAGCTCGCGGTCACGATTGTTCTCCTTCTCACCTTGCTAGGTGTCTAGTTTAGAAAATACGCAATCAGTGGGAACGGGTCGATCCGGTTCGGCGGATGCCGGATCAGGCGACGGTGGTCTCGGGGGGATTGTCGAGTAGTTCGGCCTGACCGGCGACGACACCGGTCAGGATGGCGCGAGCCACGGTCAGCAGCTCTTTGACCCGGGGCGAGGTGAGCTCGTAGGTCACCGACAGGCCCTCGCGGCGGGCGGTCACCAGCCCCGCGCGGCGCAGGATCGCCAGCTGCTGAGACAGGTTCGCCGCCTCGACGCCGACTTCGGGCAGCATCTCCGAGACGGCGTGCTCGCGCTCGCTGAGCAGCTCCAGCACCCGGATCCGCACCGGATGGCCGAGGGTTTTGAAGAAGTCGGCCTTCATCTGATAGAGCGGCCTGCTCAGTCCTGGCACCGTGCTGAGTCCCGTCCTGCCGTCGGAGGTAAGGTGTTTTCTAACTTTAGCAAACAGGCTAACAGGAGAGATATGCCCATCGCCTCGCTCAACGGCATCCAGCTCAACTACGACGTCACCGGGTCGGGCCCGCTGGTCCTGCTCGTGATGGGCAGCGGCAGCCCCGGTCGCGTCTGGCGCAGTTACCAGGTCCCCGCCCTGGTCGCGGCCGGATTCCGGGTGGCGACCATGGACAACCGCGGGATCGCGCCGTCGTCGGAATCGGCGTCGGGCATCACCATGGCCGATCTCGTCGGCGACACCGCCGCGCTCATCGAGCATCTCGGCGCGCCCGCGCACGTCGTTGGCACCTCGATGGGCTCGCGCGTGGTCGCCGAGCTCGCGCTGGCGCGGCCCGAGCTGCTGGGCAAGGCGGTGCTCTTCGCCGCCACCGCCCGCCCGCATCCGGTGACCAGCACGCTGAGCCGGGGCGAGCAGGCGCTCTACGACAAGGGCATCCAGTTGCCGCCGGAGTACGCGGCCGCGGTCAAGGCCATGCTGAACCTGTCCCCGCACACCCTGGCCGACCCGGCCAAGGCCCAGGAGTGGCTCGACATCTTCGAGTTCACCGCGGGCAAGGCCACCGCGGGCACCCGCGCGCAGGCGGGTATGGACCGCTCGCAGGACCGTCGCGCGGCCTACCGCGCGATCACCGTGCCGAGCCTGGTGGTCGGATTCGCCGACGATCAGATGGTGCCGCCGCGCTTCGGTCGCGAGGTCGCCGAGGCCATCCCGGGTGCCACCTACACCGAGATCGAACGGTGCGGGCACTACGGCTACCTCGAGCGCCCGGACGAGGTGAACCGCGTGCTGATCGACTTCCTGGCCTAGTCCCCGGCCGACCAGGGCCGCACGGGCGGTTTGACCCACAGCAGCTTCTCGTCGGCGTGCGCGCGCACCGCCGCCGGGTGGCCGGGGTTGCGGGCGGCCCAGGCGTCCTTCTGGTCGAGCAGATCGGCGACCACCCGCCAGGTCTCGCCGGTGCTCGGCGGGTTGGTCCGCGCGGCGCGGGCGAGCTTGCGCAGGGTGGCGGCGTCGAGGGTGGTCAGTTCGGCGCTGCGGATATCGCGCGACCACAGATAGGCGGCCAGCCGGCGGGCCTTGGCGACGCGGCCGGCGTTGGCCGCGTCGGAATGCGCGTGATCGGGTGCCTGATCGGCGCTGTCTGGCACGTCGGCGATTCTACGACGAACGCCCGTGCCCCGGTCATCGTCGACCGGGGCACGGGCGTTGTGTGCGTCAGCGGCTGTCAGTACGCGCTGTTGACGTTGTCCATCGAGCCGTAGCGCGAGGCCGCGTAGTTGCAGGCCGCGACGATGTTGGAGACCGGGTTCCAGACATCGAACGGGGTGCCCTCGACGTGGTACGCGGCGAAGGTGGGGTCGATCACCTGGAGCAGGCCCTTGGAGGGGATGCCGTTGATCGCGTTGATGTCCCACAGGTTGATCGCCTGGGGGTTACCCGTCGACTCGCGCATGATGTTGCGGTGGATGCCCTCGTAGCTGCCGGGGATGCCCTTGGCGGCCATGATGTCGAGGGCCTCACGGATCCAGCCGTCGAGGTTGTTCTCGTAGGTCTTGGGTGCCGGTTCCGGCATCGGGGCCGGAGCGGCCTCGGGGGCGGGCGCCGGAGCGGCCTCGGGAGCCGGGGCGGGGGCGGCCTGCACGGCCGGGGCCGCGGCGGCGGGGATGTTCTCCGCCTGCTCGACGACCATCGCAGCACGCTCGGGAACGCTGTCGTCGGCGAAGGAGACGGCGGAGGACGCGGCCACGGCGACCAGGCCGACCGCGGCGACCGCCACGGTGAACGCCTCACGACGCGAACGACGGCCGATAACGGTGCTGAGCTTGTCTTTGTTGAGCATTGCTGTTCTGTTCCTTCATCTCTGTCTGGCGAGCACCGGCCCGGTGTGGAGTACGGTGGATCGCGGCAGCGCACGCAGCGGCGCACGCCGGTCAGGCGATGTGTTGTTTCTGTCTGTATGGGGAAGGTGCGACGCTGTCAGGGAGTGGGACGCTCGAGGGCTGTCCATCGCGTCGCACGGTGCTCCACAGCTGGCTGCGGGGAGACCACGCGCTGTTTGGAACTTCCGGAAGTTGGGTACTCCCGCTCTAACCAAACCGCAGGTCCGTTTGTGACCTGATTGCAGAATGGTCACGGTAAGTGAACGCAAGGTGAACGAGACCTGAACGGCAAACGATGCCGATCTTGGTCGGTTCCCGCGGGGGTTGCGGAATCGTTATGTATGCAGGGGGTTTGCCCCCGTTACCGCAGTGGCGGGCGTCACAGAAAAAGATTGCCCGAATCGGGTTTCGCGAGCGTTTGCGCAGCTCGAAGCTGTCCGAATTGGTGTCCGAGTGACATCAGTGCCGAAATCCATGGCCGTTCGATAACGAGACCGTGACCGTTGCCCGACGGGCGGCACCAGACGTAGAAAGACCGCATCCCGGCAGTTGTGATAACTGCCGGGATGCGGTCTGTTGTGCGCCATCAGGGACTCGAACCCCGAACCCGCTGATTAAGAGTCAGCTGCTCTGCCAATTGAGCTAATGGCGCTTGGTTTGCTGTGGATCGCGGCTCCTGGACTCTCTGTCCGGCCCCGCTCTCCGGTGCGGAACAAACATTAACAGGCTCAGGGGCGAAACGTGAAATCGGGCTCTGACCAGCGGGAACGCAATGCTGTTCGCGTTGTTAACGGCGGCGGCCCCCGGACGTATCTAACGATTGTGAACTGGTCGTGTCGCGGGGGCTTTCCCGTTGGTGCGGGCCGGGCGGGCTGGCAGAATGACGGGACGACGATCTCGAACGCCCCGCCGGCGCGGTTGGCATGAACGATTCAGTCGGTGGGATCTGCGGCGCACTGGTTATTGCGCCGGTACGGAAACGGGGTTGACATGGGTAAGAAGCGGGGGCGACCTCGGTCGCTACGGACGTTCGTTCCGGTCGTGCTCGTCGCGGTGCTCGCACTGGGCGTCTCGGCCTGCTCGTCGGCGGAGGGCACGGGGGTGGAGGCGGCGATCGATCGCAACCCCATCACCGAGCTGATCAAGCCGAAGCTGGTCTCGGCGATCAAGGACGGTCAGGTGGGTGTCTCGCCGGGGATGCCGCTGGGCTTCCAGGTCGAGGACGGCACCTTCACCGACGTGAAGCTGACCAACCCGCAGGGCAGCGCGGTCGCGGGCAAGCTCGCCGCCGACGGCCGCTCCTGGGAGACCACCGAGGTCCTCGGCTACGGCAAGACCTACACGCTGACCGCGTCGGCGATCGGCCTGGGCGGGGCCAACTCCACCCGGCTCTCGTTCACCACCAGCTCTCCGGACAACCAGACCAAGCCGTACCTGCTGCCCGGTGAGGGCGAGGTCGTGGGCATCGGCCAGCCGGTGGCGATCCAGTTCGACGAGAACATCCCCGACCGTCGCGCCGCGCAGGACGCCATCAAGATCACCACCGAACCCGCCGTCGAGGGCGCCTTCTACTGGGTGAACAACCGCGAGGTGCGCTGGCGGCCGGAGAACTTCTGGGCGCCGGGTACCAAGGTGTCCATCGAGGTGAACGTCTACGGCAAGGACCTGGGCAAGGGTCTGTACGGCCAGGACAACATCACCTCGTTCTTCACCGTCGGTGACGCGCAGATCTTCACCGCCGACGACAACACCAAGCAGGTGGTGGTCGAACGCAACGGCCAGGTCGTGATGACCATGCCGACCTCGATGGGCAAGGACAGCACGCCTACCGACAACGGCGTCTACATCGTCGGCGACAAGTTCGAGCACATCATCATGGACTCCTCGACCTACGGTGTCGCGGTGGACTCGGCGGCCGGCTACCGCACCCCGGTCGACTTCGCCACCCGGATCTCCTACAGCGGCATCTTCTTCCACTCGGCGCCCTGGTCGGTGGGGCAGCAGGGCTACTCCAACGCCAGCCACGGCTGCCTGAACCTGAGCCCGGCCAACGCGCGCTGGGTCTACGAGAACGCCAAGCGCGGTGACATCACCATCGTCAAGAACACCGTCGGCGGCACCCTGTCCGGTGTCGACGGACTCGGTGACTGGAACATCCCGTGGCCGGAATGGAAGGCGGGCAACGCCGACGTCGCCTGAGCCGCGGTCAGCGAAAAACGAAGGGCCACCGGAGATCTCCGGTGGCCCTTCGTCGTGATCGGGGGTGGTTCAGGCCGGGGTCGGCAGGTCGGCGCAGTCCATCATGGCCTCGCCCGCCACGGCCAGCGCGCTGCCGAGGGCGCCGCACAGGATGCGGCCGCCGAACAGCAGGCGGTCCAGGTTGGGCAGCCCGGCCGAGCCGGTGCCCGAGGAGCCGGTGGTCTCCACGCCGGTCGTCGATCCGCTCTGCGCCGAGCCGGATTCGGGCAGCTCGCTGGGCAGGCCCGCGCCCACGGGGGCGCCGGGGACCTCGGCGGTGAACTCGGTGAGGGGCAGGCCGGGGGACGCCGCCGCGGTGCCCGCGACGGGACCGAGCACGGTGGCGGCCGCGAGGGCCACGACGACGGTGGAACGCTTCATCAAGTGGTCTTTCCGGTCGAACGCTGACGAGAGATGCCACACACCTGGGCGGCGGTCCAGAGTGTAGCGGGCCGGACGTGAGGTTCGTCATGAATCCGTCATGTGATCGCTCAGGCGGTGGCGCGGTGATCCTCGCCATGCAGTTCGGCGGTGATCCCGGCCGTCTCGCCGACGGCGATGCGGCGTACTCCGCACCGGCAGCGCTGATAGGTGACCAGGCCGTCGCTGGTGCGGTGGCAGGACTCGATCCGCCAGGTGTGTGCGTGGTGGGTGCTCATGCATCGAGTCTGTTGTAATGGCATTGTGCATTACAACCATTACGGCCGGGAGCCGGTGCGGCTCGGCATCGAACTGCTCAACGAGCCGTGTGCGAGCGCGGCGGAGCTGGGGCAGCGCTGTGCCGCCGCGGGGCTGGTGCTGTCGTGCGCGCCCACCGAGGCCGATCGCGCCTCGGTGACGGCGTTCCTGGCCCGCTGGCGGCAGGTGGTGCTGGCCGTGGAGCGGGGGGAACGCGCCGCCCTGCTCAATGTGCTGCTGGGCGAGTACGCCGCGGCGCCCCGGCTGACCGACCACGCCGGGGACGGCTGGCATCTGCACTTCCGTGACCCCGGGGTGGCCACCGACCGTCAGATCGCCGCGCTCATCACCGTGGGCACCGCACTGCATCTGACCGGGCTCGGCATGGATCGCCTCGGTGGCTGCGCGGCCGACGGCTGCGAACGGGTCTTCGCCGACAACTCCCGCAACGGCACGCAACGCTTCTGCAGTCCGGCATGCGCGAATCGGTCGGCGGTGCGCAGGCATCGTGAGCGGCGCGGGACCGGGCGCTGATACGGAGAAAGCCCGGTCCGTGGGGACCGGGCTCTCTCGCTCGGGTGACTGACGGGACTCGAACCCGCGACAGCCAGGATCACAACCTGGTGCTCTACCAACTGAACTACAGTCACCATCACCGGTTATTCACCGGCGCGGTAAATAGTAGCGTGCCAGGGGGCGTATGCCCTAATCCGCTGGTCGGGGGCTCGATCCGGTGACATCCACGGCCTCGGTGGCGGCCGCCGCGGCGGCGGTGATCTCGGTGGTCGACGGCCCGGGCAGCGGGACGAACGCGGTGCGGCGGTAGTACTCGAGCTCGCGGATGGACTCCTTGATGTCGGCCAGCGCGCGGTGGGCCAGGCCCTTGTCCGGCTGACCGAAGTAGATGCGCGGGTACCAGCGGCGGCACAGCTCCTTGATCGAGCTCACATCGACCATCCGGTAGTGCAGGTGCGCGTCCAGTTCCGGCATGTCGCGGGCGATGAACCCGCGGTCGGTGGCGATGGAGTTGCCGCACAGCGGCACCGTGCGCGCGGCGGGCGCGTACTGGCGGATGTAGTCGAGGACCTCGGCCTGGGCCTGCTCGAGGGTCACGGTGGAGGCGCGGACCTCCTCGGTGAGACCGGACTTGGCGTGCATCTCGGCGACGACCGGGGGCATGCAGGCCAGGGCGGCGTCGTCGGCGTGGATGACGATGTCGACACCGTCACCGAGGATGTTCAGGTCGCTGTCGGTCACGAGCGCGGCGATCTCGATCAGCTTGTCGCTGTCGAGACGGAGCCCCGTCATCTCGCAATCCATCCAGACCAAGAGTTTGTCGGACACCTGAGTCACCCTAACGGTGCGGTCCCCGCCCGGATCGCTAGGTGCGTCGCGTGGGCGAGGCGGCGCGGTTGCCCGCGACATCCCCGGATGACCGGCATCGAGGTGACCGGCGGGGATACAGTTTGCCCTGGACTTGCGTACGGCTCGGTGACCAGACGGAGGACGCGCGAATGACCACCCCTCAGGAGAAGGCAGCGGCGGCTCGCAAGGCGGCCGAGGAGGCGGCCCGGGTGGCCGCGGAGGCGGCGCAGGCCGCCGAGGCCGCCGAGCGGGAGGCCGCCGCGAGTACCGAAACGTCCACCGCGCCCGCGCAATCGGGGGCCGCGGCGGAGATCGCGGCGGGGTACGCCCTCGACGGTGTCGCGCTGGAACTCGGCACGGTGATGGTCGACGGGGTCGCCGATCCGGCTGCGCGCGTGCGTATTCCGCTGCGCATGATGAACCGGCACGGGCTGGTCGCCGGCGCGACCGGTACCGGCAAGACCAAGACCCTGCAGGGCATCGCCGAACAGCTGTCCCGCGCCGGGGTTCCGGTGGTGATGGCCGATATCAAGGGGGATCTGTCGGGGCTCAGCGAACCGGGCGCCGACAACGACAAGATCCGGGCCCGCGCCGCCGAGACCGGCGCGACCGGCTGGGCGCCGAGTTCGTTCCCCACCGAGTTCGTCTCGCTCGGCACCGGCGGGATCGGGGTGCCGATCCGCGCGACGATCAGTTCCTTCGGCCCGATCCTGCTCAGCAAGGTGCTCGGCCTCAACAACACCCAGGAATCGACGCTGGGCCTGATCTTCCACTGGGCCGATCAGCGCGGCCTGGCCCTGCTCGATCTCAAGGACCTGCGCGCGGTGATCACCCACCTGACCAGCGCGGAGGGCAAGGCCGACCTCGAGGGCATCGGTGGGGTGTCGGCGCAGACGGCCGGGGTGATCCTGCGCGCGCTGGTGAATCTGGAGGCCGAGGGCGGCGACACGTTCTTCGGTGAACCCGAACTCGATCCGGCCGATCTGCTGCGCACCGCGGGCGGGCAGGGCGTGATCACGCTGTTCGAGCTGGGTCAGCAGGCCGCGCGGCCGGTGCTGTTCTCGACGTTCCTGATGTGGGTGCTGGCCGATCTGTTCCAGGTGCTGCCCGAGGAGGGCGATCTGGACCAGCCCAAGCTGGTGTTCATCTTCGACGAGGCGCATCTGCTCTTCGCCGAGGCGTCCAAGGCGTTCCTGCAGCAGGTCGAGCAGACGGTGAAACTCATCCGGTCCAAGGGCGTCGGGGTGTTCTTCTGCACCCAGCTGCCCACCGACATCCCGAATCCGGTGCTGTCCCAGCTCGGCGCGCGCGTGCAGCACGCGCTGCGCGCCTTCACCCCCGACGATCAGAAGGCACTGGCCAAGACCGTGCGCACCTATCCGAAATCGGCGGTGTACGACCTGGAATCGGCGCTGACCTCGCTGGGCACCGGTGAGGCGATCGTCACGGTGCTCTCGGAGAAGGGCGCGCCGACACCGGTGGCGTGGACCAAGATCGCGCCGCCGCGCTCGCTGATGGACACCATCGGCGAGGACGCCATCAAATCCAAGGCACTGGCCAGCGCCCTGCAGGGCAGGTACGGGCAGACCGTCGACCGGGAGTCCGCCTACGAGATGCTGCTGGCCAGCGTGGCCGCCGCCGACCCGGCACCGGAGGCCGCGCCCGCGCCCGGCCGCGCCGACGACTCGGCCGCCGACCGGATCATGAACAACCCCGCGGTCAAGAGCTTCCTGCGCTCGGCGGCCAGCGCGGCGGGCCGCGAGATCAGCCGCAGCCTGTTCGGGACGCGGCGACGGCGGTGATCAGCCGCCCAGCTTCTTGTAGAAGGCGCCCGCGATCGGGGCGGTGAACGAGCGCGGGCCGTAGTTGCCCGCCACGCTCATGCCCTTGCTGATCAGGCCGGGCACGATGCGCATCTTGTTGCGGGCCAGCGCGTCGATGGACACCTTGGCGGTGTACTCGGAGGAGACCCACAGGAAATCGGGGACCATCTTGTCGACGATCGACTCGTCCTCGGGGGCGGGGATCTCGGTGCGCACCGGGCCGGGCGCCAGCAGGGTGACATTGACGCCGCTGCCCTTGAGCTCGCCGCGCAGCGACTCGGAGAAGGTGTTGGCGAAGGCCTTGGAGGCCGCGTAGGTGGCGTTGTTCGGGATGGGCATGTTGCCCGCCGCCGAGCCGCTGATCAGGATGCCGCCCGCCTTGCGCTCGAGCATGCCGGGCAGCACGGCCAGGGTGAGATCGTGCACGGCGGTGGCGTTGAGTTCCATCTGCGCGCGCTCGTAGGCGAAGTCGAGTTCGGCGACCGGGCCGAAGGTCGCGATGCCCGCGTTGTTGCACAGGATCGCGATATCGCGCACGGCGAGCTCGTCGACGAGGCTGGCGCGCTGCGTGCGGTCGGCCAGGTCCACCGCGCGCACCTCGGCGGTGATGCCGTGCGCCAGCGTCAGCCGCTGGGCGAGTTCGGTCAGCACCTCGCCGCGTCGCGCGACCAGGATCAGCGAGTAGCCGCGCCCGGCCAGCTCGGCGGCCAGCGCGGTGCCGATGCCGGAGGAGGCGCCGGTGACGACGGCACGATTGTCTGCAGTGGGGGAGGGCAAGCTCACACCGGGAGCTTAGGGGATCGGCGGCGGCGGGCACCTCGCGAGGCCCGGCGGACCTAGCATGGCTGCGATGAGCGAGGACCAGGTGTTCGGGATGGGTGACGATCCGCTCGCGGCGCCGCTCGGGCCGCCGCTGAGCGAGGACGAGGTCGCCTGGGTGATCGCGGCCACCTGGCCCGGCGCGCGGCCGGGGGAGATCCGCTGGCGCAGCCCACGCCCCCTGTCCTCGACGGTCGGTGTGCGGTGCGTGGACGGGACCGACCTGGTGGTGAAGCGCCTGCCGCGGCAGCTGCGCGACCTGACCGCCCTCGGCGAGGAGCACCGATTCACCGCGCATCTGCGCGACCGGGGGATTGCGGTGCCCGAGGCCCGTGCCACGGCGGGGGAGGCCGGTGCCCGCGACCGACGGCCGCTGCACGCAGGCCCGCCGGGCTCCAGCTCGCCGTGCGAATCCGGGTGGTTCGTCTACGAGGTGCAGCAGGTGGGGGTCGGCGCGGACCGGTATCGGGCCGACTTCTCCTGGTCGCCGTACCGGGATCGCGCCGATGCGGCGGGTGCCGGGGCGATGCTGGGCAGGTTGCACCTGGCCGCGGCGGGTTTCGAGGCGCCCGCGCGACCGGCCCGGCCGCTGGTGGCGAGCATGCACGCCGGGGTGCGCGCGGCGTTCGAGTGGCATCTCGCGCGGCGTCCGGCGGTAGCTCGTTTCCTCGCCGAGCGCGACTGGCGCAACGAGATCGTCGACGTCCGGGCCGATCTCGGGGGCGTCGCACCCCTGTGGACGCACGGTGACTGGCATCCGACCAACCTGCTCTGGCACGACAACGAGGTCACCGCCGTCATCGACTTCGGGCTGGCCGATCGCACCACGGCGGTCTTCGACCTCGCCACCGCGATCGAGCGCACGGCCGTCGACTGGGTCGCCCTGCGCGACGGGGGAGCGGCGTCGGTGCGCTACGACCAGATCGCCGCGCTGCTGACGGGATACCGATCCGAGCGGCCGTTGTCGGAAGCCGAGCGAGCGCTGCTGCCGGACCTGCTGCCGCTGATCCACCTCGGCTACGAACTCTCCGAGATCGACTACTTCCTCACCGTCGCCCACGATCACCGCGCGGCCGAGATCGCCTACCACGACTGGCTGCTCGGGCATCTGCGCTGGTACGCCGGCCCCGACGGGCGCGAGCTCGCCGACGCGCTGCGCGACCTGACATAGAACACCGCCCCACCCACCGGATGCGAGTTCGGTGGATGGGGCGGTGCGGGCGGCCGTCCGTCGCGTCGGACGGCCGGGTCGGGGGGACTACAGGCTCGCCGCCAGGCGGGTGCCCTGGGCGATGGCGCGCTTGGCGTCGAGTTCGGCGGCCACGTCGGCGCCGCCGATCAGGTGCAGGTCGACGCCCGCGGCGCGCAGCGGTTCCTCGAGTTCGCGCACGGATTCCTGTCCGGCGCAGACGATCACATTGTCGACCTCGATGACGCGCGGGTTCTCGCGCTTCTCACCGAAGGAGATGTGCAGCCCGGCGTCGTCGATGCGCTCGTAGTTCACGCCACCGACCTGCTCGACGCCCTTGGCCTTGATCGCCGCGCGATGCACCCAGCCCGACGTCTTGCCCAGGTCCTTGCCGAACGGGGTCGACTTGCGTTGCAGCAGCACCACATCGCGGGCGGCGGGAGCGGGGCGCGGCTGCCTGAGCTGGCCGGGCACCTTCTCGTCGTCGGCGTCGACACCCCACTCCTCCTTCCACTCGTCGAGCTTGAGCGTGGGATGACCCTCCACGGTGAGGTATTCGCTCACGTCGTAGCCGATCCCGCCCGCGCCGATCACCGCGACCTTCTTGCCGACCGGCTTCTCCTGCTTCACCAGCTCGGCGTAGGACAGCACCATCGGGTGGTCGATACCGGGAATGTTCGGGATGCGTGGCCGCACACCGGTGGCCAGCACCACCGAGTCGTAGCCGCCCGCGATCAGTTCCTCGGCGGTGACCCGCTTGTCGAGGTGCAGGGCCACGCCGGTGAGCTCGATCTTGCGGTTGAAGTAGCGGATCGACTCGTCGAACTCCTCCTTGCCGGGGATGCGGCGGGCGATGTCGAACTGGCCGCCGATCTTGTCGTCGGCCTCGAACAGGTCGACCCGGTGCCCGCGCTCGGCCAGGCTGACCGCCGCCGAGAGCCCCGCCGGGCCCGCGCCGACCACCGCGAAGCGCTTGGCGCGGCGTGTGGGCAGCAGGTTCAGCGTGGTCTCGCTGCCCGCGCGTGGATTGACCAGGCACGACACCTTCTTGTTGCCGAAGGCGTGGTCGAGGCAGGCCTGGTTGCAGGCGATGCAGGTGTTGATCTCGTCGGCCCGGTCGCCCTCGGCCTTGTTGGCCCATTCCGGGTCGGCCAGCAGCGGCCTGGCCAGCGAGATCAGCGCCGCGTCGCCGCGGGTGAGGATCTCCTCGGCGATCTCGGGCATGTTGATCCGGTTCGACGCGCAGACCGGGATGTTGACCTGGCGGGCGATCTTGGCGGTGAACTCCACGAACGCCGCGCGCGGCACCGAGGTGACGATGGTGGGCACCCTGGCCTCGTGCCAGCCGATATCGGTGTTGAGGATGTCGACGCCGACGGCCTCGAGTTCCTTGGCCAGCGCGACGATCTCCTCGAAGGTCTGCCCCTTCTCCACCAGCTCGGCCATCGACAGGCGGAACACGATGATGAAATCGGGCCCGACCGCCGCGCGGATGCGCCGGGCGATCTCCACCGGCAGCCTGCGCCGGTTCTCCGGGGTGCCGCCCCACTTGTCGGTGCGCTTGTTCACCCGCGGCGCGAGGAACTGGTTGATGAAATAGCCCTCACCGCCCATGATCTCGCAGCCGTCGTAGCCGGCCAGCTTGGCCAGCGACGCGCAGCGGGCGTAGTCGTCGATGGTGGACTCCACGCCCTTGCTCGACAGCGCGCGCGGCTTGAACGGGTTGATCGCGGACTTGATCGCCGAGGCCGACACGCTGGTCGGCATGTAGGAGTAGCGCCCGGCGTGCAGGATCTGGATGGCGATCTTGCCGCCCTCGGCGTGCACCGCCTTGGTGATGGCGCGGTGCCGGTAGGCCTCGGTCCTGGTGGTGAGCTTGCCGCCGAAGGGCAGCAGCCAGCCGGTCCGGTTGGGCGCGTAGCCACCGGTGATGATCAGGCCGACCCCGCCGCGGGCGCGTTCGGCGAAATAGGCGGCCAGTTTGTTGGTGTCCCAGGCGCGGTCTTCCAGACCGGTGTGCATGGAACCCATGACCACCCGATTGCGCAGGGTGGTATGGCCGAGGTCGAGGGGTTCGAACAGGTGCGGAAAACTCATGGGCTGGGTTCACCTTTTCGCGGTCGCAGGGCCTGCAGTACTTCGTCGCACCATTCGACGTAGCCGGACTCCGCGCGGATGCCCGCGCGCAGCACCAGATACTGGTGCAGTGCGGTGCCGGAGAGCTGGTCCGGCACCGGGAAGAATTTCTTTTCGCTGAGGCGGTACTCGTCGAGGCGGCGGGCGTGGTCGGCGCGATGGCGCTCGACCTCGGCGCACACCGCCGTGATGTCGCCGTGCGCGGCGCCGCGGATCTTCACGCCGAGCTCGTCGCGCGCGGGGGTGGACTGGGTGGGTTCGGCGAGCCAGCGGGCCAGTTCGGTGCGTCCGGCCTCGGCCACCGAGTACACCTTCTTGTCGGGTTTTCCGTGCTGGGTCACCGATTCCACGGTCACCCAGCCGGACTCCTCCATACGCTTGAGGACCCGGTAGATCTGCTGATGCGAGGCACTCCAGAAGTAGCCGATCGACTTGTCGAATCGATGGGCGAGCTCGTATCCCGAGCCGGACCGTTCGCTGAGCGAGACCAGCAGCGCGTGCTCCAGTGCCATGTGACGAGGATATCCGGAACGGGCGGTACTATGCAATCAGGTTCATATTGACGGCGACCTGCCGAAACACTGATGTGCCCTGCCGGGCGCCGCGATCGCCATTACGCTTCGCCCATGACCGAGGTGAGCGCGGCCGAGACCGTCGGTGAGGCGGCCGGACGCGGGCAGGTGCTGGCGTGGGGACTGTGGGATTGGGGGTCCTCGGCGTTCCAGGCCGTGACGCTGACCTTCGTGTTCTCGGTGTATCTCACCGACAAGGTAGGCGACGACCTGCCCGGTGGCGTCTCGGCGAGCGCGTGGCTGGGCTGGGCGCTGGCTGCCGCCGGGCTCGTGGTCGCGGTGACCGCGCCGGTCTGCGGGCAGTACTTCGACGCCGTCGGCTCCCGCAAACGCGCGCTGGCCACGCTCACCACGCTCACCGTCGGCGCCATGTCGCTGATGTTCTTCGTGCGCGACGACTACCACGATCTGTGGCTGGGCCTGGCGCTACTGGCCTTCGCCTCGGCCACCTTCGAGCTGGCCGGGGTGCCCTACAACGCCATGATGCGCCAGGTGTCCACCCCGGCCACGGTCGGGCGGGTCTCCGGATTCGGCTGGGCGATGGGCTATTTCGGCGGCATCGTGCTGCTGCTCATCTGCTACGTGGGGTTCCTGGCCGGTGACGGTGATTCCCGTGGCGTGCTTGGCATGCCCACCGACCAGGGGCTCAATGTCCGGCTGGTGATCGTGCTGGCGGCGGTCTGGTTCACCGTGTTCGCGTTGCCGGTGCTGTTCGCGGTGCCGGAGATGCCGCGCACCGGCGCTGATCCGGGGGCGTCGCGGGCCGGGTTGCTCGGGTCCTACCGGGTGCTGTGGCGGGATGTGCGGGAACTGTGGGGACAGGACCGTCACACGGTGTGGTTCCTGCTGGCCAGCGCGGTCTTCCGGGACGGCCTGGCCGGGGTGTTCACCTTCGGCGCGGTGCTGGCGGTGCAGGTGTACGGCTTCGCCGACGCCGACGTACTGCTGTTCGGCATCGCCGCCAATGTCGTGGCCGGGGCGGCCGCCATCGCGGCCGGACGCTTCGACGACCGGCTCGGCCCGAAACGCGTGATCGTGGCCTCGCTGGTGGGGATGATCGCCTGCGGGCTGGTGTTGCTGGTGGTCTCGGGCACGCTGATGTTCTGGATCTTCGGCCTCGCGCTGACGGTGTTCGTCGGGCCCGCGCAGGCCTCGGCCCGGTCGTTCCTGGCCCGGCTGGCCCCGCCGGGACGCGAGGGCCAGCTCTTCGGGCTCTACACCACCACCGGGCGGGCGGTCTCGTTCCTCGCGCCGGCCCTGTTCGGCCTGTTCGTCTGGGTCTTCGGCAGCGACCGGGCCGGGATCGCCGGCCTGCTGGTGGTGCTGGTGGCCGGACTGCTGGTGCTGCTCCCGGTCCGGGCGCCCGCGCAGACGAAATAAACCAGATCTGGGCGATCTCACAGTGAACGAATGTTCACCCTGTGGTTCACCCGGCGTTCTTGGGCTGCCAGCCCGCGATACCCAGCGCGATCAGCCGCATCTGCATGACCGTGCGCTCGACGATGGCGGCCTCCTCGCGCGGGGTGGAGGCCACGAAGGCGGCGATGCCGTCGGTGACCGTGGTCACCAGCAGGTCCGCGGCGATCTCGAGTTCGGTGGTGCTCCAGGAGTCCAGCGCGCGTAGCCGGGACAGGTCGGCGACGATCTCGCGCACGATCAGCTGCATCTCCATCGCGATCGCCTGACGCAGCGGGGCGGGCCCGCCGTGGCGCTCGCGGATGAGGAAGCCGAACAGCGCGCGCTTGGTGCGCACCTGGTCGAACACGAAGCGCACGGTATCGGCCAGATGCGCGTCCGGCTTGCGCCTGACCTCGCGCAATGCCAGTCGTAGCGCGGTGACGCCCTCGTCGACCAGGGTCGCGCCGAGGTCGTCGAGCGAGGCGAAGTGCCGGTAGAACGCCGTGGGCACGATGCCGGCCGAGCGCGCGATCTCGCGCAGGCTCAGCGCCGCGAAGCCGCGGTCGGCGGCCAGCGCGAGCGTGCCGTCGAGAAGGGCGGCCCGGGTGTGCGCTTTGCGCTCGTTACGGGTTCCTGCCTGCTCAGTCACATCGGTGAGCATACATCCGTTCACCATAGTCGAATCCCTCTAGATGTTGCCCGCCTCACATTATTGCCGGTTGACAGCGGGATGGGTCCATCCGGCACACTGGTGAGTGTACAGGCGTGCACTGAAATGTGGACCGCATGCCGAGTGACTTCCATGAAGGGGTTCAAGCAATGGTGGGACTGATCGATCTGGTGCAGACGTTGACGACGCCGCACCCGCTGGACCGGTACCTGGAGCTCGTCCGCCCCGGGCTCACCGCACGGGAACTGCGTGCCGAGATCACCCATGTCTCGCACGCCACCCCCGGTTCGGTGACCCTCACTCTGCGGGCTACCCGCCAATGGCGCGGTCACACCGCGGGCCAGTACGTGCAGATCGGCGTCTCGATCAACGGCGTGCGCCACACCCGGTGCTATTCGCCGATCGATCCGGAGAGCCGCGGGGACCGATACCTGCAGATCACGGTCAAGGCGCATCCCGGCGGGCTGGTCTCGAACTACCTGCACGACAACGCGAAGCCGGGCATGATCGTCGACCTGGCGCCCGCCTCCGGCGTCTTCGCGCTGCCCGAACAGCGGCCCGGCAAGGTGCTGCTGGTCAGCGGCGGCTCGGGGATCACGCCGGTACTGTCGATGTTGCGGACCCTCGACGCCGAGGGTTTCACCGGTCCGGTGACCTTCCTGCACTACGCGCGTCAGCCGGAGATGGTGCCGCACAAGGCCGAACTGACCGCGATCGCCAACCGGCGGCCCAACTTCCGCATCGAGTACCGCTTCCCGGTCGAGCCGGGCACCGTGGTTAACGGCGAGACCTCCACCGGCAGCGGGTTCTTCGACTACGACGAGCTCGAGCGGGTGGCGCCCTGGTTCGCCGACTCGCAGACCTTCGTCTGCGGGCCGCCGCCGCTGATGAACGCGGTGCGGACCCTGTTCGAGGCCGAGGGTCTGGGCGATCGGGTGCACAGCGAGGAGTTCACCCTCACCACCGTGCCGACCGACCCGTCCGAGGCCACCGGCACCGTGACCTTCTCCGGCAGCTCCGTCACCACCGAGAACTCCGGTGCGCCGCTGCTCGACCAGGCCGAGGCCGCCGGGCTCACCCCGGAATACGGCTGCCGCATGGGGATCTGCTTCTCCTGCACCGCGACCAAGGTCTCCGGTTGCACCCGCAACCTGCGCACCGGCGAGCTCGACGCCGATCCGGACAAGCAGATCCAGATCTGCGTGAACACCGCGGTCGGCGACGTCGACATCGCGCTCTAGACGACAACCACAGCCCGATTCACCAACCAAGGGGAGATACCGCTATGACGATCCTCACCGAAGGCAAAGACGGTCCGGTCATCCTGACCCCCGACCAGGTCGAAGAGCTCGGCAAGGCACTCGACGAGCTGCGCGCCCGCATCGAGGCCGACCTCGGCGAGCGCGACCGCGACTACATCTACAAGATCATCAAGGCCCAGCGCGGGCTCGAGGTCGCCGGCCGCGGCCTGATGTACCTGGGCTTCCTGCCCCCGTTCTGGCTGGCCGGTGTCGCCGCGCTCGGTGTGTCGAAGATCCTCGACAACATGGAGATCGGCCACAACGTCATGCACGGTCAGTACGACTGGATGCGTGAGCGCGGCATCAACTCCCGCGAATTCGACTGGGACACCGTGTGCCCGGCCGATCAGTGGAAGCACTCGCACAACTTCATGCACCACACCTACACCAATGTCCACGACATGGACCGCGACATCGGCTACGGCATCCTGCGCATCGACGAGGGCCAGAAGTGGCACCCGTACTACCTGGGCAACCCGGTCTACGCGTTCCTGCTGATGGTGCTGTTCGAGTGGGGCGTGATGCTGCACGACCACGAGGTCGAGAACATCATCCAGGGCAAGCGCAAGCTGCGCGACAACATCCCGCTGATCAAGGGTGGTCTGCGCAAGTCCGGCAAGCAGGTGCTCAAGGACTACGTGGTGTTCCCGGCGCTGACCGGCCCGCTGTTCCTGCACACGCTGGCCGGCAACGCCGCCGCCAACATCGTGCGCAACCTGTGGACCTTCTCGATCATCTTCTGCGGCCACTTCCCGGCTGGTGTACAGACGTTCACCAAGGAGGAGACCGAGGTCGAGACCCGCGGCGAGTGGTACGTGCGCCAGATGCTCGGTTCGGCGAACATCAAGGGCTCCAAGCTGTTCCACATCATGTCGGGCAACCTGTCGCACCAGATCGAGCACCACCTGTTCCCCGACATCCCGGCCAACCGGTACCCGGAGATGGCGCCCGAGGTGAAGGCGCTGGCCGAGAAGTACGGCCTGCCCTACAACACCGGCCGTTTCTCCAAGCAGATCGGCTCGGTGTGGGCGAAGATCTTCGCGCTCTCGGTGCCGGATCGCTTCGTGAAGAGGGCCCCCAAGCCCGGTGTTATCGTTATGCGTAATCGGAAGGCAACCGAAGTGGGCGTGTAGATGATCGGGAAATTCGAGACCAACAAAGACCTCGTCCAGGAATTGACGTCCTCCGGTGCGCGCCGGGTCGGCAATATCGCCGCCCTCATCACCGGGACCGTCGCCGAGGTCGCCCGGGAAATCGGTGAATTCCTCACCGACGCGATCGAGATGAACGAGGCGGCCGCGGCAGCTCGCCGCGACGCCGCGGTGGAGCGCGCCGAACAGCGTCGTGAGGCCGCCGAAGATCTCGACACTCCGGACGAGACCGGCTCGGATTCCGCGGCCTGGCTCACCGAGCCGGAACCGGTGGTCACCGAGGCCGAGCCCGCTCCCCGCGAGCCGGGCAAGGCCTGATCACCACACCGGCAGCCGCCTGCGCCGTTCGGTGACATCGGTGATCAGATCCCGGTAACCGTCGGTCAGCTCGGCCAATCTGCACCAGTGCACGTGCGTACGTGCCACCGGATCGCCGCCCAGCGCCTGCTGGGCGGCGATCCATTTTTCGGCCATCCGGTCGATCACCGCGCCGAGGGTCTCGGTGTGCAGGGAGGCGCCGCCGCGGTGCGCCACATGGCCCGTGACCCAGTCGTCGATGCGGGAGATCAGGCCCGCGCGGGTGTCGTCGATGTCGTCGAGCAGCCGTCCGCAGGCGGCGAAGACCGTGCCCGCCGCCTCGGCGTCGCGGGCCGCGTCGAGAGTGGTGCGCCTGCGGGCGTGGCAGTGCGCCAGCCCCGCGGCCGCGTCGAGTACCGGATGGTCCTGGGCGGTGGACTGGCGAAAGGCACGCAACAACGCCGTCGGCGACGGGAGTTGCGCGGCATCCGCACGATGGCCGGATTCGTTCGGCATGGTGCACGCCCTCGAGATACGCGGAATTCGGGACTGGATACGCCAGGGCCGAGGAGGACGCGGGACAGGTGCACTCCCCGGCACCGGCGTAGCCCCGCCCGGGCGTCGACGAATTGTCCGCGACGCTGCGGCAGGGAAGACGACCCGGGGAAAATCGGGACTACTCCAGGAAAGCGCGATCCGGCGCCGCCACGCAATAGTACGGAGTACAAATCGG
This sequence comes from Nocardia sp. NPDC056064, assembly GCF_042266925.1. Classification (NCBI taxonomy): domain Bacteria; kingdom Bacillati; phylum Actinomycetota; class Actinomycetes; order Mycobacteriales; family Nocardiaceae; genus Nocardia; species Nocardia sp. NPDC056064. The sequence goes on along the minus strand of NZ_JBHJWO010000002.1, from coordinate 423,770 downwards.
GCAGGCGGCGACAATCGTTATCGACGATTACGGCCGGGTCACCGGCGCGCTTCCCCGGTGTAACCACCCGGCGCATTTCCGGCAATCATTGTTCCGGAGCACCCCGGCACGGCCGCCGAATGCACTAGCCTCGGACAATGTGCCTGCCTATGTGTCCTCGCCCGAACTGACCTTCGGGTTCCTGTTCGCGCTGGAAGACCCGCAGCGAATCGCCGACGTCGTGCGCGATCTGATGGAGCGCCACGCGGTCTCGGTGTTCCGGATCGCGCGCCTGTCCGACGACGACGGCCCGCCCGAACGGTACGTGGTGAACTGGGCGGCCATTCCGCAGATCTCCATCACCACCGCCGCCCCGGAGGAAGCCGAATTGCGCGCCCAGCGGATCATGCTGGTCAACGCCTTTCTCGGCGAGGGCGGCGAAGTGAGCCTGTACTCCGGGAATCCGCACGCGCCGAGCTGAATCCGCTCAGCGCGCCGATTCGTAGATGCGGCGCACCACGTCCTCGATGCCCGGTTCCTCGATGGACAGATCGCGCACCTGCGCCCGGTCCGACACCGCGGCCAGCAACGCCGCCGCGGTGGTGTGCTCGGCGTCGAAGGCCAGCCGCTGGCGCATGCCGCCCGCCTCGCTGGACAGCAGTTGCGCCCCGCACGGCAGATCGTCGAGATCCGGTGTGGGCGCGGCCAGATCGACGACCAGCACCCGGCGCGCGCCCACGGTGGCGCCCAGTCCGGTCAGTGAACCGTCGTACACCAGCTTGCCGTGGTCGACCACCAGCACCCGGTCGCAGAGCCGCTCGATATCGCCCATGTCGTGGGTGGTGAGCAGCAGGGTGGTGCCGCGCTCGATGCGCTCGGCGCGCAGGAACTCGCGCAAACGCTGTTTGGACAGCACGTCGAGCCCGATCGTCGGCTCGTCCAGGATCACCAGCTCCGGCGAATGCAGCAGCGCGGCGGCCACTTCCGCGCGCATGCGCTGGCCGAGCGACAGCTGGCGTACCGGGGTGTCGAGGGTCTCGGCCATCTCGAGTTGTTCGACCAGCTCGTGGGTGCGCTTGTCGGCGATGTCGGGGTCGAGGCGGTGGATCGCGGCCAGGATCGAGAACGACTCGTGCAGCGGCAGATCCCACCACAGCTGCGAGCGCTGCCCGAAGACCACGCCGATGCGCGAGGCCAGTTCCCTGCGCTGGCACACCGGTTCCAGCCCGCAGGTGCGCACACTGCCCGAGGTGGGCACCAGGATGCCGGTGAGCATCTTGATGGTGGTCGACTTGCCCGCGCCGTTGGCGCCGATGTAGCCGACCGCGGAGCCGCGTTCGACGCGGAAGCTCATCGCGTCGACGGCGGTGATGGTGTCGCGATGACGGCGCCATCGGCTGCCGTTCTTGCGGTAGACGGTGAATTGCCGGGTGAGGTCATCGATGTCGATGATGGGTTCGGCGTCGATCCGCTCGTGCATCGCTAGCCACCTCCTCCCTGGTAGTGCCTGGTACCGATCCGCCATGCCGACAACGCCAGCAACCACACCCAGACCGCGGCGACCGGGGTCAGCCAGGCCGACCACGCGGGCAGCAGCGGCGGGCCGGGCAGGCCGAGCAGGGCGATGGTCGGCACGTACGCCGTGAACGCGACGGGAATCGCGAACCCGAACAACAGTTTCAGCGGTGTGGGGAACACCGAGGCAGGCTGCATCGCGGCGAACGAGCCGCCGTAGGTGAAGCTGTTGGTGAGCTCGGCACCGTCTATCAAGAAGAACTGTAGCCCCGCCGCGCATACGAAAAGGCCACAGAACAGCGCAATTCCACTCAGCAGGGTGATCACGATCAAGGTAACCGGGGCGATGCCCCAGTCGATGTCGTTGCGCCACAGCCCGATCGTCAGCACGATCACCGCGACGGCCGCCCTGGCGAGCCTGCGCAGCGAGATGTCGCTGGTGACCAGTTGCAGCAGCAGCGGCTGCGGGCGCAGGTGGTAGGCGTCGAGGGTGCCCATCCTGATCATGGTCGGCAGCGAATCCAGGTGTCCCACCAGCACTTGCGCCAGCGCGAAGGAGGTGTTGGACAGGCCGAACAGCAACAGCGCCGCGTTCACGTCCAGCCCGCCGAGCGTGCCGACATTGTGGAAGATCACCCACACCTCGGCGAATTCCACCAGCCCGATCAGGAACGCGCTGAACACCTCGGTGGCGAAGGAGAGGCGGTACACCTGCTGTGCTTTCACACGCGAACGCAATACTGCGAGATAGGGGGTGAACCAGGTCCCGGCCACAATGCGCGCGGTCTCCGGTTCACCCACCCTGTACCTCCAGTCTGCGTTGACCCGCCCGCAGCATCACCCGCCCGAGCAACCCGATCGCCAGCACCCAAAACCCTTGTGCCGCAACAGTGAACACCGCATCCAGACCTTCTGCTCGCCCGGACAGCGTATCGATCGGCGCCTGCAGGATCGAGGGGAACGGTGTCGCTCTGGCGATGGTGCGCAGCCAGTCGGGGAACATGTGGACGGGAACGAAAAGCCCTGCGAGGAACGTGCCGACGATCTGGTAGAGCACACGGATCCCTCGTATCTCCACCACCCAGAACCCGATCAGCGCCACCGCGAACAGGCACAGGAACGACAGCGCCACCGCCAGCAGCACACTGATCACGCCGAGCACATAGGCCATCGGCGAGGTCGGCATGGACAGGCCGAAGGTGGCCGCGCCGACCACGATGCTCGGGACGCCGCGCGGCAGGAACGTGCAGGCGGCGCGGCCCATGTCGCCGGCCAGATAGCTCAGCTGCACGTCCACCGGGCGCAGGAAATCGATGGCGACGTCACCGGATTTGATGCGGTCGACCAGGTCGATCTGCGGGCCCATGAACTGGGTCGCCCCGAGCAGCCCCTGCGACAGCCACACATACGCGGCGATCGTGCCCTCGTCGTAACCGCCGAACCCACCGGCGGCGCGCACCGCGGCCACCAGGACCGCGGCCCGCACGAAACCGAAGACACAGTTGGTGAACAGCCCGGCGAACATCGCCAATTTGTACTGGGCCTGGCGTTTGAAGCCTGCCCTGGCGAAGGTCCAATACACGGCGACCAGGCTCGGCCTGCCGCGGCGGACCGGACACCGGCGCGTCGCGATGGCGAGTTGCCCGTCCCCCTCCGCATTGCCCCGCACAATCAGTCAACTCTAGGCCGATCCGGACAGATCAGCACGAAAACGGCACGGATCGACCGTGGTTCAGCGCAGCGGGACCTTGACGTCGGTGCCACCCTCCCTGGTGATCCGCGCGTTCATCGCGACCAGGGCGGGGGCGGGGGTGAAGCCGCCCGCGAACAGCGCCTCGCCCTGGCGGAACCACGGTGAGCGCTCCAGCAGCGCGGCGGGCGCGTAGCCGAAGTGGGTGCCCAGTTCGGCGAGGTCGACCGGTGAGGACATCTTCATCAGCGCGAGGTTGTCGCACTGGGACAGGATGCCGGGGTGGACCTTCGACGGCCGCTGCGTCGACAGCAGCAGCCACAGCCCGAATTTGCGGCCCTCGGCGGCGATCTGGATCAGCCGTTCCCTGACCGCGACCGCGATCGGCGAATCCAGTTGGGGCGAGGCCAGATTGTGCGCCTCGTCGATCACCAGCAGGATCGGGCGGCGTTCCTCCCGGCGCGACCACAGCTCGTCGAGCAGCGCGAGAGCTACCACGAGTTGCTGTTCGGCGGTGGAGAATCCGCCCAGATCGAGCACGGTGGCGTCGGGTCGCTCGGCGACCACCTCGGTGACCGCGCGCTGATTGCGTGCCCACACCTCCCATTCGAGCAGGCCCAGGTTCTCGATGCGCATGCCGAGCCGCTGCTGCGCCGGTGATTCCGAGCTGCGCAGGTGCGGCAGGGTGTCGTCGAGTTCGGTGGCCGAGAGCACCGTGGACAGGTGCATGAGTTCGTTGAACTCCTCGCGATCGGCGATCGGGTCGATCCGCAGGATCGCGGCCTTGGACGGCAGCGGGAGTTCGGTGAAGCGGGCCCGCAGCAGGGCACCCTTGTGCGGGCGCAACACCCGGATGTCGCGGCGGCGCAGGGCGTCGGCGGTCGGGCCGCTCGCCTGGGGATCGAGCTCGCCCAGGTGCACGAAATCGGAGTTGGGGTCGAAGACCACCACCGGCAGGGCGGTGTGCGCGATCAGCTGTTCGAGCACGACACCGAGGGCGTAGGTCTTGCCCGAGCCGCTCTGCCCGCACCAGAAGGTGTGCCGGTTGAACCGGGTGGGCAACAGCCGGGCGGGACCACCGGGTGGGGTGAGGTCGACGCCGATGTCGAGCCGCGCGCCGGTGGTGTCGTGCAGGGTCTGCACCGTGGCCGCGTCGGCCATCTCCACCGTGGCGTCGTCGAACGGGTATCCGGCGCGCACGTCGATGCCGTCGGCGAGCACCTCGCCCATCATCCTGCCGCGCAAGAAGGCCGGGGAGGTCTGTGAGCGTTCCTCCACCAGCGCGAGCTGGCGGCGCTGTGCGCTGACGATCACCGCCAGCGAACCGGCGACCAGCGCGCACCCGGTCGCGTCGGCGACCACGAACGAACGACCGTCCTCGGACCGGGCGAAGGTCTGGCTATTGTTCGGCACCCGCCGATCATCGCACCGAACAGGCCGCGGACGTGCGGATAGCTACCGAGTCGCTATCTGGTGTTCGATCAGTGCTCCGGGAAGCCGGTCGCGAACAGGATGGCGATGGCCACGGAGCTGACCACGGAGATAGCGAGAATGATCCACATGAGTGGGAAGGGTACCGGTCCGTCGGTCCACCACCCGCATCGCGTCCGGTCGGGGTCAGCGGGTGGTCGCGGCGAACGGTGCCGCGGCGAGCATCCAGTTGCCGAACTCGCAGGCCAGGTGCCATTGGTGCTGGTGGATATGGCGCTGCGGGACCGCGCCGGGGAACTGGACGGTGAGCAGCGCATCGAGTCCGCCGTCGTTGTCGCGGAACTGGTGACGGACCCCGCCGATGATCAGGCCGTCGTCGAGCAGAGCGGTTCCGGTGATCTGAACGGGGTAGGCGGGATCGGCCGGGATCGTGACGTCGTCGGGACGGTGATAGTCGACCAGGAAGCGGGAGGCGGCGGGGGAGCCGCCGGTGGTCTCGACGACCTCCTGGCGGCCGTCGGACAGGCCACGCAGCAGGTAGTGGTCCGGGCAGGCGGCGTTCATGGCGTCTTCGTCGTCGACCACGACGAGGTTGTCGAACCAGGTGGCGAAGCGTTCGGCCGACAACCCTGGCGCGTGCAACCGGGCGATCGAGTACTTGACCTTGCCTCTGCCTGCCGCGACGCCGATACGCGCGATGCGTTCAGAGATGGCGAGTTCCCGTTTGAGCATGGCGTAGACCCCGGCGTGGCCCAACTCGGTGCGCAGTGTCGCGAGCGCGGCGCGGCGCAGGGGGAGCGGCGCGCCGCGCAGCTGCTCGACGGTGGGGCCGGGCAGGATCTCGGCGATTCCACGTGCGCCCAGGTGGCGGGCGTATTTGGCGAGCACGATGTCGGCGCGGCGTGACTCCCACTCGAGCACCTGCCCGCGGGTGACCTCGCGCCGCCCGATGGTTGCGCGGATGGTGATCGGATCGACCATGCTGACGTCCTCCTGGGTGAATTAAAGCCAGTATTGCTTGCATTAGGCCATTGACAGGTCCATGGTGATGGCTGATGCTGTCTTAACGCAAGTAAGACTTGCTTTTATTCGTTCCCGAGAGGAATCGGTCGATGCTGACCAGGAGAAATTTCATGACCCGCGCTGCCGGGGCCACTGCCGCCGCAGGTCTGGCCGCGGCCTGTCTCGGCTCCGGGCCGGCCTTCGCGTCCCCGCTGGGGCAGTCGGCGCAGGCCGGGCTGCGCACCTTCATCGACGGCGCCCTGGTCGATCAGGCGGCGGTCGTCGAGTGGGAGAAGCGGCGGTTCTCGGTGGTCGCGGCGCGGCTGCGCCAGGACTATGTCGGGGTGCTGACCGGTGAGCTGGACTCGTTGCTGACCCGGCTCGAGAACGCCGTCGACGACGTGCCGGCCGCGCGCGTGGCCTTGGCGCAGGCACGGCTGAGCATCGGCGAGGCGGGGATCCGCGAGCTGCTGGCCGCCGAACTCGTCGCCTCCGAAACCGCCGCGCGGGCCGGGATCGCCGCCTCGGACGGACGCTGGCAGTACGCGATCACCGAGATCGCCAGTGACCGGGGCACCGCCCAGGGCTTCCTGGACTGGTTCGACCGCGCCCGCCTCACCGACGACCGGCCGGTGTGGACCGACGCCTGCCCGGACCACTACCTCATCGCCACGCTGCCCGACGGCCGCCAAGAGGTCATCGAGGTGACCGGTGGCGCGATGCTGCCCAGCCAGTTCTTCGTCGACTACACCGACGTCACCGGGGTGATGGTGCCCGCGGACCCCGCGTATCCGCTCACCGCCGCCGGTGTCGCGTCGCTGGCCGACGGTTTCGTCATCGGCGGTGTCCGCCACCAGTTCCGCGATGAACCGGGCGGTGGCTTCCGTGCCCAGCTCAAGGTCGCCTTCCCCGCAGCGCTGCCGGGCCTCTACATCGCCGAACACCGGTGGCATCTGGCCTGCGAGTTCGGCAACTGGATCACGGCCTACCTGCGCACCGTCCAGTGAGGCGCGGCGATGCCTGTGTGTCGCCGCGCATTCGGCATGGGGCAGGCACGTCGAGTAGAACTGGACCATGGATCTCGACGACGCCGAGCAGGCCGACACGGCCCCGCGCAAGCGCACCGGCGGCCGTTCGGCCCGGGTGCGCGTGGCGGTGCTCACCGCCACGCTCGAGCAGATCACCGAGTTCGGCGTCGAGGGCCTGACCATCGGTGACGTCGCCGCCCGCGCCGGTGTCGCGGAGACCACCATCTACCGCCGCTGGGGCACCCGCACGGCCCTGATCGCCGACGCCGTCACCGAACTGGCCGCCGTGGGCAACCCCGTCCCCGACACCGGTTCGCTGCGCACCGACCTGCGGGTACTCGCCGAACAGGTCTCGCACCTGATCGCCCGTCCCGGCATCGCGCGACTCGTCGGCACCGTCATCGCGCTGTCCGTCGACCCGGAGGTCGAGGCCGCGCGCCGCCGCTTCTGGGACGACCGCTTCGAACGCAGCTCCCACGTCGTCACCAGGGCGATCGAGCGCGGCGAACTCGCCGGCACGACCGACCCCCGCGAGGTCGTCGAAACTCTCTCGGCACCACTGTATTTCCGGGTCCTGGTGGGGTCGGAGCCCATCGACGACGCCTTCATCACCCGCTGCGTCGACAACACCCTGGCCCTGCACGGGCAACCCGCGCGCTAGACGTGGTCAGTCCCGGCTGGTCGCTTCGGCGCGCCCGCGAACGGCGCCGAGGGCGAATTCGGCCCAGCGGATGTTCTCCTGCTCGAAGGCGATGCCGCGCAGCAGAGTGAGGTAGGGGCCGATGTGGGCGGATTCGCTCAGGTAGGCCGGCTCGCTGCGGCCGTCGAGCAGGCGGGCGCGGCGGCGTTCGTAGCGGGCGAGCTTGGCCTGCGCCCAGCCCCGGCGCTCGATCAGCATGGCCTCGACCGCGGGGGTGTCACCGGTCGTCATGCCCTGGATCTTGACCAGCATGTCGTCGCGGATGACGGTGGGCTTGGGCGCCTCGGCGATGAAGTCGCGCAGAACCTGCCTGCCGGTCTCGGTGAGCGAGTGCAGCCGCTTGTTGGGGCGCTTCTCCTGTTCGACGACGCGGGCGGCGATCAGTCCGTCGGCGGTCATCCGTTCGAGCTCCTTGTAGAGCTGCTGCGGGGTCGCCATCCAGTAGTTGGCCACCGCCGCGTCGAACAGTTTGGCCAGGTCGTAGCCGGAGGCCTCACCTTCCATCAGGGCGGCCAGTACCGCGTGTCGTAACGCCATCCGCCCAGCGTAACAGCAGTGCGATTATTCAAATCGGTAAACCAGCAGCGCACTGGACATCGGTGTAGAGCTGCGGTTAGCCTCTGGTGAACTATTCAATTATTTGCCTAGGAGGCTGGCATGGGTCATCCGTTCCGGACGGCGGTGGAGGCGAGGGATCACGACGCCATCGAAGCGTTGCTCGCCGACGACGTGGTGTTCACCAGCCCGGTGGCGTTCGCGCCGTATCCGGGCAAGCCGGTCACCGCGGCCATCCTGCGGGCGGTGCTGCGGGTGTTCGAGGACTTCCGCTACGTGCGCGAGATCGGCGGCGCCGACGGACGTGACCACGCGCTGGTGTTCGAGGCCACCGTCGACGGGTTGCGGCTGTCGGGCTGCGACTTCCTGCATTTCGACGAGGAAGGCCGCATCGACGAGTTCACGGTGATGGTGCGCCCGCTCTCGGCCGCCAAGGCGCTGGCCGCCCGGATGGCCGAGCAGTACCCGCGCATCCAGCAGGAGGCGCGAGAGGCGATCGAGGGCAAGGCCACCGCGTGAGCACGCCGGGGTTCTCGCGCTATGTCGCGCTCGGCGACAGCCAGAGCGAAGGCGTCGGCGACGGCGACGACAGCACCGGGCTGATCGGCCTGGCCGACCGCCTGGCCGCGAGGATGGCCGTTGCCGCCCCCGGCCTGCTCTACGCGAACCTGGCCGTGCGCGGCAAACTCGCGGGCCAGGTCCGCGCCGACCAGCTCGACGCGGCACTGGCGCTGCGGCCCGATGTGGCCACGGTCATCGCCGGGGTGAACGACATGCTGCGTCCGAGCTTCGACGCCGACGTGGTGGGGGAGCACCTCGCCGCGATGTTCGCCGCCCTCACCGGGCAGGGCGCGGTGGTGGCGACGGTGACCTTCCCCGACCTCACCGCGGTCATGCCTGTCACCCGGCCACTCGGTGGGCGCCTGGCCGCGCTCAATGGGGTGGTCCGCGCCGTGGCGGCCGATCACGGGGTCCTGGTGGCCGACTTCGACCATCTTCCGGTGGTCACCGATCCACGTATGTGGTCGTGGGATCGCCTGCACTGCAGCCCACTCGGCCACCAGCGCATCGCCGACGCCCTGGCGCAGACGTTGTCGCTGCCCGGGGCCGACGGCAGCTGGGCTGAACCGCTGCCTCCGCTGCCCACGCCCGGCATCCTGGCCACCGGCGTGACCGAAGTGCGCTGGGCGAGTGGATTTCTCGGGCCGTGGCTGCTGCGCAGGCTCACCGGGAAGTCCTCCGGTGACGGGCGGGTCGCCAAACGACCGCAGCTGCTGCCGGTCGGTTCGGTGGCGGGTTCGCCCGTCACCTGACAGCGCGGGCCGCCCACCTCGAGGCAGCCCTCTCCGCGCGCTCGGCGTCCGTCGGCGGCTATGTTCGCTGCGGAACGACGAGTTCAGGGAGAACGCAGTTTTGGACCAGCGGTCAACGAATCCAGTTGTTGCGCAGAACCTCCGGATGCCGGTCGGTGTGCGGTCGGCGCAGGTCGTCGTCTTCCTCATGGCCGGGATCGGGGTCATCGGCACCGTCGTGCTGATCGGGCTGGGTCACCCGATCGCCGCGGGCGCGAACACCCAGGGCTACCTGTTCTCCTGGGCGCTGGCCGTCACCGCCTGCTTCTTCGGGCGCAGGCGGCGGTCGGTGCGGATCACCGCGACCGTGTTCGCGGTGCTCGAAGGATTCGTCGCGCTCGGGTCCGCCGCTGCCGTCGATCCGGACGCGGAGGTCGCGCTGGTCCGGATCTCGCCCGGACCGATCGGTGTGCTCGCGGTGATCGCCGTGCTCGTCCTGCTGTACCGGCCCTCGGCTCGAACCTGGTTCGCGGGTCCCGGCATCGCCTCCGCGCATCGCGGCCCCGATGTGGCGGCCGGGCGTCGGGTGCGGCTGTCCGTCCTCGTGGGAGCGCTGGTCGCTGTTCTCGGGGGCGGGCTCGGGGTCTGGTGGGTTCTCGGCGATCGGAACACCGCCGCCACCCCGGCGGTCGGCGACTGCGTGGGCGGCACGAACGGCAGTGACGTCCGGTCCTCCTATACCGAGCTGCTGACGGTGGGATGTTCGGACCCGGCCGTGCAGGCGAAGGTCATCGCGGACGTCCCCGATACCGGGAAGAGTTCCCCGTGCAGGCAATTCGAGGACGCGGTGAAGCTCGACGAGTACGACGGAATCGACGGGCGCATCCTCTGCCTGCGCGTCTTCGGCTGACCGGCTGTGGCTCAACTCCCTATGAGGACAGCGGGATCCACGAACCGCGGATCGCGAGCGATCGCCGCGAACCCCGACCCTCCGTCGACCGACTCCTCCACCCCGGCCAGCCGGACGAGCAGATCGAAGTAGTCCGATTCCGCCGTCCGCAACGCCGCGATAGTCGCCGTGAGATCGGTGCCACGGGCGAACCGCGCCCCGTCGGCCCCCACCAGCAGCGTCGCCAGCCAGGCCTCGGAGTCGGCGGCGAACATCGACCCGCTGGTCTCGGCCCAGAACAGCACCGTGCTCGGCGCCGTCGCGGAACACCGCCGTCCCGCCGCGGCGAGCATCACCAGCGCGGTGTAGACGTTCGACTCACAGAACCCGAAGTGCATCAGATACGCCTCGAGCGCGCCCTCCCGATACCGCAGCACATAGGTGAGCCCACCGGTGTTCTCCCCGAAGCAGTCCCCGAAATACTCCCGGGGCGTCACCCCTTGCTCGGCCTGTCCCCAGTCCGGAGCCTTCCCGTCCCAGAACCACCCGTCGAACATCGCCCCGCTGTTCTCGATGACCTCCGGGCCCGGCGCCGGTGTCTCCAGCCAGTCCTCGAAGGACTCCCGCCCCAGGGGAATTCGAGCGGCGACGACAAACGTGTCCGACACAACGGCTCCTCAGCGATCCGACGGCACCGACTGTCCCCGCGCCCACGCGTCATCCTGCCCCACTTCGGCGCGAAGCCCGACCCGTAGCGCCCACACCGGCGCTACCGTGGAGATACCCGTGGGGAGGAACACGATGGTTTCGGTGATGCTGGACCGCTTTTCGTTCGATTTCCGCTACGCCCTCAACGACCGGCAGAAGACGATGTTCGACCCGAGCCGGACATTCGTCGAGATCTACTCCGTCCCCACACCCGCGGGCCGGGAAGAGCGTGGGTGGACCTGCCTCGAATCGAGAAGGATCAAGCGAAGTATCGAGATCGACGCCACCGCCGAGGAATCCGCGGCGTGGATCCGCGCCAGGACCGTCGCCCTGGACGCGCTGTCGACCGCCGAACAGCAGGTCGTCCACGATCTCGGCCTGCGGATCGAGCGCGGCTTCTACCCCGGACTACGCCGCGCGCACGGCTGGTCGGCATCGCGCCGCCGCGCGGCCTCACGACAGGCATTCGACGAACTCGAAGCCCGGCTACACGACATCACCGAGCACTATCGCCCCGTCCGCGAGCAGATCGACACCCGCGTCCACGAGGCCGAAGCACGCGCACAGGAACTCCAAGCAATACGCTGGCGCATCCAGCGCGAACGGGAACAACGCGACGCCCACTTCACCGACCTGGCCGCCCGCACCCGCTGGAGCTACCACGTCACCGAATCCGACCGAACCGTCCACGTCTCCCGCACCGACGACTCACCCCTGACCACCCCCGACCTGATCCACGACCTCCAACGCCCCACCCACCACCTCACCGGCTACACCGTCCACTGGGCCCCCTCCGCCCGCACCGAAATAGAACACGCCACCGGCACGGATTTCACCACCTGGTGGACCGTGATAGCCCCCAGGCACTGGCCCGATCCCCGAAAAGTCCCGCCCCGCCCACCGACCCGCCCCACCCCCTCCATCGGCGGCCACTCCAGCTACGGCGGCCACGACAGCTTCTCCTCCTGCGGAGGCGGCTTCTGACACGACGTACTCGCCAGACAGCCGGTCATGGCCGACCATCTGTCACCTGATCAGGACATCGCGGTCCGCGGACCGGCGCATACGCCGGTATCTGAAGACACTTCTACCCGCTGACGCAGTGTGCTCAGCGGTGCGGGTGCCTCTGACCCGCGATCGTTGCAGGTCAGAGGCAATTCTGCGCCCCCGGCAGGAATCGAACCTGCGACCTAGAGATTAGAAGGCTCTTGCTCTATCCAACTGAGCTACGGAGGCAGTCGCATACACCTTGGCGGATCTGGGCCGCGCTGTCCAGCTCGAAAAGTATAGCGACCGACCAGATCGGGTGGGGGTGACGGCAGGAGCGAGAGCCCCATCGGGGCGGTGCCGGGTACGCCGAACTACCCTCGTTGTCATGTCGTTATCGCAGGACCCCTCCGCTGGACCCGCCGTCGACGGTGGACCACCGGCGGCGGAGTCGGGGCGGTCCGTGCCGGTGGGCAACGCTGCGTCCTTCGGCGTGCTGAGTGCTGTCGCGGGGGCTGTGGCCGCGGTGGTCGCGGCGATGGTGGTCGGGTTGTCGGCGGCGCAGGCGTTGAGTCTGCTGGGTATACCCGATCCGGGGCCGTTGACAACATACGGATTGCCCGCGCTGCGGGCGGTGGCCGATCTGGCCGCCGCGGTGACCGTCGGCTCGCTGCTGTTCGCGGCGTTCCTGCTGCCGCCGCGCGACAGCGGGTTGCTCGAGGCGGGCGGCTATCGGGCGGTGCGGCGGGCTTCGGCCGCGGCGCTGGTCTGGGCGGGGGCGGCGGCGCTGCTGGTGCCGCTGACGGTGTCGGATACGACCGGTCAGCCGGTGACGAGCATCTGGCGGCCCGAGAAGTTGTGGCCGGTGATCGCCCAGGTCGAGGTGGCGGGGGCCTGGCGCACGACGGCGCTGCTGGCGCTGATCGTGGCGATCGGCTGCCGGCTGGCGTTGCGCTGGGGCTGGACGCCGGTGCTGCTGGGTGGCGCGCTGGTGACGATGATGCCGCTGGCACTGACCGGGCATTCGTCCTCGGGCGGGTCGCACGACGTGGCGACCAACTCGCTGCTGTTGCACATGGTGGCGGCGGCGGTGTGGGTCGGTGGGCTGATCGCGGTGCTCGCGCACGCGATGCGCGGCGGGGCGGGCACCGATGTGGCGGCGCGGCGGTTCTCGCTGGCGGCCACGGTGTCGATCGCGGTGATCGCGGTCAGCGGCGTGATCAACGCCTGGGTGCGAGTGCCCGCCGCCGACCTGTTCACCACCACCTACGGCAGGCTGGTGCTGGCCAAGACCGCCGCGCTGCTCGTGCTCGCCGCCATCGGCTATCTGCAGCGTCGTGCCGCGCTGCCGGCGCTGGCCGCCGACCCGCGCGACCGCACGGCCCTGATCCGCTTCGCCGGGGTGGAGATGCTGATCTTCGCGGCCACGATCGGGCTGGCCGTCGGCCTCGGCCGCACGCCGCCTCCGCCGCCCACCTCGATCCCGACGCCGATGGAGGTCGAACTCGGGTACGTCATCGACGGGCCGCCGACGGTGGCCAGGCTGCTGTTCGACTGGCGCTTCGACCTGATCTTCGGCACCCTGGCCATCGTGCTCGCGGTGCTCTACCTGCTCGGGGTCTACCGCCTGCGCAAGCGTGGGGACGCGTGGCCGTTGGGCCGGACCATCGCCTGGTGCAGCGGCTGCCTGGTGTTGCTGCTGGCGACGTCGTCGGGAGTCGGCCGGTACTCACCGGCGATGTTCAGCGTGCACATGGGTGCGCACATGGCGTTGTCGATGCTGGCGCCGATCCTGCTCGCTCTCGGCGGCGCGGTGACGTTGGCGCTGCGCGCGCTGCCGCCCGCCGGTCGTGGCGGGGTGCCGGGGCCGCGCGAGTGGATCCTGGCCGCCGTGCACAACCCGGTCTCGCGGTTCCTGACCCAGCCCGTGGTCGCCTCGGTGATCTTCGTGGCCGGGTTCTACGCGCTCTACCTGGGCGGCATCTTCGACACCACGGTCGATTCGCACGCCGCTCATCTGATGATGAACGCGCACTTCCTGCTCAGCGGCTACCTGTTCTATTGGGTGGTGATCGGCATCGATCCCAAGCCGCGCGAGGTGGCGCCGCTGACCAAGCTCGCGATGGTCTTCGGCACGCTGCCGTTCCACGCGTTCTTCGGCATCGCGCTGATGAGCATGACCACCGTGCTGGGCGGCTGGTTCTACCGCACGCTCGGCCTGGGCTGGCACATCGACCTGCTCGCCGACCAGCGCAACGGCGGCAGTTTCGCCTGGGCCAGCGGTGAGGTGCCGCTGGTGGTGGTGATGCTGGCGCTGCTGATCCAGTGGTCGCGCAGCGACCAGCGCCTGGCCAAACGCACCGACCGCGCCGCCGACCGGGACAACGACGCCGATCTCACCGCCTACAACGCGATGTACGCGGAGCTGGCGCGCCGCGACGGCGAGGTGCGCCGGTGAGCGCACGCGAGGTGCCGGTGAGCGAGTCGGCCGAGCGTGCCCAGCCACCGCGGATCCTGCGCACCGAGGTGCGCGCGGCCCGGCGCAGGCTGACCGGCCGGGTCCGCAAGACCCCGGTGTTCCACACGAGCGTCGACGGGCCGGACGGGCCGGTGCCGGTATCGCTGAAGCTGGAGTTCCTCCAGCACGGCGGCACCTTCAAGGTGCGCGGCGCGCTCAACGCGCTGCTCAGCACCCGCGAGCAGACCGGCCACGTGGTGGTCGCCTCGGGCGGCAACGCCGGAATCGCGGTGGCATTGGCCGCCGCCCAGCTGGGCCGCGACTGCACGGTGGTGGTGCCCGAATCGGCGCCGCACACCAAGGTCGCGGCGATGTGGGCGCACGGTGCCGAAGTGCTCTGGCACGGCACCAGCTACGCCGAGGCGCAGCAGCGCGCGGTGTCGCTGGCCGCCGAACGCGGCGCCGAACACCTGCACGCCTACGACATGCCCGCCGTGGTGGCGGGCGCCGGTGTCATCGGGCTGGAGCTGGAGGAACAGGTGCGCGGGCGCCCGCCGGTGCTGGCCGCGATCGGTGGGGGCGGCCTCATCGCGGGGCTCGGTGCGGCGCTGGGCAGGCGCAGGCAGATCGTCGGCGTCGAGTCCGAGCACACCCCGGCGCTGTCGGCGGCGCTCGCGGCGGGCAGGCCGGTCGACATCACCGCGCAGTCCGCGGCCACCGAGCTGCTGTGCGCGACTCGGGTCGGTGACATCGCCTTCGACATCGCCCAGCGACACCGGATGCCTGCGCTCTCGGTCGCCGACGACGCGATCAGCGCGGCCCGCGAGTACCTGTGGCGGGAGTTCCGGGTGGTGGTGGAACTCGAGGGTGCCGCCGCGCTGGCCGCGGTGCAGAGCGGGGTCTACACCCCGGAGCCCGGAGTGCGGCCGATCGTGGTGCTGTGCGGGGCCAACACCGAACTCCCCGTCGTCTGACACGGCGGATATCCACAACCAGGGAAGTTGTCCACAAATCGTCCTCGCGGCTCCCGGCCGGGTCCGTGGCCGGTCATCCTTGAATCGTCAGCACAACGACGACGAGCGGGGGCGGATTCGATGTACGAGGCGAACACGACGGTGGTCGGCACCGTGATCACCCATCCGGTACGACGCGATCTCGGCAACGGCGACCAGGTGGTCACCTTCCGGATGGCCAGCAATGCGCGGCGGCTCGACCCGGCCACGGGGGAATGGGTGGACAACGGCAACCTCTACCTCACGGTCTCGTGCTGGCGCAGGCTGGCGATCGGGGTCGGGCGGTCGCTGCACCGGGGTGATCCGGTGATCGCCTGCGGGCAGTTGCGCTCGCACGAGTACCGGGCCAAAGACGGCACCGAGCGGCGCGATCTGGAGATGCGCGCGGCCGCGGTCGGCCCGGATCTGGGCCGGTGCGGTGCCTCGGTGGTGCGCCGGTCGGACGCGGCCCGCGCGGTGACGCATCCGGCGCGGAATATTTCCGGTCACACCGGCGCTGCACTCTCCGGCGCCGAGGACGTGGCCGAGTATGCGCCCACCGCCCCCACTGCCGTAGCCTCTACGACCGCGGCGGATTCCCTCCCGGCGCGATCGCCGGACGCGGTGCCCCCGGCGGGCATCCCCGAGCAGGTCGACGCCTGAGGCGCTGTCCGCGGCACCCGGCCCGCTCCGCATCTCACCCCCGTTACCCGCACCGATAGGCTTCCATATATGGCTGAGTTCATTTATCAGATGATCAAGGTTCGCAAGGCGCACGGCGACAAGGTCATTCTCGACGACGTGACGCTGAACTTCCTGCCCGGCGCCAAGATCGGTGTCGTCGGACCCAACGGCGCGGGTAAGTCCAGCGTGCTGAAGATCATGGCGGGGCTGGACCGGCCGAACAACGGTGAGGCGTTCCTCGCGCCCGGCGCGACGGTGGGGATCCTGCAGCAGGAGCCGCCGCTCAACGAGGAGAAGACCGTCCGCGGCAACGTGGAGGAGGGCCTCGGCGAGGTCAAGGTGAAGCTGGACCGCTTCAACGAGATCGCCGAGCTGATGGCCACCGAGTACTCCGACGAGCTCATGGACGAGATGGGCAAGCTGCAGGAGTTCCTCGACCACGCCGACGCGTGGGATGTCGACTCCCAGCTCGAACAGGCCATGGACGCGCTGCGCTGCCCGCCGCCGGACGAGCCGGTCACCAAGCTCTCCGGTGGTGAGCGCCGCCGTGTCGCGCTGTGCAAGCTGCTGCTGAGCAAGCCGGATCTGCTGCTGCTCGACGAGCCCACCAACCACCTCGACGCCGAGTCGGTGCTGTGGCTCGAACAGCACCTGGCCTCCTACCCGGGCGCCGTGCTGGCCGTCACCCACGACCGGTACTTCCTCGACAATGTCGCCGAGTGGATCCTCGAACTCGACCGCGGCCGCGCCTACCCGTACGAGGGCAACTACTCCACCTACCTGGAGAAGAAGGCCCAGCGCCTCGAGGTCCAGGGCAAGAAGGACCAGAAGCTGCAGAAGCGGCTCAAGGAGGAGCTGGCCTGGGTGCGCTCGGGTGCCAAGGCCCGGCAGGCCAAGAACAAGGCCCGCCTGGGTCGCTACGAGGAGATGGCGGCGGAGGCCGAGAAGCACCGCAAGCTGGACTTCGAGGAGATCCAGATCCCCGCGGGTCCGCGCCTGGGCGACATCGTCGTCAACGTGTCGAACCTGGACAAGGGCTTCGGCGACCGGCAGCTGATCAAGGACCTGTCCTTCACGCTGCCGCGCAACGGCATCGTCGGCGTGATCGGCCCCAACGGTGTCGGTAAGACCACGCTGTTCAAGACCATCGTCGGCCTGGAGGAGCCCGACAGCGGCGAGGTCAAGGTCGGCGAGACGGTCAAGCTCAGCTACGTCGACCAGAACCGCGCGGGCATCGACCCGAACAAGAACGTCTGGCAGGTCGTCTCCGACGGGCTGGACTTCATCGAGGTCGGTAACCAGGAGATGCCCTCGCGCGCCTACGTCAGCGCGTTCGGCTTCAAGGGCCCAGACCAGCAGAAGCCGGCCGGGGTGCTCTCCGGTGGTGAGCGCAACCGCCTGAACCTGGCGCTGACGCTCAAGCAGGGCGGCAACCTGATCCTGCTCGACGAGCCGACCAACGACCTCGACGTGGAGACCCTGAGCTCGCTGGAGAACGCGCTCGAGCAGTTCCCGGGCTGCGCCGTGGTGATCTCCCACGACCGCTGGTTCCTGGACCGCACCTGCACCCACATCCTCGCGTGGGAGGGCGACAGCGACAACGAGGCCAAGTGGTTCTGGTTCGAGGGCAACTTCGAGGCCTACGAGGCGAACAAGATCGACCGGCTGGGTGCCGAGGCGGCCCGGCCGCACCGGGTCACCCACCGGAAGCTGACCCGCGACTGAGCGGATCACACCGAGCCGGACCACGGGCAGGGTAGCGCGCGTCGCACCCTGCCCGTGGTGTCTCCGGCGGCCGTCCGACCGGCCCGCCGCGGCAGCGGATCCGGGGGGCTGGGGGAGTGTTCGCTGCGAGCGGAATCCGTTGCGGCACGGCGGGTTCGGTATCGCTGTCGCGTCATCGGCGAAGTTACCCGTGGGGTAATCGGATTGTCTCTCGGCGCGGCCCCTGACCTCGGGCTAGTCTCGATTCGGCGTCACCTGTATGCGGAACCGAAGCGGAACCGAATCCTTGGGAGTGGACGGAAAATGACGGTCTCGTCGGAATTGTCCAGCGCAGCGTGGGCAGCGGGTCTGCCCCAGCCTCTGCGTGGGGAGCTCGCCACCTTGGAGGAGGCGTACTTCCGACACGTCGACGCCGGCGACGTCGACTGCACGATCACCGGCATCACCCAGATCTTCCGCCGTCACCTCGAGCTGGCCACCGAACGTCCCCGTGGCAAGGCGCTGATGCGGGTCCATCATCCCGACGACGGCGCCGGCGTGGGTGTCGCGGTGCAGCTGGTCACCGACGACATGCCGCTGCTGGTCGAGTCGATCACCGCGGCGCTCAATCGCGCGCAGGTCAGCGTCACCGAGGTCATCCACCCGATCTTCGAGGTCATCCGGGACGCGGAGGGCAAACTGGTCTCGGCCGCCCCGCACGAGGTGGACGGCAACGGCGCGGTCGGGCTGGCCGAATCGTGGATGCACCTGCAACTGCACCCCTCCACCAGCCGGGCGGCACTCGACGAGCTCACCGCCACGCTGCCCAAGGTGATCGCCGACGTGCGGCAGGTCATCGACGACACCGAGGCCATGGTCCGCGTGCAGTCCGGCCTGGCCGACCGGCTGGACCGGGCCGCGGGCCGGTCACCGGCACCGTTCCCCGCCGCCGATCTCGGCGCGTGCGCCGATCTGCTGCGCTGGCTGGCCGACGGCAATTTCACCCTGCTCGGTTACGCGCGCTACCGGCGCGACACCGTGAGCGGGCACACCGTCTCCAGCGCGGTGGACGCCAGCTCGCTGGGCGTGCTGCGCCCGGGTATCGGCACCGATTTCCAGGTCCCGATCAACGGGGGCGACCGGCCGCTGCTGCTGCTGACCCAGGGGCTGGTGCGGGCCACCGTGCATCGGTCGGTCTACCCGTACTTCATCGGTGTCGCCGATGTGGACGACGCGGGTGTCGTGGCCGGGGTGCACCTGTTCATCGGGGTGTTCACCGTCAGCGCCGTGCACGAGAACGTGCTCGACATCCCGGTGATCAACCGGCGGGTGCGCAGCGCGATCGAGGCGGCGGGCTTCGACCTGGAATCGTTCTCCGGGCAGGCCATGCTCGAGGTGATCGAGTCGTTCCCGCGCACCGAACTGTTCTCCGCCGACACCGAGACGCTGCGGCGCACCGCGGTCGCGGTGCTCGGCGTCGGCCTGCGCAGGCAGGTGCGGCTGTTCCTGCGCTCGGATTCCTACGGGCGGTTCGTCGCGTGCATGGTGTACCTGCCGCGTGATCGCTACACCACCGCGGTGCGTCTGGAGATGCAGGACATCCTGGTCCGCGAGCTCGGCGGCACCGATATCGACTATTCGGCGCGGGTCAGCGAAAGCGAGCTGGCCAGTGTCTATTTCACGGTCATGCTGTCCACCGAGCCACACGCGCCGATCCCGGACACCTCCGAGGAGAACCGGCTGCGGATCCAGGCGCTGCTCGACGCGGCCAGTCACAGCTGGGACGACCGCATCGAGGGCGAGGCCGCCACCTCGGCCGAGCACGACCCGGCCGCCGTCGCCCGTGCCGCCGAGACCTTCCCCGAGGGCTACAAGGAGGACTTCACCCCCGCCCGCGGTCTCGACGATCTGGGCAGGCTGGCCCGGCTGCCCGAGGGCGGCATCGGCCAGCTCCTCTACCGCACCGCCGATTCCGCGCCGGGCACCTGGCGGTTCAGCCTCTACATCGCAGGCAGCGGGGTGTCGCTGAGCCAGGTGCTGCCGGTGTTGCAGAGCCTGGGTGTCGAGGTCGTCGACGAGCGGCCCTACCGGCTCGAGCACGCCGCCGAGCGCTGGATCTACGACTTCGGGCTGCAGGCCCGCCCCGACCTGCTGCGCAACCCGCTCGTCGCCGAACTCGACGCGGGCCTGCTCACCCCGAGCACCGAGGCCGACGCCCTGCGGTCGCGGGTCACCGATGCCGTCGAGGCGGTCTGGTACGACCGGGCCGAGGCCGACGGTCTCAACGAGCTGGTGCTGCGCGCCGGGCTCGGCTGGCGCGAGGTCACCATCCTGCGCGCCTACGCGAAATACCTGCAGCAGGCCGGATTCCCGTACAGCCAGGCCAATATCGCGCGCGTGCTGCTGGCCCATCCGGAGGTGGCACGCCAGTTCGTGGCGCTGTTCGCCGCGCGTTTCGACCCCGACACCGTCTCGGCCGAGACCGCCGCGGAGCTGGAGACCAGGGTGCGCGCGGGCATCGACGAGGTGGTCAGTATGGACGCCGACCGGATTCTGCGTGCCATTCTCGGCCTGGTCAAGGCCACCCTGCGCACCAACTACTACGTGCTCGACGCCGACGGCCGCCCGCGCGACTACCTGTCGCTGAAGGTGGAACCGCGCGAGATCGCCGAATTGCCCAAGCCGCGACCGCAATTCGAGATCTTCGTCTACTCACCGCGGGTGGAGGGCGTGCACCTGCGCTTCGGTTCGGTGGCGCGCGGCGGGTTGCGCTGGTCGGATCGGCTCGAGGACTTCCGCACCGAGATCCTGGGCTTGGTGAAGGCGCAGGCGGTGAAGAACGCGGTGATCGTGCCGGTCGGCGCCAAGGGCGGTTTCGTGGTGAAGCGCCCGCCCGCGGCCACCGGCGACCCGGCCGTCGACCGGCAGGCGAGTATCGCCGAGGGCACCGCCTGCTACCGCACCTTCATCTCGGGGCTGCTCGACGTCACCGACAATGTCGACCTGGCCACCGGCGCCGTGCTGCCACCGGAGCGGGTGGTCCGTCGCGACGGCGACGACACCTACCTGGTGGTCGCCGCCGACAAGGGCACCGCCAGCTTCTCCGACACCGCCAACGACGTGGCCACCGGCTACGGCTTCTGGCTCGGTGACGCGTTCGCCTCCGGTGGCTCGGCCGGCTACGACCACAAGGCCATGGGCATCACCGCCAAGGGCGCGTGGGAATCGGTGAAACGGCATTTCCGGGAGATGGGCATCGACACCCAGAGCCAGGACTTCACCGTGGTCGGCGTGGGTGACATGAGCGGTGACGTGTTCGGCAACGGCATGCTGCTCTCGCGCCACATCCGGCTGGTCGCCGCGTTCGACCACCGGCACATCTTCCTCGACCCGAACCCCGACGCGGCCACCTCCTTCGCCGAGCGCGAGCGGCTGTTCGCGTTGCCGCGCTCGTCCTGGGCCGACTATGACCGCTCGCTGATCAGCGAGGGCGGCGGGGTGTTCGAGCGAACGGTGAAATCGGTGCCGATCTCGCCGCAGGCCAGGGCCGCGCTCGGGCTGCCCGACGGGGTGCAGGCGCTCTCGCCGCCGGAGCTGGTGCGCGCGATCCTGCTGGCACCGGTGCAGCTGCTGTGGAACGGCGGCATCGGCACTTATGTGAAGGCGAGCACCGAGTCCAATGGCGAGGTGGGCGACAAGTCCAACGACGCGGTGCGCGTCGACGGGAAGCAGTTGCGGGTCAAGGTGGTCGGTGAGGGCGGCAACCTGGGCGCGACGGCGCTGGGACGCATCGAGTTCTGCCGCGCGGGCGGCAAGATGAACACCGACGCGCTGGACAACTCCGCCGGTGTCGACTGCTCCGACCACGAGGTCAATATCAAGGTGCTGCTCGACGGCGTGGTGAGCGCCGGCGCGCTGGCCCCGGCCGATCGCAATCCGCTGCTGGCCTCGATGACCGACGAGGTCGCGCGGATGGTGTTGCAGGACAATGTGGATCAGAACGCGCTCATCGGGATCGCGCGCACCGACGCGCCCCAGATGGCGAGCGTGCACGGGCGCGTCATCGACGACCTCGAGCAGCGGCGCGGACTGGACCGCGAGCTCGAGGCCCTGCCGTCGACGGCGGAACTGAAGCGGCGCGCCGAGGAGGGCAGCGGGCTGGCCTCGCCGGAGCTGGCCAACCTGCTCGCGCACGTCAAGCTCGGGCTCAAGGCCGACCTGCTCGACACCGACCTGCCCGACAGCGCCTACTTCGCGCGCAGGCTGCCGTTGTACTTCC
This sequence comes from Nocardia sp. NPDC056064, assembly GCF_042266925.1. Classification (NCBI taxonomy): domain Bacteria; kingdom Bacillati; phylum Actinomycetota; class Actinomycetes; order Mycobacteriales; family Nocardiaceae; genus Nocardia; species Nocardia sp. NPDC056064. The sequence continues at coordinate 401,877 of NZ_JBHJWO010000002.1, read as the reverse complement.
CGACCCCGCTGCGCGAGCGCTTCGGTGCCGAGATCAAGAAGCACCGGCTGCGCCGCGAGATCGTCACCACGATGATCGTCAACGAGGTGGTCGACTATGGCGGCATCACCTACGCGCACCGGCTCGGCGAGGAAGTCGGCGCGAGCACTTCCGATGTGGTGCGCGCCTTCGCCGCCGCCAGCGAGATCTTCGAACTGCACGATGTGTGGGCGCGGATCCGCGGCGCCGACGCGCCCGCCGGGGTGTGCGATCTGATGGAACTGGAATCCAAGCGCACGCTGGACCGGGCCTCGCGCTGGCTGCTGAGCAACCGGCCCCAGCCCATCGCGGTGGGCGCCGAGATCAACCGCTACCACCGCCGGGTGCAGGAACTCGCGCCGCAGGTGCCCGGCTGGTTGCGCGGGCACCACGTCACCTCGCTGACCCAGGGCGCGGCCGAGCTGATCGCGCGGGGCGCACCGACCGAGCTGGCGACCGAGGTGTTCGGGCTGCTGAGCATGTTCCCGCTGCTGGACGTGGTCGACATCGCCGATATCGCCGATCGCGACGGCGCCGAGGTGGGTGCGCTCTACTACGCGCTCAACGAGCACCTGAAGATCGATTGGCTGCTCGAGGCGGTCAGCCACCTCGAACGCGGTGACCGCTGGCACGCGCTGGCCCGGCTCGCGCTGCGCGACGACATGTACGGTTCGCTGCGTTCGCTCACCCTCGATGTGCTCTCCGGGGGTGACCCGGAGGAAACCGCCGACGAGAAAATTGCATACTGGGAGTCGAAGAACCAGTCCCGGCTGGGTCGTGCGCGCGCGGCCCTGGCGGAACTGTTCGAGTCCGGGACCCACGACCTCGCCACACTGTCGGTCGCCGCGCGACAGGTGCGGAGCATGGTGAGCGGGGTGGGCGCCCAATCGGAGGTACCACGGTGACGAGCTCGCCGAACGGCGACACCGCCGCACCCGCGGCAGATCTGGTGTTGCCGCAGCGTTTTCACGCGAAGGTCGAGATCCGCTGGTCGGATATGGATGTGTTCCAGCACGTCAACCACGCGCGGATGGTGACGCTGCTGGAGGAGGCCCGCATTCCCTGGCTGTTCGACGAGGACAAGCCCACCGCCTCGATGGGGCGCCAGGGATGCGTGCTGGTCGACCTGCACGTGAAGTACCGGGGCCAGCTGCGCCACGAGGACACCCCGCTCGATATCGCGATGTGGGTCAAGCAGTTGCGCGCGGTCGATTTCACGATCGGCTACGAGGTGCGGGCCAACGGCGCTGCCCCCGATTCGCCGCCCGCGGTCACCGCGACCACGCAGCTGGCCGCGTTCGACATCGAGACCCAGCGTCTGCGCAGGCTCAGCGACACCGAACGCGACTACCTGGCACTGTGGCGGGCCTGATTTCGTGAGTTCCGAACAGCGGGTGCTGCACACGCCCGACCCGGCCGAACGCGAGAACCTGGCCACCTTCCTCACCCGGGCGCTACGCCTGGACCCCGCCGCCGTCGTCCGGTTGCGCCGCCGCGGGTCGAGCCTCGTCTCGGCCTGGGTGGCGACCGGTTTCGAGACGCTGGCGGTGCGTACGGTCACCGCGGAACTCGGCGTCGACGACGCCACCGCCGCGGCCGACACGGTGCTGGCCGGTCTGCGCACCGGGCATCCGGTCGACCTGGGCTATTCGATGGATTCGGCCTGGCGTGGCGCGCTGCCACCGGTCGACGGCTTCACCCACGTCGACGACGTGCCCGCCCGCGCCCTGGTCGAACTGGCCGAGCGCGGGGCGGACGTGGCCCGCGAACACGGGGGCGCACACGGCCCGCCCGCCTCCCTGCTCGACCAGTCGGTCCTCACGGTCACCGGCGCGGGCGATCTCGCGGTGGAGGTCCCGATGCGCGTCGTCTTCGCCCTCACCGCCATGGATTTCATCCCGCACGCGGGGGAGAAGGCCGAGTCGCGGCGTATCCAGCCCACCGAACTGGTTCGCGTCCGCGCGACCCGCACCTGGCTGCGTCTCGACGCCCGCTATGGCTCGGTTGCCCGTCGGGTGGGCGGTGGGATTCCGCTGTCGCCGAGCTGACGTGTGGGAACCGGGCGGCGGGATTCCGCTGTCGCCCAGCTGACGCGTGGGAACCGGGCGGCGTGATTCCGTTGTCGCCCAGCTTGATTCATGAGTCCGGCGTCGGCGCTCGTCGACGCACCGGCGGGTGCCGAGTCGGTGGAGCGGTGGCGATTCCCCGCGATGACGCCGTGCCTCGACGCGCTGCGGTGATCGGGCGAAGGCGGCTGGGCGCGATTCGTACGCAGGGCTGCCGGTCTCGGTCGTCCAATACGCCTCGCATGTCGCCGAGTGGTCCTATGTCATTCCGGCGCGCCACAACAGCGAACAGGGAACATGGGTTCGCGTTCAGTGCACGCCCATCAGGCGCAGCAATGCCGTCGTGCCCGCCGCGGCGAGCACGGTGACGAGTAGTGGGGCGCGCCGCCAGGCCAGGACACCGCCGACCGCGACCCCGGCGGGCAGCGCGAGACCCAGTTCGCCGGAGCCGGTCGGCAGCGTCGCGGTCGCCACGAGCGCCGCGAGCAGGATGAGCGCGCCGGTGTCGAGCAGGTGGATCGCCCTGGGGGACAGGCGCAGTCGATGACGCAGCGCGGGTCCGGTCCAGCGCAGCGCGTAGGTGCCCGCGGCGAGGATCAGCATCGCGGGGAGCAGGGCCTGAGTGCTCATGACCGGCGCCCCTGGTGCGTTGGGCGCGCTATGCCGGTGGCCGGGGGTCGTGACCACCACGTCCCGGCGAGCGAGGTGGCCCGGATGGCGAGCGAGGTGGTCGGCCGATGGCGCAGCGCGGGTCTGGTCCAGCGCAGTGCGTAGGTGCCCGCGGCGAGGATCAGCATCGCGGGGAGCAGGGTCTGAGTGCTCATGACCGGCGCCCCTGGTGCGTCTGTCGCGCGATGTCGGTCGCCGAGGGTCGTCGCCGCCACGTCCCGGCGAGCGAAATGGCCGGGATAGCGAGCGAGGTGGCCGGCTGATGACGCAGCGCGGGTCCGGTCCAGGTGCCCGCGGCGAGGATCAGCATCGCGGGGAGCAGGGCTTGAGTGCTCATGACCGATGCCCCTCGTGCGTCTGTCGCGCCATGTCGGTCGCCGCGGGTCGTCGCCGCCACGTCCCGGCGAGCGAGCTGGCCAGGTTGGCGAGGGAGGTGGTCGGCACGGCGAGCAAGATGGCCGGGACGGCGAGGGTGGTGGCCGCCGCAGCGAGGGAGGTGGCCGCGCCGCCGAGGAGGGTGGTCGCCACGGCGAGGGAGGTGGTCGGCGCAGCACGGGAGGTGGTCGCCGCAGCGTGGGAGGTGGACGACGTGGCGTGCTCGTACCCGGGGATTGTCAGCATGACTGCGCCGCTGGTTCGGTAGGGGCCTTCTCCGGGGGTCGCAGGGCGAACACCAGGCCGGCCAGGGCGATCAGGACCGGGAGGCCGGCGGGGACGAACGGAGCGACGACCACGGCCAGCGCGGCGCCGGCCAGGACCGGGCGCAGGGTGGCGCGGTCGCGGAGGGCGGGCAGGATGAGGGCCAGCAGGATGACCGGGAAGACCGCGTCGAGACCGAGCGCGGAGGTGTCGGGAACAATCGCGCCGAGGGCGGCGCCCAGGGTCGCGCCGAGCGGCCAGCAGAGGGCGACGCCGATGCCGCACGCCCAGTACGCGGCGCGTTTGCGGGCGGGATCGCCGGGTGCCGTGGCGAAGGCGACGGACTCGTCGTTGAGCACGTGGATGCCGAGCACCCGCCGCCAGCCGCGACCGAACACCTCCGGCGCCGACAGGCCGTAGGGCAGGTGCCGGGCATTGAGCAGCAGCCCGGCCACGACGGCCGCGATCGGGCTGCCACCGGCGGCCACGATGCCGAAGAACAGCAGCTCCGAGCCGCCGGCCAGCACCGTCACCGCCATCACGACGGGCATCCAGACCGGGAATCCGGCCGCGATCGTGGAGGCGCCGTAGGACACCCCGAACAGGCCGACGGCCAGACAGGCCGCGGCCACGGCGGTACCGGTCCGCCGATCGAGTGTTCGCCATATCGAACGCATGTTTCCCATAGTGAACGCCCGGGGTGGGTAAAGTCAACGCGAACTCGCCAGCCCCCAGGAGGCGTCGATGGACCGGCAGGACCCGGTCGCCGGACCACCCCAAGCGGTGATCGCGGCGGCGCTGCGACGCGAACGCGCGCGCGCAGGTTTGTCGCTGACCGAGGTCGCCAGCCGGGCGGGCGTGGCGAAATCGACGCTGTCGCAACTGGAATCGGGCACCGGCAATCCCAGCCTGGAGACCCTGTGGGCGCTGTGCGTCGCGCTGGAGATGCCGTTCTCGCGCCTGCTGGACCCACCCCGGCCCAATGTCCAGGTGATCCGGGCCGAGGAGGGCGCGGCGGTGCCCTCGGCCGATGCCGACTACCGGGTGACCTTGCTCGCAGCGGGCCAGTCGCACACCCGCTGCGATGTGTACCGGATCGCGGCCGAGCCGGGACATGTCCGCCGGTCCGAACCGCACACCCCGGGCGTGGTCGAGCACGTGGTGCTGGCCGCCGGGCGCGCGCTGGTCGGCCCGGCGGACGAGCCGATCGAGATCGGCCCCGGCGACTACGTGCGCTACCTGGGCGATCTCCCGCATGTCTTCGAGGCGATGGAGCCGGGCACCTGGGCCTCGATGGTGATCGAGAGCCCCTGACTCAGGCGGCGCCTTCGCCGAGATACTGCAACCAGAGCGGATCCAGCTCGGCGGTGGTGGACAGCAGTCGCCAGTGCGGTCCCTTGGGGGAGACCAGCGGATGACGTAGCGTCCAGCCGATCTCGGCCAGCATCTTGTCGGCTTTGCGGTGGTTGCACGGGGCGCAGCTGGCTACGCAGTTCTCCCACGAGTGCTCGCCGCCGCGGCTGCGCGGGATGACGTGGTCGATGGTCTCGGCCTTGCCGCCGCAGTAGCCGCACCGGTAGCGATCGCGGTGCATGAGGGCGGCGCGGGTCATCGGGACCCGGGCGCGATAGGGCACCCGCACGTAGGTGCGCAATCGGATGACGGAGGGAATCGCCACGGCGGCCCCCGCGGAATGCAGGACCGGGGCGTCGGGGTCGTCGTGGACGGCGTCGGCTTTGGCGCAGATCAGCAGGACCACGGCACGGCGCGCGGACAGGGCGGTGAGGGGCTCGTAGGTGGCGTTGAGGAGGAGGACCCGGCGTTTGCGCCATGCGGCGGCGTCGTGGTCTCCGGCGAGATGTAATGGCGCGGGGTGATGCGGCAGGTCGTGACGACCGGATGCGCCCGGATGGTGATCGGACAGGATGTGCAGCGGGATGGCCCCCGAGCCACGATTGTGGACGTCGGCGGGCTGGAGTTGTCGATACGCGCGCGCCTCGTGTGACCGGGCGCCTGGTCGCTGCTTCATCTTGACCTCGATTTCATGATTGGCAGGATCATGTGGTATCTGGGGTCGATACTGTCACCCAGTTGACCACGCTCGCGCCGGTATTGCACGGCTATTTTTCAAACTTCCGGGTGAACTGTGGTTGAAGGGCCATGTGTTCGTGATGCACGCTGCCGCCGGGCGGGGCCGCCGGTCACCGGGGCACAATGGGGGACGTGACTTCAGGTGAGCAGACAACGACCTCGTTCTACGACGCGGTGGGTGGCGCGCAGACCTTCCAGCGGCTCGTGTCGGTGTTCTATCGCGAGGTCGCGGCCGACGAGATCCTGCGGCCGATGTACCCGGAGGCCGACCTCGGCCCGGCCGAGCGGCGGCTGCGGATGTTCCTCGAGCAGTACTGGGGCGGGCCGCGTACCTACTCCGACGAGCGCGGGCACCCGCGGCTGCGGATGCGCCATCATCCGTTCGTCATCGGGCCGCTCGAGCGCGATGCCTGGATGCGGTGCATGACCATCGCCGTGGGCGAGATCGAGCCGTCGATCCTGGACGACGAACACCGCAAGGCCCTGCTGGACTACTTCCAGATGGCGGCCGCGTCCTTGCAGAACGCCCCGTAGCCGACCCGGCGGGGTGCCCCGCGTTCGCTGATGACCGGCAGGTGGCGGCCCGATTTCGCGGCGATATCGAGGTTTACCGCGAGGTTTCGGCCCGGCGTGGCCGACGCTGGCGATTTGCCGGATCGTGAGAAAGTGCCGCGCCACAGGAATATCGCGGGCGGTTTTTGGCAATATTGCGGGTGTGACACAGACACCTGCCTCGCCGGTGCCGGGGGACAAAAGCACCGCTCCGTGGTGGACAACCGCCGTGTTCTATCAGGTCTATCCGCGTTCGTTCGCCGACTCCGATGGTGACGGAATCGGCGATCTGGGCGGTGTACGCGAGAAGATCGGCTACCTCGAGCTACTCGGTGTGGACGCGCTGTGGATCTGTCCGGTGATGCGTTCGCCGCAGGCCGACGGCGGGTACGACGTGTCCGATCCGCGCGACATCGACCCGCTGTTCGGCGGGCTGGCCGCGATGGACGAGCTCATCGCCGAGGCGCACGATCGCGAGATCAAGGTCACGATGGATCTGGTACCCAATCACACCAGCGTCGAACATCCCTGGTTCACCGCGGCGCTGGAGGCCGCCCCCGGCAGCCCCGAACGGGCCCGCTACATCTTCCGCGACGGCCGCGGTCCCGACGGCGCCGAGCCGCCCAACAACTGGCCCAGCATCTTCGGTGGCCCGGCCTGGACCAGGGTCACCGAGGCCGACGGCACGCCCGGCCAGTGGTACCTGCACATCTTCGCCGCCGAACAGCCCGACCTGAACTGGGAGAATCCCGAGGTCGCCGACGACTTCGAGAAGACGCTGCGGTTCTGGCTAGACCGCGGCGTCGACGGGTTCCGCATCGACGTGGCGCACGGCATGGCCAAGCCCGCCGGGCTGCCCGACATGGCCGAGGTCACCACCCGGCTGCTGGTCAACGACGACGACGATCCGCGCTTCAACGACCCCGGCGTGCACGCCATCCACCGCCGCATCCGCACCGTGCTCGACGACTACCCGCACGCGGTGTCGATCGGTGAGGTGTGGGTCGAGGACAACATCCGCTTCGGCGAATACGTGCGCCCCGACGAACTGCACCTGGCCTTCAACTTCCGCCTGGCCGAGACCCCGTTCACCGCCGAGGGGGTGCGCGCCGCCATCACGCATTCGCTGGACGCGGTGAGTGCGGTGGGCGCCCCGCCGACCTGGACGCTGTCCAATCACGATGTCGAGCGCGAGGTGACCCGCTACGGCGGCGGCAAGGTCGGGGTGGCCAGGGCCAGGGCGATGATGATGGTGGAGCTGGCGCTGCCCGGCGCGGTCTTCGTCTACAACGGCGCCGAACTCGGCCTGCCGAACGTCGACGATCTGCCCGAGGAGGTCCTGCAGGACCCGGTGTGGGAGCGCTCCGGTCGCACCGAACGCGGTCGTGACGGCTGCCGGGTGCCGATTCCCTGGGAAGGCCGGACCCCGCCGTTCGGCTTCACCGAGGGCGCCGATTCCTGGCTGCCGATCCCCGCCGACTGGGCCGACCGCACGGTGGAATCCCAACTGGAGACACTGCATTCGACACTGTCGCTGTACCGGCTGGCCATCGACCTGCGCGGCACCCGGCCGGAATTCGCCGGCGACCGGATCGAGTGGTACGGCAGCCCCGACGGGGCCCTGGCCTTCCGCAGGCCGGGCGGGCTGATCTGTGTTCTCAACGCCACCGACGAACCGATCCAGCTGCCGCCGGGGGAGGTGCTGCTGGCCGCCGCGCCCGTCGTCGACGACCGGTTGCCCGCCAACGCGGCGGCCTGGCTGGTGTGAATCGGACAGGACACGCACGCCGAACCGATGACCGGAGGATGAACTACTACACAGCATCGTCTACCGTTGGACCGTGAGCATTCTCGAGACAGTGCTGATCTTCGTCGGCATCCCGGCCGCGATCTACTTCGCGATCGCGGGTTTGTCCTATCTCGGTAAGCCACTGCCCGGTGAGAAGCCGGCCCACTTCGCACTCGGGCAGAAGTGGACCCACTCGCCGGTGCTGTGGAGCGCTACCGACGAGGTGACCGCTGCTGCGGGTCACCACACCGCCGAGCCGCATGGCAGCCATGCGGCTCTCGAAGCCGCCGACGCGGCGCTGATCGGAGGCCGGGCAAGTGGCAAGTTCTGAGTGGCCCGCGGTGGTCGAGGCCGACCTGCCGCACGGTTCCGCGCTGACCAGCAGCGGCCGCGTCTCGGGTGTGCACGAGTCGGGCACCGTCTTCGACGAGGTGCCGTTCACCGACCGTGAGCGCATCATGCTCGACAACGCGCTCACCGAGGCGACCCGCGCGACCAAGGTGCGCTTCAACGTCTACCTGGGTGACCTGGGCGGCGACCCGGCCACCGGCGCCGACGAGCTGCTGCCGAACACGCCCGAGTCGGCCGACTCGGTGCTCATCGCCGTCTCGCCCAACCAGGGTGCGATCGAGGTGCGCTCGGGTGCGAACGTGGCCGAGCGGGCCAACGACCGCATCTGCCAGCTGGGCGTCACCGCCGCGCTGGCCTCGTTCCGCCAGGGCAACCTGATCGACGGCCTGATCTCGGCGGTGCGCGTGATGTCGGCCGCCATCGGCCGCTAGTTCCGCTGTTCCGCCACCCGGCGCGTTCACCTGCGAAGGTGAACGCGCCGTTGGTGTCTCGGCCGCCGGTGCGGCATCGAGTAGTCTGAGCGGCGGTTTACCGGCCGCGCGTGGCGGCCGGCGGTGGCGCTGGGGGGAAGATGCAGACAGGAATCGGTCGCGGGATCTCGGCGGTGGCGCTGGCCTGTGTGCTGGCCGGATGCGGGCAGGACGCGCCCGGCGTGGACGGGCCGGTGGCGGGTGCGCCGCGGGCGCAGTTCTACACCCCCACACCGGAATCGGTGCCGGGTGCGCGCGCGTCGGTGATCCGGGTCGAGCCGTTGACCGGAGCGCAGGCGGTGCCGGGGGCGCGCAACTATCTGGCGCTGTACCGCTCGGTGGACCGCACCGGCGCGACGGTCGCGGTGTCGGGCACGCTGGCCGTGCCCGAGGGCACGCCGCCCGCGGGTGGCTGGCCGTTGATCTCCTGGGCGCCCGGGACCAGCGGGGTCGCCGATGTGTGCGCGCCCTCGCGGTCGGAGGGTTCCTCGCCGAGTCGCGACGACCAGGCCCGCTGGATCGCCGCGGGCTATGCCGTGGCCAGGACCGACTACCAGGGCCTCGGCACCCCCGGTGACCACGGCTATCTGATCGGTGAGACCGAGCAGCGCGCGGTGGCCGATCTCGCCGTCGCCGCCCGCGCCATCGACGAGTCGGTGGGGTCGCGCTGGGTCGCCATGGGTCATTCGCAGGGCGGGCACGCGGCCCTGTTCGCCGCGAGCGCGTCGGCCGGGTGGGCACCGGACACGCCGCTGCTGGGTGCGGTCGCGCTGGCGCCGGTCTCGCATCTGGGCCAGCAGGTGCGGATGGCGAAGTGGACGGTGTCCAACCCGCTCGGCAAGGTCGGCGCGGGTGACCTGGCGGTGTACGTGCCGCTGCTGGTGCGCGGCGCGCAGACGGTCGTGCCCGTCGACCCGGGCCGGTTCCTCACCGAGCGGGCGGTGACGATGCTGCCCATCGCCGACTCCGAATGCAGTGCGGGCCTGCGTGACCGGAGCAAATGGGGCGGGCTGTCCACCAAGGACGTGTTCACCCGCGACGGCGACCTCTCGGCGCTGCTGGGGGTCCTCGACGACAACGATCCCAGCGGGCTCTCGTTCACCACCCCGGTGCTGGTGCTGCAGGGCCGCGACGACCTGACCGTGCTCCCGGCTTCGACCGACGCCATGGTCTCCGACCAGCAGAACAACGGCCAGGACGTGGACTACCGCAAGCTCGACGGCGTCGACCACAGCGAGATCGTGGCCGCCTCCTTCGCCGACGCCCTGGCCTGGGTGGACGCGCGGTTCGGCATCAGCCGCTGAGCCGGTTACGCCGAGAGCAGAAGAGCGCGGTGTTCGCGGGCCCGGGTCCCTACCCTCGGAGTATGGGCGAGCACAAGGGATTGCGTGTGATTCCGGGCCGACGCGAGCGGCGGCCGGAACCGCTGTGGCGCGAGGCGCTGGGCGAACACCTGCGCACGCTGCGACAGCAGCAGCGTTCCACCCTGGTGGACACCGCCGGACGGGCGGGGATCTCGCCACAGTACCTGTCCGAGGTGGAGCGTGGCCGCAAGGAGCCATCGAGCGAGATGATCGCCGCGCTGGCCGGTGCGCTGGGGACCTCGGTGGGTGAACTCGTCGGCCGGGTCGCCGAGACGATGCGCAGGCGCGCGGCCGTCCCCGCGGCGGTGGTGGTCGGCGGGGACCGCGCGATCGCCGCGCCGATGCCGATGGCGCCGCCGCGCGCGGTCGCCCCGAACGCGGTGTTGCTGGCCGCCTGAGCGGCCCTCTCAGTGCGCGTCGACCGAGTCGACGAGCCCGCGCAGCATGTCGACCAGGGCGTTGACCGGCATCTCCGGGTCGATCGCGCGCTGCACACCGAGGCCGATGCCGAGCGAGAGCATCTGCAGTGCCGCCTCTTCGGGCGAGGTCCGCAGGGTGACGCCCATCTGTTCGGTGTGGACCTGGATCAGGGAACCCAGCATCGCCGTGAGGGTGCGGCGGCGGGTGGCGAGTTCGGTGCGGACCTCCGGCAGGTGCCGGGTGCTGGTGGCGAATTCGACTTCCAGGGCCGTCCAGCCGACATCGCCGATGTTCTCGTCGGCCCAGCGGCCGAACCCGTCGATGCGCTCGCTCAGGGTGCCGGGTATCAGCACCGCCGCCGACAGTGACTCGGCGCGCTCCACGTGCACCACATCCAGCACGGCCAGCCCCAGCTCGTGCTTGGTGGCGAAGTTCGAGTAGACCGCGCCTTTGGAGAATCCGGCCGTCGCGGCCACCTTCTCCAGCGAGGTCACGTTGTAGCCGTCGGCCAGGAACAGCTGCTTGGCGGTCTCGACCAGCCGCTCGCGGGTGAGAGCGTGCGACTGCTTGCGCGACATCCTGGCCATGTGCGGGAGTTTAGCAAGTAGGGCTACCGCTGGAATTCAAATACCGTTAGTATCCGAATCATGACTACTCGACGTGGCCTCGCCATCGGATGCGGTGGCGTCCTCGGCTTCGCCTGGACCGCGGCCGCCCTCGCGGCGGTCGAACGCGCCCTCGACTGGGACGCGCGCACCGCCGAGGTCCTCATCGGCACCTCGGCCGGGGCGGAGATCGTCGCCGCGCTCGGCTCGGGCCGCACCCCCGCCGACCTGCTCGCCGCTCTCGACGCCGCCCCCGGCGCCGACCCGGTGCTCGCCCGGCACGTGGCGGTGGACCCCGGCAAGCTGCCCCCGCTCCCGCGCCTCGGGCTGCCCGGCCTCGGTCTGATCGGCGCGGGAGTCCGGCGCGGCTCGGCCTACACCGCGCTGGCCGGTCTGCTGCCGCTCGGCGGCGGTGACGCGGGCTGGCTGCGCGATTTCGGCCGGGCGCTGGCCGCCCCCGACGGCTGGGTGCGACACCCGGCCACCTGGTTGATCGCCGCCGACGCGGCTACCGGCGAACGCGTGGCCTTCGGTGCGGCGAGCTCGCTGCCGGCAGCCCGACCGGTCGCGGCGCAGTCCGCCGCCAGGGCTGCCGAGCCCGATGGCCGGATGCCCGCCGTCGCCCTCGGTGACGCCATCGCCGCGTCCTGGGCGATCCCCGGCTGGTTCCCGCCGGTGCGCATCGCCGATCGCGACTACGTCGACGGCGGCGCGGTCTCCTCGGTCTCGGCGGATCTGCTGGCTCCGCTGGAACTCGACGAGGTGGTCGTGATCGCCCCGATGACCTCGGCCGGTGGCGAGCCCGCCACCGGCGTTGACCGCGTCGAACGGCTGCTGCGCGCGCAGATGACCCGCGGTCTCGATCGCGAGATCGCCCAGCTGCGGGCGGCGGGCACCCGGGTGATCCGGGTCGAGCCCAGCGCCGTCGACCTGGCCGTGATGGGCCCGAATTTCATGGATATCGCGCGGCGCGCGGCGACGCTGGAGATCGCCCGCCGCACCGCACCCACCCGTGTCGCGGCGGCCGTCCGCGTGGCACACGAAGGAGTCACCCTGTGAGCAACCACCACGACGTGATCGTGATCGGCGCCGGTATCTCCGGTATCTGCGCGGCGATCAAACTGGCCGAGGCGGGCATCGACGACGTGCTGATCGTCGAGAAGGCCGAGACCTTCGGCGGCACCTGGCGCGCCAACACCTATCCGGGCTGCGCCTGCGATGTGCCCTCGGGGCTGTACTCGTTCTCCTTCGCGCCCAACAGCGAATGGTCGCGGCTGTTCGCGCCGCAGCCGGAGATCCTCGCCTACGTCGAGCGGGTGGCGCGCGAGCGCGGGCTGGCCGCGCGGACCCGCTTCGGTGTCGAGGTCACCGCCGCGCACTGGGCCGAGGACCGCTGGCGGCTGAGCACCAGCGACGGCGAGCTGACGGCGCGCTTCGTCGTCTCGGCCGCGGGCCCGTGGAACGAGCCGCGCTTCCCCGAGATCCCCGGCCTGGCCGAATTCCCCGGCGAGGTCTTCCACTCCGCGCGCTGGAACCACGACTACGACCTGCGCGGCAAGCGGGTCGCGGTGGTGGGCTCGGGTGCCTCGGCGGTGCAGTTCGTGCCCGCCATCGCGCCCGAGGTGGCCGAACTGCACCTGTTCCAGCGCACCGCGCAGTGGGTGCTGCCGAAGTTCGATCATCCGGTGCCCGAGGTGGAGAAGCGGGTGATGCGCCGGGTTCCGTTCGCGCACAAGGCGTTGCGCCGGATCGAGTACACGATCATGGAGGGGCTCGGTGTCGCGTTCCGGCATCCGCGCCCGCTCATGCAGACGGTGCAGGCCGTGGGCTCGGCGTATCTGCGCGCGGTGGTGCGTGATCCGGCGCTGCGCGCCAAGCTCACCCCCGACTATCTGCTCGGCTGCAAGCGGATCCTGTTCTCCAACAGCTACCTGCAGTCGCTGACCCGCCCCAATGTCGACGTGCACGCCACCGGCGTAGCCGAGTTCCGGGGCAGCACCGTCGTCGGGTCCGACGGCAGCACCGCCGAGGTCGACGCCGTCATCCTCGGCACCGGCTTCCACATCCTCGACACCCCGCTGGCCGACATCGTCTTCGGCGCCGACGGCCGCAGCATGGCCGAGCACTGGAAGGGCTCGCCGGAGGCGTACCTGGGCACGGTGACCACCGGTTTCCCCAACGCCTTCACCGTGCTCGGCCCCAGCCTCGGCACCGGTCATTCCTCGGCGTTCGCGATCCTGGAGGCCCAGGTGGACTACCTGGTGTCGGCGATCACCGGCGCCCGGCGCGCGGGCTGGTCGGTGCTCGACGTGCGCCCGCAGGTGCAGGCCGACTATGTCGACCAGGTGCAGGACGCGCTGGTGAGCACGGTCTACAACGCGGGCGGTTGCCAGAGCTACTACCTGGATGTCAACGGCCGCAACAGCTTCAGCTGGCCCTGGTCCACCGGCGAACTGACCCGCCGGGTGAGCGCCTTCGACCCCGCCGATTTCACCATCACCCACGAGGACAAGGACGCAGCATGAGCTACCCCCGGATCGACCTGAACGGTGCGCTCGTCGCGATCACCGGCGCCGCCCGCGGGATCGGCCTGGCCACCGCCAGGGATTTCGTCGCGGCGGGCGCCTACGTCGCGCTCGGTGACCTGGACGAGGCACTGGCCGTGCAGGCCGCCGCCGAGCTGGGTGACCGCGCGCTCGGCCACGCACTCGACGTCACCGACAAGACCTCCTACGCGACCTTCCTCGACGCCGCGGCCCGGTGGCGTGGCGGCCCGCTCGACGTGCTGGTCAACAACGCGGGCGTGATGCCCAACGGCGCGTTCCTCGACCAGTCCGACCGGATCGACCAGCTCACCATGGACGTCAACGTCTACGGCGTCATCCACGGCATGCGCCTGGCCCTGCCCGGCATGGTCGCGCGCGGCTACGGACATGTGGTGAACGTGGCCTCGCTGGCGGGCAAGTTCCCGCTCAAGGGCCTGGCCGTCTACAACGCGAGCAAGTTCGCCGTCGTCGGCCTGACCGCGGCGACGCGCCTCGAGATGGACGGCACCGGTGTCAGCGTGAGCGCGGTGCTGCCCTCGGCGGTGCGCACCGAGCTGAGCTCCGGCATCGACTACGGCATCCTGCCCGCCGTCGACCCGGAGGACATCGCCGCCGCCGTCGTGCGCACCGTCAGGACGCGGGCCGCCGAGACGGCCGTGCCGGGGTATGTCGGCCTGGCCGCCAATGCCGCCGGGCTGGTGCCCGAACCGGTGATGCGCGCGTTCCGCAAGGCCGCCCACGACGACGCCGCGATCACCCGCGTCGACGACAAGGTCCGCCGCGCCTACCTGGACCGCATCGAAAAGCAGTGAGGCTCACTCCCGTTCGTGCAGCACCCGGTCGACCAGCCCGTAGTCCAGTGCGGTCTCGGCCGTGAACACCCGGTCGCGGTCGGTATCGCGACGCAGGGTCTCCGGGCTCTGACCGGTGTGCTTCGACAGGATCGCCTCGATCGCCGCGCGCATGCGCACGATCTCGTCGGCCTGCAGGATCAGGTCCGGGATGGTGCCCTGACCACGGGTCGCGGGCTGGTGCAACACGATCCGTGTGTGCGGCAGCATGGCGCGATGCCCCGCGGCGCCCCCGGCCAGCAGGACGGCGCCGACCGCGATGGCCTGGCCGACACAGGTGGTGTGCACCGGCGCCTTGATGAAGCGCATGGTGTCGTAGACGGCGAGCATGGCCGACAGGTCGCCGCCCTCGCAGTTGATGTAGAGGCTGATCGGCTGGCCGGGGCTGTCGGACTCGAGATGCAGCAGTTGCGCGATGAGCGCGTTGGCGACCCCGGAGTCGATCGGGGTGCCGAGATAGACGATGCGTTCGCTGAGCAGGTGCGAGTAGATGTCGGTGATCCGCTCGCCCCCGCGATGCTGGGACACGACATTGGGGATCGTGTAGCTGGTCACGGTGCCTCCTCGGCTAGGTGGTGATACCGATGCGGTGACGGTGGGGGACGACCTGGTCGAAGGACTCGACGATGTGGTCGATGAAGCCGTAGTCCAGGGCCTGGGTGGCGGTGAACCAGCGGTCGTGCAGGGAGTCTTCGTAGACACGGTCGAAAGGCTGGCCGGTGTCGGCGGCGATCAGGCCGAGCACCGTGTCGACGGTGTAGCGCAGATCGTCGGCCTGCACCTCCACCTCCACCGCGCTGCCGCCGATGCCCGCCGAACCCTGGTGCATGAGGATGCGGGCGTGCGGCAGCGCGAAGCGGCGCCCCGGCGATCCCGAGGACAGCAGGAACTGCCCGGCGCTGCACGCCAATCCGAGCGCGAGGGTGGACACCTCGCACGGCACCAGGCGCATCACATCGCGGATCGCGAGCATCGAGGGCACCGAGCCGCCGGGGGAGTGGATCCACAGCGAGATCGGCGCCTCGGGGGATTGCGCGGCCAGGGTCAGCAGCTGGGTGATCAACAGCGTGCCGTTGTCGTCGTCGAGCGCGCCGTCGAGGACGAGAATCCGGCGGGCGAACAGTTGCTCGCGGGCCCGCCAGCTGAACATCGGGGTCTTGTCGTCGTGTGCCATGGCTCCACGGTGCCCCGCGCACAACAGAATTCGCCGCTCACGCTGCTCTCAGCAGATCCGCTGAGAGCAGCGTGAGCGGGTGGGTTCTACTTGGCGTCGAATTCCCGTGCGCGCAGGGAGCGTTCGATGCCCGCGCGGCCCTCGGAGACCAGGCGGTAGAGGGCGGGCGGGTGGTCGTCGGCGAGGAACTCGTCGGCCTTGGCCACCGCGTCCTCGCTGATCGCCCAGTGCGGGTACAGGCCGACGACGACGGTCTGGGCGACCTCGCTGGAGCGGCGCTCCCACACGGCGGGGATCTGGGCGAAGTACTTGTCCACGTACGGGGCCAGCAGCTCGCCCTGACCGGCCGGGGCGAACCCGCCGACGATGGCGCGGGCGGTGATGTTGGGCACCGAGTCGTCGCCCATCACGGTGTCCCACGCCTTCGCCTTGACCTCGGCGATCGGGCGCGCGGTGGCGGCGGCGGCCGCCTGCCGCTTGCCCGCGGCGGTGGGGTCACCGGCGAGTTCGGCGTCGATGGCGGGGGTGGGCAGCCCGTCGGCGTCGATCCGGCCCGCCGCGGCCAGCGCGGTGACGATGCGCCAGCGCAGGTCGGTGTCGACGGTGAGGCCGGCCAGCCCGGCGGCCGACGGGTCGGCGTCGAGCAGCGCGGTGAGCACCTCGGTGTGTCGCGGTGCCAGCTTCGCGCCGGTCAGGGCGTTGACGAAGGCGAGCTGATGATCCGACCCGGCCTCGGCCGCGCGGGCCAGCTCGAGCAGCCGGTCGGCGAAACCGGGCCAGCCCTGCTGCTCGGCCCATTCCGGATCGGCGTAGCTGCCGATGGCCGTGTTGGCCTGCATGAGCAGCCGCTGCACCACACCGATCTCGGTCTCGGCGCCGATCCCGCGCTGCACCAGCGCCACGAAATCGCGGGCCTTCATCTCGGCCTGGCGGGTCATCTCCCAGGCCGCCGACCAGGCCAGTGTGCGCGGCAGCGAGTCGGCGATGTCGCCGATGCGCCGCACCGCGACCTCCAGCGACTCCGGGTCCAGGCGCAGCGAGCAGTAGGTGAGGTCGTCGTCGTTGACCAGCACCAGCTGACCGCGCGGCGCCCCGACCAGCTCGGGCACCTCGGTGCGCGCGGCGGCGGCCAGGTCGAGTTCCACGCGCTGGGTGCGCACCAGCTTGCCGTCGACATCGTCGTAGACGCCGATCGCGATCCGGTGCACGCGGTGTTCCCCCGCGCCCGGCTCGGCGCCGTCCTGCACCACCGCGAAACTCTCGAAGGTGCCGTCGGCGGCCACGGTGAACTCCGGGCGCAGGATATTGAGGCCGGTGGTCTTGAGCCACTGCGCGCCCCAGTCCGACAGGTCGCGGCCCGAGGCCTTCTCCAGCGCGCGCAGCAGATCGTCGAACGTGGCGTTGCCGTAGGCGTGTTCGGCGAAGTAGTCGCGCAGCCCGGCCAGGAACGGCCGCAACCCGACATAGGCCACCAGCTGCTTGAGCACCGAGGCGCCCTTGGCGTAGGTGATGCCGTCGAAGTTCACCTCGACCGCGTGCAGGTCGGGGATGTCGGCGGCGATCGGGTGGGTCGAGGGCAGCTGGTCCTGGCGGTAGGCCCAGGACTTCTCGACGTTGGCGAACGTGGTCCAGGCGCTGGTGTATTCGGTGGCCTCGGCCTGGCACAGCACCGAGGCGAAGGTGGCGAACGACTCGTTGAGCCACAGGTCGTCCCACCACTTCATGGTGACCAGGTCGCCGAACCACATGTGCGCCATCTCGTGCAGCACGGTCTCGGCGCGGCGCTCGTAGGAGGCGCGGGTCACCTTGGACCGGAAGACGTAGTCCTCGAGGAAGGTGACCGCGCCCGCGTTCTCCATCGCGCCCGCGTTGAACTCCGGCACGAACAGCTGGTCGTACTTGCCGAAGGCATACGGCACGCCGAAGTTCTCGTGGTAGAAGGCGAAACCCTGCTTGGTCTCGGTGAACAGGCGCTCGGCGTCCATGTGGTCGGCCAGCGAGGCGCGGCAGAACAGGCCCAGCGGGATCTCGCCGTGCTCGTCGCGGTAGGAGTCGGTCCAGGTGGCGTACGGGCCCGCGATCATGGCGACCAGGTAGGTGCTCATCTTCGGCGTGGTGGCGAAGGTGTGGCGCACGACGGCGCCGACGCTGTGCTGCTGGGCGGTGGCGCCGTTGGACACCACCTGCCAGTCGGCGGGCGCGGTGGCCACGATGTCGAAGGTGGCCTTGAGGTCGGGCTGGTCGAAGCAGGCGAACATGCGCTTGGCGTCGGCGGTCTCGAACTGCGAGTACAGGTAGACCTTGTCGTCGGCCGGGTCGACGAAGCGGTGCAGGCCCTCACCGGTGTGCGAGTACTCGCAGTCGGCCTCGATCACCAGTTCGTTGTCGGCGGCCAGGTCCGGCAGCGCGATGCCGGTCGACTCGTCGTAGCCGCTGATGTCGAGCGGGTTGCCGTTGAGCACGGCCGAACGCACCTGCGCGGCCACCAGATCGACGAAGGTGCTCGCCCCGGCAGTCGCGGAGAAAGTGACGGTGGTCTTGGAACCGAAGGTGTCCGACACTTCCGACCCCGCGCCTCGCGGCTGGTCGGTGAGGTCGAGTTCGATCCGGTAGTTCCGCACGGCCACCGTGGCGGCGCGTTCGACCGCCTGGTCGCGGGTGAGATTCGGGGCGGACATAGATCTCCTTCGTCGTCGACGAACACGGCACGGGTCGTGCGTTCCGGTGGGCACCGGCGCGCACATCAGCGTCCACAATGCCACCTGCCGCCCACCGCCGCTCCCGGGTTCGCGCCGGACCCGGGAGCGGCCGCGCCAGCGCCGGGTCAGGCCACGGTGACGACCAGTTTTCCGAAGGTGCGGTCGGTGTCACCGAGGGCGTGTGCCTGCGTCACGTCGGCCAGCGGGAACACTCCGGCGATGGTGGGCGTGAGGGCGCCCGTGGCGAGGAGGTCGGCGATGGCGTTCATGCCCGCGTGGTCGGCCTCGACGAGCAGGGCGGCCACCCGCACGCCCTGCCGGTCGGCCGCGGCGCGTACTTCCTCGAAGCCGGTCGGCTTGATCGAGATCAGCAGCCCACCCGGGCGCAGCGTCGGCAGCGAGCGCAGGCAGGTCTCGACGCCGAGGGTGTCGAGCACGATGTCCACGTCGCGCACCGCCTCCGCGAAGTCGACGGTGCGGTAGTCGATGAGTTCGTCGGCGCCGAGAGCCCGCAGCTGTTCGTGCTTGGCGGCACTGGCCGTCCCGATCACATACGCGCCCCGCGCCTTCGCGATCTGCACCGCCAGATGACCCACCCCGCCCGCGGCGGCGTGGATCAGCACCCGCTGTCCCGCTTCGATCTTCGCGGTGTCGACCAGTGCCTGCCAGGCGGTGAGCGCGGCCAGCGGGGTCGCCCCGGCCACGACGTGATCGACGGATTGCGGCTTGCGGGCGAACGCTCTCGCCGGGCCGGTGACGTATTCCGCCATCGACCCGTGCCCGTAGGGATAGGGCAGCATGCCGAACACCTCGTCGCCCGGCGCGAACAGGGTGACGCCGAAGCCGACGGCCTCGACGACACCGGAGACATCCCAGCCCAGCACGAACGGCGGCGGGGGCAGGAACAGGCCGTCGAGCGCGCGGTGCTTCCAGTCGGTGGGGTTGAGCCCGGCCGCGTGTACCCGGACGAGCACTTCGCTCGGACCCGGAGTGGGGCGGGGCAGTTCGATCTCGCGCAGGACCTCGGGTCCGCCGAGTGTGTCCTGGCTGATGGCGCGCATGGTTTCGGTCATGGCGTAGACGGTGCCGGAATCCGGTCGCCCGGAAAATGGCAGAAATGTCATCATTCGATAGAATCATGCCATGCATCGCGTGGTGGTTCTGGCCCTCGACGGCGTCTATCCGTTCGAACTCGCGACGCCGCAACGGATCTTCGGCACCCTCACCGATCGCTACGAGGTGCTGACCTGCTCGGCCGACGGGCAGCCAGTGCGCACCAATGCCGACTTCCGGATCGTCGTCGAACACGGACCCGAACTGCTGAGCACCGCCGACACCGTGATCGTCCCCTCCTGCGACACCGCCGAGGCGCTGGCCGGGCTGAGCGCGTCCACCCGCGCCGCGCTCGCGCGCATCCGCCCCGGTGCCCGGATCGTCTCGATCTGCACCGGTGCGTTCGTGCTGGCCGCCGCGGGTCTGCTCGACGGCCGCCCCGCCGCCACGCACTGGCGCCTGGCCGACACGTTCCGGAAGCACTTCCCGCGGGTCCGGCTCGACGCCGATGTGCTGTTCGTCGACGACGGTGACGTGCTGACCTCGGCGGGCGCGGCCTCGGGCGTCGACCTGTGCCTGCACCTCGTGCGCGCCGACCACGGCAGCGCGGTGGCCAATCAGGTGGCGCGCCTGTGTGTGGTGCCGCCCTGGCGCGAGGGCGGCCAGGCCCAGTTCATCGACCAGCCCGTCCCCGATCCCGCCCAGGCGAGCACCGCCGCGACCCGGCACTGGGCCCTGGAGAACGTGGCACTGCCGCTCACGATCACCGAGCTCGCCGCCCACGCCCGCATGAGCCCACGCACCTTCGCCCGCCGCTTCGGCGACGAGGTCGGCATGAGCCCGGGCCGCTGGCTCACCCAGCAGCGGGTGGCCAGGGCCCGGCACCTGCTCGAGGCCAGCGAGTTGTCGGTCGAGCAGATCGCCGGGCGGGTCGGTTTCGCCACCGGAACCTCACTGCGCCAGCACTTCCAGGCGAGCGTCGGCGTGGCACCCCTGGCCTACCGCCGCACCTTCCGGCTCATCGAGGACGACCGCGCGACGGCCTGACCCCTCGACCCACCGCCGACAGTGGCTCGCCGGCGCACCCTCGGCGACGCGATCGTCGCCGCGCGACCGCTCCGCCGGGAAATGTGACCGGCCTCGCGTCGCGGTGACCAGGCCCGATCCGGCGCCGGGGTGGCCGGTAGAGTTCGCACAGACATCAGTCCGTATGCCCAGGATTCGGAGGCTCGACGTTGAAGCATGTGCACGCCGGGAAAGTTCGTGACCTCTACGAGGACGGCGACACCCTGCTGCTCGTTGCCTCCGACCGCGTGTCGGTCTACGACGTCGTGCTGCCCACCCCGATCCCGGACAAGGGCGCGCTGCTGACCCAGCTGTCGAACTGGTGGTTCGAGTACTTCACCGGCATCCCCAACCACGTGGTCTCGGCCACCGATGTGCCCGCCGAGTTCGCCGGGCGCGGTATCCGGGTCAAGCCACTGAAGATGGTGCAGGTCGAGTGCATCGCGCGCGGGTACCTGACCGGCTCGGGCCTCAAGGAGTACCAGCAGTCCGGCACCGTGTCGGGCATCGCGCTGCCGTCGGGCCTGCGCGACGGCGACAAGCTGCCCGAGCCGATCTTCACCCCGTCGACCAAGGCCGCCGAGGGCCACGACGAGGCGATCAGCTTCGCCGACGTGGTGAATCAGGAGGGCCGCGAGGTCGCCGAGAAGCTGCGCGATCTGACCCTCGAGATCTACGCGCGCGGTGCCGAGCACGCGGCCACGGCGGGCGTGATCGTCGCCGACACCAAGGTCGAATTCGGGTGGGACGGTGACGTGCTCACCCTCGGCGACGAGGTGCTCACCTCGGATTCCTCGCGCTTCTGGCCCGCCGACGAATGGGAGCCGGGCCGCCCCCAGCGCTCCTTCGACAAGCAGTTCGTGCGCGACTGGTCGACCTCCACCGGCTGGAACAAGGAGTACCCGGGCCCGGAGATCCCCGCCGACATCGTCGAGGCGACCCGTCGCAAGTACGAGGACGCCTACGAGCGCATCACCGGCAAGACCTGGACCGGTATCCCGGCCTGACCCCGTGCGCGGCGCCGGTCAGTGCACCGGCGCCGCGACGCCCTTCACCTCGCACACGTGCGCCATATGGGCGCTGCCCCACGCGCCCAGTGGCGCCAGCGCCGCGTTGAGTGAGACCCCGAGCTCGGTCAGGGAGTACTCGACCTTCGGCGGCACCTGCGGATAGATCTCGCGCCGCACGATCCCGTCGTGCTCGAGTTCGCGCAGCTGCTGGATCAGCATCTTCTCGGTGACCCCCGGTACCAGCCGTTTCAGCTCGCCGAAACGCTGGGTGCCGGTCGACAGCGCCCACAGGATCAGCGCCTTCCACTTGCCGCCCACCACGTCGAGCGCGGCATCGATACCGCAGGAATACGGCCGTTCTCGCTGCTTCACGCGCGCCTCACTTACCTTTTGGTGAGTATTGGACTTGATAGTCGGTACTTGTCGATTGTATCGCGCGGGGCGACCCTGGAAGGGCAGCACCGACCGGTGGTGCGCGCGACGGGACAAGGGGAAGACATGTCCGATTCGGTGACAGCACAGCGGGTTTCGGTCCTCGGGCTCGGCGCGATGGGTACCGCGCTGGCGCGGGCGCTGCTGGCCGCCGGGCACGAGGTGACCGTGTGGAACCGCACCGCCGCGCGGGCCGAGGCGCTGGTGGCCGAGGGCGCTACGGCGGCGGCGACGGCGGGAGAGGCGCTCACGGCGGCCGAGCTGGTGATCCTGTGCGTGCTCGACGACGCGGCCGTGCGCGAACACGTCGAACCCGCGCGCGAGCGGTTGCGCGGCCGGGTCGTGGTCAACCTGACCACCACCACGCCCGAACAGGCGCGCGCCCTCGGACGCTGGGCCGAAGAAGGGCGGATCGCGTGGATCGACGGCGGCATCATGGCGGTGCCGTCGATGATCGGCGGGCCCGGCGCCTTCGTGCTCTACAGCGGGGTGGCGGCCGCTTTCGAGCGGTTGCGGCCGGTGCTGGAGGTTTTCGGCCGCGCCGAGTTCGTCGGCACCGATCCCGGCGCCGCCGCCATGTACGACGTGTCGATCCTCGGCGGCATGTACGCCATGTTCGCCGCCTTCCGGCAGGGCGGCGCGATGGTGCGCACCACCGGCGGATCGGCGGCGCGACTGGCCGCGCTGATGGCGCCGTTCCTCCAGGCGATGACGCTGTCGCTCACCGAGCAGGCGGTCGGGATCGACACTCCCGAGCGATACGTCCAGGAGCAGAGCGACGAATTCACCGCTGCGGCCATCGACCTGATCGACAAGGCGGCCACCGAATCCGGCACGCCCACCGAGCTGTTCGGAGTCCTGCGCCGGGTTCTCACCGGCCTGTGAGAACCCGGCCGGGCGCGGCGACCGGAGATGGTCGCCGCGCCGGTGCGTGGCTCAGGCGTCGACGAGTTCGGTGGCGACGAACTCGTCGACGAAGCGCTCCGCTGTCGCGTCGAAGGCCGCGTAGTGGGCGGCCCTGGCATCGCCCTCGATCGCCGCGCCGATCACCAGATTGCCCTCGCTGTCGAGACTCTGCGGCTGGTCCTCGGCATCGGGCAGCAGGCCGACGCGCGAGTGCGCGAAACCGCTGTAGTAGGCCAGGCCCTCGCTGAGCTGGGCCTCCAGTACCTGGTGCATGCCGGAGATGATCTCGTCCGCGGCGGTGGCACCGGCCAGGCCGAGCCACAGGATGCGTTTGCCCGCCAGCCGGGGCTTGCTGCGGCCGTAGGCGAAGCCGTAGTTCCACACCCGGTCGATCCAGCCCTTGAGCAGGGCGGGCGTGCTCTGCCAGTAGACCGGGAACACCACGACCACCACCCGCGCGGCCAGGATGCGCGCCATATGGGCCTCGGCCTCGTCGGAGTACCGCTTGTCGCGGTCGCCCCAGTCGGGCTGGTCGGCCACGGTCATCCGGGGGTCGAAGTTCTCGGCGTGCAGATCGAGCAGGTCGACGGTGTAGCCCGCGGCGGCGAGCCTGCCGACCGCCAGCTGCGCGACATGCGCCGACAGCGAATCGGTGCGATGGTGAGCGAGCACGACAAGTGCTGTGCGCGAAGAGGATTCGATGGTGGACAGCGACTGCGACACGGTGGGACTCCTGCTGGTCTTGGGGGCGCGCTGCCCCGGTTCCTCCGAGTCAACCGGAAATCGCGTGGACGATCTATGGGTGATCATCTCCGTGCGATAGGAATTCGTCTACGGTGGTGGGTATGGATCCGTTGAGTTCGTTGCTGAGTGGAATCCGTGCCGACGGCTCGGTGGTGGCGCACGCCGTGCTGCGCGCCCCGTGGACGATCCGCTTCGCCGACGAGGCGCCGCTGATCATGGTCACCGTATTGCGGGGCCCCGGCGGCACTCTCGTGCTGGCCGACGGATCGCGCACCCGGCTGGTCCTCGGCGACACCGCGCTCGTGCAGGCCGGCGCCTCGTTCGAGTTGCTCGACGGCGACACCGCGCCCGGGAACCCGCGCCTGGAATACGAGCTGTCCTGCTTCGTCCCCCGCGGTTTCGGCGCGGCCGAACTCGCCTGCGCCACCCCGGAACTGGTCGAGGTGACCGGTGCCGGGTCGGAGACCTCGCTGATCGTCGGCGCCTACCGCGCCTCCGGGCGGCGCCACGAACGACTGCTGCGCGCCCTGCCCGCGGTGATGGTGGTCGGCGGCGACACCGACGTGTGCACCTGGCTCGAGGAGGCCGCCGCCGACGCGTTCCGCAATACCGCGGGCGCGCAGGCGCTGATGGACCGGCTGCTGGACTGGGCGCTGGTCTGCACCCTGCGCAGCTGGCTCACCGAGCAGGGCGAATTCGCGCCCGCCTGGTATCGCGGCATGGCCGACCCGGTGGTCGGACCGGCCCTGGAAGCCATCCACGCCAAGCCTTTCCAGCGCTGGACGGTCGCGAGCCTGGCCGCCGAGGCGCTGGTCTCGCGCGCCCTGTTCGCCAAGCGTTTCACCGAGGTGATGGGCGAGCCCCCGCTCACCTACCTCACCGAATGGCGGATGGCCGAGGCCGAGGAACTGCTCGCCGATCCCGCCCGCAGCGTCGCCCAGGTGGCCACCACCGTCGGCTACTCCGACCCCTTCGGCTTCAGCGCCGCCTTCAAACGCTCACGCGGACAGAGCCCCACCGAATTCCGCACCGCCGTGCGCGCGTGATCCGGAGGGGCGGAGCCGGAGACGACGCTGTGCGCGCGTGATCCGGAGAGGCGGGGCGGCGTGACTCCGCGCGCGCGGGTGTCGTGTCAGGCGTCGCCGTCGAGGTGGGTGGTGAGGCGGTCGAGGTGGGTGGTGAGGCGGTCGAGAAAAGGGCGCTGGCCGGTGACGAGTTTCTCGCGCGCGATCTCGGGGGTGAACCATTCGGCGCGGTCGATCTCCGGGAAGACGCCGGTGCGGCCGGAACGGGGCGGCCATTCCATCTCGAAGGTGCCTGGCACGATCGCGGCGGTGTCGAGCTCGCCCTCGACGGCCCACACGGTGACGGTCTTGCGGCTGCCGCCGCTGCCGTAGCGCACCTGGCCGAGGTCGGTCCAGTCACCGTCGGGGACGGGCAGGCCGAGTTCCTCGGTGAACTCGCGCGCGGCGGCCGCGCGGGGCTGCTCGTCCGGCTCGTATTCGCCCTTGGGGATCGACCACGCCGAGAGATCCTTCTTGGCCCACAGCGGTCCACCCATGTGCCCGAGCAGCACCTCGACCCCGTCGCCGCCGCGCCGGTAGAGCAGGACCCCCGCGCTGAATTTCTCCGCCATGGACCTCAGTCTGCCTCAGAGGCCGGGTCGAGACCGGCGACGAAACGGCCCAGCAGGCGGGCGAATTCGCCGCGTTCACGGGCCGACCAGCCCGTCATCGCGCGATCGAAGGCGCCGCGACGGCGATCGTGTGCCTGCGCGACGAGCGCTTTCCCGGCGTCGGTGAGTTCCAGCAGCGAGCGCCGCCCGTCGGTTTGATCGGCGACGCGGCGCACCAGCCCCCCGGCCACGGCCGTGGCGACCAGCTTGCTCGCGCGCGGCTGGTCGACCGCCAGCGCGGCGGCCACCGTCGAGACGGTCGGCTCGGTCGCGTCCTCGACCACATCGAGCACGTCGAACGCTTGCCCGCCCGGCTCGCCCGCACCCAGCGCGCGCCGCGTCTGCCGCCGCCGGATGGCGATCATCGCCCGTTCGATGCGCTCGACCTCGTCCACGCCGCCATGCTACCGTCGAACATATACATGCAAAAGAACATGTAATTGTCTGAGGATATGTAGGTGTCACCCATGACCGAACGCCGACTGATCGGCTACCAGGTGAAACGCCTGGACCAGCTGATCGAAGCCACCTTCGACCAGGCCACCGTCGAGTCGGGGATGACCCGCCGCGAATGGCAGGTCCTCAACACCCTCGTCCGCGCGCCCGCCGCCGCCGACACCCTCCAGGACGCGCTGCGCCCGTTCTGGGAGACCGATGCCGACTCCGTCGCCGCCCTGACCGGCGCGCTCATCGTCCGAGGCTGGCTCACCCGCGACGCCGACTCACGCTTCGCCGTCACCGAGGCGGGCGCCGCCGCTCACACGCGTGCCGCCCGTGCCGTCGCCGCCATCCGCGAACGCATGACCACAGGCATCTCCCGCGACGAATTCGACACCCTGACAACCACTCTCGCCCGCATGATCGGCAACCTGGAGTCCGCGCTGTGACGGCGCGACGCCGGTAGCCGACCGGCCCCGGTGCACCGTCGGGCAGCGCAGAAGGGCAGTGGTGTCCGAGGGTGCGGGTGTTTCCGGCGGTTCGGGAGACGCCTGTTCACCGGCCGCCGGTGTGTAGGTGGGCGGCGCGGAGCAGGAGGTAGTCGCGCTCCGGCGTGCTGGCGGTCTGCTGGGCGGCGCGGTGGTATTCGGTGACGGCGGCCGACGGGTCGCCCGCCATCTCGTACAGGTGGCCGCGCACGGCGGCGAGGCGGTGGGAGCGGGCGAGCGCGTCGGCGACGGTGTCGGTGAGGGTCAGACCGGCGGCGGGCCCGTGGACCATGGCGGTGGCGACGGCGCGGTTGAGGGTGATCATCGGGTTCGGGGTGAGGCGGTCGAGCAGGGTGTAGAGGGCGAGAACGCTCGGCCAGTCTGTGTCCTCGACGCGGGGTGCCTGGGCGTGCAGGCCCGCGATGGCGGCCTGGATCTGGTAGGGGCCGGTCAGGCCCGCGGGCATGGTCGCGGTGAGCAGACACAGGCCCTCGGTGATCCGGGCACGGTCCCAGCGGGAACGGTCCTGCTCTGGTAGCGGGATCAGCTCGCCGTGCGGGCCCGAGCGGGCGGCGCGGCGCGCGTCGGTGAGCAGCATGAGCGCGAGCAGACCGCCGACCTCGGTGTCGTGGGGGAGCAGCGTGTGCAGTGCGCGGGTGAGCCGGATCGCCTCGGCCGACAGGTCCGCCCGGTCCAGATCCTCGCCCGCGCTGCTGGTGTGCCCCTCGGTGAAGATCACATACAGCACCCGCAGCACCGAACCCAGCCGCGCGGGGTCGCTCGCGCCGTCGGCGAACGGCCGGGGCAGGCTCGCCAGCTTCTGCTTCGCCCGCGAAATACGCTGGCCCATGGTCGCTTCCGGGACAAGGAAGGCCGCCGCGATCTCGCCGGTGCGCAGGCCGCCCACCGCGCGCAGCGTCAAGGCCACCGCGCCCGCGGGCGGCAGGTCGGGATGACAGCACAGGAAGTACAGGTCGAGGGTGTCGTCGCGGGCGGTCGCCGCACCCGGCACCTCCCGCGCGAACACCGTGTTCTCCCGGCGCCGCCGCGCCACCTCCGCGCGCACCGCGTCGGCCATCCGCCGCTGGGCGACCTGGATCAGCCAGCCGCGCGGATTCTCCGGCCTGCCCTCGGTGTCCCACTGGGTGGCCGCGGCGAGCAGGGCGTCCTGCACCGCGTCCTCGGCCAGTTCGAAATCACCGAACCGGCGCACCAGCACACCGAGGACCTGCGGCGCGAGTTCACGAAGCAGATCCTCGGTGCGAGGCTCGCTCACGCTTCCGGAGCGCTCATGACCTGGCGCACCTCGATGTACTCACCGATCGGGGCGCCGCCGGGACCGGGCGCGGCCGAAGCCTGCGCGGCGATCTCGATCGCCCGCTCGGGGGAGTCGACATCGACGATCCAGTACCCGGCGAGGAACTCCTTGGTCTCCGGGAACGGCCCGTCGGTGACCACCGGCGCCGACCGTCCGTCGGAGTGCACGATCAGCGCCTGCTCGGGTCCCGCCAGGCCCTGTCCCTCGACCAGCTCGCCGGAGGCGGCCAGCTGCGCACCGAGCGCGCGCTGGAAATCGATGTGCGCGGCGATGTCCTCGGGCGCCCAGTCGGGCAGCGGACGATCACAGTAGGCGGCCTCGCCGTAGGTCTTGACCAGCATGAACTTCATGACTCCAGCTCCTGTTCCGTGGCGCCGGGGCGGCGCCTTCGACGAGTGGTCGGAGCCACCGCACCGGATTCGACAGACCCTCCGATCACAGGGGAACGTCGGGATTCGCGAGGCGCTCGGGGTCCACCGGCTCGGCCGACAGGATCAGCTGCTTGATCCGGTCGGTCACATCCCAGACGTTCACGTTCATGCCCGCCTTGACCCGGTTCCGCGGATCGAGCCAGAACGCGACGAACTCGCGTTCGGCGGGTTCCCCGCGCACCACCACGCGCACGTCGTCGCCGCGGCCGACATAGCCGGTGTACTCCATGCCCACGTCGTACTGGTCGCTGAAGAAGTAGGGGAGCCGGTCGTAGACGGCGGCTCTGCCGAGCATGGTCCGCGCGGCCACCGCGGGCTGGTTCAACGCGGTGGCCCAGTGCTCCACCCGCACGCGCCGGTTCAGCACCGGATGCTGCTGTTCGGCGATATCGCCGACGGCCACCACATCGGGGTCGCTGGTGCGCAGCGATTCGTCGACGAGCACGCCGCCGTCGTAGTCGAGCCCGGCCGCGATGGCCGATTCGATATTGGGCGCCGCGCCCACCGCCACCAGCACCGCCTGCGCGGGCACGACCGTGCCGTCACCGAGTTGCACGCCGGTCGCGTTGCCGTCATCGGTGAGGATGGCGTCGACGCCGATCCCGGTGCGCAGGTCCACGCCGTGCTCGCGGTGCACCTCGGCGTAGAAGGCGCCCATCTCCGGGCCGAGCGCACCCAGCAGCGGCAGCTCCGCCGACTCGACCACCGTGACGTCCACGCCCCTGGCCCTGGCCTGGGCGGCCACCTCCAGACCGATCCAGCCCGCGCCGATGATCACCAGCCGCTGATCGGCGCGCAGCACCCCGGCGATCACATCGGAATCGCCGATGGTGCGCAGGGTGTACACATTCGGCGCGTCGGCGCCGGGAATCGACAGCGTGCGCGGGCGCGAACCGGTGGCCAGCGCCAGCTTGTCGTAGGACAGGGTCGACTCGTCGGGCAGGGTGACGGTCCTGGCGCGCGCGTCGAACGCGGTGGCGGTGGTGCCCAGCCGCAGGTCGATGTGGTGATCGCGGTACCAGGCGGCCTGGTCGACGGTGAAATCGGGCAGCTGCTGGGTGCCCGCCAGATGCTGTTTGGACAGCGGTGGCCGCTCGTAGGGCAGGTTCTCCTCACCCGCCAGCACGGTCACCTGACCGTCGAAATCATTGGCACGCAAGGCCTCGGCGAGCTTGGCGGCGGCGAGCCCGCCACCGATGACGACGAAATGCTGGTTCGAGCTCATGAACGGACTCCTTCTCGCGGGCGACCGGACTCCTCGCCGACGAGCCTAATCCGCTCCGGCCGCCGGGGGAACGATTCCGGGGCGCGCGCGGTTGCACCTGTCGGCGGGCCCGTCTGCCCGCCGCCCGCTGACCCGAGAGGAAGACTCGTGAGCGATCAGGCCACGAAGGATGTCGTCGATTTCTGGTTCGATCCCCTGTGCCCCTGGTGCTGGATCACCTCCCGGTGGATCCTGGAAGTCGAGAAGGTGCGCGATATCGAGGCGCGCTTCCACGTGATGAGCCTGTCGGTGCTCAACGAGGGCAAGGACGACCTGCCCGAACGCTACGTCGACCTGATGGCCGCGGGCTGGGGCCCGGTGCGCGTCGCCATCGCCGCCGCCCAGAAGCACGGCGACGAGATCCTCTCGCCGCTCTACACCGCGCTGGGCACCCGCATCCACGACCGCCGCGCCGACTACGAGCGCGCGAGCACCCAGGAGACCCTGGCCGCCGTCGTCGCCGACGCCCTGGCCGAACTGGACCTGCCCGCCGAACTGGCCGAGGCCGCCGCCGTCACCGACTACGACGAGGCCCTGCGCGAGAGCCACCACGCGGGCATGGACAAGGTCGGCCCCGATGTGGGCACGCCGACCATCCACGTCAACGGGGTCGCCTTCTTCGGCCCGGTGCTCTCCCGGATTCCGCGCGGTGACGACGCGGGCCGGGTCTGGGACGGCGTGGTCGCCCTGGCCTCCTACCCCCACTTCTTCGAACTCAAGCGCACCCGCACCGAAGACCCTGTATTTGATTGAGCGCTGGCGCGCTCGAGTTCGCGCCCTTTGGGCGGTCCCGTCGATCAGGCACCGTGGCTTGCTCCTTCGTCGCGTACGCCACGGCACCTGATCGACGGGACGGGCGCGAACCGCCGCTGCGCGGCGGATCCCTCCTCGAGGTCGGGATGTGCGGGGCCAGGAGGGCGCCTCAGACCGGTTCTGGTGGGAGGGCCCGGGTCTTGGTGGTCAGTGGATAGCCGCCCGGGGGCGGGATCATGCCGGGGTGGGGTGGTTTCGGGCGCCAGAACATCGGGCCCGCCTTGCTGCGGTCGCGTAGGGCCCACATGCGCCAGGTGAGGACGGGGTGGCTGGCCATGGCGTTGACCAGCCAGACGAAGCCGCCCTTCTCCAGGGCGGCGCGGTCGGCCATCTCGTCGAAGCCGACCTCGGCGTTGAGGTACTTGCCCGCCGCGAGGGTGGCCATCGCGCCGGGGGCGCCCTGCGGACGGTTGCAGAAGCCGTGGTTGTCGGCGGTGTACTCCTGGGCGCGGATCAGGGAGGAGCCCAGGATCGGCAGCCACGGCGCGACGAACATGCCCAGCTGCCGCCAGTAGGAGACGTGACCGGCCGCGATGTGGCCGACCTCGTGGCCGATGATGAAGGCCAGCGCGTCGGGATCGCGGGCGGCGCCGCCGATCTCGAACAGGTCGCTGTAGACCACCACGAACCGGCGGAAACCGTGGCCGGAGGCGAAGGCGTTGATCTGGCCGTTGCCCAGGATCACGTACGCGTCGGGCACCTTGCGCATCCCGAACCGGGCGGCCGCCTCCTGCACCATCCGGTACCCCTCCGGGAACTGGCTGGGCGACATCTTCACGCCGTTGATCCGCTGGGTCGCGTAGTTCATGCCACGCCCGGCCCACAGCAGGATCGGCGCGAACAACAGCAGCAGCACGTACGGGCTGGTCAGCACCGAGCCGACCTCCTGGCCCTGGTCGTCGACCAGCGGCCCGGCCACCGCCTCGATCAGCAGCATCAGTAGCACCAGCAGGTAGGCGACCGAGGTCAGCATGATCACCACCACCAGCAGCGGGATCTCCCACGGATGCCGCGCGGGCATCCCGTACGGGGACAACCCGCGTGGCTGGTGCTGCGGCGGGATCGGCGGGCCCGGTGGGTGATAGCCGGGGAAGGGTGCGTAGCCGCCGGTCGGCTGGGCCACCGGCGGCGGTGGAGGACCTGCCGAAGGCGGGGAATGCGGTTCGTGCGGGTGCATGAAAACGACTCTAAGCGGCCTGACACAATCGCAGCCATGCGCGTTTACCTGGGTGCCGACCATGCCGGTTTCGAACTGAAGAATCACGTCAAGGCCCATCTGCAGGAGGCCGGACACGAGGTCGTCGATTGCGGCGCCCTCGAATACGACGCTCTCGACGACTACCCCGCCTTCTGCATCGAGGCCGCGCGCCGCACGGTCGCCGACCCGGGCAGCCTCGGGCTGGTCTTCGGCGGCAGCGGCAACGGCGAGCAGATCGCCGCCAACAAGGTCCCCGGCGCCCGCTGCGCGCTGGCCTGGAGCGTGGAGACGGCCAAGCTGGCGCGCGAGCACAACAACGCCCAGCTGATCGGCATCGGCGGCCGCATGCACACCACCGAGGAAGCCCTCGCCATCGTCGACGCGTTCCTGGGTCAGGCCTGGTCGGAGGAGCCGCGCCACCAGCGCCGCATCGACATCCTGGCCGACTACGAGAAGTCCGGCGAGGCCCCCGCGGTTCCCGCCTACTGAGCAAGGGACTTGCCTGAAGGACACACCCTCCACCGGATCGCCGGTCTGCATCAGCAGCGGTTCTCCGGTGGGGTGGTGCGGGTTTCGAGTCCGCAGGGGCGCTTCGCCGACGGCGCGGCGCTGGTGGACGGGCGGGTGCTCGAGCGGGCCGAAGCGGTCGGCAAGCACCTGCTGCATCACTACGAGGCGGGCCTGACCGTGCATGTGCACCTCGGGCTGTACGGCACGTTCAGCGAATCCGGGCTGCCGATGGGCGCGCCGGTCGGGCAGGTGCGGATGCGGATGATCGGCGCCGCCACCGAATTCGGCACCGACCTGCGCGGCCCCACCGCGTGCGAGGTCATGAACCCGGCCGAGGTGGACGCGCTGATCGCCCGGCTCGGCGCCGACCCGCTACGCCCCGACGCCGACCACGAGCGCGCGGGCGCGCGAATCCGCCGCTCCCGCAGGGCGATCGGCGCGCTGCTCATGGATCAGGGGCTGATCGCCGGGGTCGGCAATGTGTACCGCGCGGAAGTGCTGTTCCGGCACGGGATCTCGCCGTACCGGCCCGGCACGTCGATCTCCGCCGAGGAGTGGGACGCGCTGTGGGCCGACCTGGTCGAGCTCATGCCGATCGGTGTGGCGACCGGGCGTATGCACGTCGTCCGGCCCGAACACGACACCGGCGCACCGTCCTACGCGCAGGACCGTCCCCGCACCTACGTCTACCGGCGCCAGGGCGAGCCGTGCCGCGTCTGCGGAACACCGATCGCCCACGCGGTCATGGAGGGCCGAAACCTCTTCTGGTGCCCCACCTGTCAGCCACGCTGAGCGCACATCGACGGGATCGGTTGTGCCGGTAGGGATGTCCGCGTCCGCCGCCGGCGCGGGCGCGCTGTGCCATCATGTCGGCATGAGTTATCGGGGGAACATCAACGCGGGTCGTCCGGCGTACACACCGCACCAGCACGGGGCCACGGGGGACAGCCGCTATCCGTCGCCGCGGGTGCTGCGCAATGGAATCGCCAATGTCATCGACATCTTGGTGGCTCTCGGGACGGTCGTGGCCGTCTTTCTGGCAGTCCTGCTCACGCAGCGCGATCGGCTGAGCGATATCTATCTGCCGACCGTTGTGGGTGCGGCTGTTCTGCTGTTCGTCGTCACGCTGGCCAATGGGGTCCTACTCCCCGGCATCTGCGGCTCGACCATCGGTCAGCTGGCCACGGGTCTGGTCTGGATCCGTGGCGCCGACGGAACCTGGCCGAGCGCCACCGAACTGCGGCGGGCCTTCTTCAAGCACAGTGGCGCTTTTCGGATGGGTGGGGTCCAGCAGTATGCCCCGGAGCTGGCGGTGGTGCGTCGCCGCGACCTCGCGGCTCCCGCGATAGCCGCCGACCACGCGGCCTACACCGAACACTGACACCCACCGGAATAGGTTGAGCCGGACCGCGAAGTGCAGGCTTCGCGATCCGACTCAGCCCGCGACCGCCGTTCCCAGTTCGGGGTCGCCCGATTCGGCGAGGGCGAAACGCCGCCCGCCCGCGGATTTCGCCGAATACATCGCGCGGTCGGCGCGACGCAGCAGGTCGGTGAAATCGCACGTCTTTCCCGGCGCGCAGAACGCCGTGCCCACACTCGCCGACACCGGGACCGGGCCCGCGCTCGACCACACCGGGTCGCGCAGCGCCGCGACCACGCGGTGCGCCAGTTCGCCGAGGGTGTCGCGCCGCGGATTGGCCGCGACGACGAACTCGTCGCCGCCGTAGCGGCAGATCACCGTCTCCGGCGGGCACACCTCGCGCAGCCGGTTGGCCAGCTCGACGAGGACCTCGTCCCCGATCGCGTGCCCGTAGCCGTCGTTGATCTGCTTGAACCGGTCCAGGTCGACCACCAGCACGCCGACGCCACGGGTGGGGTCGGCCGCGAAGGCGCGGACCCGTTCCTGCAGCAGCGTGCGGTTGGCCAGGTCGGTGAGGGCGTCGTGGGTCGCCTCGTGGCGCAAGCGGTGCTGCAGCGCGGCGATCTCCTGGACGCGCAGCGACACTTTCGCCGAGATGTTCTGTTCCTGTTGCGCGAGCGCCCGTTCCTGCAGCGCCTGCGCGTAGCTGTCGATGGCCTGGCTGGCGACCAGCGGCCAGCGGGTGGCCACCAGCGAGCCGGGCACGCCGGAGGGGAAGCCGAGCAGCCAGCGGGTGGCGTGCGCCAGCATCCTGGTTCGTTCGAAGGGCGCCTCGGCCAGCCGGGCACCCAGCATCCGTGCCTGTGGCACCGGGAACGGTTCGGTCCTGGCCAGGTGCAGCAGGCGCTCGACGATCTCGACGAGAACCGGCTCCAGCTGGTGCGGCGCCGTGGACGATCCGGGTTCGGCACACACCGCGCGGGCCCAGGCGCGGGCCATCGCGGCGACCGGTGGCTCGATGTGGACAGTCATCGACATCACCGGCGGTCGGTGGCGACGGACATGCCACCTCGCTCGTTCGCACTGCTACGCGGTTGAGTCCACCGAGTTCGGTACACGCTCACCGCCCCCTTTCCAGATACCCCCGTCCGGCAAAAAGGATCCTAGCAAGCCACCCGAGACCGAAAAGTCGCGTTCTAGCACGCGTTACAGTCTCTCGCGAATGGCGATCGGGTATGACATCGCTGCAGCCGCTCTGGCGTTACACAGTTTCCGAAGAAATTTTCAGAGCACCCGAATGTGCAGCGTATAGCCCTGTTCTGGGTGGTGGACGTTGGGTCGCCATGGGTCCCTCCTCGCCGGGTCGCGCGCACTCTCATGGTGGCCTACTCGCCGCCCAGACGCGAGGTTTTCAAGGAAAATCATCCTGTTTAATCCCCCGGCGGAGCCGGCTCCGGTTTCCCGACGGCGCGCACCAACCATCGTGTCCGCGAAGAGGATTCGTAGCTAGGGTCATTAGGCCCTAATCGGGCATAGCGTCCGTGCCTGCGGGTACTCGTGCCGGGCGCGCGCCGCGGAGGGGGCCGGGGGGCCGGATTGGCATTTACCGCGCGGGGTTCGGTACAGTCGTGGCGCACACGACATCGTGGCGATCCCATCGATGTCGTATGCCTGCGGGTGTAGTTCAATGGTAGAACCTCAGCCTTCCAAGCTGATGGTGCGGGTTCGATTCCCGTCACCCGCTCAAACACGAATTTCCCTCGTCGGCGATCCCGCCCCGAGGCCTCGGGGTGTAGCGCAGCTTGGTAGCGCATCCGCTTTGGGAGCGGAGGGTCGCAGGTTCAAATCCTGTCACCCCGACCATCACCATCCGCCCAGCTCAGGGTCGTAGGAGATCGCATGACTGCCAGGGTCGCTGTTGTCACCGGAGCCGCGCGGGGTATCGGCGCCGCCGTCGCCCTCCGCCTCGCCGCCGACGGTTACGCCGTCGCCGTGCTCGATCTGGACGAGGCGGCCTGCGCGGGCACCGTCGCCGCGATCGAGGCCGCCGGGGGCAGTGCCCTCGCGGTGGGCGCGGATGTCAGCGACGAGGCCGCCGTCGCCGCCGCCGTCGAGCGGATCGCCACCGAACTGGGCGCGCCGGTCGCGCTGGTCAACAACGCGGGCGTGCTGCGCGACAACCTGCTGTTCAAGATGTCGGTCGCCGACTGGGACACCGTCATGAACGTGCACCTGCGCGGCGCCTTCCTGATGACGCGCGCGGTGCAGAAGTACATGGTCGAGGCGGGCTTCGGCCGCATCGTCAACCTGTCGAGCACCTCGGCGCTGGGCAATCGCGGCCAGGCCAACTACTCTGCCGCCAAGGCGGGCATGCAGGGCTTCACCAAGACCCTCGCCTTTGAACTGGGCAAGTTCGGTGTCACCGCCAACGCGATCGCCCCCGGCTTCATCGAGACCGAGATGACCGCGGCCACCGCGGCCCGCGTCGGCGCCGATTTCGAGGCGTTCAAGGCCGCGGCCGCCACGCAGATCCCGGTCGCCCGGGTCGGCAAGCCCGAGGACATCGCCCATGCCGCCTCGTTCTTCGCGAGCGAAGGCGCCGGGTTCGTCTCCGGCCAGGTCCTCTACGTGGCCGGCGGCCCGAAGGACTGATCCACCCCCGCGCGAGGGATTTTCGCGTTTCCCGGACAGCCCGGCCCGGCTCTTCTTACTGTGACCATCGGTAACGGTTCGCGGTGGTGGGAGTCGGTGTGCTGGGTAAGTGGTCCGTGGTCGTCGGTGCGTCGGTTCTGCTGACGGCGGTGCTCGCCCCCGGTGGGTCCTCGGCGGCGCCGCCGGGATGCGGTGACGCCGGCTGGGTCGGCAGCTGGATGGCCGCACCCTCGGATTCCTTCGGCGCGGTCGACCCGGGGCTGGTGCCACAGCTGTCGGTCTCGGATCAGACCTATCGGGTCGTGATCACCCCGCACCTCGGTGGCTCGGAACTGCGCGTACACCTGACCAATCGCACCCGGCCGCTGCCGATGGACGTGGCCCGGGTGACGGTCGCGACCTCGGCGGGCGGTGCGGCGGTGCGCCCCGAATCGCTGCGGGAGGTGACCTTCGGCGGCAGGACGGGCGTGACCCTGGCCCCGGGTGCCGACCTGGTGAGCGACCCGGTGGACCTGACCGTCGACGGGTTCACGCCGCTGGCGGTGAGCGTGCACCTGCCCGGATTCGCGGTGCTGCCGACCGAACACTTCAACGGCAATGCCACCAGTTACTACAGCCTGCCGTTCGCCGGTGACAGCACCGCCGAGCCCGTCGGCGAGCGGCTGCCGCTGCGGACCACCGCCGTGCCGCTGGTGTCGGGGCTGGATGTGCTGGCGCCCGGGGCGGCGGGGGCGATCGTCGCGTTCGGCGACTCGATCACCGACGGATACGTCTCGGCCAACTTCCTCGGGACACCGCAGGACGCGGGCGTCGTGGACCGGAATGTGCGCTACCCGGACTTCCTGCAGCGGCGGCTCGACGCGGCGGGCAAGCCGTTCGCGGTGCTCAACGCGGGGATCTCGGGCAACCGGGTGACCCGCGACGGGTTCATCCCGCAATTCGGTCCCGCGGCGGTGAGCCGGGTCGACCAGGACGTGATCGGCAAGGCCGGGGTCACCGACGTGATCGTGCTCGAGGGCATCAACGATCTGGGCATCCCGATCGGCGCGAGCTACGAGCAGATCGTCGCCGGTTACACGACGCTGATCGAACGGCTGCACGCCGCCGGGCTGACGGTGCACCTCGGCACCATCCTGCCCGCGAGCAATGCCCTCGCCGACGGCATGCTCACGCTCCCGTACTCGAATCCGGTGCGGCAGCGGATCAATGCCTGGATCCGGACGCAGAACCTGTCCGACAGCGTGGTGGATTTCGATGCGGCGCTGCGCGATCCGGCGAACCCGGACGTGCTCGATCCGCGCTTCGCCGGACCGGACAATCTGCATCCGAACGCGGCGGGATATCAGGCGATGGCCGCGGCGATCGACCTCGACGTCTTCGTGGGCTGCCGGTAGCGCTCAGGCGCAGCCGAAGCGGAAGTCGGCGCCCACCTCGGTGCCCGCGGCCACCTCGAGCCGGGCCGGTGCCCGGTCGTTGAGGCCGCAGCCGCCGGGCACTGTCGTCACCCGCGCCTCGTAGCAGCCGATCGGCAGGGCCACCGTGGCGCTGCCGTCCTTGCCGCTGACCAGGGTGGCGACCACCTGATCGGTGCCGCACGCGGTGACGGTGATCTCCGCGCGGTTCACCGGAATCGGCTCCAGGCCGGTGATCGCGCGGACGGTCAGGGTGCCCGAGCCGGGCGGCGCCGGATCGGCGGCCGCGGCACCGGCCACCGCCAGCGGACCGAGCGCGATCAGTGCGAGCAACGTACGGCGCATGAACCTCTCCTCACCAGCGAGTCGGGTCGTCCGGTGGTGATGGTAGGCGCCCGTCGCCCGGTCATGGCCGGTCCCGCGCCGGAGAACGCGTCGACGATTCGATGACGATCGCGGGCGCGGTGCGACGTCGACGGTGCCCGCGTGTGTCACCATCGGTCGGTGAGCTACGTCGTCGATCCGCGCGTCGATGCCTACATCGACGCGCTCCCGACCTGGCAGCAGGCGATCTGCCGCCAGGTGCGCGAGGTCGTCCATGCCATCGATCCGGCGGTCGAGGAAACGGTGAAGCGCCGGGTGCAGCCGTATTTCGTGCTCGACGGCAATATCTGCGCCCTGCTGGCCGCGAAGACGCACGTCAACATCTTCCTCTACGACGGCGCCATCGTGCCCGACCCCGACCACATCATCACCGGTGGCCACGACAACAAGACCGCGCGCACGGTCGCGGTCTACGAGGGGCAGACACTGAACGAACGCGCGCTGCGCACCATGCTGCAGCAGATCGTGGCCGACAACCGCGCCGGCGGCTGGCGCAAGATCAAGAAGGACCGCGGCGAGCTCTAACCGGTGGCGGGGGAGATCCCGGCCCGTTCGCTCCAGACCTGTTCGGCGGGCACCGACACGGTGGTCCGTTCCGGATAGCTCAGCGCCGACAGCGCGCCACCGAAGACGGCACCGGTGTCCAGGCACAGCGTGTTGTTGACCCAGCGCAGCGTGGTCGCGGGGGTGTGGCCGTAGGCGACCGTGGCGGCGCCGCGATAGTCCTCGGCCCAGTCGTAGCGCACCGGCAGGCCGTGCGCGTCGACCTCGCCGGTCGGGGCACCGTAGATCGCGAAGGCGCGGGCGCGCCCGGACCTGCTGCCGTGCAGGCTCTCCGGCAGACCGGCGTGCGCGACCACCAGGCGGCCGCCGTCGAGCAGATAGTGGCCGGGCAGGTCGCACAGGAAATCCTGTGCGGCGGAACGGAATTCCGGTTCCTCGTCGGCCAGCTGGGCCAGCGAGCGTTCCAGTCCGTGGGCGACGCGGACCGCGCGGCCGTCGAGGGCGCGGATGAGCTTGAACTCGTGGTTGCCCATCACGCATAGCGCCCGCCCGGCGGCGGACATGCCCATGACCAGGCGCAGGACACCGGGAGTGTCGGGGCCGCGGTCGACCAGATCGCCGACGAACACCGCGGTGCGCCCGTCGGGATGCACGGCGTCGACCGCGCGGCCCGCCGCGTCGCGCGCGATCTCGTAGCCGAGGGCGCCGAGCAGGGACTCGAGTTCGCTCCGGCAGCCGTGCACGTCGCCGATCACGTCGAACGGCCCGGTCAGGTCACGGCGATCGCGGGGGAGAGGGTCGGGGCGGCGGGGCTCGGTCATCGTCGCTCCATCGTGGCCCGGACCCCGACGCCGCCGCAAGCGGGTTCACCGCGCGGTGGGCACTCCCGGCTCGGGCCAGACCCAGTTCGCCACCACGGGGATGTCCTCGCCGTGCTCCCTGGTCCAGGTGCGCGCGATCAGCCGGGCGTCGACCATCTCCGCGCGCAGCCCGGCCGCACGCTCGCGCAGGCCGGGGACGCGGTCGATCACGTCGATGACCAGGTGGAACCGGTCCAGGTCGTTGAGCATCACCATGTCGAACGGGGTGGTGGTCGTGCCCTTCTCCTTGTAGCCGCGCACGTGCAGTTCGGCGTGGTTGGTGCGGCGGTAGGTGAGCCGGTGCACCAGCCACGGGTAGCCGTGGAAGGCGAAGATCACCGGGCGGTCGCGGGTGAACAGCGTGTCGAAGGTCGCATCGGGCAGGCCGTGCGGATGCTCGCCCGCGGGCAGCAGGCGCATCAGGTCGACCACATTGATCACCCGGATCCGCAAGTCGGGCAGGCGATCCCGCAGGATCGCGGCGGCGGCCAGGATCTCCAGGGTGGGGATGTCGCCCGCGCAGGCCAGCACCACGTCCGGCACCGTGCCGGGATCGTCGTTGTGGCCCGCCCACGGCCAGATGCCCACCCCGCGCGCGCAGTGCAGCGCGGCCTCGTCCACCGAGAGCCAGTCGGGCCCCGGCTGCTTGCCCGCGACCACCACATTGGCGTAGTGCAGCGAGCGCAGGCAGTGGTCGTAGGTGGACAGCAGGGTGTTGGCGTCCGGCGGCAGGTACACCCGCACGATTTCGGGACTCTTGTTGGCGACCACGTCGAGGAAGCCGGGGTCCTGGTGGGTGAAACCGTTGTGGTCCTGGCGCCAGACATGGGAGGTGAGCAGGTAGTTCAGGCTGGGGATGCGGCGGCGCCACGGCACCGCCAGACTCGCGTCGAGCCACTTGGCGTGCTGGTTGAACATGGCGTCGACGATGTGGATGAACGCCTCGTAGCAGGTGAACACGCCGTGGCGGCCGGTCAGCAGATAGCCCTCGAGCAGGCCCTGGCACAGATGCTCGGAGAGCACCTCGAGCGCGCGGCCGGTGGGGCTCAGCGCCACGTCCCAGCGGCCGACCTCGGCCTGCCAGTCGCGACCGGTCACCTCCAGGATGTCCTGGAGGCGGTTGCTGGCCAGCTCGTCGGGGGCCATGGTCAGGAAGTTGTGCGGATTGCGCGCGGTGACATCGCGCAGCCAGCCGCCGAGCACCCGGGTGGCCTCGTGCACGCCCTGGCCGGGCTGTTCGACGCGGACGCCGTACTCGCGCCAGTCCGGCAGGTCCAGCGCGCGCACCAGCAGGCCGCCGTTGGCCACCGGGTTCAGGCTCATCGGCGCCTCGGGGACCTGGTCGAGCACGATCGCGCGGGGGCGGCCGTGCTCGTCGAACAGCTCGTCGGGGCGGTAGGAACGCAGCCACTGCTCGAGGACCTCGCGGTGCCGGGCGTCGGTGCGGGCGGCGGGCAACGGCACCTGGTGGGCGCGGAAGGTGCCCTCGACACGTTCGCCGTCGACCACCGGCGGGCAGGTCCAGCCCTTCGGGGTGTGCAGCACGATCATCGGCAAGCGCGGGCGGGTGGTGTCGCCGTGCTCGCGGGCGGCGCGCTGGAAACCGGCGATGCGGTCGAGGCAGGTGTCCAGGGCGGTGGCCATGGCCTGGTGGACGGGCGCGGGATCGTCACCGGAGACGATCAGCGGCTCGTAGCCGTAGCCGCGCAGCAGCTCGACCAGCTCGCTCTCGGGGATGCGGGCCAGGATGGTCGGGTTGGCGATCTTGTACTCGTTGAGCGCCAGGATCGGGATCACCGCACCGTCGCGGGCGGCGTTGAGGAATTTGTTCGCGTGCCAGCTGGCCGCGAGCGGGCCGGTCTCGGCCTCGCCGTCACCGATCACGCAGAACACGGTGAGATCGGGATTGTCCAGGGCCGCGCCGTAGGCGTGCAGCAGGCTGTAGCCCAGTTCGCCGCCCTCGTGGAACGAGCCGGGCGTCTCGGGCGCGCAGTGGCTGGGCACCCCGCCGGGGAAGGAGAACTGGTGGAACAGCCTGCCCATGCCCTGGATGTCGCGGGGGATGTCGGGATACAGCACGGTGTAGGCGTCCTCGAGCCAGGCGCACGCGTTCGGCCCCGGACCGCCGTGACCGGGCCCCGCGACGAACACCGCGTCGAGCCCGCGCCGCCGGATCTGCCGATTCGCGTGCGCCCACACCAGATTCAGGCCCGGCACCGTGCCGAAATGCCCGAGCAGACGTGGCTTGATGTCGGTGGGTTCCAGCGGGGTGCGCAGCAGCGGATTGCGCATCAGATAGATCTGGCCGACCGCCAGATAGTTCGCCGCGCGCCACCACGCGTCCACCGCGACCAGCTCGTCGCGGTCCAGGGGACCCGGCGCGTCGCCGAGCACATACGGAGTCGGGGCGACGGTCTCGCCCTCGCCGCCGTCCACATTGTCGGCCGCGGTATCGATATCGCTGGTCTGGCTCATCGCGGGGCTCTCCTCGCGCTCGGCTGTGCCGCAGCGCCGTGCGCGCCGCCGGGGGACCTGCCGGGTGCCGCGCCGACCCTGCGCGGCACCCGGGTGGAGAAACGCAGCACCGAGCCTACCGCCGTGCCGGGTCGGCGCGCCGTACGCGCGGTCTATTACTGTGCGGGCCATGCATTCTCTCGGCAGGATCATCGGCATCGGACTCGTCGCGGCGGCCGCGGTCACCACCGCGGCCTGCGGCTCGGACTCGGAGTCGACCGGCTCGGCGCAGACCAGCGTCACCGCGGGCGGCACGCAGAGCAAGGGCCGTGAGTGCACGGCCGAGGACGTGAAGGTCGAGGGCGGCTACGGCGACGCCCCGCAGATCACCATCCCCGACGACTGCGATCCGCCCAAGACGCTGATCATCAAGGACCTCGTGCCCGGCAACGGGGCGGGCGCGGTGGCCGGACAGCCGCTGACCATGAACTACGCGCTGGTCACCTGGTCGGACAAGCAGACCCTCGACAGCTCGTTCCAGCGCGGCAAGCCCTTCCAGCTGACGCTGGGCGCGGGCCAGGTCATCGAGGGCTGGGACCAGGGTCTGCTCGGTGTGCAGCAGGGTGCGCGCCGGCTGCTGATCGTGCCGCCGGACCTCGGCTACGGCGCGGGCGGCAACGGCGTCCCGCCGAACGAGACGCTGGTCTTCGTCACCGACGCGGTGCAGGTCGGGCGCTAGCGCGCCGGTCGGGCAACCGCCGATTGCACGACCGCGAGGGCGGTCAACTACCCTGGTCGGGATGCGTACGCCGCACCCGGTCCCGGGGGCGACGTCCCATGCGGGGACACCACTGAACTACGAACCAAGGAGCATGTCCGTGAAGAGCACCGTCGAGCAGCTGAGCCCGACCCGGGTCCGGATCAACGTCGAGGTGCCCTTCGAGGAGCTGAAGCCCGACTTCGACAAGGCGTACAAGGCGCTGGCCCAGCAGGTCAAGATCCCCGGCTTCCGTCCCGGCAAGGCCCCGGCCAAGCTGATCGAGACCCGCGTCGGCCGCGGTGCCGTGCTCGAGCAGGTCGTCAACGACGCGCTGCCGGGCCGCTACGCCGAGGCCGTGCAGACCGCCGAGGTGAAGGTCATCGGCCAGCCCGAGATCGAGATCACCAAGATCGAGGACGGCGAAGAGCTGGCGTTCACCGCCGAGGTCGACGTGCGTCCCGAGATCACCCTGCCCGACTACTCGGGCATCGAGGTGACCGTCGATTCCTTCACCATCGAGGACGCCGACATCGAGCAGCAGCTCACCTCGCTGCGTCAGCGCTTCGGCACCCTCACCGGTGTCGAGCGCGCCGTGCAGGACGGCGACTTCGTCTCGATCGACCTCTCGGCCACCGTCGACGGCGAAGACGTCCCCGAGGCGGCCACCACCGGCCTGTCGCACGAGGTCGGTTCGGGTCAGCTGATCGAGGGCCTGGACGAGGCCGTCACCGGCCTGAAGGCCGGCGAGTCCAAGGAGTTCACCTCCACCCTGGTGGCCGGTGAGCACGCGGGCAAGGAAGCCGTCATCACCGTGACCGTGCAGACGGTCAAGGAGCGCGAGCTGCCCGAGGCCGACGACGAGTTCGCCCAGCTGGCCAGCGAATTCGACACCATCGACGAGCTCAAGGAAGACCTGAAGGGCCGCGTCGAGCGCGTCAAGAAGGTCGAGCAGGCCGGTCAGATCCGCGACAAGGTGCTCGAGACCCTGCTCGAGACCGTCGAGGTGCCGCTGCCCGAGGCCGTGGTCAAGGCCGAGGTCGACGCGGTGCTGCACGACGCCGTGCACGGCTTCGACCACGACGAGGCCAAGCTGGCCGAGGCGCTCGAGGCGCAGGGCTCCTCCCGCGAGGAGTTCGACAAGGACACCCAGGAAGCCGCCGAGAAGTCGGTGAAGACCCAGCTGCTGCTCGACGCCATCGCCGAGGCCGACAACACCCAGGTCGGCCAGCAGGAGCTGACCGAGCGGATCCTGTTCCAGGCCCAGCGTTACGGCATGTCGCCGGAGCAGTTCATCCAGCAGGTGCAGCAGGCGGGCCAGCTCGGCGCGGTCTTCGCCGACGTGCGCCGCGGCAAGGCGCTGGCCGGTGTGGTGACCCAGGTGAAGGTCACCGACTCCGAGGGCAACACCGTCGACACCGCCGAGATGTTCGGCGACGCCGACGATTCGGCCGAGGCCGTCGAGGCGGCTGCCGAATAAGTCTGGTAGGCGTGATTTGATTGCGCTGTGAGCGAAGAAGGGCGGTACCGGGAGTTCGGTGCCGCCCTGCTTCGTTAGTGTTTGAGACGACGAACCGTATGGCCGTTAGCAATCGGTGAGAAGAGAAGGCAGGTATCCGTGACAATCAACCAGGCAGGGGTCATGACAGCCGCTACTGCTGGTCTCAACCTCAGTGATTCCGTGTACGAGCGGCTGCTGCGCGAGCGCATCATCTTCCTTGGCACCCAGGTCGACGACGACATCGCGAACAAGCTGTGCGCGCAGATCCTGCTGCTCTCGGCCGAGGATCCGACCAAGGACATCTCCCTCTACATCAACTCGCCCGGTGGCTCGGTCACCGCGGGTATGGCGATCTACGACACCATGCAGTTCGCCGAATGCGACATCAAGACCGTCGCGATGGGTCTGGCCGCCTCGATGGGGCAGTTCCTGCTGACCGCGGGCACCCCGGGCAAGCGTTTCGCGCTGCCGCACACCCGGATCATGATGCACCAGCCGTCGGCGGGGATCGGTGGTTCGGCCGCCGACATCGCGATCATGGCCGAGCAGTTCGCGCACACCAAGCGTGAGCTCAACGAGCTGCAGGCGCAGCACACCGGCAAGTCCGTCGAGCAGGTCACCGAGGACGCGGACCGCGACCGCTGGTTCACGGCGAAGGAAGCCCTGGAGTACGGCTTCATCGACCACGTGGTCGCCCACGCGAACCAGGCGAAGTAGCGCCACCGCGCCCCACCCACTCGAGACAAGCTTGGAGACAAAGATGGCCAATCTGATCGACCCGCGCGGCCTCGGTGGCGCTGCCGCCGCCACCCCGCAGTCGCGCTATATCCTGCCGCAGTTCACCGAGCAGACGTCGTTCGGTATCAAGACCTCGGACCCGTACAACAAGCTGTTCGAGGAGCGCATCATCTTCCTGGGCAACCAGGTCGACGACGTCTCGGCCAACGACATCATGGCGCAGCTGCTGGTGCTGGAGTCCCAGGACCCCGACCGCGACATCACCATGTACATCAACTCGCCCGGTGGCTCGTTCACCGCGCTGATGGCGATCTACGACACCATGCAGTACGTGCGCCCCGACGTGGTGACCGTCTGCCTCGGCCAGGCCGCCTCGGCCGCCGCGGTGCTGCTGGCCGCGGGCGCCCCCGGCAAGCGCGCCGCGCTGCCCAACGCCCGCGTGCTGATCCACCAGCCGTCCTCGGGCGGGGTGCAGGGTCAGGTGTCCGACCTCGAGATCGCCGCGGCGGAGATCGAGCGGATGCGCCGCCTGATGGAGGTGACCCTCGCGCGCCACACCGGCCGGACCGAGGAGCAGATCCGCAAGGACACCGACCGCGACAAGATCCTCACCGCCGAAGAGGCCAAGGATTACGGCATCGTGGACCAGGTCTTCGACTACCGGAAGCTCAGCGGTCAGAAG
Source organism: Nocardia sp. NPDC056064 (assembly GCF_042266925.1). Classification (NCBI taxonomy): domain Bacteria; kingdom Bacillati; phylum Actinomycetota; class Actinomycetes; order Mycobacteriales; family Nocardiaceae; genus Nocardia; species Nocardia sp. NPDC056064. The sequence continues at coordinate 356,924 of NZ_JBHJWO010000002.1, read as the reverse complement.
TGACACGCCCGGGCCCGTCGCCGTATCTGGGCGGCGGGCCCACCTTTTTCCCGCGGGTCGGCTCACAATGGTGAGAACCCGCACAACAGCGAACAGAAACATGCGCGAGTTGTCGACCTCATTCGCGCACAGCAGGTACGGTCGACTCAGGGACCACTGCTCTGATTGACGGCACCGAAAACGAACTTTTTGGCCCAATCGGGGGACGACGGTCGCACTCGGACAAGGAAGTAGGGACCTACGAGATGGCGCGCATCGGAGACGGCGGCGATCTGCTCAAGTGCTCGTTCTGCGGAAAGAGCCAGAAGCAGGTCAAGAAGCTCATTGCGGGCCCCGGGGTCTATATCTGCGACGAGTGCATCGATCTCTGCAACGAGATCATCGAGGAGGAGCTCGCCGAGTCGAGCGAGGTCAAGCTCGACGAGCTGCCCAAGCCCTCGGAGATCCGGGACTTCCTGGAGAACTACGTCATCGGCCAGGACACGGCCAAGCGCACGCTCGCGGTGGCGGTCTACAACCACTACAAGCGCATCCAGGCCGGCGACAAGGGCCGCGACAGCCGTGGTGAGACCGTGGAGCTGGCCAAGTCCAACATCCTGATGCTGGGCCCCACCGGCTGCGGTAAGACCTACCTCGCGCAGACCCTGGCCAAGATGCTGAACGTGCCGTTCGCCATCGCCGACGCCACCGCGCTCACCGAGGCGGGCTACGTGGGCGAGGACGTCGAGAACATCCTGCTCAAGCTCATCCAGGCCGCCGACTACGACGTCAAGCGCGCCGAGACCGGCATCATCTACATCGACGAGGTCGACAAGATCGCCCGCAAGAGCGAGAACCCCTCGATCACCCGTGACGTCTCCGGCGAGGGCGTGCAGCAGGCGTTGCTGAAGATTCTGGAAGGCACCCAGGCGAGTGTGCCGCCGCAGGGCGGTCGCAAGCACCCGCACCAGGAGTTCATCCAGATCGACACCACCAATGTGCTGTTCATCGTGGCGGGCGCGTTCGCGGGCCTGGAGAAGATCATCTCCGACCGCACCGGCCACCGCGGGATCGGCTTCGGCGCCGAGGTCCGCTCCAAGGTGGAGGTCGACACCGACGACCACTTCGCCGACGTGATGCCCGAGGACCTGATCAAGTTCGGCCTGATCCCCGAGTTCATCGGCCGCCTGCCGGTCGTCGCCTCGGTGACCAACCTGGACAAGGAATCCCTGGTCAAGATCCTGTCGGAGCCGAAGAACGCGCTGGTCAAGCAGTATGTGCGGCTCTTCGAGATGGACGGGGTCGACCTCGAGTTCACCGATGACGCGCTCGAGGCCATCGCCGACCAGGCGATCCTGCGCGGCACCGGCGCCCGCGGCCTGCGCGCCATCCTCGAAGAGGTGCTGCAGCTGGCGATGTTCGACATCCCCAGCCGCGACGATGTCGCCAAGGTGGTCGTGAACGCCGACACCGTCAACGACAACGTCCTGCCCACCATCGTGCCGCGCAAGGCGCAGCGCACCGAGCGTCGCGAGAAGTCCGCCTAGGACCCGTCCGCGAACACGTCACAGGGCTCGTGCTCCGGCAGTTCGCCGGGCACGAGCCCTGTTCGTTGTGACCGTCAGTTCTCGCGGAACGCGGGGGCGGCCGCGAGCAGATCCTCCGCGTCGTCGGCCGGGATCTCGGCCGAGGCGCGGGCGATGGCGGTGCTGTAGCGGGCGCTGGCGGCGTTGTGGATCATCAGCGCCACACCGATCATCACCGGGGCCACGCCGTGCACGGCCGCGTCGTAGAGGTTGCCCTCGCTGAGGTGGGGATAGGTGTTGAGGGCGATGGTGAGGGTGAGCAGGAACAGCTCGGCGATCAGGACCTGGTTGCGGTTGCCCACTACGCCCCACTCGGAGACGCGGGTGGTGCCGACCATGATGATGATCAGGCAGACGCTGATCATCGCCTCCAGGCCGAAGCTGGCCCAGTAGAGCGGGTCACCGGGGCCGCCGGGGGCGATGTTGTGCTGGACGTTCACCGCCGACCACAGCATGCCCGCGATCACCACGCCCGACAGCGCGCGCAGCGACCAGGTGCGGTGCCGGTAGAGCGAGGCCAGCCGGGCGCGCGGGTCGGACTCGCGGCGCTGCGCGGCGATCGCCTTGCGGGCCAGCATCAGATCCGCCATCTCGGCGCGCTCGAGCTCGGCATTGGTGTCGCGCAGCCGGTCGGCGTGGGTGGAGGCCGCCTTGATCTGCTTCCAGCGCTGATCACGCTCGTAGGTGCGGATCTTCTCGGCCAGCTCGCGCTCGGCACGCAGCTCGTCCTCGGACAGCGCGTCGGTCAGAGCCGGGTCGGATTGGTAGGCGATGCGGCGTCTGGCCCGTTCCACCCGTTCCGGTAGGGCGACGACCTGGTCGTCGAGCGGGTGTTCCTCGCGCATCGCAACTCCACTAAGCAAAGGGTTCGCCGGGTCGCGTCATTCTTAGCGCATCGAGCGGCGGAGCACACATCCGCGGGCCGTGTCGCGCGACCCGCGCCGGGTGGGAAACCCTGTGGCGCACAACTGTGTAGCTGTCGGGTGGGCACTCGCCGGGGATACGGTGACGACCGGTGGTGGCCGGTCGCGCCCGGGGTCGAGGAGCGTCGTCGATCCTCCTGGTTCGCCGTTGAACCTTGATCCCGTGAAGTGCTTCTGCTGATGTGTCGTCTCAGACGGACGGGGTGTTACGCGGGTCACCTTTCGTCCGTTTGGTCCGTCTTGCAGGGCGTTCACCCATTACGACGGGCCGACCGCGCAAAACTCATCGGCGTATCCTCGCGGTGTGTCGGACTGGTGCTGCCGATCTCGTGCTGTTTACTCGGTCCGTCAATCAGATGTTCGAGTGACGAGTGGAAGCGGAGGAGACATGGCACTGCCTACGATGACCGCCGAACAGCGCACCGAGGCGTTGGCCAAAGCGGCTGCCGTGCGCAAGGCGCGCTCGGAACTGATCGGCAAGGTGAAGGAGGGCAAGGTCACCGTCGCCGATCTGCTCAAGAAAGCCGACAGCGATGATCTGGTCAAGAAGACCAAGGTCGCTGCCGTGATCAAGGCGCTGCCGGGCGTCGGCCCGGTGAAGGCGGCCAAGCTGATGGACCAGGCCGAGATCCCCGAGGATCGCCGCATCGGTGGCCTCGGTGCCCGGCAGCGCGCGGCGCTGCTCGACGCGCTCGAGGCCTGAGCCCGGTGTACTCCGACGCCCGTGGCACATCTCCCACGGGCGTCGGGACGGCTCGCCGTCAGACGCAGTAGGTCAGCAGGAAATCATTGATACGCAGGCGCCAGCCCGGTTGCAGCTCGATCGGGAGGGTGCCCACCCGGGACCATCGTTCGCTGTCGGGGGCGGCGAAGAAGGTGCCCGAGGTCGCGGGGGCTTCGCGGACGAACACCTTGCCACGGTCGGGGGCGACGAAGGCATGGACCCGCGAGACGAGCCGGTCGCGCTCGATCAGGATCGGTGTCGCGGCGGCGCTGCGCACCGAGTCGTCGCCGGAGGGATTGCGGCCGAGGACATAGGGGCGATCCAGCGGATAGCTGAGACCGTCCTCGGTGACCAGCGCGCCGCGCGGGCTGCTCGCCTTGCTCAGGGCCACCGGTTCGGCGCGGTCGGCGGTGCGCATCGCCTGGGACCAGGCCAGCGGTGCCGCGGTCGCCGGGGAATTGCGCGGGCCGGTGCTGACGGTGACGCCCTCGCCGGTGCCGGATCGGGTGCCCGCGCTCACCGTCGCGCTGTCGGGGCTGCCCGCCTCGGCGCGGCCCGAGGGAGCCTGCGGTGCGGGGAAACCCGAGGTGGCGGGCAGCGAGTCGGCGGTAGTGGGGCCGGCCTGGGCGTGCTGGGACTCTCCGGTGGTGGGCCGGTTGCCCGGTGAACGCGGGGATTCGCCGGTGGGCGGTCGGCCGCCGGGTGTGCCCGGGGATTCTCCGGTGGTCACCCGGCCGGACGGGGCGCGCAGGGCCTGGAAGCCGGTGGCCTCGGTCGGCGCGGGTTCGTCGATCGCGTCGACCCGGCGCGGGGCCGGATTGCGTTTGCGGCCCAGGGTGAGCACGAAGCCGTTGCCGTTGACGATGCCCGCGCGCAGGTCGGTGCGCGGGTTGGCGCTGGTGGGGTCGGCCATCTCGGCGCCGATGGCGATCCGGCGCACGGGTTCGCGGATGATCTCGTCGACCCAGGTGAAGGCGCGGTCGCCCGCGAGGCGGCGGTTGCCCTCGGCGCCGGAGATCTCGGCGATCACCGCGCCGCGCAACAGGATCAGCGTCCCGTCGCCGGTGGGCGCGAGGACGCCGAACGGTGGTGGTGCCGAGGCCCCGCCGAAGACGACACCGGCCAGGCGCTGGGCCAGCGCGGCGCCGGGTGCCGAGGCGGCGGTGCTGTGGGCGACGGTCTCGACCGCGCCGAGCAGACGATCGGTGGACGGGGTCTCCCCGGCCAGATAGAGGACGACGTCCCCGAAACGGGCGACGATCCCGGTCCCCGGCACGATGGCCACGGTGGACGAATGCGCATGCATCAACGCCTCCTTGTCGGACTGGCTGTAGCCAGCATAGGTGGATCGACCGGCCCGCGCGGCCGCTGAACGATCCGCGAACATCGTTCGTACCAAACGGCGTTCGGTGTCGACGTATGATCGGGCGCATGAATGCCGCACCCGTCAGTCGCCGGGCTCGTCCGGCGAAAGCACCGCTGAGTCGCGAGGTCGTGATCGACGCCGGTCTGCGCATCCTCGACACCGCCGGTCTGGCCGCGCTCACCATGCGCCGCGTCGCCAGGGAACTCGACACCGGCGCCGCCTCGCTCTACGTCTATGTCGCCAATCGCGACGATCTGATGACCGGCATGCTCGACCAGGTGCTGTCCACCGTGCCCGAGCCCGCCGACGGCGACTGGCGCGACCGGCTCACCGCCCTGGTCGAGAAGACCATCGACGCGCTCGGCAGGCACGAGGGACTGGCCCTGGTCGCCTTCGGCCGCCTGCCGACCACCGGCCACGCGCTCGGTGTGATCGAGCAGATGCTGGCGCTGCTGCGCGAAGGTGGCCTCGACCCGGCCACCGCGGCCTGGGCGGTCGATCTGATCCACCTGCACATCACCGCCGAGGCGGTCGATCAGGCGCAGGACGAAGGGGTCGCGGCCGGTGAGATCACCCGGCGCCTGGCCGAGCTCCCCGCCGAGCGGTTCCCGACCATCGTCGCGCTGCGGGAACACCTGCTCGACGACGACGCCGGAACCCGCGCCCGCTGGGCCCTGCGCGCCCTGCTCAACGGCGTGCTCGCGACCCCGGTGCCCGCGCGATGACGGGCCCCGCCGCGCAGACCGCCGCGCGCAGCGAGCCGGTGGGCGGTCCGGTCCGGCTCGCCACCAACGCCGAGATCACGCGGCTGCAGGAGATCGAGCGCCGCGCGGGCGCGCCGTTCGCCGAGATCGGCATGACGGCCGTGGCCGAGGACGAGCCGCCCGCCGCCGAGACGCTGGCCGAGTTCGTCGCCGCCGGACGGGCCTGGGTCTGGCCCGACGCGACCGGCCTGCCGATCGGCTACCTGGTGCTGAGCCTGGTCGACGGGCAGCCCCACATCGACCAGGTCTCGGTGGACCCCGATCACGCGGGCCTGCGCATCGGCAAACGCCTGATCGACCACGCGGTCACCTGGGCCAGGGCCCGCGGCCTGCGCGAACTCACCCTGACCACGTTCACCCAGGTCCCGTGGAACGGCCCGTACTACGAGCGCCTCGGCTTCGCCTACATCCCGGCCGCCGAGGAGCCCCCGGAACTCCGGGCCATCCGCGCCGCCGAAACCGCGCACGGCCTGGACGAATGGCCGCGTGCCTCCATGCGCGCCCACCTGGACGCGTGGGCGATGGGCTGACCGTTCGCCGCTGGCTCGGCGAGCGGCCGGCCGCCGAGCCCGGCGAACTGTCCCGCCGTGCCGGTCCGGGGTCCGAAGCGCATGAAGCGCATCGATGCCCCCTCGAGCAGGCTGCGCCGTTGCGGGTGTCAGCGTGGCGGGCGCGGGCCGCGTCGACGCCCGTTGAGCGGGCTACGCGTTGCGGGCGTCGGCGTGCCGGGCGAGCGCGGCTTCGGCGGCGGGTAGGGCCGCGGCGCGGTCTTCGGGGACCAGGCCGATCCGGGTGCGGCGGTCGAGGAGGTCGTCGACGGTGAGGGCGGCCTCGTGGGTGACGGCGAAGTCGAACTCGGCGGCGGTGACGTCCAGGCCGGGGGCGACCGGTTCGCGCAGGGCGGGGTCGGCGAGCCAGGCCGAGACGATCAGGCCGGCTTCGCTGCCGTAGCGCTCGATCAGCACCGGGGGTGCGTCGATGCGGTCGCGGGCCGCGCCGGAGACCGCGCCGACCAGCGGCAGCGCGGTGGTGCGGCACTGCGCGGCGGGCAGGTTCGCGGCGGAGACCGCGGCGTCGACGGCGTCCTGGGCCATCTGCCGGTAGGTGGTGAGCTTGCCGCCGACCACGGTGATCAGGCCGTCGGGGGAGGTCAGGACCGCGTGCTCGCGGGAGATGTCGGCGGTGCTGTCCTCGGCGGTCTTCAGCAGCGGGCGCAGGCCGGCGAAGCGGCCGCGGATGTCGGCGCGGGTGAGCGGTTCGCGCAGGGCGGTGTTGATGGTGTCGAGCAGGAAGTCGATCTCGGCCTCGGTGGGCTGGGGTTCGTCGGGGATCGGGCCGGGGGCGTCCTCGTCGGTCAGGCCCAGGTAGACGCGGCCGTGCGCGGCGGGCAGCGCGAAGACGAACCGGCTGATGCTGCCCGGCACGGGCACGGTCAGCGCCGCGCTGAGTCCGCCGAAGGCCGCGGCGTCGAACACCAGGTGGGTGCCGCGGCTGGGCCGCAGTTCGATGCTGTGGTCGACCTCGCCCGCCCACACCCCGGTCGCGTTGATCACCGCCCGCGCGCGCACCGTCAGCGTCTGGCCGCCGATCGTGTCGCGCAGGACGACCGTGTCGCCGGTCGCGGTGACGGCTTCGACCCTGGTCAGCACGGTGGCGCCCTGGGCGGCGGCGGTGCGGGCCAGCGCGACGACCAGACGGGCGTCGTCGACGAGCTGTCCGTCCCACGCCTGCAAGCCGCCGCGCAGACCCTCGCGGCGCACGGTCGGGGCCAGCCGCAGCGCCTCGGCGGCGGCGACCCGGCGGGAGCGGGGCAGGGTGTCGGCGGAGGTGCGCGCGGCGATCCGCAGTGCGTCGCCTGCGGCGAAACCGGCCCGGATCAGCGAACTCTGCGCGGTCTTGATGCCCGGCAGCAGCGGCACGAGCTGGGGGAGGGGACGCACCAGGTGCGGGGCGGTGGTGCGCAGCAGGATGCCGCGCTCGACGGCGCTCTCGTGCGCGATGCCCACGCGCCCGCTCGCCAGATAGCGCAGGCCGCCGTGCACCAGCTTCGAGCTCCAGCGGCTGGTGCCGAAGGCGAAGTCGTGGCGTTCCACCAGCAGGGTGCGCAGGCCGCGCGCGGCCGCGTCGAGGGCGACACCGGCACCGGTCACGCCCGCGCCGATCACCACCACATCGACCTCGGGACGATCGCCGAGGGCGGTCAGGTCGGCGGTGCGGCGGGCGGCGTCGAGGGCGGGGTGGGAATCAGGAGTCATCACAGTCCTTGTCGCGTGGCGGGGTCAGGTAACCCTCGATCGCCCTCGACAACTCGGCGTCGAACTCCGCACCGGCCAGCAGCGGCGCCACCGTGCCCGCCGACTGCACCGCCGACTGGGCCATGAGCAGCAGCATGGCCGCCATCTGCTCGGCGTCGCCGTCGCGGATGGACCCGTCGTCGTGGCCGAGCCGGATCGCGGTGGCGAACAGCTCGATCAGCGTGCGCTGATTGCGGCCCAGCCTGCCGAACACATAGGTCAGCATGAGGTCGGTGTCGGTGCGGAAGATCTTGGCGAACACCGCGTTCGACCGCACCGCGGCCGCCCCGTCGACGATGCCGCGCACCAGCCGGTCGCGGCCGAGGCCGCTGTCGGGCATGGTCCCGGCGACGATCGTGCGCAGCTCGCGCACGAGCAGTTCGGCGATCAGCGACCCGGTGTCGGGCCAGCGACGGTAGACCGTCGGCCTGCTGACCCCGGCCCGGCGCGCGACCTCGGTGAGCGTGGTGCGCCGCACCCCGAAATCGACGACGCAGGCCCGGGTGGCATCCAGAATCGCCATGTCGGTGGGCGAGAGCTGCTCGTCAGCGTGGGTCGCGAGGTCGATCATCGTGCTTCACCGCCGGTGGGTTCGACGGCGCCGGGGTGAGGCGCCGTGGTCGAGCTGGAACGCCCAAGGGTATCGAGCGGGCCAGCGGGGTTGCCGCCGTGAAACGGCGGCAGTGACATCCGACAGAGTTCGGACGCCGACTCGAGGACATATCGTTGTGGTTACTGCTTGACATCTTATGTCATTATGTAACGCATGGTCGAGACGCAAGAGGAAAAGTCCGGTCCCGCGACCGCGGCGCCGAGCATGGTGTGGGACGCCTGGGGCGTCCCCGCAGGACACCACCCCCTGTCCCCGCAGATTCGTGGCCTGCTCGCGCAGGTCTTCGGCATCTCCGGCGAACCGGCGCCGCGGCGTAGCGAGGCCGAGGTGCCGCTGCGCGCGAGCGCGCTCACCGCGGCCGACCGGACCGGTCTGAGCGCCATCGTCGGTGACGAACATCTCACCACCGACGACCTGGTCCGGCTGCGGCACGCGGGCGGCAAGAGCACCCCGGATCTGCTGCGCCGCCGGGCATCCGGACCGCAGGACGCCCCCGACGCCGTCGTGTACCCCGCCGACCACGCGCAGGTCCTCGCGCTGCTGCGCTACTGCGCCGAGCACGCCGTCGCGGTCGTCCCGTTCGGCGGCGGCACCAGCGTCGTCGGTGGAGTCGACCCGGTGCGCGGGCAGTTCGGCTCGGTCGTCGCGATCGACCTGCGCAGGCTCGACACCCTCACCGACGTGGACCCCGTCGCGGGCACCGCGACGCTGGGCGCCGGGCTCACCGGTCCGCAGGCCGAGCAACTGCTGGCCGGGCACGGGCTCTCGCTGGGCCATTTCCCGCAGAGTTTCGAGTTCGCGAGCATCGGCGGGTTCGCCGCGACCCGTTCCTCGGGGCAGGCGTCGGCAGGTTACGGCCGCTTCGACGACATGGTCCAGCGCCTGGTCGTCGCGACCCCGCAGGGCGCCCTCGACCTGGGCCGCGCCCCCGCCTCGGCGGCCGGACCGGACCTGCGGGAGCTGTTCGTCGGCTCCGAGGGCACCCTCGGCATCATCACCTCGGTCACCCTGCGGGTGCACCCGGTTCCCGCGACCACTGCGTATCAGGCCTGGTCGTTCCCCGATTTCGGCACCGGCGCCGCGGCCCTGCGCGCCGTGGTGCAGGCCGGTGCGGCCCCGACGGTGCTGCGCCTGTCCGACGAGGCCGAGACCGGCCTGAACCTGGCCCGCTCGAGCGATGTCGGTGGCACGCCGGTGGCGGGCTGCCTGGCCATCACCACCTACGAGGGCACCGAAGCCCACGTCGCGGCCCGCTCGCGCGAAGCCGCCGACCTGCTCACCGCCGCGGGCGGCACCGCGCTCGGCGAGGCGGCCGCCGAACAGTGGGAGCACGGCCGTTTCGCCGCGCCGTATCTGCGTGACGCCCTGCTCGACCTCGGTGTGCTGTGCGAGACCCTCGAGACCGCCACCACCTGGTCGAACCTGGACAACCTCAAGACCAAGGTCACCGGCGCGCTCACCGACGCGCTCGGCGCGCAGGGCACCCCCGCCCTGGTCATGTGCCACATCTCGCACACCTACCCGACCGGTGCCTCGCTGTACTTCACCGTCGTCGCCAAGCAGCTCGACGACCCGCTCGCGCAGTGGGCCGAGGCCAAGCGCGCCGCCGGTGACGCGATCGTCGTCGCGGGCGGCACCATCACCCACCACCACGCCGTCGGCGCCGACCACCGGCCGTGGATGACCGCCGAGGTCGGCGAGCTGGGCGTGCGTGTGCTGCGTGCGGTGAAACGCGAACTCGACCCCGCCGGGGTGCTCAATCCTGGAAAGCTGGTCCCGTGAACGAACATTCGGTGCGGCGCGTGCTCGTCGTGACCAATCCGCACTCCGGGATCGGCCGGGGCGAGGGCGTCGCGGGCGCGGTGCTCGACGGCCTGCTCGGCCACGGGGTCACGGTGACCGAGGTGCGCGAGGACAGTGCCGCCGAATCCGTCGAGCGGGTGCGCGCGGCGGTGTCGTCGGTGAGCGAACGTCCCGACGCGGTGGTCTGCGTCGGCGGCGACGGGCTGATGAACGCGCTGCTCCCCGCGCTCGCGCACAGCAGCGTCCCCCTGGCGCTCGTGCCCGCGGGCACCGGCAACGACCTGGCCAGGGAACTCGGCATCCCCGTCGACGACCCGCACGCGGCCACCGAGATCGTGCTGCGCGGCCGCTCGCGCACCATCGACCTGGGCCGCATCGAATCCCTGCACGAGACGCCCACCTGGTTCGCCACGGTCGTCGGCACCGGCTTCGACGCGCGGGTCACCCTGCGCGCCAACCAGATGCGCTACCCGCGCGGGCGGCTGCGCTACACCGTCGCCGCGGCCGCCGAACTGCTGCGCGGCTACACCCTGCCGTTCCGGATCGAACTGTCCGGCCTCGCACCGGACGCGCTCGACAATCCGCCGGGCACCCACACCGTCGTCGAGGTGGACGCGGTGATGGCCCCGATCGGCAACACCCGCACCTACGGCGGCGGCATGCTCGTGTGCCCCGAGGCGCTCGACGACGACGGCTATCTCGACATCACCGTGGTCGGCGCGGTCTCGCGACTCGCGATGGCCCGGCTGCTGCCCGCGCTGTCGGCGGGCAAGCGGATCGACCATCCCGCGACCAAGCGCTACCGGGCCCGCCGGATCACCGTCACCGCGCCCGACGGCTACGCCACCGCCGACGGCGAGCCCGCGGGCATGCTGCCGGTCACCGTGCAGGCCATGCCGGGCGCGCTCACGGTCATGGTGCCCTGAGGTCTCGCCGCCGCGTCCAGCTCAGGCCGCGTCGAAGACGATGCGCGTCACGGCGCTGAGCGTCGGCCGGTCGATGATCACCACCGAGCCCCCCGCCAGCGGGGTGGCGTCGCCGGTGGCCGGGGCGCCGGTGCGCGCGCCGAGCTCGCGCATCAGCCGTTCCCAGCGGCGGCAGTGGCCACGGAACGCCAGGCCGTTGACCCGGCGTCCCCGGGTCACCTGACCGTGCCTGGCCTGCGGCGCGGGCACATCGATGAGCACCATGTGCAGCTCGCGCCGCCCGTGCGCCGCCCAGCGGGTGATCAGCCTGCGGCTCCAGCCGAAGGTGGCGCAGTCGTGCACGGCGACCGGGCCGTCGGTGCCGCGCAGCGCGTCGCGGATCGCGCGGTAGTGCGCCACGTGCACCAGCGGCCGCCACAGCGCGTACGGCACCGATCCCAACCGGTGCCGGAGCCGGTTGCGGGAATGGTGGGAGTCGAGCACCAGCGCGCCTGCCGCCGAACGCACCGGTCCCTCGGCGTCCGGACCGGCCGCGAAGAAGCGATGGAGCGCGGTGGATTTGCCCGCGCCGGGCACCCCGGCGAAGACGAGCACGCTGGCGGCGGGGTAGCGGAGCTCGTCGACCTCGCCTGCCCGGAGATCGAGGAGGGCCACCGGGGCGACGGTGCGGGACGGCTGGTGCCGCGACGCCGGAGCGGCGGCGGAATCGAGCGGAGGTGTCACCCTCTCCAGGTTCCGCTGAAACGGACAATTCGGCAATCGGGGACGACCCTGAATTTTCACCGGAGGAGGTTGTCCGCCAACACTTTCCGCGTGTCGCACGGTGCGTCGATGGGACGAATCCCAACACCGCGCCGGGAAACTGAGAATTGCCTATGGATTCGGCTTACGGTGTCGAAACGTCGGTAGGGTCGACAGCAGTAGACGGAATCTTCGGTGTCCCTCATCCACCGAAGGTTCCGTCTCTGTTCTTGGAGCGCTGGCGCGCTCGAGTTCGCGGCCCCTCGGGTCCCGTCGATCAGGCGCCGTTGCTTGCTCCTTCGTCGCCTACGCAACGGCACCTGATCGACGGGACGGCCGCGAACCGCCGCTGCGCGGCGATCCCTCCTCGAGGTCGGGATGTGGTTGTCCGGCCCACAGTGAGGCGGGCGTAAACGTGGTTGGTGGAGCCCTTAGGATTGGTGGGTGACCAGCGCAGCCCCAGACAACTCGCGTAATCGTGCCGATGCCCTGCCCAAGAGCTGGAACCCCGGCGAGGTAGAGGCCGACCTGTACGAGGGCTGGGTAGCCGCTGGATATTTCGGCGCCGACGCGAGCAGCGGCAAGCCCGCCTACTCGATCGTGCTGCCGCCGCCGAACGTCACCGGCACCCTGCACATGGGTCACGCCCTGGACCACACGCTGATGGACACCCTCACCCGCCGCAAGCGGATGCAGGGCTACGAGGTGCTGTGGCTGCCGGGCATGGACCACGCGGGCATCGCCACCCAGAGCGTGGTGGAGAAGCAGCTCGCCGCCGACGGCAAGACCAAAGAGGAATTCGGCCGCGAGCTGTTCATCGACAAGGTGTGGGACTGGAAGCGCGAGTCCGGCGGCGCCATCCAGTGGCAGATGCGCGCGCTCGGTGACGGCGTGGACTGGAGCCGCGACCGCTTCACCATGGACGACACCCTCTCGCGTGCGGTGCGCACCATCTTCAAGCGCATGTTCGACGCGGGCCTGATCTACCGGGCCGAGCGCCTGGTGAACTGGTCGCCGGTGCTGAAGACCGGTATCTCCGACCTCGAGGTGGACTACAAGGACGTGGAGGGCGAGCTGGTCTCGCTGCGCTACGGCTCGCTCGACGACAGCGAACCGCACGTCGTGGTGGCCACCACCCGCGTGGAGACGATGCTCGGTGACACCGCCGTGGCCGTGCACCCCGACGACCCGCGCTACGCGGCGATGATCGGCACCACCGTCTACCACCCCATCACCGGCAGCCAGATCCCGATCATCGCCGACGACTACGTCGACCCGGAGTTCGGCACCGGCGCGGTGAAGATCACCCCCGCGCACGACCCCAACGACTTCGAGATGGGCCTGCGGCACAACCTGCCGATGCCCACGATCATGGACGAGGGCGGCCGGATCACCGGCACCGGAACCGAATTCGACGGCATGGACCGCTTCGAGGCGCGCGTGAAGGTGCGCGAGCGCCTGGCCGCCGAGGGCCGCGTGGTCACCGAGAAGCGGCCGTACGTGCACAGCGTCGGCCACTCCGAGCGCTCCGGCGAGCCGATCGAGCCGCGCCTGTCGATGCAGTGGTGGGTCAAGGTCGAGTCGCTGGCCAAGGCCGCCGGTGACGCCGTGCGCGACGGTGACGTGAAGATCCACCCGGCCAGCCAGGAACCGCGCTGGTTCGACTGGGTCGACAACATGCACGACTGGTGCATCTCGCGGCAGCTGTGGTGGGGCCACCGCATCCCGATCTGGTACGGCCCCGAGGGCGAGATCGTCTGTCTCGGCCCGGACGAGGAAGCCCCCGAGGGCTGGGTGCAGGACCCGGACGTGCTCGACACCTGGTTCTCCTCGGGCCTGTGGCCGTTCTCCACGATGGGCTGGCCCGAGGCCACCCCGGAACTGGCCGAGTTCTATCCGACCAGCGTGCTCGTCACCGGTTACGACATCCTGTTCTTCTGGGTGGCCCGGATGATGATGTTCGGCATGTTCGTCAGCGACGACCCGGTGCTCACCGTCGGCAAGGGCGGACAGAAGCAGGTGCCGTTCGAGGACGTCTTCCTGCACGGCCTCATCCGCGACCAGCACGGCAAGAAGATGTCGAAGTCGCGCGGCAACGGCATCGACCCGCTGGACTGGATCACCTCCTACGGCGCCGACGCGCTGCGCTTCACCCTGGCCCGCGGCGCCCAGCCCGGCGGCGACCTCTCGGTCGGCGAACCGCACGCGCTGGCCTCGCGCAGCTTCGTCACCAAGCTGTTCAACGCCACCAAGTTCGCCCTGATGAACGGCGCGCGCTCGGGCGAGCTGCCCCCGCGCGAGACGCTCACCGACACCGACCGCTGGATCGTCGACCGGCTCGACGAGGTGCGCGCCGAGGTCGACGCGGCCTTCGACGCCTACGAGTTCGGCAAGGCGTGCGAGGCGCTCTACCACTTCGCCTGGGACGAACTGTGCGACTGGTACCTGGAGCTGTCGAAGGTGCAGTTCGCCGAGTCCGACGCGCGCGCCGAGAGCACCGCGGTGGTGCTCGGCACCGTGCTCGACGCGGTGCTGCGCCTGCTGCACCCGGTGATCCCGTTCGTCACCGAGACCCTGTGGAAGGCGCTGACCGGCGGTGAGTCCGTCGTCGTGGCGCCGTGGCCCGCCGCGAGCGGGGTCGTCACCGACGCCGTCGCCGCCCAGCGTGTCGCCGACGCGCAGCGCCTGATCACCGAGATCCGCCGCTTCCGCAGCGACCAGGGCCTGGCCGACAAGCAGAAGGTGAAGGCCACCCTGGTCGGCCTGGACGAGGCGGGCCTGGCCGGTTTCGCCGCGCCGGTGGCCAACCTGGCCCGGCTCACCGAACCGGGCGAGGACTTCGCCACCACCGCCGAGGTGCAGGTGCGCCTGTCCGGCGCGACGGTCACCGTCCAGCTCGACACCTCCGGTGCCATCGACCTCGTCGCCGAGCGCCGCAGGTTGGAGAAGGACCTCGCGGTCGCCCAGAAGGACCTCGACCAGACCACCGCCAAGCTCGGCAACGCGGAGTTCCTGGCCAAGGCGCCCCAGCAGGTGGTCGACAAGATCACCGGCCGCCGCGACGTGGCCGCCGCCGAAGTCGCCCGCATCGGTGCCCGCCTCGCGGAGCTGAGCGCCAAGTGAGCGACACCGAGCCGGACCCGGAATTCGGGGGCGAGGACTACGAGGCGGCCCGGCTCGGTGGCGGTCCCTCCCCGGTCGAGCTGGCCGAGATGGCGCTGGTCGAAGCCGAGCTGGACAAGCGCTGGCCCGAGACCAAGATCGAGCCCTCGCTCACCCGGATCAGCACCCTGATGGACCTGCTGGGCAACCCGCAGCGCAACTACCCGGCCATCCACATCGCGGGCACCAACGGCAAGACCTCGGTGACCAGGATGATCGACGCGCTGCTCACCGCCCTGCACCGGCGCACCGGCCGGATCACCAGCCCGCACCTGCAGCTGGCCACCGAGCGGATCAGCATCGACAACGCCCCGATCAGCCCGGCCCGCTACGTGGAGACCTACCGCGAGCTCGAGCCCTACATCGCGATGATCGACCAGCAGTCCGCCGCGGCGGGCGGCCCGGCCATGAGCAAGTTCGAGGTGCTCACCGGCATGGCCTACGCGGCGTTCGCGGAGGCGCCGGTCGATGTGGCCGTGGTCGAGACCGGCATGGGCGGCACCTGGGACGCCACCAACGTCATCGACGGGCAGGTCGCGGTGATCACCCCGATCGGCCTCGACCACACCGAATACCTCGGCCCCGACCTCGAGTCGATCGCCAAGGAGAAGGCCGGGATCATCAAGCGCGCCCCCGAGCAGCTGATCCCGGTCGACACCGTCGCGGTGATCGCCCAGCAGGAGCCCGAGGTCATGGACGTGCTGCTGCGCCGTGCCGTGGCGGCCGACGCGGCGGTGGCGCGCGAGGGTTCGGAGTTCCGGCCGCTGGAACGCGCTGTCGCCGTCGGCGGGCAGCTGCTCACGTTGCAGGGCCTCGGCGGTGTGTACGACGAGATCTTCCTGCCGCTGCACGGCGAGCACCAGGCGCGCAATGCCGCGCTGGCGCTGGCCGCGGTGGAGGCGTTCTTCGGCGCCGGTGCTGAGCGTCAGCTCGACATCGACGCCGTGCGCGCCGGATTCGCGAGCGTCGCGAGCCCCGGCCGGATGGAACGCATGCGCAACGCGCCGACGATCTTCGTCGACGCCGCGCACAACCCCGCCGGCGCGCAGGCGCTGGCGAGCACGCTCACCTCCGAGTTCGACTTCCGCAAGCTGGTCGGCGTGGTCGCGGTGCTCGCCGAGAAGGACGCGGCGGGCATCCTCGACGCCCTCGAGCCGGTGTTCGACGAGATCGTGGTGACCAGCAACGGCTCGCCCCGGGCGATGGATGTCGACGCGCTGGCCGACCTGGCCGTGCAGCGCTTCGGCGACGAACGGGTGATCACCGCCGACACCCTGCCCGACGCGCTGGAATCGGCGATCGCGCTGGCCGAACAGGCCGGCGACGACGGCGATGTGATCTCGGGCGCGGGCGTGATCGTCACCGGGTCGGTGGTGACCGCGGGCGCCGCGCGCGCCCTGTTCGGAAAGGCTCCCTCATGAGCGAGGTCCCACCCCCGGCCACCGATCCCTGGAAGGGCCTGCGCGGCGTCATGGCGGGCACCCTGATCCTCGAGGCCATCGTGGTGCTGCTCGCGCTGCCGGTGGTCGCCGACGTCGGCGGCGGGGTCACCTGGTTCTCCGGCACCTACCTGGTGGTGCTGTCGGTGCTGATGATCCTGGGCGCCGGAGTGCAGCGCAAGCCGTGGGCGATCCCGTTCAACCTCGGCCTGCAGGTGCTGTTGCTGCTGGGCACCTTCATCCACCTCTCAATCGGCATCATCGGCCTGGTGTTCGTCGCGGTATGGGCCTTCATCCTCACGCTGCGCGCGGATGTCCAGCGCCGAATGGATGCCGGCCTCCTGCCGAGCCAGCGCATGAAACGCACGGAGTCCTGAGCGGCCCGCCTCGATTCTGGACTGACGGAGCGAAGGAGCGCAGCGACTGAGCGGAGGAGGGAAGAATCGAGGCTCAGGGGGCCGATCGGCGCGGCGCCGCAGGCGACGCTAATGTTGCTGCGTGACTGAGCAGACGTTGGTACTCATCAAGCCGGACGGTGTCTCGCGTGGACTCGCCGGCGAGGTGCTCGCGCGCATCGAGCGCAAGGGCCTCACCCTCAAGGCACTGGAGCTGAAGAACGTGTCCGTGGCGCTCGCCGAAGAGCACTACGCCGAGCATGCCGAGCGGCCGTTCTTCGGTTCGCTCATCGAGTTCATCACCTCGGGCCCGGTCGTGGCGGCCGTGCTGGAGGGACCGCGCGCGATCGCGGCGTTCCGTCAGCTCGCCGGTGGCACCGACCCGGTCGAGAAGGCCACCCCCGGCACCATCCGTGGCGACTTCGGTCTGGAGACCCAGTTCAACCTGGTCCACGGTTCCGACTCGCCCGAGTCCGCCAAGCGCGAGATCGCGCTCTGGTTCCCCGAATTTCCTGCTTGATCTGCTGTTCTCGCTCGTCGCGCCCGTGCTCGGCGCGACGAGCTCGAGTGACGCGGAGTTCGGGTGAGTTGCGCCGATGGCGATCCTCGCGCGAACCGTATGGGATACTGATTACGGACGTGTTCGATGCCGGACCCTGTCGCGCAGGTACGTGACAGCGGCGCCGGACATGACCGGATGACATCGCGGTTGGATGCCGATCATCGCTGCCACGGGCGGCCCTGTTGCTGGGGGCGCTCGCGCAGGCACGCTGGATGAGCGCTCGAAACGCGGCGTCACCGTACAGCCAGGCGCCGTGTGACCGGTTGGCCCGCCAGATGATCGATTCCAGGCGCGACCGGACGCACGGGGCGAGACCAGATGACCCTCGCACCATCGGGTGCGAGGTGCACGGACGATGCCCCCGCGTCGGCCGCGTACACCCGTACCGGGGATGGACGCGCCCGGGGGCCCGAGGAGACTTCGTGGCCGAACAAGAGCCGCTGGACACAACACAACAGGATGCCGATCAATTGCCGGAGCGAATTCGAGTTCATGCACTGGCCAAGCGACTGGGAGTGACCAGCAAGCGCATCCTGGCCAAACTGGCCGAATTGGGAACCGAGGCGCGCAGCGTCCAATCCAATGTCGACCGCGCGGTCGCCGAGACCGTGCGCGACGCGATCGCCGCCGACGCCGAGACCGGCGAATCCCCGGCAACGCCGTCCACCCCCGCCCCCGTCGCCGAGCAACCGGCCGACACGACCGCGGCCGCCGCCGCGCTGTTCTCCGCCCCCGAGGTCGCCCGCACCGGTGAGGTCTTCGCCGCCATGGCCGACGACGCGCACACCGGGCTGTTCACCCACCGGGTGACCGAGACCCCCGCCCCGGCCGAGCCGGTCGCCTTCGAGGCGCCCGCCGTGGCCGCGCCGCTGTTCCTGCCGCCGGACGCCACCGCCGCTGAAGAGGCCCGCAAGCGCCGCCGCACCGCCCGCACGACCAAGCGCGCCGACGAGCCCGCCGCTCCCGCCGAGGAGCCCGAGACCGAGCCCGCGACGGCCGACGACGAGCCCGTCGCCGAGTCCGTCGAGGCCACCACCGACACCACCGACTCCGATGCCGACCAGTCCGGTGACCACGACGCCGACGGCCAGCCGCGCCGCCGCCGCCGGGGCCGTCGTGGCCGTGGCCGTGGCCGCGGCGAGCAGTCCGCCGACGGCGACGACACCGACACCGACGAGTCCGACACCGACGACGAGCCCACCGCCGCGACCGAGCCGAGCGCCGAGTCCGCCGAGCAGGCCGAGGACACCGACGAGGACGACGAGGACGCGCTGCCCGAGGGCGCGAGCCGTCGCCGCCGCCGCCGTCGTCGCCGCAAGGTCGGTGGCGAGTCCGGGGAGGACGCGTCCTCGGAGGACGATCCGCCCAACACCGTCGTGCACGAGCGCGAGCCGCGTAACAAGAGCCGCGGCCGGTCCGGGTCCGACGAGGTGCAGGGCATCTCCGGGTCCACCCGGCTCGAGGCCAAGCGCCAGCGCCGCCGCGACGGCCGCGAGGCCGGGCGCCGCCGTCCGCCGATCCTGACCGAGTCGGAGTTCCTGGCCCGCCGCGAGGCGGTGGACCGGGTGATGGTCGTGCGCGAAAAGGCCTTCGACGCCGCCGAGCACGCTCCGGGTCACCAGATCACCACCCAGGTCGCGGTGCTCGAGGACAACATCCTCGTCGAGCACTTCGTCACCAGTTCCGGCCAGGCGTCGATGGTGGGCAATGTCTACCTCGGCAAGGTGCAGAACGTGCTGCCCAGCATGGAGGCGGCGTTCATCGACATCGGCCGCGGCCGCAACGGCGTGCTCTACGCCGGTGAGGTGAACTGGGAGGCCGCCGGTCTGGGCGGCAAGGAACGCAAGATCGAGCAGGCGCTCAAGCCGGGCGACCAGGTGCTGGTGCAGGTCTCCAAGGACCCGGTCGGGCACAAGGGCGCCCGCCTGACCACCCAGATCTCGCTCGCGGGCCGCTTCCTGGTGTACGTGCCGGGCGGCACCTCCACCGGGATCAGCCGCAAGCTGCCCGACACCGAGCGCAAGCGGCTCAAGGAGATCCTGCGCGACATCGTGCCCGCCGACGCGGGCGTGATCATCCGGACCGCGTCCGAGGGCGTCAGCGAGCCGGAACTGGCCCGCGACGTCGAGCGGTTGCAGGCCACCTGGCGCACCATCGAGGAGGCCTCCAAGGGTGCGGGCAAGGACGCGCCCAAGGCGCTCTACGAAGAGCCCGACATGCTGGTCAAGGTCATCCGCGACCTGTTCAACGAGGACTTCGCCCGGCTGGTCATCGAGGGCGATCGCGCCTGGAGCACCGTCGAGAACTACGTGCGCACCGTCGCGCCGGACCTGCTGCCGCGGGTGAACCGGCACGAGAACAACGGGGTCGACGTGTTCGACGCCTTCCGCATCGACGAGCAGCTGGCCAAGGCGCTCGACCGCAAGGTGTGGCTGCCCTCCGGCGGCACCCTGGTGATCGACCGCACCGAGGCGATGACCGTCGTCGACGTCAACACCGGCAAGTTCACCGGTTCGGGCTCGTCCAATCTGGAGGAGACCGTCACCAAGAACAATCTGGAGGCGGCCGAGGAGATCGTGCGCCAGATGCGGCTGCGCGATATCGGCGGCATGATCGTCGTCGACTTCATCGACATGGTGCTCGAGTCCAACCGCGATCTGGTGCTGCGCCGTCTCACCGAGGCGCTGGGCCGTGATCGCACCCGTCACCAGGTCTCCGAGGTCACCTCGCTGGGCCTGGTCCAGATGACCCGCAAGAAACTGGGCACCGGCCTGGTCGAGGCGTTCTCCACCACCTGCGAGCACTGCCACGGCCGCGGCATCCTGGTGCACTCCTACCCGGTCGACGCCGGGTCGGGCACCGAGGAACCGCGCGCCAAGGAAGGCGGTTCGCGCCGCCGCCGCGGCAAGGACAAGGACCGCGACAAGCAGCCCGCGGCCGCCGCTCCCGCGTCCAACGGCACCGCACCGCACCCCGAGCACGGTGAGGAGGACATCGCGGTCAAGCGGGCCCATCCGGTCGCGCTCGCGATGGCCGCCCACCACGGCGAGGACGGCGAACCCACCGACGAGCCGACGGCCGAGACCGCCGAGGCCACGACGGCCGAGGTCGCGCCCGAGGCGCCCGCCGAGCCGACCAGGCGGTCGCGTTCACGCTCGCGCCGGTCCAGCCGCAGCGCGGGATCGCAGTCGGAGACGGCCACGGAGAGCCCGGCGCTGACCGGGGTGATCCCGGCCGAGCCGGAGGCCGCCGATGCCGAGACCCCGGCGGCCGCGGAAACGGAGCCCGCCGACATCGAAGCGGTCACCGACGCCGCAGCCGCCGAACCGGAGGCCACGGTCACCGAAGCCGCGGCCGCCGTGTTCGAGGGTGCGGAGCCGGAAGTCGCGGCCACCGAGTCTGAGGCCGTCGAACCCGAGCCCGCACCGGTCGCCGAGGAGCCCGCACCCCGCACGCGCAGGCGTCGGGTGGCCCGCTCCACCGCGGCCCCGGCACCGGACAGCTCGGGCGCGGTGTTCGTCCTCTCGTCGAGCGAGCAGCCGCCCGCCGCCGTGGTGGACTTCGCCGCGGAGCCCGTCGTCGTCCCGGAACGCAAGCCGCGCCGTCGCGCGGTGGGCCGTCCCGCGGGCGCGCCGGCACCCGAGTCGAATTGACCCGTCGGCCCCCCGATTCGGCCCTGACCGGCCGAATTGGGGGAGCGGTTACCGTTCTGGTAGCCTAGGTCGGTCGCTGCCCCGCGATTGGGCATCCGGTCTTACGGCCGGGTGATTCCGCAGGCAGCCGAAGTTCTTCCCCCGCCGATGCGGGGATGAGCCCAGAAATACGCGTCGCAGCTGTGGCGCGAACATGTGCAGGACCAACGTGAGTGGAGGAAGCCGACCGATGGCAGCGTACGCAATCGTCAAGACCGGCGGAAAGCAGTACAAGGTCGCGGTCGGTGACCTGGTGAAGGTCGAGAAGATCGAGGGCGCGCCCGGCACCGCCGTGGCCCTGACCCCGGTTCTCGTCGTCGACGGCGCCGATCTGACCACCGACGCCGACAAGCTGGCCAAGATCTCCGTGGCCGCCGAGGTCGTCGACCAGACCAAGGGCCCGAAGATCCGGATCCACAAGTTCAAGAACAAGACCGGCTACCACAAGCGCCAGGGTCACCGTCAGCCGCTGACGGTCATCAAGGTCACCGGCATCAAGTAAGACATCCCGAGGAGACGAAGCAATGGCACATAAGAAGGGTGCATCCAGCTCCCGGAACGGTCGTGATTCGAACGCCCAGCGCCTCGGCGTGAAGCGCTTCGGTGGCCAGAAGGTCAGCGCGGGCGAGATCCTCGTCCGTCAGCGTGGAACCCACTTCCACCCCGGCGTGAACGTCGGTCGTGGCGGCGACGACACCCTGTTCGCCCTCGCGGCGGGCGCGGTCGAGTTCGGCACCAAGCGTGGCCGCAAGACCGTCAACATCGTCGTCCCGGAGCCGGTCCAGGCCTGACCGCCTGGAGCGTCAGCTCCCCACGGACACCAGAGCGGGTCAGGGTTGCTTCCCTGACCCGCTCTGTCGTGTCCGTCACCCCCTACCGCCAACGACCAGTCAGAAGGAGGAGGATCAACCCATGTCCAAATTCATCGACCGCGTCGTGCTTCATGTTCGTGCCGGTAGAGGTGGACACGGTTGCGCCTCGGTGCACCGTGAGAAGTTCAAGCCGCTCGGCGGGCCCGACGGCGGCAACGGCGGCAACGGCGGGGACGTGATCCTCGAAGTCGACGCCAATGTCCACACCCTGCTCGACTTCCACTTCCACCCGCACGCCAAGGCGGGCAACGGCAAGCCGGGCGAGGGTGGCAACCGCGACGGCAAGCAGGGCACCGATCTGGTGCTCAAGGTGCCCGATGGCACCGTGGTGGTCGACGGGGACGGCAAGGTCGTCGTCGACCTGGTCGGCGCGGGCAATCAGTTCGTCGTCGCCAAGGGCGGCCGCGGTGGCCTGGGCAACGCCTCGCTGGCCTCCAAGGCGCGCAAGGCGCCCGGCTTCGCGCTGCTCGGCGAAGAGGGCGAAGAACTGGACCTGGTCCTCGAGCTGAAGTCGGTCGCCGACGTCGGCCTGGTCGGGTTCCCGTCGGCGGGCAAGTCCTCGCTGGTCTCGGTGCTGTCCGCGGCCAAGCCCAAGATCGCCGACTACCCGTTCACCACCCTGGTCCCGAACCTGGGCGTGGTGGCCTCCGGCGACACCACCTTCACCGTCGCCGACGTGCCCGGCCTGATCCCCGGCGCCAGCGACGGCCGCGGCCTCGGCCTGGATTTCCTGCGTCATCTGGAACGCTGCGCGGTGCTCGCGCACGTGGTCGACTGCGCCACCCTGGAACCCGGCCGCGACCCGGTCTCCGATGTCGACGCGCTCGAGGCCGAACTGGCCGCCTACAAGCCGGCGCTGACCGGTGACGAGAGCCTGGGCGATCTGGCCGACCGGCCCCGCGTGGTGATCCTCAACAAGACCGATGTGCCCGACGGGGCGGAGCTGGCCGAGATGGTCACCCCCGAGTTCACCGAGCGCGGCTGGCCGGTCTTCGAGATCTCCGCGGTGAGCCGCGCGGGCCTGCGCCCGTTGACCTTCGCGCTGGCCGACATGGTCCGCCAGTACCGCGACGACCACCCCAAGGCCGCCCCGAAGCGCCCGGTGATCCGTCCGATCGCGACCGACGAGTCCGGCTTCAGCGTGATCGCCGATCCGCAGGAGCCCGGCGGCTTCATCGTGCGCGGCACCCGCCCGGAACGATGGGTGCGCCAGACCCAGTTCGACAACGACGAGGCCGTGGGCTACCTGGCCGACCGCCTGGCCCGCCTCGGCGTGGAAGCCGAACTGGTCAAGCAGGGCGCGCAGCCGGGCTGCTCGGTGACCATCGGTGACGTGTCGTTCGAATGGGAGCCGCAGATCTCCGCGGGCGTCGACATCGTGCCGACCGGCCGCGGTACCGACGTGCGACTGGAGAACAACGACCGGGTCGGCGCGGCCGAGCGCAAACTCGCCTCACGCGCGCGGCGTGGTCTGCTCGACGAGGACGGGAAGTAGGGTCCGGCCGAGGAGTATGGCTATGCAGGTGGGTTCGGAAGTGAGCGTGGCGCGTCAGGCCATCGTGTCGGCTCGTTCGGTCGTGGTGAAGATCGGGTCGTCGGCGCTGACCAGCCTCGAGGGCGGTCTCGACACCGACCGGCTCGACCGGCTCGCCGACGCCGTGGAAGCGCGGATGCGCGCGGGGTCGGACGTGGTGGTCGTGTCCTCCGGGGCGATCGGTGCCGGCATCGCGCCGCTGGGCCTGTCGCGCAGGCCCAAGGACCTCGCCACCAAGCAGGCCGCCGCCAGTGTCGGCCAGCTGGCGCTGGCGCACGCCTGGGGTACCTCGTTCGCGCGTTACGACCGCACCGTCGGCCAGATCCTGCTCTCCGCCGACGATTTCGCCCGCCGCGAGCACCACCGCAACGCCCAGCGCACCCTGGACCGGCTGCGGTCGCTCGGCGCGGTCGCGGTGGTCAACGAGAACGACACCGTCGCCACGGAGGAACTGCGCTTCGGCGACAACGACCGCCTCGCCGCCCTGGTGGCGCATCTGGTCGGCGCCGACGCCCTGATCCTGCTCTCCGATGTCGCCGGACTCTACGACGGCGACCCGCGCAAGGGTGCCGCCACCTTCATCCCCGAGGTCCGCAGCAGCGCCGATCTCGACGGGGTCATCGCGGGCAGCGGTGGCGCGCTCGGCACCGGCGGCATGGCCTCCAAGCTCTCGGCCGCGCGCCTGGCCGCCGACGCGGGCATCCCGGTGCTGCTGGCCTCGGCCGCCGACGCCGCGACCGCCCTCACCGACGGCACCGTGGGCACCGCCTTCGCCGCCCGCCCGGTCCGCCTGTCCGGCCGCAAGTTCTGGGTCCGCCACGCCGCCGACACCCGCGGCGCGGTGCTGCTCGACGCGGGGGCCGTCACCGCCGTCACCGAACGCCGCTCCCTGCTCGCCGCCGGCGTCACCGGCATCCGCGGCCGCTTCTTCGGCGGAGACGTGGTCGACCTGGTGAGCCCCGACGATCAGGTGATCGCCCGCGGCGTCGTCGAATACGACAGCACCGAGCTCACCACCATGCTCGGCCGCTCCACCACCGAACTCCCCGAGACGATGCAGCGCCCGGTCATCCACGCCGACGACCTGGTCAAGGTCTGAGCGCGGACCCTTCCCGCCGCAGATACACCGTGCGCGTCGAGAGATCGAGCTCGCGCCCGTCACCCACCTCCACGCGCACCAGCTGCCGCGACTCCCGTTCCTCGACGACATGCCGCGACGCCGGGTTGAACACCTCGTCCACCGGAGCGAGCATCCCCGCGGCCCCCGCGCTCCCCGAGCGGCGCCTGCGCCAGTGGACCCAGCCGCGCCGCTCGGCCCAGCGTCCGAGCTGGTCGATCCCGACCACGAGCGAGGCGAGCGTACCCAGGAACAACGCGTAGTCCACGATCTCTCCTTCGGCCACCGGCACCGCGCCCGGTGCTGACGATCACCGTTGCGGCGGAACAACTCCCGGCTGATCCAGGTCCGCCGGTGCCGGCGGTGGCGGCGCGGGACGCGGGCTCTCCGCCCCCGGAATGGGCCCGGTGACACCCGGCTGCCCACCCGGATCCGACATGTCGGGTCCACTCGGGACCGGCGGGAGCGGGGCCGGAACAGGCTGCCCCGTGGGCGGGGGAGCCGGCTGCTGCGACGTGGGCGCCGGTGGGTCCGGTTCCGGCGCGGGTTGCTGCGTCGTAGGTGCGGGCGGCTCGGGCTGGGCCGGGGGTTCGCTCGGCGGTGGTGCCGGTTGCGTCGGCTGCTCCGGGGTCGGTGCCGGAGCTTCTGTCGTCGGGGCCGAGTCGTGCGGGGTCGGTGTCTCCGTCGGCTGGGGGTCGGCTTGTGTGGTGGGCGCGTGGGTCGACGGCGGCGCAGAGGACTCGGTCGGAGCCGCCGGCGTGGGGGTGTTGCCGCCGGGTGCGGGTGAGTTGTCGGTGGGTGCCGGAGCCGGGGTGCCTTCCGTGGGCGCGCTGTCGGCCGGGGGAGGCGTGACCGGGGACGCCGGGGCGCTGTCGGTCGGCGCGGGCATTTCCGGCGACGGCGAGGTACCGGGGTTCTGGGGTGAATCACCTTCCGGGGCAACACCTTGCGGTGTGCCGAGCTGTGGCTGGGCCGGCGTGGTCTGCGGTCGCGACGGCGTCGCAGGCGATTCCTGTCCTCGCGCACCGGGGGGAGCGGGCAGGGACGGAACCCCGGTGCCCGCCAGCGAATACGCGGGCTTGTAGATCATGTTCATCGCCAGCACGGCTTCCTGGCGCAGCGCCTCGGTCGCCATCTGGGCGTCGATCACCTTGGCCGACTCCAGCAGTCGCGCGATGGTCCCGATCGGTCCCGAATCACCGGGCGCGACCACCGCGAGTTTCACCGCCTCCGCGGCCGCCGCCACTGCGCCCAGCCGGGCGCCGACTTCGGCTGCCACCCCGGCCAGTTCGTCCAGCGCGGCGGCGAAACCGCGGGTGCCCGCGAAGGCGGCCTCGGCGGCGGCACCCTCCCAGCCCGCTTCGTTGATCACCCGTTCGGCGTCGGCCTTGGTGATCGGCATGGTGGTGCTCAGCGCGGCCGCGGCCTCCAGCCAGGCCATCGAGGCGCCGAGGATCGCGCCCGCGTCGATCTGCTGGGTGCGGGCGTAGATCTGTTCGTGCGGCATGGATTCGAAATGCTCCATGGCACTGATGTAGGTGGGGTCGGTTCCGCTCATCAGCGCATCCGGGTTTCGACGGCCCGCAGGGCGGCGGCGGCCGCGGCGTCGGCCTCGTCGTAGAGACCGCCGCTGAGCAGGAACGCCTCTTTCATCCGGTAGGCCGCCTCGATGTAGTGATCGATCAGCGAGGCCGCGTCACGCGCCTTGTGCGCGAAGCCGGCCTGCAACTGCTGTGCGGAGACGAAACCGCCGAATCCGCCTGCCTCGGAGGCGGATTCGAGTCGCTGACGTAACTGCCCGAGCTGATCGGCCTGCTGTTCGTAGAGCTCGGCGCAGCGGCGCGCGGCCTCGGGCTCGAACTTCAGCGTCCCCGTCGCGGCGGCGGTGCGGAACCGGGAGATCTCGGCCCTGCTGCTCTCGATCGTCATCGCGTCTCCCCTCCAGATGAAGCGTTCGTGGTCCAGGCTAGCCGGACCTTCTGCTGTGCGAACTGTGCGCCGGTGCCAGCCTGCGCTGGAGCTGGGCGGCGAGCTGACCGGTCGTCGCGGGCACCACGTGCACCGTTTCCCCTGCTCTGAGCAGGTAACGGCCGTCGGCGGCGACATCGATCCAGCTGTAGTGCACCGGCGGGGCGGGCACGCTGCGGTCCAGCCCGGTCTCGATGCGGATATGTCCCTCCGCGGTGTGCTGGCGACGTAATAATCGCTGGATACGCGGCACCGCGGGGTGCGTCGCGATCACCGTCTCCTCGTCGCGCACGGCCTCGGTGGCGGCTTCGCGCGCCGGTTCGCGGCCCGGCGGCGTGTCGGGCAGGCACGCGGTGATCCGGGCGCCCATGCCCGCGGTGTGCCCGATCGAAACCCGCACGCTGCCACCGTAATCGGGCCGGTTGCCGGGTTCCTGGCGCACCAGCACCGCCCGGTCGTACACGGCACAGGCGAGCAGGCGGATCTCGCTGCCCGGCGTGTGCCCGCCGCCGACCAGCACGATCCTGGCGTGCGGTGCGGCGATGATCCGCAGACAGGCGGTCAGGTCGGGATCGCCGCCGCCGGGTAGTCGCTGCTCCAGCCCGGACCGCAGCCGGGCCGCCTCGTGTTCGGTGTGCGGTGATTCCAGCACCCGGATCGGAAACGGCAGGCGATCCTGACCCGATTCCCGCCAGACGTGCGCGAATTCGTCAGCGGTGAAGGTCCATCCCATTGCCGATCCCATCCTTACCGAGCCAGGACCACGACAGCCTATCGGTACTGTCCGATTCCGGCCCACCGTTCACCCGGCATACCTCCGAACGGAAGCTTTCCGGGTGTCGTTCAGTAACCCCGGTCCGGGTCGATGAGCGCGTGCAGCGGCTCGCCCGCGACGAACCGGGCCGCATTCGCGCCGACGTGATCGGCGAACGCGGCCAGCCGCAACTGCGGCGGGTTGGAATCGTGCGGGGTGATGATCGCGTTGGGCAGGCTCCACAGCGGATGACCGTCGGGCAGCGGTTCCGGCTCGGTGACATCGAGCCCCGCGCCGCCGATCGCGCCCCGCGTGAGCGCGTCGACCAGCGCCTCGGTGTCCACCAGGCTGCCCCGGGCCACATTGATCACCCACGAGGAGGGCTTGAGCCGGGCCAGTTCCTCCGCGCCGATCAGGTGCCGGGTCTGCGCGGTCGCGGGCGCGGCGATCACCACGTGGTCGGTGTGCGACCACACCCGGCCCAGCTGGTCGGCGGGCACGGTCTCCACGTCGTCGGGAATGCCCGGGCCGGTGACCGGACGGCCGGACCGGTTCACCGCGATCACGTGCGCGCCCAGCGGCGCCAGCATCGGGATCAGCGCCCGGCCGATGCCGCCCGCGCCGACGATCGTCACCGTCTTGCCCCGCAACGACCCCACGTGCGGGAAGAACTCGCGCTGCTGCCAGGTCCTCGCCCGCAGGTGCTCGGGCAGATACCGCACGCCCGCCAGCAGCAGCGTGAGCGCGTGCTCGGCGACGCTGTCGGCGAACGCGCCCGCCGCGGAGGTGAACGTCACGCCGGGATGGGCCTCGAACACGCCCGCGCCGAAGTAGTCCTCGATGCCCGCGGCGGGCAGCTGCACCCAGCGGACGGAGGCGGGCAGCGTCCGCGGGAACTCGCCGGGGGAGCCGATCCAGATCAGGGCCTCGGCATCGTCGAGCGCGCCGATCTGCGCACCCGCCCCGAGCACGGCTTTCTCCAGCAGGCGCGAGGCCGGCTGATCCGGTCCGATCGCGATCGTGGTCGCGGATTGCTGCACAGAGACCTCCTGGGGCATGGGCTCGACCGGGGCGCGGCGGCTCCGGGTGGGAGTGTCGATTCTTCCTGTTCGGGCGCGCCCGCGCAGCCCGGCGATCAGCCCGCGCGGAAGGGTTCCGCTACTCGTCCAGATCGACCGGTTCGTCCACGCCGTGCCGGTCGGCCAGCTCGAGCAGCCCGGCGATGTCGAACACGGCCTCGTCCATCCCGGCCTGCAGGTCGCCGAGCTCGGCGTAGCGGGCCGGAACGGTGGCGAGGGTGAAATCGCGGGGGTGGATCTCGTCGATCTCGGTCCAGCGCACCGGCGTCGACACCGTCGCCGCGGGCACCCCGCGCACCGAGTACGCGGCGGCGATGGTGTGATCGCGCGCGTTCTGGTTGTAGTCGACGAACAGCTGCGCCGGATCGCGATCCTTGCGCCACCAGGCCGTGGTCACGTCCGCGGGCGCGCGCCGCTGCACTTCCCGCGCGAACGCGAGCGCCGCCCGGCGCACCTGCTGGAAGCCGTACTCCGGCGCGATCCGCACATAGACGTGCATCCCCGACCCACCGGAGGTCTTGGGCCAGCCCACCGCGCCCAGCTCGTCGAGCACCTCGTGCACGACGTGCGCGACCCGCCGCACCCGCGACCACGGGCAATCCGGCATGGGATCGAGATCGATGCGCCACTCGTCGGGCGACTCGGTGTCGGTGGCCCGGGAGTTCCACGGATGGAACTCCACCGTCGACATCTGCACCGCCCAGATCACGTCGGCCAGTTCCTGCACGCACAGTTCGTCGGCGTGCCTGCCGTAGCGCGGGAAATTCACGCGCACCGTCGAGATCCAGTCCGGCGCACCGCCCGGCAACCGTTTCTGATGCACCTTGCCGCCGGGCAGGCCCTTCGGGAACCGGTGCAGCATGCACGGCCGGTCGCGCAGCGCGTTGACGATGCCGTCGCCCACGCTGAGGTAGTAGCGCGCCAGGTCGAGCTTGGTCGCGCCCAGCTCGGGGAAGTACACCCGGTCCGGGTTGCTCACCCGCACCGTGTGCTCACCGACCGGCAGTTCGACAGCCGGAGTCGCTGACTTGGCCACCGGCCAACCCTAACCGAGCGGACCCACCGCGCCACGGATGTTGCGGCGGCGCGGTGGGACGGCGACCGGCGGAGCTAGAGCTCGTAGACGCCGAACGCGCGGTTCTGGATGCACATGGGCATCACGTGGACGCGGTCGGTCCATTCGAACCTGGCGGCCGCCTCGACGGTTCCGCGCTCGTCCACGCACACGCTCGCGGTGCCGGGCATGGTCAGCGGGTTGAGCACCGCCAGCGGGATGCCGGCGTGGATGCCGCTGTAGAGGCCGCCGCTGAAGCACAGCGGGGTGATCGGGATGCCGCGTGCGGCGCTCTCCCGGTCGGCCGCGGCCTGGGCGCCGGGCACGCCCGCGCAGTCGAGGGGGTTCTCGTTGCTCGCCTGGGCGGGCACGGTGAAAAGGGTGAATCCGGCCGCACAGCCCGCGGCGACGGCCATCAGGGATCGAGCAAATGTGGTCCTGGTCATAGCCGCATTGAAACACTGGTGCCGGGTGCCACACACAATCGGCGGCGGCGTGTCGAGCCGGACTCAGCGGGCGACCGCCTCCAGCACGCAGTCCGGCGCGGCGGTGTGCACCGTGCGGGTGAGGGTGAAACCGCTGCGCGCGAGCAGTTCGCGGAACTGTGCCTCGGTGCGTTCGTGGCCGCCGTCGGTGTTCACCAGCATCTCCAGATCGATGAATTTGCCGGGATGCGGCCGGTCGTCCTCGGGCAGCACCAGTTCGATCACCAGCAGCGTCGTGGACCGGTTCATCGCGAGCCGGATGGTGCGCAGGATCTGTTCGGCCCGCTCGTCGGACCAGTCGTGCAGGATGTGTTTGAGCAGGTAGGCGTCGCCCCCGTCGGGCACCTTCTCGAAGAACGACCCGGCCTCCACCGCGCATCGCTGCGACAGCCCGGCCGCCTCGAGTTCGGCGGCCAGGTCGTCGACCACGGTCGGCAGGTCGAACACGATGCCGCGCGCCGCCGGATGCCTGCCGAGGATCTCGGTGAGCAGCCCGCCCTGCCCGCCGCCGACGTCGACGAGCGTGCCGAACCGGCCGAAATCGTAGGCGGCCAGCAGCGGTTCGGTCGACAGGGTGCCGATGCTGGTCATCGCCCGGTCGAACAGTTCGCCGACATCGCGGTGGGTGGCCGCGTACTCGAAGAAACTCGACCCGTCGATGGCCGGGCCGACGGCCTCGCCGGTGCGCACCGCGTCGGTGAGATGCGACCAGTGACTGCGATGGAACTTCGAACCGAAGAACTTCGACACATCGCGCAGCGTCACCGGGGCGTCGCTGCGCAGCGTGGCACCCATGCGGGTGAGCGCGTAGGAACCGTCGCGGCGTTGGGCGAACACGCCGTAGCTCACCAGCAGGCGCATCAGCCTGCGCAGCCCCTCCTCGTCGACCTCGACCGCCCGTGCCAGCTGGGCCGCCGTGCGTGGACCGCCTGCCAGTTCGTCGGCGATCCCGAGCTCGGCGGCCGTGCTGATCGCCTGCGAGAGGAATCCGGCGATCTGTAATTCCAGCAGCGCGATATGGCCCGGAACCAGGTTCCGGTACAGGCTCCCGAGTGCGGCGCGCACCCGATCGATCGCGCGGAGCACGGGGAGCGGGGGAAGCTTCTGCGGTGCGGTGGACGTCATGACGACTCCGTATCGGCCGGTTGACCTGCGCGTATGGACTGAGGGTACGGGACCGCGGGTGATGTGGGCAGCCCTCACACGCCGTGGGGGCGGGTTCGGTGGGTCAGGTCGGGGTGGCCAGCGCGAACGGCAGCACCGCCTCGGCGCCGCTGGTGCGCAGGGCGTGCGCGGCCACCGTCATCGTCCAGCCGGTGTCGGTGAGCGTGTCCACCAGCAGGATCGGGCCCGCGACCCCGGACAGATCGGGGACCTCCCAGTAGTCGAACAGCCCGGCCACCCGGTGCGCCGAATTCGCCGCCGAGACCGGCGGCCGGTCCGGGCGGGCGCGCAGGGTGCCGAGGTCGTCGAGCCTGCCGACCTGCGCCAGCCGCGCGGCCAGACTCGTGGTGAGCTGCGGATGACCCGGGGACTCCAGGGCGAGCACCGAGGTCGGGCGGGTGGTCCAGGTCCAGTCGCGCAGCACGGCGACGCAGGCCTCGAACACCGCGTCGGGCACGGGAGCGTCCGGTCCGTCGAGCAGCGTGCGCAGCCGCCTGCCCCAGCCGAGATCGGTGAGCCTGCCGAGCACCCGCCCGGTCTCGGCGCCGCCGGTGATCTTGCCCGAGAGCGGGACGCCCAGCTTGGCCATTCCGGTGGGCCACTGCTTGCGCGGGGCGAGGTCGAGGCCGGGGCGGTCGAGCCGGGCCCTGGTCGCCGCGACGGCGGCCTCGTCGACGGTGGTGTCGGCCCGGGTGCCGGTGCAGTTGTCGCAGCGCCCGCAGCCGGGAGTGGTGGCGTCGAGGGCGGCCAGGCCGGGGTCGTCGAGCTGGCGGCGCAGGAAGGTCATCCGGCAGGTCGTGGTCGACTGGTAGTCGATCATCGCCTGCTGTTCGCTGTCGCGCGCGGCGGCGAGCCGTTCGTAGCGTTCGGTGTCGTAGGTCCACGCCTGGCCGGTGGACAGCCAGCCACCGCGCACCCGGCGCACCGCCCCGTCCACGTCGAGCACCTTCAGCACCATCTCGAGCCGCGAGCGGTTCAGTTCCACCAGCGGTTCCAGCGCCACCGTCGACAGCGGCCGGTCCTGGTCGAGCGCGGCGAGCACCGCGCGCACGATGTGCTCGCGCGGGAAGGCGACCGAGGCGAAGTAGCTCCAGATCCGGGCGTCCTCGGGGCCGGGCAGCAACACCACCTCGGCCCGCTCGGTGCCGCGCCCGGCACGGCCCACCTGCTGGTAGTACGCGATGGGGGAGGACGGCGCGCCCACGTGCACCACGAACCCGAGATCGGGTTTGTCGAAGCCCATACCCAGCGCCGAGGTGGCGATCAGGGCCTTGACCTCGTTGTTCAGCAGCGCGGCTTCGAGCGCCTCGCGTTCGGCCGGGTCGGTCTGGCCGGTGTAGGCGGCCACGGTGTGGCCGTGCGAGGCGAGCACGTCGGCCAAGTCGTGCGCGGCGGCGACGGTGAGGCAGTAGATGATGCCCGAACCCGGCAGCCGGTGCAGTTGTTCGCCGAGCCACGCCGTGCGCTGCACCGCGTCGTCGAAACGCACCACCGACAGGTGCAGCGACTCGCGGTCCAGGGTGCCGCGCAGTACCAGCGTCTCGGTGCCGATCTGCCCGGCCACATCGGTGACGACCCGGTCGTTGGCGGTGGCGGTGGTCGCCAGCACCGGCACATCCGAACCCAGATCCGCGATGAGGGTGCGGATGCGGCGGTAGTCGGGCCGGAAATCGTGGCCCCAGTCCGAGACGCAGTGCGCCTCGTCGATCACCACGAGCCCGGCGTCGGCGGCCAGCCGGGGCAGTACCTGGTCGCGGAAGTCCGGGTTGTTCAGCCGTTCCGGACTCACCAGCAGCACGTCGACACCGCCCTCGGCCACCCGCTGATGGATCTCGTCCCACTCGGTGACATTGCCCGAGTTGATGGTGGCCGCCACCACGCCCGCCCGTTCGGCGGCGGCCACCTGGTTGCGCATGAGCGCGAGCAACGGCGAGACGATCACCGTCGGCCCGCGCCCGGCACCGCGCAGCAGCTTGGCGGCGATGAAATACACCGCCGACTTGCCCCATCCCGTGCGTTGCACGACCAGGGCCCGCCGCCGCTGCACCACCAGTGCCTCGATGGCGGTCCACTGGTCCTCGCGCAGCCGGGCATCCGGACCGGCCAGTTCACGCACCAGTTCCTCGGCCCGTTCCCGCAGGTCAGGAGCCATCAGGTCGAGCACGTCACTGCCAGCCGCTGAGGTCATGTCCCCATACTGCCCGACCCCACCGACAGCTAGCCCTTGACGCAGAGCACCTGCCGCAGCGTGGCCACCACGTCGACCAGGTCGGCCTGCGCGGCGATCACCTCGTCGATGTCCTTGTACGCGGCCGGGATCTCGTCGACCACGCCCGCGTCCTTGCGCGACTCCACACCCTCGGTCTGGGCCACCAGATCCGCGACGGTGAACTGCTTCTTCGCCGCGGTCCGGCTCATCCGCCGACCCGCACCGTGCGAGGCCGACTGGAACGAGGCCGGATTCCCCTTACCCCGCACCACGTAGGAGCGCGTGCCCATCGAGCCCGGGATCAGCGCCAGATCGCCCGCGCCCGCGCGCACGGCACCCTTGCGGGTCACCAGCATCGGCACCCCGTCGATGATCTCCTCGGCCACATAGTTGTGATGGCAGCTGATCGGCTCGTCGAAGCCCACCGTCCGCGCACCGAACTCCTCGCGCACCGCCCGGCACACCAGCGACAGCATCACCGCGCGATTGCGCGCCGCGTAGTCCTGGGCCCAGGTGAGGTCGCGCCGGTAGGCCGCCATCTCCGGCGTCCCCGCCAGGAACACGGCCAGATCCCTATCCGGCAGTGACCCGTTGTGCGGCAGCTTCCGCGCGATCGCCATGTGCCGCTCGGCCAGTTCCTTGCCGATGTTGCGCGAGCCGGAGTGCAGCAGAATCCACACCGCGTCGTCCTGGTCGAGGCAGACCTCGATGAAGTGGTTGCCGCCGCCGAGCGAGCCGATCTGCTTGTGCGCCTTGGACTCCAGCGAGGACACCCCGGGATGCAGGTCGCCGAAGGACCGCCAGAACTGCTCCCAGCCCTTGGTCCGCGCCGAGTGCCCGTGCGAGCCCGCGTGCAGCGCGGTGACGTCGACCGCGCTCTTGTGCGCGTTGAAGCCGACCGGTACGGCCCGCTCGATCCGGCTGCGCAGCGAGCGCAGGTCGTCGGGCAGATCGGCCGCGGTGAGGTCGGTCTTCACGCTCTCCATCCCGCACCCGATGTCGACGCCGACCGCCGCGGGCGCCACCGCGTCGCGCATCGCGATGACCGACCCCACCGTCGCGCCTTTACCCAGGTGCACATCGGGCATCACGCGCAGTCCGTGCACCCATTCCAGCGCGGCGATGTTGCGCAGCTGGCGCAGGGCGGCCTGCTCGATCTCGTGCTCCTCTGCCCACATGAGCGTCTGCGCCCTGGTACCGCGCAGCTCGACGGGAAACATGGTTCGGTCCTTTCTTCGATGTATCGACGACGGTAGGCGCACGGGGCCGGCACCCGCATCCGAATTTCCGCGCCCCGCGAGTCGAGTGCGGCGCTATTTGCTTGCGGGAGAACGATTTTCGAGGTGTCGGCAGTGCTGTGTGCCCGTCGGGTCAGTCCGTCGGCAGCGCGGCGGCGATCCGGGCGCGGTCGGGGATCGACGCGCTGGCTCCGAGCACGGTGGTCGCCAGCGCGCCCGCGGTATTGGCCCAGGTCAGCGCGGTGCGCGGGCCGCTGGTCCAGGTGGCGGCGAGCGCGCCGGTGAACGCGTCTCCGGCGCCGGTGGTGTCGACCGCGTCGACCGTCCTGCCCGCGACCGACAGCTGCGTGCCGTCGGCGCCCCGATAGGTGGCGCCGTCCGCGCCGAGGGTGCGTACCACGTGTGCCACGCCTGTCAGCTCCGCCGAATACCGCTCGTACTCCAAGGAATTCACGATCGCGACATCCACATCCGCCCACAGCCCGGCGGGTAGCGGTGCGACCGGCGACGGGTTGAGCACCACGACGGTCCCCGCGGCGGCCGCGTGGCGGGCGGCGGTGACGACGGTGTCGAGCGGGATCTCGAGCTGACACAGCAGGATGTCGGCCGCGGCGATCGCGGCGAGCTCGGCCTCGGACAACTCGGTCACGTGTCCGTTCGCGCCCGCCACGACGATGATGCTGTTCTCGCCGGACCCGTCCACCACGATCGAGGCGACGCCACTGGGCCCCTCGACGCGGCGCACCAGGGCCGTGTCGACGCCCGCCTCGTGCAGTGTCGTCCGCAGCTCGTCGGCGAACGCGTCGTCGCCGAGCGCGCCGAGGAACCGCACCCGCGCACCCGAGCGGGCGGCGGCGATCGCCTGGTTGGCGCCCTTGCCGCCGGGCACCGTCGCGAATCCTGACCCGAGCACGGTCTCACCCGGCGCGGGCCGCCGCGGCGTGCTGGTCACCAGATCCATATTGATGCTGCCGAGGACGACGACGTCGGGGCTGTCCATGAGGCCAACCTAGGACACCATCGCGCCGCAGGTGGCGACCCTGTGGATAACTCGGTCCCGCCGCCGGTCGGAGCCGCTTTACGGTGTCCGGGTCGCGTCGAACGGACGAGCCGGACTGCGTAGGCTGATACCCATGACGGTAGAAGTGACCCCCGAGCTCGACATCCGCGCAGCGGTGCACGACGCCGCCCGCAGGGCTCGTGTCGCGTCCCGTGTGCTGGCTCAGCTGACCACGGCGCAGAAGAACGAGGCCCTGCACGCGGCGGCCGACGCCCTGCTCGCCGCCGCCGACCGCGTTCTCGCGGCCAATGCCGCCGACATCGCGACGGCACAGGCGGCGGGCACCGAGGAGAACCTGCTCGACCGGCTGCGGCTCACCACGGCACGCATCGACGGCATCGCCTCCGGGCTGCGCCAGGTGGCGGGCCTGCCCGACCCGGTCGGCGTCGTGGTGCGCGGCTCCACGCTGCCCAACGGCCTGGAGATCCGCCAGACCCGGGTGCCGCTCGGCGTGGTCGGCATGGTCTACGAGGCCCGCCCCAATGTCACCGTCGACGCCTTCGGCCTGGCCCTCAAGTCGGGCAACGCGGCGCTGCTGCGCGGCTCGTCCTCGGCGGCGCAGTCCAACGCCACCCTCGTCGAGGTGCTGCGCGAAGCGCTTGTCGCCCAGGACCTTCCGGCCGACGCGGTGCAGCTGCTGCCCAGCCACGACCGTTCCAGCGTCACCCACCTGATCCAGGCCCGCGGCCTGGTCGACGTGGTGATCCCGCGCGGTGGCGCCGGCCTGATCAACGCGGTCGTGCGCGACGCGCAGGTGCCCACCATCGAGACCGGCACCGGCAACTGCCACGTCTACGTGCACTCCGCCGCCGATCTGGACATGGCCGAGGCGATCCTGCTCAACGCCAAGACCCGCCGTCCCAGCGTCTGCAACGCCGCCGAGACGGTGCTCATCGACGCCGCCGTCGCCGAGACGGCCGTCCCGCGCCTGAGCAAGGCGCTCGAGGCCGCGGGTGTCACCATCCACGGCGACCTGCCCGGCCAGGTGCCCGCCACCGACGCCGACTGGGGCGAGGAGTACCTCACCCTCGACATCGCGCTGAAGGTCGTCGACGGCATCGACGCCGCGGTCGACCACATCAACACCTGGGGCACCGGCCATACCGAGGCCATCGTCACCGCCGACCTGGCCGCCGCGCGCGAGTTCACCGCCCGCGTCGACGCCGCCGCGGTGATGGTGAACGCGTCCACCGCCTTCACCGACGGCGAGCAGTTCGGTTTCGGCGCCGAGATCGGCATCTCCACCCAGAAGCTGCACGCCCGCGGCCCGATGGCTCTGCCCGAACTCACCTCCACCAAGTGGATCGTGTGGGGCGACGGCCAGACTCGGCCGGTGTGATCGTGGCACTGGTAGAGGAACCGATCTTCGCGTCGGTCGAGGAGGTCGTCGAGCGGCTCGCCGCCACCGGCTATCTGGCCGACAAGGCCACCGCCACCTCGGTCTTCCTGGCCGACCGGCTGGGCAAACCGCTGCTCATCGAGGGCCCGGCCGGTGTCGGCAAGACCGAGCTGTCGCGCGCGGTGGCCCAGGTCGCCGGGGCCGAGCTGGTCCGCTTGCAGTGCTACGAGGGCGTCGACGAGGCCCGCGCGCTCTACGAGTGGAACCACGCCAAGCAGATCCTGCGGATCCAGGCCTCCAGCGAGAACGACTGGGCCGAGACCAAGGCCGATGTCTTCACCGAGGAGTTCCTGCTCTCGCGCCCACTGCTCACCGCGATCCGGCGCACCGACCCGACGGTGCTGCTGATCGACGAGACCGACAAGGCCGACGTCGAGATCGAGGGCCTGCTGCTCGAGGTGCTCAGCGATTTCGCGGTGACCGTGCCGGAACTGGGCACCATCACCGCCACCCGCAAGCCGTTCGTGGTGCTCACCTCCAATGCCACCAGGGAACTGTCCGAGGCGCTCAAGCGGCGCTGCCTGTATCTGCACCTGGACTTCCCCGACGAGGAGCTGGAACGGCGCATCCTGGCCAGCCGGGTGCCCGAGCTCTCGGCCTCCGTCGCCGAGCAGCTGGTGCGGATCGTGCATGTGCTGCGCGGGATGCAGCTCAAGAAGCTGCCCTCGGTGGCCGAGTCCATCGACTGGGGCAACACCCTGCTCGCGCTGGGCGCCGAGGACCTCGACGACGCCACCGTGCGTGCCACCCTCGGTGTGGTGCTCAAGCATCGCAGCGACCACCAGCGCGCCCTGGCCGAGCTGAAGCTGGCCTGAGCATGACAGCGCCCGCGCCGCACGGACTCGGCGGCCACGTCGCCGGTTTCGTCGCGGCGTTGCGGGCCCGCGGTGTGCCCGTCGGCCCGTCGGAGACCATCGACGCGGGCCGGGTGCTGACCGTGCTCGACCTGCTCGATCGTGAGGCCGTGCGCGAGGGCCTGGCCTGCGCGGTCCTGCGCAGGCCCACCCACCGCGCCACCTTCGACAGCCTGTTCGACCTGTGGTTCCCGGTCGCGGTGGGTGAGCGCGGCGGCGAGGTCACCGATCTGCCGCGCACACCGGAGGGCGAGATCGACTTGGCGGCCCTGCGCGAGCAGCTCGCCGAACTCCTGGCCGAGGAGAACCCCGGCGACCGGCTCGAGCAGCTGGCCGGCCAGGTGGTCGAGCAGCTGGGGCAGTACCAGTCGGCCCGCGGCCCCTCGTTCTCGGCCTATCAGGCGATGAAAGACCTCGCGCCGCAGACCTTGCTGTCACGCGTGCTCGCCGGGCTCGCGCTCCCGCCGGACGCGAGCGCCCGCGACACCGAGGTGGCCCGCCGCATCGCCAGGGAACGCATCGACCGGTTCCGGGCGAGCGTGCAATCCGAGACCAACCGCCGCGTGGCCGAACAGATCGGCCGCGACCGGGTGGCGACCTACGGCGTCGCCCGCCAGGCCGAGGACGCCGATTTCCTGCGTGCCTCCGAACGCGAACTCACCGAGCTGAAGCGCGGCACCCAGCGCCTGGCGCGAATCCTGGCCTCCCGGCTGGCGGTGCGGCGCAAGCATTCCCGCCGCGGCGAGATCGACCTGCGCAAGACCCTGCGCGCGTCGATGTCCACCGGCGGCGTCCCGATCGACCTGGTGAACCGCAAGCCCCGCCCCGGCCGCCCGGAACTGGTCCTGCTGTGCGATATCTCGGGCTCGGTGGCCGGGTTCAGCAATTTCACGCTGCTGCTGGTGAGCGCCCTGCGCGAACAGTTCTCCCGGGTGCGGATCTTCGCCTTCGTCGACCGCACCGACGAGGTCACCGGCTACTTCGACCCGCACGCGGGTCTCGACGACGTCCTCACCAGGATCTTCACCGAGTCACGCATCATCGACGCCGACGGGCACTCCGACTACGGCCAGGCCCTGACCAGCTTCGCCGACAACTTCGCCGACGCCGTCACCAGCCGCAGCTCGCTGCTGGTCCTCGGCGACGGCCGCACCAACTACCGCAACCCGCGCCTGGACACCCTGCGTGAGCTGGCCGGCACCGCCCGGCACGCGCACTGGCTCAACCCGGAACCGAAAAACCTGTGGGGCACCGGTGATTCGGCCGCCCAGGAATACGGCACCGTGATCGAGATGCACGAATGCCGCTCGGCCCGGCAACTGACCGAGGTCGTCTCCCGACTGCTACCCGTGTGAAGGAGCTGTGGTGGATCCGCTGACCTACTGCCTGGCCAAACCCGGTGCCTGGCAAGACGAACCGTGGGAGGGCGATGTCGTCGCCAAGGTCGGCGACAAGATCTTCGCCTTCCTCGGCGCGGGCACCGCGATCGGCCTCAAATGCGGCCGCGACCGGGCCGAAGCCGACGAACTGGTGTACGTCTATCCCGACGACGTGAGCGCCTCGGCCTACATCGGCCGCTACGGCTGGAACAGCATCCGCCTCGGTGGCGCGGTCCCCGACGACGAACTACGCGAACTCATCGACGCCTCCTACGACGCGGTCGTCGCCAAACTCCCGAAGACCAAGCGCCCGAAGGCATGACGGATTTCAGCGGACGTTAAGCCACTTACAGGGTGCCGGTACCAGGATCGCGCACATGCTGGCAGGGGCGTCGCGCGACGACGAGCGAGCCGATCGACGTGGATCGGCCAACAAGGGTGACCTAGCGGTGTCGTGGGTCCGGTCCACCCGGTGACCGATCCGCACGCCGAACACAGCGCCGCAGAACCGTCACGCGAGACACAACCCGAACATCCCCTCGCCCCCACCCCACCCGGCGATCTAGCCCTGGCCGAACGACCTCGTCCCGCATCAGGGCCAGGGCCGGGGATTGCGTCGGCGCTCGAACGGGGTGCGGGTGCTCGGGCCGCGCGGAGGCTGGCGGTGGTCGCGGCTGCCCGGCTCGTCGATGCGCCCGCGGCCGCGGAGGAGCAGTTGCGGCGCGCGTTGGTGGTCGGCGCGGGTGAGCTGGTCGGTCGTGAGCTGGCGCAGCTGCGTACTCAGCTGGTGACCGCGGTCGCGGCGCAGCCGGACCGGGATCGCGACGTCGCCCGTGCCGCGGCTGCGGCGGCGGCCTGCTGGCAGCCGATCTCGCGGGCGGACGCGGCACATCTGTGGCTGGTGGCCGGGCGGGCGTGGCGCCGGGCGGGCAGGCACGGGGAGGCGGTGACGGCGTTCGATCGCGCCCTGCTCGGAGGCCCGCTGCACTATCCGCCCGGCGAGCTGTCACTGGCGCGCGCCGAGTTCGCCGAGTCGCTGATCCGGTTGCGGCGCTACCGCCAGGCTGCCTGGCAGTTCACCGAGGCCGCCCGCCTGCTCTCCGGCGCTCCCGCCGACCGGCACCGCCATGCCGACCTGGTGTGGTCGGCGGCGGTGGCGCGCGAATGCTGCGGGCAGGAGTCGCTGGCGCTGGGGCTCTATCTGCGCGCGGCCGGTCTGTGGGGTGAGCAGGGCCGGATCGTGCCGCGCGCGCGATGCCTGCGCGCGGCCGCCTGGCTGCAGCTGCGCGGGCCGCACGGGTACGTCCGCGGGCCGTGGTGGGTCACCATCGACGTGCTGCTGGCCGAACTCGGCCGCCTGGTGGCCGAGAACCCGGCCGTGCACGTCGCCGAGGAGCTCGACCGCACCCGCGCCCAGTTCGCCCAGATGTGCGCCCAGGCGTCGGGCCTGGGATGACCCGCACACGGTGGCCGGGCACTCCGGTCCGCCCCGCGGGCTCCCACCCCGTTAAGCTCGGACCTCATGCACGAAACAGCTCGGCCGCGCCGCAAGCTCGGCGTCATGGGCGGCACCTTCGACCCGATCCACCACGGCCACCTGGTCGCGGCGAGCGAGGTCGCGAACCGGTTCGAGCTCGACGAGGTGATCTTCGTCCCCACCGGACAGCCGTGGCAGAAGGCGAACAAGCAGGTCAGCCCCGCCGAGGACCGCTATCTGATGACGGTCATCGCCACCGCGTCCAACCCCCGGTTCTCGGTCAGCCGGGCCGACATCGAACGCAACAAGGTCACCTACACGGTGGACACCCTGCGGGAGATGCAGAGCGCCCATCCCGACGACGAGCTGTACTTCATCACCGGTGCGGACGCGCTGGCCAACATCCTGACATGGCAGGATTGGACCGAACTGTTCGAACTGGCGAAGTTCGTCGGGGTGAGCCGTCCGGGGTACGAGCTGAACACCGACCATCTCGAGGAGCATCTGCGGGACCTTCCCGCCGACGCCGTCACGATGATCGAGGTCCCCGCGCTGGCCATCTCGTCGAGCGAATGCCGCCGCCGCGCCGCGGAGGGTCGGCCGGTCTGGTACCTCGTCCCCGACGGCGTGGTGCAGTACATATCGAAGCGGCACCTGTATGGGCCCGCAGGAACGGAAGGTAGCTGACGTTGAGCGAGACGAGCGTGGTTCTGGTCTGTCAGGGGGAGCCGGCATGAGCGCTTCCGCCGAATCGATCGAGATGGCCAAGGTCGCCGCGCTGGCGGCCGACGACAAGCTCGCCACCGATGTCGTCGTGCTCGACGTTTCCGAGCAGCTGGTGATCACCGACTGCTTCGTGATCGCGTCGGCGCCCAACGAGCGCCAGGTCAACGCGATCGTCGACAACGTCGAGGAGAAGCTGCGCGAGGCCGGGCACAAGCCGGTCCGTCGCGAGGGCACCCGCGAGGGCCGCTGGGCGCTGCTCGACTACGTCGACATCGTGGTGCACATCCAGCACAACGACGAGCGCAATTTCTATGCGCTGGAACGCCTCTGGCGTGACTGCCCGGCGGTGCCGGTGGACGGCATCGAGACCCCCGCCACCCCGGCGGCCGACGACGACGCACAGGTAGAGGGTTACACCGAGTGAGCAAGTACGCCCATGTGCGCACGCTGATCCTGCTGCGGCACGGGCAGACCGAATGGAACGCCGCGGACCGGATGCAGGGCCAGATCGACACCGATCTCACCGAGCTCGGCAGGCAGCAGGCCAAAGAGGCTGCCCGCGAACTGGTTTCGCGTAATGCCATCGCGATCCACGCCTCCGATCTGCGTCGCGCCAAGGACACCGCCCAGGCGCTGGGGGACATCAGCGACCTGCCGGTCGTCACCGATCAGCGACTGCGTGAGACCAACCTGGGTGACTGGGAGGGGCTGACCCATCTCGAGGTCGACGCCGACTACCCCGGCGCGCGCGTGCAGTGGCGGCTCGACGCCACCTACACACCGCCCGGTGGGGAGAGCAAACTCGAGGTCGGCGCGCGGGCGCTGCCGGTGGTGCGCGAACTGTACAACGAGCGGCAGGATTGGCCCGGCCGGACTATCATCCTGGTTGCGCACGGCGGGCTGATCGCTGCCCTCACGGCCGCGTTGCTGGAACTGCCGCCCGGCAGCTGGCCCGCTCTGGGCGGGCTGGCCAATACGAGCTGGGTGCAGCTGTCCAGCCACGGCCCTGACATCGACCGACCCGGCTGGCGACTCGATGTTTGGAACGCAGCGGCGAAGGTAGCTCCCGATGTCCTCTGAAGAGCCTGATCGATCGGTACCGGACGAACTGTTCCAGCAGGTGACGGCCAAGCCCGGACGGCAATTGCCGGACGCGCTGTTCGGCCCGCCGCCTGCTCGCACCCCACGCGCCGAGCGTGAGGAGCCGATCCGTTCGGTACCGGACGAACTCTTCAAGCAGGTCACCGCACGCACCGCGCGCTCGCTGCCCGACGCGTTGTTCGGTCCGATGCCGGCACCGGCGGTCGCCGAACCGGAGCAGGCCGAACAGGTGCGAGCCGCCGAGTCCGTTTCCGGGGCAGGCGATTCCGCGACTGCGGTAGAGTCGGCGGGGACCGACGGCGCGGTTGCCGCGGATTCCGCTGTCCAGGAACCGGATACCGCGCCGGACACCGACACGGTGAACTCCGGTGTGTCCGTGGACGGTACCGGCGCCGACCTGGAGACCGGTGCCGCACAGCCCGATATCCGGTCGGCGATCGACTCCGAGACCACCGGTGCTGATATCGGCTCCGCCGCAGCGGCTTCCGAAGACATCGCGACAGAACTCGTCGCCGCTGACCTCCCGGAACTCGCGACGTCGACGGGTGCTGTCGCTTCGGCCGCCGGCTCGGTGGAGGCGGACCAGGCCGAATCGGCAGGTGTCGGATCGGCGGCTTCCGAGGATGCCGCCGCGGTCGCTGTCGCCGATGTCGTGCCCACCGCCGTCGAGCGTGAAGCCGCTGCCGCGGACGCCGTGGATGCTTCCGGGGGTCCCGGTGCCACCGGGTCCGAGCCCGCTGCTGTCGACGTTTCTTCGGGCATCGAGCAGCAGGTGGACGCCGGTGAGAACGTGCTCGCCGGTGCTCCGGCGATGGTGATTGCGGCAGCCGGTGATGCGGAGTCCGCATCGGTCGATGGCGTCGCCGGCGAAATCGCCTCCGAGACAGGCGAATCTGTAGCGGCGCAACCGGCCGCTCTCGAGAATTCGGTGGCAACCTCGTCGGCCGAGACCACCGTGGTGTCGAAAACTGTTGTGGCGCAGGGTGAACCCGCCGCCGCTGTGCTGGACGGCGTGCTGGCCGAATCCGAGGCCGCCGAGCTGCCGGTCGCGCAGGCGTCGCCGCGTCCGGTGCTGCTCGTTGTCGCCGATTCGCTGGCCTACTACGGACCGAAGGGCGGCCTGCCCGCCGACGATCCGCGGATCTGGCCGAATCTGGTCGCGGCCGAACTGGACTGGGATGTCGAACTGATCGCCCGGATCGGCTGGACCTGCCGCGATGCCTACTGGGCGCTGATCGGTGACCCGCGGGTGTGGGCGGCGGTGCCACGCGCGGGCGCGGTCGTGTTCGCCGTCGGCGGCATGGACACGCTGCCCTCGCCACTGCCGACCGCGTTGCGCGAACTGATCCGCTACATCCGCCCGCCGCGTCTGCGTCGCGGGGTGCGGTCCACCTACAACTGGCTGCAGCCCAAGCTGTCGAAGCTCGGCCGTCCGGTGGCGCTGCCGCCGAAGGTGAGCGTCGACTACCTGGAGCAGTCGCGTGAAGCGCTGGCGCAGTTGCGACCTGATCTGCCCGTGGTCGCGGTGTTGCCGTCGGTGCACAAGTGCGAGGCCTACGGACGCGTGCACCGGGGCAGGGCCAAGGCCGTCAAGGCCCTTCAGGCCTGGTCGGGTCGCACCTCGGTGCCGCTGGTCGACCTCGGCGAAGCCGTGCGCGAGGACATCGAGTCGGGCTCGGCGAACCCGGACGGCATCCACTGGGGCTGGGCCGGGCACACCGCCGTGGCGACCGCGATGACCAAGGCGCTGCAGGAGGTCCGGTAGTCCGTGACCGTTGTGGTGGTCACCGATTCGGCGGCCGGCCTGTCCGCCGACGTCGTCGCCGAACTCGGTATCGAAGTGGTGCCGTTGCATGTCCTCGTCGGCGAACGCGAGATCCGCGAAGGTGTCGACCCGGTCGACATCGACTATGGAGCCGACTCCGTCAGCACCTCGGCCGCGTCGCCGGGTGAGTTGCGCGCCGCCTACGAGCGCGCGCTGCACCACAGTGACGGCGACGGTGTGGTGGCGGTGCACCTGTCGCGCATGCTGTCGGCGACCTGGGAATCCGGTCGGCAAGCCGTGCGGGACATGGGGGCCGAAGACCGTGTGCGCCTGGTGGATTCGCTCGGCGCGGGCCTGGCCACCGGGCTGCCGGTGCTGGCGGCCGCGCGGCGGGCACGGGCAGGCGAGGCGCTGGACGCGGTCTACGAACGGGCGGTGGCCGCCGCGGCTCGTGCCCGCACGTTCATCCTGGTCAACCGCACCGAACAACTGCGCAAGGGCGGCAGGCTGAGCAGCGCGGCCGCCTTCTTCGGCAGCGAACTGGTGACCAAACCGCTGCTGCAACTGGTCGAGGGCAAGCTGGAACTGCGCGAGAAGGTCAGGACCCGGTCGCGCGCGTACGCCA
The DNA here is from genome assembly GCF_042266925.1 of Nocardia sp. NPDC056064. NCBI lineage: Bacteria > Bacillati > Actinomycetota > Actinomycetes > Mycobacteriales > Nocardiaceae > Nocardia > Nocardia sp. NPDC056064. Next base: position 312,095 of record NZ_JBHJWO010000002.1, on the reverse strand, counting down.
AACTGGTCGCGGCCGTGCTCGAGGCGGCGGGCAGTGACGGTGCCGCCCTCGGCATCCAGCATCTGGGCGCGCCCGATGCCGCCGAGAACATCGCCGCGCAGCTGCGCGAGCAGGCGCCGGAGCTGGCCGAACTCTACGTCGCCGAATTCGGGCCGACCCTCGGCGTGCATCTCGGGGTCGGGGCACTCGGTGTGGTGGTCCTGCCCGGCGGCTGTTCCTGAACCGTTCCGATGCCGGATCCGGGCGCGCCGCCGCGGACCGGCCCCGCGGTGCCGTGTGGTGAGCACGCCGGGCTCTACGATGCCCCGGTGACCGCATTCGACGACTTCGACTATCTCGACACCGCGAACCTGCCGCCGCGCAGGCAACACATCCTCGCCGTGATCCGGGATTCGGTGCTCGCCCACGGCTACCCGCCCAGCGCCAGGGAGATCGCCGACGCGGTGGGCCTGCGGTCCACCTCCACGGTCGCCAAGCATCTGAAAGCGTTGGAGGAGGACGGTTTCCTGCGCCGCAGCGCATCCCTGACCCGCCCCATCGATGTCCGGCTGTTCCTGCGCACCGCGCCCGGCGCGAGCTCCGAGGCGTCGGTGACCGTGCCCGTCGTCGGCGATATCGCCGCCGGCACCCCGATCCTGGCCGAACAGCACGCCGACGACGTCCTCACCCTGCCCCGGGAACTGGTCGGCCGCGGTGAGGTTTTCGGTCTGCGCGTGCGCGGCGACTCGATGATCGACGCCGCCATCTGCGACGGTGACCTCGTGGTCGTCCGCAGGCAGCAGGAGGCGAACTCCGGCGACATCGTCGCCGCCATGATCGGCGAGGAGGCCACCGTCAAGGTCTTCCGCCGCCGCAACGGGCACATCCACCTCGAACCCCGTAATCCCGCCTACTCCGCGATCGACGGCGACGAAGCCGTGATCCTCGGTCGTGTCGTCTCGGTGATGCGCAGCATCTGACACCCTCACCCCACGCCGAACCAGTCCAGCGACTGCCCGTGCGGGCCCGCGTAGGCCAGTGGCACCTCGTCGAGCGCCACCACCAGCCGCGCGGCGCACGAATCCCGCTCGGGCAGTTGCCCGGTGAGCCAGGGCAGTACGGCGGGGCCTTCCTGGGAGATCCAGTGACACGGCAGCGCCCGCACCGTCGACCGGAACTCCGTCCTGGCTTCCGGTGACAGGTAGGTGAGGACCGCACTGTGGAAGACGACCACCGTGCTGTTCCGGGGTGCGGCGGCCACCAGTCCGGTGACCTTCTCGATCAGGTCGCCGGCGACGACCTCCGGTGGGTCCGCCGCCGCGATCGCGCAGGCTGCCCGCAGCCGCGACACCCGGTCCTCCTGACCGGGCCAGACCAGGGCTGCCAGCCAGTCGCGGTCCCGGCTGTCGGCGGCGTCGAGGGGATTCAGGTCCACGCCCGCGCGATACACGACCCGTGGCAGCCGGGCCGGGATCGGTACCGGCCCAGTAGTGGTGCAGGACAACACCACCGGCGACGGGCCCTCCTCGGGGTCGACGCCCGTGTGCCCGTACCGGTAGCTGAACCGATCGGGATAGAGACAGAGCCCGGCCGAGGCGCCCACCTCGATGAGCGACAGCGGCTCCGGTAGCGCCGCCAGTACCGGAAGCAGGGATGCCGCGCGACCGGCTTCGTTGGTCTGGGTGCGACGCGTCAGTGCCGTCCGCGCGATCGCGGGCCAGTTCGCGTGGAACTGCTCGCGGAATTCCTGGTAGCGCTCGGTATTCGCGCCGTTCACCCGTGCCGCGGCCAGGATCAGATTCGGCTGCTGTTTGTCCGGAGGCAAGGCGGCGATCAGCGCCAGGGTGTCCGGGTCGGCGGCGATGTCGAGCGCTCGCCGGTGATAGAGCGGGGAATTGCCGCGTGCCTCGCGGAGCGCGAACTCGCGGAATCGCTGTGCGGGATGCATGTGTCCATCCGTACTGCCGAGTCGTCATGCGCGCACCGTATCCGTTCAGCCCGCGCCGAAAGCGTGGCCTGGGGCGTGGAACACCTAGTTGTCCACAGGTTTCGAGTTATCCACAGGCCTAGTGAAAGCCCAGGTCGCAGGCCGGGCCGGGAGATCAGGCGGGCATACCGTCGGAGCCATGTCACGACACGAAGAGCACGAGCGGGTACGGCAGCGGTTGGGCGGAATGGCGGTGCGGGAACGGGAGTGGGCCGGTGGGCAGCCGCCGGATAGCGGCCCGGACGGCAGGAGTGGCGCGGGGACACGCGGCGAAGGGCGCTGGGACGACGAGGTCGCACCGGCGCCATCCGAGCAGGTGCGACTGCCGAGCTGGCTCGACGAGGGAACGTCCCGGCGCCGGAACCGGCTCGTACCGGAGCGGTTTCGCGGCGCCAGGATGGATCCGGGTCGTCGCGGTGCGATGGCACTGGGTGTGGTCGGTGTCCTCGCGGTGGTGGTCACCGGCGTGGTGATGATGCGGGATCAGCCGATTCCGCAGGCGGTCCCGCCGGTACCGGTGGTCCGTGCCGAGGCCGCGCCCGCGCGCCCCGAGACGGTCGCCGCGGTAGCAGCCCTGACGGACACCGGCGCGGGGCCGGGGGCCGAAGTGGTGGTCAGCGTCGTGGGCCTGGTCGAGCATGCCGGTCTGCACCGGTTGCCCGGTGGTTCCCGGGTCGCCGACGCCATCGAGATGGCGGGTGGGATTCGCGATGGTGCCGACCTGTCCGGTCTGAATCTGGCCCAGCGCCTGTCCGACGGCGACCAGCTCGTCGTCGGCGCCACCGGTCCGCACTCGGATCCGCTCCGGGTCGGCAGCGCCATGATCAGTGCTTCCGGCGGAACCCCTGCCACCGGTCCCACCCCTGCGGGCGGCTCCGGTCCGAAGTCGGCCGGAGCGGGCACGGGCAAGTCCGGTGGGGTCGACCTCAATACCGCCACCGAAGCGGAACTCGATGCTCTTCCCGGCGTCGGTCCGGTCACCGCGAAAGCCATCCTGGCCTGGCGCGCGGCCAACGGCCGCTTCACCGATATCGCCCAGCTGGGCGAGGTCGACGGTATCGGCCCCGCCCGCCTGGCGCGACTCCGCGAGCTGGTGAGGATATGACCGCGCATCGGCCGACAGCTCTCCATGCCGACCCTCGTCGTCGTGCCGTGCCCGAAGGACATCCCTCGTGTCCTGCGAGGCTGCCTCCAGAACGCGACGCGGTACCTATGGAGGAATCGACTGTCGGTGGTTCTCGGGAAACTGTCGGTGGTTCTGGAGAAGAACGGCCGACGCGCGGCTTCGGTGAAGTCGCACGGAGCCGGTCCAGCGCGATGTCGCGATCGCGTGGATTCGCTGCCTGTGCGGTCGGATCTCTCGGGTCCGGCAGCGAAGTGACTGCGGCTCAGAATGATTCCTCCTCGGGGTCTGGTCCTGCCCCGGCCGGGAGTCCAGGGATTCGTTCGACTGCTGCTCTCGGTGCCGGTCCGGACGGCTCTGCTCCTCGGCAGGGTTCACAGCTGCTCACCGGCGCCGGCGGCGGCGACGAGACGCGAACCGGGTCGTTGACCGCGGTGTGGCCGCGGCGAATCGGCTCGTTCGCTTTGCCCGCCGAGTCGGAGCGGCCGGGTGAGGTGACGCTCAGGTGGTCGTGGCCCGTCGGCGCGGTGTCGGGGTGACCGGGCCGTGCTCGACCGGGACGGGCGGGGAGGTGCGCCGTAGTCGGCGCTCGTGCATCGCGTGTGATCGCTTGCGCGGCAGGGGCGGACGTGTGCCGGCGGATGGCCGGAACGGCGATGTCGGGTCTTCCGGTGTGGTGCGCGGATGAAGGTGATGGGGGAGGAGATCGCCGCGGAGGACGAAGGGGAGCTGCCGGTTCTCGATATGCGGCTGGTACCTGCCGCGGTGGGGTGCTGGGTGGCGACCATCGTGGCGATCGGGGCCGGGTGGGTGGCGGGAGTGGTGATCTCGGTGGCCGCCGTGGTGGTGGCGATCGGGCTGTGGGTGGTGCTGCTGTGGGCGATCGCGCACCGGCGGGAACGGTGGCGGGTAGTGGCGGTGGCCGGGTTGGCGGCCGTGCTGCTGACCGCCGGCTTCGGGGTGGCGGGGGCGTGGCGGGAGCATCGGGTGCAGGCGCATCCGCTGCGGGACATGGTCGGGCGGTCGGTGAGTGTGGTGGCGGTGGTCACCGACGACGCGAAGCCGATGCGCGGCGGCGGATTCGGTGGGCAGCGACGGTGGATCGTGCACGCCGAACTGCGCGAATTCGGTGGCGGTGGTGAGTGGACGCGGGCAGGCGGTGCGGTCGTGGTGCTGGCGGGCGGCGGCGAGTGGGCCGCGCTGTCACCGGGGCAGACGGTGCGATTCCGGGCGCAGGTGAGTCGGCCGAATCGCGCCGACCTCACCATCGTGGCGCTGAACGCCTCGGCGGCGCCGCAACGGCTCGGTGACCCGCCGTGGTGGCAGCGCGTAGCGGCGGGGGTGCGCGCGGATCTGGTGGCGGCGGCCGCGCGGGCGCTGCCACCGGACGCCGCGGGACTGCTCCCGGCACTCGTCGTCGGGGACACCGTGGCGCTACCCGACCACGTCCGGGATTCGTTCGAAATCGCAGGGCTGCAACATTTGTGCGTGGTCAGTGGGGCGAACTTCACGATCCTGCTGACAGCGTTGCTGGCACTGACCCGGTTGCTCACCGCCGGGCCGCGGGTCAGCGCTGCCGCCGCGGCCGGTGTCGTCGGCGTGTTCGTCGTCATCGCTCGGCCCGATCCGAGTGTGTTGCGTGCGGCCGCGATGGGCTCGGTGACCGTGCTCTCGCTGCTGACCGGACGGCGCAAACAGGCCCTGCCCGCGCTGTGTGGCGCGGTGATCGGATTGCTCGCGGTCGCACCGCACTTGGCGATGAGTGCTGGGTTCGCGCTGTCGGTGCTGGCCACGGCCGGGTTGATCCTGCTCGCGCCGAGCTGGGCCGACTGGTTGCGGGCGCGGGGATGGTGGCGCGCGCCCGCGGAGATCGTGGCGGTGGCCGCCGCGGCCTTCGTGGTCACTCTGCCGCTGATGGTGGCGCTGTCGGGCCGGGTGAGTCTGGTCGCGATCGTCGCGAACGCTCTCGTGGCACCGGTGGTGGGGCTGATCACGGTGATCGGGGCGGTGGGCGCCGTGGTGGCCTGCGTGTGGGGTGATGCCGCGGTCCGGGTGCTGTGGTGTGCGCGGCCACCGATGTGGTGGTTGCTCGAGGTGGCCGATCGGGCAGCCGCGGTTCCCGGGGCGACCGTGACGGTGCGGTCGGGTAGCACCGGTGGTGTGGTGGCTGCCGTGATCGTCGTCGTGGTGATCGCCGCCCTGCGGTGGTCGCGGACGCGGCGGCTGCTCGCGGTGGTCGCGCTCGGCGTCTCGATAGTGCTCGTGCCGCTGCGCCTGTGGACTCCCGGCTGGCCGCCGTCCGGTTGGTCACTGGCGATGTGCGATGTGGGTCAGGGTGACGGCCTGGCCCTCTCGGTCGGCCCCGGCGCCGCCGTGGTCATCGACACCGGCCCGGACCCCCGCCTCATCCGCCGATGCCTCGACCGCCTGCACATCACACGCATCCCCCTCCTCATCCTCACCCACCCCCACGCCGACCACATCGACGGCCTCCCCGGCGCCCTCCGCGGCCGCACCGTCGACGCCATCGCCACCGCCCCAGGCGAACTACCCACCACCCCACCGCGCGCAACCGCTCCGACCCGCGCGACCGTCACGCCCGCCGCGCCGACTGTGACCGTGGCGCCGAACGCGACTGGGGCGCCGACTGTGCCCCGGGCGCCGACCACGACCGGGGCCACCGCCTCAATCACGCGCACTGCGCCCACCGAGGCCACCGCCTCGCACTACACGGCGGCCGATGCCGATACCCCCTGTACAGCCCCAACCCTGCTGGGGTCTTCGGCGGGCGGTGCGGGTGCCGATCATGGGCATGGGGAGGGTGGGGTCCGGCAGGTTGTCGAGAGTGCTTGTGCGGCAGGGGTTCCCCTGATGGAGCTGTTCGCGGGACAGGTCTTCGTCTTCGGTGTGGTGGAGCTGGCGGTGCTCGCGCCGGGTGCGGGGGCGCCGACGAGTTCGGGGGTGGACGAGGCCAATGATCGGTCGTTGGTGGTGATGGCGCGGACGCCGGTCGGGTCGGTGCTGTTCACCGGGGACATCGAGGCGGGCGCGCAGGCCGAGGTCATGCGGCGCCATGATGTGCGGGCCGACATTCTCAAGGTGCCCCACCACGGCTCCCGGACGACGGCACCGGAGTTCTTCCGTGCGGTGCGGCCGCGGCTGGCGCTGATCAGTTCCGGGGTGGACAACACCTTCGGGCATCCGCACCCGACGGTCCTCGCCACGCTGGCCGGACTCGGCAGCACCGTGGCCCGCACCGACCGCGACGGTGACGTGATCGTGCTCGGGAGCCCGGCGAACCTGCGCACCGTCACCTCCCGGCGTCGATCCGCTCGGCAGGGGGCACGCGGGTTGTCGGAGGCGGTCCGTAGGATCGGCTCGTGAGCGAACGGCCTGCCGCGGTGCATCTGGTTCTCGGGGACGAGGAGCTGTTGGTCGAACGCGCGGTGGCGCAGGTGACCGCGGCCGTGCGGGCGCATGCGCCGGACCCGGAGTCGGTGCCGGTCGACCGGTTGCGCGCCGGTGACGCGAGTACCGCCGAGCTGGCCGAACTGCTGAGCCCCTCGCTGTTCGCCGAGGACCGGGTGATCGTGCTGGAGTCCGCGGCGGAGGCTGGCAAGGACGCGGTGGCGGTGATCACCGAGGCCGCGATCGACCCGCCCGACGGGGTGGTGCTCATGGTGCTGCACTCGGGCGGTGGCCGGGCCAAGGCGCTGGCTCCGGCGCTGCAGAAGCAGGGCGCGGTGGTCCACGAGTGCGCGAAACTCACCAAGGCGGGTGAGCGGATGGAGTTCGTGCGCGGGGAGTTCCGGGCGGCGGGGGTCAAGGTGCCCGCCGAGGCGGTGCAGGTGCTGATCGAGTCCGTCGGCTCCGAGCTGCGCGAACTGGCCGCGGCCTGTTCGCAATTGGTCGCCGACACCGGCGGCAGGATCGATGTGCAGGCCGTGCGCCGCTATTACTCCGGCCGGGCCGAGGTCACCGGTTTCGATGTGGCCGAGCTGGCCGTGGCCGGTGACCGGCCTGCCGCGATGGAAGCCCTGCGCTGGGCCACCGATCGTGGGGTGCCGCACGTACTGCTCGCCGACGCTCTCGCCGACTCGGTGCACACCATCGCCAAGGTGGGGTCGGCGGGCCGCGGCGACCCGTTCAAGCTGGCCCAGCAGCTCGGGATGCCGCCGTGGAAGGTGAAGAAAGCCCAGGCCCAGGCTCGCGGCTGGAATCCCGGCACCATCGGCACCGCCCTGCAGGTGGTGGCGACCCTCAACGCCGACGTCAAGGGCGGCGCCGCCGACGCCACCTACGCCGTGGAACACGCGCTCTCCCGCATTCTCGACCTGCGCGCGGCGGGCTGAGCACACCGCGGGAACTCGTGCTTGACCTGAACAACGGTTGAGGAAGCACGATGCTGTTCATGGACACCGACACCACACAGCCCCCGGTGATCGACGATCACAGCGTCGACCACACCGCCGACATCGCCGCGATCCGCCGGATCGTCGCCGACGCGCAGACCGCGATGAACACCAAGGACCCCGAACTGCTCACCGCGCCGTTCGCCGCGAACGCCAGCGTCGGCAACGCGGCGGGCAAGGTGATCAGCGGTCGCGCGGCCTTGCTCGCGGCGAACCGTGCCGGGCTGGCCGGATTCCTGAAGGACCTGTACGTGCGCTACGACGTCACCGACATCCGCTTCCTGCGTCCCGATGTCGCGCTGGCCTACAAACAGGCGCGCGCGATCACCGCCGAAGGCGAGCTGATCGACACCGAGCCGGTGATGGTCGCGCTGTATGTGCTGGTCAAGGAGAACGGCCGCTGGTGGACGGCAGCTCGCCAGAACACGCCGGTCCCGACCGCCTGAGCGGGGCGCCCGGCGGTCGGCACCAATTCGCGATCCGATCGCGATCTTGCATCACTCCTGCCGCTGGCAGAGTCGACCACGACATGGACGAGCCGACCGCCAGCCGAATCGATGAGCGCGCACGAGGCCGACGCGCTCGTCGATCGGCGGGGGACTGGGCCAGGGGGATCGGGAAGGGGATCGCCGCCGGATTGTCGGCGGCGATCGTCGCGGTGACGGCGTACGGCTGGTCGACGGCGGGCAACTTCGACGCCGGCTTCCTGCGCTCGTACGCGCTGGGCGAGGACGCCCCGCACTCACTCGGTGGCGACCTCAACATCCTGCTGATCGGCCTGGACACCCGCCGTGACCAGAACGGCGACGAGCTACCACCCGAGGTACTCGAACAACTCCACGCCGGGGACGGGGACGAGGGCGGTTACAACGCCAACACCCTGATCCTGGTGCACATCCCGGCCGCCATGGACAAGATCGTCGCGGTCTCCATCCCGCGTGACGACTACGTACCGGTCAGCGGCATCCCCGGCTACACCCACGCCAAGATCAAGGAGGCGTACGGGCTGCGCAAGGCCGCCGTGCAGGACCAGCTGATCGCGCGCGGGGTGACCGACCGGCGCAAGCTCGAGCAGGCGGGCCGGGAAGCGGGCCGCGCCTCGATCGTCGGGGCGGTGCGCGATCTGACGGGGGCGCCGATCGACCGCTTCGCCGAGATCACCCTGGCCGGGTTCTACGATCTGGCCGACGCGCTGGGCGGGGTGGAGGTGTGCCTGAAACAGGCGGTCAGCGATACGGAGTTCTCCGGTGCCGACTTCCCGGCGGGCCGCCAGCACCTGGACCCGGCGCAGGCGCTGGCCTTCGTGCGGCAGCGGCACGGCCTGGACAACGGAGACCTGGACCGCACCCACCGCCAGCAGGCCTTCCTCACCTCGGTGGCCCGGCAGCTGCACAGCGCGGGCACCCTCACCGATCCGGGCAAACTCTCGGCGCTGATGGATGTGGCGCACCGCAATATCGTGCTCTCCGACGGCTGGAACATGACCGACTTCGTGCGCACGCTGGGCAGCGCCGACAACCCGCAGGTCGAATTCCGTACCCTGCCGGTGCTGCGCTACGACGTGATCAACGGCCAGGACGTGAACATCGTCGACCGCGCGGCCATCCGCCGCGAGATCGCGACCGCCTTCGGGACACCGTTCGCCGACCCGACGCCGACCACCACGACCCGGCGGCACACCCCGCCCGCGGCACTGCCCGCGGAGGCGACCACCGGCAGGCAGACCGGTACGACCAGCTCGGTGACGGAGACCCCCGACGCGGGCAGACCGGTCCGCAGCGACATCACCTCGGGGGAGATCCCCTGTGTGAACTGACCCGGATCATTCGCCGACGAGGGCGAGCTGCTCTTCCTCGTCGTCCTCGAGATCCTCGTAGCGGCCCTCCCACTCCTCGTAGAGCGGAACCTCGTCCTCGCGGGTGACGATCCAGGCCGCGGAGTAGCCGCCCTCCTCGTCGGGCACCATCACGTTCTCGATCTTGAGACCGAGCCCCAGGATCTCCGCGGCGCGGATCACCTCGGCCAGGTCGTCGCCTCGTACCACCGTCTGATTCGCGTAGACCGTCAACATGCGGCGAATGGTAGCCGACGACAAAAGCCGCCGTGGTCATCGAGGCCACGGCGGCTGCGTCTTGCGAAGTATTGCTGAGCGGGACCGAGCCCGCTCCGATCAGATCTTGTTGAGAGCCAGCGCGAGCGCGGACTTCTTGTTGGCCGCCTGGTTGGCGTGGATGACGCCCTTGGAAGCGGCCTTGTCGAGCTTGCGGCTCGCGAACTGCAGCTGCTCGGCAGCCTTTTCCTTGTCACCGCTCGCAGCGGCGTCACGGAAGTTGCGGATCGCGGTGCGCAGCGCGGACTTGACCGACTGGTTGCGCTTGCGCGCCGCCTCGTTGGTACGGATCCGCTTCATCTGGGACTTGATGTTGGCCACGCCTGTATCCTCTGGTTTCCTGTCGCTGGGTGGTAGGTCTTGAAAGCTCGTCGGGCGCGCGCCCACGATGCAGCAGATGGTGCTGAACTACGGGTAACACCGCGCCGAATGTCGAGGTTACCAGCTCGGCAGCGACGGGCGAAATCGGCCCGGATCCGGCGGACCGTCCCGCTGCCCTATTTCACCCGTTTCAGGTGATGCAAGAAATTTACCTGTGTCTCACAGAACCCTGCTGTCGGGTGATGCACAGTTTTTCCCATGACCTCCACCACAGCGCCGAGTACAGGTCGATCAGCAGCACCGGCGTCGGTGGGATCGACCGCACAGCCGAGCGCGCAGACCGGCCTGTTCGACGGGTACGGGCCGGGCCGCTTCGCCGACGCCTTCGACGAGATGTTCGACGTGGCGGGCCGGGTCCGCGCGCCGTACAAAGGCATTCACGCCGCGATGGCGGCCATCGATGTCGACGACCTCGCCAAGCGGTCCGACGCGCTGGACCGTGCCTTCATCGACCAGGGCATCACCTTCTCGCTGTCGGGTCAGGAGCGCCCGTTCCCGCTGGATCTGGTGCCCCGGGTGATCGCCGCCGCGGAGTGGGCCAAGCTCGAACGCGGCATCAAACAGCGGGTGACCGCGCTGGAGCTGTTCCTGGCCGACATCTACGGCGAGCAGAACATCCTGCGCGATCAGGTGATGCCCAAGCGGCTGGTCACCTCCTGTGAGCACTTCCACCGGGAGGCGGCCGGACTGGTGCCGCCCAACGGGGTGCGCATCCACGTCTCCGGGATCGACCTGGTGCGCGACGAACGTGGTGACTTCCGGGTGCTCGAGGACAACCTGCGCTCACCGTCGGGGGTCTCCTATGTGATGGAGAACCGCCGCACCATGGCGCGGGTCTTCCCCGACCTGTTCTCCTCGCACCGGGTGCGCGCGGTCGGCGACTACCCGGGGCATCTGCTGCGCGCGCTGCGGGCCTCGGCCGCGCCCAACGAGGCCGATCCCACCGTGGTGGTGCTCACCCCCGGCGTGCACAACGCCGCCTACTTCGAGCATTCGCTGCTGGCCAGGCAGATGGGGGTGGAGCTGGTCGAGGGACGCGACCTGTTCTGCCGCGACAATGTCGTCTACATGCGCACCACCGCCGGGGAACGGCAGGTCGACGTGATCTACCGGCGCATCGACGACACCTTCCTCGATCCGATGCACTTCCGGCCCGACTCGGTGCTCGGCGTGGCCGGCATCCTCAACGCGGCCAGGGCGGGCAATGTGGTGATCTCGAGCGCGGTGGGCAACGGCGTCGGCGACGACAAGCTGATCTACACCTATGTGCCCACGATCATCGAGTACTACCTGGGCGAGAAACCGGTGCTGCCCAATGTCGACACCTTCCGCTGCTGGCTCGACGACGAGCGCGAAGAGGTGCTCGACCGGGTGGGTGAGCTGGTGGTGAAGCCGGTGGAGGGGTCGGGCGGCTACGGGATCGTCATCGGGCCGGACGCGGGCCCGCGCGAGCTGGACGCCGTGCGGCGCAAGATCAAGGCCGACCCGCGCGGCTGGATCGCCCAGCCGGTGGTGCAGCTCTCGACCGTGCCGACCAAGATCGGCAACGACCTGGTGCCGCGGCATGTGGACCTGCGCCCGTTCGCGGTCAACGACGGTGACGACATCTGGGTGCTGCCGGGCGGGCTCACCCGCGTCGCGCTGCCCGCGGGCTCGCTGGTGGTGAACTCCAGCCAGGGCGGCGGCAGCAAGGACACCTGGGTGCTGGCCGGGCGCTCGGGGCCGGTCGAACGGGAACTGGCGGGCTCGGAACTGGTGAGCGACCCGCCCCAGGCCGACTCGTTCGAGATCGGCCGCGAGCTCAGCGCGCCGCAGGCCAATCAGCAACAGCAGCAACAACAACAGACGCAGCGGCTGATCGGGGAATAACAGACATGCTTGCTCGAAACGCCGAATCCCTCTACTGGATCGGCCGATACGTCGAGCGCGCCGACGACACCGCGCGCATCCTCGACGTCGCCGTGCACCAGCTGCTCGAAGACGCCACCGTCGACGCCGACCGCACCTCGCGGGTGCTGCTCAAGGTGCTCGGCATCGAAGCACCCGAGGGCCTGCGCCTCGACGTCTGGTCGGTGACCGATCTCGTCGCGTTCAGCCACGACCACGGCGTCTCGATCAGCGACTCCATCGCCAAGGCCCGCGAGAACGCCAGGGGCGCCAGGGAAGTCACCTCCAGCGAGATGTGGGAGTGCCTCAACGCCACCTACAACGGCCTGCCCGCGGCCGAACGCGCGGCCCGCGGACTGGGCCCGCACGAGTTCTTCTCCTTCATCAAGGACCGCGCGGCGATGTTCACCGGGCTGACCGACTCGACACTGAGCCGCGACGACGGCTACCGCTTCCTGCTGCTGGGCCGCTGCATCGAACGCGTGGACATGATGGTGCGCCTGCTGCTCTCGCGCGCGGGCGACCGCACCTCCTCACCCGCCTGGGTGACGGTGCTGCGCTCGGCCGGTGCCCACGATACCTACCTGCGCACCCATCGCGGCGCCCTCGACGCGGCCAGGGTCGCCGAGTTCATCCTGATCGACCGGCTCTTCCCGCGCTCGGTGTTCCACACGCTGCGCGTGGCCGAGGACTGCTTGACCGAGCTCGACCAGCGGCCGGGCAGCCGGGTCGGGGCACGGCACGAGGCCCAGCGGGTGCTCGGCCGGGCGCGCAGCGAACTGGAGTTCCTGCCGCCGGGGGCGCTGCTGGAAGACCTGCAGAGCCGCCTGCTCGCCCTGCAGAAATGCTGCCGCGAGGTGAGCGAGGCGGTCTCGCGCCAGTACTTCCACGCCGCCCCGTGGGTGGCCTGGACCGATGTCCGCCGCAACCAGGACGTGCGCGTGCCGGTGGAGGGAGAGCTGTGAGCTGGCGGATCAGGGTGGTGCACACCACCGGATATGTCTACGACGCGCCGGTGACGCGCTCGTTCAACGAGGCCAGGCTCACGCCGCGCGCCGACAGCAGGCAGAACGTGATCCTCAATCGCGTCGAGACCGTGCCCGCCACCAGGGCCTATCGCTACACCGACTACTGGGGCACCGCGGTCACCGCCTTCGACCTGCACGCCCCGCACACCGAACTCGAGGTGACCGGGTCCTCGGTGGTGGAGACCGAACCGTTCGCCGAACCGGCGGGGGAGCTGACCTTCGACGACCTGCGCGGCGGACGGATCGTCGACCGCTTCGACGAGATGCTCAGTCCCACCGCCTATGTGCCGCGCGACCGCAAGCTGGCCACGGTGGCCAGGCAGCTGTCCCGGGGCGAGCCGCCGGCCAAGGCGGTGGTGCGCGCCGCGGAGTGGGTGCACAAGGAGATGGACTACATCGCGGGCACCACCTCGGTGCACACCTCCGCGCCCCAGGCCTTCGCCGAGCGACGCGGTGTCTGCCAGGACTACGCGCACCTGACACTGGTGTTGTTGCGCAGCATGGGGATTCCGAGCCGCTACGTGTCGGGGTATCTGCATCCCAAGCCGGGCGCGGCGATCGGGGAGACGGTGGCCGGGCAGTCGCACGCCTGGATCGAGGCGTGGACCGGGCAGTGGTGGGGCTACGACCCCACCAACAATCTCGCCGTCAACGAGCAGCACGTCTCGGTCGGCGTCGGGCGCGACTACGCCGACGTGCCACCGCTGAAAGGGGTGTTCTCCGGGGGCGGCTCGACCGATCTGGAGGTCGTTGTGGAGGTCACCCGGCTCGCGTAATCTCCGAGAGGATCGTGCGGGACCCCGCTGGTCGCGGGGTCAGTCCTCTCGAAGGCGGTGGGCGATGACCGAGGTTGTGCCGGATACCAAGAAGTGGGCGGCCGAGGGACTGGGCACGTTCGTCCTGGTGATCGGTGGTGTCGGCACGGCGGTGCTGGCGGGGGAGCGGGTCGGCGCGCTCGGGGTGGCGCTGGCCTTCGGTCTCACGCTGATGTTCCTGGTGTACGCGCTCGGGCCGATCTCGGGGTGCCATGTGAACCCGGCGGTCACTCTGGGGCAGTTGCTGCTGGGCCGTATCTCACCGCGCAACGCGGGGTTCTACGCGCTGTTCCAGATCGTCGGCGCACTGCTGGCCGGGCTGGTGCTGTTCGCCATCGCCAACAACCTGCCCGCCTACGACCGGCCCGTCGACGGGCTCGGCGCCAACGGCTGGGGCGCGCACAGCCCGTCGGCGGTGACCGGGCCGCTCGGCGAGGTGGTCCTGCAGAACGGCTACGGGCTCGCGGCGACCATCATCATGGAGGTGATGCTCACCGGCGTGCTGGTGTTCGTGGTGCTGGCCTCGACCGACCAGATCTCCGACGCGCCGCTGGCGGGCATGTCCATCGGCGCGGCGTTCGCCATCGTCAACCTGGTGGCGATCCCGGTGGACAACGGTTCGGGCAACCCGGCGCGCAGCATCGGGGTGGCGCCTTTCCAGGACGGGGCGATGGGTCAGCTGTGGGCGTTCATTCTGTTCCCGCTGATCGGCGGGGCGCTGGGCGCGCTGGTGTACGGACTGATCTTCGGGCGATCCAAGGAGATCGCCGCCTGATCGGGCAGGGCGAACCCCCCGGTCCGGGCGGACCGGGGGGTTCGCGGCGGTCAGCTCCAGTGATATTCGGCGACGAGCCGGTGCGCGACCAGGTCGAAGGTCTTGCGCTCGACGATCGCGCCCTCGCGCCGGATGCCGTCCTCGGGGACGTCGAGCACCCGGTCCAGCCGCACCCAGCTGGGCCTGCCGTCGTTGTCCCAGGGCCCCGACCCGATGCCGACCCAGTTGCGGTCGTGCGCGCGTTCGGCTTTGGACGACAGCATCAACCCCAGCAGGGTCTTGCGGTCGCGGCCGACCACCAGGACCGGGCGGTCCTTGCCATTGGTGGGGTCTTCTTCGAAGGGCACCCAGGTCCAGACGATCTCCCCGGGATCGGCGCGACCGTCCAGTTGCGGGCAGTAGACGATCTGGCGGGCGCGGTGCGCGGTGGGCACCGGAGTGGAGGCGGTCGGTCGGACGGCGACGGCGGGACCGGGCTTGCTGCCCAGCGCCTCCACCAGCTTCTCCAGCAACCGCGGCCCTTGCTTGCGCACGATCTTCGGCCCCTGCTCCTTGGCGATCACGCCGAGCTGCTTGCCGAGTGTGTTCCAACTGCTGGCCATCCCTGAAATATAACGGTGCCCCGGCGCTTCGGTGCACCGGTGACAGGGCCACCGATCCGGCCATGGGACGATGGACCCAGTTCGCCGATACCCCTCGAGGAGTGGAGTGGCTTCCAGCTTTGCCGACACGACGTTCACCGATCCGTCCCGGATCAGGAACTTCTGCATCATCGCGCAGGTCTATTCGCGGGTCGCGGGGTAGAGAGGGTTTTGCCTGTTCGGGGCGCATTTCCTCACTTCCCAACGCTTCCTGGCGTGACCTGGCGTTTCCCGTGGCGGTTTGTTGAGCGATGGGATGAGAATGGGATGAGTTCGGCGGGGAGCTGGTGAGCGTCGTGTGGGCGCAGGCTGGCTAGCCGATCAGACTCGTCGGCGTGTCGCAATCCGACACGCCGACGAGTTTTTCCGGTCGGCAATCCTTTAGCTAACGGATCGATGTGGCTGCTGAGGTCACCGCGGGGACGTCGCCGCTGCGGTCGGATGGGATCAGGGTCCGTCCTGCTTCGGTGGCTGGCAGGTCAGGTGCTGTCCTCATCTGCTGTGTCCGGGAATCCGAGTGCGCCCAGTGCCTGGCCCTGACGTGGATGCCAATTCTTCGCACACCGGCCTGGCATTGAACTCGCCGCCTGGAGGTCGAACCGGCTGTCATCCGATGTCGTGGGGAGTGTGCAGGCCGAAGGCATGCTCCTCTGTCTGTTGAGTGGGATATGTCACACGGGACTCACCGGCTTGGTGCGACACAGCACATCCCGTTGGAACGAACGTTCCCGGTCGCCACCTTCTCTGACGCCTCTGCTGGCCGCCACCGGCAGCGCGATATTGATGCCAATGGCGGCCAACTCGGTGCGCCGTAATCGGTAGCGTCGCCGCCGCGCCGACCCGCTCGGATCTACTTCACGCGCGGTCGTTCGTACAGGACCCGATGCGGAGTCGTCGCAGGCGGCAGACCGGCAATCATCCCGTCCTCCGACAGGCGAGCGAGGCTCAACACCCGAGAACGGTTCTTGAGGAATTTCCTCACCCCAAACTCCCCTCGATACCCGGATGAGTGCTTGGTCCCGTTCAGTTCGGCGAGGAAAACGGAACCTGACAGCTCGTACCCGCCAGCGGCCTCGAAGATCAGTTCGTTCTTGGCGAGCCGCACGGCCAGGTCTACATCGCTTACGCGTTGCCGTGTCGGGTCGAGCATTGAACCGAACAGAACCACACGGTCGACTACCCACAAGTTCATTGGATCGGCTGCGGCTTGCTCCACCCTGTGTAGGAAACCCGCTAGAGCTTTCTCTGCTGTGGCCCGGTGGACGGGTTTCGCCGCGCTGGCATTCGCCAATGCGTAGCCCTTGCTGGTGGGGCGATATGACGGCTGGACAATCTGCTCGTACCGGCAGGTTTCAGGATCGTGGACTGAGATGGTGGCGGTGGTTCCGTCTGCCTCGAGGTAGCCCTGCTCGATCAGGATGTCGAAGACACCAGCCGAGTTCTCAAGACCCATCGCGGGTGACCGCTCGAACCAATCCCTGTGGACGCGTAGTTGTTGACACATCACCTGAAGGCAGTTACGCACCTGTAGATAGGTGTTTCCGGTGTGTTCGAACTCGGCCTGGCCGTCGATGTTCATCGTGCCCCCCGTTAGCGTTGGATCGAAGAACCTGTGATCGCATAGCGGGTAAGCCGTGCCCGCCGTTTCCTCGGTTGTACCCGGTGGCGCGAAGTAATGCGAGGTTCCTGGTGGTCCCCTGATTGGAGGTACCGCCTTCGTCGGTGCCCAGACCGTCGCTACTCAGGCGGCAGGGGATTGCGCGGGCGGGCCATGCCCATGCCGCGGCGTTTGTTGAGCACCTCGACCACGCCTCGGGTGTGATAGACGGTACGTGCACCGCGGGGAGTGTGGTCGACTTGTTCATCGATGGTTTCGCGGTACTGGGTAACAGTCTTGCCATCGAGGCCGAGCAACCGGGCGATTGCGCCGAGCGTTCGGTATTCCTCGGGACCGTCGGGCATCGCCAACGGCGCTGGTCGCTTGTCGGCTTCCCAACGGTCTGCGAAGGCATCGAGTTCATCGCGGTCGTACTCCTGGGCGGGAGTTCCTCCGCCCAGGCCGGCGCGTGAGCGGGGTTGTTTGGGTTTCGGAAAGTCGGGATGGCCTACCCAGGTGTTGCGAATCGAGCCGTAGCTGCGTCCGCGCAGAGCGGCCCATTCCTTCAACGTGATCAGTGTTTCCACGCTCTCATTGTTGTTGGGTTGCTGTCGCGGTGCCTAGGCAGGCTTCTGGCGTGGCGCATCAGGGGACCTCAGGCTGATGAGCGTGGCGTACACGGCGGTCTTAGGGCCAGTGGCTGTCTTGCTAGACTCGTGGGTGCCCTTCCTTTTGCGAGTGGGGCACTTTCGGGCGGTCTGACGTGTCCGAGCTGTGGTCTCGCGATCACGGCTTCGTCAGGCCGCCCGACCCTGTATGTGATGCGTCGCAGGGGCGGGCGCGTTGAACATCGAGTCCCGCCCCGTCTGCCCACGGCTGTACGACCGCGTCGTTGACGTGGTTGATGGTGGCATCGAACGTTCGAAAGGTCCGCTCTAGAAGTGGTTGTGAGTGTGGACGAAAAGCGGAGGCTGCCGGGGAGAGTCGGGTTGTCGGCCCTCCCCGGTTCTCTCAGGCTGCCAGGGCGTAGCGATCGAGTTCCTCGCCGGTGATGGCTTCCACCAGCGCGGAGATCAGGATTTCGGCGGCGGGCGGTGTGACGGCGTTGCCGAGTTGGCGCACTTTCTGGCGTTTGGTGCCCAGGACGACGTAGTCGGAGCGGAACGCCATGGCGTTCTGGATCTCCTCGGGCTCCAGCATGCGGAAGCGCACGTCGCCGATGTGGTGCTCGGTGATCGTTTCGACTAGGGCGTACCGGTCGCGGGTGGTGAGTGCACCGATCGGATCGGCGACCGGTCGCGCGGTGCTGGTGCCGTAGTAGGGCAGAAGGAGCGAGTTCCACAACCGATCCGACATTCCTGTCGGGGGAGTGACAACGCCGTGGTGGTTACCGCTGGCCGTGACGGTGGCGAGGGGGTCGGTCACGGATCGTGCATCTGACGATCCGCCGCGTAGCTCCGCGACGAACGGCACGAATGCGACCCCTGTCTCGGCCCTGGTGGTCTGGGTTCGCAGCGGCTGAGTGGCCAGCTGAGCGCCCTTGCCCTCGCGGCCCTCCATCGGGATCATCAACGGTGGGGCGATGAACCGGCTATTGGAGCCGTCGGCGACGATCGTGGCCTTGGGGTCGCGCAGGCCGATCGTGCGGGGTCGATCTGAGCGGAGCAATGCCAGAAACGGTTCCGGGATCGCGATGCCGTCGTTCTCACGGGTCGTGCGGGTGCTCATCGGGTCGGTGACCTGTGTGGCGTCATCACGCCAGGTGCCTCCGGCCGGGACCATCATCGGTGTCGCCGAGGCGTAACGCCGCAGGCCGACTCGAATGCGTTCCATGGTCTTGGGAGCCAATGGCTTCGTCCGGTCGCCGATGCGAGTACCTGGCAGGGTCCAGTCGATCGCGGCGGCTGCTGGGAGCACAGGCGGCTCGATCACGGCATTGCGGCAGGTGTAGCGGGGGCAGCGGTAGGAGTACTGGGTGCGGTAGCGGCCCATGTCCGCCCCGGGACGCTTGAACGCTTGGAGTGCTTGCACCCATTTGTCGCAGCTGGGGCAGTAGGCCATCGGCCGCAGCCATTTGTTCCAGTCGGGGGTGCGGCCGAGCTTGAGATCCCAGTACGCGACGTAGAGTCTGTCCCGGCTCTGCGGTGCCGCCGGAGTGCGGACCGGTTGCGCGTGGGCGGAGTTCAGGGCGATGACCCTGACCCCGTAACCCAGGGCCCGGATCTCGCCGATCCAGCGGTGCCACTGGTCCCATTGGCGGACCTCGATCACGTTCTCCACGACCCCGGCACGGACTCGGCCGCCACGTTCGATCACGCCGCGCAAATACATCGGTACTTCTTCCATGAGCGCCCGGCTGCGTTCGGCTTCCTCGTCACGTTGCAAGTCGAGCAGGTCGCCCTGGAGGGTGTTGTGGAAGTCGCGCTTCTTGCCGCGCGCCGAGGACCACTGCGGGCATTCCGGCGATGCCCAGAAAACGTCGGCCACAGGCCATTTCACGATCTGTGCCTTGGCCTCTTTGGTGCTCAGGTCGCCGAGGAAGTGATCGGCTTCGGGGTAGTTGGCGGCATGGGTCTCGACAGCCTTGTCCCAGTGGTTTGCTGCGCGGGTGACTCGCATGCCGGGCACCTTCGATGCGCCCTGCGTGGAGCCGCCAGCGCCGCAGAACCAATCCATCAATTCGAGCATGGGGAATCCCTTCGTGACTTTGCGAGTGGGGTCGAAGGAAGCGGGGTGTCCGGTCCCGAGTCCTTCTATGTCAGATATTACCCGTTATTTTTGCCGTGGTCAAGGCGTGTCGAAAGTTGCTGTGGATTCTCAAACCGCATGTCGTATTCTCAGTCGCGATGTCATGTAGATGTCATTTATGACATGGGATTGAGAATCCAGGCGCTCCGTCGGGTCCCTTGGCGGACCGATCCGCCCGTGGCGATGTTGTCTGCGGTGCTGATGATCGGATTCGGCCACGTGCGGATGTGCTCCGGTGGAATCCTGCTCGGCATAGGATCGTGCGACGTGAGGAGCGCGTGTGGCGCGCAGCCCGCCTGACCTGCCTGGTGAGGCGGTCTAGTATCGTCGCTCCAGCGGAGTTGCCGCTGAAATCCCTTGGGAGGATGTGGATGTGAAGCTGCGCGATCGGTTAGCTGATCCGGTCGTGGCGCGAACATTCGCGTGGACTCGCGAGCTGGTCGAGGCCCGCAGCCCGCTATCGACTCGGTCGCCGGATTCCATCGACTGACGATCCTCGCCGCCACCGCCCGGAACAGGACTTACGAATCCGCCGCAGCGGCCTCAACGACCTGTACTCGATCTCACCGAGACTGAAGCCGACCTCGGTCACAACCGGCACTAGGCATGGTGCGCACGAGTCCGGTCAAGAAACCCAGCTCCGGCGAGGTTCGCTATCTAAATAGACTATGCGCCTGCATGATTCGATGTGCAATCCCCGGATAGCTCTGTCGGATCTGTCTCCGGTTCGTGACCCCGGCGGTATCAATTGTGCCGACATAGCCAATGCGCATCATTGATCCTGGGATAGCCGCAGTTTCACTGAATCACGCACTGGGGGTAGAAAATTGAACGACGCCCGACTCGGTCTACCTCGTACAACGGGGAAATTCAGGGCATTCATCATCGCGATCATCGCGCTAGTACTCGCCGGACTAGCCGTTTCGGTGAACGCTCAGCCACCCCCGCAGCCACCGGCACCGGCGCAGCCATGGCGGGCGACCGAAAATCCCAACGCCACAGTAGTGCCCGGGAAGATGCGGTCGGACCGCGAAGATGTGCCAGGCGGGTTCTCCAAAGCCGATGCCGACAAGGCCGAGACGATGGAAGCCAAGATTCGAGAACAGGCAGTCTCGTTCGTGACGCCCGGTTGTCAGGTTTACTGGCCGTCACCGTTTGAGGTGTGCGGAGCGATCAAGGACAAGTACAACGAACTCGGCGGCCCGAACAGCTTCCTGCTGTGGCCCACATCCAACGAGATCCAACAGCCCGATGGGATCGGCGCGCATAGCGTATTCACCAATGGGCCGATCTTTTGGTCACCATGGGGTGGCGCTCACCCGGTGGTGAACCATTTTTATGCCGCCTGGCAACGCAACGGCTGGGAAGGTGGCGTGCTCGGCTATCCCACCTCCGATGAGATCGTCAACCCCGACGGGATCGGACGTCGCCAATACTTC
The DNA here is from genome assembly GCF_042266925.1 of Nocardia sp. NPDC056064. Classification (NCBI taxonomy): domain Bacteria; kingdom Bacillati; phylum Actinomycetota; class Actinomycetes; order Mycobacteriales; family Nocardiaceae; genus Nocardia; species Nocardia sp. NPDC056064. The sequence continues at coordinate 291,173 of NZ_JBHJWO010000002.1, read as the reverse complement.
GACGGCGGCACGATCTACTGGAAGCTCAACGAAGCCTACTTCGTCGGAGGTGCCATCCGTGACAAGTGGGGCGAAACCGGTTGGGAGGGCGGTTGGCTGGGCTATCCCACTTCCGACGAAAACGTGCTGCCCGACGGACAGGGCAGGATGAACAAGTTCGAACACGGCCGCATCTACTGGTCACCCTCGACCGGTGCGCACCCTGTCGCCGGCCGGATCGAAATCGAGTGGGGAAGCGAACAATACGAGTCAGGGATGTTCGGCTATCCGGTCAGTGACGAGAGAGTCGTTGCGCGCGCTGACAGTCGAGAACAGGACTTCCAGGAGGGCACTATCGCGGTTCCCAATCCACTCGACGGCGGCGACGGCCCAGATGAAGACGACGTTCGCGTACCGACCTCAGGGGGTGACGACTACGCCCCTAACGCGGACTGGCGCACCGGGCAAGGGATCATCGGCGACAGTTCGCCATGGGACCGCTGCGCAACAATGGGCTCACCGACAACGGACGGGCTGGATGGGTGCGCGGGGCCCGGATACATCGCCCCATCCGGTTCTACGCCTAACGAGGGCGCTCCGGGGCTGCTCCAAGATCCGATCAGCTTGAAACCTGGCTGTGACCGGGACTACGAGAAGAAGAAGGCAGACGCGCTCGCCCACCGTCCCCTCAGCGAATCGTGGTGGCAGGAAGAGCGACTGTATTCCTGCGCGGTCAACCCATTCGTGGTGGAGATCGAGCAGACCGTCGATGGCAAGCCCGCAGGCATCATCGCCTCTGCCTCCGGCAAGGTCGAGCAGGAACTCATCACCCACCACAACCGCACCACCTCGGACTACCGGGTGCGCGTGACCGTCGAGCACATCTCGGGAACGATCGCGGTGACCGGCAGCGCTCCCTGCACCGGCATCTCGTGCCCCGTCATCGTCCACGACGAGATCGTCAACGAACCACTCACTCCAGGTGCCCAGATCTTCGGCTTCTATGAGTTCGGGCCCAACGGACTCGCGCCGAACCAGATCATGACGCTGATCATGGAGATGAAGCTCCGTTTCACGTCGCCGGGAGCTCGGGAGAAGCAGCCGGGCAGTCTCGAATGGCGCAGCATATCTCCAGAGATACGCTGCGACAACGAAACAAACGTTCCCGGTATCTCGGTCGGCCTCCAGTCTCAGGGATGCGTGTTCCCCTCCAGGACGCCCGTGGTCGACTTCGCGTCGGAGGCTTTGCTGACCCCTATTGCCGACCATGTTCGGCAAGCGCAGCAGTCCGGGTTGCCTGGAGCGCCCAAGTTCTACTGGACGGGACCGCTGAGCCGGATGACGAATGAAGCTGAACGGCGGCGAAATGGGGGCCGAGCTTGTCCGAGTGGTCGGTACAGTGCTACGGGTCGTACTTGTGACGAGTATCCGTTCAAGTCGACATATCAAGGTGCCGCCCAACCGTCTGGCGTCGTGCTGCCGCCGAATGGGCGAACCTTCACCGGATGTGAGATCGATGATCCTCCGCGGGTCGAGCTCTCACGAACCGGCAGCCCAGGATATAGCGTGTGCATGATAGACGCCGCCGCCAACAATAGACAAGGCGACGTGTTGGCCACCTTCTACTACGAGAATCGGGTCATGGATGGTGATCAGTTCTATGTCCGGGCTGATCCAACGATGTGATGGAGATGAGCATTGACGGTGTTGACCGACGTTGTCGACGATGACGGCAGGGTGTTTCATCTGCTAGACCGGAATCTTCATCGTCAGGCGTTGACGATAGACTTCGAGGGAGGCGGTCAGCGACTCAAACCCGGGGTCGGTGCACTCGGCATCCTGACAAATAACGATTTCGACTACGAGGTCATCAATAGAGTTCGCGTCAGTGTCGAGGTCGGTCAGGGGCGGTTCCCGAACGAGCCGAACGATGCTCAGTTCATCGAGGAAGCCGAGTACCTCACCGAACTTGGCCAACAGTACGTCGCGGACTGCAACCTCGAAGAATGTCACGGAGAGCTCGCTGGTGCGCTGACTCCTCCCGGTCGGGCGATTGTCCATGTTCGGCTGTACGGGATCGAACGGCCACACGAGCCATATCTGGCCGAACCGCCGGGTTACCCACCTCGGTTGATCCCGGTTGCCGAACATCTCCTGTTGCATATCTGGAATGAATCGAGCCCCAGATCCGATCCCTAGATGTGGTTCCCCCCGTCGGCATTTGCTGTCGGGGGAACCGCCGTCTTGTCAGTACGCGCCACACTCGGCGCAACTATTGTCGAATAGCGGGGCGCGGTGGGGGTGTTGGCGAGGTCGACACAGCGTGGAGAGCGGTTGCGGGGCATGGCTTTTCGCGAAATCGAAGTTTGAGCTAGCCTTTAGTGGGCTTGTGTGTCTCCTGTGATGAGCCGATGGTCAGATGGTCGCATAGGTGTAACTGGGTGGATCTCGCGATGCTGTCGGGGTTTGCGGGCGGGGGTCAGTGGCTACGCGCAGGCTGCGTCGTGCAAGGTGCGGAGCCGACCATCGACATGACCGCGCGCAACGTGACCGCACACGCTGGCCACATCGGCTACGCCCAATCCAGCGGACTGCCCGGCAAGCCGAATGGTACGCCGCTGACTCGGACCACCGACGAACCCGCCGTTCAAAACAACCGCAACACCACGTGCAACCGGGTTCCCGGACCTCGTCCACCTGGTCAGCAATGCGATGAATACCCTTTCGCGTCCACCCGAGACGGTGGAGGCGGTGGTGGCCCGGCACGGGCCTATGGCAGGGTCCGAACCGATCCCTGCGCGCAGGAGAAGATTCCCGCTTCGATCAGGATGCTGCCGATCCCAGTGCCGTACTTCGACGGCCAGGGGATCGATATGTGCTTGATGCCGGGCCGAGACAGTATGCGCGGTGGTGGCATCCTGAGCTGGTTCTATCTGAAGAACCGGGCCCTTGACGGCGACCAGTTCTACGTGAAGGGCCTATAACGAACAAAGGAGCAGATCGATGACCGAAACCGGGACCGTCCAGGTCGAAGACCATCAGTTCCTCATCACCGCAGCCGACGCCGACACCACCGACGTCACCGCGGAGGGAACCCTGATCTGGACCGGTCCCGGGTTCGTGTCCGTACTCGCCGGAATCTCCCACGGGCCGGTCACCCTCACCGTCGACCTGACCGGAACGTTCGACACCGCTCTCGACTCGTGGGAAGCGGTCGAGGAGGCTGTCGTCGAAGCAGGCACCGCGCTCCACCTCATGACACTCGGTGGGAACCTCGCCGAACCGTTTTCACCGATTCCGGCCGGCCGCTACACGATCCGAGTCCATGCCTGCGGCCGTGACACCCACTTCGACCTCGGCGTCACCGAACCCGTCGAGACCTACCTGATACAACTCGGCCCCACAACGACACCACCAGCGGGTATAACGTGCCTGCGCAGAACCGACAGTGCCCACGGCGCCACGGAAGTGCCCACCGACCGTCGCCCGAAGACCGACGACCGAGTCAACATTCCAGGCGAAAACGGCACGTGGATCAAAGTCGATCGCGACAGCCCTCGAGCCCACGAGGTCTACGAATACCGGGCACAGTTCGGCCCGCGCCCACCCTCGGAATGGCTTACCGCTGACCCCGGACGGCGGCTGACTGCGTCCTACGTCGCCTACATGGACCGGGACCTGGTCGACGACATCGCCGCCCTCACTGCCGACCAACAACGCGCCCTCGCCCGGTGGACGACACGCCGCGCCTTCGAGCGCGCGGGCTTGGCCGAACACCCCGACTTCCGTGCCGCACTCGACGCGATGGACAACGCGACACCACCACCACCCAAATTCACGGTCCCCTCGCTGATCAGCAACTGGATGGACACCGACCCCTCCATCACCTTCACCGTCGCGCCCGGATTCGGCGGGCAAACCGACTCCTGCCCACAGTCCGACGCGATCGCGACCTACCTGTACACCGTCGGCGACGAAACCGACATCGAATCACCTACCGCAGCATTCGAAGCGATCCGCTGGGCAAGCCGCGCATACGGCCACGACTACCCCGAGCTCATCACCGCGATCCGCGAAGAGTTCTTCCCCCGAACCTGATCGTTCCGAGTCCCGCCCTACGTTGCTGATCGACAGCCTGCCGATACGCGTCCGCAGGCGGCCCACCTTCCAGAGATGAAGCTCGCGCGAGACTTGCTGGCATGACGCCGCGCTGAGGTGGCGCGGATGTGACCTGGTCAGCAGTGCGCCGGATGCAGCTGAGTCCGAGAATCTACATGGCTTTGCTGTCTATTCCAAGATCGAAACCATCTGGGCTGGCTGCTGCTGGCGGGCGGTGCAGTGTTGTTCTGCCGCATTCCATCTGATCCGGGGGGGCAGACGGACGGGCGGAACTGTCATTTCTGTCATCGCGGGAGCGATGCCGGCTGGGCGCCGGGTTGAGCCGGGCCCCGGGGCAGGCCAGGCTCGTAGGGGTAATGAGCGGGCAGCATCTTGGATGAGGCTTTATTAAGTTGCCGGAACTATGCCGAACACGCGGTCCCTTGAGGCGATGGTGCGGTCTTGAGCTGCGATCAGGGGTGCCTTGGAGACGGTGTCTGCATGGCGCTGGATTGTGCGTGGCTATGCCATTGAATTTGCCCTCTGTTGTCGGCCCTCGACCCACTTCGGCACCCATCCAGGATGCGGCCGGGGCTTGGGCCATCAGGATGCCCGGTCATACTGTGTCGATGATCTACTTCGCCTGCGCCGCGTGCGAGCAGCCGCTCACCGGCGATCTCCGGGAGTCGCAGATGTTCCCGGCCAGCGATAACCTGTCTGACCACCGCATCGCCGCCCCTCGAGTCGCGCGAGGCACTTATGCGATCAACTACGACGCGACGCGGTTCATCCTGCATCCCGACGACGTGCCCGGGACGACTCGTCACGCCGACTCCAAGCGGTGCAACGGCTGCTGTGGGCTCGATGGGCAGGATGGCCCCAACCTCGTCTGCCTTGGCTGCGGCGTCGATGTCGCGACCAAGGAATCGGACTGTTGGACCGACAACTTGGTCGCGGTGATTGCCGCCGCTGTGCTCACTAATTCGAGATCTTCATCCTGACCGTGGCATCATCTGACCGCCTCGAGACGTATGCGCAGTGATATGGCCGCCTCGGCGTTGCCCGTGCGCGAGCACCAGCTGGGTCCACAGCTGCGAGTTCTGCTCGGTGAGCCCACGAATGCGCTGATGCGCCAACTCGAGATGGCGCTGCCAAGATTCGTCACTTGCGCGTGAGGCCCGTCCAGAACCGGCCCGGCGACGCGGTTTGGATCTGATGCGATCGAGCAGGTCGTGTTGGGTGTAGATCCACGAGCTCGCGACGTTTGCAGCTTTGGTGAGTCCCGCGACGGGATGGAAATGATCGCCAGTTTCGTCGAGTGCGTCTAGAGCCCGCCGACGCGCGGATTCATGGCGGGCCGCCGCAGCACGGAAGGACAACGAATGTGAATTCCCCCGGCTATGGCGAAACAGAGGATTGCTACCCCTGATGGAACGAAATTCTTGTCCAATATTGGGGGCTGGCCAGCCCCGAACCGCCGTGACACCGATCGCTGCGCCCATCATGCTCAACAAGAAAGAACTCAGGTTTCTAGGCACACGACCTGGCGCCTGATACCAGGCCTTGGATACGGATCGTGCCCTGGTCTGCACTGGCAATGGCTCTGCACTTGGAGTATCGGGCTGTCCGGCGCAATTCCGCCCGTCCTGAACCGGGTCGAGCGTGTGCATGATCGACGAAGCGCAGAACTCGGCAGCGAGCAGTGCCCTGGGTGCCTTGTGCTGCACGGATCGAGTCATCAACCAAGATCCTTTCAGAGTGCAAGTGCAGGAGGTTTGCTTGCCCTGACACCCTGGCACTGTTGTTCAGCGCTACAATGGGGGTCATTTGACTGGTAAGGAGACGGCGTGCGTGGTAAGGCGGTCGGAGCTGCTGTACTGGGTGCGTTGGTTCTAGGCGGTGTCGTCGTCGGCATCCTGCGTTCCGGCGACATGAGGACGACCGTTCCGACCACAGGACAGGATCTGGGTACCATGACCGCCGAGCCTCGACCTGCGCGCGACGACGATTACGATCCCGATCTCGAAGATCCAGTGATCGACTTAGGTAAACCGACAACCTGGGAAGAGTTCGCTGAGGACTCTCAAGCGGGCATGACTCCCGGCGAGTACGAGGATGGTCCCAAAGGGTTGGAAGGCGGGCCTTTGTGGTCCACGGAGAATCCCTGAATTTCGATCGTGTCAGCTGAGTCAGGCACCGACAGAATTCGGTCTGGCCTAGCTGGCATGTTTCCGTTCCAGAATCGGCCGCGGTTGGCTGCGGCGCGCGGTTGCGAACGGTTTACGAGGTCTGGCAGGGCCAGGGCTTCGACGCGCTGCCTACCCGTCTTCACCCCGGGAAAGTACTTCGGGGACATCCATGACATCTTCGCGCAGCTCTCAGTCTGACCACACCGTCACGTCGTCACCGAGGATCGTTCGGCGGTCGGTTGCTCTCGATATAGGCGTGGCCGGTTGGATCTACTGGCCGCGGCGGTACTTCACACAAGATGTTGATGATCTTGCGCCACCTGCTCCGCTCGGCTGTCAGGGCCAGCTCGGCGCCCTGCCGGGTCGCGATCGCGATCTCGGTCTGGCCCGGGTTTGGGTCGCGTTCACGAAACTGCGCGATCTGGCATTGACCCTGCTCGATCTCGCCTTCGATCGCCGCCAAGACCGCCTCGGCGGCAGCTATCAGTTCCGGAGTGACCGGGAGTGTGCTCGCGAACGCCTGGCTTGCGGCCATCAAGTCCTTACCCTGTCCAAACATCCGATCATTCTCCACCAGTGGATGGCGATTTGACGGGATCCCTCCAGGGTCGAGGCCCCCGCCGGTCTGCTCGGCCGCGTGCTGGTGGTTGTTGTTTCGTCGAGTTTCCGCATGTCGTGGTCCGGGAGTAATCCTGGATGTCGCGGGTGGACGTGACCTCGCCGATCTGGCTTCACGCGTGTCGCTGGATCGGCCTCGCGACCTCGGCACCGGTGTCTGGTGCTGCGAGCGATCGCCTTGATCTGGGTGGCGATTGGCCGACCAGGTGGAAGGTAACCTGCTGTCGCCGGGCAGGCGAGATGACCGCGCGCCGGGATTATGGGATTGCCGCTGACCGCGGAGATCCCGGGTCCGGGTGAGCGGTGTCCGTAATACCCGCCCGTCACCTGGGTGGGCTCATAGCTGTAGATAACGCCAGACAGGTGGGATGGTAGATTCCGGAAGATGCCTAAGAGCGTGTCTCATGTCGCTGCTCGAGCCTTCGCCAGCTTCTTGTAGCAGGTCAATGTCGCTGCCAGTGTGAGGAAGCCGCAATAGTGAGTGTCTTTGCGGTCGTAGCGGATCGAGAGCCGGTGATAGCCGCCCAGCCAGGCGATCGTGCGTTCGATGACCCACCGATGCCGACCCAACCGCTGGCTCGACTCGATCCCACGACGGGCGATACGAACACCGATACCTCGGTCACGCACCCATTCCCGCAGATCGCAACTGTCATATGCCTTGTCCGCGTGTAGCTTCCCCGGTCGACGCCGACGTGGCCCGCGCCGGGAACGCACCGCAGGGATCGCCCCCACCAACGGGCGCAAGGCGGCAGCGTCGGGGGTGTTGGCCGCCGAGACGGCGACGGTCAGTGGGATCCCGTTCCGATCGGACAACACATGCAGTTTCGAGCCCGGTTTACCCCGATCGACCGGATTCGGGCCGGTCATCGGGCCCCCTCTTTGCTCGCACCGACGCGCCGTCGACCACGACACGCGACCAGTCGAGCAAGCCCTCGCTGCCGAGCTCGTCGAGCACGGCGCACTGTAGGCGCCGCCATAGACCCGCCTCGGTCCAGGCTGTGAACCGGCGATGCGCGGTCGGGACCGTGACCCCGAACCCCGGTGGCAGCATCCGCCACGCACAACCGCTGGTCAACACGTATACGACCGCGGTGAACACGGCTCGCTCGTCGGTGGGTGCGGTCCCGCCGCCCTGGCGACGCGGCGTGAACGCCGGTAGCAACGGCTCGACGAGGTTCCACAGCTCGTCGGGTACCAAACGCAACGAAAGGTGGTCGGTCACGACCGAAGATCATGCACCACAACCGATCCCGCCGTCTCGGCGGGATCAATTGCGACGTGAGACACGCTCTAAGTTTCGCTGGGAACGGTGCTACTTGTCAGGAGCTGCGAACGAGTACGCGCAGTCCTTGGGCCAATTGCACGGCCTGAGGACGTTGCCACTTCCATCGGCACGTTGTCGGTGAGTGAACGCCATTTCATACTTGGGGGCAAGTCCGACTATGGTGAACGGTTCGCCGTCCATGTCGATTGTCACTATGTCGCCGGTCAGAAACTCCACCGCAATCTCGAAGTCGCAGACGCAGGACCCCGCGATGATCAACAGGTTGAACGACAGGGTTTCGTCCTTGGCTAGGGTGATCGTGTTTTCCTTCGCGAAGTCCAGGTCAGTGAGCTGATAGTAAGGATCTCCGAGGACTTTCGCCTCGACGACGTCGGCCTGATTCAAGTCAACGCCCGCTTCGATCGCGTCGGCCACTCCTTGGGGGAATCCCGCGATCACCGTTCCTGACGGAGCTGGCCGCCGACTGAGTACTTTCACCGCGAGACTCGAAATGACCGCTGGCTTATTCCTGAGACCGGTGATTTTGAAAGAAATGGTGTCCTCGACTTGCATCTCTTCCGCGCTGGTCAGGACGACTAGCCGGCTCGCTACGGAGCTGGTCGCACCGCGCTCTTGTAAGACCTTGCTCCCGTCACCGACATCAGCACCATCGAGGTCGACAGCGCTTTCCGAAACAACCGAGCCGAACTTTCGTTCAGGTCCTCGTACCGCCGAAACCCGCACCGGCGGAACTGTCGCGTCAAACTCATCACGGTCGGCGGCCAGTGCCTTATTCGCGTTGACCACACGCTGGGGATAAAGCTCTCCGTAAACCAGGATGCTGGTAGCTACAAGAAGACCGACAACGACCACTGCAAACACGATCCACCGAGGCGAAATTCTGAAATTATTGTTCTGGGTGTTGCCTCCGCCGATCTGCACGCCTTGGGCGTTTACAGTGGCATGCGACAACGGCTTCCCACCCTTGATGCCCACGTGTCAACCCCCATGTCTGCACTCCGGTCCGCTACAGGACTAGATAATCGAGCGTGCTCAGGACGGTTGTCTCGTGAACGACACCCCCATGCCCAGGCCATACGGGATGTTCGCGCTTAGTTGCCTCTTCGATCACCGGTGTTGCGCGATGCGTTGTTCGCTAACCTGGCGGTGATACTGTGCGACTGGGGAGGCTGTAGTCATGAACGAAGCGCTCGACATCATCGCAACGGCGCTGCTCGCTGGTGCTGCCGCTGGTGGGCAGGATGCCGCGTCGTCTGTGGTACGTGATTCGTACGCCGGGCTTCGGAACTTGTTGCGGCGCAGGACCGATTCCTCTCCGGAGTCTGCCGCCGCGATCGAGGCGGCAGAGGCTTCTACTGATGCGGGAGCGCTTGCAGCAGCGCTGGCCGAGGCTGACCTTGATGATGTCATCGAGTTGCGTTCAGCCGCCGAAGCACTTCTGGCAAACTTGCCGAGTCGGGACCGGCTAGGCCAGATCACCTTGAACATCCAAGGCAACCAAATCGGCGATGGGAATATTCAGAACAACCACTTCGGGTGATTGTGATTGCACGCCGCCGCACACCACTGCGGTGTCGAGCCGACCACGCTGGCCGCCAAGGTCGGCCAGCTCGATTGAGAACTGCATCATCAGCCCATCGCCCACGACACGGTCACCATCACCGACTACGGGGTACTCCGTCGTCGCGACCGCCATCCTCCGCGCCCGATCCATCGAAATCTGAAACCTGACGCGAGACCAGTGGTCGCGAACAGTGTTGACGCAGTGCATGATTCGGTTCATGAAGCCCGAGCCGAACTCGGTAGCGCGGCCCCTATCCCTACGTGCTGCCGGGGGACGCTGCCTCGCGCTGTGGAGCACGCGATCGGTGCGCCGGGACTTGATCACCCTCGGCGCACTACGCCGGGCAGGCGGCCATCAGTCATTCTACATTCGGTCTTCGCTGCGCATATCTCTGGCTCACTGGTCGAGGACGAGACCGTATCTCCTCCAGCGCTCGAGTTGGTCATGTGCGCAGTCGCGGTGCGTGAATGCTGCCGCGTCGCGTTCGATTGGGCAGCAACCTGAATGCGTCGAGCAGCCCTGCGTCCAGGCAGGCGTGTCCTCCAGGACGATCACGTTGGTCGGTATCAGCCCGTCGGAGGTGAGCGGTGCGAGCAAGGTCGCCTCGCGGTCCGGGTCGCCCAGTGCTGCGGCAGGCAGCATCGCGAAGTGCCAGCTGCCGGTGGGGGACCGAGCCGCGATGCGGACAGGATCGTCCAACAGCGCGGTGGCGGCCTGCACGGCTGCTACGGCGGTATCGGCGTAGCAGAAGATGTCGAGCGGAGAGCCGTCGATTCGGGAGTAGACCGCGGCACACCAGTCGGTGCTGCAGCGGCTCGGGTTGGTGGTCGAGGGTGAACTGGTCGGCACGTGGTCCGTAGCAGCGTCCCGTCAGGAGATCCTTTCCCGGCTGCAGGGGTTCACCGAGTTGCTCGCTCACCCGCGGCATCTGATCGCCGAAGCAGTCGGGATCGATGAGACCTCAGCCGGGCTCCACCACGTTCCTTCAGGTGAGGGCACTGCACGCTCCGAACTGATCGATGGGATTGCTCACCGATTCGCAAACCTCCGCGCTGGACACGCCCTGCGGTGCGCGCTCACCGGCAAGTCCGGAATCGGGAAGAGCAGGCTGGCTGCGATGTTCGCCCACACCCACCGCCACGCCTACGACCGAGTGTGCTGGATCGACTCGGAGTCGGAAGCATCAGTACACGCCTCGGTGATCAGCCAACGCCACACCCTCGGCCTCGCCGGCCAGGAAAAGCGCGCCATCCGCGAATTGGCGGAATCGTTTCGCGAATCGATCGCAACATCTCCGGGTCGTTGGCTGGTCGTTTTCGACAACGCCCGAACCCCAGCCGACATCGAGCAGTGGCTGCCCAACACAGGTTCGGCCCACGTCCTGATGACATCCAACAACGAGGTCGCATGGTCGGCGTTCAGCCCGATCGAAGTACGAAGGATGACCGACGAACAAGCCTTCAGCATGCTGCGCTCACGTCTGGAAACCGACGATCCGACCGCAGAGATCACCCCAGCAGAAGTCAAGATCATCAACCGATTCGGTGGATGGCCCTTGGCGCTGCAGCTCGTGGCAGCGCACTTCCATTCCCTACCAGCACTGACCCTCGGCGTCGAAACATATCTGGCGCAGATCAGCGACTACGTGATCGACGACCCTGAACTCGATCACGACGGATACCCTCGCACATTGCAGGCGGCTATCCACATGTGTCTCGACAGACTCGCCACGCGTGCAGAATCCGGCGACATCGCCGCGGTCGATGCCTGCAAAATGCTGACGATCGGATCGATTTTCGCCTCGCATGCGATCCCAGATGTACTCCTGTACTCGGTGGCATCCAGCCCAGTGCCATCAATTCACGAGAACCGCGGCTACCCGATACCCGTCGAAGAAAAGGATCTGCCCAAGGCTTCTCGCGCGATCCACAGGATCCGCACCGAGTCCCTGGTAGACCGCAGTATCAGTGCCGATGAGAAGACCCCGATGCCCTTGCGAGCGCAGGTCGAAATCAACGAAATCATTCAGACAATCATTCGCAACCGCGAGAACGTCGCCACATTGATCGACTCGACCGCACATCATCTCTCCACCTATCTCGACTTCTACCTGCAGAATGAGCGCTATACCGAGGCAATCCTCATCCAACCGCATGCACTGTCGGTTCTCGGGTACTCGACTGCGGTTCTCCACGAGCTCGCCGCGCCGGAGTCCTGCGCTACCCTCGCAGGCAACCAGGCCGTCTTCCTCGATATACAAGGTCGCAGCGCGGAAGCTACGCCTTGGCTCGAATTCGAAATGACATTCCTCCGACACGCACCCCACCACAGCCACCGCCTCATTGCTAAGACATCAAACCAGCTGATTCTCAATAAGATCCGCCTCGGTAGGCCACGCAGTGACATCCTTCCGCACGCAATGGACGGCATTCAAGCACTGGAAGAGTCTGTACAAGCAGGCGACCTGAATTGGGAAGGTGGCACTGTCGTCGCAGGCATTACGCAGTGGCTCGATATAGCGATCGGACGAGCAGAATTCGCCGGTAGCCATGAACCTGACATTCAGGATCTCAAGAACCGATGCCAAAGGCTCGCTGAAATATTCCCAACAGATGAGACCTTTCGAAAGATACCCATGGGCTCGATCAATAGCCTCATAAAATCCGACCGCGATGAGGAAGCCCTCGCTATCATTGAAGCAACTCTCGACACGATGCCCACACTCGAACACCACCATCGCCTTGCTCTTTCCGCAACACGATTGGAAACACTCGCATATTTGCGCCGCTTCGACGAACTTTCCGCAAACCTGGACCGGTTCGTTGCCGACCTCGACATGAATCCACTGGTTCGCGCCGGCATCGATGCGAACCTGATAAATACAGGAAACGCCCTCACTACGGCGCTGATATTTGGCAAATTTTCGGAGGCAGCGCCGATCCTTGATAGAATTCTGACAGTTTGCAGGCCGATGCTGATCAGCGACTACCACAAGTGGTGTCACGCGGTTCTGTCCGCGGCGGCGGCCAGTTTTCGCAACGATCGAGAAGGCGTTCGAAGGATTCTCGCCGTTTACGCAGCTGAGCTCCCGGCATCAATTCCTGATACCGTCTGGACGATCGGCATGTTCGAGTATCTCCTCCGGTGGCTCAAGTTCTGGCTCGAATGCGCGGATAGCGGCCAACAAGCACGACTGATCGAGGGAAACCCTCTTGGGCCGGGCTCCGTCCCCGATCCATCGGGTAAAGAGACACGGGCAATGTTCATGCGGGTATCCAAAGATGATCGAGCCCGGCTTCCCGAACTCGGGCACTATTCAGCATGCCGACAGCAGGACTGCGGAAGCAGCAGGAGGATCATCGAGCTTCGTCATCCCGAGAGCAACGCGCCGTTCGCGTGGATCGAATACGGCATTCCGGAGCGTGTCCAAAATATCGAAGCGAAGGCAATCGGGGACTACCTCGACAGTTTCGCTACGATCGTTCTCACAACCAGCGACAACGACGACTCGGGCACCCTCGCAGTGTTCTCTGACTAGGGCCTGTCCTGTAAGTCATCAGAGCCAGAGGATGATCGCGGCGATGGTGAGTCGGCCTGGAAGTAGACGGCGCGTTTGGCGTAGCGGGTGGCCAGACCACGGAACTGCTTGAACCTGTTGAAGCATCGCTCGACCATGTTGCGCTGTTTGTATGCCTCATGCTCGAACACTGGCGGTCGTCCACCGGCCGATCCCTTGGCGCGTCGGCGGGCGATCTGGTCGTCTCGTTCGGGACTGACGAACTCGATACGCCGTCGGCGCAGCGCGGGATGCCGCATACGCATGTCGGCAAGCACGGTCTGCGACCGTGTCTGTGGCTTGCCGGGGGCCGGTACGGGCAAACGCTGATCCCGTCGAGCAACGGCAGGATCTTCGGATCGTCACCGTCCTGACCAAGGGGTGAGCATCACTCGCATCGGTTAGGCCACGGCCGTCGACGGCAAGGTGAATCTTGGTACTCAGCCCACCTCTGGACCGTCGTTCGGGCAGGTCACGCCAGGGTATTTCTTGGCGGCGTCCAGGTTGCCAGCGCTGTAGCAACTCGTCGCATCAGCTCGACCGGCGGCCTCTCGGTTCTGTGCTCAATCGGCAGCCCGCTCGGAATACGTTGGGGCAGCATGGCTTCTCCTGATGTCAGTTTCATGATCCCGTGTCCGCGGGGTGTTGGTGGTGCGGCGGTTGGAGGCGTCGAGCGTCACCAGTGCCGCGGCTTTTCGTTCACACAGCCACGGTGGGCACACCGCGTGTGCACGACTTTCCCGTTGAGCGGCCTCGGTCGTCAGCGACTCGCAGGGTGCGGAGTGGTCGAGTATGTCCAGCAGCGCGAAGTCGGCCGTCGGTTGCCCGCGCCTCCATCCCCGGTTGAGCCCGATGTCGCGGAATGAGCACGGAGTGAGATAGCAAACCAGCAGCCCGATCCCGATTGCCGTTCCGAGAACGAGCACGATGGCCCAGAACAAGATCAGCCTCCGTAGTGGGTAGTCGCCCACAGTCCGAACGGCACCGCGAGCCCGCCGGGATACGCACAGCCAGTCTTGCGGCCGGAGTGCCGAGAGCTTCCCGAATGGTCTCGGCTCGGGCTTCTATCTCTGCGGTGATCGGTCTTCCTGCTCCCACACACGCAGCGCCGCCGGACGACGCTGGCCGCGTTGAGGCTCGACCGGTCGGTCGGTGTCGAGGTGGTGATACAAGGGCGGAATGTGGGTGATCGGCCCACCGAACGAGTAGACGACACAGGAACTCGCGTCGCACACGCGGGCGTGTGCGAGCAGTTCGCGAGGAACCTCTCCATGCAGATGGAACAGCCCCGGCACTATCACCACGCCTACGCGATCGGCGGAGATCGCCGTGATCAGATCAGCGATCGGGTCGGCATCGGTCGGAGCGGAAGGAACTGTCCGGACGTATTCCCAGCCGGCCTGCTCGGCAGCACGGGCCAGCACGCCTTCGTCCCAGGCGACGCCTGCGCCCTGCCCGGGGTCGATGAGGTAGCCGAGGGCTCGCACCGTTTCCGACGTTCCGGTGTGAGCCTCGGGTAGCGCGTTGTCGGGATCGTGGGTTGATGGCATCGGAATCACTCCTGCATGCGGTGGCGGGCGGTGGCGGTGATGAAATCCTGGCGGCGGTATCCGGTTCGCTGGTCGGCGGGCAGGCGCGCGTCGCGGCGGCCGAGCTCGGCCGCAGCTCCGTAGGTGATGACCGCCAGGACCCCGGCGGGGGTGCGGCGGGGCATGATCCGCAGCTGGTCTCCGCGGCGGTAGAGCGTGGGGTTGGTGGTCATGAAAACTCCGGGATTGCGATATGCGTCGGGCGCATAGTCGAATTGGCGGTGATTGGCTTACGGTCGGGCGCGCGCTCAGTTCGGACGCTTCGGAGAGGGGTGGTTATGGCCGTGGCCGGCGTGGAGAGACACAAGGTGATCGGTGACGTGCATCTGTTGCTGACTGACGGTCAGGGGCGGGTGCTTTTCGGTCGGCGTGCTGGAACCGGGTACGCCGATGGCGCCTACCATCTGCCTTCTGGGCATCTCGAAGCCGAGGAGTCGGTGATCGACGCGCTGGTGAGGGAAGCCGCCGAGGAGATCGGTGTCCAGATCGAACCGGGTGACGTGGAGTTCGTGCACGTGATGCACAACTCCTCGTCAGGTGGACGGGTGGCGTTCTTTTTCCGGGTGAGGCGGTGGCGAGGTGAACCGACGAACCTCGAGCCGGACAAGTGCGACGCGCTCGAGTGGTTCGCACTCGATGCGCTGCCGACCGAGATGATCCCCTACTGCCGGGAGGCGTTGGGTCGCATCGCTTCCGGGGAAACCATCTCGCTCTACGGCTGGTTGGCGGTCACGGTGGGACGCCGCCTCTCTCGACGCCCACCGTTCCCTGCGCCCCGCCCCGAGTAGGTCTTGCCCCGCAGCGAGGAGACTGGTCATCGTGGGACACCGACGGCCACATTCTCCGCGAGGTGGGCGAGGTCGGCGGTGCCCGGAATCGGCAGAACAGCCGGGGACTGTTCGAGGAGCCATCGCAGCGCCACGCGTGGGGTGAGCGACAGGTTGCCCGCGCCGAGTGGGGCATACGGCACGAAAGCGAGCCCGTTCTGCTCGCAGTAGTCCAGCACTTCGCGGTCACCGTCACCGGCGAGGCAGAACTTGTTCTGCACCGCGGCGATCGGCGTGATCGTCTGCGCGGCCTGGATCTGGGCGACTGTCACCTTCGATAGTCCGATGTGGCGGATCTTGCCCTGTTCGCGTGCCAGTTCGAGCGCGCCGACCTGGTCTTCGAGAGGCACTTCGGTGTCGACGCGATGCAGGTAGTACAGGTCGATCGAGTCGAGATCGAGTCGGCGCAGGCTCATCTCGAGGCACTGCCGCAGATACGGTGGCCGACCCACCGGTGTCCATCGGTTCGGTCCCTGGCGGGTCAGGCCGCCCTTGGTCGCGATGACCACCTCTTCCCGGTAGGGATGGAGGGCCTTGCGGATCAGTGTTTCGGCGACGTCGGGCCCGTAGGCGTCCGCGGTGTCGATGTGGTTGACACCGAGCTCGACGGCCCGGCGCAGCACCTGGACGGCGTTGTCGATGTCGACCGGGTATCCCCAGTGGCCGGGGCCGGTGAGCTGCATGGTGCCGTACCCGATGCGGTGGACCGGTAGGTCACCGCCGATGCAGTAGGTGCCGCTGGTTGCGGCGGGCAGAGTCTCGATGCTCATGGGAGGGCTTCCTCGTCTCGTTCGACGCCGTCGAGGCGGCCTTGGATGAACGCCATCGTCTCGACGAGCGCTCGGTTGTGTCCGTCTGCGGGCAGGATGTCGTGGGCGATGCCGAGGCGGTCGTGCACCTTGGCGACGTGCCGGTCGGCCAGCGCCCGGAATGCCAGGTCGGTACCGCGCGGCTTGCTGCGATCGAGCGGGATCGTCGGATCGAGCACGGTGCGCAGCACCAGGTCGTAGTGGCGGGAGTGGTCGGCGACCATCTGCTCGAGCTGGCGCATGTTGGCCGGATCGGGCTGCTCGCCGCGGGATTCCAGCGCTGCTTCGTAGTAGCCCAGCGCGTCGGAGACCGGCCGGTCGATCAGCACCACGTCGGCATCTGCCCACGCCTGCGCCTCGAGCGACATCCCCCGCGCGATGAACCACAGCGTCGATGACCAGGTGTGTCGATCCAGGATCGGCAAGCCGTGAGCGACCGCTTCGGCACCGAGGTCCTGGACGACACCGACCTCGATCCGATCCCGGTGGAGACGGTCGGCCAGTTCCTGCAGGCCTCACTCGGGCATGGAGTGGTCGACAATTGATTCAACCCGAGCACCTGGAGAAATACAACTATCGAAAGAGCAATACCGTACTTGTTGCAGCAATCGAGTATCTGCTCGCACGCCGAGATGCTCCCGGTGCCATGCACGAAACAGTGGAAGGAATTGGATAGATGCGCAACGCGGGTGCTCTGCTGCGGTTCATCCGCCCATGGTCGAAGGTCGGCGAAGCAGCTCCAATTGTTCATCGCGCTCTCGGAAACACTGTCGAGCTACACGGTGATGGAACTACCAAATTTGACGGAAACTCGGGGGCGATGAGCAGCGTCCTCGGAGCTCAGAATGAGAAGGTAAGCGCAAGCATTGCCGATCAGCTCAACGTGCTCGCGTCATATGATGCGAGCACGTTCAGTAATCCGAACGCCGAGCGTCTCGCGCGCTCACTGATCGAGCGTACCGGGAGCTGGGGCGGCGCTGCCTACCTGGCGAACAGTGGGAGCGAGGCGAACGAGGCAGCGATCGGGATGGCGACTCAGATCCAGGAGGCCCGCGGGCGCGGCCACGTGCCGATCGCCGTGCTGAGTCACGGCTACCACGGCAGCACGTCGTTGCTTCGCCACTTGTCCATGGGCGGACAGTTCGCCCCCAAAGCACTCCGGCTGGGAGTCGAGGTCCGCTACATCGACTGTGCGCCGTGGATGTACACCGTTGACAACGACACGACCTACGCCCGTGCCTTCCGGCGGTCTGTGGCAGACGCGATCAGTGGCCGTTCCTACAGTGGTGAACCGGCAGGGATCGTGATAATCGAGCCGTGGCTCAACGTCGCGGGTGGGTACACGCTGCCGCAAGACACCCTTAGAACCGCTGAGGAGAGCTGCCGAGACCAGGGTGCGATCCTGATCGCCGACGAGGTCTTCACCGGATTCGGACGCAGGGGAGCGCTGTCCTGCGCGTTGGCCGACGGGATCGATCCTGACTTCATCACCCTCAGCAAGGGGCTGACCAACGGCACCGTGCCGCTAAGCGCCACCTTGACGAGTAGCTCGATCGCCGACGAGCTGGCGCTTCTTGCTCGAGTGTTCGCCGGACACACGATGTCGGGCAACGCACTCGCCGCCGAGGCCGCGATCGCTTCTCTGAGAGAGTTCGACGACAACGGCGTGTGGTCCCGTGTTGGTCGGGTCGCTCAGGTCGTTGCAGATGCCAGTGAGGCATTCACCGACCAGGGCGTCAGACACCACACTTTCGGCTCCTGCGTCTCGGTGCATTTGGACACCGACGACGATGCAGTCACATTGTCGCGTTTCTGTTCCGACCGGGGCGTGATCGTTCGAAGGCAGTCGAACTCGGTGATGTTGATTCCGGCGCTGACATCGGCCGACAGCGACCTGCTCGCGGCGATCGGGGTCATCGCGGCCGGCGCCGCCGAGATCGCAGGCAGCCGTGCAGTGTTCGCAGACGAGACGCGGTGAGGTGGCCGTGAAGGATCGAATCGTCGTCACGGCAATTGAGAAGATGTTCGACCAGCGACGGCTGTCCGATGACGACGTTCGCGGCTCGGTTGCCGGATTCATCGACGGGACCGTGTCGGACCTGACGATCGCGACATGGCTGGGTGCATTCGCGGCCCGCGACGTGGACTTCGATGAGGTGAAGTCACTCACGGATGCCTACATCGCGTCCGGGCGACAGATGGAATCGGGACCTCGTTCCGGACCCGTACCCGTCGATAAGCACAGCAGCGGCGGCGTCGGAGATAAAGTGTCGCTGACAGCGTTGCCCGTCATCTCTGCGATGGGGATCCCGGTGCTGAAGCTCAGCGGGGGAGCGCTCGGTTTGGCAGGGGGTACTGCCGACAAACTGGCCAGCATTCCAGGATTCAGAGTGCAACTGGGGCATTCCGAGCTCGAGAGTATCCTCGCCCGAAGCAACCTGGTCATCGGCAGCCAGACGGCGGATTTGTGTCCCGGTGACTCGGCCACCTACCGCGTGCGCGATCTGTGTGGCGCAGTCAAGTCTGCCGCCCTGATCGCGGCGAGCATCGTGTCGAAGAAGGTCGCCGCAGGATCCACCCGAGTCGTCTACCACATCAAATGGGGTGAGGCCGGGCTGGTGAGTGACGAAGCCTCCGCGCGGGGACTGGGTGAATTGATCGACGCTCTGTCACGCGCATACGGGATCAAATCGAAGATCGTCTACTCCGCAATATATTCGCCTGCGGGATACTGTGTCGGGAACCTGCTCGAGGTAATCGAGGCACGCCGATTTCTCGGCGGCCACTCGGCGCATCCCACACTGCGCGAAGAGGTCTATGCTGTTTGCCGGGCGTTGCTGGAGGTGGCATCATTCGATCCAGCAGATGCGGATCGCAAGATCACGACGGCAATTGAAAATGGCGACGCGGTTGCAACCTTCGACAGATGGCTGGTGGCACAGGGCGCAGACAAAGAATTTGTCGACGATCCGGAGCTCTACTTCTCATCGCTAGAGCCGGAGCGTCGGCCGGTGCACGCGAAAAGATCTGGGATTGTCGCACGCATCGATCCTCTGGGAATAGCCGAGATCGCGGCGACGCTGGGGTCCGCCAAGGAGGCGATCGATGATTGCATCGACCCGGTGGCTGGAATCGAGCTCAAAGTCGAAGTGGGGACCGAAGTGTCGGCGGGAGACGTCATCGCTACACTGTGGTCAGGTCAGCCCATCAGCGAACATCTGGAGTTGCTGTCATATAACTCTATCGTATTCGCTGCCGATTGAAAGCGGCCTCAGGGACGGGCCCGTCGAAAAGTGAAAGGAAGTAATGAATCAAATAGCTGGTTCAGATACTGCGACCACTGAATCCACTACCGTGGTGTGGCTGAACGGTGCGTTCGGCGCCGGGAAGACTACCGTTTCCAGGAGGCTTGCGGCCACTTTTACGGACTCGGTCACGGTTGATCCTGAGGAAGTGGGATCCATTCTGCGGTCCTGTCTGCAGAGAATTTCCGCCCGAAGAGATTTTCAGGAATGGGGTGCATGGCGACGTGTATCGGTGGAGCTCATCGCTTCTATCGCCACTGAGGTTCCCGGCTCCTTGATCGTGGTCCCTCAGACCATTCTGGTCGAGGAATACTGGGACGAGATCAGCAACGGACTCTCATCGAGGGTTCGGCTGCTCCCGATTTCCCTGCACGTCGAACCGGATGTGCACAGCCAGCGGGTCCACGCGGATCAGGAAGAGCGGGATGCACTTCGATGGCGCCTGCACCGATACAGCGATTATCAGCAGGCCGACTGGATCTCGCGTCGTTTCAACGTTGTCGACAACAATATGGAGAGTATCGAACTAACTGTGGACTCAGTGGCAAAGCTGATACGAGGCTGAGGTATCGACTGTCGATCTGCTGACAACGGTGTTGAAGGGGGAGTTTGGCTCATGAGCAAGTCGGTATTTCGACTAACCGCAGCACAGGAAGCAATTTGGAATGCGATTCAGCTTTCGGATGATCCTGGTGTGTGGGTGGTTTGCGAACTGTCAATCTACGAGGCAAGCGCCTCAAGTGTCGCCGAGGCAGCGAGACGGGTGGTCGGTCAAGTACCGATCCTGTATACGCGAGTCCACCATGGCGAGGGTGAACATGCGGGGCGGATCGTCCAGACCCGAACGCACGACCCGTCGGATAGTGTCGTTCTCGTGTCGGATGTCGACATTGGCTCGACATCCGACGCGATCGACGCGGCGAGAACACTGCTGGGCCACAATGCGCCCTCCATGGCTATAACCATCGACGTTCCCCTCTTCTCGATTGCGGTTATTCCTCTCGGCGCGGACAAAGCGGCCTGCGTCCAGATGTACAACCATATTGTTATCGACGGTTTCGGCGCGAGTCTGATTCAGGATCGGATCGAACGGGAGCTCGCGCGCGGGTATGCTCCCGATCGTGTCCTCCCGTACGATCCGTACGATCCGGACCAGAATGTTCCCGACGAACTCGTTTCCGAGGAGAACTATCGATCCTCGGAGAACTATGACCGCGACTGGGAGTTTTGGCGGAACACCCTCGATGTAGAGGTCGAGAACCCCTACGGGGGCGGTCGGAAAGTTCAGCTTGGTGATCTTTCGGATTCGCACATCCTCGACCAGTCGGTCATGGATTCGCTGACACTGACGGCGAAAAAGGTAGGCTGCCATCGGATTGAGGTTCTGACCGGACTCTACGTGGGGTTCGTCGCTTATCGTCTGGGCATCGATAGAGTGACCTTCGCAATGCCGTTCAGCAACCGCGTGAGGTTTCCGACACTCGCAGCCGTGCCGTGCATGCTGGTGAATGTTCTACCGATCCAGATCGCCACTGACGAAGGGACCGACACACTCTACGACCTTGCAACCCGGACCGCCACGGTACTCCGCGAGGTCGGCAAGCACTCGAGGTTCCGAGGAGAGGAACTCGTTGCACGAGTGGACGGTGCCGACGGACGGCTGCTGGCGGGTATCGGGATCAACATCAGGACCTTCTTCGGCTCGACGTCGAGCGCCGATCGCGTGTCGATCGCGACCGGTCCGCGGGAGCCCGGTGGACTGCAGATCGATCTCGGACCTGCTGGTGAACTGACCTTGACCCTGCCGCGTGTCATTGGTCACGAGCCTGGCGAGCCGATCCTGGCCCTGGATGACTTCGTGTCGTTCTGCCGAAACTGGCTGGCATCTCCCGATCTCGCTTTGCGTGAGGTTCCGCTCTACGCTGCAGCGCAGTGGGAAGCCATCGGGGGTCCCCGCGCGGCAGCACGTATTTCCCTCGACTGCATACTGCGTGGTGACCTGATCGAGCGAATGCCGCAGGCACCGACAGTTACGGCTCATGAAGAGTCGGGTGCAGTCCGATCGTTTCTGAGCACTGACTTGTTCGCACACGTCCGGTCCAGGCGCAGCTACCTCGAGTCGGTGATCGACGACTGCGAGCTGACAGCTGTTGTCGCCGGCCGCGGGCTCGAAACTCTGGTCACCATTCTGGCCATGCTCCAGGCGCGACGTCCCTTCACTCTGATCGACCAAGCGCATCCGCCGGCACGGATCCGACAGATTCTCGAGTTGGCAACACCGAAGTACATCGTCCGCACGGACTCAGCAACGAAACTCCCCGTGCCTGCAGACAGCGTCGGCGGCGAGGGGCGAGATGGTTTCGTCGAGGTGTTCACCGTGGGAGACACCGATCCGCGGCCAGTTGTGCCGAATGAGCACACCATCGACTGGGCTGACACTGCGTACGTCATTTTCACCTCCGGAAGCACCGGCGTGCCCAAGGGCGTGGCGGTGAGTCGCAGCGCGCTCGAGCGGTTCCTGAGCACACAGATTTCCACCCTCCACAACCCCGGATTCTGTGATACAAGGCGCGGCGCGGCACCGCGCCGCGCCGCGATCACCGCATCGTTCGGATTCGACGCGTTCTATGAGCAGCTGTGTTTTCTGCTCGTGGGCTACGACACCCACGTCTATTCCGAAGCGCAGCGGCGAGACCCCGAGGAATTGGCGTTCCGCCTGGCTGCCGATCAAATCGAGATCATCGACCTCACGCCGTCTCATGCGCAGGCGCTGCTGACTGCGGGACTGTGGTCAGACACCCAGCCCGGTCCAACCACAGTATTGCTCGGTGGCGAAACCGTTCCCCTGTCGCTGTGGCAGCAACTCCGGCGGCATACCGACGTTCTCGCGAACACCTATGGTCCCACCGAAAACACGGTCGACACCGCAATCTTCTATGAATTCCCAGCTGCGGCTGCGCAGACACCAGCGGGTCGGGACATCGGGGTGTCTGCACCGATCGGAAGACTTCTGCCAGGGGTTGCCGGACTGGTCGTCAATGCGCTCGGTATTCCGGTCCGGCCGGGCGACGTCGGTGAACTGGTTGTCTACGGAGACCAACTGATGACGGGTTACCTCTCGGGCGGTCGCACCATCGACCCGACACTGCGGCAGCTCGTCAACGAAGTGGGCGCCCTCGCGGCCTATGCCACCGGCGATCTGGTTTGGATCGATGACGTCCACGGGCTGGTGTTCGCAAGCCGCAACGACCGGCAGGTCCAGATCCGCGGGAACAGAGTTGACCTCGCCGAGGTGGAGAAATCCCTGTTGGCCCTGGCGTGCATCCAGCATTGTGCGGCCCGTGTGTCCATGGACGGCAGGCTAGAAGCCGTGGTGGTCCTGGTCGCTGATAACTCTTCTGATATCTCAGAAATACGGAGGCAACTCGGCCAACATGTTCCTGCGAGCCACGTACCCGCCCGACTGACGGCGGTGGACTCGCTCGAATACAACGTCAACGGCAAGGTCGACTGGGATGCGGTCTGGTCGCAGGTGGCGATTCACCCAGCACAGCCTGATGCTCTCGACGCTTCACTGTCCGATGACTTCGTCGTCGGTCCCGGCCACGAGGTTCTGGCCGAGACCGTGCGAGAGGTTCTGGCCGACCATGTCCCGGGGTCCCTCCTGGCGGCGAGCTTTCTCGAGCTCGGAGGCGACAGCCTGTCGACTATCGACGTCGTTGCCCGGATGCACGTCCGGGGCTGGCGGGTGGCAGCAGCAGACCTCCGCGCCAGTACACGCCTGATCGATGTCACAGTGACGCATCTCGGAGTGGATCCGAACGCTCGTTACGACCGCGACCAGGGGCTAGGGATCAGCGAAGTTGATTGGATAGCGGACGGCGCTGAGCTGTCTGTCGAGCTTCCACCGATCGCGATCGCGGCGTGGGAGGCGGCCGGGCGAGACCTAGGGAAACTCCTTCGGTTCTGCTACTCGCAGGTCTACTCGATTCAGGCCAGCCCCGGCGAGGTTAGGCGCCGACTCGCTGCGCTGTGCTATGCACATCCGCTCCTGGCCGCCAAGTTGGTGTCCCCGGACGAGTCAGACATCGACGCCGTCCCCACTCTGACGTTCACAGTGACCGCGGAGGACTCGCGCGCAGATGAGTCCGCGCTGCGCGTCCTGGAGTTCCCGGTCGGGACCGCAACCGATTCCGTTCTCGAGGAAGTCTGGGCACGGGAGAACTCCGAGCGTGAAGTGTTCGCCGCCGGTGTCGTGCCGCGACCGGACGGCGGAGCCGATGTCGTGCTCGTTGTATCGCATCTGGTCATGGACCCGGTGTCCTGGCGAATCGTCGAGAGGGCGGTTATGGCAGGTGAGGGGCCGTCCACCAGCACCGGCGCGCTTGTGCGCGAGATCGATTGGTACGCACATTCGCAGGCATTGGACCAGGCGTTCGGTCGAAGCCGGCACGGCGGGGCGTATACACGCGCAGAACATGAGCCACACGGGCACTTCGTGCACACAAGCCATCGATTGGACTTCGAGAACGGCCTCGTGTTCGTCGCGAATAGTGGGTACGCCGACCTGCTCGGCGGTGACTTGCTCGACATCGTCGTGGTTGCTGTGGTTCGCGCGATGGAGAGCCGACCATCCGGCGTCGAGCAATTCCTGCCCACCGGCGAAATCCTGCTCGAAGGTCACGGCAGGGCGGGGATTCCCAGTCTAGGGCTTCCCGACGAGACCGGAATCGGCTGGTACGCAGTCGAGTGGCCGGTCGCAGTAGGTGGGATCACCTCAGTGGCTCCAACGCCCTGGGACCTGAACGCGTGGCATTCCTCGATATCTGGCATCAAGATTCGTCGGGCGTCTACACCTATCGAGAAGAGGGTGGAGTGGGGCTATCGTCTCGGCGAAACGACGGGTGAACTGAACAGACCGCGGGTTCTGCTGAATTTCCTCGGAGTGCAAGGATCCCAAGGCCAGACCGCGCCAGCGCTACCCCGTGTGCTGGGCGAGGACAGCGTGACAAACGATTGCATCACCTTCAATTGCTGGTTCGAGAAAGTCGGCCAGCGTGCCTCGTTCCGGATCGATGTCACCGCGTGTGAGTGCCACGCTGGAGCCGACCCCGATTGGCTCCTCGGAGCAATCCAGGAAAGTCTGACAGAACTCTCGGAAATGGTATCCCAATTCGATCGCGAGTTTGCTCTATGAGCACCGTAAATGCCGAATGTGTCGACGTGTACAAGGAAGTGAGAGCCGGTGTCGATTCTGGCTCGAGTCAAATCGGACAAGGGCGATGCTTGGTCGATCCCAGCGAGGACTCGCTCCTTATGCTCGGACAATGCCTGGGCGAGGAGTGGTACCGATCCAGACTGGTCGACTATAGTGGTGCCTGGCAAGATCAGGAGCGGGCGGTGGTTGCACACGCTCTCTCCAGGATGTGGAATGTAGAAGTCGCACCTTCGAACGTCCGATTCACTGAGGGAGCGACCGAGGCGGTTAGTCTTGTCACCGAGTTTCTCGCTGCGAACGGATTCAGTGTGGCGCTGCCGCTCCCATCCTATTACATCTTCGAGCAATCGCGTGCCGTGAACGGTATGCCAGTTGCTCTCTATTATAATGAAAATGGGAACACCTTTCCGGTCCCCGACGAGACACCGGAACCCATCGCCTTGGTCTCGGTAATGCCGAACGGCGTCTCGGGGAGAATGTTCCATGAGCCGGACATCGATCCTGGATACCTGTTTTTCGACACCGCGTTCCAGATTGGCCATCGATCTCACGGTCTACCGTTGAGGGCCCTCGGTGAGAAGCTTCGAAATGCGAACCTTGAGCGTTGTGTGGTGACATTCACGGCAAGCAAGGATTTATCACTACCCGGCCTGAGGCCAGGAGTCGTCGTTTCCTGGGACGATCGACTCATCGAGAGCATCGACCAAAGCCGATTCGCGCGATCCTACTGCCTCAATCCGTATGGGTCGCTCGTATCGACCTCGTATGTGCTCGCAATCGGGGACTACAGCCGAGACGCCGGCGAGGAGGACGCCTTCGCCGATGTCGGCTGGGTCGGTGCTCATGTAGGAGCCGACGCAGGACACGCAATTTCCTCCCTCGCGGAATCGATGATCGCGCATTTTGGCACCTTGATGGGCAGACTGGCATCGGGCTGGGAGGTGATCGAGCAATCGTGGATCGCAGGCGAGTGCGATCTGACGAAGATCGAGCCCCATGCCGGATACTCCGCCCATGTGCCCGTCGGCCGAACGATTGGCTACGAGAATCTCGTCGCCGCTTGCAACAGCATTGGCCGCAATTTTCGGCTGAAGCTGAACCCGACCCTGATGTTCGGCGGAAGCGAGGCCGCCTGGAACGGACTCTATCCGTGTGGGGCCGGAGTCCGGGTCAACATCTCCGAGTCTCCTGCCTGCCTCGAACGAGCGCTCCGAACCGCGAAGGCCGGCTTGGATTCGATGTCCGGGGGAGGGAAACGCTGTGCCTAAGTATCCGATCGTGGCAGAGTCGTTGGCTACCGTTTCCAGATTCGACTGGGCATCGAACAACGTCCACGCGGACACGCTCTTCGATGCTGTCGCATCCGCCGGTATCGATGCAACCGACTCGGCGCTGGTCTACAACGCGATCGACATCGAAGCATCTGTCCGACGGTACCGTGAAGCGGTAGGGGAGCACGGCGTCGGATTCGCTGTCAAGGCGAACCGCACGCAATCGGTCCTCAGGCACATGGCGACGGTTGTCGACTTTGCCTCTGTTTCGAGTGTCGCCGAACACGCCTCTGCAGCTGGCAAGGATGGGTCGGGTCCTCGGGACCCGCGAGTGTGGCGGAGTCCCTAACATGTGATGTGGGTGTTTTGAACCGTCGGCATGGTCAGTTCGACGGCATGGTGAACGCGGAGGTTTCAGTGGCAGAGTGATGTCTACTGAGAGATTTCGGGGCGGGGCAATATCGAGGCCGTTCTGTCGATTTGTTGGGGCCTGTTGAGAGTGATCGTCATCAACTGGCGCAACCCGACGAATGACACGTGGGTGGGTGTGCTATCGCCGCAGGTTTGGCATTATTCCCTTGCGCAGCCGAAGGTCCCAGGCTCGACGAAGGGTGCGACCTGCAAGATTGAATGGTGATGTCCGGGTCCTCGAGGCGAAAGGGTCGCCCGAGTGACCCGGACATAGCCATAGCGCACGTGCTGCACGATCTTCGGTTCGCTTCCTGGAAATCTTTCAGCTGTTGATGTTCATAGTGTTGAAATGCCCCGATGTTCGGGGCTTTTCGTGTGTGGAGTGTGATGAGTATTCGTCAACGGCACAGCGCGCTAGCGCGCTGGCTGCCTGTTCTATGGATATTCCGCCGCGCCGTAGCGTGGTCGGTGATATTGGTAATGTTGTTCATCGCGGCAGTGACCCAAGTCGTGGCCGCCCCACAGGCCGCTGCGGCACCCAAGGGCAAAGACCCGCGGACGATGCCGCTGATGCTGTCGAAAGCGAAGTCGAAACCGGAAAAGCAGCCTCCGGCGCAGGAAGCCGACTTCACGCCGCTGCTGGCCGGTGGCGACAAGCCCTCGGGCAAGAGTTCTTTCGATCCGAAGACATCGAAAGAAACCGGACGTAGCGAGAACTCGATCGAGTTCACCAACGCCAACGGCACCAAGACCCTGGTCCTGTCCGAGGATCCACTGGCAGTCCCTGACGGCAAGGGCGGGTGGGCCCCGGTCGATACCCGCCTGGTCGACAAGAAAGACTCCAAGAAAGTCGGCCCGGTGCGGACCGATGCAGCGGTCGAGTTGGCGGAGTTCGCCAACGATCCTGCGTTGTTCAAGGTGAGCCAAGGTGGCGTCCCGGTGACGTTGAAGCTCGACGGCGCCGGCAAATCCGGCCGCAAGGTCGACGGTTCGAAAGCCACCTACTCCAACGCTTTGCCGAACACCGACGTCACCTACGAGGTGACCGCGGACTCGGTGAAGGAATCGATTATCCTCAAGAACAAGTCGGCAGTCGGTGAAGGTCGATGGGTGTTCACCCTCGACACCGGCGACCTGACCCCGAAGGTCGACGGCAAGGTCGTCAAGATCACCGACAAGTCTGGCAAACTCGTCGCGGCGCTGCCGCCGATCGAGGTCTGGGACTCCGCCGGCAACCTGAGCGACACAAAAGTCAAAGACAAAGACCGCAAGGGCCCGGCCACTACTGGCGGCTCCTACGAGGTCAAACGTGCCGGGGATGCCTGGCAGTTGACGGTGTCGGTGGACAAGAAGTGGCTCACCGACAAGGCCCGCAAGTTCCCTATCGTGGTCGACCCGACCTACACGTGGGGTTTCGGGCAGCAGTCTGAAGCGGTCACCTACAACCAGGGCGGTGTGCCCTGCAGTTTCAGCTGCGGCATCCGCACCGGCAATGCCCGTAACGTGATCGGCCAGAACGCCTTCTGGCGCACGGCCCTGCGCTACGACCTGACCCCTTTGGCGGGCAAGACGGTGACCTCGGCGCGGATGGATCTGAAGTTGGCCTCGACCGCAGCCGAGCAGAAGGCTGCTTCGGAGGTGAAGCTGTTCCGGGCCACGACCCCGTTGGGTTACAACGCGCGCGGGGCCGAACTGGCTGCGGCCAATATCGGCGAGAATGGGTCGCTGACTTCCCAGGCGCTGGTCACTGCGGTCGGTGACCAGGTGGGTGCGACGGACAAAAACCTGTGGTTGATGCTCGGCGGCACCGAGACCAACATCTACTCCTACAAGCAGTTGCAAGCCGCATTGGTCGTGGACTACACCGACGGTGGCGGTACCACGCCTCCGCCGGCCGGTCCGCAGGTCAACCCTGTCAGTCCTGTCGAGGACGCGGTTGTCGCGACCGATATGCCGACCCTGGAGGTCAGCGCGGGCCCGTCGGGCACAAAGTACTGCTTCAAGATCTCTACCGGGTTCGACGGCCGCTCCGGCAGCGTCGTCGACTCAGGCTGTCTCTCCACTCCGAAGTGGACGATCCCGAAGAACGTGCTCGCCGACGGAGCCCGCTACACCTGGACGGTTGCCACGGTGCCTTCGGGCGGGTCATCGCCCTCGCCGCAGAACTGGGTCCGACACTTCACACTCGACAAAAGGATCGGCGTGCCAGGCCCGGCACCGACGGATGAATTCGGGCCGGTGACCGTCAACCTCTTCAACGGCAACGCGATGACGTCGGCTTCCGGACCGGCATTCGAATCATTGGGCGGCAAGGCAGGGGTGACCTTTGCCTACAACTCGCGCCAGGGCGGTGACGGTCACGGTGTTAGGGCTTCGTATTTCAATGATGCCAACCATGACGGTGTCGCCGATGCGACGCCCGTCTTGGTTCGTGGCGAAGCACAGGTGAACCTGGACTGGGGCAATGTCTGGAGCAACGTATCGGAGAACCTTCCATGGAAGGAAGACCCGATGCCAGCTGCGCTGGACAAAGAATGGTTCGTCATCCGCTGGGAAGGTCACTTCCAGGCGCCGGTGAGCGGCGATTTCAGCTTTGCGGGTAGTCACGCTGATGGCGCGAAGATCTGGGTTGACAACGCCGTGGCTTATGAAAGCCAGAACGCCACGGCGGTCGGGTCGGCGTTTACGACGGTGGGCCCCAAGAAGGCTACTGACGTGTCGTTGGTTGCTGGGCAGCGGGTTCCGATCAAGGTCGAGCTGTACCACCGCACGACAGCGAAGCCTCAGATGGTGTTGTGGGCCAAGAGCACTACCGGCACCACCTCGCGCACGCACAATTGGAGCCCGCGGATCGTCACGACCGACCAACTGTATGCGCAGGATCCGTCCCCGCTTCCGAGCGGATGGACCCTCGGCCTGATGGGCAGCGAATTCGTCACCGCGGAGATGCTTGACGGATCTGTCGTGCTCACCGACGCAGCTGGCGGCAAACATGGATGGTCCAAAGAATCGGCAGGTGGCTATGCCCCGCCCGCGGGTGAAGACGGCATCCTCGCAGTCGATGGCGGTGGCCGCGTGTCGGTCACGAAAAACGGTGTCGTGTCGATCTTCAACGTCGATGGCACACTGGCTGCGGTCTCGAATGTCGTAGACAGCAAGAAACCTGCGTCGCTGCAGTACCTGTATTCTGGCAATCCTGCGCGGTTGACTCAGATCAAAGACCCAGTGACGGGGCGGACGCACGCGCTGCACTACAACACCGACAACAGCAACAACTGCTACGGCGGTGCATCGGGGCCGACAGGATCACACCACGCGCCAGCGCAGAAGCTTTGCAGAATCAAGTACTGGGATGGCACAGAAACCCGTCTATGGTACATGGTCGGGGCACTGGCTCGGATCGAGAACCCGGGCTCGGAGATCTGGGATTATAGCTACCTGAACCTCGAAGCAGCAAAGCAGACTTACGACCAAGCCGGTAGCAATACCGAGAAGAAGCTGCAGGCAATCAACAGTGTCGGCGAGCTGAACGAAATCCGGGAGCCTCTCGCCGTCGACCTCCGTGCGATCGGCGCGATCGTACCCGGTTACGAACGAACGACCGTCGAATACGATGCGTTCTACGACGACAACTCGGGTACAAGACCGCCACATTCGCGAGCGATCAGCGTCACCGCACCAACGCATCATGGCCGCGATATGGCCGCACGGGCTGCGCATTTATATCGCTACGAAATCGCCAACAAGAAGGCAGTCATCGATGTATCCGGTCTCGACACCTACGGCGACCGTACTTTTATCTGGGACGACGCCGGTCGAAGAATCACAGAGACCAACGCTGTTGGAGACACGACCCGCTCGGAGTGGAACGCCAAAGATGATCCCACTGCGACAGTCGATGCGGCCGGTCGCCGTACGACGATTGTATACGACCATGCAGACAGGCCTACCGATATTTTTGGGCCAGCCCCTACTGAGTGCTTCAACGGTCAGCTACCGAAACCCGAATGCGCACCTGCGATGCCGCACGACCGGAGAGCATACGACGAGAACATTGTCGGTCTCGAAGCTGCGTTCTACGACAACCCCTTCTTGGCAGGCGTTCCACAGGAATGGCACACCGGCGTCGGCACCGCCGACGGCACGCTGACAGGAAACTGGGGAACCAGCCCGCCAGTCGCCAACACCGCCGGATGGTCCGCCAGATTCACCGGAGAGATCAAGTTCCCGGCAGCAGGTGAATACACTCTCGGATTCACCGCTGTCGACGGCGTCAGACTGTGGATCGATGACGTCCTGACCGTTGATAGCTGGTCAGACAAGCCCGCCACGAACATCAGCGGCACACACACTAATGCCACGGCCGAGACGTGGCATCGGGTTCGAATCGACTACTACAACCGGTCCGGCAGCAGCGGTGCCCTGTCGTTCACTTGGACTGAGCCCGGCAGCGGCGCGGCGGTCACTGTGCCTGGCAACAAGTTGGCACCGCGCTATGGGTTGGAAACCACCAAGGCGACATTCAGCTCGTCGGGAGGAGCGGAGCGCGCGCCGTCAAAGGTGGAGACCACCAGCTACTCCGACGAAGCTCGCGATATCGATGCTGTGTTCGGTTTGGTGACCTCGAAGTCTGTCGACCCGAGCGGAGTTAACCTTACAGAACGGTACTTGTACGAACAGCCTGGTCAAGGCTTCTTGCGGCAACTTGCGTCAGCGCTTCCCGCAGGCGACCCCTCCGATCCCGACAAACGAGGGACATCGACCTACTACGGTGACAACGAAACACGCGCGAATCCCTGTGAATCCGAATCCGCTGCAGTGAGTCAAGGCGGCCGCGCGAAGATTGTGCGCGGCGCGAAAGACTCGGCCGGTGTATACAGCACGATCGAAACAGTGTATGACAGCGTAGGGCGCGTCGTGGCGACACGGGTCAATACAGAGCCATGGGCCTGTGCCAGATACGATGCCCGGGGTCGAATCTCCACCAGGGCCTACCCCGCTATCGGTGATCAACCGGCCCGCTCCGTTAGCTACGATTACTCAGTCGGTGGTGACCCGTCTAAGCAGAGGTCCAGCGATTCTAGCGGCTCGACAACTGCAAAGGTTGACCTGCTCGGCCGGGTGATCGAATACACCGATATCTCCGGTGTCACGACCGTCTTCGCCTACGATCTGGCAGGGAGAAAGACCAGCGAGACGAGCACCATCAAAGGCACCACGTCTCGTCTGAATTTCCGCTGGAACGATGCGTCACAGCTGATCAGAACAGAACTGGACGGAACTTCGATTGCTGTACCCTCTTACCAGGTAGGAGAGCTCCGCACAGTTTCGTACGGAAACGGAACCAACCTCCAGATCAATCGCAACGACGCGTCTTCCGTGTCAGCGCTTACCTGGCAGGTTCCGGGTTCGTCGGTGACAAGTTCTGCCACTCGGTCGCAGGACCAGCGCATTATTGATGAGCAGATCTCCGATTCCACGGTCGCGGAACCTTACCGCTCTTCCTATACCTACGATTCCGTAGGACGCCTCGTCTCGGCATCGGTGCCGCATCACATGCTTACGTATTCGTTCGAGGCCGACAACGGGTGCGGCCCGAATCAGAGGGCTGGGCTGAATACAAACCGCACGGCATCGACGGACAGCTACAACGGCGGACCTGCCGCAACGACACGATACTGCTATGACCACGCCGATCGATTGATATCGACAACTGGCGCGACCACCTTGTCACTTGAATACGACGGCTACGGAAATTCCGTGCAGGTCGGTACTGACACGCTCGGATACGACTCGACACTACGGCACGTGACCACCAAAACGGCGGATGGCCGCAGCGTTACCTACACCCGAGACGTCGATGACCGCATTGCTGTACGAACGGTCACTGGCGGTGGAGAACCTGACAAGGTGACTCGTTATGGGTTCACCTCCGATACGAGCGGTCCGGAGTTCATTCTTGATAGCGCAGGAAACTTGCGCCAAAGGGTGGTGAAGCTATCCGGTGGAGTAGTTTTCACGAAGAATTACGCTCCGAACTCCGCGAGCAACTGGGCGTACCCAAATATTCACGGAGACATTCTGTTTACCGCCGACTCAGCTGGCGCTCGGACGGGATCAATCCACCTGTATGACCCCTTCGGCCAGAACATTGATCCGGTATCAGGAGTATTTGGAAAGATTCCGATCCCGGCAACAGCTGAGGGCGGCATGGACTTCGGCTGGTTGGGCGAACACACGGTGCCAGTTGAACATCTCGGAGGCCAGCAAGTGCTTGAGATGGGCTCCCGCACCTACATGCCGGCATTGGGGCGATTCCTCCAAGTTGATCCAGTCTCGGGCGGATCAGCCAATGCCTACGATTATGCAAACGCTGATCCCGTCAATTCCTTCGATCTATCGGGAGATAAACCGGGCGGCGGTAAACCGGGCGGCGGTAAACCGGGCGGCGACGACACGAACAAGGGTAAAGAAACACCGAAAGCCGATCCGAAAGCGGGCAAGGTTGAACCAACGCCGTCGAAATCACCGAGTCCATCCGAGCTAGACTGGCCGACACCGACGCCCTCGGATTGCCATAATGCGGCCAAGCAGATTCATGCTCAGATCGGTGGCGGCGTCTATCGTGTCGAATCCGTTCTTCCGGGCGCGCAATCGACCGGGCCTTCCATCCACTCCTACAACCGAAATGGTGAGTGGACACATCACTACGTCGTGATCAAGGAAGATGACGAAGGAAATCCGGTAGTCTACGATGCGTTTACAGGACCGGCGGGAATGCGGTTTGAGGACTACATCGCCCAGTGGGGTGAATATGGCGAATATCTAACATTTCAGTTGGAGGAGGAGTGACGTATGCAACTCGGTGAACTCTGCAGGTATCTGAAAAAGGCTCGCAGGATGTACATACTTGATGACAGGTACGCGTCAGCCGTCTCTTTTATTGCCGGTTTCGACGTGGCGCTGGGTGGTGAACCATTGCGGAGATTCGACAAATTCCTGCTTGACAGGTTTTTTGAGGGCAAGTCCACTTCGTCACTTCATTGGGGCTATATGATTGCGGCGACCGAATTTCCATCAATCCTTGTCGACGGGGGCCCTTCTCTTGACCGGATTCCGACTCAATACAATCAGATTCTTACGGAAAGGATGATCGATCTGCTGTTGGAGTACGCGGCGCAAGGTGATTAAAATCAGAAGTTAATCTCCTTGTGTCTAGCGGTCGACACGGCGGCCGGATTCTAGGCGGCCGCGTTTAGTTGGGCCACGTTAGGGGTGGGAGCGGAAGGGTCGTCGCCACGGCTTTCAAGCAGTGGCGACGACCGTCGCCAGTATTAAATCGGTTGCGGCTAGCATAGCTCCAATTGAGATGTTGAGACTTGAGAGGTTGAGACTTGAGAGGTTGAGACCGAAGGGAAGTGGGGGACTGGACGCTCGCCTCGGTGGTGCCTACCGGCCCGGTATGCCACCCCGACGGATTACCGCGTCAACGTTTCCTGGACGAGGCGGGGAGCATGCCTGATGAGTCCCGAATAGCGGTGTCGCGCATGGTGATCGAGCTCGACGCATCAACGTCAGAGCGGTCACCGTGTGGTCCTTCGAGGAATCCCTCACAACCTACTCTAACGGAACCAATACGATGACCGCTCCTCGTATCCCCACCGCGACAACGGAATCGCCGAGAGGTTTGACACAGGTCGGGATAGAGGCGAAAGTCGGGTCGGTGCCGACCGACCGATTCCAGGACCCTACGGCAACTTGTCAGTAGCCTCGTTCGTATTCGGGGCGAGATCGGGGTTCTATCGCCTGGAAGTCGCTGGGATGATTGGAACGAATTTGGCGTCCGGATCGTGGTTGTCGGGAGTGCAGGCGTAGAATGGTCCGACTGAGTTGGTCAAGGTGTTGAAGAGTGGATAGAAGAAGTCGCGGAAGTATGTGGCCATTGCGGCGCCGGGCTGTACGACGGCTTCGAGCCATGCGCGGCGTAGTGACCACAGCACCGTGACCGCCTCGGGGTGTTCGTACCATTGTGAGCACCAGCAGATCGCACCGTTGGCGGTGCTCGTCGCGGAGCGCGGCAACTTGCGTTGTGCCCATTCACCGACATTGCCGATCACCCAGTCCAGCAGCACCTCCATGTCGATCTGGTCTACGCCCGCGTCAGCGGGGGCGATCACTGCGGCTGCCGTCGGTCCGGGTGTGCTCGGTGGTGCGTCGGTGGCTGCGGGAGGTCCGGTGTTCTCGGCCATCCGGTCGGCAAGGACCCCGAGCGCTGTTTCGAACTGGTCGAGCCCCTGGGCGGAGCGGGCCGCCGTGGCGTCGACCCGCTCGACTTTCATAGACAGCAAACGGTTCTGGTTGCGCATCTCGACGAGCGCTTCGCTCAGCGTCGCCAGGCGTTCACGCAGTTCGGCGACGGCGGAGTCCGAGGACTCGGCGGTGCTCACGCCGCGCTCGCTTCCGCATTGTTGTCGAGCCGACGCCGCAGTGCCTTCGCGACCGGATTGGCCGGGCCCAGATGCTCGATCGCGGCCTTCTGCACTTCCCGGGTGGCTTCGTCGCGGACGCGTTCGATGTCATCCTTGTCGGATTCGGTGTACCAGGGGATGAGGTCGATCAGCACCGGCTTGGAGGATTGGCGGATCAGCAACGCGTTGTGTTTTCGCATCGCGGCGATGTCTTCGACGGGCATGATGGGTTCGAGTGAGCCGCGGTCGTTGGAGGTGGTGACACCGCCGGGGCCCTGGGAGCGGCGGCGCTCGCGGGGTTTGTACTGGCCGACCAGTCCGGAGATCTTGCGCAGGAACGGCTCGTCTTGGAGTCCGGCGCCGAGCAGACGCACCGTCGACGCACCCCACAATGCGGCTGCTTCGTCGGCGCCCCAGGTGGAGATGATCTGCGCTTCGGACTGGAAGATGGCGGTTACGCACATCGACTTCGACCCCAAATGCGAGGCCAACTTCGGCAGCCGTTTGATCTTGCAGATGTTGGCGCATTCGTCGAGGACGAGGGTCAGTGGAGGATCGACCCGTCCGCCGTGGGCGGAGGCCGCGAGGTCGCCGAGTTCGAAGATCTTGGCGACCATCGCCGCGATCACCGCGCCTGCGCTGCTCGATCCTCCTTCCTGGGTCATCAGGTACAGCGTCGGAGCCCGGCCATCCCCGTAGGCGAACACGGTCCACAGGTCGAGTTCGGCGATCTTCACCGTGGTCGGCTGTTCCCAGGTGGCCGGTGGGGTGATCCAACGCAGGGTTTCCTCGTCCTGGACCGAGGCCAGCGCGGTCTGAGCTTCACCGAAGACACCGCCTCGCGTCTCGGGTGGCAGATCCAGAACTGCGGCGAAGGCGTTGCCCGCGCGGCGATTTCCGTGCTGGTGCAGGATGTCGATCGGCTTGTCGGAGTAGGTGTCGATCCAGTCGAGGACATCGCGCATGGTGCGCCCGCTCAGTGCGGCGGCCAGCAGCGCCCAGGCGAGCAGGTTCTTTCCTGTGGGCGCGAAGAACGGGTCTTCGCTCTGCGCGGAGCCTCCGGCGCGGTTCTCCTCGATGAAGTGCTCGGCGATCATCTTGGCTTCACGCAGTGTCGTGATGCCGGAAAGGATGTTCCACCACCAGGTTTGGGCGGCATAGGCGATCCGGCCGGGGTCGAAGACGTAGACCGGTCCGACGGCCTCGCGCAGGGCTGCGGTGAGAATCCACAGATCGGGTTTGTTCGAGGTGGCGATCACCGCGCCGGGCGCGGACAGGATGCGCGGGACCGCAACGGCACTGGTTTTGTTGCTGCGCGGGCCCATCAACACGATGGTGAAGTCCTCCCAGGAGGCGTAGATCGCCTTGCCCAGCAGCCGACCGATCAGCGGGGCCAGCTCCCGCATCGAAACGCCCTTGGCGGACTCGATGGAGGCACGCAGACCCGCGCCCCTCTGGGCGGCCTGCTTGACGAGCATGTCCGAAATCTGGCGCTTGTCACGCAGCAGCCTGTCCGGCGTCTCACGCGGCCACGCCCTGCGCACCGCCCACCCCAACACGCTCAACACCAGGACCAGCACCGCCGTGACCAAGCCGATCACCAGCCACGACGTGCCTTGTTGGTGGATTCGGGAGACGCCGTAGCCGATTCCGGCCACAGCGAACGCCGCGATCCACACCCATGCCAGCGCGGAATCTTGCATCACGCACCCCTTCCCGGGGTGCCGACGTTCACTACCTGCATCGACATGCCAGCGTCTTGGGCTGCCAGCAGGAGCTCGGCCCGCAGTGCGGCGGCCACGCCCGCGCTGCGGGTGCCGGGCACTTCGACGACGAAGATCTCCCGGTGGGCGGTGAGCGCCCGCGATCCCAAGAGCGGCACGTGGTCGATGATCGATCCTGCGTGGGCGTGCGGGCTCAAGGCGGCCAGGATCGGGCCGTAGTCCAGGGGCAGCATCGCTTGACGGACCACGGCCCAGATCGCGGCGCGCTCTCCGGCCGGTGCCTCGCCGAAGGTATCCAGGTCCGCGGTCGGGTCGTCTTCCCCGGCGGAATCCAGCAGGCGATAGGGTTCGTCCAGGTCACCGGTGTGTATCCAGTCGAGAACGTCGCTGAGGGTGCGTCTTCCGCGCGCGGCGGCCAGCAGCAGGTTCGCGGTCAGCAGCGACGCCTCGGGAACGAAGTACAGCGCGCCTTCGTCTCGGATCACCGAGAACAGTGCTTCGGCGATCCGGTCGGCGTCGGTGGCGTCGGTGATGCCCGACAGCAGGTCCCATCGGAAGGTGGTTGCCGGGCCGCGCATTTCGGGGTTCCACACCAGCGCGCGTCCCCACCAGCGGTGCGGCAGTGTCGCCACATGGTCGGTCACCGTGACGACCATGGCGGTGGTCGCGGCGCCGGGATCGTGGTTCCAGTCCGGTGCGGAGATGACTTCCCGCATCACGATCCTTTCCCGAGTCGGTCGCTCATGCTGCACGGCTGCTCCGTCCGGAGACGGTGCCGTTGAGTCCTGCGAAGGCACCGTCGGTGTTGTAGAGGTCGAGTTCCTCTGGTGTCAGGTCGACGTTCACCGGCAGCCCCATGCGCGCGCCGGATTTGATGAGGTACTTTCCTCGGCCGGGATGGCGCTGACCGGGCACCCACGTCGGTGGTGCGGACCAGCGCGTGACCAGGTCCTTCTCACCGGAGGTGAACGGTGAAATTTCGTGTAGCCGTGCCATTTCGGCGTGGTCGAGGCCACCGATGACCTTGATGTCGTTGCGGGCGATCATGCCCTTGGCCTTGGCACGGTCGGACGCGGTCGGTAGCGCCTCGAGGTCGGTGATGGTGTGCGTCGACTGGGCAGAGACCACCCCGCGTCGGCGGTTGAGTCGGGTCATCCGGTCGGACTTCTCAACCAATCCGGGGGCCGCGCGCAACGCGCGCCACAATTCGTCTTGAGGCTGAAACACGTTGCGCCGGATTCCGGCGGCCTGCTTGCCCTCGATCAGGCCCGCCGACCACGCCCACGCGCACATCATCGCCGCGGCCACCACATCGTCGCCGTCGTCCTCCACGGCGCCCAGCGACAGCGAGATCGCGGGCAGATCGGCGTCGAGGGAGAAGCTCGACGGCCGATCGAACATGCCCTTGATCGGGCCCTCGCACAACAGGACCAGGGTGTTGCGCAGCTCGCGAACCTCGCGCCGATATTCGTGTTCGTCGCGGGCAGCCACCACGCGCAGCAGCGGTTCGGCGGCGGAGTCGAGGATCTGAACAAGCTCGGGGATCGTCGGGTCGGGCCGGCCGTGGCGTTGGTTGGCAGCGTCGGCCTGGTCGACGGTCATGGCCAGCAACAGCCGCTCGGTGGCGGTGAGGTCCTGCCCGCCGACGATGGTGATCAGCGATTCCAGCAGGTCGAGCCGCCTGCCGCGAGCCTGGGAGACCAGTTGGTCGCGTTGGGTACCGACGGCCGCGTCGATCGCGCCGCGCAGTGGTCCGAGGTCGAGGGGGTTGAGGCTGTGTAGGCCGCGACCGATGCGAAACACCTTGCCGTCCAATGCCTCAACCAGCGCGGTGTATTCGTCTTTGATGTCGCCAGGGATCACCGCGGCGAATCCGAACGCGACGAGTCCGACGAGCAGCCGCTTGATCGCGGTGGACTTTCCGATGCCGGGCTGTCCTTGGACCCACAGGCCGGTGTTGGTGACCAATCCGTCGACGAGCCATTGCGAGGGGTCGAGTCCGATGGGTTCGGCGGTGTGCAAGTGGCGACCGAACGGGACGCCTCGTACCCTGGCGCCGCTGGCAGCTGGGAAGGGGTACAAGCCCTGGACCTGACTGGTGGTGCCCGCGAACAGGCGTCCCGCGTCGACGTTGTGGGCGTACCCGCCGAAGGGGCGGTTTTCGCCGCGCGCGTCGGGAATCGGCGGCAGGGATGCGAAGGGGGCGAACGGATTGAACGGTTCCTGGCCGGGTTCGTCAGGATCGTGCGGTTCCTGCTTGCGGTAGGCCGGGACCACTCCCAGCTTCGCCAACCAACGCTCGGCCAAACCCGCATGCGCTGCCGCCTGATGCAGCCGCGCGTCGGCTTCGGTCAGGTTGTTGGTGCCGGTCATGCCAGCCACCTCTGCGCGGCGCTGCGCGAGAGTCCTGCACTCGGCTCGATGCCGTAGCCGAGCGAGGACGCGAACGCGGCGGCCTGTGCACCGCGAACGCGCCGGAACCGCAGTTTGGTGCCGCTGATGCGGTCCTCGACATCGGCGCAGGCAGCGGCCAGCGTTTCCTCGCTGCGCACCGTGGTCGTGACAAGCATTGTGAATCGTCCGAGGCCCGCGCCCATCGACTCCTCCTGCGCGGCTCTACGCGCGCGCACTCGGTCGTCGTATTCACGCTGGGTCTCGTCCTTCTTGGTCTTGGTGTTCCAGACCTGGCGGAGTTTGCCGCCCTGGATCTCGCGCTCGACGATGTCGGCTGCGGCGGCGGCGCTGTATGGCCGGTAGACCATCGAGAACCGTCGGTAGTACCGTCCTGGGCTGACCAGTTTGAGCAGGATGTCGTGGCGCACAACGCTGGTCGGCGGCTTCTTGAACACCCAGGTGACCGAATAGCCGGAGTCGTGGTAATAGACCTCCTTGGTGCTCTCAGTGCGCAGAGCGCTCGCGTCGGCCCAGGTCAGTTCGTCGTCGCTGTCGGCGGTGTCGGAGACCGAGATTCGGACGGCGGGGTCGAACGCAGCGCGGATGTTGTGGATCACCGATGCGGTGGACGCGCGGTCGGTCACGGTCGCCCCGGCTGCGGCGAGCGCGGATTCGATGCGGGGCAGCCACCGCACCACTTCCGCCGCACCCTCGGACAGGGTGGCCGGTTGCGGCGATGCCTTGGACAGATCGAAGTTCACCGTGACCCGCATCTGAATATCAGCGGTAGTCGAACGTGACTGGTCGACAGCCTTTCTCATGATCGTCTTGGCGAGCACGGGTGCAGTCTTGCCATCGCGCTCCATCCGACCCAAGGTGTACGCGCGCTGGTCGACACCGCCGGTCGGGCTGGACTCGCAGGTGAAAACGACCGAGGAGATGATCGGGGTGAACCCGAGATCGGCCAGCCAGCTGCCGTAGTTGCGGACCCAGGCGTTGGTGTCGGCACTGTCGGCCAAGGTGATGCCGACCGGGGACACCTTCAGTACCGCCGACAGGATGCCGGTGCGCCTGTTCCAGATCAGGCACTGCGTGCCGCCGCGACCGTCTTCGACGGTCAACGGCATCAGCGGGGCCAGCACGCCAGGGAGGTTCTCTCCGCGCGGGACTTCTTCGAGGACGTCGGCGGCGTAGGCGTCGCTGTTGTGCCGGTTACCCCACCACGCTCGGAAGTTCCAGGTCAGGTGTTCGACGACGGTGCGTTGCGAGTCGCCCACCGGCACGATGGTCAACGCCAGCACGGGGATGGCGACGACCAGCCCGAGGAAGGCCAGGAACAGGTCGATGAAGGTGGTGAAGGCCAGGCCCACCACGGTGGCCCCGATGATGGCTGTGCCGCTGGTGCCGAGACGGCCCAGGCCAAAGCCCTTGACCTCGCGGAATCCGCCGTAGCCGGGTGTGTCGTTCATTGCGTGTCCCTACCGTGTGCCGCCTGGTGTGCGGTGTTTTGATGTGTCCTGATCGAGAGAGATGTGCGGGTGCTCATGGCCGCTGTGGTCCGAGGTCGTCACCGGTCATCTCCGAGCCGATGTCGTCGGCGGCTTCGGCGGCCGAACTCGCCGCTGAGAGCCCTGCTTGGACCGCCATGGAGACCCCGCCGGTGGCCGCCGCGCCCACCGCACCGGTCGCTGCGGCCGATCCGCCGCCGGCTGCCGCGGTGCCGCCAGCCTCGGTGGCACCGGCCAGATCGATGCCGCCGCTGTCGCTGGGGGTGGCGGGTGTGCCGGAGGCGTCGGGATTCTCGGGCTGCGAGCCTGGTCCGGCTTCGAGTTCGAGCCCGGAGCCACCGGTGCCGAGGGCTTTCGGGGAGGACCCGGATTCCAGCTGCGCCTGTCCACCACCAGACGGCAGTGCGGCCGTGCCCCCATTGCCCGGTGACGGGTCGGTCTCGCCTCCACCGGGGCCGGATGCGGACATGAAGCTGGCGAATCCACCTCCGCCAGCCGACGAACCCGACCCGCTGGTACTGCCCATCGCCGCGGCAGCACCGAGCGCCCCGCCGGCGAGACCACCGACCGCGAGGCCGAGCGCGCCAGAGCCTCCGCTGACACTCATGCCCATGAAGTCGAAGAACTTCAGCAGCGCGGGCAGCGCGATCACCGCGAGCGCGACCACCATAAGGCCGGTGACCAAGGTGGTCAGGGACTGTTCTTCGCCGATGAGCGCGAAGCCCAACGAATAGATATAGGCAGCCATCGGCTTGTAGAGGATCAGCGCCACGCAGGTCGCGGCGATGCGGGGGAACCAATTCCTCCCCCAGGTGGTGAGCTGTCCAGCCGCCGCGAAGAGAATCAGGTTGTACAAGACGACGATCCCGGCCTGGCGGATGAAGCCCATCACCCACTGGATCGCGCCGAGCAGGAACGCGATGATGCCCAGCAGCAGCACCCCGCCCGGATTGCCGATCGTGGAGGTGCCCAGCATGGTTTGGACTCGCTGGCCGAACTGGTTGGCGTCGGTGTCGATCATCTGGTGGGCGAAGTCGTCTCCGGCGTGGATCGCGCCGGAGAGCACGATCAGTGCCATGGAGGAGATGACGATGTATTTGACTCCGCCGAGCAGGATCTGCGCGCCCGGCTCGGTGCGGCGGGTCACCATCATCACCATGGAGCCGGTGAGGATTCCGGCCATCATGATGAAGAAGACAACCTTCTGGACCGGCGCCTTGTCCGCCATGACGCCCGCGTAGGACAGGCTGATCGAGTCGGTGCCGATCCACCAGGTCATCGACTCGACCAGCAGGTCACCGCTGAATTTGCCGATGGATTCGGCGGCCTTGCCGAAGGCCGAGTCCACCGCCTTGCCGATCGTGTTGTCGGCGACTCTGCCCGGGTTCAGGTCGATCGTGGTTTGCGTTGCGTTGTTGTTGATTTGAGCGCGGAACGCGGTGTCGTCGTTCGGGTAGAGGTAACCAGTGTCGGACTTGTCCCCGCACCCAGGGAACTGGGGATGCTGCGAGCACCAGATCACGCCGTCGCTGTCGCGCCAGCTCTTCTGCTCGGCGCTGAGTTCGGAGAGTTTCTGTGGCATGTCCGGTGGCGGCGGCTCGGCCGAGACCAGTGCCACCGGGCCCACCAACAGGGCAAACAGCATTCCCACGAGCGCTAGAGGCCGCAGGATCGACCAGGTGTTCGCGCTCATCGCCCTGCCCTGTCCTGGAACATCGTGAACCCGGTCAGGCCCGTCGAATTCGGCAAGTCGGGGAGGCCGGAATCGACTTGGTAGTCCCAGTCGTTGCCGTCCCAGAGCGCGGCGCGTCGCACGAAGTCGAAGCCGCCCTTGACCGACGGGACCGCGAAGTAGATCCGCGCGAACATCGGTGTGTAGGTGGCGAATCGGAAGGCGACCGGCTGGCGGAAGGCCGCTTCGAACTCGTCGGCGGTCAGGTTGCGGGTCTGGGTGACCGCGTTGCGGACCTGCTGCTGCTGGCCGAGATCGGCGCGCACTTGGGTACCGAGCAGCTGCTCGTAGCGGGCGTCGGTCAGAACCCGTGTGGCGATCTGCCACGCTGCGACGAGTGCGCCTTGGGGGGTGTGGGTGTAGCCGTGCGCGCG
The DNA here is from genome assembly GCF_042266925.1 of Nocardia sp. NPDC056064. Classification (NCBI taxonomy): domain Bacteria; kingdom Bacillati; phylum Actinomycetota; class Actinomycetes; order Mycobacteriales; family Nocardiaceae; genus Nocardia; species Nocardia sp. NPDC056064. The sequence continues at coordinate 248,251 of NZ_JBHJWO010000002.1, read as the reverse complement.
CGGACCATCGACCTGGGCGGGCCCGTCTTCGCTGAACGGCAAGCGGATGCCGTTGATCAACTTCCATTCCAGCTCGCGCGGTGGTTCCGTGGTGGTGAGTACGTCAGGCGCTGGCGGTGTCGCGACATCGCGTGGTTGGTCGCGTATCACGACGACCGCGACGATGGAGGCGACTGCGACCACTACGGTGGTTACGGCCAGCGGAAACCAGCGCGGCGGGCGTGGGCCACGGAGTGCGGGGTCTTCGGCAAATTCTCGGGTGGTGAACATCAGGGTCTTCCTTGCTACAGCGGGGTGAATCCGGTCAGGTCTGCCGTGTCCGGCAGCGCCGGGGCGTTCAGCTCGCTGCTGTAGCGCCAATCGCCGTCGCGCCACACCACCGCTTGACGGGTGATCCGGTAGGGGCCGGAGGCGCGGGGGTAGGCGTAGTAGATGGTCGCGGCGTCGCCGGTGTAGTCGCCGATCTTGAATCCGGCGGGCGCCACGGTGCTGGCCTGCACGGCGGCCGGGTCCAGCCGAGGCTGGCTGAGACGGGCGGTGAGGATCTGGTGACGGTCGGCGGGCGAGATCGCGGTCTGGATGTCGAGGACGCGGGCGAAATCGGGGGAGTAGAGCAGTCGCATGCCGATCTGGAGTGCCGCGACGGTCGCGCCTTGTGGGGTGTGGGTGTAGCCGGTCGCGACCGCCCCATCGATGCGGGAGGGCCCATCCGACCCGGTGAACGGCAGGGGAACGCCGTCGACGCGTTGCCAAGACAGCCCCCGGGGCGCGGCGGTCAGCCAGTCCGAGTCGGCGGGGGAGCGGGTGAGCGGGATCTGGGGGACCAGCGAACCCTTCGCGGCGGTTGTCGCCACGGTCGTCGCGGCGATTGCGTTTGCCTCGCCTGGTGCATCGGTGTCGCCGTGGAAGCCCACGCCGACAAGGGCGAGCGCGCCGACCACGGCGAGGGCCGCCGCGCTGACCGACCCGATCAGGTACGCGCGGCGCGCTTTCGCCAAGCCAGCGGTGTCGCGGAACTCGGAAGTCGTCAATGACATTGGTGTTCAATCTCTTTCATAGAAATGCGTTGATGACGGTGTAGGCCGACCCGGACAGCACGGTGGCGACGAGCACGACCGGCAGCGAGTGCAGGGCCTTCTTGGCTTGCTCGGAGCGCCCACGAATCCCCACCATCAGAACCGCGGCGGTGATCAGCACGCCGCCGACCGCGCAGGCGAGAGCGAGGGTGAGCATCCAGCCGAGCGAGTCGGAGATGAAGGAATCCAGGTCCTCGGGAGCCTCGGCAGGATCACCGCCGAATCGGTCCCATTGCACGCCGCCGGTGGCGGGATCGCGGATGGGAATTTGCTCACCGGCGCCGCCACCACCCGGACTCTGGGGACTGAGCTGCTGACTGGTCGGCGGGGCCGGGGTGGTCGTCGGCGGCTGAGCGTGGACGACTCCGGCACCCACAGTGGTCAGGGTCGCGGTGAGCACGAACGCCCAGAGCGCCCGTTTCACCGAAAAGCCTCGATGATCCCGCCCGCGCCGCCGGTGATGACGATGCCGAGGATGACCATCGGCAGGTGTCCGAGAGCGTTCTTGGCCGTGTCGCTGCGACCGCGCAGGCCGACGAACAGCATTCCGGCCACTGCGAGCAATCCGGCGAAAGCCAGTGCGTAGCAGATGGATTTGGCGTAGCCGAGGGTGTCGTTGACCCGGTTACCCAGATCGCCGGGCAGTTCTTTGGCGGGTGGGTTGGGGACCTGTGCGAGCCAGTCGGCGGCCAAAAGCAGTGTGGACATGGGCTTTTCCTTCTAGTTATCGGTCAGGACACGCGCGTGAAGCGCGGGTTCGTGCTTGTCGGCGGGCTCCGGATCGGAAATGTCTTCGGCGGTGGAGGTTTCGCGTTCGAGGGCGGTGACGACTGCGTGATCCAGCTCGTCGCAGAACTCACGTGCGACTTCGGCCCACCGATGGGTCTTTCGCTCGGTGGCGAAGACACTGGTGGCCAGCAGGTCCCAGGGGTTGTCACTGGCGGCCAGCGGCGAGAGCCAACCGAGCCGCAGCACCGGGGTGTCGAGATTGGCGGCGGCCATCTTCAGGCGGCGCCGCACCACCGAGGGCCAGCGCCCTTCGCTGTCGGCGACGACGACCAGGACCGGGCGCACGGGCATCTGCTGGGCGGTGGCGATGGCCCAGCTCACCGCGACGGCCCTCGCGCGGGTCACCAGCACATCGACGGCCTGGGTGCCGTTGGCTTCGACGACGCCGACGTCGATGCCGTCGAGCAGGTGAGCCACCGTGGTGGTGCCGACTCCACCGGCGATGCCGCCGATCACCGGGCGCCGCGCTTGCGCGCTCATCGCGCGCTCACCTGGGACACGCGCCAGCCGGCGCCGACCTTGACCAGCGCGAGCCCGACCACCAAGTGACGCTCCGGCAGGGGCCCGTTCGCCGTGTTGACTGTCTGGGTGACCTCGAGTAGTCGCGTCGCGGAATTCGCGGTGTCGGTAGGCGCGCCGACCTCCGCGCCGGGGCGCACGCCATCAGCGGGCACGCTCAGTACCGCCGACCGTGAGGTCAGGTCGAGCCAGTCCGCTCCCGGGCCCGAAATCGGTGGATAGTCGCGCAGCAGCTGTGTGAGCCGGGGTTCGAGCAACGGGGTTGCGCGCAGCTTGGCGTCGTGCGGAGACAGATCGCGGGTGGTGTCCCACCCGTACCAGGTCCGCGCCACGGCGACCGCGACCGCATCGACGTCGGTGTCTTCGACCGGGCCGACCTCGATGGGAAGTGCGGTCGGAACCGCCAGCGGTGTCGAGGCCGGTGTCGCCGGAACTCGCGAGGTGGTTTCGGTCGAGGTCGTGACCGATGTCGTCGGTGTCGGGCTGGTTGTCGGCGCGTGGTGGTCGGCCTGGCCCGTGGAGCATGCCGCCACCGCCAGCGCCGCCCCGGCCAATGCGACCGCCTGCATCGTCCAAGTAGTTTTCGGCATCATTGTTTTTGGATTCCTGCTCCGAATCGCCTGATTTCGATTCCTGGCCCCAAATTCGATAAGGGGGAGATTTTCACCTGATCGCCTGATTGGGGCGCTTCGACCATTTGTCCGTCGCCGAGTGCGATGGCAACATGTTGCGGATTTCCGCCGCTAGGAAAAACGATGTCCCCCGGCTGGATATCGTCCTCGTCTACAGGGTGACCGCGTGTGTCATTGAGGATGGAGGTGGTGTAGTGGGGAAGTTGAATAGATTTGCCGCTCGCCTGCCCCACGGCATAAAGGGCAAGTCCTGAGCAGTCGAAGCCGACTTTCGTGTAGTCGCCGAAGGAATCGGCGACACCGCCGTCCCGAATTCCCTGTGACGGCCCGTCTAGAGTGCCGCCGCCCCACGCATACGGCGTGCCCAGCCAGCACAATGCCGCCGCGGCCACATTCGTGCCGAAGGCCGCGCCGGGGCGGAACTGGCTGCAATCGGTGAGTTCGACGGTGCCGAGCTGGGTGTATTTCGCGAGCTTGGCTTTGACCCCAGGCGCGTACCCCTCTGTTTCCCCATTGACGATCTGGGGCCCGCCAGCGGCTAGGACGCAGCCGTATCCGCAGTTGTAGGCGGCGAGCACGATGTCGATCAGGTCGCCCTTGATCCGTCCGCTGGCCAGGTCCTGCTTGGCCTGCGTGACGGTGTCGCAGTCGAATTTCGCCTGCGCCATGATCGCGTCGGCCGGGTCGAAGGGAGAGATCACGCCGTTGCCGTCGGCGTCGACGCCGTAGGACGGCCAGGTGTAGGGCATGAACTGCGACAGGCCCTGGGCGCCGGCCGGGGAGACCGCGTTGGGGTTCCACCCCGACTCCTGCTCGATCTGGGCGGCGATGAGCGGGGCCGAGATCTCCTCGCACAGAGTGCCCGCCCGGATGACCCAGGCTTCGAATTCGGGCGGAACCGTGCCTGTCGCGAGTTTCCCTTGAGCGAAACTCGGATTGTCGCGGTCGCCGTCGATGAAGATCGCGACAATCAACACCGGAACCATGACGAGCGCCATCGAGAGCGCTACCAATTTCGACGCTGATTTCATCGCGATAACACCTCCTTGGGCGTGTTTCGTGAAACCCCGGTATTCACTGGGAATGCGGCGCGGGGGTATTTATTCGGGATCGGGTGCGCGGGAATTGCGGTCGCTACGTTCTTTCGCTTACGCCCGGCGCTCTGATGCCCCGGGCGTAAGCGGAAAGAAGGTCACCGACTCAGAGACCGGCCTGAATCTTCGCGGTCAGCCATTTCACGATCCATTGCGCGGCGGTGTCGCCGCTGTCATTGACCGTGTAGTTGGTCGCGTAGGACCGGTGCGCGTCCAGTAGGAGATAGGACACGGCCTGTGATGCCTGCTGAACGAGTTCGTCGGGTTTGGTCAGGCTGACCAGCGCATCGAACTCGGGCATATTGATGACCTGGGCGACGTCATCGAGCATTGTCGAGGAGAACACCATCTCCGCCAGGGTCAGCGGCAGCGAGTACGGTGAAGTCGCCGCGACCACACCGAGTTTCGTCAGCTCGGTGATTAACGAGCTGGCGGCCTTCGCGATGACCTCTGGATCGGCCTCGGCGACGTTCTTGACCAGCTCCAGCCCGCGACCGATCGCATAGTTCGGCAGATCCTCGGGCGTGATGTTGAGCAAAGGGACCACCGCGGCGACGACCTTGGACTTACCCGAGAGCGAGCAAATCGTGTCGTTGGGTGCGCACATCGTGGTCACCCGCTCGGCGAGCACACCCATCCCGCCGTCGCGCTGACCGAGCACACCCTCACCGCCCGGATCGGCACCGACCAACGTTTCGGCCACCGACGACGACTTCGTGTTCACCGAGTTCGTCGGTGGAGAGCCATCAGAGGTGGACGAGACAGTCGACGCCGAACGTTTCGGGTCCGACAACAACCCACCGGCCAGAATGCGCGAGGGGTCGACCACGCCCCGGCGGTTGCCGACCTCGGACAGGAAGTCGCCCGCGATCAGCGCACCCTGGCTGTATCCCAAGATGACGAACTTCGACAACGGGCACGCTTGCGCCAGCTCCGTGGCCCGCGCTTCGAGTGCGGACTTGCCGTTGGCCCGAGACTGACGGAGTGTCAACGGATTTCCCGTCGCGATACCAGCAATCGGACCGCCCACCTGCGCCACATACGGCACCTGTTCAGCGCGCACGGACGTCGTGTTGGGCCTCGGTGCGCTCGCCGCGGTGCTCCGGGCCGACGAGGACCCGGCCGCCGGCTTCGGCACCGTCTCCGCCGCAGCGGGCACGGTGGTGCCCAGGGCCGCCAGGAGCGGCCCGGTGATCTGGCCGAGCATGCCCGGTACGACGTTGCGGTCGGCGTCGGCACTGGTCTCCCAGGTGCCGGGAACCGCCAACGTGATCACATCTGCGCAGTCGGACGCTGTTGGTGCCGGCTCGGGGTCGGCCCAGGCGGGCACCGCGGCAGCCGATGTCAGTACCGCCGCCAGCGCCACTGTGCACGCGGATCGCCGCCCGATCGTCGCGGCCGACATCACCCCACCAGTCCCTGCACAGCGGTGAGCGCACCGTTGGCCGCCTCGGTCAGCGGACCGAGCTGGTCGGACTCGAACAGAGGCTGCTCGCCGATCGTCGAGGTGACCGCGTCGACGACGTCCGAGGTTCCCGGTGTCGAACGGGCAGCGGCGAGGACATCAGAGGTCACCTCCGCGAACGCGGCATCGACCGGCGCGGCCATCGGCTCGTTCTGCCACGCCCGCACGCCACTGTCGAGCGCGGAGGCGACCGTGTGAACAGCGTCGACTCCGCCGGGTTGGGCCTGGACCCAATCCACGGCCGCCTCGCTCGCGGAGCGTGCGGCATCGGTGCCCGCGCGCAGCTGATCGTGCAGCGACGGGTCGGGCGCACCGGGACCGGGGACTTCTTCCGGTGGAGCGACGAAGTCTGAGCCGTCGCCCGCCGTCGCGACTCCGCCGACCAGAGCGCCGACTGCCCCGCCAGCCACACCACCGGCAACTGCGGCGGGGACGCCGAGAGCCGCAGCGCCGACCGCTGCGCCGGTCGCCGCGCCTAGCGCGGTTCCCGCCACTGCGGAGGGGACGACACCGACGATGGGCAGCGGGACCAGCGTGCCTGCCGCAGCACCGGCCGCACCGCCGATCGCGGCTCCTACGACACCACCGCCGACCGCTCCGATCGCCGCAGCGGGAACTCCCAGGGTGATTGCGCCGATGCCGAGTCCGCTCGCACCGCCCAGGACCATCGCGGTTGACATGATGTCGGCGCGGGAGGCGCTAATACCCGCCGATTGAAGGGCGGCGTTGGTGTCGCGCTGGGCCAGGGCCACGTGGCCGTTGACCTTCCACGCCACATCGGCGGGCACCCAGTCCGGCCGGTCGATGGTCATATCACCGAGCCCGAGCTTCTCCGGGGCAGGAGGAGTGATCACCTTCGGCGGCTGGACCGGGATCGGCGTGGGCTCCACCACGACCGGCAGGTCCGATTCTGGCGCGGACTGGTGTCGCTGCGGGCTCGACTGCTGCTGAGGCAGCGCAGTGCCAGTTCCCTGATCGGTGGACGGTCGCGGGTCGCGATACTGACTCGGATCGCTCGGCAGTGCGGGCGCGGGAATAACCCTGCCCAACGGGGACTGCTCGGCAGGCGGCGCAACCGGGGCGGCCGGTCGGGTCTCGAAACCCGGTTGCGTTGTTGCAGGACCAGCAAGGCCGGGCTGCTGAGTCGGCGCGGCTTGGGCCAACGCCGAGTTCGCGGCCAGGACAATCGTCGCTGCTACCGCCGAGGTCATCGCGACCCGCACCAGACCGGTGCCCGATCCGAGCATTCCCGCCATCCGGGCGTACTTCCCCCCGTGCGCGACGGCGCATTCGCAGATCGGTGCAGTGCGGTCGGCTTCGCGTCCGACGTTGTTCGCGGTCATGCGGCGGCCCGCCCGTCCACGCTCGACAGCACGCGCGGGGAAGGCTTGCCCACGATGCTCGCGGACGCGCCGACTCGGCGGGCCGCAGTCACGAACTCCTCGACCTCAACGGCGGGCAAATCGTAGAAGAATCGTGCGCCGCCGGGAAATTCCACGTGCACGGTCATTGTCGGAATTGTGGACATGTTGATGCTCCATTCAAAATGGCAAGTGGGCACAGCGATGCCAGGTATGGATGTGTGCTGAATTGAGTGCGCAATCATCCGGCTGTGTTGCGGAAATGGGTGCTACGCCCAATTCCCTGACACACGGGCTATTGCCCAGCGGATAGTCGCGCTGTGCCAGCAACCCGCTGGACCACCTCGTCGGCATAGTGCCGACTTGGTTGTTCCCGCATCGGCGACTTCTCCCACTTGCGGTTCCCGCGACCGATTCCTGGCCGCGAAAACGAACGTTAAGTGGTCCGCCACCAACCTGCAAAGGGTAGATGAGCTGGGTAAATCGAGCTATAGGCGACTGTTGGGCACGAATTACTACGACTAACTACGACCAACCTTGACCTGTGTGATTTAGGTGACTTAAGTCACACATGGTGGTGTGGTGGTGGAGTGTGGAGAGTTGTGCCGCCTCGTAACGATCGGAAAGTCGCTGACCGATGCCCTATGGCCCCCATTGGGGGAGACATCACCAACCGCCCTCTGTGACGCCAGCGCCCCGGTTTGGAGCTGGTTTGGGATACATCGTTGCCAAAGTGGTTGGAGTGCAGGTTGTTTCGACATTCGACGTACAACTACTTCCGACTCGCTGCTCGGTGCGGAGTTCGGCGGTGGCCGATGCTCAGGATTAGGGGCGCAACGCGCCCGCGCGTTTCAGAATTTCGGATGTCATCCAAGCTATTGTCGCCATCCATGACATCCACGGTTTCGGAGCCGGTGACGATCGACGCGCTACCGGAGTTGCCTGACGACAGTGCCATTGAGAAGGCTGCGTTGGCACACGCGAACAAGGGCACCCTCGAGGTCGACCGCGATCGCTCGGCCTACCACCAGGCCGGACATGCGGTCGCTTTGACACTAACCGGCATCTCCTTCGCGTCCATGCACTCGGACTGGGCCGGAAGGCCATGGAGGTTCGATGGGTTGGGTCTCGCAACCTCGCCTAATGAAGCTGCCTGCAACGGCAATCCTCATATCGTCGAAATGATCGCCGCCGCAGGATATCTCGCCGAAGTCGAGTACCTTCAGCGTGAGTACGGACTCACCCGTGAGGCCGCGATGATGTACGTCGCCAGGGGAGATTGTGCGGCCGCCGATGTGAGAACGCAGGGGGGCTTCAGCATGGTTGAAAGGGGGCGGCGCATGGTGGTCGATGAGTGGGAGCTGATCAAGAACACGGCCCAGCTGCTCGGACACCATTCCCTCACTCATCAAGACATGGTCAATCTGGTAACCGGCCGCTGGCCGCAATGAGATGAACTCTGTGCGTGTCTGACCGGACGTCGACGCAGCAGTGTTGGGTGCGAGGACTCGACCTGATGTCGGCAACGAACAGCAAAAGAAGCCCTCCGTCTGTGACTCGTGCCAGCGCCTGAATCTCATGCGGTCGCCGGGCCGTCGGGCCCGAACCGCTGGTACCGGGCGGCCTGAACGTATTGGTCTGCGCACGTCAAGGGGTTGGAGCTGTGGGTTGTCGCGTCGGTCACAATCTTCGAACGCTCGCTAACAATGGAGTTGAGATCTACTCTGTTGCAGCATCTTTCGTTGGCATGTTGCGACGCGAGAGGCGTTCTGCCGATACATTAGCTATTTTCGATACAATCGAGCCTCGGGAGGATTTGGCAACGCGACGCCAGCCGGTGTCAATCCGTAAGCGGGTGTCGCGCCAGAACGCTTCGCGCTTTCAGTCTCGGACCAGGCGCGGCCGATACAACCGAACGAGGAGTGGGCGAGTGACCAATAGCAAATCGGAGTACCCGGCCGAGGTGGCTAGCGGCGCACGTATCGCCCTCGGGCCCGGCGATCCGCTCAATGACGCGAGCCGATCACCGGAGGCGATCAAAATGGACGAGCTTGACGAAGCACTCCAGTTCTACGCCGTTGCTGTCGAGGACGATCCAAACGCCTTCGGTGAGTACATGGCTGACCCATATGCCGATGCCGTGAGCTTCTATCGCGAGTCCGCCACCCGGGACGCAAGCTGTCAAGTCGGGCTGAACAACGCCCAGGCTGAGTATGACGAATACCTCCAAGCCAACTGGGCGGTACTGGTCACTGACCCGCACTGGGGATCGCGGCTGCCTGCTGAGGGGGAACGCATCCGAGCGCAGAAGTCCGAACCAGGCGGTTTCGCGTCGGAGAGTCCAACACTGCACGAGCGTCTCCTCGCAGCACAAGAAGCCGCAAACGCGCCGTTGACACCACCAGCCGAAAGCGAGCGCCGCATCTGGAATCCAAGCGGCCCTTCTGCACTCTCACGTATGGCTGCGCCCTGGCCAGCTGTTGCGCGTTCGTCGCCAACGCGGCGCGCGGCGCCTCGCTGAGGGGCGGGACGACGGCCGACGACGTATCTAACAGCGTCATCAGTCGCCCGGCCGGTACCGGCAGTGATCACCGATTCGAGGACTGCGCAGGCCGCTCGACGAAGCGGGGGGTGCGATACACCGACGAAGCGCGGTTGGCGGGACTCAAGTGTGTCCAAGGTCGGCGCGTCGATCCACCAGTAGGACCTCCCCGCACTGCGGACTCATCGGAAAGCCTGCGAGCAAACAGGGTGAGCCGAGCCCTCAACTACAGATTCGAGCGCGTGTCTGTCAACTTGAGTTGACAGACACTCATTCGATCCGCCGCGGGATCGTCGAAGTCGCTACACGATCAGGGGCGGGCGCCGATGTGGGCGGAGCAGGATCGAATCCGTGGCGAAGCATGTGATATCTGGCACGCAATGGAGCTGAACGTCGTCGTCGCCCGCTAGCGGAAATTTGCCAGGTCATCACGCGGTCCCGCTGTCGTGCCAGATCCCCGAAGTGCCAGGTAGTGGGGGTTTCGCCATAGGGATCGTCAAGTGTCGCGAGCTATGTATCAGCTATTATGTTGCTGAGCTATTAGTTGATTGCGGTCCTTCTAGATGAGTGCGCTGGGGTGCGCACGGATGGAGATCGTGTACGGAACCCTGGAGGTCTGGCGGTGGATGAGAGCCGGTTACAGAGCATCTTGGACGGAATCCCGCTGACACCGCCATGGACGGTAGGGGAGTTCGCGAGGTACCTGTCCGGTCGTCTCGGCAAGCAGATCGTCTTGGACCCATGGCGGGTACATGTGCCGTCGGTGTCGCGATGCGGCGCCCTGTGGGTCACGCAGGACGAGCTTGTCGTCAAGTACGATGCCGCGCGATCGCCTCGCGGGCAGCGGCAGGAGATCATGCACGAGTTCGGTCACGTCCTGCTCGAACACCGGGGTGACGACCAGTATGAGGTGACCGACTCGTTGCTGTCCGAGGGCCTGGACCCGCAGCGAGTCCGCGAGATCATGCACCGAAGCCACTTCGACTCCACAGCCGAGCGCGAAGCCGAATGGCTGGGAACCCACCTCGCAGGGATGAGCCGAGGGAGGCCCGACGACATCAGCGGCGCGCGCCACCGCGCGGCATCGGTGATCGAACTGATGTGGCGATGATCCCCAACCCGAGCCCGCTACTCGTCGCCGAAGCCACGTCCTCGCTGTCCGAACCGGTCGCGGCGGCACTGCTGATCTGGATCGCCGCCGTGGTCGTGGCCCGCATGACGGTGCTCATCGAACGCCTGAGCCTGGACTGGGCATTAGCGGCACTAGCGGTGTCGTTCTGGATCACCGCGCTGCTGCGCGACCGGGCTGTGCAGTCAGTGCTGACACGCTGGATCGCCCTCGCTGACATTCGCCTTGCCACCCACGCGGCTGCACTGTGCGCGGCCGGCGCTCTCGTGTGGATCGGACTGTTGTGGCACGCGCGAAAACCTGTGCGCGACAGCACCATAGTGCTGATCTGGGTCGGCGTGGCGGTGCTCGTCGTCGCGCTGGCGTGGATCTCGGCCCCTGCCCGCACGGCCAACATCGCGGTCGAGGAGCTTTCGGGCTGGCGACCCGGCGTCTACCTGACGACCTATTCACTGCCCACCGTTCTCGCCGAGCTGATGATTCTGGTCACCGCCCTGAGTTTGGTGTGGCACTGGCGCCAGAGCCTCGCACGCGCGGCGTTCGCGGGTGTCCTCATCGTCTGTATCGCCGTCTCCCAGATCGACGCCTGGAGTCGAATCCTCACCGGTTGGTTGATCACCGCAGGAGTACTGGACGACCGCACCCGAGCGGGCACCAATGACCTGATGTTCCTGGCACCGGTCGCGCTGCTGATGCTGCTGGCCTTGCCCTCGATCGCCACATCCCTGGCGATCCGACTGCGCCGAGACCCCGCCTCACGCAACATCGCGGTTCTCGAGCCGATGTGGACGAACATGATGGACGCTCGCCCGGAAATGCGCCTGCACGTCAAGGCGCGCAAGGCGCTGCCCCAGGTGACCGAACACCGCATGCGCATCGAGATCGAAGACACGATGATCTCGGCCGTCCCCTACCTCGCCGGCCTTGGCCCGCACCCGGACCCATCCCAAGTGTGCCAGGCGCTGCGCGCCGCCCTGGACGCGGGCGAAGAGGGTCACCACTACCAGGGCGCGACCGCGCCGGAGTGGGTGGGAAACGAGGCGTTCGTGCTCAAGATCGCCCGCCAATGGAGCAGGACCCGTCCCAGCCCTGACCGAGCCACAGGACCGCACCCCCATCCCAGAGAGGTATCCGTATGACGATGATGAAATCTACTGCTGCGCAGAGTATTCCGCATCCGCCTAGGCGGGTGCCGATCTTGGGTGACGTGCTGGGTATGGATCGCAAACGACCCAACCAGAAGACGCTGTGGCAGTTCGGCCAGCTGGGGCCGCTGTATCGGCGCACGTTCGTCGGTGGCATCCATTTGACCTTCGCCGGGTCGTCGGACCTCATGCGCGAGGTCATCGACGAGAAGTCCTGGCAGCGCCATTTCGCCCGCCCGTACGAGAAGCTGCGCGCCATCGCCGGGAACGGTCTGTTCACCGCCTCGAACGATTCGCTCGAATGGAAACGCGGCCACGAAGCGCTGATTCAGGGATTCGTGCCCGCCGCCCTCGCCGACTACCACGATGCCTTCGTCCATGTGGCGGAACAGACCGCGCAGTGGCTCGGGCAGGGCCGCACCGTCGATGACACCGCCGCGATGATGGGCGATGCCGCGCTGGAGGCGATCGGGCTGGCCGGGTTCGGCTACTCTGTCGGCGCATTCACCGACCGCGAGAACGGCCGCAATCCGTTTGCCGACGCGCTCACACGAGTGTTCGCCTACGCACAGGAATCAGCAATCCCGGTGGTGGGCAAGCTCACCGGCGGCAAGCGCGCACGCCAGAACAACCTGGACGTCGCGTTCATGAAGGGCGTGGTGTCCGAGGTGATCGAAGAACGGCGACAGTCCGGCCAGCGGTCCCCGGATCTGCTCGACCGCATGATGTACCCCGTCGAGGGATCGGCGCTGCCCGATGACAACCTCATCGAGCAAGTCCTGACTCTCTTCGTCGCTGGGCACGAGACCACCGGCAACCTACTGGCCTTCGTCACGCACTTCCTGGCCAACGACCCGGAGCTGGCCGCGCGGGTACGCGCGGAGGCCACCGCGCTGACCACCAACGGCCGCATCGCCTACGAGGACGTGGCCAAGCTCGAGGTCATCGACGCAGTGATCGCCGAAGCGCTACGGCTATGGCCTGTCGCGCCGGGATTCTTCCGCGAAGCCCGCCAAGACACCACCCTCGGCGGATTCCCCATCGCCGCGGGCGAATGGGTTTTCGTGCTGCTGTTGGCGGTGCATCGCGATCCGGCCGTGTGGGGGAGCGACGCGAACGAGTTCCGCCCCGATCGCTGGCTGGGGGGATTCCGGCCCAAGCCCTGGGCCTATCGACCGTTCGGGACCGGCCCGCGCGCGTGCATCGGCCAGGCTTTCGCGCTCCACGAAGCGAAACTTCTGATCGCCTCGTTGGTGCGCGACTACGAACTCACCGCACACGGCGAACTCGATGTCGAGGAGAATCTGACGCTACGCCCGGCGAACCTGAAAATCGGATTCCGCCGCATCGAATGACCAGGGCGGGGCTGGATTACCGCGTGCGGGCAGGAAGCGCGCTCAGATCGGCGATCAGCTCCCTGAGCTTGTCGCGTGTCAACGCTCGCGCCGCAACGTGTTGCACTCCGCGGTCACGCGCCAGGGTCCACAGCTGTAGCCGCAAGTCGATATCCACATCCTCGTCGCCGACCGGCAGTAGGTAGGCCACATCGGTGACACCGCACAGTGCACACAGCGCCTCCGCGACCTCGCGCGTCACGTCCACGACCGAACCGGCGCGCAGAGCCGCGATCTCGCCGGGAGCCACCGCGCGCCCCAGCGCATCGGTCAGCGCGGCGGCGATCTGCTCGTTGTTCATCGCCGGTTCGCCCCATCGGTGCGAATAGGCGATCATGCGGTCGATCTTCCCAGCCAACGACAGTGCCATGAGAGTCCTCACCGGTTGATCCGTCGGGTTCCCGAAAGTGTCCGCTCGGTCTGTGACCACCGCTGCGCGAACTCCTCGGCGCGCTCGGACGCCGACTCCGGCAGCCGCCCCAGCAGCCAGCGCAGGTACAACAACTCCGTCTGATCGTCGGCGGTGGGCGCCTGCGGCTCGCGGCGCAGATAGTGGCCCAACAGCATCTCGACGGTGGCCTCGCGCAGCGTCCCGTCGAAGCGCTGGTGCTCGATATCGGCGATAGTCCACGCCCTCAGCATGCGGTCGGCGATGGTGTTCATTCCGTCGACCAGCGGTGCGAGACGTTCATCATCACCCGCGACCTCGGTCACCCTCTGCGCCATCCCCACCGTGTCCTGGAACAAGTTGGCCGGGATCGGAACGTAGAGCACCTTCGACGTCGGCTGCGGCACTTCGGTGCCGTCGATGACCTCCGGGGGTAGACGCTTGGTGAAGGCGTTCGATGCGGAGCCACCCTTCCACTTCAGCCCCTCGTCCAGCTTGAGCAGTGTGTTGTCGCGCAGAATCCCGGCCTTGCCGCTTTCGATCTTCTCGATAGTCCTTGGGTTCAGTCCGGTAGCTGCGTGAAGCGCCTGCCTGGACATGCCCAGCTCTGTACGACGCGCTTGCACTACCTGGCCCAGGTACTCGGGGTATCGCGTAGTCATCGCCTCGACTCTGTGTAGTAAGGGCTTGCAGAACATGCTGCTACACCCGCAGTGCTGCCGATACTACATGACTTGAGTGTGTACTTCGCGGTCGGTCGATCTGTAGTTACGTCCGTCATATCCTGCCTAAGGTGCGTAGAACTACATGGTTGTAGTGCAGATGATGTGTAGTTTGTTGGTTGAAAAGATGCACTTAGATACGTACTATGGCGGTGCAGCGACAGGTGGCCGCAGGTCAGACCCCTGATGTCACGCCCGTGTCGTGGAGCCCGCTCAGTCCGAGCTAGCTCACAGGGCGTCACCCGGCTGCCACTTCAACGAAGGAAACAGGCAATGGACAACACCCAGGCAATAGACAACACCAACGACATCTGGCTGACGAGCAAGGAAGTTGCACTACGTCTCAAGGTCGAGGTCTGCACGCTGGACAGCTGGGCCTACAACGGCACCGGTCCCGACTTCATCAAGCCGGGCCGTATTCGCCGCTATGCGCTGGCCGACATCGTCGCGTGGGAAGACCGACTGCGAGCCGAAGCGAAACTTCGGCGGCAAATCGCCCAGGCCAACGTCCGTCGTCATGTCGCCTAGTCGCTTCCAAGCTGAGGGCGGCAGCGGTTTGCCTGATCGACGCGGGGGCCTCGTTGGCGTGTATCCGCTGATGGTGTACATGCGCTGCCTGGGATCTCGCGCGCGATCGATGCCATCAGATCCACGCATCTCAGGTATGAAATGAACACCCATCCCGACGGCAACGTTTCGGTCTTAGATCTCAGTCGGCGGACGTCGAGACCATCCGGCACCGTCGCGAACAGGCATGTCCTCATCGTGCCGACGTTGGAGATGCCTCGCCATCACCCGGACGCTCTGTTTGTAGCTATGCGCATGATTCAGGAACTCGACCCTGATGAGCATGTCCACCTGGGAGGTTATGGCGAGCCATCGCATGTAGAGAATCGGTACGTCAAAACTCTTCGGCGGTCGTATCGAGGAACGCTAGGTTTCCGATCCTCGTCAGGCTTGAACCTCGGTAAGTACTACATCTCCTCACTGCCGCCGACTTATGGCCTTGAGGTCAACTGGATCGCGGTAGATGGGCCGGGCGAACCTGCCCTTCGCGGAGCTATCGAATCCGGTCGATCGGCAGTCATGGCCGCTGGTCTGACGGCGGCGTCCGTTGGGTGGCGTGACGGCGATATGTGGGCGAATCGAGTCGCGAAGGAAGCAGTTTTATGACCGCCGATGAGGTATGGCTCACCACCGAAGATCTGGCCCGGCGCTTTCAGGTCCCAGTGAAGACGATTTCCGTATGGGCGTCAGCCGGAAAAGGCCCGAACTACATAAAGGTCGGTCGGTACCGGCGATATCGGCTGAGTGACATCGAAGAGTGGGAGCAGGATCTCCTAAAAACTAGCCGTACTCGGCGAGCTGCATAAGGGCACTCGTTTTCGGTTTAGACCTGAATCTCCGACCCCCCTACGACGATAGGTCTACGGGGGGTCGGATCGTGTTCGCAGGGCCGACGTTCAGCTACCTGTTGGCTAACTTTTCTCGGTAGACGGATGGTCGGTTGGCATTCAATAGTTTGCTGCCGCCCCGGCCTAGGGGGCGCGGAAGACAATTCGATCCAGAAAAGTGTGGAGATGGCAAGTATTCAGGTCCGTGAAATCATGATGGGCCCGCGCGGTGGTCCGAAGAAGAAGGTAAAGCGATACATCGTTCGTTGGGAGGATCAGAACGGGGTACCTGACTCGAAAACCTTCGACAAGCGAGGTCGTTTTGATATCCCGGACACAGCCGAGTACTTCAAGAGCAAGATCGAGGCGAAGCTCCGTGACGGTGAGTATGTCAATCCTGACCTCGGTAAACAGAACGTCAAGATCTACGCCGAGAAGTGGCGGGACCGTGCTCGAAAAGATGGCACCTATAAGGCTCGGCAACAGTTCATCAACAACCTTGGTCCGCTAGCGAAGCTCAGCCTGGCGCAGGTTCAACGCAGTGATATCCGCGATTGGACAGATCTACTCCTCACCGGCCGGCCCTGGTGTAACGGAAAGGCTCTCCAGCTCTCGACGGCGTCGTTATACCTCCAGCATCTGACGACCCTTCTGCAAATCGCAGTGGACGATGAGCTGATCGGCAAGAACGCGGCCAGGAAATTCAGGCTCGACGGCGACGACTACGAGGAGGGTCTGAAGGGGCCGACCGCGACGGAGCTCCTCACCCCGGCGCTCATCAGTCGTGTGCGGAGGCACGCGTCCGAGACTGTCTCCATCATGATCCTGGTGAGCGCGCTGACCGGCCTGCGGGTCAGTGAAGTCGCTGGCCTTCGCGTGAAGGACATCAACTTCGTGCGGCGCGAGCTCCACGTAGTCCAGCAGACAGCACGCAGCCCCAAGAAGGAGCCGGTCACGCCCAAGACGCTGTCGTCGCGTCGCACCATCCCGTTGTCCAAGTCCGCTGTGGAGACCCTCGCCGCCTATCTGGCCGACGACGCCTACAGCCGCGGTCCCGGCGACCTGATCTTCGCTGCGCCGCGAGGTGGGCGTTGGTACGCCACGCTGCTTGGTGGCAACTTCCGTCGAGCGTGTGACAAGGCGGGACTCGGGACGGAGTGGTCGTGGCACGATCTGCGTCACTATTTCGCCTCGCGCCTCATCTTCAAGGGGCGGGACGTCAAGACGGTCAGCGAACTCCTGGGACACTCATCTCCCAATATGACATGGAAGGTTTATGTCCACTTGTGGCCCGGCCAGGACGACGCCCTGCGAGAAGACATGGACGAAGCGCTTCAAGACATCACTTCGCAGCAATGGGATGAGAATGGGATGGGATCGGACCTGCGGGCGGAAGCCGCGTAGCTCCGTGGGATCATGGAGACCGTCGATTCCCATCTGTGACCAGGAGCCCCGTGCCTAGCTTTGCCGACACGACGTTCACCGATCCGTCGCGGATCAGGAACTTCTGCATCATCGCGCACATCGACCACGGCAAGTCCACGCTGGCCGACCGGATGCTGCAGCTGACCGGTGTGGTCGAGGAGCGCGCGATGCGTGCCCAGTACCTGGACCGGATGGACATCGAGCGTGAACGCGGCATCACCATCAAGGCGCAGAACGTGCGCCTGCCCTGGAACGTCGACGGCGAGGACTATGTCCTGCACATGATCGACACCCCGGGCCACGTCGACTTCACCTACGAGGTCTCGCGTGCGCTCGAGGCGTGTGAGGGCGCGATCCTGCTGGTCGACGCGGCCCAGGGCATCGAGGCGCAGACGCTGGCGAACCTGTACCTGGCGATGGAACGCGACCTGGCGATCATCCCGGTGCTGAACAAGATCGACCTGCCCGCCGCCGACCCGGACCGCTACGCCGCCGAGATCGCCCACATCGTGGGCTGCGAGGCCGACGACGTGCTGCGCGTGTCGGGCAAGACCGGTGCCGGTGTCGACGCGCTGCTCAACAAGGTGATCGCCGAGGTCCCGCCGCCGGTCGGCGACGCCGAGGCCCCGGCCCGCGCGCTGATCTTCGACTCGGTCTACGACACCTACCGCGGCGTGGTCACCTACGTGCGTGTGGTCGACGGCAAGCTCACCCCGCGCCAGAAGATCAAGATGATGTCCACCGGCGCGCAGCACGAACTGCTCGAGATCGGCATCGTCTCGCCCGAACCCAAGCCCACCCAGGGCCTGGGCGTCGGCGAGGTGGGTTACCTGATCACCGGCGTGAAGGACGTGCGCCAGTCGAAGGTCGGTGACACCGTCACCTCCGCGCGCGACGGGGCCGCCTCGGCGCTGGCCGGCTACCAGGAACCGCGCCCGATGGTCTACTCGGGCCTGTACCCGGTCGACGGCTCGGACTACCCCGACCTGCGCGACGCACTGGACAAGCTGCAGCTCAACGACGCGGCGCTGACCTATGTGCCGGAGACCTCGGTCGCGCTGGGCTTCGGTTTCCGCTGCGGCTTCCTCGGTCTGCTGCACATGGAGATCACCCGCGAGCGGCTGCAGCGCGAGTTCGGGCTCGACCTGATCTCCACCGCGCCCAACGTGATCTACCGGGTGGTCATGGAGGACGGCACCGAGCACGTCGTCACCAACCCGTCGTACTGGCCCGAGGGCAAGGTGCGCCAGACCTTCGAACCGGTGACCAAGTGCACCGTGATCGCCCCGAGCGAGTTCGTCGGCACCATCATGGAGCTGTGCCAGAGCCGCCGCGGCGAGCTGCTGGGCATGGACTACCTGTCGGAGACCCGCGTGGAGATGCGCTACACGCTGCCGATGGCCGAGATCATCTTCGACTTCTTCGACTCGCTCAAGTCGCGTACCCGCGGCTACGCCTCGCTGGATTACGAGGAGGCCGGCGAGCAGTCCTCGGCGCTGGTCAAGGTGGACATCCTGCTGCAGGGCGAGGCCGTCGACGCGTTCAGTGCCATCGTGCACAAGGACGCCGCGCAGGCCTACGGCAACAAGATGACCACCAAGCTGCGCGAACTCATCCCGCGCCAGCAGTTCGAGGTGCCGATCCAGGCCGCGATCGGCTCCAAGATCATCGCGCGCGAGAACATCCGCGCGATCCGCAAGGACGTGCTGGCCAAGTGCTACGGCGGTGACATCAGCCGTAAGCGCAAGCTGCTCGAGAAGCAGAAGGAAGGCAAGAAGCGCATGAAGACCATCGGCCGGGTCGACGTGCCGCAGGAAGCCTTCGTGGCGGCCCTGTCCTCCGACGCGGCCTCCGACAAGCCGAAGGGCAAGTAGCTCAGTCCGGCTCGGCGGGCAGGCGTACCAGCAGGCGCGCCCCGCCGAGCGGACTCGCGGTGAGTTCGGCGGTGCCGCCGTGTAATTCGGCCTGCTGCCGGACCAGAGCGAGACCGAGGCCGGAGCCGGGGGAGCCGGGCCGTTTGACGAAGCGGTCGAACGCGTCTGCCGCGAGCTGTGCAGGCAGGCCGGAACCGTTGTCGTCGACGGTGATCTCCACCTCCGGGCCGGTCCGCCGGGCGGCGACGGTGATCTCGGTGGCGCGGCCGTGATGGACGGCGTTGTCGACGGCGTTGGTGACGATCAGCAGGATGCCGCCGGGCAGACCGGTCAGCGGGACGGGATCGCAGGCGGTGAGCGCGATCTCGGCGCCGGGCTGCGCGCGGCGGGCGTTCTGGACGGCGCGGTCGAGGGTTTCGCACAGCTCGAACGGCTCGAACGCGCCGGGATCGGTGAGTTCGCCGACGGCGAGGCGTTCGAGATCGCTCAGGGTGTGTTCGATCTGGCTCTCGGCGGCGAGGACGTCGGCCAGTACCGCGCCGCGCTGGTCGGTGGGCAGGCCGGTTCCGGCGAGGACCTGCAGGTCGGTGCGCATGGCGGTGAGCGGGGTCCGCAGTTCGTGGGCGCAGACCGCCGCGAAATCGCGGGCGCTCGCCAGGGCCTGACGGGTCTCGGCGTGCGCGGTCTCGAGCCTGGCCAGCATGCGGGTGATCGCGTCGGAGAGATCCTCGGCTTCTCTGACGCCACGTCCGGACAGCGGCGGCAGTTCGTCGAGGGTGTCGATCTCCCTGGTCGCGGTGGCGAGCCTGCGCAGCGGTCGCGCCGCGAATCCGGCCAGCACCCACCCCAATCCGGCCGCCACCAGCACGCCCGCGATGCCGATCCCGAAGCCGACCAGCTGGCTGCGGGTGATGGCGGCGTCGACCAGTCCACGATCGGCCCGCAGTTGCACGACCAGGCCCGGCGCGCCCTGGACCGGTGCCAGGGCCGCGTCGGGGACGGCGATCGTGTCGGACGGATCCAGGGGCAGCGCGGGTCGGGCGGTCATCGGCGGGGCGTCGTCATCATCGGCCACCTGGACCCGCATGGTCGACACCGTCTGGTCGAGCTGACGGCTGCTCGCCAGCTCGAGCAGCGCCGCGTAGGTGAGTCCGAGTGTGACCGCGACCAGCGCGGCCACCGCCGCCGACACCAGCGCGACCCGGGTGCGCAGCGACCACGAGCCGCTCACGGTGTGTCCCGCAGCACGAAGCCGACCCCGCGCACCGTGTGCACCACCCGGGCCACGCCGTTCGCCTCCAGCTTGCGCCGCAGGTAGGAGACGAACACGTCCACCACATTGGTGTCGGTACTGAAGTCGTAGCCCCAGACGGTGGACAGGATCTGCTCGCGCCCGAGCACCATCCCGGCATGGCTGGCCAGCATCGCCAGCAGCTCGAACTCGCGTTTGGTGAGGTCGACCGGTGTGCCGCCCGCCGTCACCCGGTGTCCGGCCGGGTCGATGACCACCGCGCCCACCTGGACCGTCGCGCCACCGCCGGTCACCGGCCGTCGCCGCAGCAGCGCGCGCAGCCGAGCGACGAGTTCGCCGAGGTCGAACGGTTTGGTCAGGTAGTCGTCGGCGCCGCGTTCCAGGGCGGCGATGCGGTCCGACACCGCGCTGCGCGCGCTCAGGACACAGATGGGGATGTCGTTGCCCAGTGCGCGCAGCGCGGTGACCACGCCGACGCCGTCGAGCTCGGGCATGTTCACATCGAGGACCATGGCGTCGGGCACGGCCGAACGCACCAGGGTGAGCGCCGCGGCACCGTCGCTCGCGGTGATCACGTCGAAGCCCGAGAGCTCCAGGCCCCGGCGCAGGGACGCGAGGACTCTGACCTCGTCGTCGACGACCAAGATCTGCTGTCCGGTCATGCGCTCACCCTAATGCGGTCCGTGGTCGCGGCGAGGTCAGCGCCGAAGCTCCAGCACCGGCGGGGTCATCGGGGTGGTCTCGCCGTCGGCATCGATCCGCACGCACTGCCCGTCCACGAGCGGCGGTGTGCCGGGAGCCGCAGGCCGGGCGGGGGCGGCCGTCACGTCGCCGCGTTCGATGGTGATGGTGTGCGAGAAGTATCCACCGGCACCCTCGGCCAGCGGCGGTTCGCCCGGTGCGGTGCAGACCACCATCGCGCGATCCGCGTCCGCGGGCCCGGCGGGCTTCACCGATGGGTCGGCGGCGGCCAGCCCGGCGGCGGTGCTGGTGAGCAGGGCGGCGCCACCGAGCAGGGCGGTCACGCGGGCTCGGCGGCGGGCGATGGTGGCGATCATGTTCGTCTCCTGACGTGGGATTTCCCCGACCTGTGCGGCCGGTGGAACCGACGCTAAGCAGCCGATCTTCACGCTGTGTTGATCAATCGTTAGAGTTCTCTTGGGATCCGGGTCCCCCTGTTTTCGGTGGCTGGCCGAAAGCTGTTGCTCGCCATAGGGTGGTGCGGGCCGTTCTGGACGAAATGACAGTGCGGTGTTCCGGAATTAGTGTTGGATGATTCTCACTTCGCCTCGGTCGGGTGGGGAACAACAGCGGTGCGAGTGTTGGAGCTTGGGATGACGCGTGAACTGCCTATCGACGACGATGCCGCGCGCGCAGCGGAGGCGACGGGCGGGGACACCGCCTACCGGGTCGCCAACGGTGTCGCCCGCGTCGCCAGGGCAGGCGCGTACGTGACCGGTGGCGCGCTCGTCGCGGCCAACGGCACCACCCCCGAGCACGGTTCCAGCACCGCCGACAGCCGGTACGCGGGCTGGTCCTCGCACGTCTCGCCCGATCCGGACCCGGATGTGCCCAGCCCGATCGTCACCTTCCCGGATCTGGCCTACGAGCCCGAGCCGCCGGTGACCCCGCACACGCCCTTCGGTGGGAACCAGCCGCCGATGGACCACGACCTCACCATGGTCGCCCGCACCGCCGAGTCCCCCGCCGAATCGCGGATTCCCGGCGCGGGAGACGAACGTGACCTGCGCATCCCGGGCTCCGGCGAGACCTCCACCGGGATCGGCATCCCGTCCGCCGCGCACCCGCCGTCGCTGCCGAGCTTCGGCACCGGCCCCGGCGCGGGCGAGGAAGCCGACAC
Organism: Nocardia sp. NPDC056064; assembly: GCF_042266925.1. NCBI lineage: Bacteria > Bacillati > Actinomycetota > Actinomycetes > Mycobacteriales > Nocardiaceae > Nocardia > Nocardia sp. NPDC056064. The sequence continues at coordinate 226,189 of NZ_JBHJWO010000002.1, read as the reverse complement.
CGGCATCGGTCTGCCCGGATCGGGCCCGGGTCTCGGCCTGCCCGGGCACGGCATCGGCATCCCCGGCTTCGACGGCCTGCCCGGCAACGGCATGGGCATCCCCGGTTTCGACGGTGTCGGCCTACCCGGTCTGCCCGGCAACCCGGGTATTCCCGGTGGATCGGCGGGCGCCGGGGACAACCCGTTCGACGGGATCGGTGACCTGGACGGCCTGTTCGACGGGTTCGGGGCGATCGTCACCTCCGAATGGCAGGTCGACATGCACGCCGGGCTCGACGGCCTGTGGTTCACCTCGCAGATGAAGGTCGACCTGCAGGTCGGCAAGGTCGGCGACCAGCTCGACGACTACGGCCAGTATCTGGGCAGCGGACTGAAGGTCCCCGGCACCGACACCACGACCGGCGGCGCGCAGAACGGCGGGCTGCCGGGCACCTCGACCGGCGGGCCCGCTCTGCCCGGGTCGTCGTCCTCGGGCATCGGTCTGCCCGGCGCGTCCACCGCGCCCGCCGCGACGCCCGCGCCCGTGGGCCCCGCGGCGACCCCCGTACCCCCGGCCCCGGCCCCCGCCCCGGCGGCACCGTTCGCGCAGGCCCCCGCCGCCCCGGCCCCGATCGCCCCCGTACCGGCCGTCGCCCCGGCCGCGGTCGCTCCGGTCGCGGTGAGTCCCGTGGTGAACACCCCGTTGCAGACGACGGTCCAGCCCGATGCCGCGACCAGCCCGATCGCGAACGTGCTCGGCGGCCCTGGGGTCACCGCGCCCGTCGTGGCGGTGCCGGGGCTGTTCGCCCCGACGACGCCGACCAAGCCGGTCGTCACGACCGAGCCCACCACCGGCGGCACACACACCTCGACTCCGTCGACGGCGCCGGGCACCACGGCACCGACCGTCCCGACCATCGACCTGCCCACCACCACCGTGAAGGTGCCGCTGCCCACGGTGACCACGCCGTCGACGCCGGACACCACCACGGGCCCCGGCGGCAGCACCGGCACGCCGACCACCACCGGCCCGGGCACCCCCACCACGCCCGACGGCACCACCACGCCGGGCACCTCCGGTGGCGTCACGCCGCCCGCGACCTCGGGCGGGACCACCACTCCGGACACCGGCGGCACGACGACCTCGCCCGGCACCTCCGACGGCGGCGTCAGCACGCCCTCGACCCCGCCGAGCACCCCGTCGGTCGACGTGCCCACCGCGACGCAGCCCACGCACACCCAGCCCACCCACACCGCGCCGACCCAGCAGCCGACGCTCGACATCGACACCCCGACGGTGGTCACGCCGCCGACCGTGGTCGCCCCGCCGACGACGCTCGCGCCGGTGAAACCCCCGGCCGCGGGCACCAAGCCGATCGCCGACGACTTCGATCAGCACGCTGCGGGATACCATGGCGTTTCGGCCGGGTTGTTCGACTCCGGTATCGCCGGGATCGATCCCGTGGTCGCGGTGTTTCCCGTCGATCACCATGGGTATGACTTCGTCATCTGAAATGACGGCGTCTCGCCTTTGCGATACGGCCGGGCACGTGCAACGAGAGTGAGGGACAGTTGTCTGCCGCAGCCGGACTGCAGGCCGCGACGGTGAAGCATCCGGATGTGATGGCTCCGGTCGTGTCGCTGGTCGACGAACTGCGGGAACTGGTCCGCTCGGGCGGCCGTGACGACCTCGACGCCCGCCTCGGCATGGTGCGGGCCCGCCTCAGCGACACCCGGGTACGCCTGGTGGTCGTGGGGGAACCCCAGGCCGGGATGAGCACCCTGGTCAACAGCCTGGTCGGCAGCCCGGTCGCCGCGACCGACGGCAAGCCCAGCGTGCCGGTGATCGTCGAATACGGTCCGACGCCCAGTGCGACGCTGGTCAAGTCGGCCCCGCGCGGCCGGGTCGAACGGGTGCCGGTCGACCCGCAGAACCCGGGTCCCGCGCTGACCACCCTCGGAGTGCTGCGCGCGGAGTTCGCCGAGCCGAGCCGGCTGCTCGCCGACGGCCTGGTGGTGATGGACGCACCCGGTCCGGTCGCCCGCGAAGGGGCGGCCTGGTCGATGATCGCCGCCGCCGACGTGGTGCTCTACGCCGCCGACGCCGCCGCCGAACTCACCGAGTCCCAGCTGGACTACCTGCGCCGGGTCGAACAGGTGTGTCCGTCGGTGGTCTGCGTGCTCACCAAGATCGACCGCAATCCGCACTGGTCGCTGACCCAGCGCCGCAATCGCGCGCTGCTCGACGGTGCCGGGCTGAACTTCGCGGTCGCCCCGGTCTCTGCGCTGCTGCACCAGCGCGCGAGCGACACCGGCAACCAGCAGCTCGACGCCGAGTCCGGCGTGCCCCAGCTCATCGACCACCTGCAGGATCACGTGGTGGCACAGGCGGATTCGGTCGCCGTCGCGGCCGCGGTCCGCGATATCGCACTGGTCACCGAGCAGCTCTCGGTGACCTTGCGCGCCGAAGCCGACGCCCTGCGCGATCCGCGCCGCCGCGCCGAGATCACCCAGCGCCTGACCGCGGCGCGGGCCGAGGCCGACCAGCTGCGCCAGCGCACCGCGACGTGGCAGGTGACCCTCGTCGACGGCAGCTCCGAACTGGCCGTCGACATCGAACACGACCTGCGGCACCGGCTGCGCACCCTGGTCCGCGAGGCCGAGGCCGAGATCTCGCGCACCGACCCGTCCCGCAAATGGGACGAGTTCGGCACCGAGCTCGACGCCCGGATCTGTGAGGCGGTCGAGGAGAACTTCGTGATGGCGCACTACCGCGCCGTCGAACTCGGCGAGCAGGTCGCCGCGAAGTTCCCGCCGGACAACCGCACCCCGCCCATGCCCGAACTGCGCCTGACCGACCCCGGCGAGGTGCTCGATCCGGTGCAGCCGCTGGAATCGCTGGAGAGCGCGAAATCCAGTGTGGGACAGCAGGCGATCACCGCGCTGCGCGGTTCCTACGGCGGCATCCTGATGGTCGGCCTGGCCACCAGCCTGCTCGACATGGGCCTGGTCAACTGGTACTCGGCGGGCGCGGGCCTGCTGCTGGGCGTGCACGCGCTGTGGGACGACCGCGGAAACCGCAAGCAGCGCAGGCAGGCCGAGGCCAAGGTCGCCGTCGCCCGGCTCGCCGACGACGTGATCTTCCAGGTGGGCAAGGAATCCCGCACCCGGCTGCGCACCCTGCAGCGGGTGCTGCGCGACCACTACACCGAGATCGCCGCCGAGGTGGCGCGCACCGCCGACGAAGCCCTGCGCGCGGCCGAGGAAGCCGGCCAGCGCTACGGCAACCAGCGCGAACTGCGCATCACCGAGATCGACGCGGGCCTGCGCACGCTGGCCGGTCTGCGCGAGCGCGCGCAGCGGCTCACCTACTGAGGGTCACGACCGCATCGGCGGGGTGTGCGCGGGCTGGAACTGGCCGGCGTTGCGCGAATCCTCGGCCCGGATCACATGGGTCACCGCGTTGATCAGGGCCAGGTGGGTGAACGCCTGCGGGAAGTTGCCCAGGTGCCTGCCGGTGCGGGAATCGATCTCCTCGGCGTAGAGCCGCAGCGGGCTGGACAGCCCGAGCAGCCGCTCGCACAGATGCGTGGCGCGCTCGAGCTCGCCGATCTCCACCAGCGCCGACACCAGCCAGAACGAGCAGATGGTGAAGGTGCCCTCCTCGCCGGTCAGCCCGTCGTCGGTGGTGTCGGTGCGGTAGCGAAGCACCAGCCCGTTGACGGTGAGCCGGGTCGCGATGGCCAGCACGGTGGCGCGGATGCGGTGGTCCTCCGGCGGCAGGAAGCGGGTGAGCACCGCCAGCAGCAGCGAGGCGTCGAGGGTGTCGCCGCCGTAGGTCTGGGTGAACACGCCCTCGTCGTTCACGCCGTGGGCGAGCACGTCCTCGCGGATCTGCTCGGCGATGTCGAACCATTCCGCGGCCCGCGCGTGCTGCCCGTGCAGCAGGGCCAGCCGGGCGCCGCGGTCCAGCGCCACCCAGCACATGATCTTCGAGGAGGTGAAGTGCTGCGGTTCGCCACGCACCTCCCAGATGCCGCGATCGGGTTCGCGCCAGTTGGCGATCGCGGCGTGCACGGTGCGTTCCAGCAGCGGCCACAGGTTCTCCGGCACCTGGCCGCGTGATTTCACGTGCAGGTACACCGCGTCGAGCATGGTGCCCCAGATGTCGTGCTGGTCCTGGTCGTAGGCGGCGTTGCCGACACGCACCGGCACCGCGCCGTCGTAGCCGGACATGCTGGGCACCTCGTACTCGGTGATGCGGCGCTCACCGCCGATGCCGTAGAGCACCTGCAGCGGGAGCGCGTCACCGTTCTCGCCGGTCGTCACGTCGTCGAGGAAGGCGAAGAAATCGTTGGCCTCGCGGTCCAGACCCAGGGTGTACAGGCCCCACAGCGCGAAGCTCGCGTCGCGCACCCAGGTGTAGCGGTAGTCCCAGTTGCGCGCGCCGCCAGGGGTTTCCGGCAGCGAGGTGGTGGCGGCGGCCAGCAGCGCGCCGGTGGGCGCGTAGGTCAGGCCCTTGAGGGTGAGCGCGCTGCGCTGTAGATAGTTGCGCCACGGATGATCGGGGAAATCACCCTGGGTGATCCAGCGGCGCCAGCTCTCGGTGGTGGCCCACATCTTGTTCGCGGCCTCCTCGAAGGTGGCCGGGGCGGGCAGTTCCGACCAGGTGAGCGCGACGAACACCTGATCGCCGTCGGCCATCCGGGTGCGCGCCCGCGCCTCCCTGCCCTCCAGGCCCAGCCGCAGATCGGTCGTGAGCACCAGTGTGGGGCTCGACTCCGGCGTCCCGGTCGCCCGCGCGGTGGCCTGCTCGTAGACCTTGCCGGTGTACTCCCACTCGGTGCCGCCCTGGTGGTAGTCGAAGGAGGGCTGGCAGCTCATCTCCAGCTCGACCGTCCCGCTGACGCACTTCACCGTGCGCAACAGGATGTGTTCGGCGTCCCAGTCCATCGGTGTCCGGCGATAGGTGCGTGAGCGCTGGTCGTTGTTGTGCCACGGCCCGAGCACCAGCGCGTCGCGCACGATCAGCCAGCCCGTCTCGGTCTGCCAGGTGGTCTCCAGGATCATCCCGCCCGGCAGATACCGGCGCGCGGCGGGCACGTTCTTGCCGTACGGGCCGATCCGGAAGTGCCCGGCGCTGCGGTCCAGGATCGCGCCGAACACGCTGGGGGAGTCCGGGCGCGGGACACACATCCACTCCACCGAGCCGCTGCTGGCGATCAGGCAGTTGGTCTCGCAGTCGGACAGGAAGGCGTAGTCGTCGATCGGGGGGAACGCGCCACGGCGGCCACTGCTGGACACCGGGCTCAGGATGGGCAGCAGATCGGCCGGGGCCGGATCGTCGGTGGACGCCATCACCCCATCATCACGGCAGGCGCACGCCCCGTCCACCGGGACAACCGGCCGGTTGTCGTTCCGTGACCAGCACGATCAGGGTCCACGCGGGCGCGGCGGCTAGGCTGGCGGCGTGCACAGCATCGCAGGTTGGTGGGACGGTTTCGAGCTCTGGGTGGCCGGACTGCCGTTCATTCCGCAGTTCCTGGTCGTCCTGGTGGGCATGGTCCCGATCAGCTTCGCCATCGCCTTCCTGCTCGACCGGACCCTGCGCGCGATCTTCCGCGTGCTGCGCCGCGACGACAGCGTCGAGCCGCCCGCGGTCGGCCCGATGCCCGCGCCCGCCCGCCCGACCGTCGGAAGCGGGGCCCGCTGATGCCCCGCTCCCGCGTTCAGCTCGCGCTCGTCGGCCTCCTGGTCCTGGTGATCATCGCCTGGTTCTTCACGCGGTGACGCCGGCGCGCCTGCGCTAGTTCTTGCGCCAGTCGTCGAAGCGTTTGCCCAGGTCGGCGACTGTGCGGCCGACTTCCTGGCCGACGGTGTTCACCGCCGAGCCGACATCGCGGCCCAGGTCGCGCACGGTGCGCACCAGCAGGTCCTCGGACTGGTCGAAGCTCTCCCGGTAGCTGCGCGCGGCGTTCTTCACCTCGTCGCTGATGCGGGCGTTCTTGTCGTGCTCGCGGCGCGGGTAGGCACCGCCGATGACCCGGTCGTATTCGCCGGACTGGATCCAGCGGCGCAGTTCGGCGGCGCGCAGCACCGAGAACGGATGCGACTGCAGTTCCAGGTTGAGCAGCTTGAGCACGCCGTCGCGCAGGTCACCCGAACGCAGGTAGTCGTCGGCCTGGTCGAGGAAGGCGCCGTGGTTCATCTCGTGCAGCCACGCGCCACCGGCGGTCTTCATGTGCACCCGCACCGACGCCTCCACGTCCTGGCAGCACAGCAGCCCCGCCCGGTCGCCCGACAGTTCGGACTTGCGGCTCCACTCCATCAGCGCCGCCACGATCGCCCGCAGCGCCCAGCCGCCGACGGGCATCCAGCCCACCGAGGCCGACAGTCGCATCAGGTGCATGAGCATCGTGCGGTACACCGCGTGCCCGGACAGCGCGTGGCCCAGCTCGTGGCCGATGACGAAGCGCAGTTCCTCGGTGTCCATCAGCTCGAGCAGGCCGGTGGTGACGACGATGAACGGCTTGTCCATCCCGATGGTGAAGGCGTTCACCGACGGGTCCTGCAGCACGAACATCTCCGGCGTGCTCGCCGCGTCGAGGACATCGACGCAGTCCGCGCGCAGCTCGTGCAGCGTGCGGAACTGCCGCTCGTCCACGCGCACCGCCGTCGCCAGGTACAGCAGCCGGTGCTGACGTTCACGCAGCAGCCCCGACAGCGCCCGCAGCACGGTGTCGAAGCCGCTGAGCGAGCGCAGCGCCACCAGTGCGGTGCGGTCGGCCGGGTGTTCCCAAGCCCGCGTGCTGATTTCCGGCAAACGCACGCGTATCCGGTCAGGTGCCATGGTCATGGTTCGAAATCCCCCCTCGGTGTGGAACTCTCGTCGATTCGAATCATCATGTCGCAATCTGCTACAGTCTGCCTGTGTCGTCGAGTGTCGCCCCGCAGATCCGCCATGAACTGGCGTTGATCGCTGTCGGCAACCTCGCGGTCGCGGACATCCTCTGTCGATGATCGGCCACCGGACACGTCTGCGCGTTCCTGCCCAGTAGACTGGCGCGCGCTTTTCCTTTCGCAGTCGTAGTCCGAACTCCGGGGGCCAGCAGGCCCGAGTCGCGCCAACTGCCGCGTATCCACCGCGCGGCAGGTCTACCGATCGACATGTGCAAGTCCTCCCCGCAACGAACGACGTTGCCGGGCAGGTCCTTTCCGAAAGGTTCACCCCGATGTCTCGCAACACCTGGATCGGTTCGCGCCGTCGCGCGGCCGCTGTCGCTCTCACTGCTGTCGCCGCGGTCGCCCTGACCGCCTGCGGCGGCGGCGCCAGCGATTCGGTCGACGGCGAGTCGACCGCCGACGGCAGCGGAGGAACCATCAACCTCTACGCCTACGCCGTGCCCAAGCCGGGCTTCGACAAGGTCGTGCCCGAGTTCAACAAGACCGAGGCGGGCAAGGGCGTGCAGGTGCAGGCCTCCTACGGTGCCTCCGGCGACCAGTCGCGCAAGGTCAAGGACGGCGCCGAGGCCGACGTCGTGAACTTCTCGGTCGAGCCCGACATCACCCGCCTGGTCGACGCGGGCCTGGTCGAGTCGACCTGGAACGCCGACGCGAGCAAGGGCATCCCGTTCGGCTCGGTCGTCACCCTGGTGGTGCGCAAGGGCAACCCCAAGGGCATCAAGGACTGGGACGACCTGATCAAGCCCGGTGTCGAGGTCGTCACCCCGAACCCGTTCAGCTCGGGCTCGGCCAAGTGGAACCTGCTCGCGCCGTACGCGGCCAAGAGCGAGGGCGGCAAGAACCCGCAGGCCGGTCTGGACTACCTGTCGCAGCTGATCTCGCCCGAGCACGTCAAGGTGCAGCCGAAGTCGGGCCGCGAGGCCACCGAGACCTTCCTGCAGGGCACCGGTGACGTGCTGCTGAGCTACGAGAACGAGGCCATCTTCTCCGAGCGCAACGGCGACCCGATCGAGCACATCAACCCGCCGATCACCTTCAAGATCGAGAACCCGGTCGCGGTGCTCAAGAACGCCAAGAACCCGGCCAAGGCCACCGCGTTCCGCGACTTCCTGTTCACCCCCGAGGGCCAGAAGGCCTGGGCCCAGGCCGGCTTCCGCCCGGTCGACCCGAAGGTCGCCGCCGAGTTCGCCGCCGACTTCCCCCAGCCGACCAAGCTGTGGACCATCGACGACCTGGGTGGCTGGAAGTCCGTGGACAAGGAACTGTTCACCCAGGGCACCGGCAAGGTCGCGGTGATCTACGACCAGGCCACCAAGTAGGTCGTGACCCAGCGCACACGCGATACTGGACAACTGTGACTGACAGCAGTGGGCACGCCGGGACCGGGGACACCCCCGATCCCGGCGGTGCCGTCGAACCCGAAAAACCGACGCCCCCCACCCCGGCGGGCCGTCGCTGGGCGTGGCTGCGGGTCAGCGGCTCGGTGGGCCCGATCGGCATCGGCGTCGCCGTGCTGTGGCTCAGCGTCATCGTGCTGCTGCCGCTGGCGGCGCTGACCGTCAGCTCCTTCGAGGACGGCTGGTCCGGCTTCTGGGACGCGGTCACCGCGCCCGCGGCGCTGGACTCGCTGCGCATCACCATCACCGTCTCGGTGGTGGTCGCGATCGTCAACGTGCTGATGGGCACGCTCATCGCATGGGTGCTGGTGCGTGACGAATTCCCCGGCAAGGGCATCGTCAACGCGCTGATCGACCTGCCCTTCGCGCTGCCGACCATCGTCGCCTCGATCGTGCTGCTCTCGCTCTACGGCCCGAACAGCCCGATCGACATCCACCTCAACGCCTCCCAGCCCGGCCTGATCGTCGCGCTGGCCTTCGTCACGCTGCCGTTCGTGGTGCGCTCGGTGCAGCCGGTGCTCATCGAGGTCGACCGGGAAGTGGAGCAGGCGGCGCTGTCGCTGGGCGCGAGCAACTGGGTCACCTTCCGCCGCATCGTGCTGCCCACGCTGACCCCGGCGATCATCTCCGGCGGCGGCCTGGCCTTCGCCCGCGCGATCGGCGAGTACGGCTCGGTGGTGCTCATCGGTGGCAACATCCCGCGCGAGACCCAGATGACCTCGCAGTACATCCAGCAGCAGATCGAGGTCGACCGGCCGATCAACGCCGCGGCGGTCTCGGTGGCGCTGCTGGTGATCTCCTTCGCCAGCCTGCTCGTGCTGCGGCTGCTGGCCGAGCGCACCGCGCGCAAGGAAGAGGCCGCCCGATGAAGCTGTCACTGCTCACCCGGCTCTCGTTGCGCACGGTCGCGCTGGGGTATCTGCTGGTCCTGCTGGTGCTGCCGCTGGTGATCATTCTGGTGCGCACCTTCGAGCGCGGCATCGGCGCGTTCATCGACTCGATCACCACGCCCGCGGCGATCTCGGCGTTCCAGCTGTCGATGATCATCGTGGCCATCGTGGTGCCGTTGAACGTGGTGTTCGGCGTGGTCACCGCGCTGGCGCTGGTGCGGAGCAAGTTCCCCGGGCGCAGCCTGGTGCAGGGCATCGTCGACCTGCCGTTCGCGGTGTCGCCGGTGGTCGTGGGTGTCTCGCTGATCCTGCTGTGGGGCGCCGGTGGCTGGTTCGGTGGGCTGGAGAACCTCGGGTTCAAGGTGATCTTCAGCCTGCCCGGCATGGTCATCGCGACCATCTTCGTCACGCTGCCGTTCGTGGTGCGTGAGGTGGAACCGGTGCTGCACGAGATCGGCGACGACCAGGAACAGGCCGCGGCCACCCTGGGCGCCTCCGGCTGGCAGACCTTCTGGCGCATCACTCTGCCCGCGATCCGCTGGGGCCTGACCTACGGCGTGGTGCTCACCGTGGCCCGCGCGCTCGGCGAGTTCGGCGCGGTGATCATGGTCTCGACCGCCATGCCGGGCAAGTCGCAGACGCTGACGCTGCTGGTGCACGGGCGCTACATCGACGACCACAACACCTTCGGCGCCTACAGCGCGGCCACCCTGCTCATGGGCATGGCCCTGGTCGTACTCCTCCTGATGACTCTCCTCGAACGCAAGCGGGGCACCGAATGATCACCGTGACCAACGCGCGCAAGAACTACGGTTCCTTCGCCGCTCTCGACGATGTCAGCATCGACATCACCTCCGGCGAACTCACCGCCCTACTCGGCCCGTCCGGTTCCGGCAAGTCCACGCTGCTGCGCTCGATCGCGGGCCTGGAGTCGCTGGACTCGGGCATCGTGCGGATCGCGGGCAACGACGTCACCCACGTGGCGCCGCAGAAGCGCGACATCGGCTTCGTGTTCCAGCACTACGCGGCGTTCAAGCACATGACCGTGCGCGACAACGTCGCCTTCGGCCTGACCATCCGCAAGCGGCCGAAGAAGGAGATCGACAAGCGCGTCGACGAACTGCTCGGCATCGTCGGGCTCGACGGCTTCCAGCACCGCTACCCGGCGCAGCTGTCCGGCGGTCAGCGTCAGCGCATGGCGCTGGCCCGCGCGCTGGCGGTGGACCCGCAGGTGCTGCTGCTCGACGAGCCGTTCGGCGCGCTCGACGCCAAGGTGCGCACCGATCTGCGGACCTGGCTGCGCAGGCTGCACGAGGAGGTCCACGTGACCACCGTGCTGGTCACCCACGACCAGGAGGAGGCCCTCGACGTCGCCGACCGGATCGCGGTGATGAACAAGGGCCGCATCGAGCAGGTGGGCACCCCGGAGGACGTCTACGACCGGCCTGCCAACGAGTTCGTGATGTCGTTCCTCGGCGCGGTGGCCCGGCTCAACGGCCACCTGGTGCGTCCGCACGACATCCGCATCGGGCGTGACCCGAGCATGGCGATGGCCGAGCACGAGGGCACCGCGGAATCGGCCGGGGTCACCCGGGCCACCGTGGAGCGCATCGTGCGCCTGGGCTTCGAGGTGCGCCTGGAGCTGCGCAACGCGGCCACCGGTGACCAGTTCGCCGCCCAGGTGACCCGCGGCGATGCTGCGGCGTTGCGGCTGACCGAGGGCGAGACGGTCTACGCCCGCGCCACCCGGATCCCGGATCTGCCGCAGAGCTGATCCACCCGACCGCCGCCCAGAGGCCCCGCCGACATCGCGTCGCGGGGCCTCTGTCGTGTCCGCGACCCGGTCGGCGCGGAATCGGCGCAGGTTAACCGGTACCGGCGGTCCATTTCCCGGTGCGACGCGCTCGGCCGGAAGCAATTTTCGCCGTCTCGCCCCGCATTGCGCACGACTGTGCATGACGCAGTGTCACAGGTAGAAGCATTTTTACTGGTGAGTAGCTTTTTCGGGGGCGGTTTCGACGCGCCGAAGGCGCCGATTCGAGACGTCGGCAGAGTTGACGTGACTCCTCGTAGGTGTAACTATTGGAAACAGTAAACGTCCCTTGAGGAGAGGCAGTGACGACGATGTCTGCGCCCACCACCCCTGACGTCGATCCCGTAGTCGCGGAGGCTCAGGCGTACGCCGAGAAGTTGCTGATGCTGTCCGAGGCATCGGTCGACCGCCACTTCGACCCGTTCGAGGACATCGACTGGGACAACCCCGAGTTCGACCCGGACTACAAGCCCGAGCGCTGGATCCTGGTCACCTCGGCCGATCCCATCGGCCGCCACCCGTGGTACCAGTCGCTGCCGCAGGACGTGAAGATCGAGATCGGCAAGGTCCGCCAGGCCAATGTGGCCAAGGTCGGCCTGCAGTTCGAGGCGATCCTGATCGTCGGCATGATGCAGCACATCTTCAACCTGAAGAACAACGATCCCGAGTTCCGGTACTGCTCGCACGAGATGATCGAAGAGCACAACCACACCCTGATGTTCCAGGAGATGGTCAACCGGGTCGCCGATGTTCCGGGTATGAACACCCTCGTGCGTCAGCTGCGCCACCTGGCCTCCCCGGCCGGTGCCCTGATGCCGAACCTGTTCTTCATGGCCGTGCTCGCCGGCGAGGAGCCGATCGACCACATCCAGAAGGACATCCTGCGCTCGGGCGACGACATCCACCCGATCATGCGCGGCGTGATGGCGATCCACGTGGCCGAGGAAGCTCGCCACATCTCCTTCGCCCACGAGTTCCTGAAGAAGAACGTGCCCGCCCAGCGGCCGTTCAACAAGTTCGTGCTCTCGATCGCCATGCCGACGATCATGTTCATCCTCGGCCGCGCCATCGCGACCCCGCCGAAGTCGTTCTTCAAGCAGTTCGACATGCCCGCCGAAGTCCGCAAGGAGCTGTTCTACGGCTCCAAGGAGGCCAAGCAGGTCTTCGCCGACTACTTCATCGACGTGCGTGCGCTCGCTGACGAGATCGGCCTGATGAACCCGGTCGCCAAGCGGGTCTGGAAGCTGCTCGGTATCGACGGCCCGTCCAGCCGCTACCGCTCGGAGCCCAAGCGCTCCGTGAAGCACGCAGTGGCCTGAGGCTCGGTCACCCATGCCTTATGTCGTCACGCAGTCGTGCTGTAGCGACGCCTCGTGCGTCTACGCCTGCCCGGTCAACTGCATCCACCCGACGCCGGACGAGCCCGACTTCCTGACCGCGGAGATGCTCTACGTCGATCCGTCGGCGTGTGTGGACTGTGGCGCCTGCGCCACGGCCTGCCCCGTCGACGCGATCACCTCGTCGAAGAAGCTGACCCACGAGCAGAAGCCGTTCATCGAGATCAACGCGGATTTCTACCGCGTGCAGCGGGACCGGCCGACGCTGGCCCGCCCGGTGATGCCGCCCGCCATCGACACCCGGCGCGCGGCGCTGCGGGTCGCGGTGGTCGGCTCCGGCCCGTCGGCGATGTACGCCGCCGACGAGCTGCTCACCCAGGCCGGCGTCTCGGTCACCATGTTCGACCGGTTGCCGCAGGCCTACGGCCTGGCCCGGCTCGGGGTCGCGCCGGATCACAAGCGCACCCGCAAGGTCGCCGACCTGTTCGACATCATGTCCGGGCAGGACGATTTCTCGACCTATCTCGACGTGGAGATCGGTAAGCACATCACCCACGCCGAGCTGCTCGAGCACTTCCACGGCGTGATCTACGCGGTGGGCGCGTCCGCGGACCGCAAGCTGGGCATCCCGGGTGAGGGCCTGCCGGGCAATGTGTCGGCCACCGACTTCGTGGCCTGGTACAACGGCCATCCCGACCACGCCGAGGACCAGTTCGATCTGGACCAGAAGCGGGTGGTGATCGTCGGCAACGGCAACGTCGCCCTCGACGTGGCCCGCATCCTCACCGTCGATCCGGCCACCCTGGCCAACACCGACATCGCGCCCTACGCGCTGAAGGCGTTGCGCGAGAGCAAGGTCGAGGAGGTCGTGATCCTGGGCCGTCGTGGCCCGGCCGAGTCGGCGTTCACGGTGCCCGAGTTCGTCGGCCTGCTGGCCGCCGACATCGACATCGCGATCGACGGCGAGCTGCCCGAGGTCACCGCGGATCTGCCGTACAAGGTCGAGCAGAAGCTGCGCCTGCTGCACAGCGTCGCGCAGCGGCCGTTCGGGGAGCGTCGGCGCATCGTGTTCCGTTACCTGTCCTCGCCGGTGGAGATCGTCGGCACCGACGCGGTGACCGGTGTGCGGGTCGAGCGCAACGAGCTGGTCGCCGACGAGTCCGGCCGCACCAGCGCGGTGCCGACCGGCGAGATCGATCTGCTCGAGGCGGGTGTCGTGCTCACCTCGGTCGGTTACCGCGGGGTGCCGACCAAGGATCTGCCCTTCGACGACGCGCGCGGTGTCATCCCGAACGCGCAGGGTCGCGTCCTGTCCGCCCCCGGCGGCGAGGTGGTGCCCGGCACGTACGTGACCGGCTGGATCAAGCGTGGTCCGACCGGTTTCATCGGCACCAACAAGTCCTGCGCGCAGGAGACCGTGCAGCAGCTGGCCGCGGACTTCAACGCGGGCACACTGCGCGAGCCGGTCCGCGACGCGCAGGAGTTCGACCGACTGGTACGCGCCCGCCGACCCCAGGCGCGCGCCGGTGGAGCCGCGGTCCCGCGCACGAGTTCGCTCAAGCGCCTGCTCGCCCGCGGCTGACGTTCACGACCGAGGCCCGCCACGTCCACTGGGACGACGTGGCGGGCCTTCGTCGTACACGAGGTCACCGCGCGGTGAACCCACCGTCCACCGCGACCGCCGCGCCACCGACCTGGTCAGCCGACCACGCCGTGCTCGGCAGCCACATACGGCGCCACCGAGGCCATCCCGACGACGCCGTGGTTCGCGGCCGCTCGGACCTCCGTGCTTCGAGTCAACGGGTGTCGGGGGTGGTGTGCTGGCGGGTATCCGTCGTGGCATTGACGTGTCATGGGAAAGCGGCGTGTACTACTCGCCACGGCTTCGCAATTCGGCGGCGATGAAATCCTGTAGCCATCAAATGAATTGATTACCGGTCGGTAAGTGCATACGAATTCGGTTGAAACAAACCCTGGGATTGTATTTCGGCGACGCGTCAGGTGATTACTCGCGAGTAGCTGAATCTCGGAGTCTGTCAGGCGATTCCATCGCGTCGAGGGGGCTGGACGGTCGTCCGCATGCCTGATCACCTGCATTGATCCGCTAACTAGGGTCTAAAGTCCCGTCTTTCGTATCAATCGCGCAGCAATTCGGTCATGGCGCAGCTAATCTGTGCGAGCTGTTTGGAAGACGACCGCGGCCACATGGTGCGCTCGCGTGCTGGACGTGGTCACGGTGCGTTGACGGGATAGCAAATACATGACCAGAGGTCTGGGCTTGAGTATCGGTGCGGTCAATGCGATCTCGGCGGTGGTCGCCGAGGATGCGGCCAAACCCGCGGTGCGAACACGGCGCACCGCACTCACTTTCGACGACGCGGGCAGGCCCCGCATCGGCGCGATCAACGACTTCGCCTCGGCGATCACCGATTTCGCCGACCTGAGCCGTGATCCGGAGCCGATGGTGATCGGCGGACGCTTCTACTCGGCGACCAACCTGATCGCCGCGGTGGTCACCGGGCTCATCGAGCTGGCCGATCCGGCGGCGGGCATCGTGCTCACCTATCCGGCGGTGTACACCGACAAACAGGTGTCGCTGCTCGGCCAGGCGCTGCACCTGGCGGGGGCGGGCCAGGTGCTGCTCGTGCCCGAGCCGGTGGCCGCGGCCGAATGGCTCGAGGTCGAGAACGGGCCGCTGGAACCGGGATTCGTGCTCGTCTACGATCTCGGCGCCACCAGCCTGGACCTCACGGTGCTGCGCGTCGGGCCGGACTGGCCGCATCATCCGATGGTGGGTGCGCCGGTGCGCTCCACCGACTTCGGCGGAAAGCCGCTGGGGGAGATGATCGCTCGCTACGCGGGGGAACCGCGCGGTGGCAGGCACGCCCAGACGCTCACCTCGATGGTGAACATCGACGCGTTGCGCGGTGAGCACATTCGCGACACCTTCCCACTGGTCAGCAAGACCGTCGCGGGCGCGGGACTGCGCCTGGCCGATCTGTCGCGGATCTTGGTTGTCGGTGGTGCCACCCGGGCTCCCGAAGTCGCGGGCACCCTGGCCGAACTCGGGGTACCGCTGGTCACCGTGGCAGACCCCGCTCAGGTGATCGCCTCCGGAGCCGCCGCCCTGGCCGCCCGGACCTTCGCGCCCGAACAGCCGAACACCGGCGCCGGACCGCACGTGGCCGTGTTCTCCAGCGCCGCCGTGGTTTCCGCGCTGGCCATGTCGGCGATGACGGTGTTCGGCAGCCCCTTCGACCCGGGCCTGACTCCGGTACTCGACCGTTTCCCCGCACTCGGTGCCCCCGCCGAGGCGCTGCTCTACGACATGAGCGCCGACCTCGTCGCCGCCCGCACCTCCGGCTTGCTCGGCGCGATCGACCCGGCCACCGGCCGCGTCGGCGTCGCCGGGGCGACAGTGGCCGCCCGCACCGCCTATGAGATGTTCCTCGGCGCGGGCGAAACGCCCGGCAAGACGGTCGCCGGCGGCGAGCGCGGCAACTCCGGCCACCAGGACGCGAGCAACGAATGCCGCTCACCCCTGCTGGCCCGCACCACCTACGGCGACCCCGCGCGCTTCATCAACCCGCTGCCCTTCGCGGATCGCACGACTCCCAAGCCCTCCACCAAGCCCGGCACTCCATCGGAACCCGGCCCGATCTCCGGCCCCGGCCCGATCACCGGACCGGGCACCCCGTCGATCCCCGGCACGCCGACCGGCCCCGGCTCCTCGACTCCCGGTTCCCCCTCGACCGGCACCCCCTCCGACGGCCCGTCGACCCCCGGCAGCGGCCTGCCCGGCGACATCGGCACCTCGCACCCCGGAACCTCCCCGGGTACAGGGCCTTCCGATCCCGGCCAGACTTCTCCCGGTGGAACCGGGGATGGTTCCACCGGGGGAGGCTCGACCGGTGGTGGTACTTCGACGGGTGGCGCGGGCTCGTCCCCGGGCGGTGCGTCCGGTGGCGTGGGTGACGGCGGTGCGTCCGGAGGCTCGACTCCCGGTGGTGGCGCGTCCGATGGTGGATCAGCCGGCGGCGGAGGCGTATCCGGCGGCGACGGCTCCGGCGGTGCGTCGGGCGGTGCCGGCGGTGCTTCGGGTGGTGGTGGCTCCGGTGGCGGGACATCTGGCGGGAGCGGTGGAGGTGGCGCGGCCGGCGGTGGTGGAGGCGGTGATTCCGCTGGCGGTGGCGGTGCCTCGGGTGGTGGCGGCGGTGCCTCCGCGGGCGGTGGCGGTGCCTCGGGCGGCGGCGGAGGGGGCGATTCCTCCGGTGGTGGCGGTGCTTCCGGTGGCGGCGGTGCCTCGGGTGGCGGTGCGTCCGGTGGCGGCGGCTCAGGTGGCAACGGCGCTTCCGGCGGTGGTGCTTCCGGTGGCGGTGGCGCTTCGGGTGGTGGCAACACGTCGGGCGGTGGCGGCGCGTCCGGTGGTGGCGCTTCGGGCGGTGGCGCGTCCAGCGGCGGCTCGGACAGCTCCTCCTCCGGCGGTTCCTCGAAGGGCGGCCCGTCCGCCGGCGGCGGAGCATCATCCAGCGGTTCAAAGGGCGGCGCGTCCTCCGGTGGCTCGATGGGCGGCGGCGCAGGCGGTGGTGGCGGCGCGGGCGGCGGCGGAGGCGGTGGCGGTGGCGGTGGCGGCGGTTCTCGCCGCTGACCCGCTGCGGCCCCACTACGCGATTCGGCCCCGAACTTGGCCTGCCCGCAATCCAGTTGGACGTGCAGCTGAAGTGCCGGGCACAACCGGGTTGGACTTGCGGTCGAAGTGCGGGGCGCGACCGGGTTGGACTTGCGGTCGAAGTGCGGGGCGCGACCGGGTTGGGCCTGCGGTCGAAGTGCGGGGCGCGACCGGGTTGGGCCTGCGGTCGAAGTGCGGGGCGCGACCGGGTTGGGCCTGCGGCCGACGCGCAGGGCATGCCACGGCTGCTGTCCCCGCGCGGGCTCACCGTCGACTCGGGGATGGGCGGCCACCGAGATCGGTCGACGTGATGCCGATGGGACGTCACTGCGTACCACACCCTGCGGTGCGGTCGAAACCGGTTGGGGTGGGGTGGGAGTGGGCTGGTCGAAGGGCTGAAAGGGAAGGTGTGTGTCGGTGGGGGCGGGCACAATGGGGTGGTGGCTGAACGTGGGGGAGCGCCGAAGCTGATCGCGCTCGATGTGGATGGGACTCTGCTGGATTCGGGGTTCGCGGTGCGCGAGCGCGTGATCGCGGCGGTGCGGGCGGCGGTGGCGGCGGGGGCACACGTGGTGGTGACCACCGGACGGACGGTGCTCACCACCCGTCCGGTCCTGCGTGAACTCGGGCTCACCGAGGGACATGCGTTGTGCTCCAACGGGGCCGTGCACGTCGATGTCGCCAGGGGTCATCCGGTGGCGGTGCAATCGTTCGATCCCGCGCCCGCGGTTCTCGCGCTGCTCGCGTTGTTCCCGGAGATGGTCTTCGCGGCCGAGCGGGTCGGGGTGGGCACCTGGGCGACGGGGCAGGGTCCGGGGGAGTTCTCGATCGGTGAGTTCCAGCTCGTCGACCACCGGATGTTGAGCAGCGAACCGACACCCCGGCTCAACGGCTGGTGGCCCGCCGGTTCGGTGGAGGACATGCTGGGCAGGCTCGCGAGCCTGGAGGTGCCCGACGCGTCCTGGGTGCACGGCGAATACGGTCCGTGGCTCACCGTGTCGCGGCGCGGGGTGTCCAAAGGCTGGGCGCTGGAACGGCTCCGGCGCACCCTCGGCGTGGCCGCGGACGCGACGCTCGCGATCGGGGACGGCTTCAACGATCGCGAGATGCTGCGCTGGGCAGCGCATTCGGTGGCGATGGCCGGCTCACCCGATGCCGTGCTCGCCCTGGCCGACGAGGTGACCGGCGGTGTCGCCGAGGACGGTGTCGCCACCGTCCTCGAACGCTGGTTCGGCTAACCGCGCTCGCCGGTCGCGGCGGCCGCCGTCATCGCCACGAAGTGCGGGTTGGTCATGATCCCGAGGACATTGCCGAACGGGTCGACCACCGCCGCGGTCGCGAATCCCGCGCCGTCACCGCGCTGGGTGATCGGCTCGTATTCGGTCGCGCCGAGCGCGAGCAGCCGGGCGAAGGTGGCCGCCAGATCGTCGACGTGCCAGAACACCACGCCGCCGCCACCGGGTGCGTTGTGCGCGCCCGCCGGAGCGTAGGCGCGGTTGATGATGCCCAGCTCGGCCTGGGTCGGGCCCACCCGGAACTCGTAGTAGCCGCCCGGCACCTCGTAGTACGGGGCGAGGCCGAGGAGCTCGGTGTACCAGTCCTTGGCGGCGGCGAGATCGTCGGCGTAGTAGGTGGTGGTGGCCATTCCGCACAGCATCGGGGCTCCTCGGTAGTCGGTGTGATGCGAACCAGATTGCCAGGCAAAGTGCTCACCGAATGATCACTTTTCCGGGCAGAATCTCCGGGTATGCGAGCGGACAGATTGGTGGCCACCCTGCTGTTGATGCAGGCGCGCGGGCGGGTGACGGCAGCCGAGATCGCCACCGAACTGGAGGTGTCGGTCGCCACCGCCCGCCGCGATCTCGAGGCCCTCTCGGCGGCGGGCATCCCGGTGTATCCGCAGGCGGGCCGCGGTGGTGGCTGGTCGCTGATCGGTGGTGCCCGCACCGACCTGTCCGGGCTGTCCGCGGGCGAGACCCGGGCCCTGTTCCTGCTGGCGGGCCCGGCCGCCGAGGCCGCCCCGGAACTGAAATCGGCGCTGCGCAAACTCGTTCGTGCCCTCCCGCAGACCTTCCGTGCCGACGCCGCGGCCGCCGCCGACGCGGTCGTCGTGGACCCCGCCCGCTGGGGTCGCCCGAACGCCGCCCGGCCACCCACGCTGGCCGATCTCCAGCGCGCGGTGGTGGCCCGGCGCCGGGTCCGCATCGACTACGAACGCGCCGGTACCCGCACCACCCGCACCGTCGATCCGTGGGGCCTGGTGGACAAGGACACGCGCTGGTACCTGATCGCCGGTACCGATCGCGGCAGCCGGACCTTCCGTCTCGACCGTATCGGCACCGCCGAAATCCTGGACGAAACCTTCGACCGCCCGGCCGATTTCGACCTCCGCACGGCCTGGTCGGGCATCGTCACCCGCATGGAGCAGCGGCGGTCAGCCGCCACCGCCACCGTGCTCGTCTCCGCCGCGCTGGCCCCGATCCTGGCCGACCAGCAGGGCCGCCACTGCACCCTGCTCGGCCCTGCCGCCGACGGCCGGGTCCGCGCCCACATCACCGCCGACACCCCGAAGATGGTCGCCCGTCAGCTCGCGGGCTGGGGCGCCGATGTCGAGGTGATCGATCCACCGGAGATCAGGGCCGAGCTCGTCGCCCTCGGCCGGGAGCTGATCGAGGGAAACGGCTGAGCCCTCGTGGCCGGGGCAATTGCCGCGAGACGCCGTGCACCCCGGCCACATCCGCTGTGAGAACCGTGCTCAGCCGCGTTCGAGCCGGGCGGCCAGCGCGCGGACGACCTCGCTCGCCACCACCGCGTGACCACTGGTCGTGAAGTGGATGAGATCGGCGCTCATCAGCTCGGGCCGCAGCCGCACCGGATGGTCCCAGAACTCGGTGAGCACGGCATCGAACTGCGCTGCCACCGCGCGGATGACGGCGTTCATCTCGGCCATGCGCGGGCGCATCGCACGCATCGGCGCCATGCGTTCGGTGGTCCACACATCGGCCACCGTGAAGGTCGACAGCTGGGCACCGGTATCGGCCAGGGCCGCGAAGATCGCGGAGAGGTTGTCCCGCAACCGGTTCGGATCGCCGCCGGCCTCGAACAGATCGTTGCCACCGCAGCTGATGTGCACGAGATCCGGCGTGAACTCCAGGATCTCGGGTAGTTGATGCCGCCGCACCTGCGCGCTGGTGGCACCGACGCGTCCGGTATTGCGGTAGACGAGTGCGGGATTCACCGCCGACAAGGTGGCGGCGACCCGGTCGGCCCAGCCGCCGGGCGCATACCCGGGGCTGGAGTCGCCGGTGCCCGCGGCGATGGAGTCGCCCAGCACGGCGAACCGCTGCCAGGGCGCGTCACGGAGTGCGGCGACCGCGCGGTCCGGGGCGAGCAGCAGTGGGTCGTCGGCTTCAGTGAAGGGGCCCGACAGTGGTGTGGTGGAAGACATTTCAGGACTCCTGGGTTCGGCCGCCGGTCAGCGACGGCAGGGCGAGCAGCAGGGCGACGGCGATGCCGATCGCGGCGCACAGGGCGAAGAGACTGTGGAAGGCGCGCAGGGTGTCGTCGGGGATCGCGGTGTAGACCGCGGCGAGCATGGCGATACCGAGGGCGCCGCCCACCTGCCGCGAGGTCACGTTCATCCCGATCCCGACCGCGAACTGGTGCGGGGGCAGCGCGCTCGCCGCCGCGGTGCCGAGCACGGTGACCACGATGCCGATCCCGCCGCCACCGAGCAGCCCGGCGGGCACCCAGGCCGACCACAGTGCCGGATCGGGACCGAACGCGTCGGTGCTCATCCAGACCAGCGCGGCCGTGTACAGCAGTGCGCCCACCACTCCGGACCAGCGCCGTCCCCGGGCGCTGGTGACCCGGCCGACGAGCACCGAGGTCACCATCGACGCCGCCGCGCCCACGGTGAGCGCCGCCGCCGATTCGAGCACCGAGTAGCCCCAGAGCGCGTCGAGGAACATCGGCCCGGCCAGCAGCCAGGCGAACATCGACGCGGTGAACAGGAACGACCCGGCATTGGCGAGCGCGAATTGCCTGCTGCGCCACAGCCCGACGGCCACCGCGGGCTCGGGATGACGCCGTGAGCGCAGCAGCGCGAACGCCACGAGCGCGGTGCCGCCGAGCAGCGCGGCGAGGGTCCCGGGTGCCGTCCACCCCCAGCTCTGCCCCTCGGTGACCGCCGCGACGACGGCACCGAGACCCAGCGCCACCGCGAGTGTGCCCACCGGGTCGGGCAGCGCGCTCGTGCGACGCTCGTCCTCGCCGGGCAGGCGCAGTCCGGGCACGATCAGCGCCAGCGCCACCGGCACATTCACCAGGAACACCGCCCGCCAGCCCAGACTCTCGACCAGCACGCCGCCGACGGCGGGTCCGACCACCGCGGCGAACCCACCCGCGGCCGTCCACACCGCGATGGCGCTGCCGATCTTGTCCCTCGGCGTCGCCGCGAGTACGAGCGCCAGCGCGGCGGGGACCATGAACGCCGCCGTCATGCCCTGCAGCACGCGCCCGGCGATGAGCCAGCCCGCGCCCGGCGCGAGCCCACACAGCAGCGAGGTGAGGGCGAATCCCGCCAGTGCCAGCGCGAACAACCTGCGCCTGCCGAGCACGTCGGCGAGCCTGCCCGCCGGGGTGAGCAGCGCGGCGAAGGCGACGGCGTAACCACTGACGATCCAGGTCAACGTGCTGGTCGCGGTGCCGGGGTAGGACGTGGCGATGGACGGGAACGCGATGTTGACCACCGACAGGTCGAGAAAGGCGATGAACGCGGCACCCGCGGCGACGGCCAGGGTGCGGCTCGCGGCGGTGTCCGGTGGTGGGAGGGGCCGAGCGGAGACGTCGGTCATGGGGAGGTTCCTTCGCGGGAGAAATAAGAACGTACGATCGTTCGTAAATAAAAGTACGACCGATCGTGCACCTAGGCAAGAGGCGGTGGAACAATGGAGTCCATGACCCAGCTGACCGAGCCCGGCGACCAGCGACTGGCCAAGGGTGCGCGCGCCAGGGCGAGCATCGCCCGCCGCGCCGCCGAGCTCGCCTCCGTCGAGGGCCTCGACGGCATCAGCATCGGGATGCTCGCCACCGACCTCGGCATCAGCAAGAGCGGCATCGCGACCCTGTTCGGCACGAAGGAAGCACTCCAGCTCGCCGCCGTACAGACCGCCCGCGACGTGTTCATCGAGCGGGTGATCGCCCCGAGCCTGCGCGAACCCGCCGGCCGCGGCCGCATCCGCACCCTCATCGAGCGCTGGTTCGCCCACATCGAGAACCCGCCCTTCCCCGGCGGCTGCTTCCGCGTCGCCACCCTGGCCGAGTTCAGCAGCAAACAGGGCGCGGTCCGCGACGCCGTGGTCGCCGACCGCGACGAATGGCTGGCCCTGCTGACCACCGAGATCGGCAAGGCTCAGGACCTCGGCGACTTCCCCGGCGCCGACCCCGGACAGTTGGTCTTCGAACTGGACGCGGTGGTGAGCGCCGCCAATATCGCCCGGCAGGTGGGTGATTCGGCCCGCGTCGACGCGGCGCGCGTGATCGCCGGGCGGCTGCTCGCGGGGTGAGGAGATGACGACGGCGCCGCAACCCGTGGGTTACGGCGCCGGTCGGCGTGTCGGCCGCGGCCCGGGGCGCGAGTTGTTCGCTGTCGGCCGCGAGGATCGCGGGTCAGTGATGGTGGGCGTGCTGGTGTGGGTTCGGGGTTTCGGTGGTGAGGGTGAAGGCGGCGGTGTGGACGGTGTCTTCGTGGCGGAAGTCGAGGAACAGGCGGTAGGTGCCGGGACCGGGGACCGCGGTGTGGAAGGTGATTTCGGGTCCGGGCGGGGTGATGCCGTCGCCGGGTTCGCCGGTGGGGTGGACGTGCACGTAGGCGAGGTCGCCGGCGCGCAGGATCACGAGATGGCCGAAGGCGGCCAGGTAGGGCTGTAGATCGGTGACGGGCGCGCCGTCCTTGTGGACGGTCAGGGTGAGCAGCTCGCCCTCGGCGCGCAGCTCCCCGTCGACGGTGACCTCGTAGCCGTCCACCGTGGCCGTCCGGTCCACCGCCGGGACCGGTTGCGGCGCATAGCGTCCCGCGACGGCGAGGTCGGCGCCGAGGGTGAGGGTGCGCCCGAGTGTGCGCGGCGCGATGTCGGTGAACACGCGGTAGGCGCCCGCCTCGGGCAGGTTCAGCCTGATCGCCCAGGTGCCGTCGGCCTCGCGGCGCGGATGGACATGCCAGAACCCGGTCAGCTCCCGTCGCGCCACGATCAGATGCAGCTCGCGGTCGTGGAGCTGGTCGAACTCGGTCACCGGCGCCCCGTCCGGCCCCAGAATCCGGAACCGGAAGTCGATCTCACCGGGCTCGGCGATCACGGTGTCGAGATCGAGCGTGTACCCGTCCTGGGTGATCTGCAGGCCACCCGGAACCCCGGCACCGTGCCCGGCGTGGGCATCGTGCCCGGCGGTGTGCTCGTGGTGGTGGCCGGTGTGGATGGTCATCGTCTTCGCCTCTCTGTGCCGTTTGCGTTGTCACGAACATATACCCCCTGGGGGTATCTAGTAAAGAGATGAGGGCTTGTGAGGTGGGTCACCGGTGTCGGTGTCGCCGGGGCTCGGGTCAGGTCGGCGAGGAGGGCGGCCAGTTCTTCGGCACGGAGTGCGACGTCGACGTGCCCCGCGGGCAGGGTTTGGACATCGAAGGTGTTGTCAGGGGTGAGTTTGTCGGCGTCAGCGATCATCTTCGTGACCAAGGGGGGAGGACGTTGTCGTGGGTGAGGCGAACGAAGCTGCGGGGAACGCGGCCCCAGGTCGCGACGTCGACGCGAGTGTCGGCGAACTGGATACAAGCGCCGTCCTCGGGCTGCATCGCGTAGTTGATCAGGGTGAGCGCCTGCTCGGCCCGTGCCGCCGCACCTTACGCGCCACGTCGATCACCCGGACCGCATTGCCCGGGAGTGAATCGAGTCGATGCTCCGGGCATTACCCAGGGCGCCCCGCGTCAACACCGCGAGGCCGTGTCGAACGTCGACTGAGGGCAAGTCCTGCTCGGAAGCCGGGGTGAACGGTTGCCGGAATCAGGCCGAGAGTTCGAGGTCCGCGGCGACGGCGGTGTCGAATCGCGCCCAGATCACCTCGGTCAGGCCGGCGTGGGCGCCGATGACCTCCGCGTGGGTGATCCCGGGCGCGGCGGCGAGCAGCCGGTCGGTGAGCAATCCGGGTGCCAGGAACCATGGCGCGACCACGATCCGCGCGGAACCACGGGCACGCAAACGTTCGACGGCGAGGCCGATGCTGGGTTCGACTGTCGCGAAGCAGATCTCGGTGCGCAGACCGGTCAGCGCGGCCAGCCGGCGCGCTACCGCGGCGGTCCGCCGGTTGGCCGCCGCGTCACTCGAGCCCACCGCGGCCACGGCGACGCCGGGCCGCATACCGAGCGCGGGCGCAGCGTGTTCCCGGGGGTATCCGGGATGACCGGCGGCGGCGACACGATCACCCAGCGCCGCCACGAGCAGCGGATCGGGGCCGAGGACATCGGCCTGGGTCAGCCGCAGCCGGGGATGGCGCCGCGTCACCTCGGCCAGCAGCGCGGGCAGATCGACCCGCGCGTGAAAAGCGTTGCCCAGCAACAGCGGAACCACGATCACCTCGCGGTGACCCTGGGCGGCGAGATCGTCGGCGACCTGCTCCACCGAGGGGGCGCTGAGATCGAGGAAGGCCAGCCGGACCGTGAGCTCGGGCCGCGCGGCCGCGACATCGGCGACCACTGCCGCCATCGTCGCCGCCGACCGCGGATCACGGCTGCCGTGCGCGACCGCCAGCAACGCGGGCCCGCCACCGCCGCGCGGCACCCCGACGGGGCCGCGCAGCGGGGCGAGCGTGTGCGTCATCGGACCGCGGTACCGACCTCGACGGAGGTCAGCACATCGCCGACCAGGCCCGCGGCCAGAGTGTTGCCGCCCGCGGGGTCGATCAGCAGGAACGACCCGGTGTGCCGGTTGGTGCGGTAGTCGTCGGCCGGGATCGGCTCGGCCAGGCGCAGCGAGACCCGGCCGATGTCGTTGAGCTCCAGCGACTCCGGGCTCTCCTGCGCGGTCAGGGTCTGCTCGTCGAAGCGCTCCACGAGAGCGCCGACGATCGCCTGGGTGGTCTTGGTGCCGTGCTTGAGCAGCAGACGCGCGCCGGGGCGCAGCGCCTTGTCACCGAGCCAGCAGACCGTCGCGTCGAAGGTGTCGATCGGCTCCGGCGCGTCGGCGGGCGAGGCGATGATGTCGCCGCGCGAGATGTCGACCTCGTCGGCCAGCAGCAGCGTCACGCTGCGGCCCACCTGGGCGACCGCCAGCTCACCGTCGGGAGTGTCGACCCGCTCGACGGTGGTGCGCTTGCCCGAGGGCAGCACCACGATCTCGTCACCGGGGGAGACCGAGCCCGCCGCGATCTGGCCGGCGTACCCGCGATAGTCGGGGTACTCGGCGGTGCGCGGACGGATCACGTACTGCACCGGGAAACGCAGGCCGATCGCGTGCGCGCCGGTCGAATCCGCGTCCACCGGCACCGACTCCAGGTGCTCGATCAGCGAGGGACCGTCGTAGTACGGGGTGTTCGCCGAACGGCTGGCGATATTGTCGCCGTGCAGCGCCGAGACCGGGATCTCGAGCACGTCGGACTCGGCCCAGCCCAGCTTCGCGGTGAGGGTGCCGAACTCGGCCGAGATCTCAGCGAACACCTCGGCCGGATTGTCGACCAGGTCGATCTTGTTCACGGCCAGCACCAGGCGCGGCACGCCCAGCAGCGCCAGCACGGCAGCATGGCGACGGGTCTGCTCGATGACACCCTTGCGCGCGTCCACCAGCAGGATCACCAGCTGCGCGGTGGACGCGCCGGAGACCGTGTTGCGGGTGTACTGCACGTGGCCGGGGGTGTCGGCCAGCACGAACGAACGCTTCGGCGTGGCGAAGTAGCGGTAGGCCACGTCGATGGTGATGCCCTGCTCACGCTCGGCGCGCAGGCCGTCGACGAGCAGCGACAGGTCCGGGGTGGACAGACCCTTGTCGACCGAAGCGCGGGTGACCGCGTCGATCTGATCGGCCAGCACGGACTTCGTGTCGTAGAGCAGGCGTCCGACCAAGGTGGACTTGCCGTCGTCGACAGAACCGGCGGTGGCCAGCCTCAATAGGTCGGACATCAGAAATAACCCTCTCGCTTGCGGTCTTCCATGGCGGCCTCGGACACGCGGTCGTCGCCACGGGTCGCACCACGTTCGGTCAGTCGGGACGCGGCGACCTCGGCCAGGATGGCCTCGTTGTCGGCGGCGTCGGAGATGATGGCGCCGGTGGTGGAACCGTCGCCGACGGTGCGGTAACGCACCGAACGGGTCTCGAGGACCTCGGTCTCGTTCGGGCCGCCCCACACGCCGGGGGTCATCCACATGCCGTCGCGCTGGTACACCGGACGCTCGTGGGCGTAGTAGATGCTGGCCAGGTCGATGTCCTCGCGGGCGATGTAGCGCCAGATGTCGAGCTCGGTCCAGTTGCTCAGCGGGAACACGCGCACGTGCTCACCCGGGGCGTGCTTGCCGTTGTAGAGGTTCCACAGCTCGGGACGCTGACGCTTGGGGTCCCACTGGCCGAAGGCGTTGCGCAGCGAGAAGATCCGCTCCTTGGCGCGCGAACGCTCCTCGTCGCGCCGGCCGCCGCCGAAGACCGCGTCGAAGCGGTGCTCGGTGATGGCGTCGAGCAGCGGGACGGTCTGCAGCGGGTTGCGGATGCCGTCGGGACGCTCGGTGAGACGACCGTCGGCCAGGTACTCCTCCACCGAGGCCACGTGCAGGCGCAGGCCGTACTTCTCGACCACCTTGTCGCGGAACTCGAGCACCTCGTCGAGGTTGTGCCCGGTGTCCACGTGCAGCAGCGCGAACGGCAGCGGCGCGGGCCAGAAGGCCTTGAGCGCCAGGTGCAACAGGACCGTGGAGTCCTTGCCGCCGGAGAACAGGATCACCGGCCGCTCGAACTCGCCGGCGACCTCACGGAAGATGTGGATCGCCTCGGACTCCAGCGCCGCGAGGGTGTCGAACTCGGTCAGGCCGAGCTCGCGTTCGGTGGTGTGGGTACTCACAGGCTCACTCCCAGAGGTGGTGATGGTCATGATTGGTGCAATCCGCACTCGGTCTTGGCGAGGCCGGCCCAGCGGCCACTGCGCGGATCGGACCCCGGCTCGGGCTTGCGCGTGCACGGCGCGCAGCCGATGGACGGGTAACCCTCCTCCACCAGGGGATTGACGAGAATGCCGTTGGCCTCGATGTAGGCCTGCATCTCGTCGTCGGACCACGGTGCGATCGGGTTGATCTTCACCAGTCCGAAAGCTTCGTCGAAGGTGATCAGCGGCGCGTTGGCGCGGGTCGGTGCCTCCACCCGGCGGATACCGGTGATCCAGGCGTTGTAGCCCGCCAGCGACTTCGTCAGCGGCACCACCTTGCGCAACCGGCAGCATTCGCCCGCGTCGCGCGCGAACAGATCCTTGCCCAGCAGCTCGTCCTGCTCGGCGACGCTGTGCTCGGGCCGCACATTGACCACGTTCACCCCGTACACGGCCTCCACCGCGTCCCGGGTGCCCATGGTCTCGGCGAAGTGGTAACCGGTGTCGAGGAACAGCACGTCCACGCCGGGCCGGGCCTGCGCGGCCAGATGCACCAGCACGCCGTCCTGCATGTTCGACGCGACGATGTAGCCGGTGCCGAAGGTGCGGTCGGTCCAGGCGATCAGCTCGGCGGCCGAGGCGTCGGGGCCGAGTTCGGCCGCGCCCTGCTCGGCGAGCGCGCGCAGCTCGTCTTCGGACAGTTTCGTCGCGAGATTCGTTGTCACTGGGGGGATCTCCTCATCGCCTATCGGAGGTCGGCCTCATCGGCACGCACGGCCCACACCGCGAAGCGTTCGCCGGCTTCCCGGTTCTTCACGAAATTGCGCACGACGCGTTCGATGTAGTCGCCGAGCTCCACGCTGGTGACCTTGTGCTGACGCAGCTTGCGGCCGAATCCGGAATCCAGGCCGAGGCTGCCACCCAGGTGAACCTGGAAGCCCTCGACCTGATTCCCGCTGCCGTCGTCGACGAGCTGACCCTTGAAGCCGATGTCGGCGATCTGGGAGCGGCCGCACGAGTTCGGGCAGCCGTTGATGTTGATGGTGATCGGCACGTCGAGCTGGGCGTTGATGTCGGCCAGGCGCTGCTCGAGCTCCGGCGCCAGCACCTGCGAGCGCTTGCGGGTCTCGACGAAGGAGAGCTTGCAGAACTCGATGCCACTGCACGCGAGCAGGTTTCGCCGCCAGATCGACGGACGGGCCTGCAGGCCCAGCGGTTCCAGCTCGTCGATCAGCGCGTCGACCTGGTCGTCGGCGATGTCGAGGATGATCAGCTTCTGGTAGGGGGTGAAGCGGATGCGATCCGAACCGTACTTCTCGGCGGCGTCGGCGACCTTGCTCAGGATGGTGCCCGAGACGCGGCCCGCGATGGGGGAGAAGCCCACGGCGTTGAGGCCGTTGCGCAGCTTCTGCACGCCGACGTGATCGATCGGCTTGTCCGGCTGCTCGGGCGCGGGGCCGTCGATCAGCTTGCGCTTCAGGTACTCGTCCTCGAGCACCTGGCGGAACTTCTCGATGCCCCAGTCCTTGATCAGGAACTTCAGGCGGGCCTTGGTGCGCAGCCGGCGGTAGCCGTAGTCCCGGAACACCGAGACCACGCCCTCCCACACATCGGGCACCTCGTCGAGCGGAATCCACGCGCCGACCCGCTGGGCCAGCATCGGATTGGTGGACAGGCCGCCACCGACCCAGAGGTCGAGGCCCGGCCCGTGCTCGGGGTGGTTCACGCCGATGAAGGCGACGTCGTTGATCTCGTGCACCACGTCCTGCTGGCCCGAGATGGCGGTCTTGAACTTGCGGGGAAGGTTGGAGTACTCCTTCTTCCCGATGTAGCGCTTGACGATCTCGTCCACGGCCGGGGTCGGGTCGATGATCTCGTCGAGCGACTCGCCCGCCAGCGGCGAGCCGAGGATGACACGCGGGCAGTCGCCGCACGCCTCGGTGGTGTGCAGGCCGACCGACTCGAGTCGCCGCCAGATTTCCGGGACGTTCTCGACCTCGATCCAGTGGTACTGGACGTTCTCGCGGTCGGACAGGTCGGCGGTGTCGCGGCCGAACTCGGTGGAGATGCCGCCGACGGTGCGCAGCTGGGCCACATTGAGCGCGCCGCCGTCGCAGCGCACCCGCATCATGAAGTACTTGGCCTCGAGCAGGTCGATGTTGTCGTCGTCGGTCCAGGTGCCGTCGTAGCCCTCTTCGCGCTGGGTGTAGAGACCCCACCAGCGGAAGCGGCCACGCAGGTCGGCCTTGTCGATCGAATCGAAGCCGCCCTTGGCGTAGATGTTCTCGATGCGCGCGCGGACGTTGAGCGGGTTGTCGTCCTTCTTGGACTGCTCGTTCGGGTTGAGCGGCTCGCGGTAGCCGAGGGCCCACTGGCCTTCGGAGCGGCGGCGCACGGGCTTGCCGGTACGGGCGCGCGGCGCCACCGGGGCGTCACCGTTGGACCGGTCGGGGCGGACGCGGCGCTCGCGCTCGGGACGGGCCTGCGTCGGCTGCTCGGTCGCAGCGGCGTCGGTGCTCGACGTCATGTGGGGTCGCTCCTGCGGGGTGGGTGGTACATCCGTGCTGAAGGCGCGAGGGGCTGGCTCGCGTCAGGTGGTCAGCGGGCCGATGAAAGTCGAAGGCACCGGGGGATACCCGGGCGTGGACGCCGCTGCGCTACCGGGGGAAACCGGGCCGACAACAGGCGCTGCAGACGCGCTGGAAGTCGACGTGGCGACGGGCCACGAGTCGTACTCCAGATGCGTGCATGTGCCTATTGTGCCATGTCAGCCGGGTCGTTCCGACCGCAAGGAGATATTTCCCGCACTTTCGAGGGAAATTCCCTGGACGGCCGTCCTGTTCTGTGATGGGGGTCATAGTTCGCCCTTCGGAAGCGACCTCTGATTCGCCCGAGCCCCCTCCTGTGCGCCAGGGCACAGCGCCACGGTGCCCGGGTGCGGCGCGGTGACGACGCTCGCAACGGCCGAGGGCCCGTGCGGGAACGGCCGTCGGGGCCGGGCAGACTGGAGTGGTGACTTCCAGCGCTGCCACCGGGGTATCCGGCGTGACACCGGCCGATACCGATCGGCCGGTGCTGCGCGACTTCGGCGGCGGCGCGTTCGGTGTCTACGTGCACGTGCCGTTCTGCGCGACGCGCTGCGGATACTGCGACTTCAACACCTATACGGCGGGGGAGCTGGGGACCTCGGCCTCGCCGCAGTCCTGGCTCGAGGCCCTGCGCGGTGAGCTCGCGACCGCCGCGACCGAGTTCGCCGGGCTGCCGAGCGCGACGCCGGAGGTGTCGACGATCTTCGTCGGCGGCGGGACGCCCTCGCTGCTCGGCGGCGACGGGCTGGCCGCGGTTCTCGACGCGGTCCGCGCGAACTTCACCCTGGCCGCCGATGCCGAGGTGACCACCGAATCCAATCCGGAGTCCACGTCGCCGGAATTCTTCGCCCGTCTGCGCGAGGCCGGCTACACCCGGATATCGCTGGGCATGCAGTCCGCGGCGCAGCACGTGCTGAAGATCCTGGACCGGACCCACACGCCCGGCCGCGCGGTCGCCGCCGCGAAGGAGGCCAGGGCGGCCGGGTTCGAGCACGTCAACATCGACCTCATCTACGGCACGCCGGGGGAGTCCGACGCCGACCTCGACGCGAGCCTCGATGCCGTGCTCGCCGCCGGTGTCGACCATGTCTCGGCCTACTCGCTGATCGTCGAGGACGGCACCGCCCTGGCGCGCAAGGTCCGTCGCGGCGAGTTGCCCGCGCCGGACGAGGACGTCCTCGCCGCCCGCTACGAGCGCATCGACGCCCGCCTGGCCGCGGCCGGACTGTCCTGGTACGAGGTCTCCAACTGGGCGGCGAACGACGCCGCCCGGTGCCGTCACAACCTCGGCTACTGGGATGGCGGCGACTGGCTCGGTGCGGGGCCCGGTGCCCACAGCCATGTCGGCGGGGTCCGCTGGTGGAACGTCAAGCATCCCGCCCGCTACGCCGACCGGGTCGGCCTCGGTGGACTGCCCGCCGCGGGCTGGGAGGCGCTCACCGACGACGAGCGCTACACCGAACACCTCATGCTCACCGTCCGTCTCCGCACCGGCCTGCCGCTGGCCGGCCTCGCGCCGACGGCCCACCGCGCGCTCGACCGCATCCTCGCCGACGGCCTCGCCGAGATCGCCGACGACCACCTGGTCCTCACCGATCGCGGCCGGCTGCTCGCCGACGGTGTGGTCCGTGACCTGCTGGTCTGATCGGCGACGAACCGGTATTCCGGTCGCGGATGACTCCTGCCCGCCGGCGCCGGGTCGACGATCGTTCATCGGGTTCTCCTTTCGCCGTTGCCGAATCGTTGGAGAAGGTGGCCGGGATCGGTCGTCACGACCGCCGCCGGGGCCCCGGACACAGGACGCTTGACACCGATTCGTGACCGGAATTCCGGGATCTTTCAGTGACGCGGGCGACATCGATGATCGCCCGGTCAGCGCTATGAGCGCAGGTGATGCACACCTCACCGGTGGGATCGCGCACCGGGGTCGCCGAGTGCGCGGATCGATGGGTTCGGGGCCGAAGATAACGATTGGGGGCGTAGGCTTCGGGTCGATCCTAGGGAGCTAAATGTCCACCGAACGGCACATCACCCTCGTCCACGAGCAGAGCGAATTCGCGGAAGCGCGCTCTGCCGAGAAGGCGGAGAACGCTCGTCAATGCGCGGTCGCCGCGCGGACGGTCGCCTCGCATTCGAACGACGCCGAAGACTGCGTGTCACTCTTGGCGATGCTCGGCCTGGATGCCCTCGCGGGCAAGCAGGTGGGCGCTGCCTCGTCGGCCGCCCGCAGCTGACTCCACCGCGGCCACCCGCACCGGGTGGCCGCCGCTCGACCCGTCGACTCACCGGCACGACAGCCGGTCCCGAGTCGCGGCCTGCTGCTGCTCGTCCGGCGCCGCGTCGCCTCCGATCACCCCACCGGCGATCGCGGGCCGCGGCGTCCCCAGCAGCGCCTCGGTATTCCCCCGGGTGACCAGATACTCCGGCACCCGGCGCTCACCGTCGTCCCCCGGCGCCACCGCCGCGCCCGCACCGAGCGGGCAGTGGACATGCCGATCACCCGCCCGCGGCCCCGCGGACCCCGACGGAGTTTCTCCGCCGATCACCGTGCCCGCCACACTCTGCCCGGCCCCGAGCCGAACCGGTGCGGGCTGCCCCGGCGCAGGCTGCCCCGGCAGCTCCACCCGGGGACTCACCCCCGGCCGCCCACCCGCCCCCGATGCCGTGGCCGTCGCCTCGCCGCCGTCCCCACCCTGACGGACGCCGTAGCCCAGGTACGCCGGACGTCCCTCGACAGCCGCGCCCCGCGCAATCGAGGTACCCACGTCACCGGGCGCCGGCGCCGCCGCGGACCAACCGCTCACCGACCCCGCACCCGTCGCCCAGCCGCCGGAACCCGCTGGCAGCCCGCCTGTGAACGGACCGGAAGTCAGAGCGCCCGAGGCGCTGTACCCGGTGGAGGCGACGGCCGGATTCCCGGCCACCCCGCCGGTGGCGGCTGCCGACGCGGGCGCGGCCACCGCGTTCCTGTCCGGCGGCGCTCCGCTGGTGGCCGCTCCGCTGGTGGCCGCGCCGGTGTTGGCCGCTCCGCTGGTGGCGGCGCTGGCGTTGGTCGGGGAGCCGGTGGTCGGGCCGTCGGTGGCCGTGGAGCCGGTCGAACCTTCGGTTGTTGTGGCAGCGGTGGTCGGGTCGTCGGTGGTCGCGCCAGCCGTGACCGTGGCGGCGGATTCCTCCGGTGCGTTTGGCTCCGGAGACGACATCGCCGATATGTCCGGTCTGGAATCGGCATCGGTTGTTCCGGATCGCGCGACATCGGCAACGCCTCCAGCGGAGGAGTCCGTCGAGGCAACATCGCCGGGTTTCGAATCCGCCTTCGTCTTCGACTCGGTGTCTGCGGACGTATCCCGGTAGAGCTCGGCGTCACGCGGTCGTCCGTTCGCGAAAAGGTGGTCGTTCGAACGCGGAACGGCGGGCTCGCCGGGGTTCGGCCGAGTCGGTGTGGGCAGCACGGGAATCCGGCCCGACAGCTCGCCGAAGGGCACCACGTAGCGGTCGTGCATGGCCGTTCGTGCCTCGTCCTGGGCCGCCGACGCCGCACGGTTGGGTTCGGGGCGCCCTGCCGCCCATGCCGGTTCCCCGGCATCGGACACGACCGCCGGAATCGCGTACTTGGTCGACACGACCGCCTCCGCGGCGGCGCGCACGACCGCGGGGAGTTCGTCCAGTGCCGCAACGAGTTCACTGGCCTGCCGTATATACGCCGTGACCGCTTGTGCGGCGGCGGAGGCACCCGCACCGGACCAGGCCGATTCCGCGGCCACGCCGATGGCACGTTCGAAGGCCAGGAGTCCGTCGGCGAAACACAGTGCCAGCAGCGCGAACCTGTCGGCCTGCGCGTGCGCGGCCGTCACGTCCAGTCCGGCGAAGGCCGTGGCGATCTCGTCGTGGCGCCAGGCCTGGGCGTTCTCCCCACCGCCTGGAATACCGGGTGGCTCATGGTTTTTCATCGGACGGACCCGGCAGGAGTTGCCACGGCACGCAGCTGGTCGCCCCATTCGCTGTCCGCCTCGACCAGCCGGTCGTGGGCGGTCCGATGCGACTGGCGGATGCCTTCGACGATCCGGGCATGCTCGGCGAGCACGGCACCGGCGCTGTTGCCCGGACCGGCGGCCTTGGCCCGCAATCGCGCCACCAGGGCGGGGCCGGAGCGGAGCCGGGCCTCGGTCTCGCCCAGGCCCCAGCTCGTCTGTTCGCCGATCTCCGTGGCGAGCGTGGCTGCCTGGGCGAGCACCCGCAGGAATTCCGTACACGCATGGTCGATTCCGGCGAACTCCGCGGGCTGTACCCGCACCGATTCCTGAACCGCACGCGCCTCGATCTGCCTCATCACAGTCCCTCCCCGTCTGTCGCAGAGCATGAAAACCGCTGGTAGAACACCCGATCGAGGTCGAAAGTACGGCTGATCCGGCGCTGTCGGCAAGGCCCTGACCCGCGCCTGTGGACAACTCGGCCCTGTGGAGAACTCGAAGAGTGGAATCGGCCGCCGCGTGGGAGGCGGCCCGTGGTCGGCACGGCCGCGCCCGGCGTGCTCTCTCGATTCGCGCGGAGACAATTAGACTGGACAACGAGACGCTCCGAGCGTCGGCGTGCGAGTCTGTGCGGCGAACACAGCACGCATGTGGACGCATGACGTACCCGGCACGAGCGAGGAGGTGGGGTCGATGGCGTCGAGCACCGAAGATCGGCGTTTCGAGGTCCTGCGAGCGATCGTCGCGGATTACGTCGCCACCAAGGAACCGATCGGCTCCAAGTCGCTCGTGGAACGGCATCACCTGGGCGTATCCAGCGCCACCATCCGCAACGACATGGCGGTCCTCGAGGCCGAGGGCTACATCACCCAGCCGCACACCAGCTCCGGCCGCATCCCCACCGACAAGGGATACCGCGAGTTCGTGGACCGGATCGCCGAGGTCAAGCCGCTCTCGGGCGCCGAACGCCGGGCGATCATGGAGTTCCTGGAATCCGGCGTCGACCTCGACGACGTCCTGCGTCGCGGCGTGCGCCTGCTGGCCCAGCTGACCAGGCAGGTCGCTGTCGTGCAGTACCCCACGGTCTCGGCCTCGACGGTGCGCCACATCGAGGTCGTCGCGCTGAACCCGGCCCGGCTGCTGCTGGTGGTGATCACCGACACGGGCCGCGTCGACCAGCGCATCGTCGATCTCGGCGCCGTCATCTCCGACGACGACCTGGCCGCGGTGCGCGGCCTGCTCGGCGGTGCCATGGACGGCAAGCTGCTCTCGGTGGCCAGCGCCTCGGTGGCCGGGCTGCCCGAACGCGCACCGGCCAAGATCCGCGACGTGCTGGTCCGTGTCTCCACGGTGCTGGTGGAGACCCTGGTGGAGCATCCGGAGGAGCGGCTGGTGCTCGGCGGTACCGCCAACCTCACCCGCAATGTGGCCGATTTCGGTTTCCCCGGCTCGCTGCGCACCGTGCTCGAGGCGCTCGAGGAGCAGGTCATCGTGCTCAAACTGCTCGCCGCCGCACAGCAGCCCGGCCAGGTGATGGTGCAGATCGGCGAGGAGACCAAGGTCGAGGAGATGCGGGGCACCTCGGTGGTCTCCACCGGCTACGGCGCGGCGGGCGCGGTGCTCGGCGGCATGGGCGTGCTGGGCCCGACCAGGATGGACTATCCGGGCACCATGGCCTCGGTGGCGACGGTGGCCCGCTACATCGGCGAGGTGCTCGCCGAAAGGTGACCGCGGGACGGCGAGCGCGTCACCCGCACTGTTAAGGTCGATACTTCGGCCGGTAAAGTTGAGTGGATTCGACTAAAGGAGCGCGCCGCGCTCGGCTGGACCACAGCGACCAAGGACTAGAGAACTCAAGTGGCACGGGATTACTACGGACTGCTCGGCGTCGGCAAGAACGCCACCGACCAGGAGCTCAAGCGCGCCTACCGCAAGCTGGCCCGCGAACTGCACCCCGACGTGAACCCGGACGAGGCCGCCCAGGCCAAGTTCAAGGAAGTCTCCACCGCGTACGAGGTGCTCACCGACCCGGAGAAGCGCCGGATCGTCGATCTGGGCGGTGACCCGCTCGAAAACGGCGGCGGCGGTGCGGGATTCAGCGGCGCCGGGTTCGGCGGCCTCGGTGACGTCTTCGAGGCGTTCTTCGGCGGCATGAGCGGCCAGGGCGGTGGCGCGCGCAAGCCGCGCGGCCGCGTGCAGCCGGGCGCCGACTCGCTCATCCGCACCCGGCTGAGCCTGGCCGAGTGCGCCGTCGGCGTGACCAAGCACCTGACCGTCGACACCGCCATCCTCTGCGACATCTGCCAGGGCGCGGGCACCAACGGCAACTCCAAGCCGGTGCGCTGCGAGACCTGCGACGGCGCCGGTGAGGTGCAGTCGGTGCAGCGCTCGTTCCTGGGCCAGGTGCTCACCTCGCGCCCCTGCCCCACCTGCCGCGGCGCCGGCGAGACCATCCCCGACCCGTGCCACAAGTGCGGTGGCGACGGCCGCGTGCGTGCCCGCCGCGAGATCGCCGCGCCGATCCCGGCCGGTGTGGCCAACGGCATGCGGGTGCGCCTGGCCGCGCAGGGCGAGGTGGGTCCCGGTGGCGGCCACGCCGGTGACCTCTACGTCGAGGTCGTCGAGCAGCCGCACGACACCTTCGTCCGCGACGGCGACGACCTGCACTGCACCGTCCGGGTGCCGATGGTCGACGCCATCCTGGGCACCACCGTGGTGGTCGACACCATCCTCGACGGCCCCACCGAGCTGTCCATCGCCCCGGGTACCCAGCCCGGCGAGGTCATCCAGCTGCGCGCGCACGGCATGCCCCGGCTGCGCTCCGGCGCCCGCGGTGACCTGCTGGCCCACCTCGACATCGTGGTGCCGAGCAAGCTCGACGGCAAGCAGACCGAGCTGCTGCGCAAGTTCAAGGGCCTGCGCGAGAAGGACCGCGCCGAGGTGATGTCCTCGCAGTCCGAGCACAACAGCGGCCTGTTCGCCCGGCTGCGCGCCTCCTTCAGCGGACGCTGAGCCGGTGGCCGCGACGGTCTTCTACCTCGACGAGGTGCCCGAACCGGGGTCCGTCGCGGTCCTGGACGGGCCGGAGGGCAGGCATGCGGCCACTGTGCGCCGCATCGGCGTCGGCGAGCCGATCACCCTGTCCGACGGACGCGGTGTGCTCGCCGAATCCGAGGTCGTCGCGGCCCAGAAGGGCAGGCTCGAGCTGGCGGTGCGCACGCGCCGGATCGCCGAGCCGGTGACGCCGTCGGTGACCGTGGTGCAGGCACTGCCCAAATCCGATCGCTCGGAGCTGGCCGTCGAGCTGATGACCGAGGCGGGCGTGGACCTGATCGTGCCGTGGCAGGCCGCGCGCTGTGTCGCCAACTGGGAAGCCAAGGCCGCCAAGGGCATCGAGAAGTGGCGCGCCGCGGCCAGGTCGGCGGCGCGGCAGTCGCGCCGGGCCTACATTCCCGACGTCGCCGAGCTGCACCGCACCCGCGACCTGGTCGAGCTGGTGCGCAAGGTGAAGGCCGACGGCGCGGTCGTGGCCGCGCTGCACGAATCGGGCGCGGGCAAGTTCACCGAACTGCCCCTGGCCGACGCGCGGGACGTGGTGCTGATCGTCGGTCCCGAGGGCGGCCTCGACGACACCGAACTCACCGCACTGGCCGACGCGGGCGCCGACATCGTGCTGCTCGGTCCCACCGTGCTGCGCACCTCGACCGCCGCCGCGGTCGCTCTCGGCGCACTCGGCGCCCTCACCTCCCGCTGGTAGTCCCCGCTGTGACCTGCGATCACCGGTCGATCGCGGTTGAGCCGATGCCGCCGTTATATCGCTGGGCGGTGTCGGTGGTGCGCGTTAAACTGAGTTCATCGAACACACAGTCGAGACCGGAAGCAGGCTATAGCCACTTTTGAAGAACACAGGCGAGATCGGCGACCCCACCAACCCCGTATCAGGCATCGGCGCAGGCGGAAACAACGCGGGTCCCGCGGCGCGAACAGTGCGTTCCAGCATCGAACTCGCCCCGGAGTCTGTTTTCCCCTTCCTCGGCTCGGCCGACCAGAATCTGCGTCAGCTGGAGAAGCTCCTTCCGGCCGACATCCACGTCCGCGGCAACACCGTCACCATCACCGGTAGAGCCGGTGACGTGGCGCTGGCCGAACGCGTCATCGAGCAGCTCGTGGCGCTGACCGGCCGCAACCGGGTGATCACCCCCGAGGCGGTCCGGCACACCGTGTCCATGCTCACCGAAGGCGTGTCCGAGTCACCCGCCGAGGTGCTGAGCCTGGACATCCTGTCGCGGCGCGGCAAGACCATCCGGCCCAAGACGCTCAACCAGAAGCGCTACGTCGACGCGATCGACGCCAACACCATCGTGTTCGGCATCGGTCCCGCCGGTACCGGCAAGACCTACCTGGCCATGGCCAAGGCGGTGCAGGCCCTGCAGTCCAAGCAGGTCACTCGCATCATCCTGACCAGGCCAGCGGTCGAGGCCGGTGAGCGGCTCGGCTTCCTGCCCGGCACCCTCAACGACAAGATCGACCCGTATCTGCGGCCGCTCTACGACGCCCTGCACGACATGATGGACCCGGAAGCCATCCCCAAGCTGCTGGCCTCCGGTGTCATCGAGGTCGCGCCGCTGGCGTACATGCGCGGGCGCAGCCTCAACGACTCGTTCATCATTCTCGACGAGGCGCAGAACACCACCGCCGAGCAGATGAAGATGTTCCTGACCCGTCTGGGCTTCGGTTCCAAGATGGTCGTCACCGGTGACATCTCGCAGGTCGACCTGCCCCACGGGCAGCGGTCGGGTCTGCGCGCGGCCGCAGAGATCCTCACCGACATCGACGACATCCACTTCTCGGAGCTCACCAGCGCCGACGTGGTGCGTCACCGGCTGGTCTCCGACATCGTCGACGCCTACGACCGGTTCGAATCCGAGACCCGCGCGGTGCCGGGCCCGCACTACCCGGGCAACCGGGCGCAGCGGCGCGCGGCCGGGCGCGCCAACCGGGGCTGACTCGCGGCACGCTGGACCGGATGCCGCTCCCGGCGGCATCCGGTCCAGACCGTACCCTGAACAGGTGAGCATCGAGATCGCCAACGAGTCGGGCATGGAAATCCCCGAAGAAGACCTGGTCAGCGTCGCCCGGTTCGTGATCGGCCGGATGGACGTGCATCCCGCCGCGGAACTGTCGATGGTGCTGGTCGATCTCGACACCATGGCCGACCTGCACGTGCGCTGGATGGACCTGCCCGGTCCCACCGACGTGATGTCGTTCCCGATGGACGAGCTGGAGCCGGGCGGTCGTCCCGACAGCCCCGAACCCGGCCCGTCCATGCTCGGTGACATCGTGCTGTGCCCCGAGTTCGCCATGGGCCAGGCCCAGAAGGCCGGCCATTCGCTCGACCACGAGCTGGCACTGCTCACCGTGCACGGCGTCCTCCACCTGCTCGGCTACGACCACGCCGAGCCGGAGGAGGAGAAGGAGATGTTCGCGCTGCAGGCCCAGCTGCTCGAGGAGTGGTACGTGAGCCTGCGCGAGGAACAGCGCCGCGCCGAACTGGCCGAGCGCGACGCGCGGCTGCTCGGCAAGGCGGGCTTCACCGCGCCGGGTGACGCGCTGGGCCCCGCGTGACCTCGTTGTGGCTGATCGTCCTGGCGATCCTGCTGATCGGGCTCGGGGGCGTCTTCGCCGGGGTCGACTCGGCGCTGAACACGGTGTCGCGGGCCCGGCTCGACGATATGGTCCGCGAGGACCGGCCCGGTGCCGCGCGGCTGCGCAAGATCGTCGACGACCGCCCGCGCTACGTCAATCTCATGGTGCTGCTGCGCATCCTGTGCGAGATCACCGCCACCGTGCTGCTGGTCGCGGCCACCCTGGACATCTGGTCGGAGAGCCTGGCGCTGCTGATCACCGCCGCGGTGATGGTGGTGGTGTCGTATGTGGTGATCGGGGTCGGGCCACGCACACTGGGTCGTCAGCACGCGTATTCGATCGCGCTGGCCGCGGCGGTGCCGGTGCAGCTGATCGGCGCGGTGCTCGGGCCGGTGAGCAGGCTGCTGATCCTGCTCGGCAATGCGATCACGCCCGGTAAGGGCTTCCGCAACGGGCCGTTCGCCTCCGAGATCGAGCTGCGCGAAGTCGTCGACATGGCCCGCGAGCGCGGTGTGGTGGCCGACGACGAACGCCGGATGATCCAGTCGGTCTTCGAACTCGGCGACACCGCCGCGCGCGCGGTGATGGTGCCGCGCACCGAGATGGTGTGGATCGAGGACGACAAGACCGCCGCCCAGGCGATGTCGCTGGCGGTGCGGTCCGGGCACTCCCGTATCCCGGTGATCGGCGAGAACGTCGACGACGTGCTCGGCGTGGTCTACCTCAAGGACCTGGTTCCCTACGCCGACCGCAGCCGCAAGGTGACGGTGCGCGAGGTGATGCGCCCGGCGGTGTTCGTGCCCGATTCCAAGCCGCTCGACGAACTGCTCGACGAGATGCAGCGCCGCCGCAACCACATGGCCGTGCTGGTCGACGAGTACGGCGGCATCGCGGGCCTGGTCACCATCGAGGACGTGCTCGAGGAGATCGTCGGGGAGATCGCCGACGAGTACGACACCGACGAGACCCCGCCCGTGGAGGACCTGGGGGAGGGGCGCTATCGCGTCTCGGCCCGGCTGTCGGTGGAGGATCTCGGCGAGCTCTACGGGCTAGAGATCGAGGACGAGGACGTCGACACCGTCGGCGGGCTGCTCGCCCACGAGCTGGGCCGCGTGCCGCTGCCGGGATCGAAAGTGGCTGTGCACGGGCTGGTGCTGCGCGGCGAGGGCGGCGCCGACGCGCGCGGCCGGATGCGGGTGAACACGGTGCTGGTGCGCCGCGCGTCCGATCCGGCCAAGAAGAACGACAAGTCCCGCAAGGGCACCACCGACGAGGCGAGCGCCGACACCGATCCGGTGCGCGTGGCCGCGTCCGACGACAACGGAGAAAACCATGAGTGAACTCGACGCCGAGGACAACAAACTGCTGGTACTGGCGCGGGGCGCGCTGGGCCGCACCGGCGGCGCGAGCGGTGCCGCGGTGCGCGACACCGACGGCCGCACCTACGCCGCGGGCGAGGTCGCGCTGTCCGCGCTGACGCTGACCGCCCTGCAGGCCGCCGTGGCCGCCGCGATCTCGAGCGGCGCGGAAGGCTTCGAGGCGGCCGTGGTGGTCGGCGGCGCCGCCGACGACGCGGGCATCGAGGCAGTACGCGAGGTCTCGCCCGCGGCCTCGGTCATCCGGACCGATCGCACCGGTGCGGTGCTGAGCGAGGTGCACGGTGGCTGACAAGGAATTCCGTTCCGGCTTCGTCTGTTTCGTCGGCCGCCCGAACACCGGCAAGTCGACGCTGACCAACGCCCTGGTCGGCACCAAGATCGCGATCACCTCCTCGCGCCCGCAGACCACCCGCCACACCATCCGTGGCATCGTGCACCGCGAGCACGCCCAGTTGATCCTGGTCGACACCCCCGGCCTGCACCGCCCGCGCACGCTGCTCGGCCAGCGCCTCAACGACCTGGTGCGCGACACCTACTCCGAGGTCGACGTGATCGCGCTGTGCATCCCGGCCGACGAGAAGATCGGCCCCGGCGACCGCTGGATCGTCGAGCAGATCAAGATGATGGCGCCCAAGACCACCGTGCTCGGCGTGGTCACCAAGATCGACAAGGTGGGCCGCGACCAGGTGGCCCATCAGCTGATGGCGGTCTCGCAGCTGCTCGGTCCCGAGGCCGAGGTGGTGCCGGTGTCGGCGGTCAAGGGTGAGCAGGTCGAGGTGCTCGTCGACGTGATCGCCGCGCAGATGCCCGAGGGCCCGGCGTTCTACCCGGACGGCGAGATCACCGACGAGCCCGAGGAAACCCTCATGGCCGAGCTGATCCGCGAGGCCGCGCTGGAAGGTGTGCGCGACGAGCTGCCGCACTCGCTGGCCGTGGTCATCGAGGAGATCCAGCCGTATGAGGCCAACGAGGACATGCTCGAGGTGCATGCCCTGCTGTATGTCGAACGGCCCAGCCAGAAGGCGATCATCATCGGCAAGAACGGTGCGCGCCTGAAAGAGGTGGGCACCAACGCCCGCAAGCAGATCGAGCACATTCTCGGCACGCGGATCTACCTGAACCTGCACGTGAAGGTGGCCAAGGACTGGCAGCGCGACCCGAAACAGCTGGGGAAGCTGGGCTTTTGACCGTTTGACGGCCGGTCGTTCGGGGTATCGTTCGGCGAACACGCCGGTTCGCTGGGCGTGCTCGCTGATCGTCCGGGGAGGCCGTCGAAGTGCCCGAAGCCAATGATGTCGGCAAGCTGCTGGAGTTGCTGCGGGCGCTCGAGATCCCCGACACCCGGCCGCGGGTGCTGCGGACCCTGTGGCGCGGGCGGCGCACGGTGCCGCGTCCGATCGTCGAACTGGTCGGCGTGCACGGTCATCCGGCGCTCGTCGCCGAGCTCTACACCTGGCTCAGCGAATCCGGCGGCCGACGGGCCACCCCGCGCGCCAAGGTCGATCTGCGCGCCCCCGATCTGGCACCGACCGCGCTCACCCCGGACCCGCAGGCCCTGGCCAACGGGCCACAGGCCGAGCAGGAGATCCCCGGCCACTGCCTGCCGATCATCCAGCAGCTGGTCGCGGGTTTCGCCGCCGACGACACCGCCATGGGCGCGATCAAGTTCCCGCGCTACCGCACCGCCGACTGGCTGACCCGCCAGCGCGTCACCAGCGACGAGGCCGAGGCACCCGACGAGCTGCGTCGCAGGCTGCCCAAGCTGCTGCGCAGTGGCTCACCGACCAGCCGCTCCGACACCGCCGAAGGCGTTGCCGGGGACACGATCTCGCGGGTCGTGTTCGGTGTGCTCGCGCTGTGGCCGGTGCTGCGGTTGTGGCTGTGGGTCTCCGGGCGGATACCGGGGATGTCGAAGGTGACGCGCTGGTTCCTGCACCAGCGTTACCTGGCACCCGAATTGTCCGGCAGCTTCCTGGGTTTCGCGTCCCGGCTCACCGCCTCGCACCGCGTCGACGAGAACGAGGAGCAGGTCGCCAAGCTGCTCATCCACGCCTTCCTCGAGGATCTGCGCGATGCCTATCGCCGCCGGATCTGGCGGCCCTCTAGCTGGCGGCGCACGGCCTATCCGGTGGCGTTGCTCGGCGGGCTGTCCGAGGGCGGTGACGGGGCGCGCATCCTCACCTGGATCAACGAGATCCGCAACGAGACCGGCATCTTCGATCCGCTGGTGGTGCTCGCGCTGCGCGAGGAGGGACCGCCGCGCGAGGTCGCCGAGCTGTCCGACATCTCCGATCTGCGCCCGCTGCGGACCCTGGAGAGCCTGGCCGAGCAGCCCACACCGCAGCCGCCGGACCCACTGCAGACCTGGCTGCGCGAGATCGACAACCGGCGCACCCATCGTCAGGCCGACGCCTGGTTCCTGCCGTTGCGTGCGCTGCTGCCTGCCGACACCCCACCGCGGGTGAGTGATTCGCGGTTCCGCGGCATGGCCCTGCCGCCCGCGCCGCCACTGGCCGCACGCAGCTGGTTCGTCGGATTGTGCGTGCTCATCCCGGTCGTGCTCGCCGTGGCCGCCGCCCTGACCTACTTTCCGCCGCTGCGCGGTGCGCCGTGTTCGCACTGGCCGTGGACCGACGGTGTCTCGGTGAGCCTGCGTGACGGCGAGTGCGTCGGTTACAGCGACAATGCCGCTCAGACCTTCGCCGACGACCCGGAGCTCTCGGCCATGCAGCGGGAAGTGTTCCGGCTCAATGCCGCCGCCGAGGACGCGCGCCGCAGCAACCCGAACCGGCCGCTGATCTCGCTGGTGTACTTCGCCGGACTCAGCTATGTCGACACGAATGTGAAGTATCCGCACGCGCAGGTCGAGGAACTGGCGGGGCTGGCCGTGCAGCAGCGGCGCGCGCTGCTGGCCGCCGACGAGTCGGAGCCCCTGCTACGCATCGTGATCGCCAACGGCGGCTCGGATATGCGCCACGCGCGCTGGGTCGTCGACAATCCGCTGCGCGCGCTGATCGCCGACGACCCCAGTGTCCTCGGCGTCGTAGGCATCGATCGCAGCACCGACGAGACCCGCACGGCCATCACCCGGCTCGGCGAACTCGGGGTGCCCGCCGTGGCGACGACGCTGTCGGCCGACGGTCTCGACCAGGCCTCGCCGCTGTATTTCCAGGCGGCGCCGAGCAATACCGTGCAGGCGAAGCTGGTGGCCGACTACGCGCAGGGCGCCCGCGACACCACCGGCGGGCCCGCCTACGACAAGGTCGCCATCTATCACCCCGAAGGTGACGAGGACCTGTATGTGACGACGCTGGTCGAGGACGTGCGCGCCGAGCTGGCCGAGCGCGGGGTGGCCCAGGAGAGCCTGAGCTGGCGGGAACAGCAGCAGCTCTACCGTTTTCCCGCGCCGTGCGAGTCGGCCGGG
This sequence comes from Nocardia sp. NPDC056064, assembly GCF_042266925.1. NCBI lineage: Bacteria > Bacillati > Actinomycetota > Actinomycetes > Mycobacteriales > Nocardiaceae > Nocardia > Nocardia sp. NPDC056064. Next base: position 182,020 of record NZ_JBHJWO010000002.1, on the reverse strand, counting down.
TTCGACCGGCGCACGCTGCTGTTCTTCGCCGGGCGCAACGACGATTTCGCGACCTTCGCCAAGTCGGTGAGCCGGGGCTGTCTCAGCGGCGGCGGCCCGGCGATCCTCGGCAACGACGCGGTGACCCGGCTGATCACCGACCAGAAGGCCACCGCCGCACTGCCGTCGAACCTGACGGTGCGCTACGTCGCCAAGGCGTCACCGGTGATGCTCGGTGGCGCCGACTGTGTGCGCGGGGTCGGCAAACTCGGCAACCAGCCGGTGCCCTTCGAACACGAACAGCTCTGCGCCGAACTGGCCGGGCTGATCGAGGACCTGCGCGTCTACCCCGGGCTGGCGAACTACCAGCCCACCTGGGCGGGCGACCGGACCGGCCTGGCCTTCGACGTGAGCGGGCTGTTCGTGCAGGCCGTGCGCAGCAGCCGCGGCGTCCTCGGCGACCAGCCGCCGAACCGCACCGCCATCGCGGTCCAGTTGCGCGAGAGCGACTATCGCGGCGTCACCGGCACGCTCGCCTTCGCCACCAAACGCGTGGCCGACACCTCCTCGATCGCGGTGCTGGTCACCACGGCGGTCGGCGCGGGCGGGCCGCAGCGCTGCCTGCTGATGATGCCGCGCAAGCCCGGACAGGACGGTTGCCCGGCCGGAACCAAGAGCGATCTCGAAGGCTGGACAGAGCCGGGGCGATAGTGCGCCCCGGCCCGACTCACCACCACGGGGTGGGTCGCGTGCGCTCCCAGTGCAGTTCGGATTCCAGTTGCGCCGCGAGCGCGATGAGCCTCGGTTCGGTGTTCGCCGTGCCCATCAGCTGGGCGCCGATCGGCAGGCCCGTGTCGGTGAATCCGGCGGGCACGTTCACACTCGGCCAGCCCAGTACGTTCCACGGCCAGGTGTAGGGGCAGGCGGCGGTGATCAGGCTGTTGGTCGCGCCGACGCCGATACCGTCGATCTCCTCGGCGACCGGGGCAGGGGTGGCGGTGGTGGGCGCGAGCACCACGTCGAAGTCGTCGAAGAACCCGCCGATGCGCTTGCGGAGCAGCGGTTCGGCGAACCGCGCGGCGGCCAGGACCGGACCGCCGAGGACCCGGCCGAGCCGGGCGTTGGCGGTGGTGCGCGGGTCGACCACCGCCTCGGGCATGGCGCGGCGCACCGCGCTGATGCCCGCCATCGAGCGCGGCAGGAACGAGGCGCCGATCATCAGGCCGTAGTGCAGGTCGGCCACGGTGACCGTGTGGCCGAGCCCGCGCAAGGTCGTCGCCAGCGCGTGTACCGCGGCCGCGATCTGCGGGTCCAGCGCGGTCCTGGTGGCGGTGAACGGAATACGCAGCGACAGCGCGATTCTGAGCCTGCCGGGATCACGGCCGACGGCGGCACTCGCGTCGATCGGTGCCGGGGTGTGCAGGTCGCCGTCGTGCGCACCGGCGGCGACGTCGAGCAGCAGCGCCGCGTCGCGCACGGTCCGGGCCAGCGGGCCGTTGACGGTGAGACCGTAGAACGCCTCGGGATGCGGCCAGGTGGAGATGCGCCCGCGCTGCGGTTTGATCCCGACCAGGTTGTTCCACGCCGCCGGGATACGCACCGAGCCCGCGCCGTCGGAACCCAGTGCCGCCGGTACCAATCCGGCCGCGACCGCCGCCGCCGAACCGCCCGAGGAACCGCCGGGTGTGCGGGTGCGGTCCCAGGGATTGCGGGAGTGACCGAAGGCGTCACCGCTGGTGAACGGTAGCTGGCCCAGCTCACAGGTGTTGGCCTTGCCCACGATCACCGCACCCGCGGCGCGCAGCCTGCGTACCGATTCGGCGTCCTCGGTCTTCGGGCGGAACTCCCCGCCGCAACCGAACGCGGTGATCTCACCGGCGACATCGGTGTCGTCCTTGACCGCGATCGGCACGCCGAGCAGGGGCAGTCGCGCGCCGGCGGCGAGCCGGGCGTCGGCCTCGGCGGCCTCGCGCAGGGCGGCCTCGCGGCGCAGGACACGGAAGGCGTTGAGCGTCGGCTGGGACGCTTCGATGCGGTCGAGCGCGTCGGTGACGGCCGCGACCGAGCAGAGGTGCCCGTCGGCCAGGGCTGCGGACAGTTCGGTGAGGCCGAGGTCGGCCTGGGGCGCGGTGCGGTCGGGCGCGGACATGTGAGCTCCGTCTCGTGTGGTGCGTGGCTCGACCGTAGCGCGAGAACTGGTCACCCGTCCACAACCCCTGGGGTGGGTATTCGTTCTAGACATACATACGGAATGTATGTAACAGTGGACGGGTACCGACTTCGACCAGGGGAGGACCCCATGGGAATCAGTCCAGCACTCGGCCCGGCCCGCGAAATCGCCCTGTCCACGGGCCGGATCCGCTATCACGACATCGGCACCGGGGCACCGGTGGTCTTCGTGCACGGCCTGCTCGTCAACGCTGATCTCTGGCGGAAGGTGGTGCCCGGCCTGGTCGCCGCGGGCCACCGCTGCCTGGCCCCCGACTGGCCGCTGGGCTCGCACTCGATCCCGGTGCCCGAGGCCGACCTCACGCCCACCGGCCTCGCGGATCTGATCGCCGAGTTCCTCGACGCGCTCGACCTCACCGATGTCACCGTCGTCGCCAACGACACCGGCGGCGCGCTCACCCAGCTGCTGATGACCCGCAGGCCGGAGCGGATCGGCCGGGTCGTGCTGGCGGCCGTCGACTGCTACGAGACCTTCCCGCCGTTCCCCTTCGGTGCCCTGCTGAAGGTCGCGAAACTGCCGGGCACGATCGCGCCGCTGCTGGCGCCGATGCGCTGGAAGCCCGTGCAGCGTCTGCCGCTGGGGTTCGGCTGGGTCACCAAGCACGCACTGCCCGGCGAGATCGCGCAGTCCTACCTCGGGCCCGCCCGCCGCGACGCCGCCATCCGGGCCGACCTGCGCCGCTTCGCCGCCGGGGTGAGCAACCGGCACACCCTCGCCGCGGCCGAACGCTTCGCCGAGGTGGATCTGCCGGTCCAGGTCATCTGGTCCACCGAGGACAAGCTGTTCCCGATGGCCCTGGCCGAACGCCTGGTCACCGATCTGCCCCGGGCGAGCCTGCGCACCGTCGCCGACTCCTACACCTTCCTGCCCGAGGACCAGCCGGAGTTGCTCACCGAACTGATCGTGGAGTTCACTCGGCTGCATGCAGCGCCGTAGTCAGGAGGATCGCTCCCGCACCACCCGGGCCGCGCTCGAGCGGGCAGGTCGTGACCTGTTCGCCGAGCGCGGCTTCGCGGGCACCTCCGCCGAGCAATTGGTGGCCGCCGCGGGGGTCACCCGTGGCGCCCTGCACCACCACTACGGCGACAAGCGCGGCCTGTTCCTGGCCGTACTCGAAGAACTCGAAGGCGAGATCACCGCCGAGGTCCGCCGCGCGGTCGACGCCGCCGACCCCGCCGACACCCTGGCCGGGATGACCGCGGGCCTGGCCTGCTTCCTGGAGATCTGCGCCCGCCCCGACGTGCTGCGCATCGCCCTGACCGACGCTCCCACCGTGCTGGGCTGGCGGGCCTGGCGCGAGCTCGAGGCGCGGCACGGACTGGGCCTGATCACCGAGCAGCTCGACCGCGCCACCAGCGCGGGCCTGGTCACCGCCGCACCGGTGCCCGTGCTGGCGCAACTGCTGCTCAGCGCCATCGCCGAAGCCTCGCTCATCGTCGCCCACGCCGAGGACCCCGACCGCGCGCGCACCGAGACCCAGCAGTCGCTGCTGGTACTGATCGCCGGGTTGTTGCGCCGGGACTGACCGCCGGGGTGTGGCGTGTGCGCGGTGTCGGGCACCCGTGGAAGACTGGGCCCGTGCGGTTGTATCGGGACGAGGCGGTGGTGCTGCGCCAGCACAAGCTGGGCGAGGCCGATCGCATCGTCACGCTGCTGACCAGGCAGCACGGGCTGGTGCGCGCGGTGGCCAAGGGCGTGCGGCGCACCAAGTCGAAATTCGGGGCACGGCTCGAGCCGTTCGCCTACATCGATGTGCAACTGCATCCCGGCCGCACCCTTGACGTCGTCACCCAGGTGAGCACGCTCGAGGCGTTCGCCACCGACATCATCGACGACTACGGCCGCTACACCACCGCCTGCGCCGTCCTAGAGACCGCCGAACGGCTGGCCGGTGAGGAACGCGCGCCCGCGCCGAAACTGCACTCGCTCACCGCGAGCGCCCTGCGCGCCATCGCCGCCCAGCAGCGGCCCCACGAACTGATCCTCGACGCGTACCTGTTGCGCGCCATGGGTTTCGCGGGCTGGGCACCGGCACTGGACGAATGCGCCCGCTGCGCCACCCCCGGCCCGCACCGCGCCTTCCATGTCGCCGCGGGCGGCGCGGTCTGCGTGCACTGCAGGCCGCCGGGGGCCAGCACGCCGGTCGCGGGGGTGCTGGATCTGCTCGTCGCCCTGCTGAAGGGGGAGTGGGACTACATCGCCGGGGTCCCCGACAATGTCCGCCGCCAGGCCAGCGGCCTGGTCGCCGCGCATCTGCAATGGCACCTGGAACGTCAGCTGCGCACCCTGCCGCTGATCGAACGCTCGCCCGCCGGAACCGCCACCGCGGGCTGACCAGCGGTTCGCGGTGCCGGCGGGCCGCGAACCGGGCCCATGCGGGGCGCGCCCGGCGATCAGGCAGGATGGATGCCGTGATCCTGCGTCGTGACACCGCCACCGCGAGCAAGCCGGGCCGCACCGTGCGCCCGCCGTCCCCGCACCCCTCCGGCGCGCGTCCGCCCGCGATCCCGGCCGAGCTGGTGCCCGAGCACGTCGCGCTGGTGATGGACGGCAACGGCCGCTGGGCCCAGGAGCGCGGGCTGCCCCGCACCGCCGGGCACGAGCGCGGCGAGGCCGTGCTCATGGACGCGGTCGAAGGGTGTATCGAGATCGGCGTGAAGTGGCTGTCGGCCTACGCCTTCTCCACCGAGAACTGGCGGCGCAGCCCCGACGAGGTGCGCTTCCTGATGGGCTTCAACCGCGATGTCATCCGCCGCCGCCGCGACGAGATGCACGAGATGGGCGTGCGGGTGCGCTGGGCGGGCCGCCGCCCGCGCCTGTGGCGCAGCGTGATCAAGGAGCTCGAGGTCGCCGAGGAGCTCACCAAGGACAACGACGTGATGACGCTGACCATGTGCGTCAACTACGGCGGCCGCGCCGAGATCGCCGACGCCGCCCGCGAGATCGCGCGCCGGGTCGCGGCGGGCGAGATCGACCCGGAGAAGGTCGACGAGGCCACCGTCGCGCGCTACCTCGACGAACCCGATATGCCCGACGTCGACCTGTTCCTGCGCCCCTCCGGCGAGTTCCGCAGCTCGAACTTCCTCATCTGGCAGGCCGCCTACGCCGAATTCGTCTACCAGGACACCCTTTTCCCCGACTTCGACCGGCGTAACCTGTGGGACGCGTGCCTGGAATACGCCAAGCGCGATCGTCGCTTCGGCGGCACCAAATGAGCGACGGAGCCGACATGGACGCGGTGGTCACCCCCGAACTGGACCTGCAGGCGCGCACCGGCGCCTGCCTGCAGATGCAGGACATCGACATCCGCGTCGACGCCGACGGCTCGCTCGGTTTCGAATACGACGGCGCGCTGTGCTCGATCCGCGCGGTCACCCTCGCGCCCGGTCTCACGGTGCTCTCGCTGACCAGCGTGCTGGCCTGGGATCGCGCGCTCAAGCCGCAGCTGCACAAGCGGGTCGCCGAGCGCAACAACGAGATCCAGTTCGGCTCGGTCACCCTGATCGCGCGCGGCAAGCTCGGCGATGTGATCCTGCGCTACACCTTCCCGGCCGAGGGCCTCGACGACCAGGCGCTGACCACCATGCTGCTGCTGGCGCTCACCGGCGCGAGCAGGGCCCGCCAGGGACTGCTCGCGCCGTAGCCGTCAGCTCTCGGGCTTCCAGGTGAGCTTGCCGCCCTGGAAGTCCTGGGCCTTGCCGCCCTGGTAGTCGTACTCGTCGCTGGTCGGGTAGCCGTAGCGGCCGGTCTCGGCGCCCGCGCGGATCCAGTCGGCCTGGATGCTGCCCCACACCGCGTGCGCGCCGGTGGTCGCGGTCCAGTAGATGGCACCGGTCGGGAACATCGAGAACTGACCGCCCTTGCCCGCCGCGGACACGTCGCTGAGCGGGAAGCCCAGCGGGCTCGACTCCCAGCCCAGCGCCGCCCACTTGTCCCGGATCGGGCCGCTGATCTGATGCGCGCCGGTGCCGACGGACCAGTAGATCGAGCCCTGCTGGAAGTGGTTGTAGCGACCGGCGCCGCCGGGCGTGGACTCCTCGCGGGTGACCGGGTAGCCCAGCTTGCCCCCCTCGTTGCCCAGCTCGGCGTACTTGTCGCGGATCTGGCCCGCGACGGTGCGGGCGTCGGTGTCGGGGTGCCAGTAGATGGCGGCGTTGTTCGCGAAGGTCTGGTACTTGCCACCGGCGGCCGCGTCGGCCTCGGGGGAGGTGGGGTCACCGAGCAGGCCGCCGCCCACCAGGTCGTATTCGGCCTCGATCGCCCCGCCGACCTCGAATTCGCCGATCTTCCTGGCCTGCGCGCTGCCGGCGACGGCCGCGGGGATCAGGACCGCCACGGTCGCGGCGGCGAGGGCGGCCAGGCCGCGTGCGCGAAGGGTTCGTCGGTGTAGTGCCACAGGAAACTCCCTGGTCGGATCGATGTGTCGATGGCTTGGTGGCCCACGACCCCACCGATGCCGCACCCGAACCTACCCGTTCGCCGCCCGCCGTAACAGTGAGCTGTCTTACCTCCCGCCGGACCGGGTGGGCGATTGTGTGGTGTGTCAGGTCCGGGGGAGCGGCAGCATCAGCTCGAGCCCGCGGCCGACGTCGTCGGGGGTGATGTCCTCGAGCAGCAGGTGCTGGAGGATGAAGCCGGGCAGCACGCCAATGATCGTCTTGGCGAAGGCGTCGAGGTCGGCGTCGGCGGGCAGCAGGTCCCGCTCGCGCAGCCGCAGCCCGTATTCGACCCATAGCTCCCGCATCGCCGCGATCGTCTCGCGCACCGGTACGCCCGAATCGGGCTGCACCATCGCCAGCGCCCACGCCTGCGGGGCCAGCCGCAGGGGGCCGTCGGGGCCACTGCGTTTCACGATCTCGGCGGTCAGCAGCCGGATGACCTCCCCGGGCATCGGCAGCTCGTCGCCGCGGATGATCTCGGCGAGCCGGGCACGCAGCGGGCCCATCGTGTTCGACACCAGCGCGCGGATGATCTCGTTCTTGCTGGTGAAGTACCGGTAGACCGCCCCGGCCGAGAGCCCCGACTCGGTGAACACGTCCTGCATCGAGGTCTCGTGGAAGCCCTTGCGGGTGAAGCACACCTGGGCGGCGTCGAGGATCTGCTGCCTGCGGCGTTCGAGATGTTCTTCGCTGACTCGGGGCATGCCCAAAAATAAAACGAATATCCGTTCTTGACAAGCGCTCGGCCGCGGTGTCACCGTGGAACCACCAAAAAGAACGAACATTCGCTTTAAGGGAGAATGTCATGACGATCACCCGCCGAGCAGTGGCTCTCGGTCTGGCGGCGACGATGCTGCAGGCCCTGCTCCTGATCGCCTTCGCCTGGCCCGCGGTCAACCTCGCCCCGCGCGACCTGCCCATCGCCGTCACCGGCCCACAGTCCGCACAGGTCGCCCAGCGGCTGCAACAGCAGAGCCCCGACGCCTTCGCCATCACGACGCTGGCCGACGCGGGCGCCGCGCGGAACGCGCTGGCCGACAACGAGATCTACGGCGCGATCGTCACCGGCGAGGGCGCGCCCCAGCTCCTGGTCGCCTCGGCCGCCTCACCCGCGGTCGCCCAGCAGCTCACCGCCCTCGCCCAGCAACTCGGTGGCGCCGCCCCCGCACCGGTCCAGGACGTGGTCGCCACCGATCCCGACGACCCGCGCGGCGCCGGCTTCGGCTCGATGGTGCTGCCGCTGGTCATGTCCGGCATCGCCGCGGGCGTCCTGCTGACCCTGCTGGTGCCCGCCTTCGGCGCCCGCCTCGCGGGCCTGGCCACCTTCGGCCTGGCCGGCGGGCTGCTCAGCACGCTGATCTTCCACACCTGGCTCTCGATCGTCCCCGGTGCCTACCTCGAACTGGCCGCGATCGCCGGGCTGGCCATGTTCGCCGTGGCCGTGACCGTCGTCGGTCTCGCCGCCGCCCTCGGCCGCCCCGGCATCGGCCTCGGCGCGCTGACCATGCTGCTCATCGGCAACCCGTTCTCCGCCGCCACCTCGGCACCGGAACTGCTGCCCCAGCCGTGGGGCACCCTCGGCCAGCTCTTCCCACCCGGCGCCGCCGCCTCCCTCCTGCGCTCGATCGCCTACTTCGGCGGCGCGGGCGCGGCCGGTCCGCTCGCGGTGCTGCTGGGCTGGTCGGCGGCGGGTCTGGCGCTGCTCGGGTTCGGGGCGTTGCGCGCACGCACGACGGTGGAGCCCGTCGCCGGCGAACCGGTCCCGGTCGCCGCGTAGTCCTGTCCTGGAGCTCGAAGGCTCCGGGCTAGGTCCGCGCCCCGGCACCACCGAGTCGACCCCGATGCGCCGCACAGATCGTGCGGCGCATCGGGTCGTTATTCGGCGGCGCAGGGGGAGGACGACCGCAGCACGAAACGTGTCGGTGCCGAGCCGTAGCGCAGGGTGGCGACCGAGAATCCCCGGGAGTCGCGGTAGACGCGGTTGACGGGATCGTCGCCGGGGACCGGGTTCTCCGCGAGGACGAACCCGTGCGCGGTCATCGCCGCCAGCTTCGCCAGCGCGCGGTCGACGAATTCCGCTGGGGGATCGGCGATTTCCCGCTCGTAGGACGGCGCCCACGGCGGCCCGGTGCTCCGCAGGGAACCCCGATCGGTTCGGCAGCCGTTCCCCAGTTGGACCGCGCTGTCCTCGACGGTGACCGGCTCCGGCCAGACGCGCTCGAAATTATCGGCCACGAGTGGAACCGCCTCGGCCACGGTCAGTCCGGTGGTGTCGGCGATGTCCTGATTCGACGGTCCCTCCGGGACGAGCCCGCCGCAGGCCGTGGTCGCCAGCCCGGCCGCCACCACGACCCATCCCGCGCGCCTCACGCGACGTCGAGTTTCGGTCCGAGACCGGGGTTGTCGGTGATGCGTGGATCCGCGTACGGATCCACGCCGAAGAGCTGTCCGGCGGTCGCCGCCTTGCCCGCGTCGAAGCCTTCCTTGACGCCGTCGCCGTTGTCGCCCAGCCCGATATCGATCCACTCGGTCTCGATCCCGCGCTCGACATACCCGGTGACCTCGCCGCCCCTGATCACCCCGACGATGTTCTGGAAGGCCGTCGAAGACGGGTCGTCCCAGTACTTTCCGTGCCCGTCGGGCCCGAAGACGACCTCGCCGCGCTCGTGCCCGTCGAAATCCCGGCCGTAGAAGCCGGTGTCGAGGCGGGTGACACCGGGCACCTCGTCGGGATCGCCGCCGACATCGGCGGCGTGCGGGTTCCCCGGCAGCCCACCGATGCCCGGCAGCCGCAAGCCCTCGTCCGGATAGGACTGGACCACGCCGATCAGATCGCCCGGCGCCGTCATCGAATAGCGCTGGACCTGCGGATTCGGGTTGTTCCATCCGCCGTCGAACACCCCGGTGCCCGCCGAGGACGCGTGCAGCACCCGGTCGGCGCGCAGGCCGAGCTGTTCGGCGGAACCGACGATCGACCCGCCGTAGGAATGGCCCACATACGACACCGGCGTCCCGGGCGCGTGCGCGCTCACCTCGCGGTCGACCTCGCGACCGAAATCGACCAGCCGGGGCGCCATGTCGGCCGCGAAACGCGGACTCGGCGCCCCGTCGGACAGGCTGGTCAGGCTCTGCGGGAAATCGCCCTCCATGTACAGGAACACCGGGCCGCCGGTCTGGTCGGCGAGGTTCCACGCGGCCACATGATTGGATCCGGACCCGTTCAGGTTGGTGCTGGTGCCCGGCACATACACCCCGACCCCGGGTACTCCGGACCGCATCGTGCCGACCATCTCGATCATCCGCCCGTTGCCCTCGGTGCTGAACATGACGAACTGGCGGTCGACCAGGTCGAGGCGCGGTGTCGCGCCCGCACCGGTCGCCGCGGGGGTGGTGCCGAGGGTGCCCGCGCCGTCGGGGTTCGGGATCGGGGAGAGCATCGCCTCGAGCTGCCGGACCCGTGCCTCGTCGCGCTCGGGTTTGCGCTTCTCGGCGGTGAGGGCATTGCGGATATTGATCTCGTTGGCCTCGATCCGCAGGGCGAAGGGCACCCCGTTCAGATTTCCCAGCTTCTCCGGCGCGGCGATCAGCAGTTGACGCAGCGCCTCCGGGCTCAGGCCCGCGAGCAGGCTCGCCCGCTCGTCGGCCGACATCGCCGCCAGGCGCACCGCCACGGCATCGGGGTCGGCCAGGGTCCCGTCGGCCAGGGCGATATCGGGCTGGCCGACGCGCAGGGCGCCGAGATCGGCCAGCGATTCCCGCAGCCGGGTGCCGAACTGCCCGTCGATGCGCTCGATCTCGTCGAGCCCGCCGAACAGGTTCAGCTGGAAGACCCCGGCGTCACCCTCCCTGGCCGGGTCCGGATGACTCACCCGCCCGTCCGGCTCCACCAGGAACCCCTGCGTGAGCGCGACCCCGCGCTGATCGAGGACATAGGCGCGGGCGTGCTGCAAACCCTGCCAGGCGTCCGCCGCGTCGTCGGCGATGCGCAGCAGCACCGTGCGCACCTCGTAGCCGTGGTCGACTTCGGCGTCGATGCGGCGGGTGGCCGCGTCCTTGGTGCGCCCGTGCCAGCCGCCCGCCGCCGACGCGGCCCGCGAACAGTCCTCGACCGAGGCGGACAGCAGGTCGGCATTGGCGCGCGCGGCGGTCGCGGCCCGCTGCAAGCCGTCTAGGTTCCAGCCGTCGAGCTGGGGGAGGGTCGGGCGCATCAGCGGTCCGGGAGGGTGTCGATCGCCGCGGCGATCTCGGCGTCCTTGGCCTGGATATCGGCGGAGAAGAGGTCCACCAGATCCGCCAGGGCCGCATAGCGATCCGCGATCGAGGTCATGGCCTGCCGGGCGGGGTCGACCAGGCCGCGCACCGTGGCCAGCACCTCGCTGCCGTCTCCGGTGGCCTCGTTCAGGGCCGTCCAGGCGAGCCCGCCGACCTCACCGCCCTCGCCGCGCCACGTCGTGGCCATGGTCTTCAGCTGATCGGGCTCCACGCCCAGGGTGCCGCTCACGAGTTCCCCTCCTTCGACGCCGAACGGGCCTGCGGCCGTCGGTACCCACCGTGCGGATCGGTCTGTTCGTGAAGGTTGGACGGGGCGCGCGAATCGAGGGTTCCATCATGTGACGTGTGTCACACGGAAGCGGCTTCTTCCGTCGTGCTCCTGGCGCGCACGCAGTCGCGGCAGGTGCCGAAGATCTCGAGGGTGTGGCTCACCTCGGTGAAGCCGTGATCGGCGGCGATGGCCTCGGCCCAGGCCTCGACGGTGGGGCCCTCGACCTCGACGGTGCGCCCGCAGTGGCGGCAGACCAGGTGGTGGTGATGCCCGCTCGAGCACTGCCGGTAGACCGACTCGCCGGAGTCGGTGCGCAGCACGTCGACCATGCCCGCGTCGGCCAGCGACTGCAGCGTGCGGTAGACGGTGGTCAGGCCGATGCCCTCACCGCGTTTGCGCAGCTCGTCGTGCAGTTCCTGGGCGGAACGGAACTCGTCGATATCGCCGAGCAGGGCCGAGATCGCGCTGCGCTGACGCGTGCTGCGCACCCCGACCTGCTTTCCCGGATTGTTGTCCGCCAACGGTGTCATCCTTCCTCGGCATGGGCGACGGCATCGACGACGATATGCGCCAGATGATCGTCGACGAGTTCGTAGAGCACCTCGCGGCCCGAGCGTTCCCCGTGGACGACGCCCGCCGACTTGAGAATGCGCAGATGCTGGCTGACCAGCGGCTGGGTGACCCCGAGCGCGTCCACCAGCTCGTGTACGCAGCGCGGCGACTCGCGTAGCTGCAATACGATGGCGATCCGTACCGGCGCGGCGAGGGCTCGCAGCAGTTCGCCCGCGTCCTCGAGGATCGCCCGAGCGGGCACCGCCGCGGGGGCGGCGGAGTGATACGGGGTGTGCGAGTGCGCGGCGGCGGCATCGGTGGTCATCAACCAACTCCTTAATGGAAACCGATGCCATTTTGACATGCAGACGTGCGCATGTCGAATGGGGCACGCCGGTCGGTGCAAAACCGCTTGGCAGGTGCCGATACGCTGGACGGCATCACTTGTCCGATTCCCTAAGGGATGGAGAAATCTCGCGTGGCACCCAAGTCGAAGGTGGACACCGTTGCCAACCTCGCCAAGCGCCGGGGTCTGGTCTACCCGTGCGGTGAGATCTACGGAGGCACCAAGTCGGCGTGGGACTACGGTCCGCTGGGCGTCGAGCTGAAGGACAACATCAAGCGGCAGTGGTGGCGCACCATGGTGACCAGCCGCGACGACGTCGTCGGCCTCGACTCCTCGGTGATCCTGCCGCGCCAGGTCTGGGAGGCCTCCGGCCACGTCGAGACCTTCTCCGATCCGCTGGTCGAGTCGCTGCACACACACAAGCGCTACCGCGCCGACCACCTCCTGGAAGCCTACGAGGAGAAGCACGGCCACCCGCCCGCCAACGGCCTGGCCGACATCAACGACCCCGAGACCGGCCAGCCCGGCAAGTGGACCGAGCCCAAGAACTTCTCCGGTCTGCTCAAGACCTTCCTCGGCCCGGTCGACGACGAAGAGGGCCTGCACTACCTGCGTCCCGAGACCGCGCAGGGCATCTTCGTCAACTACAAGAACGTCGAGACCACCGCGCGCAAGAAGCCGCCGTTCGGCATCGCCCAGATCGGCAAGAGCTTCCGCAACGAGATCACGCCGGGCAACTTCATCTTCCGCACCCGCGAGTTCGAGCAGATGGAGATGGAGTTCTTCGTCAAGCCCGGCGAAGACGCCGAGTGGCACAAGTACTGGATCGACACCCGCCTGGCCTGGTACACCGACCTGGGCATCGATCCGGAGAACCTGCGCCTCTACGAGCACCCCAAGGAAAAGCTGTCGCACTACTCGGCGGGCACCACCGACATCGAGTACCGCTTCCGCTTCCAGGGCAGCGAGTGGGGCGAGCTCGAGGGCATCGCCAACCGCACCGACTACGACCTCAAGACGCACTCGGAGCACTCCGGCACCGACCTGAGCTTCTTCGATCAGGCTTCCGGTGAGCGCTACATCCCGTACGTCATCGAGCCCGCCGCCGGCCTGACCCGTTCGCTGATGGCCTTCCTGGTCGACGCCTACGCCGAGGACGAGGCCCCCAACGCCAAGGGCGGCGTCGACGTGCGCACGGTGCTGCGCCTGGACCGCCGTCTGTCGCCGGTCAAGGCCGCGGTGCTGCCGCTCTCGCGCAACGCCGACCTGACCCCGAAGGCCAAGGACCTCGCCGCCCAGCTGCGCCGCAACTGGAACGTCGACTTCGACGACGCGGGCGCCATCGGCCGCCGCTACCGCCGCCAAGACGAGATCGGCACCCCGTTCTGCATCACGGTCGACTTCGACACCCTCGACGACCAGGCCGTGACGATCCGCGAACGCGACTCGATGGCCCAGGAACGCATCGCCCTGGACAAGGTCGAGTCCTACCTGGCAGCCCACCTGATCGGCGCTTGAGTTTTCGGAGCGCTGGCGCGCTCGAGTTCGCGGCCCCTTGGGTCCCGTCGATCAGGCACCGTTGCTTGCTCCTTCGTCGCCTACGCAACGGCACCTGATCGACGGGACGGCCGCGAACCGCCGCTGCGCGGCGATCCCTCCTCGAGGTCGGGATGTGCGGGGCTGAGAGTGTGGGGAGGCGCCGGGATCTCGGGGTGCGTCAGCGGGTGAGCGTGCTTGGTCACAGACCGGGCGACCGGTTTGCGTTCGCCGGGGTGTTGCCTCACTCTTTCCGTTGTGCTGTGGGAACCGGAAGATGTGGTGCGGGTGCTCGACCCGTCGGAGCAGCGATTCGTGCGGCACGCGACGTTCACCGGGCGGTCGGTGACGGTGCGTGGCGAACTCGATCCGGTGGCGTTGGGCGCGGCGTTCGCGGCCTTGCAGCGCGCGTTCCCGATTCTGGTGTGCCGCATCGTCGAGGACGCCGAGGAGAACGGAATCCTGCTGCGCCCCGGGCACATCGAGCCGGTCGGCGCGTGGGTGAGTTTCGGTGATCCGGACGAGGTGCGGATTCCGGCCGAATCGCTGAGCCCGCGCGCGCAGCTCGGGTACCTGGATGTGGTGCTGGCCGAGGAGGATCGGGCCAGGGTCACCCTGTTCGTGCACCACAGTGTCGCCGACGCCGGGCACTGCGTCGAGCTGTTCGCGCGGCTGTGGGGGTACTACACCGATCACGTGGAGACCGGGTCGATCGCGGCCGGGCCGCGCGAGTATCCGGAATCGGCGGAATCGCTGCTGGCCCGGCGCGGAGTCGTGCGGGGGCCGCGCTCGGGGCTGGAAGGTGTCACCCGGCCGCTCGTCGTGGCCGACGCGGTCGGGGTGGTGCAGTCCTCGCAGCCCGCCTCGCCCGCGCTGGCCCGGCCCGCCCGCGTCCAGCTCGATCCGGCCGAGACGGCGCGGGTGCTCGAGCTGGCGCGCACGCGGGCGGTGAGTGTCAACGGGCTGGTCACCGCGGCGGTGCTGCGTGCCTTCGCGGCGGTGTACGGCGTCGACCAGGTGGGCTGTGTCTACCCGGTCGATCTGCGCAGACGCCTCGACCCGCCGGTCGCCGCGGCCGCGGGCACCAATGTCTCCGGCCTCGCCGCCTTCACCACCACCGAGTTCGACGACGTAGTCACCCTGGCCCGCCGCATCGGCACCGCCCTGCACGACGACCTGGCCACTGGCGTGATCGAGCAGTCTGTCCTGCACTTCCCCGACTTCTTCGGCCCCACCCGCGTCCACTCCACCGCGGGCCACATCGCCCTCACCAACACCGGCACGGTCCCCACCTTCCGCGCGCCCGACGGCCTCATCCTCGACGACTACGAGATCGTCTACCTCTCCGCGCACCCCCGCCCCTCCACGGGCGCCTCCGCCGCCGTCACCTTCCTCGTCTACACCTACCTGGGCCGCCTGACCCTGGCTCGCCTCGGCGGCGGCCCCCGAGCCGTCGAACTCCTCTCCGCCGCCGCCGATGAATTGACCTGGGACGCCGCCGATCACGAGGCAGCCTCGGCCTGACCGAGGCCGCCGATCGGAGTCCGCCCGGACATGCCCGGATCGTCACCGGTCTCCGATCGCGGCCGCCGTGGTGGTGCTAGAACCGCCCGCCGCGGCTCACCCGGCGTGACCCCGACGAACCGCCGTACGAGCCCGGCCGGTAACCGCCACCTCCACCGCCGTACCCCCGCCCACGCGACCCACTGTTCATCGCCCCGCGCAGGAATCCGTCGAGCAGGATCCCACCCAGCACGGCACCGGTCTGCGCACCACCCGACACGGGCTGACGGGTCTCCCACGCGCGGACACTCGCCTGCGCCTGCTGGAGCGCCCGCCCACCGAGATCGGCCGCGGTCTGCGCGCTCGCCAGCGCGCGATCCGGCGCACTCGCCGCCAGCCCACGCGCCTCGTCCAGATGACGCTGTGCCTCCGAGAGCCGGGTCCGCGCCTCGGCGTCCACACCACCGCGCCGGGTCGTGATGAACGACGAGGCAGCGTCGATGCGTCCGGCCGCGTCAGCGAGTGCCCGGTCGAGTCTGCGCCGCAGATCCGCCACGGCGAGTTTGCGATCCGAGGCCGCCGCGACGGCCCGGTCCAGTTCGGCATCGGCCTGCACCGCACTGTGGAACGCGCCCAGCGGATCACTGTCGGCGGCCGCGGACGCCGAATCGACCGTGCTCGTGGCCTTGCCCACCGCCGCGGTCAGTTCGGGCCCACCGAACTCGGTCAGACCCGCCGCCACCGCGAGGTCGCGGCGCAGTTCGTCGAGGGCCGCGGGCAGTCCGTCACGGGCCTGCTGGATATTCGCCGCCGCCTGGTCGACCGCGTCGAGCAGCGTGCGCGCCTGGCCGATCGCGCCCTCGGCCCCACGGATCGCCGCCACCGCCCCACCCTGCTTGCCGACCGGCCGGCTCAGCGCGGTGCGCGCGGTGTCGATGTTCTGTTCGGCGAAGGCGATCCGCTCGGTCGCCATCCGCACATTGTCGCGAATCGGGGCGAGCACCGAAGCCGGATAGGCGGCGGTCAGCCGGGACAGCTCGGCCTCGGAGGCAGGGGTGCGCGCGGTCAGGTCGACGATGTCGCGGGTCAGTGCGTCGAGCCGGGCGGGCGCGTCGATGAGCAGATCGCGCATGGCGTCGAAATCGGCCACCTGGGCATCGAGTTCGCGATCGGCCGTGCCCGCGACGGCGATCAGCTCCACGAGCATGCTGCGCTGCTGGTCCGGCGTCTCGGGGATCGCGTCGTCGAGCTGCTGGCGGATGGTGAACGCCTTGGCCGTGGCCGCACGGGCCGCGTCGAGCGCGGTGCGGAACGGTGTCACCGCGGTCTCGCCGAATTCGCCGGTGGCCAGGGCCAATTCCTCGGTGCTGGTGCGCACGGCGTCATCGATCTCGACCAGCCGCTCCCGTGACAACGCGTGCAGCGTCGGCAGCGACAGCTGCGCCACCGCCGCGGAATCGGCCGGGTCCACCTTGCGCGCGGAGTCGAGCTCGGCACGGTCGCGGTGGCGACGGCGCCTGCGGGAGAACAGGATCAGGCCACCGGCCAGCACGAGGACCACCAGCACCAGCATCAGCAGCGTCTTCCACGGCACACCGGTGCCACTCATGGCCGAGCCCAGCCCGTCGGCGGTGTCCACGGCGGCCTGTGCCCATTTCCCGTCGCGCAGATCAGGTTCCACGGTGCCCGCCAGCAGCGAGTCCAGTTCGCCGTCGCTGATCTCCTCTGGAGGCACGCCGTCGAGCCAGTACCCACGATCCTCGACCGCCACCGCGAGCAGCAGGTCGCGATCACCGAATCCGGACAGTTCCGAGGTGCGCGCGGCCCAGTCCCGTGGCGCCATCCCGGCGAAATCGCGCACGTAGATCACCCAGAGCTCGACCTGATGATCCCGGTAGAGCTGATCCACCGCGTCCCGCACCCGGGTCTCGTCGGCCCCGCTGAGCACCCCGGCGCTGTCGACCAGCCGCGGGCCCATCCGTGACGGCGGCTCCGCACCCGCACCCGGCGCGCACAGCAGACCGACCGCGGCGAGCACCGCGCAGAGCAATCCGGCCGCGCGCGACGGAACCGATCGTGGGGCGGGATTCGTCCTGGACTGGCGCATGTGTCGAATCTAACGGGCGCGCGCTGTGCGGGTGGGCACGACGGCACGCCGCGTGGCTTCTACGATCGGCGCATGGTCACAGTCGATCGCCTCTACACCGGACACGTCACCGCGGACGGCCCCGCCCAGCAGCGCGATGTGCCAGGGGCCCGGATCGTCAAGATGTCCGTCGGCCCGATGGACAACAACACCTACCTCGTGCAGAGCACCGCCACCGGCGCCGCGATCCTCATCGACGCCGCCAACGACGCCGCTCGCATCATCGGGCTCACCACCCAGGAAACGCCGGGCCAGGTCGACCTGATCGTCACCACCCACCAGCACCCCGACCACTGGCAGGCCCTCACCGAGGTCGCCACCGCGGTCGGTGCCCCCACCGCCGCCCACCCCCTCGACGCCGACGCCCTGCCCGTCCCGCCGGACCGCCTGCTCGCCGACGGCGACTCCGTCCGCCTCGGCGACCTCGCCCTCGAGGTCATCCACCTGCGCGGCCACACCCCCGGCTCGATCGCCCTGGCACTGGTCGACGCCGCCCACCGCACCCACCTGTTCACCGGCGACTCCCTGTTCCCCGGCGGCGTCGGCAGAACCCACAACCCCACCGACTTCGACACCCTCCTCACCGACGTCACCACCAAACTCTTCGACCGCTACCCCGACGACACCGCCGTCTACCCCGGCCACGGCGACGACACCACCCTCGGCACCGACCGCCCCCACCTCCCCGAATGGCGCGAACGCGGCTGGTGACCCAGCCCAGCGCGTCCCGCTCGGGCGCTGCGGAGTTCACCGGACCGGAATCCGGTGGTGACCGCTGACGGCACGGGCGGTCGGTGTCACCTGGCAGACTGACGAAGGTGAAATCGGGTTTCTCGCGAACGGCTACCGCCCCGGATGCCAGGCGTCCGCGTGGGCTGGTGTCGACGGTGTCGCTGTGGATCGGCCGGTTGATCGCGGGGGCCGTGGTGATCGGGATCGTGCTGGTCGCCGGGACGGCGATCCGGGTGTGGCAGGTCGCCCGGATCGACGACTACACCCCCGCCGACGCCATCGTGGTGCTCGGCGCCGCGCAGTACTCCGGCACGCCCTCGTCGGTGTTCGAAGCCAGGCTCTACCAGGCCGGACGCCTCTACGCGGCGGGAGTCGCGCCGCTGGTGATCACCGTCGGCGGCAAGCAGGAGGGCGACCTCTACACCGAGGCGGCCTCGGGCAAGGCCTACCTCGCCGACAACGGCGTACCCGGCGACCACATCCTCGCCGTGGAAACCGGCTCCGACACCCTGCGCAGCATCGAAGCCGTCGCCGACGCCATGCACGAACGCGGCTTGTCATCGGCCGTACTCGTCAGCGATCCGTGGCATTCACTCCGCACCAGGACCATGGCCAGAGACGCCGGTCTGCGCGCGTGGACCGCACCCACCCGCACCGGCCCGGCCGTCTACACCAGGGAGTCGCAGTTCCACGGCATCGCCCGCGAGACGGGGGCGCTGCTGTGGTACCAGCTCACCCATTTCTCGGCAGACTTCCCTTACGAGGCGGGACAGTGAGATGACCGACGGCTACACCCCGCACGACCGGGAACGCATGGTCCGCGAGCCCGGCAAGATCGCCTGGCCGGATGCCCCCGGCAACGGGCATCGCAGCGAGTTCTCGCGGGACCGGGCGCGCGTGCTGCACTCGGCCGCGCTGCGCCGCCTGGCCGACAAGACCCAGGTCATGGGCCCGCGCGAGGGCGACACCCCGCGCACCCGGCTGACCCATTCGCTCGAGGTCGCCCAGATCGGCCGCAGCATCGCCGACGGTCTCGGCGCCGACCCCGACCTGGTCGACCTCGCGGGCCTGGCCCACGACATCGGTCACCCGCCCTACGGCCACAACGGCGAACGCGCGCTCGACGAATTCGCCGACGAGTACGGCGGTTTCGAGGGCAACGCGCAGAACCTGCGCATCCTCACCCGCCTGGAACCCAAGGTCCTCGACGCGGCGGGGGAGAGCTCCGGCCTCAACCTCACCCGCGCCGCGCTCGACGCCACCATCAAATACCCGTGGGGCCGCGCCGGTTCCGGCACCAAGTTCGGCGCCTACGACGACGATCTCGAGCGCCTGGCCTGGATCCGCAAGGACGCGCCCGAGCGCACCCAGAGCCTGGAATGCCAGATCATGGACTGGTCCGACGACGTCGCCTACTCGGTGCACGATGTCGAGGACGGCGTGATCGTCGGCCGCATCGATCTGCGTGCCCTGGCCGACCCGGCCGAGCAGGCCGCCCTCGCCGAACAGGGGCACGGCCAGCATCCCGACCAGTCCGTCGACGCCCTCGCCGCCGCCGCGCAACGTCTGTCCGAACTCGACGTGGTCACCGAGGCCGCGCACTACGACGGCACCTTCGCCGCCTCGGTCGCGCTCAAACGGCTCACCAGCGAGCTCGTCGGCCGCTTCGCCACCGCCGCCATCGCCGCCACCCATCAGCGCTACGGTCCCGGCCCGCTGATCCGCTATCAGGCCGACCTGATCGTGCCGCCGATCGTCGCCGCCGAGGTGGCCGTGCTCAAGACCGTCGCGCTGCGCTACGTGCGCTCCGACCGCGGCCACCTGGCCCGTCAGCTCACCCAGCGCGAGCGGGTGCAGGCCGTGGCCGACCGGCTGCTCACCACCGCCCCCGCCCACCTGGACGACCAGATGCTGCCCTGGTGGAACGCCGCCACCGACGACACCGCCCGCGTGCGCGTGGTGATCGATCAGATCGCCTCCTACACCGAGAGCCGCTTCGAGCGCGTCGCCGCCTCGCTGGACTGCCGCTGAGCCGCACCCACTAGACTTCCCTCGTGGCCGGACGAATCCCAGATCGCGATATCGCGGCGATCCGCGACCGGGTCCGGATCGAGGATGTGGTCGGCGAGTACGTCGCGCTCAAGCGCGCCGGCGCCGACTCGATCAAGGGCCTGTGTCCCTTCCACGACGAGAAGTCCCCCTCGTTCCATGTGCGGCCCAACCACGGCCTGTTCCACTGCTTCGGCTGCGGCGAGGGCGGCGACGTCTACAAGTTCCTCCAGCAGATCGAGCACATCGGCTTCGTCGAGGCCGTCGAGCAGATGGCCGACCGCGTCGGTTACCAGATCAACTACGAGGGCGGCGGCACCTCGGTCCAGCGCGACCGCGGCACCCGCTCCCGGCTGGTGGCCGCCAACGCCGCCGCGCACGAGTTCTACATGGCCCAGTTGCGCGAGCCCGAAGCCGAGACCGCCCGCAAATACCTCACCGACCGCAACTTCGACGGCGCCGCCGCCCAGCAGTTCGGCTGCGGCTACGCACCCGGCGGCTGGGACGTGCTCACGAAACACCTGCAGCGCTTGGGTTTCGAGTTCAAGGAGCTGGAAGCGGCCGGGCTGTCCAAGCAGGGCAAACGCGGCCCGATCGACCGCTTCCACCGCCGCCTGCTCTGGCCCATCCGCAATCTCGGCGGCGAGGTGATCGGCTTCGGCGCGCGCAAGCTCTTCGACGACGACACCATGCCCGGCAAGTACGTGAACACGCCGGAGACGTTGCTGTACAAGAAGTCCCAGGTGCTCTTCGGTCTCGACCACGCCAAGCGCGAGATCTCCAAGGGCCACCAGGCCGTGGTCGTCGAGGGCTACACCGACGTGATGGCCATGCACCTGGCCGGGGTCAAGACCGCCGTCGCCTCCTGCGGCACCGCCTTCGGCGAGGAGCACCTGCAGGTGCTGCGCAGACTGCTCATGGACGACAACTTCTGGCGCGGCGAGATCATCTACACCTTCGACGGTGACGCCGCGGGCCAGGCCGCGGCCCTCAAGGCGTTCAGCGGCGACCAGCGCCTGGCAGGCCAGACCTACATCGCCGTCGCCCCCGACGGCCAGGACCCGTGCGAGCTGCGTCAGTACTCCGGCGACGCCGCCCTGCGCGACCTGGTCGCGCGCCGAACGCCGCTCTACGAGTTCGTGATCCGCGGTCTGCTGGCCGAACACAATCTCGACGATGTCGAGGGCCGTGTCGAGGCGTTGCGCCGGACCGTGCCCGTGGTGGCCCAGATCAAGGACAACGCCACCCGCAAGGGCTACGCCACCAAGCTGGCGGGCTGGGTCGGCTGGGACGACATCCAGCTCGTCGTGCGCCGGGTCGGCGAGGAAGCCAAGAAGAACCGGATGGGCGGCGGCGGGGCGAACGGAAAGCCCGGCCCCGCGCCGGCCGCCGCGCCCCGCGTGGAGGAGAACTCGGTCCGCCCGGCCCCCAACGATCCGGTGCTCCTGGCCCAGCGGCAAACCCTCAGTGCCGCACTGCAATACCCCGGCATCGCGGGCGTGGTATTCGACTCCATCGACACCGCCGCGTTCACCCACCCCGCCTACATCGCGGTGCGCATCATGATCGCCAAAGCCGGTGGCACCGCCGCCGGTCTCAGCGGCGCCGAATGGGTCGCCGCCGTCGCCGACCACACCGACGACCTGATGATCCGCGCCCTGGTCTCCGAACTGGCGGGCGAACAGCTCCCGGTGCGCTCCCAGAACGACACCCCGCGCTTCATCACCGGCATCCTCGCGCGCACCCAGGAGGCCTGGGTCGGCCGCCAGATCGCGGAGCTGAAGTCCAAGCTGCAACGCCTCTCGGCCAGCGAGGAACCCGACACCTACATGACGCTGTTCGGCGACCTGGTGGCGCTCGAGCAGTACCGCAAGAGCCTCGCCGCCCAGGCGATGGGCAGCGAGGGCTTCGCGGCGGGCGCCTGACTCAGCGGCGCAGCTGGTTGTGCGGGATCAGCACCGTGGTGCGCTCGTCGATGGGCTCCATCGGCTCCAGCTTGGGCTGCGTGCTCAACTTGTCCGACAGCTTCTGCCGGCTCACCGACACCAGCTTCTTGGTCACCGGCGAACCGGTCACCGCTCGCGTCGCCGCACTGATCTGCTCGTAGCGCGCGCGCCCGGCCTTGGTGCCCAGCACATACCCGGCCGCTACGCCGATGATCAACCGCAGCATCTTCTTGGAGCTCCTCCCACGTTCGTTGGCGGCTCCATCCTGCCCCAGCAGCCCCACCCCTGTCGATCCGCCCACCCATTGTCCGCACATCGTTATACGCCGCATGTCCGCAGGTAGAGCCCCGATTTGGGAACCAGCAACCCCATGCGCTAAAGTTTCATCTCGGTCAGCCCGCCAACGCAGACCACCGAGTATCAACCACTCGGAGCAATCCCCTATAGCTCAATTGGCAGAGCAGCCGACTGTTAATCGGCAGGTTTCTGGTTCGAGTCCAGATGGGGGAGCATAGCAAAACCCTTCACCGGTGTGAACTGGTGGAGGGTTTTCTCGTCTGTGGATACTCGCGTTCCCGGGCTGTCGGGTGGGATACCGCCTACGCTGTGCTGCGGCTCAGCGTCGGTGAACGGTAAGGAGTAGAGCGTGCCTCCGCCCCCTCGTAGTCGGCGTGTGCCCACGCAGGATCGGGCCAAGGTGACCCGGAACCAGATTCTCGATGCCGCGGCGGAGTTGTTCGGTGAGCGGGGGATCACCGGGACCTCGACCAATCGGATCGCGGTGGCGGCGGGGGTCAGTATCGGGACGGTGTACCGGTATTTCAGCGACCGTTCGCGGATGGTCGACGAGTTGCTGGACCGGCTGCTCACCGACATCGAAACCGCTTTCACCGCTTCGCTGTTCAAGCTCGAGGACATGTCGGTCCACGACATGTTCGCCACCATCTTCGGTGTCATCACCGATGTGCTGGTCGCCAATGCCGGGCTGGTGCGCGCGCTGATCGCCGGGGTGCAGTTCTACAGCAGCGGGTTGCCCGAGTTCGAGCCGCGGCTGCGGTTGATGATCAAGATGCTGGTCATCCGGATTCTGGGTCCGGGCGACGACCACAAGTACGACGTGATGGCCTCGGTGGTGGTCAACACCGGGTTCGCGGCTGTGCTGCGCGCTTCGGCACTCGACGTGGACGGCGACGAACGCCGCGAACTCATCGAGGCCACCGCCGGGATGGTGGCGACCTGGTTCGCCGCGAACCAGGTCGCGGAGTAGGGCGGAAGGCCCGGCGGGCGATGGCGGAAATCGGATTACTGCTGAATTGCTAACATCCCCAAGTGATTTCGGAACACAAGATGTTCTCGGTGGTGGCCGGGGCCGCGTTGATCTGCTCGATGGCGGCCTGCTCCGGTGAGAACGCGACGGCGGTTGCGCCGAGCCCGTCGGCGGCATCCACCACGAAGGCCGTGCCGGTGCAGACCGACGGCCAGCTGCCCGGCGGCACCGACGCGTCCGGCTACCGTGACTCCTTCGCCCGCTGCGCGGACACCGAACGGCTGGTCCTGCTGGTCGGTCAGACCACGGGCAGGCCGGTCACCGTCTTCCAGGGCACTCCGGTCGGCGGCGATCAGCGATTCGTCGTGTGCGAGGACCGCGCAGGCACCCGGCTGCTGCGGGCGTCGTCGCCGGGCCTGCGGCCGGACCCGTTCGAGGGCACCTTCTTCACCTTCACCGCCAACAGCCAGCAGTTCGTGGGCGTAGACGGCATGAAGATCGACCTGGCCCGCGCCACGATCACCGTCACCGACGATCCGAATCGCCCGGGAACCCGCGCGGTGACCTGGACGGTGAACGAGTACTGGAGCGCTGTCTACTAGGCGATGCCCGATATTTAGTCTCTCGAGACCAATGAAGGTGGGGAAATTCTTCGTTGGGGAGGAATTCTGGTGCGGAACGGTGGTGGGGGGTTCGGGGTCTCGAAATGACTGTTGATGTTCGGTAACGTGAACATTCCGGCCTGTTTCGGAGTGATCCGGCGTAGGTCTGTCAATGGTGACAAGTGAGGTTCGTTCATGTGTGCAGCGTCGTCGGGGGCGGAAGCGCCGGGGATTCGTGGTAGTTCGGCGCCGGGGTTCCGGGAGGCCGTCGAGCGGTTCGGGCGGTTGTTCGGGAATCGGCGCGGTGGTGGGGCGCTGGCGGTGTATCACCGGGGTGAACGGGTGGTCGACGTCTGGACCGGGTGGGCCGACGCGGCGGAGACGGTGCCCTGGCAGGAGAACACGGCGGCGCTGTCGTATTCCACGTCCAAGGGCGTGACCTCGACGGTGCTGCATCTGCTGGCCGAGCGCGGCCTGGTGGACTACGCGGCGCCGGTGGCGGAGTACTGGCCGGAGTTCGGGGTCAAGGGCAAGGCGGGGATCACCGTCGCCGAGGCGATGAGTCATCGGGCGGGGCTCTCGCGGATCGGGGTGTTCGCGCGCAGTGTCGACGAGCTCGCCGATCACGAGCTGATCGAGGATCGGCTCGCCGCGGCGGCGCCGGACCGGTTCCGGGGGATCCCGGCCTATCACGCGATCTCCTACGGCACCCTCATCGCCGGTATCGCCCGCGCGGTCACCGGCAAGAGCATGGGCGAGCTGTACCGCACCGAGCTGGCCGAACCGCTCGGGGAGAGCGGGCTGCACCTGGGTGACCCGGGGCCGGGCGCGCCGGTCACCGTGGCCAGGACGCACGGTTCGGAGATCCCGTTCGGCATTCCGCAGGCGGGCTTGATGATCAAGTTCGCCGCGCGCACGCCGGTGCCGGGTGCGGGATTCCTGCGCTCGATCTACACCGAGGGCATCGACCGGATGTCCTCCGGCCCGGAGCCGACCATCCTGCGCGGCGAGATGCCCGGCGCCAACGGCGTTTTCACCGCCCGCTCGCTGGCCGCTGTCTACAACACGATCGCCACCGAGTCGGCGCTGTTCCCGCGGGCGCGGGTGCGCACGATGGCCCGGTTGCAGTCGGTGCTGCCCGATCGCAATCTGCTGCTGCCGATGGGCTGGCGGCTGGGATACCACTCGTGGCCGGTGGTCGGCGCGCCCAACGCGTTCGGGCACGTGGGTTTCGTCGGCTCGGGTGGCTGGGCCGATCCGGCCTCGGGGCTGGCGGTCGGCTTCGTGCACAACTGGGCGCCGGAAGCGCGCCTGCTGCCGCGCGATCAGTTCGTGCTGCTGGGTCTGCTGTCGGCGGTCGTGCGCGGCGCGGGCAAGGAATCCGGCGAGGTGGTCCCGTTGCCGATGGCGGGCTGATCGACCCACCTACACGACGATGCCGCCGGCGAGGGTTCACCGGCGGCATCATCGGTCTTCCGGGACGTTCCGCCGCGCGCGGACCGTCCCGGACGGGTCAGGAGCGCAGCGCGCGCAGTTCGTCCAGCTCGCCCCGCAGGGCGTCGGTGGACGCCGCGTCGGTGAGGGCGGTGCTCAGCTCGGTCGACGCCGCCGCGATCACCTCCGCGACTCGGGACCGGATCGCGGTGTCGGTGGCCGCGAGCGCGGTGAACAGCTCGGCGAGCGCGTGCCGTCGCGCGGCCACCGTCACCAGCCGGTCCAGCTCCCGCTGATCGAGCGCGTCGACGAGCACGGTGGCCAGGCGGGCGCGCAGGTCCTCACCCACCCGGGCCAGCACCGACAGCGCGGCGAGCAGCGTCTCGTCGGTGCCGGTCGCGGCCGCGCGGACGATGGTCTCCTGTCGGGCGGCAGGCAGCCTGCGCACCACCTCGTCGAGCCGGGCGGAATCGGCGGTGGTCGCCACCGTGCGCAGCAGGCCGACGTCGTCGGAGATGCCCTGTTCCAGGTCGTCGACCAGCGCGTCGGTGGCGAACTCGATGAAGCGGCCCGCGGTGATGTAGTCCTGGCGGCGCAGCAGCTCGACGGCGGTCGGGATCAGCATCCCGCCCGAGAGCCGGGGCGCGAGCGCGGCCACGGTGCGCGGGTCCAGGTGCGGCGCGGCGTCGGCCAGATAGGTCGCGGGCAGCGCGGAGAGCACCTCGGCGACCCGGTCGGGTTGGGCGATCCCCAGCGAGCCACCCGCGCGTCCCGCCACCTCGGGCGGAATCGCGGAGACGGCGATCTTGACCAGCAGCGCGGTGGGAACCAGCGGCGACAGCTTGGACAGCCGCGCGAACACGGGCTCGTCGGCGTCGAAGAGCAAGCCCGACAACCGTTCCCGCAGGACGCGCAGATCGTCGGCGCCGAGCCGGGCGAGACCGGCGAGCTCGTCGGGCCCGGCCTCCAGGGTCTGGGTGAGCTGGGTGAGCTGGCCGTGGGTGAGCAGATCGGTCATGGCTACTTTCCGAACATGATCTTGCGGGCGGGTATGCGCACGAGCCGGGGCAGGAAACCGAGGATGTCGTCGATCGCGCGGTCGAGGTCGGTGCGACGGCGCTGCCGGGTGGTCTGGTACAGCGTGAGGACCGTGACCGCTTCGTCCTGGGTGAGCCGGGAGAGGACGTCGGCCGGTTCGCCGCCGAGTTCGGCGAGCAGGACCGTGGTGGCGTCGGACAAGGGGGAATTCTCCTTCGGATCGTCGAAGGACAAGTATCGAATCCGGAAATCGGCCTTGTCACTGCACGCGAGGGAGAAAGGCGCTCGGCCGCTTTTGTCGTGGGAAACGAAAATTCCGCGCGGTTATTCGTTGTCGGGAATGCCCGCCGGGGGATAGAGCTGATACACCGTCAACGCGGCGGCCAGCATGCGCGAGTCATAGGGGTCGGACGGGTCGAATCCGGTGAGATCCGCGACCCGGCGCAAGCGATAACTGAAACTGTTCGGATGCAGGTGGACGGCGGCGGCCGCGCGTTTGCGATCCCAGCCGAACCGGATGTGCGCGTGCAGCGCTTCGAGCAGATGCGGGTGCTCGAGCAGCGGCAGGATGCGGGTGGCGAGCCGGTCGCGGGCGGGCCCGGGGCGGGTGAGCTGGAATTCGAGCATCAGATCGTCGATGGTGTAGGTGCCGGTCGGTTTGCCCAGGCTCAGCGCCAGCTCGGACAATTCGCCGATCTCCTGCACGGCCTGGGGCAGGCACGTGCGGGCGATCGCGTGGAACTCGAGCACGATCACGGAGGTGCCCAGCCGCTGGGAGAGTTCTGCGGCGACGTGCCCGTAGCGCACCTCGTCGGTGCCGTCCGGCGGGGGCGGTAGCAGGACGTAGCCGGTGGTGCCGTCGAAGGTGTGCAGCGGGCTCATCCCGGACAGGTCGTCGAGCATCTCCCTGGCAACGCGCACGCGGCGCCGGGCGACGACGTCGTCGGCGAAGCTCGCGCGGCGGTCGCCCGGCGGGACCTGCACCGAGAGCAGGTCGTAGGTGTCGGCGAGCGCGATATCGGCGCGGATCGCGAGTTCCTCGGCCGGGCCGCCGTGCAGCAGCGCCGAGGACAGTTCCCGCCGAGCCTCCCGCTCGGCGCCGAAGATCGACTGGACGACCTCGGCGTGCGTCTCGGCCATGATGATGTTGATCTGTTCGAGCAGGTCGAGCAGCAGATCGGAGAGCCCGATCAGGTCCGGGAGGTCACCGGGCTCGGCCAGCGCCGCGATCTCACCCCAGAGCCGGTGCACCCCGCCGAAGAAGGCCTTGACCCCTAGTCTGAGTGGGATGCGCTCTTCGGCCTGGCGGGTGACCACCGGGACGACCAGCATGGCGATCCGGTCGGGGTCCAGATCGCGGTGCTCGTCGATCGCCTGCAGGATCTCGCCGACCACCCCCACGATGGCCGGTGCCACGTCCTCCTCGAAGTGACCCGGCGGCAGCTGTTCGGTGCCGGCGACCTGGGCCAGGCTCGCGTCGAGCAAGTCGGTCGCCAGTCCGGCCAGCCGGGGAATGGCCCGGCCGATGAGTGGCGTCTCGAGGCTGAGGGGACGATCGGTCGACATCGGCTGATTGTGGCCCTCGAACAGTTTCCCGCAAAATTCCCGCGAACTGGTCATTCGCCCAGTTTTGTGGTATGGCGTGAGCGGGCGGCTTTAGTCTCCAGAGACTAATCGGAGGGGGCATGTTCTCGTCATCGTGCAGTGACAGCACGATGCGCCGCCCCCTAGATTCGTACCTCGTCACAGTTATGGCCCGGATCACAATCGGGTAGTTCGCGAGGGAAGGGCACCGGAGCATTGGCGGAAGACCCTCCCGGCGGATCCCCTGCGACCGCGGCGCTATCCGATCGCGCGGCCGTCCCGGGTCTGCCCCGGTTGATCCGCGCGAACGTCACCGGCACGCTCGGTTCGGCGGTGCGCACCCTCGGTCGGGCCGTGGTGCTCGCGGTGTCGTCGGTGTTCGGTGCCTGCACCGATATCGCCGCCCGCAAGCTGCAATGGCGTGAGATCCTCACCCAGGCCTGGCGTCTGGTGACCGTCACCGCCCTGCCCGCGATTCTCATGGCGGTGCCGTTCGGGGTGATCGTCTCGGTGCAGGTGGGCAATCTCATCCACACCCTCGGCGCCGACTCGCTGCTCGGCGCCACCGGCGGCCTGGGGGTGATCAAGCAGGGCGCGCCCATGGCGACCGGCTTCCTGCTCGGCGGCGCGGGCGCCTCGGCCATCGCCGCCGATCTCGGCGCGCGCACCATCCGCGAGGAGATCGACGCGCTGCACACCATGGGCATCAGCCCGGTGCACCGGCTGGTCATCCCGCGGATGATCGCCATGGTGCTGGTGGCGCCGCTGCTCAATATCCTCATCATCTTCGTGGGCGTGCTGGCCGGATACATGGTGGCGATCGGCGGGCAGAACGTGACGCCCGGTAGTTACTGGGCGACCTTCGGGTCGTTCACCACCGTGGCCGATGTGTGGGTCTCGCTGGTCAAGGCGGTGATCTTCGGGTTCCTGGTGGTGATGATCGCCTGCCAGCGCGGGCTCGAGGCCAAGGGCGGACCGCGCGGCGTGGCCGACGCGGTGAACGCCTCGGTGGTGCTCTCGGTGGTCTGCATCGTCGTGGTCAATCTCGCGATCACCCAGGTGAGCGCCATGTTCCTGCCGACGAGGCTGGCATGAGCTCCTCCTACGCGCCCTGGGGACTGGGCCGCCTCGAGCGCTGGCGCCGCAACGGCGGCCTCACCCGCCCGCTCGAAAACCTCGGCTTCGCTTTGGGTTTCGTGTGGCAGGCGCTCTCGGCGATCCCGCTGACCCTGCGCCGCTACCGCGCCGAGACCCTGCGCTCGATCTCCGGGATGACCTGGGGCAGTGGCTCGGTGATCGTCGGCGGCGGCACGGTGCCGATGATGATCGTGCTCGGCCTGGCCATGGGCGGTTCGGTGGCGGTGGAGTCCTTCGCCACCCTGAACATGCTCGGGATGGGCCCGGTGACCGGCCTGATCTCGGCCTACGCCACCACCCGTGAGCTCGCCCCCATCGCCGCCGCGATCGGTTTCGCCGCGCAGGCGGGCTGCCGGATGACCGCCGAGATCGGCTCCATGCGGATCTCCGAGGAGATCGACGCCATCGAGGCGCTGGGCCTGCGCTCGATCCCGTTCGTGGTGACCACCCGGGTGATCGCCGGCGCGATCGCGATCGTGCCGACCTTCCTGATCGGGCTGATCCTGTCGTATCTGTCCTGCCGGGCGGTGATCACGATGGTGCACGGCCAGTCCGCCGGCGTCTACGACCACTATTTCTTCCAGTTCGTCACCGGGTTCGACATCGTCGCCGCGGTGGTGAAGGTCGCGATCTTCGCGACGGTGGTGATCCTGATCCAGTGCTACTACGGCTTTTTCGCCGCCGGGGGCCCGCAGGGTGTCGGTATCGCGTCCGGCCGGGCGGTGCGCGCCAGTTTCGTCGCGATCATCGCCATCGACATGTTGCTGTCCATCGCGTTGTGGGGATTCAACGCCGCCATCGACTTCACGGGGTAGGGGATGCCGAATTACGGATTGCCGGGGGTGGCCATCGGGCAGCGCGCGGCGCTGGTGGTGGGGGCCGTGGCCGTCGTCGCCGTCGCGGCGGGGCTGCTCGGCTGGCGGGTCGCCACGCACGGCGAGGAACTCGCGGGCATCGAGGTCGTGTTGCGCACCGAGCGACTCGGGGACGGGATCGTCGTCGGGACCCGGGTGCGCGCCGACGGCGTGGTGGTCGGGAAGGTCACCGGGATCGACCCGGCGGGGACGGGCCGCCAGACGGTCACCCTGGATGTCGACCGCGATCAGCTCGCCGGGATCGACGACAGCATGACCGTCGACTACGCGACCTCGAACCTGTTCGGCATCAGCGAGATCCAGTTGCGGCCCGGCCGTGGGGGAGCGCCGCTGCGCAGCGGCTCGGTGGTCGACCTGACCGGCCCGCGATCCGGCGACGCCGCCGACGCGACGATGGGCGCCCTGCTGCGCGGCCTGTCCACGGTCGGTGACCAGGCGCTGGTCGCCCGGGCCGCGGTCGTGCTCGACCAGCTCGCCACCGACACCGAGGCCTTCACCCCGCTGCTACAGGCCATGGTCGTCGCCGGGCGCACCGTGGCCGATCACCAGACCCTGCCGCCCTCGTTCCAGCTCGAGCAGCTCGGCACGGCACTGGGCGGTGTCGCGCCGTTCGCGGGCGCCACGGTCGACGTGATCGACCGTGTCTACCGGATCGACGCGCTGCGCGAGGACCGTCCGCGCTTCGACGCCACCGTGAGCATGGTGGTCGAGCAGCTGTTCCCGGCCTTGCAGACGATGCTGAACCACGCGGGTGAGCAGTTCCCCGCCTATGCCGCGATGGCGGTGCCGCTGCTGTCCGCGGTGGCGAACGCCGTCCCCGATCCGCAGCGCAGCAGTGCCGAGCTCACCGCGCTGCTGGCGAATCTGCGCTCGGCCTTCAGCGATTCCCCGGCGGGTCCGGTGCTCAACGTCGACGTGGATCTGCGCATCGCGCCGGTCCCGATGATCCCGCTGCTGGCCGGGCAGGGGGTGCCGCGATGACCTCGGTCGGTGGAGCCGCCTGGCGGCTGGTGCTCTTCGCCGCGACGATGCTCGCGGTGCTGGG
Source organism: Nocardia sp. NPDC056064 (assembly GCF_042266925.1). Lineage (NCBI taxonomy): Bacteria > Bacillati > Actinomycetota > Actinomycetes > Mycobacteriales > Nocardiaceae > Nocardia > Nocardia sp. NPDC056064. Next base: position 151,037 of record NZ_JBHJWO010000002.1, on the reverse strand, counting down.
ACTGGTGGTCACCGCCATCCAGCGGCCCGTCGCGGGGGACACGGTGGCCTACCGGGCCGTGTTCACCGATGTGAACGGCTTGAAGACCGGTGACGACATCCGCCTCTACGGCGTGCAGATCGGCAAGGTGAACGACATCTCGCTGCGCGGCACCGAGGCCGTGATCGGCTTCACGGTGCGCGAAGGCACTGCCGTGCACGCGAACTCGCGCCTGGCGATCCGCTACCAGAACCTCACCGGGCAGCGCTACGTCGACCTGCAGCAACCGGAAGCCCCGGCCGGGACGACCCCGGCGGGTGCCACCATCGGCACCGACCGCACGATCCCGTCCTTCGATGTGACGGCCCTGTTCAACGGCTTGAAGCCGGTGCTGGCGACCCTGTCACCCGAGGCACTGAACCAGTTCACCACCAGCCTGCTCGCGGTGATCGAGGGCGACGGCGCGGGCATCGGTCCCGCGCTGGCGGCCATCGGCACCCTCAGCGGCTATGTCACCGATCGGCAGGCGGTGATCACCACGCTGATCAGCAATCTCGCCGGGATCTCCGACGCGCTCGGCGGCCGGTCCCAGCACCTGGTGACCCTGCTGGCGAAGCTGGCCGACGTGTTCACCTCGCTGCAGATCAAGATCGACGGCCTGGTCGACTTCGCGTTGACGGCCCCACCGGTGCTCGGCCCGGTCGACTCCCTGCTGGCGACCTTCGGCCTGACCGAGGACGAGAACCCCGACCTGGCCGCCGCGCTGGGCCAGGCGGTGCCCGATCCGGCCGCGGTCGCCGAGGTCCTCGGCAAGCTGCCCTCGCTGCTCGCGGGCCTGCGCGCCGCGCTGCCCGCCACCGGCGCGACCGTGGACAAGACCTGTACCAAGGGCGCGGCCGAGGTGCCCGCACCCGCGGCCATCCTGTTCTCCGGACAGCAGGTATCGGTATGTCGCGGCTGACCCGGGCCATCGCCCGCGTGCGCGCGCTGGTCACCAGCCGCGACGAGACGGCGGTGCGGCGCGCCGAATGGTGGGTCGGCGTGGCCGGAATCGTCGGGCTGGTACTGGTCCTGCTGGCGGTGGGCGTGCTGTACGCGGTGCCCTTCGGCAAACGGACCTACACCGCGCTGCTGCCCGAGGCCCAGGCCGTGCAGGTCGGCGACGACGTGCGCCTGGCCGGGGTGCCGGTCGGCTCGGTGACCGGGCTCGAGCTCACCGACGACGACGTCGAGATGACCTTCACCGTCGACGGCGACGTCTTCGTCGGCGCCGAGACCGGCCTGGACATCCGCATGCTCACCATCGTCGGCGGACACTACGTCGCCCTGATGCCCGCGGGCACCAGCCCGCTGGGCGACACCCCGATCCCCGCCGACCGGGTGCGCCTGCCCTACAACCTGGCCCAGGCCTTCCAGGACGCCGTCGAGCCGGTCCGGGCGATCGACGGCGACCAGGTGCGGGCCAACCTCGAGGCGCTGGGTGCCTCGATCACCGCGAGCCCGGACGGCGTCCGCGAGACCGTCGCCGGGATCGGGCAGTTCGTCGCCGCGCTGGACCGTCAGCGCGAGGAGGTCGCCAAGGCGATCGCCATCGCGGACGAACAGCTCGGTGCCGTCGACCAGGCGCGCGGTGAACTCGGCAGGCTGGTCGAGAAGATCTCCCTGCTGGAGACGGTGCTGGCCGACAAACAGAGCGAGGTCAGGACCGCGGTGGAACAGCTCGACCGGGTGGTCAGCCGCCTCGCCGGTGTCCAGCCGTCCTGGGAATCGACCCTGCAACCGCTGGCGCGCAAGCTCGCCGACGCCGTGCCCGAACTCATCGCCCTCGGTGACCGCCTGCAGCCCGTCATCGACGGCGTGCACGGGCTGGCCCAGGAATTGGGCGCGCTGGTGCCGGTGCCGGGCACGGTGGTCGTCGACCAGTCGGCGCTCACGGTGGACCCGGTGTGTGTGCCGGTTCCGGGAAGGGTGTGCTGATGCTGCGCAGGCTGGTCTCCTCACGCGGGTTCGTCTCCGTCGTCGCCACTCTCACGGTGTCGCTGCTGGCGGTCGCCGCCTATCTGCTGGTCCTGCGCCCGCCGGTGGCGACCCGGGCCTACTGCGCGGTGCTGCCCGACACCATCGGGCTCTACGTCGGCAATCACGTCACCCTGCGCGGCATGACCGTCGGGGAGGTCACCGCGATCGATCCGCGCGGCGCGACGGTGCGGGTCGACTTCACCGTCGACGAACGCCACCCGGTACCCGCCGACGCCGCGGCCGTCACGGTCTCGGACACCATCGTCGCCGACCGGGAACTGGCCGTGCTGCCCGGCGGCGCCCCCGGCGGAGCCCGCGACGCCAACGGCTGCCTCACCAGGACACTCACCCCCAAGAGCATGACCCAGACCCTCGACGCCGTCGCCGGGCTGGCCCGCCAGACGCTCGGTTCCGAGCCGGGCACGCGTGACGCGCTGCGCCGCGGGCTGGCCGCGCTCGACAGCGCCACGGCGGGAACCGGACCCGAGGTCAATGCCGGGATCACCGATCTGGCGGCCCTGCTCGACAGCCCCGACGCCGCGATCGCGCACCTGGGCGGTGTCATCGACTCGCTCGCTGCGATCTCGGGCAGCGTGGCCGACCGCTGGGGTGACATCCGGTTGATGCTGACCCGGCTGGCCACCGTCCTCGACCAGGTGAACAACGAATTGTTCAGCCGCACCGTCGAGATCATCGACGGGTTCCAGCGGGTGCTCCCGATGCTCAACGAGATCACCACGATGTTCGGTGATCCGATCTTCCGGGTGCTCGACGCCACGGTCCCGCTCGTGCGGCTGATCCGGCTCAATGTGGACACCCTGCGCGACATCGCGGTCCGGGTGCCCGTGCTGACCGCGGCCGTCACCGCGGCGGCCGACCCGGCCCGCGGGATCGACTACGCCGCACCGCAGGTCGCGCTGCCTCCGGAGCTGGCGGCCCAGGTGTGCGCGTCGGTCGGCGACCCACAGTGCGATCCCGCGCGGATCCCCTTGTCGCGGCTGGTATTCGGATTGGCAGGAGGGCGATGAAGGACTCGTTGCGGGCACGCCGGTGGCGTTCGGTGACGGTGGTGACCGTCGCCGCCGTGCTGGCGCTCACCGGGTGCGGGTTCGATCCCGCGTCCGTGCCGGTACCCGGCTCGAATGTCGCGGGCGCGACCTATCCGGTGCGGATCGAGTTCGCGAACGCGCTCAATCTGCCCGCCAGGGCGAAGGTGATGGCCGACGGCGTCCGGGTCGGGACGGTGTCGAACGTCGAGGTGGTCGACGCCGCCTCCGGTGGTTACGTGGTGGTCACCACCGACATCACCGACTCGGTCGTGCTGCGCGCCGACACCGTCGCCCAGTTGCGCCAGAACACCGTCCTCGGTGACATCCACATCGAACTCACGGCCACCCCGGGCGGGCATGCCCCCGAACTCGGCCCCGGCGGGGTGATCCCGCGGGCGCAGACCAAGCCCGCCGCCCAGATCGAGGACACTCTCGCCGGGCTGTCCACCCTGGTCCAGGGCGGGGCGATCACCCGCTTCCAGGACATCGTCGACCAGCTCAACACGGTGCTCCCGGACGATCCGGCAGAGACCCGCCGCATCGCCCAGGTGATCGGGTCCGACATCCAGGATCTCGCGGCGAACCTACACGCGGCCGACGCCCTGCTCGACGGCATGAGCCGCACCGCCGACACCGTCGAAGCCAGGAAAGAGATACTCGCCGAGCTGCTCACCGAACCCGGGGTCGCCCAGGCCTCGGCCGCGGTCGCCTCCGTCGTCAACGTGGTCGGGGTGCTCGGCGCGCTCGGGACCGTGGCGCACTCGCTGGCCTGGCTGGCGCCGCTGGCCGCCTCCGGTGACGCGGCGGCCAGGGCGTTCGTGCCGCTGGCGCTCACCGGCAGGCCGCTGGACCTGTCGGCACCGTCGAACCTCAACGCCCTGGTGGCGTTGATCCGCGACCGGATCATCCCGTTCGTCGAACGGGGGCCGAAGGTGAACGTCACCGGCGCGCGGGTCGGCACGAGCCAGGACGGTCCGGCGGGCACCGAGAACCAGATCGACGCGATCACCCAGGCGCTGCGGATGATCGGGGCGGTGCGATGAAGCCCGGCCCGCTGCTGTCGCTGCTCGGCATCGCGGTGATCTCCCTGGTCGGCGTGGGCTATCTGACCTTCGGGGTGGTGCGCTACGAACCGCTGCGCGACCGGTTCGCCGCCACCCTGGAACTCCCGGATTCGGCCGGGCTGCAACCGGGTTCGCCGATCCTGCTGCGCGGTGTCGAGGTCGGCTCGGTGACCGGGGTGCGGCGGTCGCGCGAGCAGGTCGAGGTGCGTTTCGAGATCGACGGACGCTACGAGATCCCGGTCGACAGCACCGTGTTCATCGAATCGCTGTCCGGGCTCGGCGAGCCGTATGTGGTGTTCGCGCCGAGTTCCCCGCAGGGCCCGTACCTGCGTGACGGGCAGACACTGGCGGGGGAGCGCATCCGCGCGCCGATACCCCTCGCGGAGGTGGCCCGGCTGGTCACCGCGGCGATGGATCAGCTCGACCCGCAGGTCCTCGACCGGCTGGTCGGCACGGCCGAGGCCGCCCTGCGCGACACCGGGCAGCTGGTGCCGCGGCTGGCGCGCGCCGGTGACCTGGTGGCGGCGATGCTGATGAGCCGCGCGGCCACCTACGGCGAGCTGCTCACCGATCTCGAGCGGATCACTCCCGACATGACCTGGGCCGGGCCCTCGTTCGAGGCCGCCGCGCCGAAATTCGTCGAGTTCGGTCAGCGCGTCGACGAGATCGCCGAGGCGGTGCAGCGGCTGGCGAGCACCGGGAACACACCGGAGATGTATGTCGAGGGCCACGGCCTGGTCCCGTTCCTCGACCAGCTGACCGATTGGATCGACCGGGCGGGCCCGGAACTCGCGCCACTGGCCCCCGCGCTGCAACCACTCGCCGACGCCGCCACCGACTCGGCGAGCCGGCTGGACCTGAGCGCGCTGATCGGTTCCGCGGCTGCCGCCAGTGCCCCCGCCGGGGCCCTGCACCTGCGGATCAACGTCAAATAGCAAGGCAATCGAGGTAATCAGATGAGTACACAGACCCTGGACGCCCCCGGCGAGACCACCGACGACGCGCCGCGCCCGGACCGCACGCCGGGACGGCAGGTGACCCTCCCGGTGTCGACCCTGCTGACCGGCGCGCTGACCGTCCTCGGTGTGCTCGCCGGTGTGTGCTTCGCCGTGCTGTGGTGGAACGCCCGCGCCGACCTGAACGCCGCCCGGCAGCACGCCGCCGATGTGTCGCGGGCCGAGCGCGTGGCCACCGACTACGCCGTGGGCGCCTCCCGGGTCGACTACCGCGATGTCGACTCCTGGGTCGGCAGGCTCAAGGCGGGCACCTCGACCGAGCTGGCGGCCAAGTTCGACGCCACCGCACCGAAACTCACCGAGATCCTCGTCCCGATGCAGTGGGCCTCGGAGGGTACGGCGGGCAGCGCGAAGGTGGCCTCCGAGTCGGCGGGGGTGTACCAGGTCGACGTATACGTCGACGTGGATTCCACCAGCGCGCAGACCCCCGACAAGACCCGCACCACCGTGCACTACGCGGTCACCGTGGACGCGGGCAACGGCTGGCAGGTCGTCGACGTGGGCGGCGCCGGTGGCGCGCTGCCGCTGAAGTAGCCGTGCGCGTCCATCACCTCGACTGCGGCCCGATGATCGGCGGCCTGGTCGACCACTGCCTGCTGCTCGAGACCGAACACCGGTTGATCCTGGTCGACACCGGTTTCGGCACCGACGATGTCACCGTACCCGCCCGCAGGCTGGGCGCGGCTCGGCACCTGCTGCGCCTGCGCATCGATCACGACACCACCGCCCGTGCGCAGGTCGAGCGGCTCGGCTACCGGGCCGCCGATGTCAGCGACATCGTGCTCACCCACCTCGACTTCGATCACGCCGGTGGTCTCACCGATTTCCCGGACGCGCGTATCCACGTGCACGGTCCCGAGTTACGGGCCGCGCTCGCACCGCACCGGCGGGAACGACCCAGATATCGCCCGGTGCAGTGGGCGCACGGGCCACGCTGGGTCGTCAACGAGGCGGGTGGTTCCGACACCTGGCTGGGCCTCGACGCCGTGCGGGAACTGCCCGGTCTCGGTGACGACATCCTCGTCGTGCCGCTCTACGGGCACACCCGCGGCCACGTGGGCGTCGCCGTGAACACCCCGACGGGCTGGCTGCTGCACGCCGGTGACGCCTTCCTCAACCGCCGCGATCTCGACAGCGCGGTGCGCCGGGTCGCGATGTCGGCCTACGGCGATCCCAGCCCGCGCGCGGCGCTCACCCGCTGGCACAACACCCGCGCCCTGGCTGATCTGGCCCGGCGCGATCCCCGGCTCACCGTGTTCAGTTCCCACGATCCGGTCATGCTGACCACCCTGCGCGAGCGCGCCGCCGGATCGGGTATTCGGGAGATGTGAGGAACAACGGCCCCGGATTCTCGCTTTCGTACAGTGACAGAGACCACGTGGTTCCAGAACAATCATGGTGAGGCCGTGTGTGTTTCGGTGCCCCCGGGCGCCGGGCACAGCGGCGACCGCACACCGGAGCCGATGAGGGTTCCGGGCAGGAAGGACCCGAGATGACCGTCAATGTCGACGTCTACGAAGACTGCGCACCGGTGGAACCGCGGCAGTTCCCGCACCCCACCAGGACACTGCGTCCCGAGGACGATCCGTTCCACACCCCGCCGCGCGGCTGGGAGACGACGGCGCCCGGCACGATCCTGCACCGTCGACCGGTCACCATCGGCGCCTTCGGTCTCGTCCGCCAGCCCTCCTTCACCGCCTGGCAGCTGCTCTACCGCACCAGCGATCTGGACGGACGCCCCGACTCCACCGTGGTCACCGTGCTGGTGCCACCGCGGGCCACCGGCACCCCCGACCGGGTGGTCAGCTTCCAGTGCGCCATCGATGCGGTGTCCTCGCAGTGTTTTCCGTCCTACGCGCTACGCCAGGGGTCCCGCGCGCTCGGCGCGGTACCCCAGTTCGAGCTGTTCCTCATCGGGGCCGCGCTCGAGCGCGGCTGGATCGTCGCGGTGCCCGACCACGAGGGCATGCTCGGCGTGTTCGGCGCGCCCCGCGAACCCGGCTACCGCTCGCTCGACGGCATCAGGGCCACTCTCGGATTCCCCGAACTCGGCCTCGATCCCGACACCCAGGTCGGCCTGTTCGGCTACTCCGGCGGCGGCATGGCCACCTCGTGGACCGCGGAGATGGCCGATTCCTACGCGCCCGAACTCAATATCGTCGGCGCCGCCGCCGGCTCCCCGGTGGGTGACCCGGCCTCCACATTCCTGCGCCTGAACGGCTCGGTGTTCTCCGGCCTGCCCGGGATGGTGGTGGCCGGATTGCGCCGGGTCTCCCCGGCGCTCGACGACGCCCTGAACGAAACCACCACCGCCACCGCGCAACGACGCCTGAACGCGCTCGCCGACCGGACCACGGTGGGCGCGGTGCTGAGCGCGCCGCGGATGGACTGGGATTCGATGATGACGACCCCGCTGGCCGATGTGCTGGCCCGCCCGCAGATCGTCGAACTGTTGCAGAGCCTGCAACTCGGGCTGCACACGCCATCCATGCCGATGCTCGTGGTGCAGAGCGTCGCCGATCCGCTCATCTCGGTCGACGACGTCGACGGTCAGGTGCAGCGTTACCACGCCGCGGGCGCCCACGTCACCTACCTGCGCGATCGCCTCAGCGAACACCTGACCCTGGCGATCTTCGCCGCCCCGCTGATGTACGACTGGCTCGACGACCGCTTCGCCGGGCGTCCGCTTCCGGCGTCAACCACCAGCACCGTCACGACGGTCCTCACCCGTCGCGGCACCCTGCCGGGGCTGTGGCGTTTCCTGCGGGTGTGCCTGCGCATGTTGAGCGGACGCGGCGTCTCCACCTGAGCCGGAAGAGGTCGTCCCGCCCGGGATTCGCCGGGCGGGACGACCACGGTTCAGCGCGTGGGACGCCAGCAGACGCCGAGCAGCACCGCGGCCGACAGCATGCCGAGCCCCACGGTGACGGCCAGCGCGCCCGCCCCGTCGACGGCGAGCCCGAGCAGCCCGTCCAGCGACCAGCGCCCCGGTCCCAGTGCGGCGAGCGCCGCGGCGGTGGCGGCGAGAACCGCGGTGTACTCCCAGCCCTGACCGGGCCGGAAGATGAAGAACCCATTGCCCCGATGCGCGGTGACCAGCGCGACCACCATGGTGGACACCACCGCGGCTGCCGCGAAGGGCGTCAGCAGACCCGCGAGAAGCAGAGCGCCCGCGCCGATCTCGGTGACGGTCGCGAGCACGGCGTGCACCCGGCCGGGCCGCAGCCCGATCGAGGCGAACCAGCCCGCGGTCCCGGCGATCCCGCCGCCGCCCCACGCGTGGTTCACCCCGTGCGCGAGCACGACGGCGCCGACGGTGGCGCGCAGGATCAGGGCGGCGATGTCGACCGAGGTCACGCCGCCTGCTTCTTCGTCTCGACTGCCGCCGACGCCCGCTTCTCGGCGGGCTGCCACCCTGGCGGTGCGAACACGTAGCCGAACCGGTCCCGCCAGCGGGTGGCGGTGCGGACGTCGCGAATGATGTTGCCGTACTCGTGGTATTGCAGCCGCAGCAGGTTGTAGGTGCCGACCGGCGTGGTCAAACCATAGGTGGGCGTGTGCAATTCGCGCTGGAAGGTACCGAACATACGGTCCCAGAGGATCAGGATGCCGCCGTAGTTGCGGTCCAGGTACTCCGGGTCGCTGCCGTGGTGCACGCGGTGGTGCGAGGGCGTGTTGAACACGAATTCGACCGGGCGCCAGAGCGTCCCGATGGTCTCGGTGTGGGTGAAGAACTGGTAGATCAGGTTCAGTGCGAAGGCCACGTAGATGGTCCACGGCGCGAAGCCGAGCAGCGGCAGCGGCGCCCAGAAGATCGCCTCCGACCACGGATTCCACTTCTGCCGCAGCGCGGTGCCCAGATTGAAGTACTCGCTGGAGTGATGGGCCTGGTGCGCGGCCCAGCCGATGCGGACCCGGTGGGAGAACCGGTGATTGCAGTACCAGGCGAAATCGACGACCAGCAGCAGCACCGGCCAGTACCACCACGCCCCGGTCGGCAGATGCCAGGGCGCCAGCTCGGTGTACAGGATCACGAACAACACCAGGGTGAGCGCCTTGAACACCGACATCGCCACGACGGAACCCATCCCCATGCTGATGCTGGTCCGGGTATCGATCGGGGAGTAGGCGCGCGGGGAGTCCTCGGCGTGCGCGTGGCGCAGGCTCACCGCCTCGATCGCGATGAAGACCAGGAAGAACGGGATCGCGTAGAGCAGGGGGTTGTTGATGTGGTCCCAGAACGCGGACAGCATGACCGACTCCTCATATTGACTTCTGGGTAATTTACAAAATAGTCAATTGAGAGTCAACGCGTCTGTAACGAGTTGCCGTGCCGCGCGCATACATCCCATGACAGGTAGTGAGCGAGAACAACGATCGGAGACGGTATGCGAACCTCGGCTCGAGCACTGGCGATGTGTCTGGCGGTCCCCGCGGTCGCGGTGGCACTGACCGGCCTGGCCTCCGGAACGGCGGCCGCCGACCCGGGCTGCCAGGGGTCGATGAACGGGCCGTGGGCGTTCAACGGGCAATGCCAAGGCGAACCGGGCACCTACCGGATCGAGGTCGACTGCCTCGGCTACGACTTCACCACGCTGCCGCCCGCGCTCGGCCAGTACACCCTCCGCCGGGATCTGCCGGTCGGCCAGGCCGCCAGTATCGGCTGCATCGGTCCCGGCTGGGTCAGCGCGGGCTACGGCGTGGGCGGGCGCGTCTTCCGGCTCTGAGACACGCCGGATCAGGGTGTTCCCCGATGTCGCGAGCGCGGCCCCGGGGGACACTGGGGCCAGGAGCCCCGCGAGAGAGGCGCAGCATGAAGCAGCCGAGCACCGCCGAGATCGCCGCCATCTTCGACCGCTACGCCCCGAACTACGACCGCCAGATCGGCTGGTTCGAGCGCGTGGTGCTCGGTGACGCCCGCACCTGGGTCATCGGGCACGCGCGCGGCCGGGTCGTCGAGATCGCCGTCGGCACCGGCCTGAACCTGCCGCACTACGGCACCGATGTCGACCGCGTCACCGGTATCGACCTGTCCCGGCGCATGCTCGACATCGCCCGCCGTCGTGCCACCGCCCTCGGCCTCACCCACGCCGACCTGCGCCAAGGCGACGTCCAGGCCCTGGATCTCCCCGACGACAGCGCCGACACCGTCGTCTCCACCTACACCTTCTGCACCATCCCCGACCCACAGCGCGCCGCCGCCGAAGCCTTCCGCGTCCTGGTCCCCGGCGGCCGCTTCGTCCTGGCCGAACACGGCCCCGCCACCGCCCTCCCCGCCCGCACCCTCCAGCGCCTCCTCCAGCCCCTCTCCCTCCACTTCGGCGCCGACCACCTCCTGCGCAACCCCCTCCACTACCTCACCACGGCCGGCTTCGTCATCGACGAAACCCACCGCACCGGCCGAGCCGGCCTCACCTTCCGAATCCTCGCCCACAAACCCCTCCCGTAGAACGGTGAGGCAGGCATCTATACATGATTCCCTGAATACAGAAATCGATGTACTATTCGGGCATGGATGGTGTGGTGCACGGTGACGCGTTGGCTCGGTTCGGGTATGCGTTGTCGGATTCGACGCGGACCCGGATTCTGTTGAGTCTGCGGTCGGGGCCCGGGTATCCGTCGGAGCTGGCGGAGGTGATCGGGGTGTCGCGGCAGATTCTGTCGAATCATCTGGCGTGCCTGCGCGGTTGTGGGCTCGTCGTGGCGGTGCCCGAGGGGCGGCGCAGCCGGTACGAGCTGGCGGATCCGCGGATCGGGCGGGCGCTCGACGATCTGGTGGGGCTGGTGCTCGCGGTCGATCCGGCGTGCTGTCCGGCCGCCGCGACGCGGGATTGCTGCTGATGGCCGAACTCGGTGTGCCGGTGGTGCTTTCGCAGCGGCGTGCGGTGCTGACCCGGCGGATCCGGCTGCTGGTGGCCGCGACGATCACCTACAACGTGATCGAGGCGATCGTCGCGGTGGGTGAGGGGGCGCGGGTGTCGTCGACCGCGCTGATCGGGTTCGGGCTCGATTCGGTGATCGAGGTGTCCTCGGCGGCAGCGGTGGCCTGGCAGTTCGCCGGTCCGGACCCGCGGGCGCGAGAGAAGATCGCGCTGCGGGTCATCGCGTTCTCGTTCTACGCGCTGGCCGCCTACGTCACCGTCGACGCGGTCCGCGCGTTGTTCGGGCTGGGGGAGGCCGGGCACTCGCCGGTCGGGATCGCCGTGGCCGCGGTCAGTCTGGCGGTCATGCCGGTGCTGTCGGCGGCCCAGCGCCGGGCGGGCCGCGAGCTCGGGTCCGCCTCGGCGGTGGCCGACTCGAAACAGACCCTGCTGTGCACGTACCTGTCCGCCGTGGTCCTGGTGGGCCTGCTGCTCAATTCGCTGTTCGGCTGGAGCTGGGCCGACCCGATCGCCGCTCTCGTGATCGCGGTGATCGCCGTCAAGGAGGGCCGTGCCGCCTGGCGCGGTGACTCCTGCTGCGCGGCAACGCCCTCGGCCGTCGCGGACGACGACTGCTGCGCGAAATAGGCGTCGGCCACGGGACCGATCCCGTGGCCGACGGACCGGTTTCAGTGCCCCCGCGCGATCCAGTCGGCGAGTGCGGGTTTCTCGGTGCCGATGGTGGTCGTGTCACCGTGGCCGGTGTGCACGACGGTCTCCTCCGGCAGCGCGAACAGGCGGTCGCGGATGGAGTCGATGATGGTGCCGAAATCCGAGAAGGAGCGGCCGGTGGCGCCGGGACCACCGGCGAAGAGGGTGTCGCCGGTGAACAGCGCGCCCAGTTCGGGCAGGTGCAGGGAGACCGAGCCGGGGGAGTGGCCGGGGGTGTGCAGGATGTCGATGTCGGTGCCCGCCACCGTGATCCGGTCGACGCCGTCGAGGGAGCGGTAGGTGGCGGTGGGGTGGGTCATCCGCCACAAGGGCTCGTCACCGGGATGTAGCAGGACGGGGGCATCGAGCCGCTCGGACAGTTCGGGGGCGACGGTCACGTGGTCGTTGTGACCGTGCGTGCACAGAATCGCGCTCACCCGCCGGTTGCCCACGGCCGCGGCGATGGCGTCGGCGTCGTGGGCGGCGTCGACGACGAGCACTTCCTCGTCGTCACCGATGAGCCAGACATTGTTGTCGACGTCCCACGTCCCGCCGTCGAGAGCGAAGGTGCCGGAGGTGACCACCCGGTCGATGCGCGCACTCACCAGACCACCACCGAGCGCAGCACCTTGCCCGCGCCCATCGCGGCGAAAGCCTGTTCGACATCGTCGATCCCGATGCGCTCGGTGACGAACCGGTCCAGTGGCAGCCTGCCCTGGCGGTGCAGGTCGATCAGCATCGGGAAGTCGCGCTCGGGCAGGCAGTCGCCGTACCAGGACGACTTGAGCGACCCGCCGTGCGAGAACAGGTCGATCAGCGGCATGTCCAGCGTCATCTCCGGGGTCGGCACGCCGACCAGCACGACGGTGCCCGCGAGGTCGCGGCCGTAGAAGGCCTGCTTCCAGGTCTCGGGCCTGCCCACCGCGTCGATCACCACGTCGGCGCCGAAGCCGCCGGTGAGGTCCTTGATCTGCTCGACCACGTCGCCCTGGGTGGCGTCGATGGTGTGGGTGGCGCCGAAGTCCCTGGCCCAGTCGAGCTTTCGCGCGTCGCGGTCGATCGCGATGATGGTGCCCGCGCCCGCCAGGTGCGCGCCGGCGATCGCCGCGTCGCCCACGCCGCCGCAGCCGATCACCGCGACGCTGTCGCCGCGCGAGACCGCGCCGGTGTTCATCGCGGCACCGATGCCCGCCATCACACCGCACCCGAGCAGCCCGGCCACGGCCGGATCGGTCTCGGGGTCGACCTTGGTGCACTGCTTTTCGTGCACGAGGGTCTTGTCGGCGAAGGCGCCGACGCCCAGGGCGGGGGTGAGCGGGGTGCCGTCGGTGAGCGTCATCGGGACGCTCGCGTTGTGGGTGTCGAAGCAGTACCACGGCCTGCCGCGGCGACAGGCCCGGCATTCGCCGCAGACCGCGCGCCAGTTCAGCACCACGTAGTCGCCCACGGCGACATGGGTGACGGCGTCACCGACCGTCTCCACCACCCCGGCCGCCTCGTGCCCGAGCAGGAACGGGAACTCGTCGTTGATCCCGCCCTCGCGGTAGTGCAGGTCGGTGTGGCACACCCCGCACGCCTGCACCCGCACCACCACATCGTGCGGACCGGGATCGGGAATCACGATGTCGACCGTTTCGACCGGCGCGTTCTCGGCGCGGGCGATGACTCCGCGAACGGTGTCGGGCATGCGGACCTCCTCAGTATTCGTCGTCGGAGCCAACGCTAGCCGGTCGGCCCGCCCGGGACCGCCGGGATCGGCGTTCGGTCCGGCGAGCCATAGACGGCGTCGATGGCACCCATCGGCGTTGCGTCCTGGACGCACGGCCAGGACATGGGCACGGTGGAGGAGACCCGGACGAGGAGATCGACATGAACATTCGTGGCACCCGCGTAGCCGTGGTGGCCCTGGCGGCACTCGCGATCGGCGCGGCGGCCTGCTCGGCCGACCCCGCGGCCCCGCCTGCCGCGACCTCCCTCGAGCCCGCCGCGGCGACCTCTGGCCAAGCCGCAGCGACCCCGGGACCTGGCGAGACCGGCCCGGCGCCCACCCGCCCGGTCGATCACCGCCTCGACGCCGACCTCTACACGGCGGCGGTCGACAACGACGACGCCGCCGTCCGCGACCTGCTCGCCCGCGGCGCCGACCCGGAAGCGCGCGGCGACCACGACCGCACCCCACTCGTCGCCGCGACGAAGAACCGGTCCACCGCCGCCGCGCTGGCGCTCATCGAGGCAGGCGCCGACGTGAACGCGAAGGACGACCTCCAGGATTCGGCCTACCTCTACGCCGGTGCCGAAGGTTACGACGAGATCCTCGCCGCCACCCTGACCCACGGCGCCGACCTGCGCAGCGTCAACCGCTACGGCGGCACCGCGCTCATTCCCGCGAGCGAGCACGGCCACGTCGATACCGTCCGCATGCTGCTCGCGGCGGGTGTGGACGTGAACCACGTGAACACCCCGCGCTGGACCGCTTTGCAGGAGGCGATCGTCTACGGCGACGGCTCCCAGCGCTACCAGGAGACGGTGCGCGCCCTGCTCGAGGCGGGCGCCGACCCGCTGATCCGGGACGCGGAGGGCCGCACGGCCGTGCAGAACGCCGAGCGCCTCGGCCAGGACGCGATCGTCGCCCTGCTGCGCTGATATCAGCTCGGCCGCAGCTCTATTCGTGCGGGCCGATCCGGTCGAGGACGGCACCGATCACCAGGCACGAGCTGTCGACCACGTCGCCCAGTGGCGCGCGGTAGCCGTCGAGGACCCATTTCTGCGCGATGATCAGGATCGCGCCGACCAGCCCGTAAAGGACGGTACGCACGCTCGCCGCGGGGTGCTCGGCGACGTCGACGTGCGGGGTGATCAGCGCCAGGCAGATGTCGACCAGCGCGTCGAGGACCTCGTGATAGGCCCGGTCGACCGCCGGACTCACGCCCAGGATCTCGAAGAACGCGATCCGCGGCACCCGGGGGTCGTCGTGGATGAGCTGGAAGTATGCCGTGAGCCCGACCCGCACCTGGGTGTCGAGGTCGGCCCCGGGATCGGCCAGGCCCTGATGGAGCGCCTCGAGCATCCGCGCGGTGACATCGCGATACACCTCGAGCAGCAGATCCTCGCTGTCGGTGAAGGATTCGTAGAAGTAGCGCTTGCCGACCCCGGCATTGCCGCAGATCGTGGTCACCGTGGTGTTGCGGTAGCCCTCGGTGCCGAAGGCGTCGGTGGCCGCCTCGACCAGGCGGGCGCGGCGCTGCTGCTGACGTTGCCCGGGAGCGGCGCCCCGGTACCGGCGACCGTCGAGATCGCGATCGGCCACTGTCACATCGTCGATTCTGGCAGGCGATGCGGACGGTGTGGCGGCTGGCGCCGAGGGGAAGTGGCCGAGAACATGTTCTTGCGATCGTACGTGACGCAGGCTACGTTACTTTCCGGTACGGGAACGTCGTGGTTCCCGATGGTGGAGGGCTGAGACCGAAGCATGATCAACAATCGTGGGCGGCTGGCTGCGTTGATCGCATCCGTCGTCGTATTCGCGGGTGCGGTGGCATCTGCCCCGGTGGGGCAGGCCACGCCGGCCGGTGACGGGCTCGACGCGCAGTTCGTCGCCACCCACAACGGGCCGCAGCAATACCCGAATGTGTTCATCGAATGGGACGTCCCCATCACGATGAGCGACGGAACGGTATTGAAAGCCAACGTCTATCACCCGGCCGGTGCGGATGGTCAGCCGATCACCGAGCCGACGCCGACCATCGTCAACATGACGCCTTACACCAAGCTGGTGTCCAATATCGCCGACTCGGCGCTGGCGGTGCCCGGCCTGTCCGAGGTGCTGCTGCCGATCCTGCAGAACCTGGACTTCTCGGCGTTCGGTTTCAGCAGCCTCAGCGACATGATGAACGCGCTGCCCGGCGGCGCCGCCCGCACCTTCGGCGTGGACCGCAATCTGATCCGCGGCGGCTACACCCAGATCGTGGTCGACGTGCGCGGCACCGGGTTCTCCCAGGGCACCTGGCAGGTATTCGGCGAGCGCGAGCAGCTCGACGGTGTCGAGGTGGTCGACTGGGCCGCCGCGCAGGGCTGGTCCAACGGCAAGATCGGCATGAGCGGCATCTCCTACTCGGGGATCAACCAGCTCCAGACCGCGCAGCGGCATCCCGAGGCGTTGAAGGCGATCTTCCCGATCGTGCCCGGCAGCGACCTGATCCGCGATGTCGCCGCCCCCGGTGGCGCGCTCGGCATCGGGTTCATCCCGGTCTGGCTGCTGGCCGTCGACGGCACCAAGCTGCTACCGGACCTGGTCTCGATCTTCAGCGGCAAGTTCGACTGGACCTGGCTCGGTGACCGCCTCCGCGACCCGTTCACCTTCTTCAATGTGCTGATCGCGGCGCTGACCACGCCGAGCATCGACCAGATCCCGCCGGAGATGGCCACGATTCTCGATGACCATAGCCCGCTGCGCACCGCCTGGGTGGGACAGCCCGACCAGGTGCAGGTGCCGACCTTCCTCTACGGCGGCTGGCACGACATCTTCACCTACTCCACCCCGCGCATCTACAACGCGGTGAACGTGCCCGCCGAGCAGAAGAAGCTGATCATGGGCGACGTCTACCACGTGACCGTCAGCTCGGGGCTGGGCCAGCCGGGGGCGCCCGCGCCGCTCGAGTCGCTGCAGCGCGCCTGGTTCGACAAGTGGCTCAAGGGCATCGACAACGGCATCGACCGCTACGACCCGGTCACCCTGTGGCAGCAGGGCAGCGACCAGTGGACCCGCGACGTCGCCTTCCCGCGTCCCGGCATGGACTACCGCCGCATGTACCTCGATCCCGCGTCGTCGGGAACGGCTCCGGGCGCGCGGTTCGACGGCAGCCTGGTCACCGCACCCGGTGGGGCCCAGCGGGTCTCGGTGGACCCGAGCCTGACCACGATCTGCTCCCGCGACGCCGCCCAGGGCACGGCGGGGCTCGTCCCGCTGCCGGACATCTGCGCCAAGGACGCCCGGATCAGCGAGGGCGCCGCGCTGACCTTCACCACCGCCCCGGTGACCCAGCCGACCCGCGTCTCCGGCGAGATCGCCGCGCATCTGAACACCGTGCTCGACGCCACCGACGGGTACTGGACGGTGACGGTCAACGACGTCGCTCCCGACGGCACCTCCACGGTCTGGTCGCAGGGTCAGCTGATGGCGTCGTTGCGTGCGGTCGACGAATCCAAGTCGCGGCGCTCGCCCAGCGGCGATTACACCGACCCGTACCCGTACCTCACCCTGGACACCCGCCAGCCGGTCGTCCCCGGTGAACCGACCACCCTCGACATCGGTATCCGCGCCACCGACGGCCTGCTCCAGCCGGGCCATCGGCTCCGCGTCGACGTCTTCGCGGGCAACTTCCCGAGCGGAATCCCGTTGCGGCCGTTGCTGAACGAGAGTGGCCTGCGCACCCAGCACCTGGAGCTGGACCCGGCCCGCCCGAGCTGGATCAACATCCCGCTGGACACCGATCCCGGCTGGTGACATCCGTCCACCGCACCCCGCCTCGCCTGGTCGAGGCGGGGTGCGGTGCCTTCGGGGCGGCTCGCCCGGCGGCGGTGGGGGTCGCGCCGCCCGCGCCCCTGGCACACTGGCGTGATGGCGACATCGGGCCGGGTGGTGGCGCGGATCGGCCCGGCGGTCGCGGCTGCCGGGCGATGGGTGCGCAGCGCGCCGGGAACGTATCTGTGGCTGGCCGCCCTGGCGGTGACCACGCTGATCATCACCCGGCTGCCGCCGGAGGAGGCCAGGGCCTGGCTCGGGCACCGCTCGACCAATCTGCACCATCTGGCCGAGGACCCGATCCGGGTGCTGATCGGCAGTGCCTTCTGGACCGACGGCGGCGGCTGGTTCGGCTACGCGGTGCTGTTCACGCTCTTCCACGCCAATGCCGAACGCTGGCTGGGCACGCTGCGCTGGCTGGTGGTGGCCGCGGTCGCGCACGTCGGGGCGACCTATCTCAGCCAGGGCGTGCTGCTGTGGGCGATCCGGCACGGGCACGCGCCGGAGCGGGCGATGTTCACCCTCGACGTCGGGGTCAGCTACGCGCTGGCCGGCGTCGCCGCGGTGCTCGCCTACCGGCTGGTGTGGCCGTGGCGGCTGGGGTACCTGCTCGTGCTGGCGGCGGTGGTGATCCCGCCGATCTTCGTCAACCGGACCTTCACCGATATCGGGCACGCGGGCGCGGCGGCGATCGGCCTGGCCTGCTACCCGCTCACGCGCGGTCGCGACCGCCGCTGGGACCCCGCCGAAATGCTGCGCGGCCGGAAAACCGCAGCAAAATAGGTGTTACCTCGAATACTACATAGATGTATCATTGGCCTACCGCAAAGACCGGCGCACCGATGCGCCACGGCGCCCGAGGGTGCTGTGCGGGGAGGACGAGGAGTACCGATGAAGCTACTTCGCCGGGCAGCACCGCGCCCGGAGACGGACCCGGGCCAGGTCGCACTGCACGCCCGCAACGTGCGCTTCGACTGGTCGGACGTGGCACTGCAATGGATGCCCGACGAGCCGATCGCCGGACATCTGATCTGCGCGCTCAACATGCTGCTGCCCGAGGGCGAGCGCATGTTCATCGCCACCTATCGCGAGGCATTGCCCTACGTCAAGGACGAGAAGCTGCGCGAGGACATGCTCGGCTTCATCGGGCAGGAATCGATGCACGCGGAGACCCACGAGAAGGTCCTGCACGACGTCTTCACGGCCAACGACATCGACAGCGCGCCCTATGTGCGCCAGATGGAATACCTGTTCCGCAAGACACTGGGCCCGCGCGGCGGCGACGACCGCGCCGCCCGCCAGATGCTGGTCGAACGGCTCGCCTTCATCGCCTGTCTCGAGCACTTCTTCGCCTGGCTGGGTGACTGGGTGATCAACGCCGACCTGGAGAAGTTCGGCGCCGACCCGAACATGGCCGACCTGTTCCGCTGGCACGGCGCCGAAGAGGTCGAGCACCGCAATGTCGCCCATGACGTGGCCGAGTACTTCGGCGTCGGTTACGCGCGGCGCTGCGCGTCGATGACGCTGGTCTTCCCGATCTTCATCGCCCTGCTGGTGCGTGGCGCGCGTTTCCTGGTGCATCAGGACCCGAAGCTGCCCGACTACGGCTATCTGCGGCTGATCGCCGGGGTGTTCGCCGCGATGTGGCGGGGCGCGCTGCCGGGTATCCCGTCGCTGCTGCGCAGCGCGCTGTCGACCTTCCAGCCCGGCTACAGCCCGGAGACCGTCGGTTCGACCGCCCAGGCGGTGGCCTATCTGGCCAGTTCGCCCGCGGCCCGCGCGGCGGCCTCGTGACGACCCGCGACATCCCCCAGGCGCTGCCCGGCGACCTCTACGGCAAGCATCGCCACGACCCGGGCACCCGGTTCCTCGACGCCGTCGCCACGGCCCGGCTGCGCTGGAGCGCGCTGGCCAACCGTCGCGATCTGCGCACCCGGGTGGACGACCGCCGCTTCCCTGTGGTGGTCACCGAACGCCGCGTCGAGGCGCACGACCAGGACGTGGTGAGCCTGCGCCTGGCCGCCCCCGACGGCCGGGTGCTGCCGCGCTGGCGCCCCGGCGCCCACCTGGACCTGGAACTGCCCTCGGGCAGGCTGCGCCAGTACTCGCTGTGCGGCGACCCGGCCGACGAGCGCGCCTACCGCATCGCGGTGCGCCGCATCCCGAACGGGGGCGGCGGCTCGAACGAGGTGCACGACGAACTCCCGGTCGGCAGCCGGTTCGTGGTGCGCGGCCCGCGCAACGCCTTCCCGTTCGCGGTGCCCGGCCACGGCTCGCCCGCCCAGCGGCTGCACTTCGTGGCCGGTGGCATCGGCATCACGCCGATCCTGCCGATGGCCCGGCTCGCGCATCGCCTGGATCTGCCGTGGACGATGGTCTACAGCGGCCGCAGCCGCGACACCATCCCGTTCCTGGACGAGTTGGAGAGCTTCGGCCCGCGCGTCACCGTGCGCACCGACGACGAACACGGCCTGCCCACGGCGGCGGATCTGCTGCCCGGCGTCGGCGCGGGCACCGCGGTCTATGCCTGCGGGCCCACCCCGATGACCTCGGCCGTCGTCGCGGCCGTGCGCGACCTGCCCCGGGTGGAACTGCACTTCGAGCGGTTCTCGCCGCCGCCGGTGGTGAACGGCACCGCCTTCGAGGTCGAATTCGCCTCCACCGGCCAGGTGATCACGGTCCCGGCCGACAAGACCGTGCTCGACGCCGTCCTGGCCGAACGCCCCGACCAGCCCTACTCGTGCAGGCAGGGTTTCTGCCGCACCTGCGTGGTGCGGGTGTGCGCGGGCGAGCCCGACCATCGCGAGTCCGTACTCTCCGATGACGAACACGCCGCGGGCGCCATGCTCGCGTGCGTATCCCGTTCCCACGGTGAGCGTTTGGTGCTCGACCTGTGAGTTCGCTTCCTGGACAAGGAGTCCGACAGCCCATGACGATCGACAGCCCCCAGGCCGCCAACCAGCGCACCGTCCGCAGCGGCGATTTCGACATCGCCGTGTTCGAATACGGTGACCCCGCCGCCGACACCGTGGTGCTCGTGCACGGCTGGCCCGACACCCACCACCTGTGGGACCGGGTGATCCCGCTGCTCGCCGAGCGCTTCCACGTGGTCGCCTACGACACCCGCGGCCACGGCGCCTCCACCCGCACCCAGCGCACCGAGGACTTCCGCCTCGACGAACTCGCCCGCGACTTCTACGCCGTGCTCGACGCGGTGAGCCCCGACCGTCCCGCGCACGTACTGGCCCACGACTGGGGTTCGGTGCAGGTGTGGGAAGCGGTGTGCGAGCCGCAGGCCGCCGAGCGGGTCGCCTCGTTCACCTCGGTCTCCGGCCCTAACCTCGACCACCTGGCCAGCTGGGTGCGCGACCGGCTGTCGCGGCCCAGCCCGCGCAACATCTGGCAGCCGATGACCCAGCTCGCGTCCTCGGCCTACACCTTCTTCTTCATGACCCCCGGCCTGCCGCGCGCCACCTTCAACACCATCGGCACCGAGAAGGTCTGGCAGCGCGCGGTGTCGCTGATGAACGACACCCCCACCGCGAACGTGAAGCTGGGCCCCACCTTCCGCCGCGACATGGTCGACGGCCTGCTCATCTACCGCGCCAATATCGTCCAGCGCATGCTCGCCCCGCGCGAGCGCCGCACCCGGGTGCCCGTGCAGCTGATCGTCGCCGGTCGTGACGTGGCCGTGCGCCCCGCCGGGTATGACGACTCGGCCAAGTGGACCGACCGGCTGTGGCGTCGCGACGTGCCCGCCGGGCACTGGATGCCGTTCTCGCACCCGGAACTGCTGGCCACCGCCACCACCGAGCTGATCGACGCGCTCGACGGCGCGCCGATCGCGCGCGGACTGGCCAGGGCCGAAGTCGGCCGCAGCCGAAGGGAATTCGAGCACAAGCTGGTGATCGTCACCGGTGCGGGCAGCGGTATCGGCCGGGAGACCGCGCTGGCGTTCGCGCGCCTGGGCGCCGAGCTGGTGGTCTCCGATGTCAACGAGCTGGCGGCCAAGCAGACCGCCGAGCTCGTCGCGGCCGAGGGCGGCGTCGCCCACTCCTACGCGCTGGACGTGTCCAGCGAGGACGCGGTGCGCGCGCACGCCGATATCGTGATCGCCGCGCACGGCGTGCCCGATGTGCTGATCAACAATGCCGGCGTCGGCCAGGCGGGCGGCTTCCTGGACACCCCGTCCGAGGAGTTCGACCGCGTGCTGCGGATCAACCTGGGCGGTGTGGTCAACGGCTGCCGGGCCTTCGGTGCCGCCATGGCCGACCGCGGCCTCGGCGGGCACATCGTGAACCTGTCCAGCATGGCCGCCTACAGCCCGCAGCGCGATATGAGCGCCTACGCCACCAGCAAGTCGGCGGTGTTCATGTTCTCCGACTGCCTGCGCGCCGAACTGGCCGACCGCGGCATCTCCGTCTCGACGGTGTGCCCCGGCATCGTGCACACCAATATCGTTGCCACCACCCGCATCTCGGGTGTCTCGGCGGCGGAGGAGGCGGCCGCGCAGCAGAAGTTCGACAAGCTCTACGAGCGGCGCGGCTACACCCCCGACCGGGTCGCCGCGCAGATCGTCAAGGCGGTGCGCGACGGTCGTGAGATCGTGCCCGTGACGCCGGAATCGTGGCTGCAGTACCGGATCAACCGGCTCGCGCCCGGCGCCGTCCGCTTCGCCGCGCGCCGGATGAAGCTGGTCTAGGGTCCGCTCACGCCCGGCTCGAGGCGCCGCTGCACGGCGTCGACGAGCCGGGCGTCCACACCCCACGGCTCGGCCACACCGACCCGCCGGTCCAGATCCCACAGCACGCACTGCTCGTCCGGTTTCGCCACCATCGACCAGGCGACCACGGTGCGGCCGAGCTGATCGATCATCGACCCGTGTTCCGGGGCGGCCTCGCCGACCCCCTCGGGGAAATGGTGCAGGAACCGCCCGTAGGCCTCGTCGCAGAAGCGCGCGTAGAGCCGCGTGCACAGGATCAGCCCGTGCCAGGCCTCGTCGACGGCGTGCGAGGGCATGCCGATGACCTGGTCGTCGCGCATGGCGGCACCACAGCACCGCAACCATTGCCGCAGACCGGTTTCCACCAGGTCGCGGGGCTGCCAGGGGCAGGTCTTGAAGATCGCGTCGGGCAGCCGTAGGTCGGCCACGACGCGGTCGACGGTGGCCGGATCGGCCCGTCGACGGCCGAGACGGGGGATCGAGAGCGCCATAAGCCCACTGTAAGCGGCGTCGGTTAGCCTGCGGGCATGGTGCTGCTGATCGTGCTCTTGTTCTTCGCCGTGATGATCGGCGCGGTGGTGTTCGTCATCGTGAAGGTGGTCTCCACGGCGACCCGTCCGCCCACGGGTCCGTTCGATCCGCGCTGGACGGCGGGCTCGTCGAGCACCTACTACGGGTACACCGATTCCTCGTCGGGCCAGCCGTGGACCCACCACAGCGGCCCCGACTATCCGGATTCCGGCTCGCACAGCGGCTGCGGGGGCGGCAGCAGCTGTGGTGGCGGCAGCAGTAGCAGCTGTGGCGGAGGAAGCAGCAGCAGCTGTGGTGGCGGCGGTAGCAGTTGCGGTGGCGGTTCCTGACGGTGTGATCCACACCGCACCGTCCTTGACCTGAACCTCACTTCAGGTTCCATGCTGGAACGCATCCGAGAACACCACGAAGGAGTCGCGATGCGTGCCGTACAGGTCAAGGAATTCGGTGGTCCCGAAGTGCTCGAGGTGCGGGAAGTGCCGGTGCCGCAACCGGATTCGGGGGAGGTACGTGTCGACGTCGAGGTCGCCGACGTGATGTTCCTCGACACCCGGCTGCGCAGCGGCTGGGGGCTGGACTTCTTCGCGCTGAACCTGCCGTATGTGCCCGGCGGGGCGGTCGGTGGCGTGGTGGACGCGGTCGGCGCCGGGGTCGATCCCGGGTGGGTCGGCAAGCGGGTGGTCAGCCAGACCGCGGCCAGCGGTATCGGTGGCGGCGTCCCCACCGGCGGCTATGCCGAGCACGCCCTGGCCAAGGCCGAGACGCTGGTCGAGATCGCCGACGGGCTGAGCACCGAGCAGGCCGTCGCCCTGGCCCACGACGGCCGCACCGCACTCGCGCTCTTCGATCGCGCGGCGGTCACACCCGATACGTGGGTGCTCGTCACCGCCGCGGCCGGCGGGCTCGGCACCCTGCTCACCCAGCTCTGCGTCGCGGCCGGGGCGAAGGTCGTCGCCGCCGCGCGCGGGACCGACAAGCTGGCGCTCGCCACCCGTCTCGGCGCGAGCGCGGTGGTCGACTACTCCGAGCAGGGCTGGGCCGAGCGGGTCCGCGAGATCACCGGCGGGGGAGCGCGGATCGTGTTCGACGGTGCGGGCGGGTCGCTCGGTGCCGCCGCGCTCAGGGCCACCGCCGATGCCGGTCTGTTCCTCGGATACGGTTCCGCGGCAGGCGGTTTTGTCGAGACCGGCGCCGAAACCGCTGTGGCCAGGGGGGTTACCGTGCTCGGCCTGTTCGATGTGGTCGGCGGCCCGATCGATTGGTCGGCTCTCGCGCGCCGCGCTCAAGCCGAGGTCGTGGCCGGACGTCTCGAAGTGATTGTCGGCCAGACCTTCCCGATCGACCGTGTTCGCGATGCGCATACTTCCATCGAGAACCGTTCCGCACTCGGTCGCACACTCTTGACGATCGCCGCGCGATTGTAACTTGTTCAGCGCTGCAAGGGAATACGCGTTAAGTTCATAGTGTGCAGGGAATAATTGTCATCGCAGTCATTGCTGCTGTTCTGTTGCTGGTGGTCGCCGTGATCAAAGTCGCCAGCAACCCGGGGGGTTCCATCGAGCGTCGCGACCGTGCTCTACGCGCACGATCTCAGCGTCAGACGGCCGACAGGGCTTGACCCGCACCTACCACACCCACCACCTCCACCCATCACCACCAGCGACCGGGCCGTCGCATCGTCCCAGGACAGCCCGGCCCGGTCGCCCCGACCACCCCGCACAACTGGTCAACCCCACACCCCACCGGGTACCATCCGACACGCCCGCGGACACCCGCGGCCAGGGGCGGTAGCTCAGTCGGTTAGAGCCGCGGACTCATAATCCGCTGGTCGTGGGTTCGAGCCCCACCCGCCCCACATTCCCCTATTTCACTCCGGCGCCGGAATCCGCCTTCCGAGCGAAACCATCCGGTTCCAGAATTTCTTTTCTTCCGGCCCACCCACGGATCGAATTGTTGTCCCGGAAGGTGCGCTTATCGGTATGAATCAGCACACCTTCCGGACCGCCTCGCTATCGGATTCCGAAGTTCAGTGGACCAGGGGTCCACATGGCCGAGCGGTCGAGGGTGACGGTGTCGAGCCGGGCCGGGCCCGCGGTGGGGGCGTAGGGAACCAGGCGGTGGATCTCGCCCCAGTTGCGCTTCCAGTCGTCGCGCAGGTAGGAGGGCAGAACCTCGGCGCGCGTGAGCAGTTCGGTGTAGCCGAGGGGGCCACCGGAGGAGTGGCTCTGCCAATTACTGGTCATGATCGCGGCGGAGAATTCGGGCAGGATGCGGTACTCGGGGATCTCGGCGACGCCGTGCCGGTGCCGCATGGGTTGCTGGCAGGGGAATTGCAGGCCGACGAGCCAGTCCAGCAGGACCGGGCGGGTGTGGCCGACCAGGTCGTCGAGGGTGCGCAGCGCGGGGACACGTGGCGGGGTGATCGCCACCCACTGTTCGGCCTCGGAGCTGTCCACGGTGGCGACCAGGCGCACCGCGTCGGCCTGGGCGGGCAGCTGCCCCAAGGGGACTCGCAGATTGCGCCAGGACGGCTGCAGGACGCTGACATCGTCGGGAACGACGCTGCCGAGCGGCTGGACCTCACCCGCGGTGGCGCTGCCGTACTCGACCTGCACGCGCTGCCCGGGAACCGGCAGACCGTCGAGGTCGGTCGAGGCGATACGCCCCGCGGCCGCGATCGCGAGGATCTCCCCGCGACTGCCGCCCGCGTCCGGGGCCGGCAACCGGTACCAGCCGGAGACGAGCGTCTTGGTGACACCGGGACTGCCGTAGCTGCCCAGCACCGGCGTCGTCGCCGGGTTCAGGCCGAACGGGAGCGGGATCGAGCTGCCGTTGATGCCGCGGGCGCCGGAACCGTCCGGCCCACCACCGTCGGCCGAACCCGACTTGGTGGTCGTGCCCGCGCTGCCGAGCGACTGACCGACCGACGCGGCGGCGGCATCGGAGGCATCGGGGGTCAGATCGTTGGTGTTGACACCGTCGGGTGTGAAGCCGCTGGTCTGCGCTCCGAGCGCCGTCGCAGGGTCACCGGACAGCGGTGTCAGCATTCCGGCGTTCGGATCCGGTTCCACGAGCACATCGTTCGCCAGTCCACACGGCTCGCCCGCCAGCGCCGACAGGTTCGACTTCGCCAGTGAATAGGCCGGGTACTGGTCGATGCCCGCCTTGACGAACGAGGCCACCTCGAAGGCCACCACCAGCGCCATCGCGAGCGTGAGGACCGGCACCCGGCGCCGTGTCCGATGTTCGGCCCGGCGGAACGGTTCCCGGACATGCAGGAATCCCGCCACAGCCAGCAGCAGCACGGCGACACCGAGCAGCGCGGTTCCCGCACCGATCCCGTTGACCGAGATCGGCTTGTCCCACCAGGGAATTCCGTAACTGGCCACATACCACCAGCTGTTGGAACTGGTGAACGACAGCGCCAGCACCGCGAAGACGGCGGCCGCGAACAGCGCACGGTTACGCGGTGAGCGCACGATCCGTGGCCCGGCGGCCACCGCCGCCACCACCGCGACCGCACCGGCCAGACCGGCGAACACACCCATGTGGTGGGTGAATTTGGTGGGGGACAGGGCCATCAGCGGAATCGTCGCGATCGTGGTGCCCAGTATGCGGCGGGTGGGCCCGGCCGCCAGACCCGGAATCCGGCCACCGTGGCGCAGCAGCGCCAGAATCGAGACCGCCAGCGTCAGGAACATCATCAGCATGGCGAACCGCCGCGCCATCGACCCGTCCGGCCCGGCCTGGAACAGCGATTGGTAGACGAGAGTCTCGTCGTACCAGGGCATGTTCGGGCCGACCACGCGATGCGCGTCGCTCATCGCAGTGACCTCGGCGATCGGCTGGCCGGCGAACACGATCGCCAGCACCGACAACCCCACCGCCGCGGTGGGGGCGAGCACCGCGAGATAGCCCACCCGCCTGGCCCGCTCGACGATGATCTGCACGAGTGGGCGCGCGCCGGCCAGCAGCGCGGCGAAGCAGATCAGTCCGGCGGGGTTGGTGACCACGGCCAGCGCGGCCGGGATCAGGGCGACCGCGGCCGGGGCGAGCCGCCGCGTCGCCAGGGCGCGCTCCATCGACACCCACACCAGCAGCACGCCCAGCGCCACCGCGGGCTCGGGCCGCAGCCCGTTGTTGTAGGGCAGCCAGAAGGCCAGCAGCATGAGGCCGCCCGCCCAGATCGCCGCCTTCTCGCGCCGGGCGGCGATGCCCAGCCGCGGCACGACCTCGCGGCTGATCAGCAGCCAGCACACGATGCCGAACAGCAGTTCGGGCAGCCGCACCACGATGCTCGCGGTGGAGATCTGCGACAACCACCCGATCACGAGGTCGTAGGGAATTCCGATCGGCGTTTCGGGGACACCGAAATAGGCGAAATAATTGGCGAGATAGCCCGCGTGTCCGGCGGTTCGGGCCATGCCGAGGATATAGCCGTCGTCGGCGGTCCCGGCACCGATGAAATACCAGAGGATCAAGGTGCCGATGACGACGCCATCGATCCATCGCGGGCGCCACCACCGGCGCGGCAGCACGCGGCGGTTGCCGCGTCCGTCCAGGCAATCCAGCCGATGCAGCGCGAACAGCGCCACCGCGGCGGCGACGAGAACGCCGATGATGGCGAGGGTTTTGAGGACCGTCGGGGTGGTGGTGAATCGTGAGTCGATCTCCACCCGTGCTCGCATGCCCTCGGGCGCGGGACCGATCAGATCGGTGAACAGGCCGATCAATTGCGGCCTCGAATCACCTGCCACCACGACCGGATCGGTGCCGTCGAGCGTCACGGTGGTGCGCTCGGCGGTCGACGAGATGGCGAGCGCGCCCGCCCGGGGCAGGTCGGCGACAGGGGTGTCCACCAGCGTCTTGTCGCGCAGGACCACCTGCAGGCGGCCGCCGTCGGCCGGTGACACGAGCACGTTCAGCCCGTAGTGCCAGGCCTGGCCGGACGCGGGCGGCACGGTCGCCAGCAGATACCCGCCCTCCGGCGCCGACCCGGTGATCGCCCCGACCGGAATCGTGGCCTCGATCCCGACCGGGGAATACGACACCAACGGCGCCGTCATACTTTCCGCCCGGCCACCCTCCGGCCACGAGAACGACGCCTGTTGCTGCTGCACCGGGAGCAATGGCACCGCGACCGCGAGTAGCGCTCCGAGAATTCCGGCGACAATGGCGACAATTCGCCAGAAGCGGTCAGGCCGCTGTTTCTCGTCCCGGGAATCCAGAGATCGATCGTCGGACGGCCGCCGTCGGCTCAGCACCAAGGTCACGATTTTCGATACTAACCACGGTGTTCGGAACGCGCACCGGCCGATTTCCCTGAGCACCAGCGGAGTTCGACGGAAATGAAATCCCCGGAACGGTATATCCGGTATGCGATATCAAAGGCGGGGAGTCAGGAGGACGATCGGGATGGTGCGGGTGGTGGTGCGTTCGTAGGCGGCGTAGCTGGGGAAGATGTCGACCAGGTGGGGCCAGAGGTGCGTGCGTTCCTCGGGGGTGGCGGTGCGGGCGTGGACGGGGACGGTGGTGGGGCCGACCTGGATGGTGGTGTCGGGGTGGGCGTTCAGGTTGTGGAACCAGGCGGGGTGGGTGGGTAGGCCGGCCTTGGAGGCGACGATGGCGTAGGTGTCGCCGTCGGCGTAGTAGATCAGGGGGGAGGTGCGGCGGGCTCCGGTGCGGGCGCCGGTGTGGTCGAGCAGCAGGATGCGGGCCCCGGGGTGGGCGGGCATGCGGGCGCCGAGACGGCCGCGGGTGCGGCGGTAGAGGGCCACGTGCAGGGCGGTGGAGCGGCGGCCCAGGTAGACGCCGTGCCGGTTGGCGAATTGGGAACAGGAATCGATCAGGCGTGCTGTCAGCGAGCTCGTGCCGTCACCCATGCGACCTCCATGCCTCGACTCGGTTCAGGCTAGAGGCCGGGCCGCGGGGAAGGCGTTCACGACACGTGCGCGCGCACGATTGTTCACGCGTCCCAGCGTCGGTCGAGCAGTTCGCTCCAGCGCACCATGAGCAGTTCGGTGTACAGGTCGGGAGCGATGTCGTAGGCGCCGAGGGCGAAGCCGTCGTTGGCTTCGATCAGGGCGGTGCTGCCGTCGACGAGCACGCCGAAGTCGAGGGCGTAGGCGCTCGGCGCGGTGCCGGAGTCGCGGTGGGCGGTGACGGCCGATTCGACCACGGCGCGGTCGAGGCGGCGGCCGCGGTCGCCCGCGTAGTGGTCCACGGCGAGGATCCGGCCGCGCGAGACGTAGACGCGGTACTCCGAGAGCCAGGTGACCAGCTCCGAACAGTGCACCGGCTGCCTGCGGCTGACGTGCCCGAACGCCGCGAGATCGCGATCGGAATAGCAGACGGTCCCGGGAAAACTCTTGCGCCGGTAGGCCGGTTTCACGAACAGCGGGGCGAGCTCACCGCTGTCGAGCTTGCGCTCGACCTCACCCAGCGTCGAGGTCCAGACCTTGCGCCGCAGATACGGGTGCAGCGACTCGGGGTAGTCGTCGGGTGCGGGGATCGGGATCTGCAGCTGGCGCATCGCGCCGTGCATGGCGTCGACGTCACCGGCGATGAACGTGCCGGGGCCCAGCGGTAGCTGTCCGCGCCGCACCCGCTTGAGGCTGTAGTGACGCACGGGGATGTCGAGACGCTCCAGTACCTGGACGAGCAACGTCTCTTCGTGCCGCATCGGTCCCGATCCGGCGTACTGCACAAACGCGGTGGTGAATTGCATCACCTCAATCATGCACCCGCGCAGCCGGTTCGGCGAGGTTTCCGGCATCCGGACCACCCCGCGCGGGCATGGATACCTCTAGGGTGTGGTGGATCACGGCCGAACGCGGGGCGCGAAGAGGAGAAGACAGTGGCTGCTGTGCTGGTCAAGGGGCAGAACGCGGGACTCGATGCCGCCGAGGTGGTGCTGGCGGTGCGCGGCGGGGTGGCGGCGGATCTGTCGGCGCTGCTGGTGACCGAGGCGGGCACGGTGCGCTCGGACGCGGACTTCGTGTTCTTCAACCAGCCGCAGGCACCGGGCGTGCGGTGGACCGGTGCGGCGCTGGAGGTTTCGCCCGCGGCGGTCCCGGCCGACATCGCGCAGGTCCGGATCGTGATCACCGCCGCGACGGAGGGCGACCGGTTCGGCGGCGCCGCGGCACCGGTGGCCTCGGTCACCGATCGCGCCGGAAACGTGTTGTACGAGTATGTGATCGAGGGACTCGATCAGGAGTCGGTGGTGATCGCGGTCGAGCTCTACCGGCGCGGCGCGCAGTGGAAGGTGCGCGCGGTCGGGCAGGGCTACGCCGGCGGATTCGCGGACCTGGTGACCGATCACGGCGTGACCGTCGACGACGAGCCACAACCGGTGGCCGAGCCGCTCGTGCGGACCGTGCCGGGCGAGGCCGCGCTGAGCTTCGAGAAGAAGCAGGTCCTCGACCTGCGCAAACGCGAGGTCGCCAAGATCTTGATCGACAAGAGCGCCTTCGGGACCAGGGCGCGGGTGGTGCTGGTGATCGACAAGACCGGCAGCATGCACAAGCTGTACCGCGGCGGCACGGTGCACCGGGTGGTGGAGCGGATGATCCCCGTCGCCACCCAGCTCGACGACGACGGCACCCTCGAGGCCTACCTCTACGCGCTCACCTACGCCCAGCTGCCCGACATCACCGTGGCCGACGGCGAGCGGTGGGCGCGCACCTACCTGCATCTGACCGGCACCCACGAGGGCATCGACTACGACCGGCTCGGCGGCCGCAACGACGAACTGCCGATCATGCGCGCCGTCATCGACACCCTGGCCGCGAGTCCGGCGCCGACGCTGGTGCTGTTCTTCACCGACGGCGGCTTCGCCAAGAAGCGTGAGATCGCCACGCTCATGCGCGAAGCGGCGCACCTGCCCGCGTTCTGGCAGTTCATCGGCCTGGGCAAGGCCAATTTCGGGGTGCTGCGGACCCTGGACGAGCTCGACGGCCGCGTCGTGGACAACGCGGGCTTCTTCGCCCTCGACGACATCGACCGCGTCGACGACGCCGAGCTCTACCGCCTGTTGCTCGGCGAGTTCCCGGATTGGCTGCGTGCCGCCAGGGCGGCGGGCATCGTCGGGCCGTAGCCTGCGAAAAACCGGTTGTCGGTGACCCGGGGTGATCGTTAGCGTGTCTACCGTTTGTGGATCGGCACATCGAAAGGACGCATCATGGAACCCGTCACCGAACGCGACATCAGGGCGTCGTTCGTCAACTGCTCGAAGGGCGACGCCAAACGCCTCAGCGTGCCGCGTGACCTGGGCGAACGGCCCTGGGACGATCTCGACTTCCTCGGCTGGAACGACCCGTCCTACGCGGGCCGCTGCTATATCTCGGTCCCTGGGGAGGACGGGCTGATCAGCATCGCGCTGCGGCACGAGACCGGCGGCTCCGGCAAGACCCAGATGTGCACGATCTGCCTGACCACCCATTCCGGTGGCGGCGTCTCCCTGATGACCGCGGCCAAGGCCGGGGAATCGGGCAGGCGGGGCAATACCGTCGGCACGCTCATGTGTACCGACCTGGCCTGCTCGCTCTACGCGCGCAACAAGAAGAGCCCCGCCATGGGCAGCCGCTACCGGGAGGACCTGACCGCCGAGGAGAAGGCCCAGCGCGTGCGGGAGAACCTCGCCGCCTTCCTCGGCCGCCTGTTCAGCTGAGCGCGATCAGAGCATCGCGTTCATGATGGTGCCCGCGCTGGTGGCCACCACGCCGCCGATCATCGCGCCCGCGATCATCTTCGGCGACTCGAGCCCGCCACCGGTCCACTTCTCCCAGGCGAACTTTCCGCCCGCGTAAGTGATGGCGATCACGCCGGACAGCAGGATGAACCAGGTGAAATACCGCACCAGCTGCAGGATCTTCTCCGACAGCGGCGGTGCCTCCGGCGTCGGATTCCCGATCTGCGCCAAGGTATCGGTGACGACGGCAAGGATCATGTCTGCTCACTTGGTGATTAGGGGAACGGCGGCCAACTGCAGAGCCGATGGTATCGGTTTTGTTGGTGTGCCGGGGGTTCGGGACCGTATCCTGGAGGCGTTCGAATACGACAGTGCTGGAACGTAGTTCGCATCACGCGACCAAGGGGAGCAGGCTATGAGCATCATTCTGACGTCGATGGCCGACACCGTCACGACGTTCGCGCAGGTCGGTAATCCCACGCCGGAGGCACCGCCGCTGTCGGACAAGATCATGCAGATGGTCCAGTACCTGACCTGGTTCATGATCCTGTCGGGCGTGCTCGCCATCACCGTCGCCGGCGGAAAGTTCGCCTGGGAGAAGTGGAGCGGCAGCTCCATGGAATCGCCGAAGATGATCGCGGGCGCGATGATCGGCGGCGTGGTCGCCACCAGCGGCGGCACGATCATGAACGCGATCCTGGGCTAGATCCGGGCACCCTTCACGCGATTGCAGTTGCGGCACAGGATCTGCAGATTCGCCGCACTGGTCGCACCGCCGCGACTGAGCGGGATGATGTGGTCGAACTCCAGGTAGTGCCCGTCGCCGCACTCCACGCATTTCCCGCCGTCGCGTTGCCAGACCTGGGCTTTCACGTCCTGGGAGATGCTGCGGCTGTCGCGCTGACCGGGGGCGAGGACCAGGCGCTTGGCCACCCGCAGCGCGCCTTCCAGCGCCGCGGCCACATAGTCGGGATCGGTGACGCCGAAGGTGGCGCCACCACGCGCCGAGGTCGCCGCGATCACCACGGTGCCGTGCTCGGGGTGCACCGAGACCACCCGGTTCCACGGCAGTTCGATGCCGGTGCCGTCACCGACGAAACGGAGTTTCTTCGTACTCGCGATCAGCCTGCCCTCGGTGTTGCGCGGGCCGCGCGCGAGCATCCGGGCGTGCACCGCGGGCAGGTCCAGATGCACCCGCTCCTCCGGATCCAGGTGCAGGCCGGGGGTTTCGACGGTGGGTAGTTCGCCCGAGCGCAGCCGCGACAGCGTGCGGCCGCGATGCATCCGGCGGCGCAGATCGTCGACGACGGCGCCGTTGAGGGCCAGCTCGCTGACCACGTGCTCGAACGCGTCGAGTTCCTCGGCGAACACCTCGCCGTCGGCGAAGGCGAAGGCCACCATCCGTTCCACCTGGGTCAGGCCCGCCTCGCGCAGCACCACCCGGCCGCGTTCCTCGTCGATGCGCTGGAACCGCAGCGCGGCCCACACCTCGATCCACTCCTCGGACTGGGTGCCCGGCCCGGACAGGACCCGGCGCGCGCGGGTGCGCCACTGGGTGAGGAACCCCTCGATCTCCTCGGCGCAGCGTTTGCAGGGGCCGTGCCCGCCGAACAGTTTGCGCCGCAGGACATGGCCGCAGCGGGGGCAGCGGGCGCGATGGTCGTCGACGTGCGGGTGGGTGCTGCTGGTCCACTCGGTGCCGTCCCACCAGCGCAGCTGTCCGGGGGTTTCCGGGTCGGGGTGCCAGTCGGCGTGGTCGGGGTCGTGCGGGGGCGGCGGGGGGACGTCGATGACGCGACGGGTGAGCGCGGGGACGCGGCCCGCGGGGGTGCCGTGCTGGTCCTCGCGGGCCGGGTGTTCGCCGGACCGGGGCCCCGCGTCGGCGAATCGACCGGCTGTGCGGGTGGCGCCGATCCGCTCCGGTCGCGCCGGGATCTCGGCGTCGTCGTCGACCGGACGTGGCAGCGTGACCGGTTCCGCCACCGTCACCCCGAACTCCGTCGCCAGCCCCGGCAGCCCGCCGACCCAGCCCTGGCCGATCGCCCGGAAACGCCACTGCCCGTCGCGGCGGTAGAACTCGCCGAACATCATCGCCTGTACCCGTTCGATGCCGTCGAGGACGTACCGGACCACCGGGCCGTCGGCGGCGTGCACGGTCAGCGTCAGCTCGGTGAGCTGATCGAAGGTGCCCTCGTCCAGCGACGCGCTCACCACGATGCGCGCCACCTCGGTCTCGGTGCGCGGCAACGACACACTCAATCGCGCGGTGCCCGGCGCGGGCTGCTGATCCAGGGTCACCGCCTGTGAGATGTGGCGCGGGGCGTTGAAGAAGACGAAATCCCGGTCGCCGCGAACCAGGCCCGACTCGTCGAGCAGCAGCGCGTGCGCGTCCACCGCGTGCGCCGAACGCCATGAAAGAACCACGGCGAGAAGCGATGTCGGTACCGGCGCGTGGGCGCCCTTACGGATTTCCATGGTCTTCGCATGATGCCACGCTGATCCGACAGGTTTGTCCGGGCGTCGGCGCGGACGGCGGTCTTCGCCGCGGACACGCGTGGGGTCCCGGCGCGGGCGAGGTCCGTGGGGCACAGTGGTGGGATGACGAACCCGAAGAAGCGGGGGCGCGGGGGTGAGCCCGTGCCGGAGCCGCAGGGGCGCAAGGTGCCGGGGGCGGATCTGCTCTCGGCCGCGCAGGCGGCGGTGGGTGCGGCGCAGATGGCGGCGGGGCAGGCCATCGACGCGGCCCAGCAGACGGCGGGATACGCCTTCGACGCCGCCGTGCGGCTGCCACCGGCCTCCGCGCAGCTGGCGGCGCAGCTGCCGGATCTGGTGGAGAACCTGTCGATCGCGGTGGACCGCCTCAACAGCACGATCGACCGCCTCGACCGCACCCTGGCACTGGCGGACCCGGTCTTCGCCACCTACGACCGGTTGCTGCCCCGGCTGGAAGCCATGATCTCCCTCGGCGAGGACCTCTTCGGCGCCCTGGCGAAACTCCCCGGCGTCGGCCTGCTCGGCCGGATCACCGGCCGCGGCGGCGAGGAACCGGCCCCGGAGCCGCCACCGAAGAAGCGCTCCCGCCGCTGACCGCCGCATCACCCGGAGGCAGCTGCCTCAGGGGGTGAGGGCGCGGAAGGTGGCGGCGGCTTTGAGGACCATCTCGGCGAATTCGTCCTCGGGGTCGGAATCGAGGACGATGGCGCCGCCCGCGCCGATGCGCCATTCGCCGTCGTAGCGGACGGCCGTGCGGATGACGATATTGAGATCGGCGGTGCCACCGAGGCCGAGGAAACCGATGGTGCCGGAGTAGACGCCGCGGGCCTGGGTCTCGAGCTCGTCGAGGATCTCCATGGTGCGCAGTTTGGGCGCGCCGGTCATCGAGCCACCGGGGAAGCAGGCGCGCAGGCAGTCGACCACGCCCGCGCCGGGACGCAGGGTGCCGCGCACGGTGGACACCAATTGGTGCAGCGTGGAATAGGTTTCGGTGGTCATCAGCTCGGGCACGTGGACCGAGCCGACCTCGCAGACCCGGCCCAGATCGTTGCGCAGCAGGTCCACGATCATCAGGTTCTCGGCGCGGGTCTTGGGGTCGTCGGCCAGGGCGCGGCGCAGGTGCTCGTCCTCGGCGACGGTGCGCCCGCGCGGGGCGGTGCCCTTGATCGGCTTGCTCTCCACCACCCGGTCCCGGTCGATCTTGAGGAAGCGCTCGGGGGAGGAACACGCCACGTCGAGGCCGTCGAACCGCAGGTAGGCGGCATACGGCGCGGGATTGCAGCGGCGCAGGCGTTGGTACAGGGCCAGGCCGTCGTCGGGTGCGGCGGCCACGGCGACGGTGTCGGTCAGGCAGATCTCGTAGGACTCGCCCGCGTGCAGCCGCTCCTGGCAGACCGCGATATCGGCCAGATAGCGGTCGCGTCCCCGGATCAGGTCGGCCTGCACGGCATCCGGGTCGGCGGGTACGTGCAGGTCGGCGGGATTGGCCCAGGTCGGCAGGTCGGCCAGTGCGGTGCCGGTCTCGCGCAGCCAGTCGTCGGCGGCGGGCTCGGTCGCTGCGGTGGCCAGCGCGAGCAGATGGGTGCGCCCGGCTTCGTGGTCGACCACGATCAGCCGGTCGGCGAAGATCCACTGCGCGTCGGGCGTCAGCGATCGGTGCGCGGCGCGCGCGCCGCAGTCGGCCTTCACCTCGTAGCCGAGATAGCCGACATACCCGCCCGCGAAATCGAACGGCAGTTCCGGTGGATCGCAGTGCCTGCGCCGCAACTCGCGATCCAGGTAGTCCAGCACGGTGCCGGGGACGGTGCGCACACCCTCGGCGTCCGTCACGGTGACGGTGCCGTCACCGACCCGGTAACCGACGATCTCGGCGTGCGGCCCACCCGCGTCACCGAGGAAGGAGAACCGGTCCAGTCCCGGCTCGACGTGCTCGCTGTCGAGCCAGAACGCGGTCTCCGACCCGGCGTATCGGCGCAGGAAGATGGCCTCGGTATCGATGGCGCGCTCGATCACGCTGTGCCGCAACCGGAATCGCAGCTCGGGTGCCGGGTCCTCGGTCGCCACCGGCCCGCGCACCACGACCGGCGCGCTCACCGGCCTCCGCGCCTTGGTCAGATCGGCGAAATTGCGCACCAGCGCCGCACCGAACTCGCTCGACACCGATTCCGGGTGGAACTGCACGCCCCATTGCGGTCGTTCCCGGTGCCGCACACCCATGATCACGCCGTCGGCGGTGGTCGCGGTGACGTCGAGTGCCTCCGGCACGTGCTGGGCGGCCAGCGAGTGATAACGCACCACGGTGAAGTCCTGCGGCAGCCCGGCGAACAGGTCGCGGTCGTCGTGGGCGACCCGGTCGAGGTAGCCGTGCCGGGCCCGCGGCGCCCGGCCGACGGTGCCGCCCGCGCCGATCACGATGCCCTGATGTCCCAGGCACACACCCAGCAGCGGCAGCTCGGTCTCGGCGATCACCCGGGTGGAGATGCCCATGTCGCGCGCGCGATCGGGCCTGCCCGGTCCGGGGGAGATCACCACATTGTCGAACCCGGCCAGCTCGAGCGCGGCGAGATCGCGCACCTCGTCGTTGCGCACGACGGTCGGCTCGCTCCCGTTGACCTCGCTGATCAGCTGATAGAGGTTGTAGGTGAACGAGTCGTAGTTGTCGATCAAGAGCGTGCGCATCGTATCGGAAACCCTACGCCGGGCCCATGGACCGGCCTGCTCGGGCACAATGATCGCCATGTCTGTTTCGCAACCGGTCGACGTCGACCCGGGCATCGCCGATTTCGCGGCGATCGGCCGATGGATGGACGAGCGTGACCTGCCCGGCGGCCCCTTCGGCGCGGTCACCGCGATCGGCGGCGGCACCCAGAACATCATGCTGCGCTTCACCCGCGGCGGGCGCGAATACGTCCTGCGGCGCGGCCCCAAGCATCTGCGCGCCAAGAGCAACGAGGTGATCGGCCGCGAATCGCGCCTGCTGGGCGCGCTCGACGACACCGAGGTCCGCGCACCCCGGGTGATCGCGGCCTGCGACGACGAGTCGGTGATCGGCGCGGTCTTCTACCTGATGGAACCGATCCGCGGCTTCAACCCGCAGACCGAACTGCCCGACCTGCACGCCGGTGACCCCGAGATCCGCAGGCAGATGGGCCTGTCCGCGGTCGAGGCCATCGCCCGCCTCGGTTCGCTGGACTACCAGGCGCTGGGCCTGGCCGACTACGGCCATCCCGAGGGCTTCCTCGAACGCCAGGTCCCGCGCTGGTTGCGCGAACTCGACTCCTACAGCGCCAACGAGGGCTATCCCGGCCCGGAGATCCCGGATGTGGAGCGCATCGGTGACTGGCTCGAGCGTCATCGCCCCACCGACTGGAGTCCCGGCATCATGCACGGCGACTGTCACCTGGCGAACATGATGTTCGACTACGACAGCCCGGCGGTGGCGGCCATGGTCGACTGGGAGATGTCGACCATCGGTGACCCGCTGCTCGACCTCGGCTGGCAGCTGGCCACCCGCCCCGAACCCGGCACCGTCGGCGCCGGGCTGATGGGCACCCTCGGCACGGTCGGCGGCCTGCCCACCCCCGAGGAGATGGTCGAGCACTACGGCAAGTTCTCCGAGCGCGACCTGAGCGCGGTGCCCTGGTACACGGTGCTGGCCTGCTTCAAGCTGGGCATCGTGCTGGAGGGCACGCACGCGCGGGCCTTCGCGGGCAAGGCGCCCAAGCCGGTCGGTGACTTCCTGCACGCGGTCACCCTCGAGCTGTTCGGCAAGGCCCGGCAGCTCACCGAGTGATGCCCGGATCTCGCCGCAGGTTGGCTGAATCTTGATGGATCACAAGATGCGGTCATCCTAGGCTTGGCGGCATGATCGTTCCCGACACCAAGAACTGGACCTGGGTCCTCGAACGGCGCTGCTCCGAGTGCGGATTCGACGCCGAGAGCGTCGCCTACGCGTCGGTCCCCGAACGCGCGCTGCGCAGCGCCGCGCGGCTCGGCGCCGCCCTGGAACGCGACGATGTGCGCGTGCGCCCCGACGACGCCACCTGGTCGGTCCTCGAATACGGCGCCCACGTGCGCGATGTCTGCCGGATCTTCGACACCCGGCTGGCCCTGATCCTGGCCGCCGACGGCACCGGGGTTCCGCGGTTCGAGAACTGGGATCAGGACGCGACCGCCGTCGCCGACCGCTACGGTGAGCAGGACCCCGCGCGGGTCGCCGAGGAACTGTCCACCGCCGCCGACCGGGTCGCCGCCGCCTTCGCCGCCGTGCCCGCCGACCGCCTCGACCGGCGCGGCGCCCGCAGCGACGGCGCGGAGTTCACGGTCACCTCACTGTCGCGCTACTTCCTCCACGACCTCGTGCATCACGTCCACGACGTGCGGGGATAGAGATTTTCCGATTTATTTCTAGAACGTGTTACAGATTCGGCCGAAATTTCGTTAGGGTGAGTGCAGTCACTACGAGGCACCAAGCTTGGCGAGAGGTCGAGGCGGAACATGAAGACCAAGGGCGCGATCCTGTGGGGCACCGACCAGCAGTGGTCGGTGGAGGAGATCGAGGTCGGCGATCCCGTCGCCGGTGAAGTGCAGATCCGGATGGAAACGGCGGGCATGTGCCACTCCGACCATCACATCGTCACCGGCGCCACGCCGATGCCGGCGTTCCCGGTGATGGGCGGCCACGAGGGCGCCGGTGTCATCACCAAGCTCGGCCCGAACTGTCCGAGCGACCTGGCCGTGGGCGACCACGTCATCCTCTCGTTCATCCCGGCCTGCGGCCGCTGCCCCGCGTGCGTGGCCGGGCACATGGCGCTGTGTGATCTGGGCGCGGGCCTGCTCATGGGCCAGGCCATCTCCGACGGCACCTACCGCATCCAGGCGCGCGGCGAGAACGTCATCCCGATGTGCCTGCTCGGCACCTTCGCGCCCTACATGACCGTGCACCACACCTCGGTGGTCAAGATCGACCCGACCATCCCGTTCGAGGTCGCCTGCCTGGTCGGCTGCGGTGTGCCCACCGGCTTCGGTTCCTCCACCCATGTCGCCGAGGTGCAGCCGGGGGAGACCGTGGTGATCGCGGGCATCGGCGGTGTCGGCATGAGCGCGCTGCAGGGCGCGGTGCTCTCCGGTGCCTCGAAAGTCGTCGCCATCGACCCGAATCCGTGGAAGCGGGAGCAGGCGCAGAAGTTCGGCGCCACCCACACCTACGAGAGCATGGCCGCCGCGATCATGCCGCTGATGGAGGCCACCGAGGGCCGGATGGCCGAGAAGGTCATCCTCACCATGGGTGAGATGCACGGCGACTACGTCGAGGAGGGCCTGATCCTCACCGGCAAGGCGGGCACGCTGGTGGTCACCTCGATGGGCCGCATGGACGCCGGCGACGTGAAGATGAACAGCTTCCTGCTGTCCATGCTGCAGAAGACGGTCAAGGGCTGCATCTTCGGCGGCGGCAATGCCCGCCAGGACGCGCCGCGGCTGCTCTCGCTCTACAAGGCCGGCCAGCTCAACCTCGACGACATGGTCACCCGCAGCTACTCGCTCGAGGAGATCAACCAGGGTTACCAGGACATGCTCGACGGCAAGAACATCCGCGGCATCATCCGCTACACCGAAGCCGACTGGTAGCTCAGCCCCGACGTTCCCGCCCGGCGAGCCGGACCACGATCTGCGCGATCAGGTCGTACGGAATCGGTTCGCCGAGCGGGAATTTCACCGTTCCCCGCCCCGACACGTACGGGGCGACGGCCCGGTCGAACTCCGCGTCGCCCTCGGGGACGGGATAGAGACTCACATGGGCCTTCCAGCCCGCGAAGGAGACGAACGCCCGGCCGTCCAGGGTGGCCGTCGCCGATTCTAGGCGCCGACCAGCACGTCTTCCGGAAGACCCGCGGCGATCAACTGCCCGTCGCGCAGCAGCAGGCAGTGGTCGGCGCGGGCCGCCTCGTCGCGATCATGGGTCGCCTGCACGACCGTCACCCCGGACTCGGCCACCTCGGTGAGCACCCGCGAGATCGCGGCCTGGGAGGCCGTGTCCAGGCCGGTCGCCGGTTCGTCGAGCAGCAGCAGCTCCGACCGCTGGGCCAGGGCCTGGGCGAGCAGGGTGCGCTGGCGCTGACCGCCGGAGAGGGTGTCGAGGCGTCGTGACGCCAGATCCGTGAGATCCATCCGCTCCAGGCACTCGCCGACGACGGCGCGGTCCGCGCGCGTGAGCCGCCGCCACGGGCCGCGGTGCGCCCACCGTCCCATCGCCACCGCGTCGCGCACGGTGAGGGGCAGGGTGGGCGGAATCGCGGTGTGCTGCACCACGAATGCCGGGCGGCCCAGCGTGTGTTCGACCGTTCCCGACTCGATCGTCACGGTGCCCGCGAGCACGCCGAGCAGGGTCGATTTCCCCGAGCCGTTGTGTCCCACGATCGCGGTGACCTGCCCGCGCGGGATCGTCGCCGACAGCCCGCGCAGCACCGTGGTGCGCGCGTAACCCGCCGTCAGTTGGTCGATTCGGACCGCTGTGTGTTGCATCTCACCCCAATTGAAACGATAACCATTTTCAGTATAGCCTTCCGCGCTATGGATTGGCTGATCGCCCCGTTCGAGGTGGCATTCGTGCAGCGTGCGCTGTGGGGCGGACTGCTCGTGTCGTGCGTCTGTGCCCTGGCCGGGACCTGGGTCGTGGTGCGCGGCATGGCGTTTCTGGGTGACGCCATGGCTCACGGCATGCTGCCCGGTGTCGCGGTGGCCGCGCTGCTCGGCGGGAACCTGATCGTCGGTGCCGCGGTCAGTTGCGCGGCCATGGCCTTCGGTGTGTCCGCGCTCGGGCGCAGTCCCCGGTTCGGTGCCGATACCGCGATCGGGCTGCTGTTCGTCGGCATGCTCGCGGCCGGGGTGATCATCGTGTCGCGCTCGCAATCGTTCGCGGTGGATCTCACCGGGTTCCTCTTCGGCGACGTCCTCGCGGTGCGGTCCCAGGATCTCGGCTTCCTCGCCGCGGCCGTGGCGATAGCCCTGGTGGTGGCCGTGCTCGGCCATCGCTCGTTCGTCGCGCTGACCTTCGATCCGCGCAAGGCGCACACGCTGGGCCTGCGCCCGAAGCTCGCCAACGCCGCGCTGATCGGCCTGGTGACGCTGGCCATCGTCGCCTCGTTCCACGTCGTAGGGACGCTGCTGGTCTTCGGCCTGCTCATCGCGCCTCCCGCCGCCGCGCTGTACTGGTCGGACCGCATCCCGGTGGTGATGCTGCTCGCCGCGGGCATCGGTGGCCTGTCCACCGTGGTGGGCCTGCTCATCTCCTGGCACGCGCAGACGGCGGCCGGGGCGACCATCGCCGCCGTCGCGGTCGCGACCTTCTTCCTCTCGGCGATCGCGTCGTCGCTGCGGTCGCGATTGGGCCGCGCGGGGGCGGCCTCGGTCGCGGCGCTGGCCGCAGTACCGCTGGTCGGTTGTGGAACCGCCGAACCGCCGGTGCTGCCGGAGGAGACCCCGCACGGTTTCGTCGCGGGCGCCGAGGAGATGAGCGAGGTACAGACCCGGCTGATCCTGGCCGACCCCGCCGGTGCGACACGGGTGCTCGACCTGCTGACCGAACAGGTCACCGAGGTGAAAAGCATTACCGCGCAAGCTGTTCCGGCCGTCACCTCGATCGCCACGGACGGCCGCTTCGCCTACCTGGGCTCCGGCGACCGAACTGCCGTCGTCGACGGCGGCGCCTGGACCGTCGACCACGGCGACCACCGGCACTACTACAGCGCGCCGGTCCGCACGATCGGCGCCGTCGAGCAGACTGTCCCCGGTTCACCGTCCGCGCCGGACGCAGTGAACGCGTCGCCCACTCCGAGCGCTCCGCCAGCGCCGGGCGCTTCGCCTGCGCCGAGCGATCCGGCCGCGCCGAGTGGATCGGCCGCGTCGAGCGTGCAACCTGTGCCGAGCGTGTCGACAGCCCCCGGCTCGCAGGGGGAGCCGGGGGCACGAGTCGATGGTGACGTGGTGGTCGGCGCCTATGCGGACGCGGTGGTGGTGACGGTGGTGTCGGCGAGCGGACAGTCGACAGTGCTCGACCGGGCCGCGCTGGAGGCGGGGACCATCCCCGAGGCGCGGCCGGTGGCGGGTATCGCGGTGCCGTACGGCGAGCGGATCATCGTGGCCAACGGTGACGGACGTGTCGAGGTGCGTGCGCGGAACGAGCCCAGCGGACAGGCGCAGGCCGAGCGGTGCGCCCAGCCACAGGGGCAGGCGGTGACGCGGCGCGGTGTCGTATTCGGTTGTGCGGACGGGGCGCTCGTCGTGGCCCAGCGCGACGGCGAGTTCGTCGCGGAGAAGATCCCGTATCCGGGGCCTGCCGCCGACCGGGCCACCGCCTTCACCCACCGCCCCGGCAGCACCACGCTGACCGCGCTCGCCGGAGGCGACGGCGTGTGGACCCTCGACATCCGGAAGAAGACCTGGTCCAAGACTCCGATCGCCGACGCCGTCGCGGTGAACACCGCGGGCGAGGGCGCACCGCTGCTGGTCCTCACCGGTGACGGTGTCCTGCACGGCATCGATCCGGAAACCGGAACGCGGACAGCGCGGGTCCCGCTGATGGACGGCCCGGTGACCGGCACCCCGGCCATCCGTGTCGACCCGGAACGCGCCTACGTCAACGACATCCGCGGCCGCGAGATCCACGAGATCGCCTATAACGACAACCTGCGCGTCGCCCGTGTCTTCCCGCTCGACATCGAGCCCGCGCTGATGGTGGAGACCGGACTGTGAGCACGAGAACCCGCGCTGTCGCGGCGATGCTGATCCTGGCGCTCACAGCGCTGCTGGGCGCCTGCGCCACCGAGCCCGAACACACCGGCATCGTGGTGACCACCAATATCCTCGGTGACCTCACCCGCACCATCGTCGGCGACGCCGCCCCGGTCACCGTCCTCATGCAGGCCGGGGCCGACCCGCACTCCTTCGCCATCTCGGCCCGGCAGGCCGCCGACATCGAGCGCGCGGCACTGGTGGTGCACAACGGGCTCGGCCTCGAGGAGGGCATCGCCAAGCACGTGAGCGCCGCCGCGGCCGCGGGCGTGCCGACCCTGGCCGTCGCCGAACACGTCGACCCGATCGACTACACCGCCGACGACTCCGCGGGCACCCCCGACCCGCACTTCTGGACCGACCCGCGCCGTGTCCGCACGGCCGTGGAGACCATCAGCGCCGAGGTGCTCGCCCGCGTCGAGGGCATCGACGCCGCGGCCGTGCGCGCCAATACCGAGCGCTACCTCACCGAACTCGATCAGCTCGACCGCTGGATGACCGAACGCTTCGCCACCATCGCCCCCGAACGCAGGCAGCTGGTCACCGACCATCACGTCTTCGGCTATCTCGCCCAGCGCTTCGGCTTCCGGGTGATCGGCGCGGTGATCCCCAGCGGCACCACCCTGGCCTCACCCAGCGCCGCCGACCTCGACGGCCTGGCCACCGCGATCAGAACCGCGGGAGTCTCCGCGGTCTTCGCCGATTCCGCCCAGCCCGACCGCCTCGCGCGCGTGCTCGCCGAACACACCGGACTGCACGTCCGGGTGATCGCGCTGCACACCGAATCG
The DNA here is from genome assembly GCF_042266925.1 of Nocardia sp. NPDC056064. Taxonomy (NCBI): domain Bacteria; kingdom Bacillati; phylum Actinomycetota; class Actinomycetes; order Mycobacteriales; family Nocardiaceae; genus Nocardia; species Nocardia sp. NPDC056064. The sequence goes on along the minus strand of NZ_JBHJWO010000002.1, from coordinate 107,800 downwards.
CTGTCCGCCCCCGGCGGCGGCGCGGCCACCTATCCGGAGATGGCGCGCACCAATACCGAGGCCATCGTGCGCGGGCTGACGACCTAGTTTCACGCAGCAGAAATGGAGCAAGACATGCACACTCGGACCCGGACCACCACGCTGGTGGCCATGTCGGGGGTCCTCGCCTCGGTGGTCGCGCTGGCCGGTTGCGGCAGTGACGACACCGAGCACGACCACGCGCACACCCCGGGCGCCGAGCCCATCGCGCTCACCTACGACGGCGGCATCTACGTCCTCGACGGCGCCACCCTCGCCCAGCGCGGCCAGGTGGAGCTGCCCGGCTTCAACCGCCTCAACCCGGCGGGCGACGACGAGCACCTCATGGTCTCGACCAAGGACGGCTTCCGCGTCTTCGACGCCTACGACGCCGCCTTCACCGGTACCGAGTTCCCCGCGAACAAGCCCGGCCACGTCGTGCGGCACGCGGGCAAGACCGTGCTGTTCGCCGACGGTTCGGGCGAGGTGACCGTCATCGATTCCGGCGAACTCGGCGAGGACAAGCCCGCGACCGAGGTCTACAAGGCCGCCGCGCCCCACCACGGCGTCGCGATCGAGCTGAGCAACGGCAACCTCGTGCTGACCCTCGGCACCGAGGACAAGCGGGTGGGCATCGTCGCTCTCGACGGCGACCGCAAGGAACTCACCCGCAACGAGGACTGCCCCGGCGTGCACGGTGAGGCCACCGCGCAGGGTGAGGCGGTGGTGGTCGGCTGCCAGACCGGCGCGGTCGTCTACCGCGACGGCAAGATCACCAAGGTCGCGAGCCCGACGGCCTACGGCCGGATCGGCAATATGGCGGGCAGCGACGCCTCGCCCATCGTGCTCGGTGACTACAAGAAGGACAAGGACGCCGAACTCGAACGCCCGCAGCAGGTCTCGCTGGTGAACACCACCGACGGCACCCTGCGCCTGGTCGACATCGGCACCAGCTACACCTTCCGCTCGCTGGCTCGCGGCCCGCAGGATGAGGCGCTGGTGCTGGGCACCGACGGCAAGATCCACGTCATCGATCCGGTCGCCGGGACCGTCACCCGCACCATTCCGGTGCTCGGCACCTGGACCGAACCGCTGGACTGGCAGGCCGCGCGGCCCGCGCTGTTCGTGCGCGGCGGCATCGCCTACGTGAGCGACCCGTCCGCCAAGCAGGTGCATCGCGTCGACCTGGCCGAGGGCAAGGTCACCGCGAGCGCCACGCTGGCCTCGGCACCGAACGAGATCAGCGGCGTCAGCGGGCACTGACCCCCGCGGCACCGGCTGACGGCGGTCACCGTCACCGACCCCAGCGCCCGCTCAGCGGCTGCCCGCGTTCCCCGAATCACCTGGGGGACGCGGGCATTCGTCGCGTCAGCGGGTGGCGCACCGGATGACGGCCTCGCGCAGATTCCGGCTGCGCACATCGTCGAGGATCGCCATGCCGAGCCGGTTCATGCTGTAGCCGAAGCCGAGACCCGTTGCCGGATCGGCGAATCCGAACGATCCACCCAGGCCGGTGGTCCCGTAGGCGCGCTTGTCGGAGCCGAACCGGAAACTGCCGCGCGACTTGCGGAAACCGAGGTGGTAGCGGCTCTTGGTGTGCAGTACCAGGTCGTCGTCGGGGATCGCGGCGGTCTCGGCCGCGGCGAGCAGATCCAGGACCTCGTCGCCGATCGGCAGCGCGCCGGTGCGTCCGGCCGCCGCGCCGTACACCCGGGCCAGTGCCCTGGCATTGCCCACGCCGTTCATCCCCGGCCACTCGACTTCGAGGAACTCCCGGCGGGTGGCCCGGGCGGGCGCGCCGGGACGCGGATTGGTCAGCGCGGCATAGGAATACCCGCGCTTGGCGTAGACCTCGGCGCCGATGCGCAGCGGCACGTCGGCGAGCTCGTAGCGCAGGATGTCGAGGCCCTTGGTGGCCGAGAGCACGGCGATGCGCTCCATCGGCTCGCTCGCGGGCAGTCCGATGAACAGATCGGCCTCGACCTTGTCGGCGATCTCCTCGGCGAAGAACCGGCCCAGACTCCGGCCCGCCGGATCGACCCGGCGCAGCAGCTCGCCCTGGTACAGCCCCAGGGTCAGCGCGTGGTACCCGTGCCGGGTGCCCGGCGTCCACGCCGGTTTCTGCGCCGCCAGGATCCGCGCGAGCGCGTCCCGGTCGGCCAGCTCGTTCAGCTTCACCACGCGGTCGAGCCCGGACAGCCCGGCCTGGTGATCGATGAGCTGGCGCACGGTGATCCGCTCCTTGCCGTGCGCGCCGAACTCAGGCCAGTACGTCGCCACCGGCGCCTCGTAGTCGAGCAGACCGCGCGAGACCGCCACCGCCAGGGTGAACGCCGACATCCCCTTCGACGAGGAGAACACCGGCACGAGGGTGTCGCGCTCCCAGGCGACCTCCCGCGCGCGGTCGCGGTGCCCGGCCCACAGGTCGACCAGGGGCTGGTCACCGGCATAGACGGCGACGGCGGCGCCGATCTCGCCGTGGGCGGTGAAGTTACGGCGGAAGGCATCGGCGACAGGGCCGAAACCGGCCGCCACGTCACCGTGGATCGAGGGTGCGGGACTCATGGTGACCCGATCGTAGCCGCGTCTCGTACGCTGCCGGTATGCGTTCCTTCGAGCAGCTAGAGCACTGGCCGGTGCGCCACGCCGCCGCCGCGGTGCGCACCGCGGACGGAATCTCCACCACCGGCGACATCGACCGCGTCTTCCGGCTGGCCTCGGTGACCAAACCGCTGGTCGCCTACGCCGCGCTGGTCGCGGTCGAGGAGGGCGCGATCGAACTCGACCAGCCGGCGGGCCCACCCGGCGCCACCGTGCGCCACCTGCTCGCCCACACCTCCGGAGTCGCCTTCGCCACGCCCGAGGTGATCGCCGCGCCCGGGGCCCGGCGCATCTATTCCAGCGCGGGCTTCGAACTGCTCGCCGATTTCCTCGCCGCCGAGACCGGCATCGCCTTTCCCGAATATCTGCGCGACGCGGTGTTCACCCCGCTGGAAATGACCACCGCGGAGCTCGACGGGTCGGCCGGGCACGGCGCGCGGGCCTCGGTCCGTGACCTGACCCGGTTCGCCGGGGAGTTGCTGACACCCGAATTGATATCTCGGCAAACGTTCGACGAGGCGACCTCGGTGCAATTCCCCGGCCGCGACGGCGTGCTCCCCGGATTCGGTTCCCAGCGCCCCAACGACTGGGGATTGGGTGTCGAAATCCGCGACGGAAAAGCCCCGCATTGGACCGGATACCGCAATTCCGCGCGCACCTTCGGACACTTCGGGCAGTCCGGGACGTTCCTGTGGGTCGACCCCGAAATAGGGGTGGCGACCATCGCGCTGAGCGACGAGAATTTCGGCGACTGGGCGCGAACGGCGTGGCCGAAATTCAGCGATTCCGTTATCGCAGAGACATCCAACACGCAGTGAAGTAACACCCGCAACACCGAACACTTCAGTACACTCGGGCCACGCCAGTCCGCGACGGGTCGTTGGGGAAGACGCTCCTTGTCGAGGCTGGAGGTGTTGGTAGTGCGCGCATCGAGTCAGTTCGCTGACGCGACGGCGGGTGTGGTCTACATCCACTCGTCGCCCGCCGCGTTGTGCCCGCACGTGGAATGGGCACTGTCGACGGCACTCTCGTCGCCGGCGAAATTGCGCTGGAACGCGCAACCCGCCGACGGGCATCTGCGCGCCACCAGCGATTGGATCGGTCCGGTGGGCACCGCCGCCCGGATTGCCCAATCATTGCGCGCCTGGCCCGTGCTGCGCTTCGAGGTCACCGAGGACCCCAGCGACGGCGTCGACGGCGAGCGCTACAGCTTCGTCCCCGCCCTGGGTCTCTGGCACGGTTCCACCGGCGCCAACGGTGACGTGATGCTGGGCGAGATGCGATTACGCGCCCTACTGCAGACCGCGAACGAACTCGGCTCCCACGGCACCTACGACCTGTCCGCCGAGATCGACCGCGCGCTGGGCACCGCCTGGGACGACGACCTGGAGGCCTACCGGCAGGGCACCGACGGCGCGGGCGCCGAGGTCACCTGGCTGCGTCGCGACGTGGGCTGACCGGCCGCTTCGCTGGCCGGTGTCGGTGGGGGCTGCTAGCGTCATCGACATGAACTGTGGGGGTGGGGATGTCGTCGCCGTACGCTGAAATTCCGGAGGTGCGCGCGGCGACCCGGCGCGCGGGTGGGGCCGGGCTCGCGCTCGCCGCGGTCTTGCTGATCTGCGCGCTGGGGCTGGTCGTGTCCGGACTGAACTCGTCGTATCTGATCGTCGTGTGCGTGGTGGCGCTGGTGCCGGGCATGCTCGGGCTCGGCCTGCTCTCGGGCTCCCGGCGCATCCTGCGCGGCGAGATCCAGGGCGCGACGTACGCGATCGGGCTGCTGGCGACCATGTCCGGGCTGGCGGCGCTGGGCACGGTCGGCGCCCTGATCGACGGACCGTGGGGCGCCAAGATCATCATGGTCGTCCTGCTCTCCGGCACGATCGGTACCGCCGTGCTGGTCGCCCGGGCCGAGCGCGCGCTCAAGGGGCAGTACAGCGCGCGGTGATCAGCCGCGTCGGCGTCGCCATTGCGCCACCGTCACCGCCGCGGTGAACAGGACGACGGCCACGGCCACGAAGTAGAGCAGCGAACCGTTGCGCCCGAAGCGGGGCAGGAACGCCAGCTCCTGCCCGGTGGCGGCGACCGCGTTGAGGAACGGGGCGTAGGCCTGCAGGGTGTAGCCGTCGGGGAACAGGCTGATCGAGTTCTCCGCCACGTACACCCAGAACAGCAGCACCGCGATCGCGGCCGGTGGCGTCCGGATGACCGAGCCGACCGCGATACCGATCCCGCACGCGGTGAACGCATAGGTCGGCACCGTCCACAGGTAGCGCCACCCGGCGGGGTCGCCGAGCGAGACCTCGCCGTAGACCAGCGGGAACAGCGCGGGCAATGCCGTGAGCACGACAACGAGCAGCACCAGCGAGCAGACCGCCGCCAGCGTGCCGTAGAAGATCCAGCGGGCCAGCGCCGCGGTCCATATCCGGGGGAACAGGAAGGCGTCGAGGTCGCGCAGGTTCTCCCGCGAGCGGGTGGCGTGGGCGAACGCGGCGGTCACCATCATGATGCCGGTGGCGAAGGTGATCACCCAGTACACGGCATTGGTGGTGCTCACCGAGGTCACCTGGAGCTGGCCGGGAATCGCGGCGAATCGTTCGGCGACACCGGCGATCCCGAAGGTGATCAGCAACGGAAGGCCGAGTGTGAGCGGCACGGCGACCAGCCACAGGAAACCGCGACCACCGGTGCGGGTCCACTCGGCGGCCAGACCGCGACCGATATCGGCGAGGGGGTTTCTCATGCCGCGGCACCCGTGATGCGCAGGTAGGCGTCTTCGAGGCGGTCGCCGTCGCGGACCAGTTCGGTCAGCGGGGCGTCGGCCAGCACCCGGCCCGCACCGAGCACGACCACCCGGTCGGCATTGCGTTCGGCCTCGTCGAGCAGGTGCGAGGTGACCAGCACGCAGGTGCCCGCGTCGGCGAGTTCGCGCAGCAGCGCGCGGATCCAGTGGATGCCCGCGATGTCGAGGCCGTTGAGCGGTTCGTCGAGCAGTAGTGTGCGCGGCCGGGCCAGCAGCGCCGCGGCGATACCGACGCGCTGGAGCATGCCCAGGGAGTACTGCGCCAGCCGGCGATCGGCGACCTCGTCGAGTCCGGTCGCGTCCAGAACCTCGCTCACCCGCGCCGTGGGCAGTCCGCGGGAGCGGGCGATCCAGCGCAGATGACGGCGGGCGGTGTGCCGGGGATCGAAGGCCCGGTAGTCCAGGTGCATGCCGAGCCCGGCCGGGGTGGTGTGCCCGGCCCGCACCCGGACGCCGTCGACCGTGACGGTGCCCGCGGCCGGGGCGAGGATTCCGCACACGCAGCGCAGCAGGGTGGACTTGCCGGTGCCGTTGAGGCCGAGCAGATAGGTCACCGCGGCGTCGGGGACGCTGAGCGCGGGGATGTCGAGCACCGTGGTGTCCGCGTAGCGCACGGTGAGGTCGCGGATATCGATCACCGTCAGAAATCGCAGGGAATCGGCAGGCCGACAGTCTTCACTCCGGCGCACAGCGATTCGTTGGCCAGCTTCCAGCTGCCGTCGATGCGCTTCCAGGTGACCTGCATGGTGATGGTCGGGCGCCCGGCCGAGCCGCTGTGCAGGATCGCGGTGTGCACGTCGCCCTGGTGGGTCTCGGGACCGGTCACCTCGTTCCAGCCCCGGGGCGCGCGGAACAGGCCGAGGTTGTAGACGGTGCGCGGCACGATCACCGCGTTCACGCCGCCCTCCAGATTCGCGGCCTTGGCCTCGTCGGAGGCCGGGGTCTCGACCAGGAAGCGCACCTGCTCGTTGAGCTCGGCCAGCGTCGGGACATCGCTGGTGATGCGGAAGGTCCCCGGTTCGGCCATCGCCGCCGGGCTGCTCATCAGCACCGCCGCGGCGGGGACGGCGAGGGCGAGGGCGGACCGCAGGACTCGGCTGCTCATCATTTATTCAACCCTTCGGGTGAGCGGAGTTACACTCCGGATTCCTGGCAAAATGCCAGTTGATGGCAGTAAGTTAGCCTAGCCTTATGACTTCGGTCAAGACTCATTTAAATAAGATCGATCCCAGGCCGGGCAGTGCCCCGGCCGGGTGACCCGAGACGGGAAGGTGGTGGTGACGGTGCGGTGCTCAGCCCGCGATCGGCGCGCGGTGCGTCGATCGGGTGGTCAGGCGCAGCGTCACACCGCAGTCGCCGGCGGGGTCCGGACGCACGTCGACATCGAATTGTGTTGCCAGCGTGGGCGAGTGACGCTCGAGGACGCGTTCGATCATGCCCTGCTGGATGCCGCTGACGATCTCGGGCGCGTTGCGCGCGATGCGCCGCAGCGGGCAGTTGCACAGCTGGATCTCGTGCGTGCCGAAACTCGACACCGCCGCGGACACCTGGAATCCGAGCCGGGTCAGCGTGGTGGTCACCAGCGTCACCGGGTCCGGCAGATCGGCCTGCGGTTCGCCGGGATCGCTGAGGCTGTCGGCCCACATCCGCCCGGCCGCCGCGGCTTTGGCGCGCCGCGCGGCGGGGGTGTCACCGAGCTGGGCCAGCAGCGCGTCCAGCACGGGCGCGGCGGGGTCGGCGCCGACCGCCACATATCCCTTGCGCGGGCGGCCCACCGTCTCCGACGGCAGCCAGGTGCCCTCCACCAGACCCGCGTCGATGAGCGCGTTGAGATGGAAGCGCGCGGTGGTGATGTGGATGCCCAAGGTCTGCGCGATCACCGGCGCGTCCAGGGGTTCCAGGGAATCACGCACCAGCGCGAACACCCTGTCCCGCTGCCGGGGTGTGCTGACCATCGGCGCTCCTCTCACGCCGTGACCGGCGACTTCCCCTTCGATTGTAGGACCGCCGCACCCCGCGGCCGCACCGACAGGAGCACATCATGACCACACCACTGCCCTTCGACCATCGCGATTCCGCGCACATCCCCGGGCACTGGCTGCTCGCGCGCCTCGGCAAACGGGTGCTGCGACCGGGCGGGATCGAGCTCACCGAGCGCATGCTCGACGCCGCCGCGCTGCCCGGTGCCGAGGTGGTGGAACTCGCCCCCGGCCTCGGTCACACCGCCGAGGCCATCCTGCGCCGCGAACCCGCGGGCTACCGGGGCGTGGAGGCCGACGACGCCGCCGCCGCGCGCAGCGCCGAGGTCGTCGGCACCCGCGGCGCCGTCACCACCGGCGACGCCGCCGACACCGGCCTGCCCGCGGACTCCGCCGACGTGGTGGTCGGCGAGGCCATGCTCACCATGCAGACCGACCCGCACAAGGCCGCCATCATCGCCGAGGCGTTCCGGGTGCTGCGCCCCGGCGGCCGCTACGCCATCCACGAGCTCGCGCTGCACCCCGACGACCTCGACGACGCCGTCAAGACCGAGATCCGCAAGGCGCTGGCCCGCTCGATCAAGGTCAATGCCCGGCCGCTGACCCGCACCGAGTGGACCGACCTGCTCACCGCGGGCGGATTCGTCGTCGAGACCGTCGATTTCGCGCCGATGGCGCTGCTGCGACCGCGCCGTGTGCTCGCCGACGAAGGTCTGCTCGGCACCGCCCGCATCATCAAGAACGTGCTGCGCGACCGCGCCGCCCGGCAGCGTGTGCTCGCCATGCGCGCCACCTTCACCACCCACGCGAAGGCGCTCACTGCCATCGCGGTCATCGCCAGGAAGCCGAACGCATGAGCACTCTCGTCACCGACACGACCGCCTGGCAGCCCAGGGACGGCGAGCTGCCCAATATCCAGCGCCTGCTGGCCGGGCCCGGGATCACCCTGGTCCGCCTCAGTTTCCGGCAGGGCCAGGTGCTCGACGAGCATCGCGCGCCGGGCCCGATCCTGATCAGCTGTGTCTCCGGAGTGATCGATCTCGACGTCACCGCGGGCGGGGCGGTCGAGGCGCACCGGCTCGAACCCGGCGCCACGATCTATCTCGCCGCCGGTGACCCACACCGCCTCGAAGCCCGCGCCGACGCCGTCGTGCACCTCACGCTCCAGCGGAACCTGACTCCCGCGTGATCAGGCGGTGGTGAAGGCCGCGGTGTTGGCGGCCGCCCAGGCGGCGAAGGTGGTCGGTGGGCGGCCGGTGATGTCGGTGACGCTGGTCAGCGGGAGGGTGGCCGGGTCGGGGGAGTAGCCGGTGAGGACACTGTCGACATACCAGTTCGCCCGCTCACCCATGCTGGGCGCCAGCGCGGCGACGGTGTCGTCGCGGGAAGCCTGCTCGAAGGTGAGCTCGCGCCCGAGCGCGGTGGCGATGTGGTCGAGAAGCTCTACGCGGGTGAGGACTTCGGGTCCCGACAGGGTGAGGGCCCGGTTGCCGGTGTCCTCGGCGAGCAGGGCGGTGGCGGCGACCGCGGCGATGTCGTCCATGGCGATCGGTGCCGTCGCGGCCTGCGGATACGGCTCACGCACGGTGCCGGTCTCCCGGATCTGGTGCGCCCACATGATCGAGTTCTCCATGAAATCCGCGGGCCACAGATGCGTCCAGGACAAGCCGCTGTTCTCGACCGCCGTGCACACCGTGCCCCACCAGCTCTCCGGTTCGCCCGACAGGTCGACCACGTGCCGCACCCCGGCCGCGCGCGCCAGCGCCAGCACCTCGGTGACGGTGCCGGGCGAGGGCGCCAGATACATCCGGTCGACACCCTCGAATGCCGCGCCGAGGCTGTCCGGGCGGCCGATATACCCCTCGGCCACCTCCACTTCCGGCGGCAGGGCGGCCCGGCGGGGGTCGGTGGTGAGTGCGCGGACGTCGCTACAGCCGGCGGCCAGCACATGGTCGACGACCTTGCGGCCGATATTGGCGGTGGCTCCGGTCACCAGGATGGTCATGGGTTTCCTTCCGGTCGGGCTCGGTGAACCACCGATTGTGCCGACGGAATCGTCCTCTGGCACATGGCCTCAGCAGCCGTCCGGCAATCGGTGATGTTTTTCCGATATCACCGCAGGTGGTTCCGCTCGGGCGTGACCGATGCGAAAATGTTCGCGGACCGAGATCCGGTCCAGCAGAGGATGTTCCGCCGTCACCGGCGGGCAGACTGGAGGGGCACGATGACATTTTCGTCTCGAACTAGTTCCAGTGCACGGCGTATCGGAGCGGTCGCGGTTCTCGCGGCCGGGGCACTCGGTCTCGCGGCCACCACCGCGCACGCCGGACCCGCCGCGGCCGCTCCGATCGTCCAGGGTTCCGAAGGGGGAGTGGCCTTCACGGCGAGCCCGCTCGCCGACGGTTCCGGGCTCACCGCGTCCGTCGCCGACGGCACCTTCCGCCTCGCGGGCGGTGTGGTCACCCTCGCCGACCGCAGTGGTCGGGTGGTCGCGTCGGTGCCGACCAGGATCGTCACCGGCGCGGGCGATTTCGACCTCGCGGCGGGTGTCGCCGCCGACGGGCAGTCGGTCACCCTGCGTCCGGTCGCGGCGCCCGCGCTGGTCACCGACAATCTCGCGTCCTTCGTCGACGAGGCGAGTGACACCCAGGCCCGCAAGCAGTACAACGCGGGCATCGGCGCCCTGGTCGGCGCCGGGATCGGCGCGGTGCTCGGCTTCTTCCTCGGTGGGGTCGGCGCGCTGATCACCATTCCGATCGGTGCGGGCATCGGCGCTCTCATCGGTTACTCGACGCCGTAGTGAATCGGTGGTGGCCGGTGCCGACCGGTCACCACCCGCGTCGGCCTCGGTAGGTTGTCCGGGACGGGACAGCAACGGAGGCAGGCGATGACGTTGTTCGACTACGACGCGGAACTGCGGCGACACAACATCGCCCTGCGCGCCGCCGCGGGCGTCCGCGCCGGTGACCGGGTGCTCGACATCGGATGTGGCACCGGTCTGACGAGCCGCGAGGCGGCCCGCGCCGCCGTCGGCGGACAGGTGCTCGGTGTGGACATCACCCCGGCGATGCTCGCGGAGGCCGAGCGCGTCAGCGCCGGAGAAGGCTTGTCCCACCTGAGCTTCGAACTGGCCGACGCCCAGTCGCACCCGTTCCCACACGCCGGTTTCGACCTGTGTATCAGCCGCTTCGGCACCATGTTCTTCGCCGATCCGGTGGCCGCGTTCACCAATATCGGTCACGCGCTGCGCCCCTCGGCCCGCCTGGTGATGCTGGTGTGGCAGGGCTACGACCGCAATGCCTGGGCCACCGAGATCCTGCCGGTCCTCGGCGCCGCGCCCTTCCTCGGCAGCCCGGGGCCGTTCTCCCTCGCCGAACCCGCCGTCATCGAGAACATCCTCACCGCGGCGGGTTTCCGCGATATCGGCATCACCGATCTCGACGAGCCCGTCTACTACGGCCCCGACGCGGCCGCCGCTCTCGACAACCTGCTGCGTCTGTCGTATTTCCGGGTGAACTTCGCCGCCCTGGACGCGGCCGCCGCCGAGCGGGCCCGCCGCCGCCTGCTCGCCGTCCTCGCCGCCCACGAGACCGGCGACGGCGTCGCGTTCGATTCGCGATCCTGGATCGTCACCGCCCGTCGGTGAATCCTTTCGCTCCGCGCCCGCCTCTCATCTGTGTCCCGGCACGGTGCCCGGACGGAGACGGAGGTTGTCGTGGTCATCGGAATCGGCGTGGTGGTCGGCTTGACGGTGGTGTGTACGTGCCTGGTGGTCGTGCGTCGCGGGCGGGCCGGGCGTGACTGACCCGCGCTGGCCCGACGACACCGTGATCCGGGCCGCCCAAGGCGGTGACGTCGAATCGATCGCCGTGCTGGTCTCGGGCGCGCACCCGAATATCCGGCGTTTCGCGCTGTCGCTGTGCGCCACCCCGGAGGACGCCGAAGACGCCGCCCAGGAAGCGCTGATCATCCTGTATCGCAAGATCGGGATGCTACGCGCCTCCGGGGCTCTGGCGTCGTGGATGTTCCGCATCGTGCGCAACGAGTGCCTGCGGCGCGCACGACTCCCCGGTGGCCGCCTGCCGCTCCCCGACCGCGATGTCGCCGACTCCGCCGAGGACGAGATGCTGCGCCGCGCGGAAGCGAGCCGGGTGGCGGCCGCGGTGGCCGCGCTGCCCGCCGAACAGCGTCACGTGCTGGTCATGCGCGACATCCAGGGCTACAGCGGGCGCATGGTGGCCGACACCCTCGGCCTCAGCACCGCCGCCATGAAGTCCCGCCTGCACCGCGCCCGCGCGACCGTGCGCGAAACGCTGCGTCCGGCGCTCGAGCCCACTCCAGGAGAACACCGTGCCGAACACTGACAGCCCCGGCTTCGCCGGCACGTCCCTCCCGGCGCACCTCGTCCGCAGCGCGGTGGGTTTCGGCGCGCTCGCCGGCGCCCTCGCCCTCTACCCGATCCTCGGCCTGCTCAGCGTGGCACTGCTCCCGCTCGGCCTGTTCGCCCTGCGCGGCTGCCCGATGTGCTGGGTGATCGGCCTGGCGCAGACCGTGTCCCGCGGCCGGGTGCGGCGCAGTTGTCAGGACGGGCAGTGCTCGCTGACGGTCGCTCGGTCCGAAGAGCATTCCAGCAGCGAACGTGTCGGAGGTGTCACCTAGAGTTCGGCCGCGAACGGCAAGCGGCTGAAAGGGGACAGGCATGGGGTGGCCGAGGTCGACGGCTGGACCTTTCTCGCCGATCCCGACATGCGGGTGACCTTCGACGACGAAGTGCTGGAAGGGCTGTCCGGCTCCGGGGGCGTGCCGGCCTGCACCGAGGAGACGGCCGGTTAGCCGGTGCGGCGGAGTTGGTTGCGGTATCGCTCGCCCCAGGCTTCCATCAGGGCGATGATCGGGATGAGGTCGCGGCCGAAGCTGGTCAGCTCGTATTCGACCCGGGGCGGGACCTCGGGGAACACGGTGCGGGTGAGCACGCCGTCGCGTTCGAGTTCGCGCAGCTGCGCGGTGAGCATGCGCTGGGTCACCTGCGGCATGGCGCGGCGCATCTCGTTGAACCGCGCCGTGCCCTCGCTGAGCAGATAGACGATCATGCCCTTCCACTTGCCGCCGAGCACATCGAGGGTGACCTCGACCGGGCAGTCGAAATCGAGATCTTGCTTACGTGTGGCCATGCGCGTCCTCGTCTCACCGGCAAAGGTATGGAAAAGGGTACCGGGTAACAGAAATGTGCGTTCTTACGCGGAAATTCCCGGTCGGGCAGGCTCGGTCGCACACCCCGATCCAGACCTGAGGAGTTCCGAGATGGCCCAGCTACTGCGGCTCGACGCCAGCCCGCGCCAGTCCCGCTCACACACCCGCACCCTCGTCGGCGAGTTCGTCGACCAGTGGCGCGAGGCCAGGCCCGACGACACGGTGATCCACCGCGACCTGGGCCACCGACCGCCCCCGCACCTCACCGAGGACTGGATCGCCGCCGCCTTCACCACCCCCGACCGGCGCACACCCGCCATGCACGCCGCGCTGGCCGACAGCGACGAACTGGTCGACGAACTGCTCGACACCGATGTGCTGGTCCTGGGCGTCCCCATGTACAACTTCGGCATCCCCGCGATGCTCAAGGCCTACATCGACAACATCGTCCGCGTCGGCCGCACCTTCGCCTTCGACCCCGCCGCCGACGCGCCCTACACCCCGCTCACGGCGGGCAAACGCGCGTTCGTCATCGTCGGCACCGGCGACGCGGGCTACGACGCGGGCGGCCCGCTGGCCCACATGAACCACGTGGAGCCGTACCTGCGCACCGCGCTGGGATTCATCGGCATCGACGACCTCGAGTTCGTCTACACGGGCAACGACGAGTTCGGCGGCGAACGCCTGCGCCGTTCGCTCGAATCCGCCCGCGAGCGGGTCGCGACGTTGACCGCCGATCGTGAGTCGGCGATGGCGAGCTGACGGGTGGTTCAGCCGAGTGGAGCGAGGATCGCGACACCGGCACGGACGGCCGCCCAATCCGTTTCACCCTGGGCGGCCAGCGCCCGCGACAGCCATGTCCGGCGCTGGGCCTGTTCCCGGACCAGCGCCGGGAGGTCGAGTTCGATGTCCCGGGCGAGACCGGTTTCTGTGAGCCGGTCGATACGTTCCTGCATGGCGTCGAGCAGCCGTCGGTCGAAATCTGTCATGGCTGAGACGAATTCGGATGTCCCGATGGTCCGGCGTCCGGAAGGTGGTGCGGAGAACGCGATCTCACCCTCCGGATCGGCGTTTTGCTGCCAGGCCACGGTGATCGTGTCCTCTGGGCCGAGGGTGCGCCACCAGTGAAACGAGGGCCCGAACCGGAGGTACCCGCTGTCGGTCCAGCGCACGCCGTAGGCATCGGTGGCGGCATCGACCGCCGGGTCCTCGGTCTCGGCCCAGTGCCCTGACCCCGCGGCGAAGAACTCCACCAGGTCATCCGGGACCGGCTCCAGAGCCGACGGCAGCACACCGAGCAGGTCCTCCCACAGCCGCACGACGTAGTAGTCGGCCCAGGCGGTGGAACCGCTCTCGTCCGGCGAGTCCGTGGGCGGCGTCGCGTACCGCAGGAACTCGACACCGCCGATGTCCAGGCAGTACCGGCCCTGCGTGAGCGCGAACCAGTGCAGACGGCGATGCTCACCCCACGGAACGACCTCCTCGAGAGCCGACAGCTCGAACCGCACACCCATCCCGCCCCGCGTCACCTTTCACCGGTCTGGTGGTTGATATCGGGCACGGACCCATCGTGCCGCAGTGCCGGTTCGGTGGCAGGGCGACTGGCACATCCCGGCGGACCGTGCGAGCCGGGGCTAGGGTTGGTCTTCGAATCCAGGAGGCGCACCATGACGGAATCGACCATCGAACTCGCCGGATATCGACTGCCGCGCACAGGTTTCGGGGCGATGCGGCTGCCGACCGAACCGGCTGATGAGCGGGCGGCCTCGATCGCGCTGCTGCGGGAGGCCGTCGAGCTCGGGGTGCGGTTGGTCGATACCGCGCATCTGTACGGCTGGGGTGCCAACGAGGAGCTGGTGGCGGAGGCGTTGTCGCCGTACGCGGACGGGCTGCTCGTGGCGACCAAGCTCGGTGTCGAGCAGCGCGTCGACCATCCCGACGGCGCGGTGTACAACGGCAGCGAGAAGTTCCTGCGCACCCAGGTCGAGGACGCGTTGCGGCGCCTGCGCGTCGAACGGATCGATCTGATGCAGCTACATCGCGTAGACCCGCAGATCCCGGTGGCCGAACAGGTCGGCACCCTGCGCGATCTGCGCGACGAAGGAAAGATCGGCCACATCGGCCTCTCCGAAGTGGACACCGCCCAGCTCGCCGAAGCCCGGTCGGTCGTAGAGATCGCCAGCGTGCAGAACCGCTACAACATCCTCGACCGCGAACACGAGCCCGTCGTCGACGCCTGCACCGAAGCCGGAATCGCCTTCCTCCCTTGGCGACCCATCGCCGCGGGCATCACCGGCAAGAGCACCGCCATCACCGAGATCGCAACCGAACTGAACGCCACCCCCACCCAGATCGCCCTCGCCTGGCTCCTCCACCACTCACCCGTCATCACCCCCATCCCCGGCACGGCCGCACGAACACACCTCACCGAAAACCTCGCCGCGGCCCACCTGGACCTCACCGCCGAGCAGTACGAACGCTTGAACAACCTGGCCACGGCCGAGCAGAGATAGTGCGGCCCGGTCGAGAGCTGACGCGGGGCCGGGGCAGATCGAAGAGTGCGGGAACCGTCCCGCACTCTCAGGGGGTGGGCGCAGAGGGGTTCGAACCCCCGACCGCTGGTGTGTAAAACCAGTGCTCTACCGCTGAGCTATACGCCCGGGCACCGCCGGGGAACCGGCGGTGACGGTTTATGAATCTAGCGCGGCGAGCGCTTTCTCCCAAGCCGCCTGGTCACGGGCCTCTCCGGGGCCGTTCATCTCGGCGAAAGTGATGTAGCCGGACTTGTCGATGACGAAGGTGCCGCGGTTGGGGTAGCCGGACTTCTCGTTGAAGACGTCGTAGGCCTGGGTGACCGCGCCGTGCGGCCAGAAGTCGGACAGCAGGGGGAACAGGTAGCCCTGTTCGGCCGCCCAGATCTTGTGGGTGGGTGGGGGGCCGACGGAGATCGCGAGGATCTCGGCGTCGTCGTTCTGGAATTTGGGCAGCTCGTCGCGGACCTTGCACAGCTCGCCCTGACAGATGCCGGTGAAGGCGAGCGGATAGAACACCAGCAGGACGTTCTTCTTGCCGCGGTAATCCGACAGGGTGACAGGCTGGTTGTTCTGGTCCTTGAGCGTGAAGTCCGGCGCGAGCGTGCCAACCTCTAGCGGCATACGGGGATCCTGTCGTCGTGTCGGGTCTCAGCCGAGCGTTCTCGTCCGGCTGAGACCTTAGCGAACGCCGGGATCAGCGCTGCTTGGACGGTGCCTTCGGCTGGACCAGGCGCGAGCCCGTCCAGCTGCCGAGGCTGATGGTGGATGTCTGGGTCAGGCCGGCCGTGGGCGCGGCTTCGGCGATCTCGCTCGGATCGACATGGCCCGGATGTCCGGTCTTGGGGGTGAGGACCCAGATGAAGCCTTCGTCGGACAACGGGCTGATGGCGTCCATCAGCTCGTCGGCCAGATCGCCGTCTCCCTCTCGCCACCACAGCAGGACGGCGTCGACGACCTCATCGGAGTCGACGTCGACCATCTCCGCGCCGCTGACCTCCTCGATCTCGGCGCGCAAAGCGTCGTCGGTGTCTTCGTCCCAGCCCAATTCCTGAACAACCAAGCCGTGAGAAATGCCAAGCTTCTGAGCGTAGTTCTGCGCGTCCGCCGCGGCGACCACGGTGGTGTCCTCCCTAAACTGCCGACAATAAGATAGGTGCAAGCGAACATGGTTATCGGCCGTAGCGCAAGCCGATCGGATGAATCGGTACCGTATGCCGCGTGTCGGAGGGGTGGATTCAGCGGCTCTGGCAGGCGTCGTGCACGGCGGTCCGGGCCTGGTTGATCGCCCTGCTGGCGGCGTTGAGCTTGTCCACCTGCGAGCTGTAGGTCATCTTCCTGGTTTCGGCGGCCAGTGCGCGCGCGGCGATCACGTAGTCGGTGAATTTCGCGGCCAGATCCGCGGGCAGGGCGGCGCCCGCGGCCGTCACGCCGGACTCGACTTCGGTGGCGGCGGTGTCGAGCGTGCTCGCGGCGGCCTCGCGCTTGGCGGCGTAGTCGGCGGCGTTGTTGTCGTGGGCGGTGACGAACTCGTTGAAGGCGGTGACCGCGGCGCCGGTGGTGGTGGGGAAGCGGGTGCAGTTGTCCTCGATCGCGCGCTCCTGCGCGGCCGCCGCCTTGGACGAGGCCGCCGCCGAGGACGAGGCCGCGGCGCTGGTCTTGTAGGCGGCCACCTCGGCGGGATCGGTCGTGGGCGTACCAGGGATCTGCTCGGCGCACCCCGCCACCACCGTGCCCGCGATCACCGCGGCGGCGGCACAGGCCAGCCCCAACCGGCGCGCGTCCAGCAGCCTCATCGTCGTGCCGATCCCTCTCACTCGCTCCATCGCTGTCGGTGTTTCCCCCGCTGAACTTAGTTGATCACCGACATGCGGTCGTCGGCGG
Source organism: Nocardia sp. NPDC056064 (assembly GCF_042266925.1). Taxonomy (NCBI): domain Bacteria; kingdom Bacillati; phylum Actinomycetota; class Actinomycetes; order Mycobacteriales; family Nocardiaceae; genus Nocardia; species Nocardia sp. NPDC056064. Next base: position 90,797 of record NZ_JBHJWO010000002.1, on the reverse strand, counting down.
AATACCCGGCAGTACCCGCCGGAGAGGATGACCTGTGCCACCTTTTCGGTAAGGATGGTGGGGCGCCCGAAACTTTCGTGACGGGTGGCCCGCACACCAAGCGGGCAGGCCCGGGGATAGCGACGCCAACAAGCAGTTCAGCCCCCTGTACGAGGAGCAGATTTGACCGACCTGATCCACCCTGTCTCAGCGAATTCCGCGCAGGAGCCGCCCCCGTCCGACGCCGGACCCACCACCGGAACCACCGGCGAGCGCGTTCGGGTGATCCGCGAGGGCGTGGCGTCGTATCTTCCCGACATCGACCCGGAGGAGACCAGCGAATGGCTGGAATCCTTCGACGACATGCTCGACCGGGAAGGCCCGGGCCGCGCCCGCTATCTGATGTTGCGCCTGCTCGAGCGCGCGGGCGAACGCCGCGTCTCGATCCCGGCCCTCACCTCCACCGACTACGTCAACACCATCCCCACCGAGAACGAGCCCTGGTTCCCCGGTGACGAGGAGGTCGAGCGCCGCTACCGCGCCTGGATCCGGTGGAACGCCGCGATCATGGTGCACCGCGCGCAGCGCCCCGGCATCGGGGTGGGCGGGCACATCTCGACCTACGCGTCCTCGGCGGCGCTCTACGAGGTGGGCTTCAACCACTTCTTCCGCGGCAAGGACCATCCCGGCGGCGGCGACAGCGTCTACATCCAGGGTCACGCCTCGCCGGGCATCTACGCCCGGGCGTTCCTGGAGGGCAGGCTCGGCGCCGACCGGCTCGACGGCTTCCGCCAGGAGTACAGCCACGGCGGTCTGGGCAAGGGCCTGCCGTCCTACCCGCATCCGCGCCTGATGACCGACTTCTGGGAATTCCCCACGGTCTCGATGGGCCTGGGCCCGATGAACGCCATCTACCAGGCCCGGTTCAACCACTACCTGCACGATCGCGGCATCAAGGACACCTCCGACCAGCACGTGTGGGCCTTCCTGGGCGACGGCGAGATGGACGAGCCGGAATCGCGCGGGCTGATCCAGGTGGCCGCCAACGAGGCCCTGGACAACCTGACCTTCGTCATCAACTGCAACCTGCAGCGCCTGGACGGACCGGTGCGCGGCAACGGCAAGATCATCCAGGAGCTGGAGTCGTTCTTCCGGGGCGCGGGCTGGAACGTCATCAAGGTGGTCTGGGGCCGCGAGTGGGACGCGCTGCTCGGCGCCGATCGCGACGGCGCGCTGGTGAACCTGATGAACACCACCCCCGACGGCGACTACCAGACCTACAAGGCCAACGACGGCGCCTACGTGCGCGATCACTTCTTCGGCCGCGACCCGCGCACCAAGGCGCTGGTGCAGCACATGTCCGACAGCGAGATCTGGAATCTCAAGCGCGGCGGGCACGACTACCGCAAGGTCTACGCGGCCTACGCGGCGGCGATGGCGCACAAGGGCCAGCCGACGGTGATCCTGGCCAAGACCATCAAGGGCTACACCCTGGGCAAGCATTTCGAGGGCCGCAACGCCACCCACCAGATGAAGAAGCTGGCGTTGCAGGACCTCAAGGACTTCCGCGATCTGCAGCGCATCCCGATCAGCGACGCCGAGCTGGAGAAGGACCCGTACCTGCCGCCGTACTACCACCCCGGCATGGACAATCCGGCCATCCAGTACATGCTGGCCCGCCGCCAGGCGCTGGGCGGTTTCGTGCCGGAACGGCGCTCGCAGGCCAAGCCGCTGACGCTGCCCGGTGACGAGGCGTACCGCTCGGTGCGCAAGGGCTCGGGCAAGCAGAAGGTCGCCACCACGATGGCGCTGGTGCGGCTGATGAAGGAGCTGCTGCGCGACAAGGAGATCGGCAAGCGGATCGTGCCGATCATCCCGGACGAGGCCCGCACCTTCGGCATGGACTCCTGGTTCCCGACGCTGAAGATCTACAACCGCAACGGCCAGCTCTACACCTCGGTCGACGCGGAACTGATGCTCGCCTACAAGGAGAGCACCGTCGGCCAGATCATGCACGAGGGCATCAACGAGGCCGGGTCCACCGCGTCGTTCACCGCGGCGGCCACCTCCTACGCCACCCACGGCGAACCGATGATCCCGCTCTACATCTTCTATTCGATGTTCGGCTTCCAGCGCACCGGCGACAGCTTCTGGGCCGCGGCCGACCAGCTGGCGCGCGGGTTCGTCCTCGGGGCCACGGCGGGGCGCACCACGCTCACCGGTGAGGGCCTGCAGCACAACGACGGGCAGTCGCTGCTGCTGGCCTCGACCAACCCGGCGGTGGTCACCTACGACCCGGCGTTCTCCTTCGAGATCGCGCACATCGTGCGCGACGGGCTGCGCCGGATGTACGGGGGCGGCACGGCGGCGCCGAGCAAGCTGCCTGGCGCGCATCCCCAGCCCACCGGCACCTTCGGCGGCGAGGACATCTTCTACTACATCACCCTCTACAACGAGCCCTACCAGCAGCCGGCCGAGCCCGAGGGGCTGGATGTGGCCGGGTTGCTCAAGGGCCTGTACCTGTACCAGGCCGGTGGTGAGGGCGAGGTGCGCGCGCAGATCCTGGTCTCCGGTGTCACCGTGCCCGACGGGTTGCGGGCCCAGGAGATCCTGGCCGAGCAGTGGGGTGTGGCCGCGGACGTGTGGTCGGTGACCTCCTTCGGCGAGCTGCGCCGCGAGGCGCTGGACAAGGAGATCGCCGCGCTGGAGCAGCCGGACCAGGAGCCGGGCGTCCCGTACGTCACCGAGGCGCTGGCCCCGGCGCGGGGACCGGTGGTGGCCGCGACGGACTGGATGCGCGCGGTCGCCGACCAGATCCGCCAGTGGGTGCCCGGCGACTACACCACCCTGGGCACCGACGGGTTCGGCTTCTCCGACACCCGGCCCGCCGCGCGGCGCGTGTTCAAGGTCGACGCCGAGTCGATCGTGGTCGCGGTGCTCGAGGGCCTGGTGAAGGACGGCACGTTCGACAAGGCCAAGGCGGTGGAGGCGGCCGAGAAATACCGCATCCACGACGTGGCCGCCGCGCCGAAGCCGAGTGCGGACGCGGGCGAGGAACTCGCGTAGCGGACTATTGGACTGTGGAGCGTAAACCGCCGCGGCCCCGCCGGATCACCGAGGGAACCAGCGAGCACGAGGTCTATCTGCCGACCGGGGCACTGTCCCCGAACCGGCAGACCCGTGATCCGCTGCCCGACACGCTGCTCAAGCGGGTCAAACAGTTCTCGGGACGGCTGTCCACCGAGGCGGTGGGGTCGATGCAGGACCGGCTGCCCTTCTTCGCCGATCTCGACGCCGCGCAGCGTGCGGGCGTGCAGATGCTGGTGCAGACCGCGGTGGTGAACTTCCTGGAGTGGTTGCAGGACCCCGACTCCGATATCCGCTTCAGCCTGGACGCGTTCCAGGTGATCCCGCAGGATCTGGCGCGGCGGCTCACGCTGCGCCAGACCGTGGACATGGTGCGGGTGGCCATGGACTTCTTCGAGCAGTGGCTGCCCGCGCTGGCCCGTAACGACCGGCAGCTGGTGGCGCTCACCGAGGCGGTGCTGCGCTACGGGCGTGAGCTCGGCTTCGCGGCCGCCTCGGTGTACGCCAGTGCCGCCGAATCGCGGGGCGCGTGGGACACCCGGCTGGAGGCCCTGGTGGTCGACGCGGTGGTCCGCGGGGACACCGGCCCGGACATGCTCTCCCGGGCCGCCACGTTGAACTGGGACGCCACCGCGCCCGCCACCGTGCTGGTCGGTACACCCCCGCCGGATCAAGGGGTGTCCACGGTGGGCGCGGTGCACACCATCGCGAGCAGGCACGGCCGGGCCGCGCTGGCGGTGGTGCAGGGGGCGCGGCTGGTGATGGTGGTCAGCGGGCATCTCGGTGACGCGGGGATCGGCTCGGCGTTCCTCACCGATCTGCTCATCGATGTCTTCTCCGACGGGCCCGTGGTGATCGGGCCGACCATGCGCACCCTGGGCGCCGCGCACGCCAGCGCGATCGAGGCCTTGGCGGGCATGGAGGCCGTGGTGGGCTGGCGGGGCGCGCCAAGGCCCGTTCACGCCTCGGAATTGCTGCCCGAACGCGCCCTGCTGGGCGATAGAGCTGCGGTGGAGGCGCTGAACGAGTATCTTGTCGTCCCGTTGGCCTCGGCCGGATCTTCGTTGTCCGACACACTCGACGCCTACCTGGATTGTGGTGGAGCAGTAGAAACGTGCGCGCGTCAGCTGTACGTCCATCCAAATACCGTTCGGTACCGACTCAAACGAATCGGCGAGATCACGGGACGGGATCCGATGAATCCGCGTGACGCGTATGTGCTCCGAATCGCGGCCACAGTGGGCCGTTTGACACGAACGCATAACGAATCGTCACCCCCCGTCACAGAAACCCCGCCTGCCCCAGTGGGTCAAGAGCCCCTGTAACGCGATCGGGGAATCGGTCGATCAGGACAGTCCACCTCGGATTTTGTGGAACCCCTACAAAACCCATCAGAAAGCTTCATTCGCGCCGACATCTCGTGCGGCGGGGGTCACAGTGTTTTCTTAGGGAGTGATCGCGTTGTTCACCCCTGGACAGGGGTCCCAGACTCCCGGCATGCTCGCGCCCTGGCTCGCCCTTCCCGGTGCGACCGACCGTCTCGAGCTGTGGTCGAAGGCCGCCGGCCTCGACCTGGTTCGTCTCGGCACCACCGCGACCGCGGAGGAGATCGTCGACACGGCGGTCACCCAGCCGCTCGTCGTCGCGGCCGCGCTGCTCGCGTTCGCCGAAATCGCCCCGGAAACGCTGCCGGCGGATACCATCGTCGCCGGACACTCGGTCGGCGAATTCGCCGCAGCCGCTGTCGCCGGCGTCATCACCGCCGACGAGGCGGTCTCTCTCGCCGCCATCCGCGGCCGGGAGATGGCCAAGGCGTGTGCGCTGGAACCGACCGGCATGTCCGCGGTGCTCGGTGGCGACGAAGCCGCCGTGCTCGCCCGGCTCGCCGAACTCGATCTCGTCCCGGCCAACCGCAACGCGGTCGGCCAGATCGTCGCAGCGGGCCGGATGGACGCTCTGGCGGAGCTCGCCGCGAACCCGCCGGAGAAGGCACGGGTCCGCGCATTGCCCGTCGCCGGTGCGTTCCACACCGCCTTCATGGCCCCGGCGCAGGAAGCTGTCGCCGAGGCCATCGCCCGGATCACGCCGCACGACCCGGCGCGCACCCTGCTGTCGAACTTCGACGGCAAGCCCGTCACCTCGGGCGCCGACGCGATCGACAAGCTCGCCGCGCAGGTCACCCGGCCCGTGCGCTGGGACCTGTGCACCGAGACCGTCCGCGCCGCCGGTGTCTCGGCCGTGGCCGAACTGCCACCGGCGGGCACCCTCGTCGGTATTGCCAAGCGGGAGCTGAAGGGCACGCCCAATCTGGCCCTGAAGACTCCGGAAGACCTCCCCGCGTTGGTCGAACTGACCACCTCCGGCTAGCTTTCCCCCCGGCGGTCACGCACGACGAAGTGCCGACCGTCCACGACCCCTATCAATGAGAACAAGAAGGGAGCCACCAAAGTGGCCGCTCTGACCCAGGAACAGATCGTCGAAGAACTCGGCAAGATCATCGAAGAGGTGACGGGTATCGAACCCTCCGAGGTGACCATCGAGAAGTCCTTCGTCGACGACCTGGACATCGACTCGCTGTCCATGGTCGAGATCGCTGTGCAGACCGAGGACAAGTACGGCGTCAAGATCCCCGACGAGGATCTGGCCAGCCTGAAGACCGTGGGCGACGCCGTTGCCTACATCCAGAAGCTCGAGGCGGAGAACTCCGACGCCGCCGCGGAGCTCAAGGCCAAGTTCGACGCCGAGTAGGGCCGACACTGTGACCACTCCTTCCACCTTGAACGGGAATTTCCCCAACGTCGTCGTCACCAGCATGGCGGCGACCACGTCGATCGCGGGTGATGTCGATGCGACGTGGAAGGGACTCCTCAACGGTGAGAGCGGAATCGACGTTCTCGAGGATTCCTTCATCGAGGAATACGACCTGCCGGTGCGCATCGGCGGTCACCTGAAAGTCAGCCCCGACACCCTGCTGAGCCGGGTCGAGATCCGCCGCATGGCGTATGTCGAGCGCCTGGCGACCGTCCTCGGTCGCGAGGTGTGGAAGAACGCGGGCAGCCCGGAGGTCGACCCCGACCGCCTGGGCGTCGCGATCGGCACCGGCCTCGGTGGCGGCGACGCGCTGATCGACTCGGTCGACAAGCTGAAGAACGGTGGCTACCGCAAGATCTCGCCACTGGCTGTTCAGATGGTCATGCCGAACGGTCCGTCGGCCGTCGTCGGTCTCGAGCTGAAGGCCAGGGCGGGAGTGGTCACTCCGGTCTCGGCGTGCTCGTCGGGTTCGGAGGCCATCGCCAACGCGTGGCGGATGATCGTGATGGGTGACGCCGACATCGTCGTCACCGGCGGTGTCGAGGGCTTCATCGACTCGGTGCCGATCGCGGCGTTCTCCATGATGCGCGCGATGAGCACCCGCAACGACGATCCGAAGGGCGCCTCGCGTCCGTTCGACAAGGATCGTGACGGCTTCGTCTTCGGCGAGGCCGGTGCGCTCATGGTCATCGAGACCGAAGAGCATGCCAAGGCTCGCGGTGCCACCATCCACGCGCGTCTGCTGGGTGCGGGCATCACCTCCGACGGCTTCCACCTGGTCGCTCCCGATCCCGAGGGCACCGGTGCGGCCCGGGCGATGACCCGCGCGATGCAGACCGCCGGTCTGACCAAGAGCGACATCACCCACATCAACGCCCACGCGACCGCGACCCCCATCGGCGACACCGCCGAGGCCAACGCGATCACCAAGGCCGTGGGCAACCACGCTTCGGTCTACGCGCCGAAGTCGGCACTGGGTCACTCGATCGGCGCCGTCGGCGCGCTCGAGTCGGTACTCACCGTGCTCGCGATCCGGGACGGCATCGTCCCGCCGACGCTGAACCTGGAAAACCAGGACCCGGAGATCGACCTCGATGTGGTGCACGGGCAGGCCCGGCACCAGGAGATCGAGTACGCGATCAACAATTCCTTCGGCTTCGGTGGGCACAACGTCGCGCTCGCCTTCGGTCGGGCCTAGCCGCACCGATCGACTGCATCACGATCCCCGGTGGGGGTCGCGCCAACTGAATGGTTCGACCCCCACCGGCGGTTCGCCACACGCAGCCGCCGCAGCGGCCAGAATCTCACACGAAGGTAGGAGTAAACGCGATGACCATCATTGCTCCCGCGTTTCAAGACACGACGACCGATCCGCGTGACCCGCTCGGTCGGCTCCAGCGATTCTTCGACCCCGGCACCGTCCTACCGCTGCACCCGCGGGACAAGTCCGGTGTCCTGGCCGCGATCGGCGAGGTCGACGGTGTGCGCACCGTGGCCTACTGCTCCGACGCCACCGTCATGGGTGGCGCCATGGGCGTCGACGGCTGCAAGCACATCGTCGACGCGATCGACACCGCCATCGATTCCGGCATCCCGGTCGTGGGCCTGTGGCACTCCGGTGGCGCCCGCCTGGCCGAGGGTGTCGAGGCCCTGCACGCGGTCGGCCTGGTCTTCGAGGCCATGGTCCGCGCGTCCGGTCTCGTCCCGCAGATCTCGGTGGTGCTCGGCTTCGCCGCCGGCGGCGCCGCCTACGGCCCGGCTCTGACCGACGTCGTCATCATGGCGCCCGAGGGCCGCGTCTTCGTCACCGGCCCGGACGTGGTCCGTTCGGTGACCGGCGAGAACGTCGACATGGAGACCCTGGGCGGTCCCACCACGCACTACAAGAAGTCCGGCGTGTGCCACATCGCCGCCGACGACGAGGCCGATGCCATGCACCGGGCCCGCCGCCTGGTCTCGATGTTCGCCGAGCAGGGCGAGTTCGACCTGGTCGCGGCCGAGCACGGCGACGTCGACCTCAAGGCGATGCTGCCGGAGTCGGCCAAGCGCGCCTACGACGTGAAGCCGATCATCCACGAGCTGCTCGACAACGTCGACGGTGAGTCCTCGTTCGAGGAGCTGCAGGGCGGTTACGCGCGCAGCATGGTCGTCGGTCTGGGCCGGCTCGGTGGCCGCACCGTCGGCGTGCTGGCCAACAACCCGCTGCGCCTGGGTGGCTGCCTCAACTCCGAGAGCGCCGAGAAGGCCTCGCGTTTCGTGCGCCTGTGCGACGCGTTCGGCATCCCGCTGATCGTGGTCACCGATGTGCCCGGGTACCTGCCGGGTGTCGGTCAGGAGCTCGAGGGCGTGGTCCGCCGCGGTGCCAAGCTGCTGCACGCCTTCGCCGAGGCCCGCGTCCCGCGCGTCACCCTGGTGACCCGCAAGATCTACGGCGGCGCCTACATCGCGATGAACGCCCGCTCGCTGGGCGCGACCGCGGTGTACGCCTGGCCCGGTTCCGAGGTGGCCGTGATGGGCGCCAAGGCCGCGGTCGGCATCCTGCACAAGAAGGCACTGGCCGCCGCGCCCGAGGACGAGCGCGAGGCCCTGCACGAACGCCTCACCGCCGAGCACGAGAAGATCGCGGGCGGCGTCGAGCGCGCCGTCGCCATCGGCGTGGTCGATCAGGTCATCGACCCGGCCAAGACCCGCAGCATCATCGCCGCGGCCCTGGCCTCCGCCCCGGCACGCAAGAGCCACCACAAGAACATCCCGCTGTGACCTGACAGCACCGCACCACCTTCGGGCCCCGGACGACCTCCGGGGCCCGAACCCGTTTCCTGGGCATAATCGGGGGGTGCGCTATGAGGAGTTGGCGGAGGTTCCGTGTTCGATCACGCGGGGGTTGGTGATCTTCGGGGATCGGTGGACGTTGCTGATCCTGAAGTATTGCTTCGCGGGGGTGCGGCGGTTCAATGGGTTGCAGGGGGCGTTGGGGATTTCGCGGAGCCGGTTGGGGGATCGGCTGGATCGGTTGATCGAGCACGGGATTCTGGTGAAGGGGCCGGTGGCGGGTGGGGCGTACGAGGAGTACCGGCTGACCGAGAAGGGGCATGCCATCTATCCGATTCTGATGGCGATCCGGGAGTGGGGTGACGTGTACACGGCACCGGACGGTCCGCCGGTGGAGTATCGGCATCGTGACTGTGCGGGGGAGGCGCATGTGCATCTGACCTGCGATGTCTGCGCGGCCGAGCTCACCGCCCGCGACATCGTCCCCGAACCGGGGCCGGGGCTCACCCGCTCCTGAGCCGGGAGTTCAGGCGGTGTGCCAGGTGACCTGGTCGTCCAGTGGCGCGCGGGCGGTGCGGAAACCGTTGACGGGATGGTCGGGATCGGGGTGGCCGAAGGAGACACCGAAGACCACCTTGCGGTGCTCGGGGATGCCGAAATACTCGTGCAGGAACGGCGAATACGAGGCCAGCGCCGCCTGGGGTGCGGCACCCAGACCCAGCGCCTGGGCGCCGAGCAGGAAGTTCTCCAGCCACAGCCCGCAATCGATCGCGCCGTACACACCGAGATCGGCTTCGGAGGTGACGATCGCGACGTGCGGGGCGTCGAAGAACTCGAAGTTGCGCACCATCTGGCGCATCGTCTTCTCGTGGTCGCCCTTGACGATGCCGAGCGAATCGTAGAGCTGGAACCCACAGGCCCGCCTGCGTTCCTTGTAGACCCCGGCGTACTCGGCGGGGAACTCGAAATCGGGTGCGGTGCCGTGGCTCTGAATGTAGGTGAGCAGTTCCTTGCGGAAGCGTTCGGTGCCCTCGCCCTCGGTCACCACGACCTGCCACGGCTGGGTGTTGCACCACGAGGGGGTGCGCTGGGCGAGTCCGAGCAGGCGCTCGATCGTGGCCCGCTCGACCGGCTCGGGCAGGAACTGGCGGCAGGTCCAGCGGTCGTCGGCCAGCCGTCGCAGGGTGGCGAAATCGGAGTCGGTCGGCGCCATCGTGCGGCCCCCTCGCTGCAGAACTGGTCTCTTTTCGAGACCAAAGTAGCACCCGGGTCACGCACGCGGAACCCCGTCGGCACCGCGAATTCCGGTGCCGACGGGCGAAATCGACGAATTCAGGCGCGTCGGCGCACGATCCAGACGGCGAGGCCCAACCCGGCCAGCAGCACGACACCGGCCGCGCCGAGGGCATAGGCCGTCCACGGCCGGGCGGTGGCGGGGGCGCCGCTCACCGACGCGGGCGGGGTCTGCTCACCGAGGACGTCCGCGCTCCCGGCCACATAGACCGGCCCCGGCTCCGGTGTGCCCGCGACGGTCAGGTCGAGCCGCACCGGCGTCGGCGGCATGGCGTCGGCACCCAGGGGCAGCCCGACCTTGACCGCGAGGTAGTGCCACCCCGCCACCGACTGCTGCCGCACCGTGGCGTCGTTCGCGTCCCGGTTGGCGTAGCGGACGGGGATCGAGGCCACCTCCAGGTCGGTGGTGGAACGTCCGGTGTAGGCATTGGTGTCGGACTCGATCTCGCGGCCCAGCGGCGAGTACAGCGAGGTCTCCACATTGGTGGCCGAGGTGCGGCCCGCGCCACCGGTCTCGGCGAAGTGGACCCGGTAGGCCAGGCCCTGGCCCCAGTCCAGGCGCACCTTGTAGAAGACGTACTCGCCCGGCCGCACCGTGTCGGTGTAGCTGCCGCTGCCGTCGAGTTCGGCCGCCACGGTGAAGGCGCCACCACCGCTGACGGGGCGTGGCTCGCCGCCGGGAGCGGTGAACGGTGTGGCGCGGGTGTCGGCGGGCGGGCCCGCGTCGGTGACGCCCGGTTCGATGCCGACCAGCAGCTCCACCGGCAGCCGGGCGGGCGCACCGGTCGGCGCGAGGTCCCAGTTCAGTTCGTAGTAGTAGCGGCCCGCGCCCACGCAGTCGCCCGAGCCGTCCTCGGCCGCGCCCTCGAAGGTGTTGGCGACCGTGAGCGCCACTCCGTCACCGGCCCTGGTCTCCAGTTCGCGTTCGCGAATATTGCAGGAGGTGCCGTTGCGGCCGTAGACGCGCAGTTCCAGGGCGGCGAGGTCCTCGGTGATGGAGACCTCGGGCGCGCGGGGGAAGGAGACGATGCCGGTGAAATAGGCGGTGGCGCCCGCGGGCACGTCGACCGCGTAGAAGCGCTTCTCCTGCCGGCCGATGGTGTCGAGGTACTGGCCGGGCTCGGCGACCGGCGCGGTGGCAAAGCTGGCGGTGCCGGTGATCGGGGTGCCGGTGGCCTCGTAGTTGCGCAGGGCGGCCGCGCTCACCCGGGGCAGGACGCGTTCGAGCGCGGCGCCGTCGGCGGCGTCGGTGTAGGTGCCGCCGGTGGCCTGGGCCATGCAGGTGAGCTGGGCGCGGGCCTTGTCGTCGACGGCGAAACCGATCGAGTGCACGACCAGATCCACCCCCTGCCGCTTCAGCTCCGCGGCGACCTCGCACGGGTCCGGTGGCGCGCAGGTGTCGTCACCGTCGGAGACCAGCACGATCGAGCGCGGACCCGCGTCGGGCAGCGCGTCGGCGGCTTGGCGCAGCGCGGTGCCCATCGGGGTCCAGCCGCGGGCCTTGATGCTGTCGACGGCGCTGGTCAGGCCGGGTTTGTCGAGGGTGGTCGGTGGGTGCAGGACCTGCACGTCGCGGCAGCCGGCGGCCTTGTCCGCCTCGGCGTTCGAGGTGCCGGTGCCGTAGGTGGTGAGGCCGACGGAGGACTCGGCCGGCGCCGATTCGACGAACCCGCGCACCGCCCGCTTGGCCGAATCCATCATGGTGCCGCCCTGATCCGGGCGTTCCATCGAGCCGGAGGCGTCGAGGATCAGCATGGTCGGCGCGTACTGTCCCGGGTCGGCGTGCGCGGGGGTCGCGGTGGGCGCGACGGCGATCGCGGCGGCGGTGAGCGCGATGGTCAGCGGGCGGAATCTCGGCATTGTCCTCGACTTCGACGATCCAGGGGTGAAACCGGACAGACGTTACCGATCGTGCGGGTCGGCCTCCACCCCCGAAACTGGTGGCACCGCCCACCGTTTGCCGGACGAAATGCCGTTCGGGCTGGTGACGCGGGCTTTTTCCGGCACCGTCGCGCACAATCGACCCATGGCTTCGCAGGCCCGTGCCGCTCAGGAGCGCAAGCGGCACGGCAGGCACTACACGCCGCCGGACCTCGCGCGGTTCCTGGCGCGCCGGGCTCTGCGGCATCGCCCGCCCGGCGTGGAGCTGCGGGTGCTCGACCCGGCCTGCGGCGATGGGGAACTGCTGCTGGCCGTGCGGCGCGAGCTGGCGGTGAGCGCGCCCGAGGTGCGGGTGCGGCTGACGGGCTACGACCTGGATCACCCGGCCTTGCGCCGGACCGCGCGCCGCGCCGCGGACGAGGGCGTCGAGATCGACTGCCGTCCCGGCGATTTCCTCGCCGCCGCACCACATCTGCCCGAGTCCTCGTTCGACCTGATCATCAGCAATCCGCCGTACGTGCGCACCCAGCAGCTCGGCGGCGCGACCGCCCGCCTGCTGAGCAAACAGTTCGGCCTGCGCGGCCGGATCGACCTCACCCACCCGTTCGTGGCCGTCGCGCCCCGGCTGCTGGCCCCCGCCGGGGTACTCGGATTGCTGTGCGCCAACCGGTTTCTCACCACCAGGGCGGGCGCCAATCTGCGCCGCATCCTCACCGCCGAACTGACCCCGGTAGAGCTCTACGACCTCGGCGACACCAAGCTGTTCACCGCCGCGGTGCTCCCGGCGATCACCGTCGCCACCCGCGACACCCGGCCGGGACCGTGCCGGTACGTCTCGGTCTACGAGCAGGTGGGCGCCGAAGCCGACGGCGGCACCGAGTTGTTCGAGGCGCTGGCCGGTGACGACGGCTGCCTGGTCGGCGCCGGTGGGCGGGTGTTCGCGGTCGAGGTCGGCGTCCTCGCGACCGGCTCGCCGATGGGGCGCAGCGTCACCGGGCCCGCGGCGATCGCCGGGGTCGATGGGGCGAGTGCGCGCATGGCCGCCGCAACCGAATCGGGGGCCCGTGCGGTCGGCGGCGACAATGCACGCACGGCCGAGATCGAACCGGGGGCTCGGGCGGTCGGCGGCGGAAGCGGGAAGGCGGTCGCGCGCTTGAAGCCCGTACGGCGGGACCGCGCGGACGATCGGCACGCACAGGGCGAGGACGCCTGGCGGATGTCGCGTCCGGATCTCGACCGGTGGCTGGCCCGGATCGGCAACCGCACCTGGCGCTCGTTCGGGGACACCGCGCGCATCCGGGTGGGGATCAAGACGACCGCCGACCGGGTGTTCATCTCCGATCGCTGGGAGCAGAAGGAGCCCATGCCGGAGCCGGAACTGTTGCGGCAGTTGATCACTCATCACGATCTGCAACCGTGGCGGATCGCGCGGGATCGCGGCACCCGCGTGCTCTACCCCTACGATCTGGCCCAGCCCCGCCGCACACCGATCGACCTGGCCGAATTCCCGGACGCCGCACAGTATCTGCGCTCCCACGAGCAGGCGCTGGCCGGGCGGCGCTATGTGCTCGACGGTGGCCGCCAGTGGTTCGAGATCTGGGTGCCGCAGCGCCCGCATCTGTGGGGCGCGCCCAAGCTGGTGTTCCCCGATATCAGCGAGCGGCCCCGTTTCGCGCTGGACCGCTCCGGCGCGGTGGTCAACGGCGACTGCTACTGGATCTCGCTGACCGATCTCGGCGACGACGACCGAGCCACCGATCTGGCGTATCTGCTGATGGGCGTGGCGAATTCGGCGCTGGGGCTGCGCTTCTACGACGCGGTCTGCGGCAACCGCCTGTATTCGGGCAGGCGCCGCTGGATCACCCAGTACGTGGCGCGGCTGCCGCTGCCGGACCCGGGCGGGCCCGCGGCGCGGGAGATCGTGCGCCGGGTGCGCGCGGTGCTCGACGAGGGGGTCGGCGCCGCGGGCATCGATGAGGCGGTGGCCGCCGCGTTCGGCGTGCCGGTTCAGTGAGCGGTGCGGATACCGACCATCGGGAGCAGGGTGCGCCGGGCGAACTCGCGACCCGCGGCGGCGTCGTCGAGGGGGATGAGCCCGTCGGGGGTGAGGGCGAGCGAGAGCGCCAGGCGGGCGAGCACCTCGGCGACCAGGTCGGGGTCGAAGGTGAGCTCGGGCATGTCGGCCTGGAGTTCGCGCAGCTTCTCCGCGAGATAGGCGCGCCCGACCGCGAGGATGGGCCCGGCGTCGGTGGTGAGCCGGGGCAGGATCATCTCCGGTTCGGTGCCCAGCAGCCGCCGCAGCAGCTCGTTGCCCGCGATGGTGCCCACGAACGCGACGAAGATCTCGACGAGCTGGTCGTCGGGTTCGGTGACGGCCCGCACCCGCTCGTCGATCTCGGCCACATAGCGCTGGGCCTCCCGCACACCGACCGCCTCGACCAGCTCGTTCTTGGATTCGAAGCGTCGGTACAGGGTGGCCGGACTGATCCCCGCGCGCCGCGCGATCTCGCCCATACTCGTGCGTTTGATCCCGAAATCCAGGAACGCCGACAGCGCGCTGTCGAGCAGCTTCTCACCGTCGGACCCGGGCTTCTCCAGTATCCGCGCGAGGATGGACGAAACGGTAGGCATCGCCCCATTATCCCCGGGGGGACAGATCCAGGGCGACCATCTCCTGTTCGATCGCGTTGGCGGCGAAGTGCACGCCGCGGGAACGTAGTTCGTGGACGCGGCACCGTAGTGCCTCGATCCCGCCGGGCTGGGCCGCGATATCGGCCACGCTGAGCGGTCCCCCCGCTCGGTGCACACCGGAGTGCCTGTATGCCACCGTGATACCTCCTGCCTCGCGTTACCGGCCCGGCCGCGGAACCTGGTGGCCGGGCACGATACGCAGGGAAAATGCTATCAGGTATCCCTACTGGTCGCTTGATCAGTGTGGCGTGTCACAAGATCTCGGCGTCGCGGTGGGTGGCGAGATTGTGCAGGTACACCGCCGCGTTGAGCTTGATCCCGTCCTGCTGGGCCTCGTTCAGCTCCCGGCGCACCTTGCCCGGCACGCCCGCCACGAGCGAACCGGGCGGGATCTGGGCACCCTCGGGAATCAGGGCATTGGCCGCGATCAGGCTGCCCGCGCCGATCACCGCGCCGTTGAGCACGGTGGCGCCCATGCCGACGAGCACGTCGTCACCGATGGTGCAGCCGTGCAGTATCGCGTTGTGCCCCACCGAGACTCCGGTGCCGACGGTGAGCGGGAAACCGGGGTCGGCGTGCAGCACGCAGCCGTCCTGGATATTGGTGCGCGCGCCGATGCTGATCTGCTCGAGGTCGCCGCGCAGCACCGCCGAATACCAGACGCCCACCTCGGCGGCCAGGTTCACCCGGCCGATCACGGTCGCGTTCGGCGCGACCCAGGCAGTGTCGTCGATTTCCGGCGTGAATCCGCTCACCTTGATGATCATGAGGACAGTATGACGCCCCGGAATTGGGCCCGATGGGCGGCCGGGCTGGTGCCGAGCGTGCGGTGGAAATGGTGACGCAGGCTCACCGCGCTGCCGAATCCGGTGTCGGTGGCGATCCGGTCGACGGTGTCGTCGGTGGATTCCAGCAGCAGCCGGGCGTGATCGATGCGCTGTTGCAGCAGCCACTGCTGGGGGCTGGTGCCGGTGCGTTCGCGGAAGCGCCGGGTGAAGGTGCGCCGCGACATGTGCGCCCGGCGCGCCCAGCTGTCCAGGTCGACCACGGTGTCGAGATTGCCGCGCGCCCAGACCATCGCGCATTCGATCGGGTCGTCGGTGGCCGCGTCGGGCACCGCGATCGGGATGAACTGGGCCTGTGAGCCGCTGCGGTGCGGGGCGGTGACCAGCGCGCGGGCCAGGTCGGTGGCGGCACGGGCACCGAGATCGCCGCGCACGATGTGCAGGCAGCAGTCCAGCGCGGCCGCCACACCCGCGGAGGTGATCACGTCGCCGAGGTCGGTCCAGAGGGTGTCGGCGCGCACGCGCACCGCGGGGAAGGCCGCGGCCATGGCCTCGGCGGTGGCCCAGTGCGTGCTGAGCTCGCGCCCGTCGGCCAGGCCGGTGGCCGCGATGGCCCACGCGCCCAGGCACAGCCCGACCAGCCGGGCGCCGCCCGCGTACGCGGTGCGCACGGCGTCGAGCAGGGCCGGTGAGGGATCGAGGTCGAGCTGCCAGCCGGGGAAGACCACCAGGTCGGCGGTGGCCACGGTGTCCAGGCCGTCGCGCACGGTGATGTCGAATCCGGCGGCGGTGGTGAGGGTTCCGGGGTGTTCGGCGCAGACGTGGACGTCGTAGGGCCAGTCGGGGTCGTCGATCCCGGTGCCGCGGCGGCCGAGGACCAGGGTGGGTACCGCGAGGTGGAACGGACTGATCCCGTCGAAGGCGACGACCGCGACCTTGTACATGGCCCGATCTTAGCGATGGATGGCCTGCAGGCCACTGTCCGGTGCGGGCTGCGTGGGCGAAAGTTGATCGCATGACCGAGATGCTCACCCGACCCGCCCTCGCGGCCGCCCTGCACATCGGCGGCCCGACCCTGCGCTTCCGCTACGCCGGACTGACCTGGCTCACCGATCCCACCTTCGATGAGCCGGGCGTGTATCCCGGCCCGGTCACCCTGCGCAAGCTCAGCGGTCCCGCGGTGCCGCCCGAGGATCTCGGCGTGATCGATGTGGTGCTGCTGTCGCACGATCAGCACGCCGACAACCTCGATACGGCGGGCCGCGCGCTGCTGCCGCGGATCGAGACCGTGCTGTCGACGCCGGACGCGGCGAGCCGGATCGAGGGCGTGCGCGGGCTCGAGCCCTGGGAGACGGTGCCGGTCGGCGCCGTGGAGGTGACGGCGGTGCCCGCGCTCCACGGGCCGGAAGGGTGTGAACCGGATACCGGGGTGGTCACCGGATTCGTGCTGCGGGCGGCGGGGGAGCCCACGGTCTACGTCTCCGGGGACAACGCGTCGGTGGAGCTGGTGCGCCGGATCGTCGAGCGGGTCGGCCGGATCGACGCGGCGGTCCTCAATATCGGCGCCGCCAATGCGGGCCTGTGGGGTGACACCGACGCGACGCTCAACGCCCGCACGGCCGTGCAGGCCGCCATCGCGCTGGGTGACGCCGTGATCGTGGCCGTGCACGCGGAGGGCTGGGCGCATTTCAGCGAGTCGCTGGACTACCTCGAACGCACCTTCGCCTACGCCGATCGCGCCCATCAGCTCTACATCCCGGTCCGGGGCGAGCTGTTCTCGGTCTGAGGTCGTCGTTGTCCGCTCCCGCGCCGACGTGGATCGGCGCGGGATATCCGTTGTGTGAGAAGAGGTTCGCAGTGCTGAACAGGGAACAGGGCAGGCGCGGGGCAGCTCGGCTGCTGCTGGCCGTGCTCGCGCCGATGCTGGTGCTGGCCGGGTGCTCGTCGGGCGGGGACGGCGACGACGGGTCGGTGTCGAGCACGGTCTCGGCCACGTCGGTCGCGCGCACGACGACACCGACGAGTTCCACTCCCGCCCCGGCCGATCCGGGCGGCGCGGCACCCGGGACATCGTCGGCGACCCCGCCCGCGCCGGGCACCCCGGACACGCAGGCCCCCTCCGAGATCCCACCCGGCTACAACTGCGTGCCGGGACCGGACTGCGGCACGGACACCTGCGGCCACAACGAATGCGGCGTCCCACAGATCCCACCGGGCCACAACTGCGTCCCCGGCCCCGACTGCGGCACCGACACCTGCGGCCACAACGAATGCGGCGTGACCACACCCCCGGCCACCACCACCCCGGCCCCGGCGACCACCACCCCACCACCACCACCGACCCCCACGGTGACCACCTCACCCGCCACCCCGTCGACCACGGCCCCCGCCGCGGACACCACCACCGCGCCCGCTCCACCTCTCCCGGCTTGACCGTGGTTGCTGCTTCCGGTCCACCCGGGCTCGATGTGACTGCCATGCCGACCTCACCGTGCCGGACCGACACGCACCATCGTCGGGCCGGTTCGTCGTCGTCACCGTCCTAGGCTGGGCGGATGACGCGAACTGGCGGGATCGTGGGTGTGCCGAGGGAGGTCAAGCCGCAGGAGTTCCGGGTGGCGCTGACCCCGGCAGGCGCGGCGGAGCTGCGGTCGCACGGGCACGAGGTGCTCGTGCAGGCCGGGGCGGGCGTCGGGTCCGGTTTCGCCGATGACGACTATCTGGCCGCCGGCGCGCGCATCGCGGACACCGCCGCGGGGGTCTGGGGTGAGGCCGATCTGGTGCTGAAGGTGAAAGAGCCCATCGCGCAGGAGTATTCGCTGCTGCGACGCGGGCAGGTGCTGTTCACGTATCTGCATCTGGCGGCGTCGAAGGAGTGCACCGACGCGATCCTCGCCTCGGGCATCACCGCCATCGCCTACGAGACAGTGCGGGCACCGGACGGCTCGCTGCCGCTGCTCGCGCCGATGAGCGAGGTGGCGGGCAAGCTCGCCACCCAGGTGGGCGCCTATCACCTGATGGCGCCGCTGGGTGGCGAGGGCGTGCTGCTCGGCGGCGTGCCCGGCGTCCGGCCCGCCGACGTGGTGGTGCTCGGCGGCGGGGTGGCCGGGACGAACGCGGCGAGCATCGCGGTCGGCATGGGCGCGCGGGTGACCGTGCTCGACACCGACCTGGCTCGCCTGCGGGTGCTCGATGCCCGCTTCGCCGGTCGGGTCGGCACCCTCGCCTCGCACGCGCTCGAGATCGACCGTGCCGTGACCGGCGCGGATCTGGTGATCGGCTCGGTGCTGGTGCCGGGGGCCAAGGCGCCCAAACTCGTCTCCGACGAGCTCGTCGCGCGCATGCGGCCCGGCGCGGTGCTCGTCGACATCGCCGTCGACCAGGGCGGCTGCTTCGCCTCCACCCGCCCCACCACCCACGCCGACCCCACCTTCCCGGTGGCGAACGCGCTGTTCTACTGCGTGGCCAATATGCCCGGCGCGGTCCCGCACACCTCCACCGTCGCCCTGACCAACGCCACCCTGCCCTACGCCCGCCGCATCGCCGACCGGGGCTGGCGCGCCGCCTGCACCGCCGACCCCGGCCTGGCCGCCGGGCTCACCGCCGACGCCGGCCGGCTCCTCTCCGCCGAAGTGGCCGCCGCCCACGGGTATTCGCTGGAGGCGTGAGCCTCTCAGCGTCCGCCGCCCAGATACCAGTCGGGGGCGCCCTCGACCGGCAGGTCGCGCAGCTTGTCGGGATTGCGCACGACATTGATGGCCACGATGTGCCCCCGGTCGACGACGAAGGAGAACACGCCGATATTGCTGCCGTCGAAGACGACCAGCCCGGGCAGTCCGTTGACCAGCACCGCGCGGCCCCAGCCGTCGGTGGCCGAGGGCGCGTGGTACCAGCCCAGCAGCAGCTTGGCGATGAGTTCGGCGCCGCGCACCGGCTGCCGGATGGCGGGCACCTTGCCGCCGCCGTCGGCGGTGAGCACGACCTTCTCGTCGAGCACGCCCAGCAGTGCGCTCAGGTCGCCCGAGCGCCAGGCCAGCGCGAAGGCCGAGACCACCTGTTCCTGTTCGACGGGGGAGGCGGGGAAGCGTGGCGTGCCGTTCTCGACGTGCTTGCGGGCCCGCGAGGCGAGCTGACGCACCGCGGCCGGGGTGCGGCCGACGACCTCGGCGACCTCGGGACCGGTCATCCCGAACACGTCCTGGAGCACGAAGGCGGTGCGCTCGGCGGGGGACAGCGATTCCAGCACCACCAGCAGCGCGGTGGTGACCCGCTCGTCCTGGGAGAGCCGGTCGGCGGGGTCCTCCCAGGTGGTGACCTCCGGTTCGGGCAGCCACTCACCGACGTACTGCTCGCGGCGGGCCCTGGCCGAGCCGAGCTGGTCGAGCGCGAGCCTGCCGGTGACGGTGCTGAGCCAGGCGCGCAGATTGTCGATCTCCCCGGCCCGGCCCGCCTCGTGATGGCGTTGCAGGCGCAGCCACGCGTCCTGCACTACGTCCTCGGCGTCGCTGAGACTGCCCAGCGTGCTGTAGGCGAGGCGGCGTAGGTACGGGCGGTGCTCCTCGAAGCGGCGGGCCAGTTCGGCCTGGTCGAGGGGGTGCGGTGCGTCGGTCATCGTGGTCGCCGTTCGGTCGTGAGGCCCGGTGTGGGTGAGTGTAGGAGTGCCGTCACAGTGAGGACGAACCATCACGGCCGGGTGTGACATTCCCGCGTTCGGGCTACTCTCGCCCGGTGCAGAAGGGGACATCGACGGCGGCCGGGTTGCTGCTGGGATTCACACTCGACCGGGTCTTCGCCGATCCGCGCCGCTGGCATCCGGTAGCCGGATTCGGCACGGCGGCAGCGGCTTTGGAGCAGCGCACCTATCTCGACGCCCGGTGGGCCGGGATCGTGCACGAGGTCGTCGCGGTGGGGTCGGTCGTCGGGTTCGGGGTGCTGGCCGCGCGCGGCGGCACGGTGGCGACGGCGCTGGCGACCTGGACCGCGCTCGGTGGCCGCAGCCTGGCGCGGGCCGGTCACGACATGGCCGACCGGCTCGACGCAGGCGACCTGACCGGCGCCCGCGAACTGCTCCCGTCACTGTGCGGCCGCGACCCTTCGGTCCTCGATGCCGACGGCCTGGCCCGCGCCGCGCTGGAATCCATCGCCGAGAACACCTCCGACGCGACCGTGGCGCCGCTGCTGTGGGGTGGGGTCGCCGGGGTGCCGGGCCTGCTCGGGTACCGGGCGGTGAACACCCTCGACGCCATGATCGGCTACCGCAACGAGCGCTACCGCAAGTTCGGCTGGGCCGCCGCCCGCGTCGACGACGCCGCCAATCTGGCACCGGCCCGCGTCACCGGGGCGCTCACCGCCCTGCTCGCGCCCCTGGTCGGCGGCACCCCCGCGGCGGCTTGGCGGGCGTGGCGCCGCGACGCCGCCAAGCACCCGAGCCCGAACGCCGGGGTGGTCGAGGCGTCGATGGCGGGCGCGCTCGGCATCCGGCTGGGTGGTCGCACGCAGTACCGGCACGGCGCCGAACTCCGCCCGACCCTGGGCGACGGGCCCGCACCGACGACCGCCGACCTGCGCCGCGCGGTGCGGATGTCGGAGGCGGTGCAGGTGGGCGCCCTGGTGGTGTCGATGGTCGTGGCGTTGCGCCGGTGAGACGGTCGTCCGGTCCGGAGACGATGCGGCTCCGACGACGATCCGCGCTCCGTGCTGGGCAGCATGGCCCGACGTCCCGATGCCCACCTGGACAAGGCGGCCGAGCACGAGCGTTCGCCCGGCTCGGTAGCGGATGCGCACGCCTCGACGGAGGCGCCGCGACGGGCGCGGGCCCGTGACAGGTCAGCGGTTGCGGCCGTAGCGGTCGGCGAGCCGTGCTTCGGTGGTCGGCGCCGTGGGCTCAGGCTTCGCGGTGCTCTCGTCGCGATGCGGGGTCGCCGGGGATTCGGCGCGTTCGCGGCGGCGGGCGCGGAGCTCGGCGAAGACGAAGTAGCCGAGGCCGAGCGGGGCCATGATGCCGAAGGCCAGCCATTGCAGGCCGTAGGAGAGGTAGGGGCCCGCGTCGAGCTGGGGGAGCGGGGACGGGGTGAAGGCGCCGGGCTGGCCCTCGTCGAGCTGGAGGTAGCCGCCCTTGTCGGTGCCGGTGGGGACGGGGGTGAGCGCGATGTCGAGGACGGCCGATTCCTGGGTGGTGTCGACCGTGTAGACCTGGCGATACCCGTCCTGCGTGCTCGGTGCCTTGTCGGGGACCACACCCTCCGACGCGCGCACCCGCGCCTCGAGCCGCTGCGGCCCGGCGGGCGGTTCGGCGATCGCGGGCGGACGGGTGCCGTCCACGGCGGCGACCAGGCCGCGGTCGATCAGGACGGTGCGGCCGTCGTCGAGCCGGAACGCCGACAGCACAGCGTACCCGGGCGCGCCGTCGAGGTGGCGCAACCGGACCAGCACGGTCGAATCCGGCACATAGCTGCCGGTCGCGGTCACCTTGCGCCATTCGGTGTGGGTGTCCGGATCGCCGGCGAGCACCTCCGTCACGGCCAGCGGGTCGGCCTGGACGGAATCGGCGATCAGCTGGTTGCGATGCTCGGTGCTGGTGTTCTTGCCCAGCTGCCAGGGCGCCAGCACGGTGAAGCACAGGTAGGCGAACGCGGCCACGATCACCGCGAGAATGAGCCAGCTGGGTCGCAGCAGGAACGTGAGGCGGCGCATCAGTGCGGCGCGTCCGCGGGCGTGCGGGCGTCGAGCGCGGCGCGCACCCAGTCGAGCAGGCCGGGGACCGCGGCCTCGATCTGGTCGCGGACCAGGTCGAATCCGGCCTGGTCGCCGTAGTAGGGGTCGGGCACGTCGGCGCCGTCGGCGTCGGGGTCGAAGCTGCGCAGCAGCCTGCGGCGCTCGCTCGGGACGCCGCGGTGGGCCAGTTCCCGGTCGTGTCCGGTGTCGAGGGCCACGATCAGGTCGGCGTCGCGGTGCTCGTCGCCGAAGGTGGCCGCGATGTGCTCGGTGGCGTAACCGGCCCGGCGCAGGGTCGCCTCGGTCCGCGGGTCGGCCGGATCGCCGACATGCCACGAGCCGGTGCCCGCGCTGGTGACCCGCACGCGATCGGCCAGACCCGCCCGGTACAGATGGGCCGCGAACATGTTCGCGGCCATCGGCGAGCGACAGATGTTCCCGGTACAGACAAACGTCACGTGAATCGCTCCCACGCGACCCATTGTCGCCCGTGCCGCCGGATCGCCGCCACGTAGGGTGTTCAGTTGTGTTCGAGGACTCGGTCGACCCCGCGATGCTGCGCCACCACGGTGACGTCGACGCGCGCCCGGGCATGCTCGACTTCGCGGTGAACGTCCAGGGCCTGGCCCCACCGGCCTGGTTGCGCGAGCGCCTCGCCGCCCGCCTCACCGACCTCGGCCGCTACCCGGGCGCCGACGACGACCGCACCGCCCGCGCCGCCGTGGCCACCCGCCACGCCCGCACCCCCGACGAGGTGCTGCTGCTGGCGGGCGCCGCCGAGGGCTTCGCCCTGCTGCCGCGCCTGCGCCCGCGCCTGGCCGCCGTGATCCACCCGTCCTTCACCGAGCCCGAACTGGCCCTGCGCGAGGCAGGCGTCCCGGTCACCCGCGTGCTCCTGGAACGCCCCTACACCATGGACCCCGCCCTGGTCCCCGACGCGGCCGACCTGGTCGTCGTCGGCAACCCCACCAACCCCACCTCGATCCTGCACCCCGCCGCCACCCTCCACGCCCTGCGCCGCCCCGGCCGCCTGCTCGTCATCGACGAAGCCTTCGCCGACGCGGTGGCCGGCGTGGGTGAACCCGAATCCCTGGCCGGGATCGCCGCGCCGGACGTGCTCGTGCTGCGCAGTCTCACCAAGACGTGGGCGCTGGCCGGATTGCGCTGTGGCTATGCCCTCGGCGCGCCCGAGGTGCTCGCCCGGCTGGCCCACGGCCGTCCGCACTGGCCGCTGGGCACCCTCCAGCTCGAGGCCGTCACCGCGACCGCCGAACCCGCCGCCGTCGCCGAGTCCCGGCGCTACGCGGCGCGCATCGCCACCGACCGCGCCGCCATGATCGAACGCCTGGCCGCCCTCGGCCTCGACGTGCACACCCCCGCCACCGGCCCCTTCCTCCTGCTGCGTGTCCCGGACGGTCCCCTGCTGCGCAAACGCCTCGCCGACCGCTGCATCGCCGTCCGCCGCGCCGACACCTTCCCCGGCCTCGGCCCGGATCACCTGCGGCTGGCGGTCCGCGGACCCGCCGAGGTCGACCGGCTCGTCGCGGCCCTGGGCGAAGCACTGTGGTGAGTCCGCTGCGCCACCCGGTGACGCCGCGTAGCACTCGCATCCTGACCGGCGACCTCCGACCGCGACCGTGGCGCCGTAGTCACGGCGAGGTGCGGACTCCCGGTCGGTGTCCGCGTCGGCGCCGTGGCACACGTAGGACACCGGTCCCGCCTGCTCGCGTGGGCCCGGTCGGTCCCTGTGGCGGGGCACCGGGGACCCTGGACAGGCGGTCGACCATGCTTGGTGCGCACCGGATTCGGGGCGTGCGACCATGACGGCAACTCGGGTGGAGCGAAGGAGACAGTGGTGACCGACCTGGCCGAACTGATCGGGGTGCTCGACGCGGCGTATCCGCCGAAGCTGGCCGAGTCGTGGGATTCCGTCGGACTCGTCTGCGGTGACCCCACCCAGGAGATCACCAAGGTGGTCTTCGCCGTCGACGCCACCGCCGCCGTGGTCGACGAGGCGATCGGCTGGGGCGCACAGGCTCTCGTGGTGCACCATCCGCTGCTGCTGCGCGGGGTCGACACCGTGGCCGCCGACACCCCGAAGGGCGCGCTGCTGCACCGCCTGATCCGTTCCGGCTGCGCCCTGTTCTCCGCGCACACCAACGCCGACTCCGCCGACCCCGGTGTCTCCGACGCGCTCGCGGCCGCCGTGGGCCTCACCGTCACCGGCCCGCTCGACCCCAAACCGCTGGTGCCGGTGGACAAATGGGTCATCCAGGTGCCGCAGACCCACACCGCCTCACTGATGTCGGCCCTGTTCACCGCGGGCGCGGGAGCGATCGGCGACTACCGCGAGGCCGCCTGGTACACCTCCGGCACCGGCCAGTTCCGGCCGGTCGCGGGCGCGAACCCGGCGATCGGCGCGATCGGCACGGTGGAGACCGTCACCGAGGACGCGGTGGAGGTGGTGGCCCCGCCGACCTCGCGCCTCGCCGTGCTGGCCGCCCTGCGCGCCGCGCACCCCTACGAGGAACCGGCCTACCACGTCACCGAACGCGCGCCCCTGCCGTCCTCGCTCGGCATCGGCCGCATCGGCGAACTGCCCGCACCCGAAAGCCTGCGCGCCTTCACCGAGCGCGTCGGCGCGGGCCTGCCCCGCACGGTCTGGGGCGTGCGCGCCGCGGGCGACCCCGATCGCCTCGTCCAGCGTGTGGCCGTCTGCGGCGGCGCGGGCGATTCGTACCTGAACGCCGCGATCCGCGCGGGCGTGGACGCCTACCTCACCTCCGACCTGCGCCACCACCCCGTCGACGAACACCTGCGCCGCGGCGGCCCGGCCATCATCGACGCCGCCCACTGGGCCACCGAGTTCCCCTGGTGCGCCCAGGCCGAACAGTTCGTCCGCGCCGCCCTCCCCACCCTCACCACCCGCGTCTCCACCCTGCGCACCGACCCCTGGACCGTCACCGGCTGACCGGGCGCACCTCTTTTCATCGAGCCTGGTCCAGCTCCGGGCATGCCCTGGCGAACTCCGGGTGTACCCGGAGCGTGACCGCGCTCGCGTCCGGGGCCAGCGACGCGGTGAGATAACGGTCGGTACCGGCGAAGATCGGGCCGTGGAAGTGCGCCATGAGGAAGATGAACAGGAACCCGAGGAAAGCGGTCAACCAGGCGTACACCGACGGGGCGGCGACCAGCAGGCCCAGACCGATGGTCATGGGCGCGAGCGTGCACATCCAGAACGCGATTTCCTTCCTGGTTCGCGCGTCGTTTCGCGTCGAGCACTGCGCGCACTGCGGCCAGCGTGCCTTGATCATCGCCGTCGGTTCGTTGCATTCGGAGACCAGGGACCCGAGAACGTCCTTCTTCACGACTTCCAGCAGCAGGCGCGCGGCTCCTTCCTGGCGATAGGAGCCGGGCTTGCCCCAGAACCGCAGAAACTCGTCCTTCGGGCCGGTCGCCGGGTCGCCGTGTGCGGGACATACCGGCGGCAACGACGCGGCCAGGGTCAGCTGTAGCTGCCGTGCCTCGGCGAGATGGTCGAAGGCGTGCGGTCGCAGCGGCAGGACCAGGTCGGTACTCGGATTCGATGCGGTCACATCAGGTTGGACGCGCGCCGGACCTGATCGGTTCCCTCACACCCCCGGGTCCTTCGGGTCCTGGCATGACCACCCCCCTCGGCGCGGTACGGTTGACCAACCCATCCGTCCACCGTGTTCAGGAGTTCGTGCGCGTTGAATGTCGAACCGTCGGTCCAGTCCAAGCTGTTGCAGCTCGCCGCCGTCGATGCCGAGTTGACGCGGATCGCCCATCGCCGCACCGCGCTGCCCGAACAGCAGGAAGTGGCCCGGCTGGCGGCCGAGCGCACCGGCTACAAGGACGCCGCCGTCGCGGTGGAGATCGGCATCGACGACCTGGATCGCGATATCCGCAAGCTCGAGGGTGAGGTCGACGCCGTGCGCAAGCGGGAGGACCGCGACCGCGGCATGCTCACCGCAGGCACCGTCGCGGCCAAGCAGCTCTCCGAGATCCAGCACGAGCTGGGCAGCCTGGAGCGGCGCCGCTCGGTTCTCGAGGACGAGCTGCTGACCGTGATGGAACAGCGCGAGGCGATGGCCGCCGACCACGATCACGCCGGGGCCCGGCTGAGCAAGGCCGAACAGGACCTGGCCGACGCCGAACGCCTGCGCGACGAGGCGATGGCCGACCTGGCCGTGGCCCAGCAGCGCTGCGAGACCGACCGCGAAGGGCTGATCGGCCTGTTCCCCGGCGAACTGCTCGCCGTCTACGACAAGCAGCGCGCGGCGCACGGTGTGGGCGCGGCCCTGCTGCAGGCCCGCCGCTGCGGCGCCTGCCGGATCGAGATCGACCGTGGCGAGCTGCAGCGCATCGCCAAGGCCGCCCCCGAGGCGGTGCTGCGCTGCCCCGAGTGCAGCGCGATCATGGTGCGCACCAAGGAATCCGGGCTCTGACGTGCCGGTGACCGAGGTGATCGTCGAGGCCGACGGTGGCTCGCGCGGCAATCCCGGCCCGGCGGGCTACGGCGCGGTCGTCTTCGACACCGACCGCGCGCGGGTGCTGGCCGAGCGCAAGGAGTACGTGGGCGTCGCCACCAACAATGTGGCCGAATATCGCGGTCTGCTCGCCGGTTTGGCCGCCGCGGCCGAACTCGGTGCGCGGGTGGTCGCGGTGCGGATGGACTCCAAGCTCGTCGTCGAGCAGATGTCGGGACGCTGGAAGGTCAAGCACGCGTCGATGATCCCGCTCGCCGAACAGGCCCGCGCGCTCGTCGCCGGGTTCGACCGGGTGAGCTTCACCTGGATTCCGCGCGCGCAGAACTCCCACGCCGACCGGCTGGCCAACGAGGCGATGGACGACGGCGCGCTCGTCGGCACGGTCCGCGAGGCCGTGGCGGCGGGACACGCACCGGGCGACCAGGAGCCCGCCGTCACCGATCCCGCGACCGAACAACGGTTCACCGCGACCGAACCCGCGAAAACCACCGCCGCCCAGCCGCTGTCGTCCCCGGGTTGGACCGGCGCCGTCGGGAGGCCCACCCGTCTGCTGCTGCTGCGCCACGGCCAGACCGCGCTCTCGGTGGAACGCCGCTACTCCGGCCGCGGCAACCCGCCGCTGACCGACCTCGGCCGCGAACAGGCCGAACGCGCGGCGAAGATGCTGGCCGCCAAGGGCGATATCGCCGCTGTCGTGAGCTCGCCGCTGCAGCGCGCCCGGTCCACCGCCGACGCCGCGGCCACTGCGCTCGGCCTGCCCGTGCGCGTCCTCGACGGACTCACCGAAACCGATTTCGGCAGTTGGGAAGGACTCACCTTCGCCGAGGCGGCCCAGCGGGACCCGGAGCTGCACAGCGCCTGGCTGGGTGACCCGTCGCTGTCCGCGCCCGGCGGCGAGAGCTTCGACCAGGTGCGTGAGCGCATCGAGGCCGTCCGCCGTGACCTGGTGGCGCTGTATCCGGAGCAGAACGTGGTGGTGGTCAGCCACGTCACCCCGATCAAGACCCTGCTGCAACTGGCGCTGGGCGTCGGCCCGTCGCTGCTGTACCGCCTGCATCTGGACCTGGCCTCGCTGTGCGTGGCCGAGTTCTATCCCGACGGCGGCGCCTCGGTGCGGCTGGTCAACGACACCTCGTACCTGGCCGGTTAGCCGCGCCCACCCCCGCGGGGTACGGTCGGCCCTGGCCTGCGGCCTGCGTAACGATCACGCGCGCGCACCCGAAAGGTTCACGGGCGCGCGGAATGCCGCGGCCATCGAGAAAGGTACTTGATGAGGTTTCTACGGATGGCGGCGTTCGCGGCGGCCATCGCGGGGGCGCTCACCGCATCCGCCGGTGTGGGTAGCGTGTCGGCCGACCCGAGCGTGGTGCTCGGCGCGGCCTCGGGCATCGTCTTCGACAACAACTCCGGCTGCTCGCTGACCACCATCGGGCACGACAACGCGGGCAGGCTGGTCGGCATCACCGCCGGGCACTGCGCCCCGACCGGGGCGAAGGTCGGCGCCGAGCAGGCGCTGCACGCCGGCGTGATCGGCACCGTGGCCTTCTCCGACGACGGCGAATACCTGGATTTCGCGGTGCTGCAACTGGACGCCGCCAAGGTGCTGCCGGTGCGCACGGTCGGCCAGACCACCGTCGCCGGGATCGGCTCCGCGCCCGCCCCCGGCACCACGGTGTGCTCGGACGGCCGGACCAGCGGCCGCAGCTGCGGGGTGGTGTGGGGTGAGCTCGAGGGCACCTCGATCAACCAGTACTGCTCGCAGCCCGGTGATTCCGGCGGCCCGGTCGTGGTCGGCGATCGTCTGGTCGGTATGAACCAGGGCAGGCTCACCGGCCTCGGCCCGATCGATTTCGACGTCCCGTGCACCGGCGGCGCGAACCCGATCCACTCGCCCGCCTACTTCCAGCCCATCCAGGTCATCCTCGATGTGCTCAACCGCGCGGGCGGTGTCGGCGCGGGCTTCCAGCCCATCTGACCGGCGAACCCCACCGGGGGCGCGGCGGCCGAACGAGGCTGCCGCGCCCCCGGTCTCGTTCAGGGGCGCAGGACCGAGACCAGGAAGTCGGTCTGGTCGCGCACGACCTGCTCGAACACGTCGTCGAAGTAGACGTCGAAGTGCCCGACCGGATACTGCTTGACCACCGCGTGCTTGGTGCGCTCGGCGGCCTTGCGGGTGGGGGCGGGCGGGGCGATCGAATCGTGCTCGGCGATCGCGTAGAACACCGGCACCTTCACCGCCTTGGCCCGGCGGCCCGGCGCGTCGAACAGCGTCGAGAACGCCACGCGCGCCGAGACCTTCGGCTCGTAGGTCGCGCTCTCCTCGGCCAGCCTGCCGTAGCCCTCGGGCACGTCCGAGGCGCTCATCAGCGCCGCCGAGCGCTTGCGCCCGGCCAGCCGGATGCCGATCGGCTTGCGCCGGATCGGGCCCACCAGCAGGTCGGTGGCGGCGAGGGTGGCCACCTTGGTCAGGCTGATCGGGCCCTTGGCCATCGACGAGGCCCAGCCGCTGGTGAACGGCACCTGCGCGACCACCGCGGCGATGTAGTCGTCATCCGGTGCCACCGCGAGCACGTGGCCACCGCCGAACGAGGTGCCCCACAACGCGATCCGGGTGGCGTCGAAGCCCCGGATGCTGCGCGCGTAGGCGATCGCGGCCTTCCAGTCCTCGCGCTGGCGGGCGATGTGCAGCAGCTGGCGCGGCGCGCCCTCGCTGGCCCCGAAATGCCGGTAGTCGAACGCCAGCACCCCCATCCCCGCCGCGACGAACCGCCGCGCATACCGATCCAACCCCATTTCGCGGGTTGCCCCCAGCCCGTGTCCCATGATCACCAGCGGGCGCGGCCGGGGCGCACCGTCGGGCAGGTAGAGCCAGGCAGCGCACTGCTGGTCACCCGAGGGGAAACTGACGTCGACACGTTCCATGAGAGCTAACCGTACCGAGTAGGCTGTCACTGCGGACGAGTCGGCCGGGCGACCGCGGCGACGGGAACGGGTACACAGTGCCGCTGCCCGTGGCCGAGGAAAGTCCGGACTCCACAGAGCAGGGCGGTTGTCAACGGCAACCCGGGGCGACCCGCGGGACAGTGCCACAGAAAACAAACCGCCGCGCGCAGGCGCGGTAAGGGTGAAACGGTGCGGTAAGAGCGCACCAGCGCCCCGGGTGACCGGGGCGGCTAGGTAAACCCCGCCCGGAGCAAGGTCGAAGGTCGCACCTCGCGGTGCGGCTGCGCAGGTGTTCGAGGGCTGCTCGCCCGAGCCTGCGGGTGGACCGCTCGAGGCACCCGGCGACGGTGTGTCCAGATGGATGGTCGCCCCCCGGTGCGAACCGGGGACAGGATCCGGCTTACAGGCCGGCTCGTCCGCCCGCACAGTCGAGGCGGCGCCCCCCACCCGGGGAGCGCCGCCTCGTGTGCGCCGGCCTCAGCACATGAACTTGGACATCTCGTAGATCGCCTGCGCCTCTTGGGTGGTCGCGGTGGTGGTGCCGTTGGTCGCGTTCTTCTCGATCCCGGCGACCACGTCGTCCTTGGATTTGCCCGCGGTGATGTCACCACAGGTCTTCGAGAGCAGTCCGCTCAGCGCGGCGTCGTCGCGGCCCTCGGCCAGTTTCGGGAAGGCGTTGCGGTAACTCACCACGAACATGCCCGCCTTGCTCGCGTCGAGCTGGCCGGTGGCGGCGGGGGTGGTGGTCGGCGCGGACTCGGTGGCCGCGGAATCGTCGCCACAGCCGGCCAGCAGCAGGGCGAAGACGGTGGCACTGGCCGCGAGGGCGGCGGTAGTTCTACTCACGAGGCGGGATGCTAATGGCCCGGAAAACGCGCCGCCTCCCGTCGGATGAACGGGAGGCGACAGGTCGAAGATCTGTTAGGCGTCAGCTATGCGGGGTTGATCACCAGCAGCTGGGCCCAGTACGCAGCCTGGTCCGGGCCGAGGATCGGCAACAGGTAATCGAAAAGCAGCGACGACATACGCTCGGAACTCCCCTTTATCGAAGTGGGTGCTGCACGGCCCCGGCGTCTGCCGGGGGTGCCGCCGACACAGTAACAACTGCCGCCGCACGTGTGTCGGGTCGGTGAATATGCGCGGGAACTCGCCGGGAACGTGAGGGAGGTCATAGAGTGTTCGCCGTCGGTCCGGCTCGCCGCCGATCGTGGCGAGTCCAACACATTCGATCGCGGAAGCAGGTCACATTCACATGCGGGTAGTTCGTTCCATTGTCGCCGGTGCACTGATCGCCGGAGCCGCTGCGGTTCTCACCTCGCTGGGCGCGGGCTCGGCGAGCGCGGTCGCGGTGACCCCGCTCTCCGGTGGGGTCCAGGTGGACCTCAGCCCGGCCGATACCGCCTGGGTCCACCAGACCCGGTTCGGCCTGACCGTCGCCGGTCTGCCGCACCCGTCGGCGGCCTCGTTCGGTCAGGCGCTCGACGCCGCGGCTGCGGTGTCCTCGTCGGTGCCCAACGGCCGGGTCACCTTCACCGTGTACGGCCCGTTCGACCAGCTCAACGGCACCATGCTGGCGCTGCAGTAATACGCTGCACGGATGGAACTCCATCCGCGGATCGTCTCGGCGCCGGTCGACTTCGGCGCCATCCGTTCCGAATTCGGGCTGGCCTCGGACTATCCGGCCGAGGCCGTCTCGGAGGCCCGCGACGCGGTCGACGCGTTCGCGGGCACCCGGGTCGACCGGACCGACATCGAGTTCGTGACCATCGACCCACCCGGCGCCATGGATCTGGACCAGGCGCTGCATCTCGTCCGCACCGATACCGGCTTCACCCTGCACTACGCCATCGCCGATCTGGGCGCGGTGATCGTGCCGGACGGTGCGCTCGCCCGCGAATCACTCGCCCGCGGCCAGACCTTCTACCTTCCCGACGGCACCGTGCCGCTGCATCCGCCGGTGCTGTCCGAGGACGCCGCCAGCCTGCTGCCCGGCCGCGACCGGCCCGCCGCCCTGTGGACGATCGAACTCGACGCGGCCGCCATTCCCCGCTCCGTCACCGTGACGCGCGCGCTGGTGCGCTCCCGGCAGCGGCTGGACTACGCGCGCGTGCAGGCCGACGCCGACGCGGGCACCCTGCATCCCTCGATCGCCGCGCTGCCCGAGTTCGGCAAGCTGCGCGTCGAGGACGGGTTCGACCGCGGCGCCATCTCGCTGCGCCTGCCCGCCCAGGACGTGGTCCGCGACGGCGGGAACTGGCGGCTGGAGCTGGAACCGCGCACCGAGGCCGACGACTGGAACGAGCAGGTCTCCCTGCTCACCGGCCTGTGCGCGGCCCGGATCATGCTGGAGCACAAGGGAACTCCGCTGGGCCTGCTGCGCACCATGCCTCCGCCCCCACCGGGCGCCGTCGAGTCGATGCGCCGCACCGCCGCCGCCCTCGGTGTCGCCTGGCCCGAGGGGATGCCGGTGGGCCGGTTCCTGGCCGGGCTCGACGCCAACTCGGCGGAGTCGCTGGTACTGATGTCGGAGGCCACCTCGCTGCTGCGCGGCGCGGGCTACACCCTGCTCGCCGAGCTCGACGACCCCAGCCCGGATCGCCTGACCCACAGCGCCATCGGCGCCCCCTACGCCCATGTCACCGCCCCGCTGCGCCGCCTGGCCGACCGCTTCACCACCGAGATCTGCCTGGCCCACTGCGCGGGCACCGAGGTCCCCGGGTGGGTCCTTGACGGCCTCGGGGCGGCGGTGGACACCATGCGCCGCACCGACGCCGTCGCGGGCAAGGTCGACCGTGCCTGCGTCGACCTGACCGAGGCCACCGTGCTGCGCCCCCGGCTGGGCACCCCCTTCGACGCCGTCGTCCTGCGCGCCGCGGAGGGCTCGCGCGAAGCCGAGATCTTCGTCGCCGACCCACCGATCCTGGCCCGCTGCACCGGCGCACCGCCCGAGGGGCACACCGTCCGGGTCCGCCTCACCGCCGCCGACCCCGCGACCCGCACGATCGCCTTCGCCTACGGGGACTGATCGTCACCGCCCACCTGTCGGTGCCCGTGGTTATAGTGACCGCCGAAGGGGTTCCGGGAGGACAACAGGGGGGCACGATGACTGTCGGCGCGCAGCAGACGGCGGGAACACTCACCACCACACAGGTACTGGCCTGGCAACCGGCCACACTCACCGCACGCGGTGACACCTGGTCGGCCCAGGCGGGCGAGCTCACCGCTTTCGACGACGCGAGTCATCGCGCGGTCGACGCGGGCCGCGACTTCTGGCAGGGCAGCGCCGGTGACGCGATGCGCACCGCGCACGAGCAGCGGCGCACCACCACCAGGACGTTCCTCACCGCACTGCAGGACGGTGCGGCCGCCGCGCAGTCGGGAGCGGGCAGCCTCGACGCCGCCCGCACCGCGCTGGCCGACGCCATCCGCTCGGCGGAGGGCAAGGGCTACACGGTCGCCGAGGACGGCACCGTCAGCCTGTCGGCGAGCACGCACCAGACCCTGCTCTCCCAGCTGCCCGACGCCTCGTCCTACACGACCGCCGCCGGTGCGCTACAGGTCGACGCCGACGCCGCCACCGCCTCGGTGAAGCAGGCGCTCGAATCCGCGCGTACCGCCGCGGAATCGGTGGCGAGCGCCGTCGAGAAGGCTTTCGCGGGCCTGCCCGAGGGCGACTCGCCGATCCAGGCCGAGGCCCCGATCAGCCCGGCCCCGATGAACGATTCGGCCCGGCGCGAGGCGTCGGCGGCGGCATTCCGCAAGGTGTTCGGCCGCGACCCGTCGAGCAATGTCGACTGGGAGACCGCGCTGGCGCTGAACCCGGAGAGCACCGACCCCAAGTACAAGGGTGTCGACGCCGAGATCAAGGTGGTGCGCATCGAACCGGTGCCGGGGCAGGGGGTGGTGCGCACCTCGCAGTGGATCGAGCAGGAGAAGGTCTTCAATGTGCCGAAGGACCTGGGCGACAACCGGACCAACGATCCGAACTTCGATCCCGAGCACGCCAGGGTGACCACCTACGTCGACTACGAGAACGGCATCGTCGTCGTGCGGCAGAATCCGTCGGTCTCGACCAGCGGCGAGGTGGACGTCGATGCGCCCGACGCCACGGTGTGGCAGGCCGCCGACGGTTCGGTGCGCGTGGACTACGACGCGGGCAATCCGCATTCGCCCGATCCATCCGGCATCTGGACGGTCAACGGTGACCTGGTCTTCGTGCCGGGCCAGAACGGCGGGGATGTCACCGTGCACGGCACCCGCACCGATTACCCCTCCCTCGAGGTGTATCAGGAACGTCAGGACGGCAGTGTCAAGGAGATCGCCGTCGATCCCGCGGTGACCGGCGGCGAACACGGACCGGTCGCGAATCTGCCCTTCCACCACGAGGTCCCGGGTTCGGACATGAAGGTCTTCGACAAGTTCAAGGCCATCCAGCAGTTCCCCGAAGGCGATCCGGGCCCCGGGTATCCGGGTACCTACGATCTGCCCGGCACCAAGGCGGGCGGCACCGACAATCCGCCGGTGGTCCGCAAGATCACCCCGAGCGATATGCCGCTCGGATGAGCGCGCTGATTCCGCCGCAGCAGCGGTACTGGATGAGCGCGACCCTCGCGCTGACCGTGTTCGCTGTGCTCGCGTACGCGCTGGCGTTCGTCACCGGCGCTGTGCTGGACGGCACGACCGGTTTGCCGGAGCGGTGGGCGCTGCCGCTCGGCTCGCTCACCGGTGTGCTGGTCGCGGTGCCCGTGGCGGCGCTGCTGCGCCGCTGGGACGGGCGGGTGGTCGCGCGCGGGATCGCGCTCGGGCTACTGGTGGCCTGCGGGCTGAATGTGGTGGTCGGTATCGGCGCCGGAATCCTGGGGTAGACGGATGGACGACAACGAGACCGACGAGACGGTACAGCTGCGAGCTTTCGGGCCGTACGGCTTCGGCACCGTCGCGCTGGTGTTCCCGCTGGCCGCGCTGTCCACGCTGGTGGGCGGCGACGTGGACCTGCCGGAGG
Source organism: Nocardia sp. NPDC056064 (assembly GCF_042266925.1). Lineage (NCBI taxonomy): Bacteria > Bacillati > Actinomycetota > Actinomycetes > Mycobacteriales > Nocardiaceae > Nocardia > Nocardia sp. NPDC056064. Next base: position 56,328 of record NZ_JBHJWO010000002.1, on the reverse strand, counting down.
TGAGCATGCCGATCTGGGCGGCGTTGCTCGTCGGCTGGCTGGTGGCGTTGCGGGTAGGCGGCCGGGCCCGCGAGATCGCTGTCGGCCTGCTGCTCGGCGCTTTCGGGATGATGCTGCCCGCGCTGCTGTATCCGGCGATCCTCGTGCTCGTCATCGCCCTGCCCGCCACCGTCGTGTGGGCGGTGGTGACGGCGGTGCGCCGCCGGGGACGCGCGGGAACACGGGCATCCCCGGCCGGTTAGCGGTCCTGAAAACCGGGCAGGGGTCAGGGGATTCCGGTGATGAAGGCCGCGGCGGCGGGATACCGCGCCAGGGCCTGCCCAGCGGCGGCTTCCTCCGAATCGGCCAGCAGCTCGAACACGGTGGCGCCGGTGGGGGACAGGTCGGCGGCGGCCGCCTGGATGGCCTCGCGGGATTCGACGGCGTCGCGGTGATCACCCAGGACGGTCTGCAGGCGTTTGGCCTGTGCGCCGAGATCGGCGGCCGCGTCGCCGAGGACCGGGCTCGCCGCATCGCAGGAATACCGTAAACGCTTGGCGCCCTTGCGGATGTCGTGCAGCAGTTCGACGCGGTCGGCGGGGGCGGCGTCCGGTTCGGCGAGGACCAGTGCGCGCAGGTGTTCGCGGTCGTGCCGCAGCACCCGCTCGAACGCGCCCACGGCCTCGGTGTGCGCCGCGTCGTCGGTGAGTGGGGGATCGGTGCGCCACGCGGTGAGCGTGTCGGCCAGGCGGCGGTAGCGGGGGCCGTCGAGGGTTGTGAGGATCTCGGCGTGGCCGGTGGCGTACACGTGCCGCGACGCGCCGACCAGGGCCCGGATCACCTCCACCGGGACCTCGTCGTAGTCGCGCAGCAGGGTCCGGAAGCGGGCCGCGCGGACTTCGGCGTCGCGGGCCACGCCGAGTAGATCGGCCAGCCATTTCAGTTCGCGCGCGGTGGCTTTCGCGTGCTTGCCGGTGAACAGCGCGCGATAGGAGCGCAGCACGCTGCGCAGCCGCCGGGTGGCCACCCGCATCTGGTGCACCGAGTCGTCGGCGTCGGCGCGCACGTCCGGTTCGGCGGCCAGCAGCCGGTCGATGTCCTCGCGCAGGGCGGTGCGCAGGGCGGTTGCGGCCGTGGTCGCCATGATTCAGTCTCGCTTCCCGAACGCGTCGGTCGCCGCCACCAGATGGTGGGTGATGCCGGGCTCGTGCGCGGTGTGCCCCGCGTCCTCCACGATGTGCAGCGTCGAGCCGGGCCACGCGGTGTGCAGGTCCCAGGCGCTGACGGCCGGGCACACGATGTCGTGGCGGCCCTGCACGATCACCCCGGGGATGTCGGCGATCCGATCGATGTCACGCAGCAACTGTCCCTCGTCGAGGAATCCGCCGTGCCGGAAATAGTGGTTTTCGATGCGCGCGAAGGCGAGTGCGAAGCGCGCCTCGCCGGTCTCGGCGATCCGATCCGGTTGCGGCAGCAGCGAACTCGTCGCGCCCTCCCAGGTCGACCAGGCCACCGCGGCGTCGAGCGCGACCTGCGGATCGTCGGCGTGCAGCAGCCGGTGATACGCCTCGACCAGGTCGCCCTCGCGCTCCTCGACGGGCACCGGAGCCAGGAACTTCGCCCATTCGGCCGGGTAGACATTGCCCGCCGCGCCGTTGTAGTACCAGTCGATCTCCTTGCGCCGCAACAGGAAGATGCCGCGCAACACCAGCTCGGTGACCCGCTCGGGATGCGCCTGCGCGTAGGCCAGGCCCAGCGTGGAACCCCACGACCCACCGAACACCTGCCAGCGCTCGATCCCGAGCCGCGCGCGCAGCAGTTCCATGTCGGCGATCAGATGCGCGGTGGTGTTGGTCGCCAGGCTCGCACCGTCGGCGATGTGCGGCACCGACTTTCCGCAGCCGCGCTGATCGAACAGCACGATCCGGTACACCGCCGGATCGAAGAAGCGCCGTTGCAACGGGCCGGTGCCACCGCCCGGTCCGCCGTGCACGAAGACCACCGGCTTGCCGTCCGGGTTTCCGCTGACCTCCCAGTACACCGACTGGCCGTCGCCCACGTCGAGCAGGCCGTCCTCGAACGGCTCGATCCCGGGATAGAGCTCGCGCATCAGAAGGCCAGTCCCGCGGCCAGATTCGGCAGCTCCAGGGCGGTGAGCGCCTCGGTGCGTACCTCGGCGCAGGCGGCGGTGGTCACCCGGTCGACGATCGCCTTGTCGGCCAGTACCTGCCCGTTGATCCCGCCGTTGCGCAGCGCCCACTCGTGCACCATCGCGTTGAGCGAGAACCGCCCCAGCGTCGGGCCCTGCACCCGGAAGTTCGACAGCTCGTGGCGGATCATCTCGCACAGTTCGGTGGCGGCGGCGTCGCTGATGGTCACCTCGCCGGGCTTGGCGGCCGTGGTGGTCGCGACGGTGGCAGTGGTGGTCGCCGCCGCGTCGTCCTGGGCGGGTTGCGCACCGCCGCAGGCGGTCAGACCCGCGACGGCGAGCGCTGCTGCCGGCGAGACGACGGTTCGGGAAATCCAGCGGCGATGCATCGGTACCTCATGACTGGTCGGCGAATGTCGCCGTCGAGTCTGCCAGGAGTGCGGGTGTTTGTCGGAGCGCCGAGCCCCGCTCCGTGAGGTCGCCGGTGCGGGGTTCGGAGTGCGGTCAGCTCAGAAGCTGTGTTCCGGTCCGGGGAAGGTGCCCTGGCGGACTTCCGTGGCGTAGGCGGCCGCCGCGGAGCGGAGTTCGTCGCCGACATTGCCGAAGCGCTTGACGAACTTGGCGGTCTTGCCGCTGGTGTAGCCGGCCATGTCCTGCCAGACCAGCACCTGCGCGTCGCAGTCGGCGCCGGCGCCGATACCGACGGTGGGGATGGTGAGCTTGTGGGTCACCTGGCCGGCCAGCTCGGCGGGCACCATCTCCATGACCACCGAGAACGCACCGGCCTCCTGCACGGCGATGGCGTCGGCGATGAGCTGTTCGGCGCCGTCGCCGCGGCCCTGCACACGGAAACCGCCGAGGGTGTTCACGCTCTGGGGAGTGAAGCCGATGTGGGCCATCACCGGGATGCCCGCGGCGGTGATGAGCGCGATCTGCTCGGCGACGCGTTCGCCGCCCTCGAGCTTCACCGCGTGCGCCTGGCCCTCCTTCATGAAGCGGGTGGCGGTGGCCAGCGCCTGCTGCGGGGAGGACTCGTAGGTGCCGAACGGCAGGTCGGCCACGACCAGCGCGTGCGGGGCGCCGCGCACAACACCGCGCACCAGCGGGATCAGCTCGTCGACGGTGATCGGCACGGTGGTGTCGTAGCCGTAGACCACATTGGCGGCGGAATCGCCGACCAGCAGCACCGGAATGCCCGCCTCTTCGAACAGGCGCGCGGAGGAGTAGTCGTAGGCGGTCAGCATCGACCAGCGTTCGCCCTCGGCCTTCATCTGCTGCAGATGCTGGACGCGGGTCTTGCGGCGAGGCCGCTCGGTCGAGGCGGTGTCGGCGGGAGCGGCACCGTAGGCAGGGGACTGCTCATCGGAGACGGACATCATCGTCCCTTTCGTCTGGTTCCTCGAGGCCCGTAGCGGGTCCCCGGGTTTTTCTGACGAATCCAGTGTGCCACCCGCGCCGGGGGCCGCTTAAGGGGCCGGGCCGGTGTGATCGGTCACACCAGCGGCTCGGCTACCGTGACACCCGAGCCCTGTCGCGCCGATCGGGCGCATCGTGCTGTGCGCCCCCGCGGCGCGGAAAGGTGGGCCACTGTGCAGCGAGGCCGGCTCGTCGTCACCCTCGGCGCGCTCTGCGCGCTGGTCGTCACCGGATGCTCCGCCGAGCAGGCGACCCCGAGCGCGCCGCTGCCGCCACCGCCCGCCGGGCTGGACCGCTTCTACCAGCAGCAGGTCGACTGGGGTTCGTGCACGGACTACGGCAGCCCCGACGACCGGCTGCCACCCAATGCCCAGTGCGCGCGGGTCACCGTGCCGGTCGACTACGCGCGACCCGACGGCGAGACCGCCCAGATCGCGCTGTCGCGCATCCCCGCGACCGGCAAGAACAAGATCGGCTCGCTGCTGCTCAACCCCGGCGGACCCGGCGTCTCGGGCCTGTCGATGGTCGGGATCGGCAACCGTACCCCGCTGGCCGAGCGCTTCGACCGGGTCGGTTTCGATCCGCGCGGCGTCGGCTCGTCGCTGCCCGCGATCGTCTGCCTGACCCCGCAGCAGGCCGACGCCGAACGCGCCGAACCCCCGCTGGACAACACCCCCGAGGGCATCGCCGCGGCCGAAGCCGACAACCGCGAGTACGCCGGCCGCTGCGCCGAACGCACCGGCACCGACCTGCTCGCCCACGTCGGCACCCGCGAGGTGATCCAGGACATGGACGTCATCCGGGCCGCGCTGGGCGACGCGAAGCTCAGCTACCTGGGCTACTCCTACGGCACCCGCCTGGGTTCGGCCTACGCCGAGAAGTTCCCGCAGAACGTGCGCGCCCTGGTCCTCGACGGCGCGGTGGACTCCTCCCAGGACCCGGTGCAGGAATCGCTGCGCCAGGCCGCGGGCTTCCAGGGCGTGTTCAACGCCTACGCCGCCGACTGCGCCACCCACGCCGAATGCCCGCTCGGCACCGACCCTGCCCAGGCGGTGGCCCGTTTCCGCGAACTGGTCGGTCCGCTGGAGACCACTCCCGCCGCCACCGCCGACCCGCGGGGGCTCAGCTACGGCGACGCGATCACCGGCGTGCAGCAGGCCCTCTACACCGACGACCTGTGGAACGTGCTCACCCAGGGCCTGCTCGAACTGCGCGAGGGCAAGGGCGACACCCTGCTGCAACTGGCCGACATGTACGACGGCCGCCGCGAGGACGGCAGCTACGCCAACACCCAGGACGCCTTCAACGCCATCCGCTGCGTCGACGACCCGCGCGTCACCGATCCGGCCGTGACCGGCCGTCAGGACACCGAATACCGCAAGGCCGCCCCCTTCCTCGACGACGGCAAGGGCACCGGCGCCGCGCCGCTGGAACTGTGCGCGTCCTGGCCGGTGCCCAACACCAGCACCCCGCACCGCATCTCGGCCCCCGGCCTGCCCACCGTGGTCGTGGTCTCGACCACCGAGGACCCGGCCACGCCGTATCAGGCGGGCGTCGACCTGGCCGCGCAACTGGGCGCCGAACTGATCACCTTCCGTGGCAACCGGCACACCGCGGCGCTGGTCGCGGGGGACAGCTGCCTCGACGACGCGGTCATCGACTACCTCGTCGAACTCACCACGCCCGCCTCCGATCTCACATGCTGAGAGGTCCCGGGGCGGCGTCGTGGCCGGTGAGGGGCACGCGCACCGCGATCGGAACGCAAACCCACGCGTGTATGTAACACGGATTTAACGCCAGGTGCTTACGCTCGCCGTATGGATCGCCAGAAGGAATTCGTGCTGCGGACGCTCGAAGAGCGGGACATCCGCTTCGTACGTCTCTGGTTCACCGACGTGCTGGGCTACCTGAAGTCCGTCGCGATCGCTCCCGCCGAGCTCGAGGGCGCCTTCGAGGAGGGCATCGGCTTCGACGGCTCGGCGATCGAGGGCTTCGCGCGGGTGTCCGAGGCCGACATGGTCGCGCGTCCCGATCCGTCGACCTTCCAGGTGCTGCCCTGGTCGACCTCCAAGGGTCACCAGCACTCCGCGCGCATGTTCTGCGACATCACCATGCCCGACGGTTCCCCGTCCTGGGCCGACCCGCGCCACGTGCTGCGCCGTCAGCTCAACAAGGCCGCCGACGTGGGCTTCAGCTGCTACGTGCACCCCGAGATCGAGTTCTTCCTGCTGGAGAACAATCTCAAGGACGGCGCCCCGGTCCCGGCCGACAACGGCGGCTTCTTCGACCAGGCCGTGCACGACTCGGCCCCCAACTTCCGCCGCCACGCCATCGACGCGCTCGAGTCGATGGGCATCTCGGTGGAGTTCAGCCACCACGAGGGCGCCCCCGGCCAGCAGGAGATCGATCTGCGCTACGCCGACGCGCTGTCGATGGCCGACAACGTGATGACCTTCCGCTACCTCATCAAGGAGGTCGCGATCGACGAGGGCGTGCGCGCGACGTTCATGCCCAAGCCGTTCTCCCAGTACCCGGGTTCGGCCATGCACACCCACATGAGCCTGTTCGAGGGCGAGTCCAACGCCTTCGCCGACCCCGACGACCCGAACAACCTCTCGCTCACCGCGCGCTCGTTCATCGCGGGCATCCTCGAGCACGCCCCGGAGATCAGCGCGATCAGCAACCAGTGGGTCAACTCCTACAAGCGCCTGATCCACGGCGGCGAGGCCCCGACGGCGGCCTCCTGGGGCCGGTCCAACCGCTCGGCGCTGGTGCGTGTGCCGATGTACACGCCGAACAAGTCCTCCTCGCGCCGCGTCGAGATCCGCAGCCCCGATTCGGCCTGCAACCCCTACCTGACCTTCGCGGTGCTGCTGGCCGCCGGGCTGCGCGGGATCGAGAAGGGCTACACCCTGCCGCCCGAGGCCGAGGACGACGTGTGGGCCCTGACCGACGCCGAGCGTCGCGCCATGGGCTTCCGCTCGCTGCCCGGCACCCTCGACGAGGCGCTGCAGGCGATGGAACGCTCGGAGCTGGTGGCCGAGACCCTCGGCGAGCACGTGTTCGACTTCTTCCTGCGCAACAAGCGCCGGGAGTGGGCCGACTACCGCAGCCAGGTCACCCCGTGGGAGCTGAAGGAGTACCTGAGCCTCTGACGGCGTGACGACTTCGTAGCCCGGACCCTGTAGTTTTATCGGCATGGTCCGGCCTCCGACTGCCCGCTCCGCTGTTCCCGGCGTCGGCCGGCTAGGTCTTCTCGAACCGACAGCGGCGGCATCCCTGCGCGAGCTCGGCTGGGACAATGTCGACGGCGTGCCCGTGCTCTGGGCGCTGTCGCGTTCCCCCGACGCCGATCTGACGCTGTCCACGCTCATCCGGCTGCGCGAATCGCTGGAAGACGGGTGGGCCGAACTGGATTCGGCCATACGCGCCGAGACGCGCCTGCGCGGCAGGCTCTTCGGGCTGCTCGGTTCCTCCACCGCGTTCGGCGACCACCTCGTCGCCGCGCCCGCCGCGTGGAAGATCCTGCGCCGCCCGGAACTTCCGCCGCGCGAGGAGCTGATCGCCGATCTGCTCGACGCCGTCGACGCGAAACCCGAGACCGGACCGCACGCCGGGCCCATGCTGTTCCGGGCCGGGATCGCCGGGCCGGAGGCGATCGCGTTGCTGCGCGGCAGGTATCGCGATCAGCTGATGCTGCTGGCCGCCGTCGATCTGGCCTCCACGGTCGAGAACGAGCCGGTGCCGCCCTACACCGTGGTCGGTATGCACCTGTCGGATCTGGCCGACGCCGCGCTCACCGCCGCGCTGTCGGTCGCGGTGGCGCGGGTCTGCAAGAACGGCGAGGTGCCGGTGCGCCTGGCGGTGATCGCGATGGGCAAATGCGGTGCGCGCGAACTGAACTACGTCAGCGATGTCGACGTGGTGTTCGTCGCCGAACCCGCCGACGCCACCGCCACCCGGCTGGCCGCGGAGATGATGAGCGTGGCGGGCTCGGCCTTCTTCGAGGTCGACGCGGCCCTGCGTCCCGAGGGCAAGGCGGGCGCGCTGGTGCGCACCCTCGACTCGCACCTGGCCTACTACAAGCGCTGGGCGCGCACCTGGGAGTTCCAGGCCCTGCTCAAGAACCGGCCGATGACCGGCGACCTGGAGCTCGGGCAGCAGTATCGCGACGCGCTGATGCCGATGGTGTGGACCGCCTCGGAGCGGCCCGACTTCGTCGCCGACGTGCAGGCCATGCGCCGCCGCGTCGAGGATCTGGTCCCGGCCGACCTGCGCGAGCGGGAGCTCAAGCTCGGCGCGGGCAGCCTGCGCGATGTCGAATTCGCCGTGCAGCTGCTGCAATTGGTGCACGGGCGGGTCGACGAGTCGCTGCACGTCACCAATACCGTCGAGGCGCTGGCGGCACTGGCCGCGGGCGGGTACGTCGGCCGTGACGACGCCGCCAACCTCACCGCCTCCTACGAGTTCCTGCGCCTGCTCGAACACCGCCTGCAACTGCAACGGCTCAAGCGCACCCACACCCTGCCCGCCGCCGACGACGAGGAGGGCATGCGCTGGCTGGCCCGCGCCGCCCACATCCGTCCCGACGGCCGCCAGGACGCCGTGGGCGTGCTCGACACCGAGATCCGCCGCAACGCGGTGCGGGTGCGGCGCCTGCACGCCAAGCTGTTCTACCGGCCGCTGCTCGACGCGGTGGCCCGGATGGACTCCGACGCGCTGCGCCTGAGCCCCGACGCCGCCGTCCGTCAGCTCGCCGCCCTCGGCTACGCGGCACCGGAGAACGCCCTGGGCCACCTCAAGGCGCTCACCGGCGGGGTCTCGCGCAAGGGCCGCATCCAGGCGCTGCTGCTGCCGACCCTGCTGGAATGGCTCGGCGACACCCCCAATCCCGACGCGGGCCTGCTGGCCTACCGCCGGGTCTCGGAGGGGCTCGACGACCAGATCTGGTTCCTGCGCGAACTGCGCGACGAGGGCGCCATCGCACAGCGGCTGATGATCGTGCTCGGTTCCTCGGAATACCTGCCCGACCTGCTGATCAACGCCCCCGAGACGATCCGGATGTACGCCGACGGCCCCGGCGGCCCGCAGCTGCTCGGTCCACAACCCGACGATGTGGCCCGCGGTATCCAGACCGCCGCGGCCCGCTACGACGACCCGCGCCGGGCCGTGGCCGCGGCGCGTTCGCTGCGCCGCCACGAGCTGGCCAGGGTCGCCTCGGCCGATCTGCTCGGCATGCTGGACGTGCCGCAGGTGTGCGCGGCGCTGTCCTCGGTGTGGGTCGCGGTGCTCGAGGCCGCGCTGCGGGCGGTCATCCGCGCGTCGGAGGCCGAGCGCGGCGCCCGGGCGCCCGCCGACTTCGCGGTGATCGGCATGGGCAGGCTCGGCGGCATGGAACTGGGGTACGGCTCCGACGCCGACGTGCTGTTCGTCTGCGATCCGCGTCCCGGCGAGGACGAGACCACCGCGATGAAGTGGGCGATCGGCGTGGCCGAGAAGGTGCAGCGGCTGCTGGGCGCGCCGAGTACCGACCCACCCCTGCAGGTCGACGCGGGCCTGCGCCCGGAGGGCCGCAACGGCGCCCTGGTCCGCACGCTCGCGGCGTATCAGGCCTACTACGACCAGTGGGCGCAGCCGTGGGAGGTGCAGGCGCTGCTGCGCGCGCACCAGGTGGCCGGCGATCAGGATCTGGGGGTGCGCTTCCTGCACGTCATCGACCCGATCCGCTATCCGGCCGGCGGTGTGTCGGCCGACGCGGTGCGCGAGATCCGCCGGATCAAGGCCAGGGTCGACTCCGAGCGGCTGCCGCGCGGGGCCAACCCGGCCACCCACACCAAACTCGGACGCGGCGGCCTGGCCGACATCGAATGGACCGTGCAGCTGCTGCAGTTGCGCCACGCCCACGAGGTGCCCGCCCTGCACAACACCTCGACCCTGCAGTCACTCGATGTGATCGAGGCCGAGGGCATCCTCGAACCCGACGACGTGGCGCTGCTGCGCGAATCGTGGATCACCGCCACCGCCGCCCGCAACGCGCTGGTGCTGGTGAAGGGCAAGGCCACCGATCAGCTGCCCGGTCCCGGCCGGTTGCTGTCGGCGGTCGCGCGGGTGGCGGGCTGGCCGACCGACGACGGTTCGGAGTTCCTCGACAACTACATGCGGATCACCCGGCGCGCCAAGGCGGTCGTGGAGCGGGTCTTCGGCGGGGAGTGAGAACGAGAAAAGCCCCGCACCGAGGGTGCGGGGCTTGACTACTGGAGCGCCGGAATCAGATGGCGCGGACGTCCTGAGCCTGAGGGCCCTTCTGGCCCTGGCCGACCTCGAACTCCACTCGCTGACCCTCATCGAGGGACTTGAAGCCGGAGCCGCTGATGGCCGAGTAATGCACGAAGACGTCGGGGCCGCCTCCGTCTTGGGCGATGAAGCCGAAGCCCTTCTCGCCGTTGAACCACTTGACAGTGCCTTGAGTCATGATTTTTGAAAGTCTTTTCCGTAGGTGAGCCATGGCGATCACTTGCGATCAGCCCAGTCTCAGCAGCCAAGTATGCCATACTCGCCAGCAAACTGCTCGGATGGGTGTGTCGAGGGGCGATCTGGGCTGAGTCTGCCGCTGAAGCCCGGGCGTGTCGCGCCTGTTCGGGACCGATTGCGAGCGCCTCGCTCACGCCGTCGCGCGGGGTGTGCGAATCTGGGCACCATGGGTGCGAACGAGGGGCACGGGGACGGCTTCGATCTGGCGATGCGGCTGCTCGACGCGCAGGTGGCCTTCCACAAGGACCAGCTGCTGCGCAGGGAGAGCTTTTTCGAGTTCGTCGAGGAAGAGGTCGACGGACTGCTCGACGAGGCCGAGGAGCTGACCCTGGCCGAGGCGGTGACCAGGGAACAGATCAAGGACGTCGCGCACAAGTACGCCGTGCAGATCCCGGTGGAGGGCGCGATTCCCGAGCTCGTCGGCGAGATCGCGGCCCGGCTCTACAACCATCGCGTCAACGACGAGCTCGAGGTCGGCGACGTGGTCGATCCGCGCCGGTTCGACGAACTGGTCGACGCGGTGGCCGATATGGACGTCACCCATCGGCTGGTGCGGCTGGTGCTGTCGAGCCCGGTCACCGTCGACGCCTGCGTCGAGGCGGTGCAGCGGGCGGTGGTCACCGCGGTCGACGACGGCAAGCAGACCGGCGGTGGTCTGGCGGGCACGCTGCGCGGCGCGCTGTCACGGCTGGCCGAGCCCGCGCTGCCCGCGATCGAGAACGGCGTCGGCAGGCTCACCCGCACCGGCGCGCGATTCATCCTGCGCGGCAACAGCAACGACGCCGACGAGGTGCTGCTCGACAGCGCCCGCGCGACCTGGCGCAAGCACACCGGCGACGCGGTCGGCTCCTTCCGCGACCTGGTCTCGGCCGAGGACGTCGAGGACGCGGTGGTACTCACCTTCGAGTTCTGGCGCACCTTCCGCGAGACGGGCTACTTCCACGCGCTGCTCGACGAGGGCATCGACCACGTCTTCGACAAGTACGGCGACACCCCACTGACCGAACTGCTCGCCGAGCTCGGCGTCAGCCGCGAGGACCTGATCGAGGAGGCGCTGCGCTTCGGCCCCTCGGTGCTCCAAAAGCTCGACGAGCGTGGCTATCTCGACACCGTCCTGCGCCGCAGGCTGGCCCCGTTCTACGCCTCGCCGCAGTTCCGCGACGCGGTGACCGGCCCGCGCTGACCGGATACGCCCGCCTCAGTTCCGTTCGGCCGCTGGAGTGTCGGTGTTTGTCGGTACGATCCGTGCAACGATGGGGCGCTTCGCCGCTACCCGGATCGCGATCGAAAGGCTGCCGTGACACGTCTGTCCAACCTGCTCGACCAGATCGACTCCGGTGCGGTCCTCCTGCCGGAGTTCCAGCGCGGATACGTGTGGAACCGGGATCAGGTGCGCGGGCTCATGCGGTCGCTGTACCTGGGCTATCCGGTCGGTGGGCTGCTGGTGTGGGAGACCGGGTCCGAGGACATCGCGGTGCGCGGCACGGCCACCGGTTCGGGCCTGCGCCAGCTGCTGCTCGACGGCCAGCAGCGCATCACCACCCTCTACGGCATCGTGCGCGGGCGCGCGCCGTCGTTCTTCGAGGGCGACGCGATCGCCTTCACCGGCCTGCATTTCGACGTCGAGCGTGAGGTCTTCGAGTTCCAGATCCCGGGCCGCGACACCAGCCCGGCCTGGATCGACATCACCGAACTGTTCGCGCAGGGGCCGATGCACTATCTGTCGCGGTTCCCCGACGAGGCCCCGGATACGCTGGCGGTCTACCTGACCCGGCTCAACAAGCTGCGCGAGATCACCCACCGCGAGTTCAACGTGGAGACCATCACCGGCTCGGATCGCACCGTCGACGAGGTGGTCGACATCTTCAACCGGGTCAACTCCGGCGGCACCAAGCTGTCCAAGGGCGACCTGGCACTGGCCACCCTGTGCGCGCAGTGGCCGCAGGCCCGCGGCAACCTGCGCGACCACCTGATCCGCTGGGACAAGGACGGCTACACCTTCACCCTGGACTGGTTGCTGCGCAACGTGATCGCGGTGGGCAACGGCCGCGCGCACTTCGACGCGCTCGGCGATCTGGCTCCCGCGGAGTTCGAGCAGGCGCTCAGCGACACCGCCGTCCAGGTCGACACCTTCCTCGACACGGTGGCAGGCCGCCTCGGCCTCGACCACGACCGGGTCCTGATGGGCCGCTACGCGATTCCGGTGATCACCCGGCTGCTGTTCCTCAACGGCGGCCACTTCGACAACGACCTGCACCGCGACCGGGTGCTGTACTGGTATGTGCACCAGGCGCTGTGGGGCCGGTTCAGCGGGTCCACCGAGACCTTCCTGCAGCAGGACTACGAAACCCTCGAACGCGGCGGGATCGACGGTCTCATCGCCTCGCTGGAGCGACTGCGCGGCGGCTCGCTGGACCTGTGCGCCGACGATTTCTCCGGCGCCACCCGTGGCTCCCGGTTCTACCCCCTGCTGTATCTGCTGACCCGCGTGGACGGTTCGCGCGATCTGGGCAGCGGCTCGGAACTGGGCATCGCGCAGTTCGGCGAGCGCACCCCGGTGCAGGTGCACTACCTGTTCCCCAAGACGATGCTGCGCGACGCGGGCTACGAGCGCAACGAGATCAACGCCATCGCCAACTTCTGCTTCCTGAGCCCCGACTCGGAAACCGAACTGGGCGAACGCGAACCCGCCGAATATCTCGCCGAGGTGGAGCGCCGCAACCCCGGTGTGCTGGCCTCGCAGTGGATCCCGGCCGATCCGGCGCTGTGGCGGCTGGAGAACTACCGCGAATTCCTGCGCGCGCGCAGGCTGTTGCTGTCGGCGGCGGCCGACGCGTTCCTCGAGCAACTGCGCACCGGCACCCTGCACCGGCCGAACCTGCTCACCGTCGGGGTCGCCGGGGCGACCCTGGGCGATCCGGCGGTGGATCAGGTCAACGCCCTGGTCGACGACCTGGTGGCCGACGGCTTCGGCTTCCCGCTGCTCGACAGCGAGGTCGCCGACCCGATCACCGGCCGCGAACTCGCCGTCGCCGAGGCGTTCTGGCCCGACGGCCTGCAACCGGGCGTCGGCATGCCGGTGGTGCTGGTGTTCGAGCCCGCCAATGCCGATCTCACCCGCCTGGCCCAGCTGGGCTACGCGGTGTTCACCTCCGTCGACGCGCTGCGCGGCTATGTCGACAATCTGCGCGTGGAGGCCTCCGGCGATCTCGGCTTCGACGGCCCCGCCGCCGATGTCGCGGCCCTGGCCGAGCGGTTGCCTGCGACCTGGGTGGGCAATTCCGAGCAGGTCTGGTTCCGTTTCGCCTGGAATCTGCTGGAGAAGGACCGGGCCGAGTCGGACGGCCCGGAGCTGGGTCCCGAACTGCTCGCGCTGCGCTACATCGCCCTGTGGGCGCTGACGCGTACCTTCTACATCCACGCCTTCGACCAGGGCAACCCCGGCGAATGGCGCTACTACCTGGGCGATGCCGTCGGTCCGAACCCGCTGATCCCCGGCACCTGGCTGGCCCAGCGGGTGGTCGAATCCGGGGCGCTGGCCCCCGGCGCGCTGCCCGGTGACGAGGACATCGCGATCGCGCTGGTGCACGGCGTGCTCGGGACCGTCGACGAGGTCGCCACGGCCCTGACCCACCTGCTCGGCGGTCCCGGGCTGTTCGCCTCGCTGTGGGCCTCGGCCGGTGCGGCCGAGCACTACGGCTATCCGCTGTCCACCGAGCAGATCAACGACCTGATCAACCAGGTCGTCAACGATCCGCAGTCCCGCAAGATCCAGGCCTACAACTGGATCGAGGCGGGCCTGCCGCTGTAGCGGGCCTCAGAGTTCCCTCAGAACCGCCACAGCGGGCCCTGGGATCGTGCCGCCTAGGCTGGCCCGATGATGCGTAAATGGATGGACCGGGCGTTGCTCGGCCTGGGGTGGGGCGCACTGGTCGCGGCGGTGGCGGGGTTGGTCCTGCACGCCGGGCACTGGCAGCGGCGGAATCTGGTGCTGCTGGCCTCGGGGGCGATGTGGTTGATGCTGGGCGCCGTACTCGGCGTCGTGCTGCTGCTGGCGGCGCGCAGGTGGCGCAGCGCGGGAGTGGCCGGGGTGGTGCTCGCGGGGGTGCTGTGGACCCTGGTGCCGCCGTACGTGCCCGACAGCCGGGCCGCCGACGGACCGGAACTCGTGGTGCTGCAATCGAATCTGCTGTTCGGCCGGGCCGACCCGGTCGCGGTGACCCAGGTGGTGCGCGACAACGCCGTCGACGTGCTCACCGTCGACGAACTGACCGACGACGCGATCGTGCGGCTGCGCGCGGCCGGGCTCGAGGAGCAGTTGCCGCACGTCTACTTGGAACCGGCGCGGTCCGGCGGCGGCGGGACCGGCATCTACAGCCGGTACCCGCTGCACGACACCGTGAAATACGACGGCTTCATCATGAGCAATATCTCCGCGACCATGCGGCATCCGCAGCGCGGCGACATCTCGGTGTTCGCCTTCCACCCGATCCCGCCGAACCTGAACTTCGACGCGTGGTCGGCGGAACTGCGCCGGGTCGACGAGATCCTGGCCGGGGTCACCGGACCGGCGGTCGTCGGCGCGGATTTCAATGCCACCCAGCACCATTCGGCCTATCGGGCGCTGCTGGACGGCCGGTTCGAGGCGGCCGCGGAACAAACCGGTGACGGGATGCTGCTCACCTTCCCGGCCGATCGCCGATGGGGTCCGGTGATCGGCATCGACCACATCCTGCTCGCCGGCGGCGTCGCCGAACAGGTACGCGCGCTGACCATTCCGGGCAGCGATCACCGCGCGGTGCTGGCCACGGTCCGGCTGGACCGCTGAGCGATCTCGACTACCATGTGAGCGCTCGACAGCGGACTGCTCGTGTCCGCGTCTTTCCCGGGGAGGAATCAGCGCATGATCAAGCATCGCTTCGCCATTGCCGCAGCCGCGGCATTGGTGAGCGTCGGGGTACTGACCACCGGCTGTTCGGCGGACACCGTCGCCGGTGACAAGGCCGTCGCGGCCATCGACAATCCGTGGGAGGTGGCGGGGGCGGCCTCGGCCACCGGCCCGAGCGGACCGCGTTCCGGCGTGCCCGACACCGACAAGAAGGCCGACAACGGCGACGGCGGCGCGGTGGACACCCTCGCGCTCAACGCCATCGCCGATATCGAGGAGTTCTGGCAGACCGAGTACTCCAAGACCTTCCGCGGCAGTTTCAAGCCCGCCTCGAAGTACATCTCGTGGTCGGCCAAGGCGCCGGAGTCCGAGGCGGTGAACTTCTGCTTCAGCAGCACCTACCAGCTGGTCAACGCCGCGTACTGCCCGCTGAACCACACCATCGGCTGGGACCGCTCGGTACTGCTGCCGCTGCTGATCAACCGGTTCGACGACATGTCGGTGGTGATGGTGCTGGCCCACGAGTACGGCCACGCCATCCAGGCCCAGGCCGACCTGCTGCGCGGTCTCACCATGGACGCGCTGGTCAAGGAACAGCAGGCCGACTGCCTGGCCGGGGTGTTCCTGCGCCATGTCGCCGAGGGGAACTCCAAGCACTTCACCCTCAACACCACCGACGGTCTCAACGGCGTGCTCGGCGCGACCGTGGCGGTGCGCGACAGCGACCCCAACGACCCGAATGCCGTGCACGGCTCGGCCTTCGAGCGGGTCACCGCGGTGCAGATGGGATACACCGAGGGCGCGGCGACGTGCAAGGGGATCAACAAGGACGAGATCGAGCAGCGCCGGGGAAGTCTGCCGGTCACCTTCGGTGAAACCGAGCGCGAGGAACAACTGCCGGTGAACAAGGAGAACCTGAGCACCCTCGCGACCCAGCTCGGCAAGTCGATGCCGGTGCGGAAGGCACCGAAGTTCGACTACAGCGGCGTCACCCGCTCGTGCGCCTCGACCACCACCACCGAGCCGGTGTCCTACTGCCCCGGCAGCAACACCATCGGCACCGATCTGAGCGCCATGGCCACCCGAGCGGGCGAGGGCTCCGAGACGCAGAACAAGTCGCTGTCGGCGGTGGTGACCGGCGACTACAACGCGGCGGTGGTGTTCGTCTCGCGCTACGCGCTCGCGGTCCAGCAGGACCGTGGCCTCTCGCTCACCGGTGCCGCGACCGCGGGCCTGCGCACGGCGTGCCTGTCCGGCGCGCTCACCACGAAACTCAGTGAGCCCAGCAGTGATCCGCGCCTGTCGGCCGGTGACCTGGACGAAGCGGTCTCCGGCCTGCTCGCCGACGGGCTGGCCGCCGCCGATGTGAACGGCGAGGTGGTGCCGAGTGGTTATCAGCGCCTCGAGGCGTTCCGCACCGGCGTGCTCGACGGCGAACAGGCCTGCCTGACGAAGTTCGCCTAGCTAGGCGGGCAGGGACCGCAGGGAGCTGAGGGTGTTCGCCACCGCGCGGGCGGCCTCGGCTCCCTTCGTCACGAAGTGGTTGGTGTAGTAGTCCACGTGCTCGCTGTGCTCGTGGAAGTGGTGCGGGGTGAGCACCACCGAGAACACCGGCACGTCGGTGTCGAGCTGCACCCGCATCAGGCCGTCGATCACCGCCGAGGCGACGAAATCGTGCCGGTAGATGCCACCGTCGACGACCAGCGCCGCGGCCACCACCGCGTCGTAGCGGCCGGTGCGGGCCAGGCGCTGGGCGTGCAGCGGGATCTCGAAAGCGCCCGGCACGTCGAAGGACTCGACCGCGGCCGGGTCGAAGCCCAGCCCGGCGTACTCGGCGAGGAAGCCCTCGTGCGCCTTGGAGACGATGGAGCTGTGCCAGCTGGCGCGGATGAAGGCGACGGCGCCGGAAGACGTGTTTCCCATGTCCGGAGTCTACTCAGCGGGCCGGCACCGGATCGGCCTCCCCGCTGTCCACCGATTCGCCGAGCAGGCGCCGGTAGCCGGCGCTGCGCGCGAGCAGTTCGGCGTGGGTGCCCGTCGCCTCGACCCGGCCGCGGTCGAGGACCACGATCTGGTCGACCTGCCGGACGGTCTCGAGCCGGTGCGCGATGACCAGCACCGTCCGTCCCGCCGCCAGGGTCTGCAGGGCCTGCTGGATGCGGGCCTCGGTGTCGGGGTCGACGGCCGAGACCGCCTCGTCCAGGATCAACACGGGGGAGTCCTTCAGCAGGGCCCGCGCGATCGAGAGCCGCTGGCGCTGACCGCCCGACAGTGTCGAGCCGCCGTCACCGAGCACTGTGTCGAGCCCGTCGGGTAGCGCGGCCACCACGTCGTCGCACTGGGCGGCCGTCAGGGCGGCCCAGATCTCGTCGTCGGTGGCCCGCGGGCGGCCGAGCGCGACATTGCGGCGCACGGTGTCGGGGAACAGGTACACGTCCTGGTAGACGGTGGTCACCGCCGCCATCACCGTGTCGCTGCCCACCTCCGGCAGCGGTACTCCGCCGAGCCGGACGGCGCCCTGCTCGACATCCCACAGCCGCGCGGCCAGCGCCGCGATGGTCGACTTGCCCGCCCCCGACGGCCCGACCCGGCCGGGCCTCGAAGGACACCTCGTCGAGCACCCGCGCCGCCGTAGCCGAAACTCACGGCATCGAAGGCCAGGGTGGCATCCGCCGGGGTCGTCGGCCGGTCCGGTTCGCCGAGCACCGGCTCGTCCCACACCTCGGCGATCCTGGCGGCGATCTGCTCCTGATTGCGCCGGTATCCGGCCAGGGCGTTGAGTTCCTGGATCGGCTGGTAGAGCGCCAGGGCGAGGAACAGGAACAGCAGCAGCGTCGCCGCGCTCACCTCACCGCCGCGATACAGCGCCGCGCCCACCACGATCAGCACCACCAGACCACTCTCCACCGCGATGCTGCCCAGCGCGGTCGACGGCGTCGCGCGCACCGACATGGCCACACTCGCCGCGCGCAACTGCTCGACCACCTCGCGATAGCGCTGGGCCACCGCGGAATCGGCGGCCCCGCGCAGCACCGCCGCGCCGCGCGCCTGCTCGAGCAGCACGGTCGACGCCCGCGCTCGCGCGCGGTGCAGATCGGCGAACACCCGGTGATAGATCCGGTCGCTCCATACGGTGATCGCGAGGAAGATCGGGATGCCGATCAGCGCGGCCAGCGCCAGCCGCCAGTCGAGGACGGCCAGGATGACCGCCGCGTAGAGCGGCTGCACGCACGCCGCGGCCACCTGGCCCGGCACGTTCTGGAAGTCGAGCATCAGGGTGTCGTTGGTGATCAGCGTGGTGATCCGGCCGCGGTCGACGCGGCCGAGGAAACCCATCGGCACGCGGCGCAGGCGTTCGATGATCGAGATCATGATGTCGGTCTTGGCGCGGTCGGCCAGGCCCCAGATGTACAGGTTGGCCCAGCGCGACAGGAACAGCCGCGCCACCAGACCGGCGGTGAGCAGCGCGAACACCTGCCACAGGAACCCGGTGCTCAATTCGCCGTCGACAGCGCGCGAGACCACCAGGAACACCGCCGCCAGCGGCACGCCCCGCACCAGCGACTCCAGGAACAGCCGGATCAGCCCGTGCCGCACCAGCTCCGGCCAGCCGCGTCCGTAGAGCGTGCGCCACTGCTTGCCGAAGGTCATCCCCGCCACGCCGGGGGTGACCACGTCGCGGGCCGCGCGGGTCCACTCGTCGGGCTCGGTGGCCGGGGGCGGAGTGGGAACGGTGGCGTGTGCCCGCGTCTCGACCGGGTCGAGCCGCCAGCCGTCGGCGGCGGTGTAGGCGGCCCAGAGGGTGCGGTAGGTGGCGCTGTCGCGGGTGAGTTCGTCGTGGGTGCCGATGGCGGTGACGGTGCCCGCGTCGACCACGGCGATCCGGTCGCTGCCGCGCACGGTGTCGAGGCGGTGCGCGATGGCGATCACCGTGCGCCCGGCCGTCAGGCGGGCGAGGGCGGCCAGGGTGTGCCGTTCGGTCTCGGCGTCGAGCGAGGCGGTGGCCTCGTCGAGGACGACGACCGGCGCGTCCTTCACCAGCGCCCGCGCGATCGAGATCCGTTGCCGCTGACCACCGGAGAGCCGTCCGCCACCGGGTGGCAGCTCGGTGTCCCACCCGCCCAGCTCCGCGGCCACCTCGCCCAGCTGCGCCGCCTCGCCCGCGGCGATCACCTCGGCGTCGGTGGCGCCGGGACGGGCGACGCGGATGTTCTCGGCGAGCGTCGCGGCGAAGATGTACTCGTCCTGCTGGACATAGGCGACCAGCCGGGCCAGCTCGGCCGACCCGATCTCGCGCAGATCCACCCCGCCGATCTCGACGCTGCCCGCGTCGGGGTCCCACAGCCGGGCGATCAGGCGCGCGATGGTGGACTTGCCCGCCCCCGTCGGCCCGACCAGGGCCAGTGACGAGCCCGCCGGGACGTCGAGATCGATGCCCGAAAGAGCCGCCGCGGTCCCGGAATACGCGAACCGCACGGCGCGCAGGCGCACGTCGAAGGTCGCCGGGCGCACCGGCTGCTCCGGTTCGGGCAGGGCCGGTTCGTCGAGCATCGCGGTGATCGAGCCCGCCGCGAACTGGAGGCGGATCATCAGCGTGGCCAGCACGCCGACCAGGCTCATCAGCGGCGACAGATAACCCAGGCACAGCACCAGCATCAGGATCAGCGTCGGAACCGGCACCCAGCCGTGCACCGCGCCGATGCCCGCCACCGGCAGCATGGCCGCGACCGCGAACCCGGTGCCCGCCAGCATCACCGACACCACCCACGAGGTCGGCCCGGCCTGGGCCCGGCGCTGGTACTCGAAGCCGTCGACGATCGCGGTGCGGGCCTGGTCGTATCCCGAATCGGGGCGCAGGAACCCGCGAATCACCGTGAGCCCGTCGAGATATCCCGACACCGCCGAGTTCAGCGTGGTGAGGTGCCCGGCCATGGCCGCGTTGGACTTCTGCGCCATCGTCATCCCCGCGCCGGAGACCACCAGCAGGATCAGCAGCGCGCCCACGGCCACCAGGGCCAGGCGCCAGTCGATGGCGAAGAACAGCACGGTGGTCGCCACCGGGACGGCGATCGCGGCCGCCAAGTCCGGTACACCGTGGGCGAGAGCCTCTTCCAGCTGCTCGACATCGTCGTGCAGCAGCTTCTTGAGCTCACCGGTCGAGCGGGCTTGCACCCGCCCCAGCGGGATGACGCGCAACTTCTCGGCCAGGGCCAGCCGCAGATCCGCCAGTACCCGATAGGCCGCGACGTGCGCGGTGTGCGAGGACAGTCCCGACAGCGCCGCGCGCCCCGCCACGGCCAGCGCGGTCCACAGCGCGATCACCGGAATCCGGTCCGGGTCACCACCTTCGGTGAACAGCTCCACCGCCACCCGGTACACCGCCACGTACGGCGCCAGCGCCAGCACGGCGGCGAGCACCGCCAGCAGGGCGGCCGTGGCCAGGCCGAGCCGACGGCGGGCGATGACAGCGCGAAGGCTCACCGAGGAGTTCATGAGGTGAGGCTAAGCTCAATCGGAAATTAAATCAACGGTGTGTGTATTTTTGCGGGAATCCCGAGACCGCTGCGTAGCCTGTGATCCCATGACCACCGAGCGACGCAAGCGCGGCAGGCCGCCGCGGACCGGCGGGCACGAACCGGTCACCAAGGAGCTGATCGGCAGGGTCGCCCTGGAGATCGCGGGCGCCGAGGGGTTCCCGCAGCTCACGATGCGCAGGCTCGCCGCCGAGATCGGCGTCACCGTGCGCGCGCTCTACAACGTGGTCGCGGACCGTCAGGAAGTGGTCGACCTGGCCGCCGCCCGGCTGATCGAACTGCTGCCCGTGCACGACTTCGACACCGCCGACTGGCGTGCCACGCTGCGCCGCGTCTACGCCGAAGCACGCGCGGCCTATCGCTCGGTGCCGCGCGCGACGCTGATCTCCCTGGACGAGACGGTGACCCCCGGCGAGGTACCGGTCCGGCGCATCATCGAGCCGGAGCGGATGCTGGCCTTCCTCGTCGCGGTGGGACTGTCCCTCGACGACGCGCTGACCGTGCGCGGGTTCTTCCTCACCGAGGTGTTCGGCTTCGTGCTGCTCGTGGACTACCGCTACGACCGCAGCGACGAACAGGTCCGGCAGATGATGTTCCACCCCGTGCCGGGCCCGTGGCTGGCGGCCCATCCCGATGTCGAGGCGCCGCTGTCGCGCGGGATCGCCGCGGGGCCCGCGCGCACCGCCGACGACCTGTTCGACGCGCTGGTCGAGCGGGCGATCCGCGCGGTGGAGGGAATGCTGCCCGATCAGGCGCCGGGCAGGTGACCGGTCAGCCAGCCGGTGACGTCACCGAGCACCTGCTCCTGCTCGGGTTCGTTGAAGACCTCGTGGAAGAGCCCGGGGTAGCGCAGCACCGTGACGTCGTCCGAACCCGCGTCGCGTTCGAGCACGTCGGCGCTCGACGGCGCGGCGATCGTGTCGGCGGTGCCGTGCAGCACCAGCAGCGGTGCCGACAGCGCGCCGAGCCGCTGCTTGACCAGCGCGGTGTGCTGCAGGATCTCCACCGCGGTGCGCGCGGGCAGCTTGCCGCGGAACACCAGCGGGTCCTCGTCGTAGGCGCGGATCACCTCCGGATCACGGCTGATGGTCGACGAATCCAGCGTCAGCACACCGAGATTCGGTGCCACCCGGGTGAGCAGGGGCGCGGCCAGGCGTTGCAGCGGGTTGCCCAGCGGGATGTCGAGCGGCGGGGCCGAGACCACGATGCCGTCCACGTCGACGGGGCCGCGGGTGGCCAGGTGCAGCACCACCAGACTGCCCATCGAATGCCCGAGCAGGAACCGGGGCAGCCCGGGGTGCGCGGCGCCGGCCAGCTCGAGCAGTGCCGCCACATTGTCGGCCGCGCCCTGCATCGAGCCGATATTGGCCGAGCTGCCCGCCGAGAGCCCGTGCCCGACATGATCGAGGGCGTAGACCGCGAAACCCGCGTCCGCCAGCGCCGACCCGACGTGCTCGTAACGCCCGGAATGCTCGGCGACCCCGTGCACCAGCACCACCACCGCGCGCGCGGCCGACTCGGGTTGCCATGCGCGCCAGGCGATCCGGCCGCCGGTGCCCGCGAACTCGCCGGTGTCGGTCGTCATGGCCGTGCTCCTGTGGGGTCGGGCGCCGGGGCGGCGAGCCGCTCGATCAGGCGCCGGTTGAACTCGATGAGCCGAGCGTAGTTGAGCCGCGAGAGCCGTTCGTCGGTTCCGTGGATCCGGGTCAGGTCGGTGGCGGTCAGCACGATCGGCGCGAAATTGCAGCGGGTCTCGGCCAGACCGTCGAAGTGGCGGGAGTCGGTGGCGCCGGGCACGAGTCCGGTCGTGGTGACGATGCCGGGCACCAGTCCGGTGGCCAGCTCGTCGATCAGGTCGAAGCCCGCCCCCGGCCCGGTGACCTGCGAGGGCTCGGAGGTGGCCCCGTCGAGCTCGACCCGCACCTCGGCGTCGCCGATCACCCGCACGCAGTGCTCGAGCACCGAGGCCACCGAATCTCCGGGCAGGATCCGGAAGTTCACCAGCGCCTCGGCGCTCTGCGGCAGCACATTGGCCTTCACCCCGCCGCTGATCACGGTGGGCGCGGTGGTCGTGCGCACCAGCGCCGCGGTGGTCGGGGCGGCGGCGAGGACGCGGGTGATCAACGGGGTGGTCAGCGTGCTCAGGCCGCGGGTGCCCGCGAGCTCGAGCAGCTTGCGGCGGGGCTCGGGCATGGCCACGCGCATCCGGGCCAGCATGTCGGCGATCACCGGGGTCAGCCGCAGCGGCATCGGATTGTCCTGGACCCGGGCCACCGCGCGGGCGAGTCTGCCCACCGCGGTCTGCTTGCCGGGCATCGAGGAGTGCCCGCCGGGATCGGTGACCGACAGCCGCACCGTGGCGAACCCCTTCTCGCCGAGCATGATGGTCGCCACCGGCCGGTCGACCCCGTCGACCACGTCCTGGGTGATCACCCCGCCCTCGTCGAGCAGCAGCTCCGCCCGCACCCCGGCCGCGCGCAGATGCGCCGCCATCGGCACCGCGCCGTCGGCGCCGAGTGCCTCCTCGTCGTGACCGAAGGCCAGATAGATCGTGTGGCGGGGCCGCAGCCCGGCGGCCAGTGCCCACTCGACGGCCTCCAGGATCGCCAGCACCCTGCTCTTGTCGTCGATCGCGCCGCGACCCCAGATGTAGTCCTCGTCGACCACCCCGGCGAACGGTGGATGCGTCCAGCGCGGCGCGTCCTCGGCGGGGACCACATCCTGATGGGCGAGCAGGATCGCGGCGACCCGGCCGGGGTCGGTGCCGTCCCAGCGGTAGAGCCTGCTGCGGCCGAAGGTGGTCAGCGTCAGCTGCGCGTGCACCAGCGGGAACTCCGATTCGAGGTGCGCGGCCAGCGCGGCGAACTCCGCGTCGGCGTCGTGGCCGGGGTCCTCGGCGGAGACGGTCGCGCAGCGCAGGGCGACGGCGAGCCGCTCGGCGGTCGGGTCGTCGACACCGTCGGTGACGGGGGAGTACGCCTGGTTCTCGATGATCGGCCGCATGCGGCCATTCTGGCCGGTCACCGTCGGTCGCGCCGGGAAAAGCCGCCCGAATCGCCGGGCCGCGAGCCGCAGGCGTCATGCGGTCCGACCGGCCGGTGGGTGGCCATCTAAGCTGACACCATGGCAGGAGGCAAGGGCGGCAAGCCGTCGAAGGAAGCCAAGGCCGCGGCTAAAGCGGCCCGTAAGCAGGCATCACGCGAGCGACGTCAGCAGTTGTGGCAGGCGTTCAACATGCAGCGCAAGGAAGACAAGGCGCTGCTGCCGCTGATGATCGGCGCACTCGTCGGCACCACGGTGGTCTTCTTCCTGATCGGTCTGATCTTCGATCTGCAGTGGTTCCTGCTGCCGCTGGGTCTGCTGCTCGGTGTGCTGCTGGCGTTCATCATCTTCGGACGCCGGGTGCAGAAGAACGTCTACCGCAAGGCCGAGGGCCAGGCGGGCGCGGCGGCGTGGGTGCTCGAGAACCTGCAGGGCAAGTGGCGGGTGGCCAACGGCGTCGCCGCGACCACCCAGCTCGACGCGGTGCACCGCGTCATCGGCCTGCCCGGCGTGATCTTCGTCGCCGAGGGCTCCCCGCAGCGGGTCAAGTCGCTGATCTCCCAGGAGAAGAAGCGCACCGCGCGCCTCATCGGCGACACCCCCATCTACGAGGTGATCGTCGGCAACGACGAGGGCCAGACCCCGCTCAAGGATCTGCAGAAGTTCCTCACCAAGCTGCCGCGCAACATCGACGTCAAGCGGATGGACCAGATCGAGGGCAGGCTCGCCGCGCTCAGCTCGCGCAGCGGCCCCGCCATGCCGAAGGGCCCGATGCCCCCCGGCGCCAAGATGAAGGGCATGCAGCGCGCCATCCGCCGCCGCTGACCCCCGCTGTCCCGGCGAGCCCGGCACCTGCCCAGGTGCCGGGCTCGCGTCGTCTCAGGAGCCGGTCGGCCGGCTCAGCGCGCGTTGACCAGCGCGGTTCCGGTGGCGCGGTCGTGCATGCCGCGGCCGTCGGCGTCGGTGAACAGCGCCGGGACGATGAACACGATCAGGATCTGGCGCACCAGCGCGCGCACGAAACCGACCGGCACCGCCGCGTCGATGCGCAGCACGCGCAGCTTCATGAAGTACTGGCCCGGGGTGAACCCGAACAGCGTCACCGCGGCGATGCCGACCACGAACCACACCAGCAGCGGCACCGACGAGCCCGCGAAGCTGCGGGTGATCGCCGCGGCGACGCCGACCGCGATGAACCAGTCGAGGAACAGGGCGACGACCCGGCGCCACGTCGGGGCCAGCGAGCCCGCGCCCTCGCGCGGCAGGCCGTAGAGCTCACCGGGGTACCCGACGATGTCCTCATCGCCCGGTTCCGCGGGATTGCCGGAGAGCCATGTGCCGGTGATACGAGCCATGGCTCCAGGATAGAGGCGCGCCGTGCGCCGCTCACGACCGCATTAGTGGAGGTCACGTCGCCGCGCGTGAGCGCGGATGGCAGGATGAGGCATGCAGGTCGCGCCCGGATGGCAGACATCACCCTGCAATCCGGCACGCGTAACACTGGCGAAACACAGCCTTGACTGTAGGGAAACACCGCGTCCATAGCGTCTGGTCGCGACGAACCCATGCATCGTGACTGGCTGGGAACCGATCCGTAAGGAGAACAAGTGACGTTCAGCACGGCCGAAGAGGTCATCCAGTACATCAAGGAAGAGGACATCGAATACGTCGATATCCGCTTCTCCGACCTGCCCGGCGTCCAGCAGCACTTCTCGATCCCGGCCAAGGCGTTCACCGCCGACCTGGCCGAAGAGGGTCTGGCGTTCGACGGCTCCTCGGTGCGTGGCTTCCAGTCGATCGACGAGTCGGACATGCTCCTGCTCCCCGACTTCAGCACCGCTCGGATCGACCCGTTCCGTGCCGCGAAGACCCTGAACCTGAACTTCTTCGTGCACGACCCGTTCACCCGCGAGGCCTACTCCCGCGACCCGCGCAACATCGCGCGCAAGGCGGAGGAGTACCTGCGTTCGACCGGCATCGCCGACACCGCCTACTTCGGTGCCGAGGCCGAGTTCTACATCTTCGACGGCATCCGCTACGGCTCGGGCATGAACGGCTCGTTCTACGAGATCGAGTCGATCTCGGGCTCGTGGAACACCGGCAACGAGTTCAACCCGGACGGCAGCCGCAACCTGGGCTACAAGGTCCGCAACAAGGGTGGCTACTTCCCCGTCGCCCCGTACGACCACTACGTCGACCTGCGCGACAAGATCTCGACCAACCTGCAGAACGCGGGCTTCGAGCTCGAGCGCGGTCACCACGAGGTCGGCACCGCCGGTCAGGCCGAGATCAACTACAAGTTCGGCACCCTGCTGGGCGCTGCGGACGACCTGCAGCTGTTCAAGTACATCGTGAAGAACACCGCGTGGCAGGAAGGCAAGTCCGTCACCTTCATGCCGAAGCCGCTCTTCGGTGACAACGGCTCGGGCATGCACGTGCACCAGTCGCTGTGGAAGGACGGCAAGCCGCTGTTCCACGACGAGGCCGGCTACGGTGGCCTCTCGGATCTGGCGCGTCACTACATCGGCGGCATCCTGCACCACGCCCCGTCGCTGCTGGCGTTCACCAACCCGACCGTGAACTCCTACCACCGTCTGGTGCCGGGCTACGAGGCCCCCATCAACCTGGTGTACTCGCAGCGCAACCGCTCGGCTGCCGTGCGTATCCCGGTGACGGGCAACAACCCGAAGGCCAAGCGCATCGAGTTCCGCGCGCCGGACTCCTCGGGCAACCCGTACCTGGCCTTCGCCGCCATGATGATGGCCGGCCTGGACGGCATCAAGAACAAGATCGAGCCCCTGGCCCCGGTCGACAAGGACCTCTACGAGCTGCCGCCCGAGGAGGCCAAGAACATCCCGCAGGCCCCCACCTCGCTGGCGACCGTCATCGACCGCCTCGAGCAGGACCACGACTACCTCACCGAAGGCAACGTCTTCACCGAGGACCTGATCGAGACCTGGATCCAGCTCAAGCGCGACAACGAGATCGCCCCGGTCAACCTGCGCCCCCACCCGTACGAGTTCGAGCTGTACTACGACGTCTAAGTCGTCGAACAGCCGATTCGTCGGTAGCGGTACCTGACAACACCCGCCACACCCCAGGTGTGGCGGGTGTTGTCGTTTTTTCGCGGTCGGCCTGGTTTCCTACTTGTTTTGATACGATGGGTCGGTGGGTGAGATCGAGTACGGGATCGGGGAAGGGCCTGCTCAGCGGGTGAGTTTGTCGTTGCCCGAGGGGACTGCCGATGCGGTGCGGCGGCGGGTGGGGAAGCGGGAGTTCTCGGCTTTCGTGGCCGCGGCGGTCGAGCGGGAGCTGCGGGGTCAGGTGCTCGACGAGTACCTGGGCGATTACGAGGATCGGGTCGGGCCGATCACCGAGGAGGAGCAGCGTGCCGCGCGCGAGCTCTTCGACACCGCCCTCGCCGAATCCGGTGAGTGGCAGAGCGCGAGCTGAGGGGAGCCGATGACTCGTCGGGGGGACAGGCAGCATCAGGGCACGCTGGTGCTCGACTGTGACGGATTGTCGAGGTTGACCGACGACGCGCGACCGGTGGTCGCGGTGCTGGCCGAGGCGCGCCGACGTGGGATGGAGGTCGTCGTCAGCGCGCTGACGGTCATCGAAGCGGTCCACGCCAAGACGAATCGGGCCCGGCTGGCGTGGCTGCTGTCGGGCATCCGCGTCGAGGCGGTGGATGAATCGACGGCGAAATTCGTTTCCGATCTGCTGATCGAGGCCGGACTGCACGGGCACAAGTACGCGATCGATGGCGTGGTGGCGGAGCTGGCGAGTCGGCAGCGTCCTCCGGTCGTGTTGCTGACCAGCGATATCGATGACATGAAGAAGCTCTGCGGCGCGGGCGTCCGATTGATCTCCACCTAGCCGACGCGCCCAGAGATGTAGGGGCTGGACTCCTGGGTGGGAGCCCGACATAGTCCAGGGGTGCGATGGGGTTTTGTGGTGCGGGTGATGGCCGGGGTGGCGTTGGTGCTGGGGACGGCCGCGCCGGTGGCGGCCGAGCCGGTGACGGCGGCGTTCACGTGGACGCAGGAGTATCTGACCGCGGCCGACGGGACGCGGTTGCACGCCGATGTGCTGCGGCCGGCGGGGGTGGGGCCGCAGGAGCGGACGCCGGTGTTGCTCACGGCGAGCCCGTATCGGGCGCATCTGGCGTATCTGTCGCAGCCACGGCCCGAGGGTGGGCCGTCGACGGACAATCTGCCGGTCGACTGGGCGCTGCGCGCCGGGTACACGTATGTGATCGTGGATCTGCGCGGGTTCGGCGGGTCCGACGGGTGCCCGGATTTCGGTGGGCCGGGGGAGCGTTCGGATGTGTTCGCCGCGGTGGAGTGGGCGGCGAGCCGCCCGTGGTCGACCGGGCGCGTCGGCGTGGTCGGTACCTCGTACGAGGGCTGGACCGGGATGATGGCGCTGGCCGGGAAGCCCAAGGGACTGGCCGCGGTGGCCGCGTTCGAACCGGTCGTCGACCCGTTCTCGTACCTGTACATGCAGGGCATCGCCTGGAAGTTCGGCGGAAAGCCGTTGACCGAGGACGGAATCCGCCCCGCCGACACCGCGGGCGCCGAACACCTCGCCATCGCCTCGACCCCGGGCCACTGGGACGACTCCCCGGAGTACCAGGCCAATGCCGTCGCCATGACCCAGCAGTGCGCGAGCGACTACCTCGCCCTCACCACCGACCACGACGCCACCAACCCCGGCTGGCGCGACCGCGACATGGTGGAGGCCCTGCGCGGCAACACCACTCCGCTGTTCCTCGGTCAGAGCTTCCTCGACTCCAACACCCGCGCCGACCGCGTCCTCGAGGCGTGGGAGGCGCGCGGCCCCGGTGAGCACCGCGCGTGGTTCGGTCAGTGGGGGCACTCGGACTGCCGGGAGAAATGCGGCACGCCGCAGTTCGCCGGTGAGCTCTACGCGTTCCTGGATCGCCATGTCGCCGGGGCCGATATCGAGGTCCCCGGCCCGCCGGTCACCGTCGGCCAGTTCGACGGCGGCTGGCGCGGCGAATCCGTGTGGCCCCCGGCGGATTCCCGCCGCACCTCGATCGACCTGCGCACCGGCGCCTACACCGACCGCGGCCTGCTGCCCGGCCCGGACCGCGAGATCTGGTCCATCACCGAACCTTTCGCGACGCCGGTCCACCTCGCGGGACGACCCACCGCGACGCTCTCGCTGACCGGCCCATCGGAGGCCACCGTCACCGTCGAGCTCTACGACATCGCCCCCGACGGCCACGCCACCGTCATCACCCGCGGCATCGCCCCGGTCCGCGCCCGGACCGACCTCCGCCTGCTCTGGCAGGACGCCCGCCTGGCCACCGGCCACCGCCTCGGCGTCCGCATCACCGATGTCGTCGACGACGCCTGGTCGCACACGCCCGCCAACGCCGGTGTCACCGTGAC
The DNA here is from genome assembly GCF_042266925.1 of Nocardia sp. NPDC056064. NCBI lineage: Bacteria > Bacillati > Actinomycetota > Actinomycetes > Mycobacteriales > Nocardiaceae > Nocardia > Nocardia sp. NPDC056064. Next base: position 27,369 of record NZ_JBHJWO010000002.1, on the reverse strand, counting down.
CGCCGCCCGGCTCGACCTCCCGCTGCTCACCACCCCGCGCGAACTGGACCTGCCCGGCGGTGTCCCCACCTGGCACGCCCGCTGGCGCACCGCCGAAACCACCGACCTCACCCCCGCGTTCCTCGCCGACCCCGCCCACCGCATCACCCTCGACGCCCCGTCCAGCTGACAGGCACGATGGTCGGGTGGAAACCCCGTTCATCCCTCCGGAATGCCGCCTGGTCCCGGAATCCCAGCGCTACCGCAGAAAGGCGGTCCGCGACCCGCGCTACGACAGCGACACCCTGACCGCGTCAGCGTGCTGTGCGCGGACCCGTCCGAGATCATCGACCTCGGCACGGACCCCACGCGCAGCTGACCCCCGGCCCGCGCGACCGTCAGCGAGGCTCGGAGTGCCTGTCGCGTGGCTGACCGGTCGCCGGGGCTGCGGCCGTCGGCAAGCCGCGCAGCATCCGCCGCGCAGCAGATCGATCACCGTCCCGCGTCACCTCCGGCAACACTCGAAATCCCGACACCGGAAGGGATCTCGCCGCGCACGATGGCCGCGACCTGTGCGGGATGGGTCAACTGCGGGTAGTGGCCGGTGCCGTCGACGATGTGCACCGGATGGACGGTGGCCTCGGTCAGCGGATCGTCCGCGCCGACGATGATGTCGACCGGAACCGTGACACGCGCGAGCTTCTCGGCGAGCTCGGCCCGCGATGCCCCGGCACCACGCAGCGCCGCGAAGGTCCGCCGAGCCACACCCGGCCGCCGCAGATTCGCCGCCGCCGACTCGACCGCCGGCCCCACCGGAACACCCAGCTGCGCGGCGAACATCGCGAGCGGCATGCGCTTGACCACCTCGGCGGTCACCGGCGTGCCCAGCCACCACGCGGCCTGCTGCTGGAGGAAGGCGGGGGCGATCAGCACCAGGCGCGAGACCCGCTCCGGATGCCGCAGCGCGAATTCGACCGCGGCCCAGGTCCCGAGCGAATGCCCGACCAGCACCGGCCGCGTGCGCACCGGCGCCAGCAGTTCCTCGGTCCATTCGCCGATCGACAGCGTCGACGACGCGGATCGGCCGACACCGGGCAGGTCGGCGACCAGGCTCGGCCCGTCCAGCGCGCGCACCACGCCGTTCCACGACTCGCCGTCGACCGGAAGCCCGTGCAGCAGCACGTATGCAGGGCTCTCGTGCTCCCCGGCGACCCAGGTCCCGTTCCGGAATCCGGCGTCCGGCGCCGGGGTGACCGTCCCGTTGCGGGTGGCCACGATCCCGTCCGCGTAACTCGTCAGCAGCTCGGCCACCGGCGGATGCGCGATCCCCAGCCGCCGCGCCACCGCATCGGCCGCGCTGGTGTCGTAGCGGTCGGTGCTGAGGAAGGTCAGCGCTTCGGGATCGGCCTTGGTCAGCGCGCGCGGCAGCCTGCGCACCAGCCCGGTCGGCAACAGGAAACGCGGGGCGGGCACGCCCAGATGCGCGGCGACGAGCCGGATCAGTTCGGGCAGCACGGGAGTGGCGGCGTCGAGCAGGGGATAGGACTTGCCCGCGGTGTCGGGCAGGGTCGGCAGTCCGGCCAGGAACCGCACCACATAGCCGAGATCGACCACCGGAACGAAGGTGTCGGCCGACCCCGGCAGCGCGGGCAGCTCGCCCCGCCACAGGCTGTCGATGATGTCGGCGAGCCCGAAGTACTGCCCCGGCCCGAGCACCCCGGCGGGATTGGCGAAGGTGAGCGGAATCCCACGCTCGGCCGCGAGCGCCCTGAGCATGCCGTCGGCCTGGATCTTCGACGCCTCATAGGCGCCGTCGCGGTAGTCGCGCGGACCGTCGTCGGCGACCCGGTAGCCGGTGATGTGGACGACGCGGCGCAGATCAGGTTGCCGCCCAGCCCATTCCAGCACGTGCCGGGCACCGTCGAAGTTCACCCGTCGCGCGAGCTCGGCATCGAGCCCGAACTTCATCAGCGCCGCCGCGTTGTACACATCGCGCACCCCCTCGACCGCCGCGCCGAGCGCCAGATCGGGCTCGCCGATATCGGTGGTGACGATCCGCAACCCGTCGGTGTCCACGTCCTGCGTGGCCAGCCAGTCGCGCAACCGGTGCTCGCTGCCCGCGCGCAGGGCGGCGGCGACGGTGTGTCCGGTACGCAGCAATTCCGCGACCAGTGACCGGCCGATGAAGCCCGCGGCTCCGAAGACGATCGAATCGGTGTGAACCATGATGCCCTACTTTCAGTAGACCGATTTACATATTTTGAAGCGATGACTCGAGGAGGGCGTGTGCCGGAATCAGATCAGGGTGTCGATGGTGTCGGCGACCCGCCGCAGTGGTTGCCGTGAACGATGTGCCCGCGCCAGCACCAGTCCACCCTCGATCAGCGCCAGCGCCGCCGTGGCGACCCGCTCCGGTTCGGGGTGATCGAACCCGATCAGTCGCTCGCGCAGCGCCTCTTCCCAGATCTGGTAGGTGGACGAACAGGCTTGCTGCACAGCGTCATTGGTGGACGCGGTATCCAGCGCGACGGCGGCCACCGGGCAGCCGACCGTCCAGTCCGAACCCTCCAGCCGATCGCCGAGGAAACGCACCATCCGGTGCGCGAGATCCCGGGCGTCGGTGGCCTCGGTGGTGCGGATCATCTCGGCGATCTCGACACCGCTGTCGGTGACCGCGGCCGCCACCAGCTCGTCCTTGCCGCCCGGGAAGTGGAAGTACAGCGACCCGCGCGGCGCGCCGCTGGTCTGCACGATCTGATTCAGTCCGGTGCCGAAATAGCCGCGCGACTCGATCAGTGATCGGGTCGCCTTGATCAGCTTGCAGCGCGTCTCGGCGCCTTTCGTGCCCACAGCTAGAAACTAGACCGGTCAACATATTTTTGCAAGGCTCAGTGCTCGGCCAGCAAGGCGGCGGCCGAGGTGCACAGCCGGTCGATGATGTCGGCCGCCGGTTCGATATGGGTGACCAGGCCGACCCCCTGACCCGCGTCCACCGGCGCCAGCCGGGGATCGTCGGCGGCGATGGCCGCGCGCAGCCGCTCGGGCGAGGGCCGCTGATCGTCGTCGAGCCACGGATCGGTGAACTCGTTGCGCAGCACGCGGGCCGGGTAGATCGGTGGCCAGGGCAGGTCGAGAGCCTCGTCGAAGGAGGTGGTGAGCACCGTGCCGGTGGAGTCGGCGGCCAGCATGGCCAGCCGCGCGGGCTCGGGCAGCAGTGATTCCTCGGCGGCGGCCAGGCAGGTTCCCAGCCAGGCGCCCGCCGCGCCCGCCGCCAGCACTGCGGCGAGGGTGCGTCCCGAGCCGATCCCGCCCGCGGCCAGCACCGGCACGGTCGCGATCTCGAGTACCGCGTCCAGCAGCGGCATCAGCGCCATCCGGTCGGCCCCGTGCCCACCGCCCTCGTTGCCGCGCGCGACCAGGATGTCGATGCCCGCGTCCTGGGCGCGGTGCGCGCCCGGCGCGTCGTAGACCTGGGTGACCGTGCGGATACCCGCCGCCCGCACCGGCGATACCCAGGAGAAATCGGTCCCGAAGCTGACCGAGATGATCCGCGGTCGCGCCGCGATGGCGGTCTCCAGCAGGCCGTTTTCGCGCTGACGCACCCAGTCGACCAGCCCGATCCCGTCGACCGAATCCCCGGCCGCCGCCAGCTCACGCCGCAGCGCCTCGACCGAACCGGCGCTGCCCATACCGATCATCCCGAGCCCACCGGCCGCCGACACCGCCCGCGCCAGCCGCCCGCCCGCCGCGCCGCCCATCGGGGCATTCACCACGGGCACCCGCAGTCCCATGTCCTGTGACCACGGTGTCGACAGTTCCAGCTCGGGCATCGGTGCGCCTTTCTCCCAGGACAGTGCCGCCTCCATCATGGCAGCACCGTCGAGCCTGCCCGGCGACCCGCGCGCCCGCGTATCGTCGACGCCATGATCAGGGATCGTCTCGCGCGGGTGGGCGCCGAGCCGCCGATGATCTTCGGCGAACCCATCGACAGACCGTACGGATCGACGGTGATCACCGTGGCCCGCGGCCCCGGACTGCTGCACGGCCCGGGTCCGCTCGGGGTGTTCGTCGTGCACGAGGGCCGCGCGGAATGGACCGCGGTGGTCGACGCGAATCGCATCGCTCAGCTCGGCGAATGGATCGGGCTGCTCACCGGAGTCATTGCGGCGCTGGCGGTTCTGCGCCGTCCGCCCTGGCCGGACCTGCGTCCCCGGCGCCATTGAGGCCGGGCAGCGCCAGCGTCTCGAACCGGTGCCACGCCTGGCCGGGCGTCAGCGCCGTCGCGGGATCGATCATCTCGGCGATCAGCCCGACCAGTCCCCAGGACAGGAAGGTGATCGTGCCGTCGGCCTGTTCGCCGAGCACCTCTCCGAGCAGCTCGGCACAGCTGCGCCGATAGGACCGCAGCACCGTGGCGCTCACCTTCGGCCCGACCAGCGGCCGGTAGACCTCGGGATAGTGCGCGGCCAGGTGGAACATCACCCGTAGCGGAGCCAGCGGGGAGCCGGGCGCGGCGGTGCGGGCGATCTCGCGGCGCAGGTATTCGGTGCAGCTCACCAGCAGCAGGTCGTCCTTGTCGCGGTAGTGCGCGTAGAAGGTGGAGCGGCCCACATCGGCGCGGGCGATGATGTCGCTGACACTCACCCGGTCGTAGCCACGCTCGATCATCAGCTCGATCAGCGCCCGGTGCAGCAGGTCGCGGGTGCGGCGCACGCGGCGATCGGCGGGTTCGGCCATGCGCTCCTCCTGAACGGATTCGCCGCGACTGTCCGGAATCGGACGGTTGCGGCGCTGTTGTTCCTGGTGACGGGCGCGCAGGCGATCGACCATGGACGCATGTCCCGACATCAGCTTCTCACTCCCATGTTCGTCCACGACGCGGGCACCGGCCTGGTCATCCAGGGTCTGCGCCGCTACAACCTGTTCACGTCGCTGTTCTTCCTCGGCCGTCACCGCAGGCTGCTGGGCGAATTCGTCACGCGCTCCGGTGCGCGGCCCGGCGAACGCGCGCTCGATATCGGTTGTGGCCCCGGCAAACTCGTCCGGGCGCTCGGGGCGGTGGTCGGCGCGGAGGGCGCGGCCGTCGGCGTCGATCCCTCCGCCACCGCGGTCGCCGACAATCGCCGCCGGGATCGCGTCGCCCACCACCGCTACGAGGTCGGACCGGCCCAGGATCTACCGCTGCCCGACGACGCGTTCGACATCGTCACCTGCACTTTCGTCATGCACCACATCCCCGAGGCGCACCGCGCGGCCGCACTGGCCCAGATGTGGCGGGTGCTGCGGCCCGGCGGACGGGTACTGCTCGCCGACGCGTCACCGTCGCCGCGGATGCGCAAGGCGCTGTCGGTGCTGCTCCGCAACGGGGGAGACCCGTTCGCCGACGCCGACATCCGGCACTACACGGAACCGCTGCGCGCGCTCGGGTTCACCGAGCTCACCTACACGCAGAGCCGGGACCAGACCGGCATCCTCACCGGCATCAAACCGCCCCGGCTGCCCTGATCGCCGCATTCGTGTCGGTGGGCTCGGCTAGGGTCGATCTCGACGTAGCAATCGAGCACGGGGGTGCCACATGGAGTTCGGCAGCGTTGCCCAGCGGGAAGACGATGCGCGCGAGTTCGCTCGCACCGCGCACGGCGAGCAGAAATACGGCCAGGCGCCGTACATCACGCATCTGGCGGCCGTGCGCGCCGTCCTGACCGACTTCGGCTACGACGGCGCGCTCGGCGCGGCGGCCTGGTTGCACGATGTCATCGAGGACACTCCGGTGACGGCCGAGGAGGTCGAATCCCGTTTCGGCCGTGAGGTTCTCGATCTCGTCTGGGCCGTCACCGGCATCGGCCCCGACCGCAAGGCCCGCAATCTCGACGCCTACGCCAAGATCGCCGCCCATCCACCCGCGGTCGTCCTCAAACTCGCCGATCGCACCGCCAACGCCGAGGCCAGCCCGCCCGGCAGCAGCTGGATGGGCATGTACCGCACCGAACACGCCCTGTTCAAGGCCCACCTCGGTGACCTGCTCGCCGACGACCCCACCGTCGCCCGCATGTGGAAGCGCCTGGAGAGCCGACTCGACCTGACGGTCACACCACCGACCATCGAACAGTGGGCCGAGATCGACCGCCTCTTCGCCGAGGGTGACAAGCAGGCCGCTCTCGACGCGGTCTGCGCGGCCTTCGAGTGCACCCGCGACGAAGCCGAACTGGTGCTCATCGAACGGAGCTAGCGGCGCGCGGATGCTCCCGTGTCCGGATCGGCTTCGGGGGCAGGACTACTCGCGCACCGCTGCCACGGCGGCGGTGGCGACAGCGACATCGAGTATCTCGCGTGGAGCGCTACCACCGCCGGGCCCGGCGTCACCGGTCACGGACCGGCGGGCCGACAGGTGGATGGCGTCGACACCGGCGTCCCGCAGCGCGGGGATGTCGGCGACGCGGACGCCACCACCGGCCATGATCTCCACACCGCCGGCGTACTCCACCATCGCCGCCAGGGCGGGCAGTCCTTCGGCGCAGGTGGCGGCGCCGCCCGAGGTGAGGACACGGGTGATGCCCAGTTCACGCAGAACATTCAGCGCGGCAAGACGATCGGGCACTTGGTCGATGGCGCGATGGAAGGTGATCTGTCCCTGCCCGAGGCGGATGCCCTCGACCAGCCGCTCCAGCGCGGGCACATCCACCTCGCACCGCTCGGTGAGCGCGCCGACCACCACTCCGGCGGCACCGGCCTGCATCGCGGTGACCGCGTCGGCGGCCATCACCGCGAGTTCGTCCTCGTCGTACCCGAAATCGCCGGGGCGGCAGCGTATCAGCACATGCACCGGCACGCCGGTCGCCACCGCGCTCTCGATCAGCCCGAGGCTCGGTGTGATGCCGCCCGTGCTGCCCAGCGCCGAGCACAACTCCACCCGGTCGGCGCCGAGCTGCCGGGCCAGCCGCGCGCCGGTCACGTCCTGCACCGCGAACTCGAGCGCGGTCATCTCAGAACGACTGCCAGGCAGGCTTGTTCGCGAGGGCGTACCGGTAGTAGTCGGCCAGCTTCAGTTTGCTCGCGGCGGGCTCGTCGATCACCACGGTGACGTGTGGATGCCACTGCATCACCGAGGCCGGGCAGAATGCCGACAGCGGGCCCTCGGCGGCGGCGGCGATGGCGTCGGCCTTGCCCGGGCCGAGCGCGATCATCACCAGATGACCGGCATCGCGGATGGTGCCGAGCCCCTGGGTGAGGACGTGATGGGGGACGTCGTCGGGGCCGTCGAAGAACCGGGCGTTGTCCTTGCGGGTCTGTGCGGTGAGGGTCTTGACCCGGGTGCGCGAGGTGAGCGCCGAACCCGGCTCGTTGAAACCGATGTGGCCGTCGGTACCGATACCGAGCAGCTGGACATCGATCCCGCCCGCGGCGGCGATGGCGGCGTCGTAGCGTCGGCCCTCGCCGGCGATGTCCCCGGCCTCGCCGTTGGGGCTCAGCACCCGGGCCGCGTCGAGGTTGACGTGGTCGACAAACTCCGACCGGATCACCGAGAAATACGACTGCGGATGCTCTTTCGGCAACCCGACGTATTCGTCGAGCAGGAACGCGCTCGCGGTCGCGAAGTCGAGCTCACCCGCCTCGTATCGGCGCGCCATTTCCCGATAACTGCCGAGTGGGGAGGACCCGGTGGCCAATCCCAGGATCGCGTTCCCGCGCTCGACGTAACCGCCCACGATATCGGCGACCGTGTGTGCCACCTCGTCCTCGTCCGCCCGGATGACGATCTCCATCAGGTTCCCTCCGTTCCGGCGACGAACACCCGCCGCGGCTGCAGTGACTGGTCGGTGACGAGCAGATCGGCGCGCGCGCCGACGGTGAGCGTCCCGCGCTCGCCGTCGAGGCCGAGCATGCGTGCGGGCGTGCGGGTGGCGGCGGTGACGGCGTCGGCCAGGGGGACACCGGCCCGGTGCACAGTCCATCGCAGGACATCCGCGAGCGTGGCCGTGCCGCCCGCGATCGCGCCGGGCGACCCGTCCTCGGTGGCCAGCCGCGCGACCCGGTCGCGCACCCGCACATCGAGGGCCCCGAGCCGGTACTCGCCGTCGCGCATCCCCGCCGCGGCCATGGCGTCCGAGACCAGCGCGATCCGGTCCGGACCCACGGTGTCGAACACCATCGCGACGGTCTCCGGCGCCAGATGCACACCGTCGGCGATCAATTCGACCACCATCTCCCCGCGCCCGGCCGCGGCGAGACAGGCGGCCACCGGGCCGGGGGAGCGGTGGTGCAGTGCGGGCATGCCGTTGAACAGGTGTGTCGCGGTGAGCGGCCCGTCCGCCGCGGCCCGGATGCGCGCGGTGGTGGTGGCGGCGTCGGCGTCGGTGTGCCCGAGGCTGGGCAGCACGTCGTGGCGGCGCATGATGGTGAGCAAGTCGTCGAAGCGCGCGGTCTCGGGCGCCAGCGTCATCGAGCGGACCGTGCCCCGCGCGGCCGCCAGCACCCGCTCGAACAGGGCCGGATCGCCGGGCACGATCGCGGCGGGATCCTGGGCACCACACCGCACCGCGTTGAGGAACGGCCCCTCGAGATGGACGCCGAGCAGTTCCCCGCCCTCGACGAGCTCGGCGAGAATCGCCGCCTGCTCGAGCAGCACCTCGGGCCGCGCCGACACCAGACTGCCCAACAGCCCGGTCGTCCCGTGCTGTCGATGATGCGCCGCGGCCACACGTGACCCGGCCGTGTCCGCATTGGGAAACCCGAACCCCGCCCCACCGTGACAGTGCAGATCGATCAGCCCCGGCAGCACCAGCTCGGCCCGCGCCCGCGGAATCGACGCGGTCCCCGGATATTCGGCTGCGGCCCCGACCCAGCGGATACGCCCGTCGGCGAACTCCACCACCCCGTCGCCGATCTCGCCGGAGGAAGTGCCGACGAGATGCCCACGCACGATTCCGGACACGGCTACCCGCACCGCTTTCCGCCGCCAGGCCCGGATCGCGGCAGCGTGCCGACCACCGGCGCCGAACCCGTCGGCACCGTGCCGCTGGGGCACCGTCGCGGCGTCCGGCACCCGCGGCGCAGAAACCGGTTGCCGACCGCTACGGACTTGGGCCCGGCGGCGTATGGGGGCGAGCCACCCGGCCCGCCGTTCGAGCACCGTTGTGCCGTCGCGAAGCCTTCGCCGCGGCCCGGCATGATCACTCGCGTCCCAGGAGCATCGTCACCGCGTCCCGCGCCGCCTGCGGATTCCGCGCCGCGCGGGCTGCGTCGGCCGCCTCCCGGCACTGTTCGATGCCGACCTCGGCCAGGGCCGCGCGCACCCCGGGCAGCGCGGGCGCCGACATCGACAGACTCGTCACCCCGAGCCCCACCAGCACCGGCGCCAGCGTCGGGTCCGAGGCGGCTTCGCCGCACACCCCGACCGACTTGCCCGCCGCGGTCCCGGCCGCGCCGACCATCGCGATCAGATCCAGCACCGCGGGCTGCCACGGATCGAGCAGATGCGCGAGCCCGCCGGCCATCCGGTCGACGGCACAGGTGTACTGGCTCAGATCGTTGGTGCCGATGCTGACGAAGTCCAGGTGCGCCAGCAGATCCGGGGCGCGCAGGGCCGCCGCCGGGATCTCGATCATCGCGCCCACCATGGTGAGGCCGGATTCCCGGGCCAGCGCGGCGAATCCGGCCGCCTCGTCGGCGGTGGCCACCATCGGCGCCATCACCCACAGATCCGCGCCCGTCGCCGCGCCCGCCTGCGCCAAGGCCGTGAGCTGGGTGGCGAGCGTGTCCGGGAAGACGGTGCCGATGCGCAGCCCGCGCACGCCCAGTGCCGGATTCTCCTCGGTTCCGAGATCGAGGAAGGGCAGCGGCTTGTCGGACCCGGCATCGAGGGTGCGCACCACCACCCGGCGTCCGGCGAACTGCTCGAGCACGGTGGTGTAGGACGCGGTCTGTTCCTCGAGCGAGGGCGCCGCCGCCTTGCCGAGATACATGAACTCGGTGCGGAACAGGCCGACACCTTCGCTGTCGACGGGCCCCGCCTTCACCGCGTCGTCCACGGTGCCGATGTTCACCAGCAGCGGCACCGGTGTCCCGTCGGCGGTGTGCCCCGGCCCGCCCGCCGCCGCGAGCCGGGCGGCGTCGGCGGCGGCCCGCTCGGCCGCGACCTGCTGGCGCCGCGGGCTCGGATCGATCACCACCTCGCCGGTCGCGCCGTCGAGCAGCACCGGCGCACCCTCGACGAGCAGATCGGTCCCAGGACAGTTCACCACCGCGGGCAGGCCCAGCGACTTGGCGAGAATCGCGGTATGACTGGTCGGCCCGCCCTCGGTGGTGAGCAGGCCGACCACCTCGCTGTCACCCAGCATCGCGGTGTCGGCGGGCGCCAGATCCCGCGCGACCAGCACGAACGGATAGCCGGGTTCCGGAATACCGGGCATCGGTTCCCCGAGCAGCACCGCGACGGTGCGTCCGCCGATATCGCGCAGATCGGTCGCCCGCTCGGCCATGTACCCGCCGAGCGCCTCGAGCTTGGCGCAGAACCCCTCGAACGCCAGGTGCACCGCGTGCGCCGTCGGCATCCCCACCGCCAGTTCCTGCTCGGTGGCGGCCACGATGCCGGGGTCGCGCGCCATGGTCGCCGACATGGACAGGATCTCCGCGGCGACCCCGGTGACCCGTTTCGCCCTGGCCTGCATCTCGTCGGCCACACCGGCGAGCGCGTCCTTCACCCGGACGAGTTCGTCTGCGGGCGAACCGCCGACCGGGTCCTGCGCGGAGGTCTCGAGCTGCGCGCCGAAGCGCAGCCACGGCGCGGACACCACCCCGGGACTCACGCCGAGACCGCGGATCACCTGTTCGGGCATCGGGCGTCACTCACCTTCCAGTTTCTTGTCCAGCTTCGCTTCGGTCTCGGCGACCGACGGCGCGTCGGTGCGGGTGTCGCCGGTGGCGGCCAGCGCCGCTTGCGCCTCGACCGCGGCCACATCGGGTTTGCCCACCTCGACATCGGTTTCGGCCTCGCGACCGGGCGTGCGCAGGTTCCACTTCTTGATCACGAAGCTGAACAGCGCGTAGTAGATCACCGCGTAGCCGAGCCCGATCGGGATCAGCATCCACGCGTTGGTGGCCTTGCCGAAGTTGAGCAGATAGTCGATCGCGCCCGCCGAGAAGGTGAATCCGTCGTGGACACCCAACGCGTTCACCAGGGCCATCGAGGTACCGGTCAGGATCGCGTGCACCACATACAGCGGCCAGGCGACGAACATGAACGAGAACTCCAGCGGCTCGGTGATCCCGGTGACGAACGCCGTCAGACCCGTGGAGAGCATGATGCCGCCGACCAGCTTCTTCTGCGAGGGCCGCGCATTGCGCCAGATGGCCAGGGCCGCGGCGGGCAGCGCGAACATCATGATCGGGAAGAAACCGGTCATGAAGGTGCCCGCGGTCGGGTCACCGGCGAAGAAGCGGTTGAGGTCGCCGCGCACCAGCTGACCGGAGGCGTCGGTGTAGTCGCCGACCAGGAACCAGACCGTCGAGTTCAGGATGTGGTGCAGGCCGGTCGGGATGAGCAGGCGGTTGGCCGCGCCGTAGATGCCGCCGCCGAGCACGGTGTTGTCCGCGACGGTCTCACCCACCCAGGTGAGCGCGGAATTGAAAGCCGGGTAGACGAACGACATCGCCACACCGACTACCAGGCCGGTCACCGCCGTCAGGATCGGCACCAGCCGCCTGCCGTTGAAGAAACCCAGGAAATCGGGCAGTTTCGTGCGGTAGTACCGCTGCCACAGGATCGCCGAGAGCAGACCCATCACGATGCCGCCGAGCACGCCGTAGTTGATCAGCGCCTGCTCGCCCTTGGGGTCGGTCTTGCCTTCGAGCACGATCGGTGACATCGCCTCGAACACCCCGTTGATCACCATGTAGCCGACCACCGCGGCCAGCGCGGTCGAGCCGTCGGCCTTCTTGGCCCAGCCGATCGCGATGCCGACCGCGAAGATCAGCGGCAGCCAGGTGAACACCGCCTGCCCGGCCGCGGAGATCACCGACGCGGTGCTGTGCAGAGCGGAGAATCGGCCGAGCAGGTCGTCCTGGCCGAGCCGCAGCAGGATGCCCGCCGCGGGCAGCACCGCGATCGGCAGCATGAGGCTGCGACCCAGGCGCTGCAGACCCGCGAACACCTTCGATTCCTTCTGGGGGCTGTCGGTAACGGCAGTCATGTCGACCCTCTTCGAGAACTGTTGTGAACCAGTCACCCTGACGGGTACTGTCCGGTCATAACCAGTTGTCAGTTTGACCAGGTGGGTGTCGGATGTCAACCGCGAAATATGACGTGGCGCACATTCGAGGCTCCCATACTGGAACCGGCAACCACCGCGGAAAGGGAGAAGACATGTCCAAAGCGGAAGCGATCGTCGCCGGCCTGGGTGGCGCGGAGAACATCGTCGAGATCGAGGCCTGCATCACCCGCTTGCGCACCGAGGTCAAGGACGGCGGCAAGGTCGACGAGGCCGCGCTCAAGGCGGCGGGCGCGCACGGTGTGCTCAAGTCCGGGTCGGTGGTTCAGGTCGTGGTCGGTCCCGAGGCCGACACCCTCGCCGAGGACATCGGGGACATCCTGTGAGCGTGCCCGTCCTGGCCCCGCTGCCCGGCACGGTCCGCGCGCTCGCCGACGTCCCCGATCAGGTCTTCGCCGACCAGCTCGTCGGCTCCGGCGTCGCCGTCGACCCCGACCGCACCCGCGGCCCGCTCACCGTCGTGGCCCCCATCGCGGGCAAGATCCTCAAACTCCACCCGCACGCCTTCGTCATCCTGGGCGGTGGCATCGGCGTCCTGGTCCACCTGGGCATCGACACCGTCAAACTCGACGGCAAGGGTTTCGACCTGCACGTCACCGAGAAATCCGACGTCGACGCGGGCACTCCGATCGTCACCTGGGACCTGTCCACCCTCGAAGGCACCGGCTACGCGCCCATCTGCCCCGTCGTGGTCATGGACTCGAAGAAGGACACCATCCACCCCACCACCCTCGGCGCCACCGTCGAATCCGGCGAGTTCCTGTTCGACTCGCCGTAGTCCCGCGGACCGCCCGTCAGGCGGGCTCGCAGCCGATGCCGTCGCCGTTGTCGTCGAGCTCGTACTCGTCCGGCCCGATCACCCGCACGCGGCCGGTATAGCCGGGCCCGTCCCCGCCACCACCGAGGCAGTCGACATCGCTGTTGATCGGGACGCACGGGTCATAGGACGGGTGACAGTCGCGGGCAACCGGGGCCGCCGGGTCGGCGGCAGCTGTCGACGGCATGGCTATCGCGATCGCCAGTGCGGCGCCCGCGATCGATCCGACCAGCGCGGTAGTTCTCATGACGGCTCCGATCCTTCGACGAACCCAGCAATTCTCCCGCAAATTCCGGGCAATAGTCCGGGCGGAGATCGAATCGTTCGGGTGGGCGGTGCACAGTTGCGGGCGTGCACCGCCTCCGTCACAGACCGGCCACGCCGTCGTCGGAGCCGGACCCTACGGGCTGACCGGCTGGCGGATCTCGGTCTGGATGGGCCAGTGGTCGGCCAGCTGTTCGAAATACCGCTGGCTGCTCCACAATCGGTGGTTGCCGATGACATAGACGCGGCGGCGAGCCCGGGAGACGGCGGCATTGAGGACGTTCGGGTTGGCGGCCGCCCAGCGGCGCGACCCGCCCGCCGGGGGCGAGGTGCCGAGCACCAGCACGACGACCTCGGCGGAATCGCTGTGCATGGCGTGGACGGTGCCCACCTGACGTGCGGCGAACTCCGGCCCGAGGATGCCACGGGCAACGTCCTGCGCGCCCCGGGCGACATCACGGAACGGGCTGACCACCCGGATGTCGGCGGCCGCGACCCCGTCCTCGATCAGCTGCGCGAGCAGCACGGCCAGCGCCTCGCCCTCGCCGGGAATCCAGTTCCCCTCCGCGCCGATGGACCGGACATCGATCCACCGGTTCCCGCCGGGGAACTCCGGACGCTCCGGCGTGCCGAAGAACAGCAGGTCGTCGTCGTAGGCCAGCCGATGGGTCAGCTCGAAGATCGGCAGGTCACTGCGCCGGTGCACGCGCAGCGGGGTACCGACCCACACCGGCTCGTCGGCGTCGGCCGGGGTCAGCCAGGTCCCGTAGCGCACCCCGCGATCAGCGGCACTGCGCGCCGTCGCCCGGTCCGGCAGCCATTCGCGTTCGAGCCCGTACCGGCGCACCAGCGCCTCCTGCGCCGAGGTGGGCAGCACCCCGACCGGCCCCAGCTGACGATGATCGCCCACGATCACCGCGCGCCGCGTCCGCCACAACCCACCGGCCACCGACTGCGGCGCCGCCTGCCCGGCATCGTCGACGAACAACCAGCCCAGCGCCTCACGCCCGAGCCCGGCGAACAGCGTCGGCAGCGCGGCGAACGTCGTGGTCACCATCGGCACCGCGAGGAACAGCGTCTGCCACGCCGCCGCGATCGTCTCCGGCTTGGGCGCGACTTCCAGCTCACCCCGGATCAGCGCGATGACGACGATCAGGTTGTCGCGCACCCGCGGCGCCGCGTTCAGCAGAAAGGCCCGATGCACCTTCAACGCCGACACGAACACCTCGCGTCGCGCGGTCGCGTACTGCTCGTCGGCCCACGGATTGCACAGCTGGAACTGCTCCTCGTCCCCGGCCACATCGCCGAACGGGATGGTGCGCGCCCAGTTCTCGCGCGCCCGCTCGATCACGTCGAGGGCGTTCTCCCGCCGCGTGGTCAGCGCGAGATGGTCGCGGATGAGCCCGCGCCCGTGCTCGGCGGCCTGCGCCCACTGTTCGCGCGCGTAGTCGACCTCGCTCTGCCTGCGCCGCATGTCCGCCTCGGCCGCATGACGTTCCCGCAGCAGCTCGGTACTGCGCGCACTCCACCGCCGCCCCGACCGGAACCCCGTCGACAACGAGGCGAGGAACCCCGGCTTCTGCCCGCTGTGCTCCCCGAGCAGCTTGCCCGCCCGGTGATGCGCGGCCTGCGCGGCCCGCAGCTGTTCGGTCGCGCCCTGATGGCGCTCCCGCCAGTGCGCGTGCGCGTCGTCGGCATCGGCGATCTCGTCGGCCATCGACTGCAGCGCGGTGTTCATGTCGGGCAGCTCGGCGACCGCGTCGGCGACGTCCTGGCGTTCCTGGGCGAGCCTGCGCACCTCGGCGCGCCGGGTCGCGAAGTCGCGCACCGCCGTCGACCAGTCCGGGATCGAATCCGGGTCGGACTCGGCCTGTTTGAGGATGTCGAGCATGCCGACCGCGGACGGCTCGCTCTTGCGCTCGGTGGCGAACCGTTCGCCGAACCAGAACTGCTCGCCGTAACTGCGCCGCGCACCACCCAGGGCCGCGGCCACCAGCCCCCAGGCGGGTTCGCCGCCCACCAGTTCGGCCAGTTCGGTGAAGTGGTTGAGCCGCACGCCGGGATCGACGGCCTCGCGATGCTGGATCTCGGTGACCACCGCGGCCGCGGCCTCGTCGCTGCCGGTCGTCAGCACCACCTCGAACCCGGTGACCTGCGCGGCGAGCCGGTGCGCGCCGACGGTGTAGTTCCTGGCGACCTGCACCTGTTCGGTGATCCCGGTGAACGCCGCCATCGGATCGTCGAAGGTGGCCAGCTGCGTGGCGCGTTCGACCACGATGCCGGCGAGCAGATCGCGCAGCATGGTCGTGGTGCCGGTGCCCGGCGCGCCGTGGACCGCGAAGATCCCGGCGTCGTCGCGCAATTCGGCCAGCGCCCGGTCGACGGCGAACTGCTGACCCGAGACCAACGGGTCACCCGGCCAGCGCCCGTCCGGCACGAGGTGGGGGAGCAGTCCCTCGACCACCGCGTCCTGGCGCCTGCGGACATCGATGCGGTCGTCGGTCGGCAGCGTGGCCGTGGCGGCGAGGTAATCGCGCAGTGCCGCACCGATATCGCCCCGGTCGACCGCCTCGGCCAGCATGGCGAGGTCGGGCCCGAGGCCGCTGTTGAGGCGGTCCTCGACGGTGTCGGCGTCGCGGGTGGCGACCTGCACGCAGGCCACCCGCACCCCGCCCGCGCGCAGTTCGGAGCGGATTCCCAGTGCGCTGCACAGCTCGCCGGTGAAGGTCTGCAGGTCGCGCCCGGTGAGCTGTGGTGCCTCGCCCAGATCCTCGGGGTCGTCGGAGCGCACCCGCTGCGCGAACGCCAGCGCCGACATCCCCGCCAGCCCCGGCGAGATCACTCCGTCGGCCCCCGCCGCGATCAGTGAGGCACCGACGCCGCGCCCGGCCACATCCAGCCATCGGATGGTCTGCTGTTCGGCGTCCGGTGCCGCCGCGTCGCGGGTCAAGGTGTCGAAGGCCGCGGTGAACGCGGCCGAGTCGTGGTCGAATCCCTGTGCCCACCCCGGATCTCCCGGACCGGGTTCGCGCAGCCGGTTGATCGCCCAGGCCAGCCCCGACAGCGACGCCGAACCACCCACCACCACACCGTCACCGGTGAGGGTCACCGCGAAAGCGGCCGTGGTTCCGGCCCGCCGGGCGTCGGCCGCGCGGTGGTCGTCACCGAAGGCCCGGATCAGCGCCTCGCGCGCCCGGCCCAGCCCGAACAAGCCGCCGTAGACGACGAACTGCCAGCCGCGCCCGGCCCGCAACGCGGGTAGTTCCGCGCCGTCCTCCCACGGCGCCGGTCCTTCCGCGGCGAGCTCGACGACGAGCCCGTCGGCCGTCGGACCGACATCGGGAACACGATGCGGACCGAACAGCTCCAGGGTCTGCCAGAAACGTACGAGCCGCGCGGCGTGCTCGGATCCGCCCACGATGCACCCCATTCCCTCGGCCACCATGACAACCCCGACCACGCTACGCGATACCAATTCCCCTGGCACGGCACCCCGACGGTCCCGCCCGGCGTGGCGGGAATATGCGTTGCCCGCGAAGCCGCCACTGCCGCATCCTTGTCCGTATGGACGAACTGCGCCGCGCCGCCGACCTCTTCGCGGTCGGTGAACTCCCCGCCGAGCGCCTGTCGTACGCGGCCGCCGAGGCCCTGGCCCGAGGCCACGACACCCCGGCACTGCTCGACCTCGCCTGCCTGCACGTCACCGATTCCGGCCCGGCGCCCGGCCTGTTCCGTGCCGCGATGGCGGAACTCGGCATCGTCGCCGACGAGAACGGCTGGGTGACAAGGGAGGCCGAGGTCCGGCTCCGGCGCGCGAAGGAGCACGCCACTGCCCTGCTATCCGGTGCCGATATCGCCGGGCCCCACCTGGGCGGGCTCATCCACCAGCTGTCGGTGCTGGCGAGCTTCCCCGAGGCGTCGATCGGCGACCCCGGCGTGCTGTGGAACCACCTCGAGGCGCTGTCGGACTACCTCGCGGCCGATATCGGCGACTTCGAGGCGCTCCGTGCAACGATCCTTCGCGGGTGCCGCAGTCTGCTGGCGGGCCCGCCCTACGAGCCGATCCTGAACTACCAGCCGTCCCGGCCCTCCCTGCGTGCCCGGTGGGGCTCCTTCAATTCGCGTCTCCGAAATCGGGGAGTTCCGCGGCGGCCCTGACCGCCTCGGCCAGCTGATCGGCCGCCCCGCGCAGCTGCTCGGGGGAGTGTTCGGAAGTCAGGAAGAACCGCACCCGCTCCCCACCGGCCGGCACCGCGGGCGCCGAGATCGGCCCGGCGTAGATCCCGTGCTGGAGCAGCCGCGAGGCGACATACCCCACGCGCAGCTCTTGCGGAATCAGCACCGGGCAGATCGGCGTCCCCTGCGAGACACCGAGATCGAGCCTGCGCTCGGTGAGCAGCCCGTGGAACAGCTCGGCATTGGCCCACAGCCGGGTCAGCCGCTGCGGTTCGCAGTCGAGGACGTCGAGCGCGGCCAGTGCCGCACCGATCGTGGACGGCGCGGGCCCGCCACTGAGCGTCGCCACACCCGGCGCGCACACCTTCATCGCCCCGATCAGATCCGCTTCCCCGGCGACGAACCCACCGCAACTGCCCAGCGCCTTGGACAGCGTCCCCATCCAGATGTCCACGGTGTCACCGGCCAGCCCGAAGTGCTCGCGCACTCCGCGCCCGGTCTCGCCGAGCACCCCGAACGAATGCGCCTCGTCCACCATCACCGCACAGTCGAACTCCCTGGCCACCTCGGCGATCTCGGCCACCCGCCCGATCGTGCCGTCCATGCTGTAGTGCCCTTCGACCACCACCAGCGCGCGATCGAAATTGCCGCGCGCCATCCGCAGCACCGACCGCAGCGACTCGGGATCGTTGTGCCGGAAGGTGAGCTGACGCGCCCCCGCCCACTGCACCCCCGAACTCACACTGCGATGGATCAGCGCGTCGCAGATCGCCACGTCACCACTGCCGAGCAGGAATCCGATCACCCCGGCATTGGTGAGATACCCGCTGGTGGTGACCATGGCGTCGTCGACGTCGTACATCGTCGCCAGCCGCTGTTCGAGTTCGGCGTAGAGCGGGATCTCCCCGGCCACGATGCGCGAGGCCGACGCGGACGCGCCGTAGTTGTCGAGCGCGTCCTTGGCCGCCTGCACCACCTTCGGATGATTGGCCAGCCCGAGATAGTTGTAGGCACTGAAGTTCACCAGCTGCCGCCCCTGCCACCGGATGACGGTGTCGTTGGGGCTCTCCCGGGTGAGGAACACCGGATTGGGCATCCCGAACTGCTCGTGCACCGCCGCGATCATGGCGCGCTTGTTCGCCATGGCCGCCACCTCGGGATGATCGGCGAACTGCCGTCCCGGTCCCCGCCGCCGACGGACCGGGGCGGGCGCCGCGGCAGGCACCGCCGCCGCACCGGTCCCCGCCGCGGACAGCAACTTCCGGGCCAGCTCGCGCGCCGATTCGCTCACGCCGTCACCCCACCGACGATCGCCTCGGCCACCCGCGCCCCCGCCTGCTCCAGGCTGAACGAACGCCCCATCTTCATCGTCATCAATTCCACGCCGAGCGATTTCGACACCAGCGCACCGAATTCGACCGCCATCAGCGAATCCAGCCCGAGTTCGGGCACCGGCACCGTCAGATCGATCGAGTCCGCCGCCACGCCCATCACCTGGGCCAGCTGCTCGGCCAGCATGTAGGCCACCACCTCCCCGCGTCTGTCCTCGTCGAGCTCGGCCAGTTCGGCGCGCAACCGCGCCGCCGTCGAATCGTCCTGGGCCGCCGCGGCGATCTGCGCGGCGAGCCGCCCCGTCTGCGCGAAGAACGGCGCCGTGGCGGCCACCTTCGCCCAGTCGATCGGCATGATCGCGGCCTGCCTGACACCGAGCCGCAACGCCTGTTCGAGATAGCGGGTGCCCTCGTCCATATCGAGCGAATCGAACCCGGTGGTGCGCAGATAGCGAGCGATGTTTTCGTCCGCGGCGGCCATGCCACCGCCGGACATGTGCCCCCAGCCCACCGCCAGCGCCGTCCCGCCCGCCCGGACCACCGAGTCCGCGACGGCGTGCAGTGCGGTATTGGCGGCGGTGTAGGCGAATTGGCCGACGCCACCGAACATCGCCGACCCCGAGGAATACAGCACGAACTGGTCGAGCCGCACGTCCGCGGCACCCAGCCCGGCCACCAGGGCATGCACCCCGTCCACCTTCGGCCGGAACACCGTCGCCAGGCTGGCCTCGTCCATCACCGTCACCCGCTTGTCGTCGATCACCCCGGCGGTGTGGAACACCCCGCGCAGCGGATGCTCCGGAGTGTGCGCCCGCGCGATCACGCCGGCCACCGCCTCGGCATCGGTGACGTCGACCTGTTCCTCGACCACCGTGACCCCCTGCTCCCGCCACGCCGCGACCTGCCCGATCGCCGCGTCCGTGCGCGCCCCACCGCGCCCGGCCAGCGTCAGCCGCGTGGCACCTCGCCCCACCAGCCACCGCCCGGTCGCCAGCCCGAAGGCGCCGAACCCGCCGGTGACCAGATAGTTCGCCGCCGCGTCGACCGTCACCTCGGGCAGCGTCGGCCGCACCAGCGGCTCGGACTCGGTGAGATCCAGCGCGATCCGGTGCGTCCCGGTGGACCGGGCGACCGCCTCGAACGCCTGCCCCACCTCGGCGGTGCCGTAGCTGGTGAACGGCAGCGCCCGGTAGGTGCCGTCGTCGAAACGGGTGTTCACCTGCCGCA
The DNA here is from genome assembly GCF_042266925.1 of Nocardia sp. NPDC056064. Taxonomy (NCBI): domain Bacteria; kingdom Bacillati; phylum Actinomycetota; class Actinomycetes; order Mycobacteriales; family Nocardiaceae; genus Nocardia; species Nocardia sp. NPDC056064. Next base: position 7,309 of record NZ_JBHJWO010000002.1, on the reverse strand, counting down.
CCAGATCGAGCACGGCCGTGGGCCGCACCCGCAGCATCCGGTCCAGGTCGAAGGAGTAGTAGGCGATGTTCTTGTCGAAGGCGGACAGTTCGAGCACGCCACCCGCGTAGATGTCGGCCTTGCCGATCTCCACGATCCGCCCGAATTCCGCGACCATGGTGAAGTTCTGACGCTGCAGTTCGCCCGGCGCGGTACTGAGGATCACGTCGACCCCGCGTCCGCCGGTCAGCGCCGCCACCTCGTCGAGGAGACTCAGCGACCGCGACCCGAGCACGTGATCGGCGCCCTCGGCCAGCACCCGCGCCCGCCGCTGCTCGGTGCTCGCCGTGCCGATCACGACCGCCCCGTGCAGTTTCGCGATCTGCACCGCCGCCGTCCCGACACCACCCGCCGCACCGTGCACCAGCACCGTCTCGCCGGGCCGCACCCTGGCCAGCTCGAGCAACGCGTGCTCGGCCGTCGCGAACGCGGTTCCGCTGGTGCAGCGCCCGGGATCGGTCTCCGGCTCGACCCGCGCCACCTGGTCGGCGCCCGTGGTGTGGAACCGCGCGATCATGCCCCGCGACGTCACCACCACCGCGTCCCCGACCGCGACCCCGCTCACCCCCGCGCCGACCCGGACCACCGTGCCCGCGCCTTCCATCCCGGGCACGGTCCCGAAATACGTCGGCGCCAGCTCGCGTTCGCCCAGCAGCCCGATCACCTTCAGCGCGTCCTTGTAGTTGAGCCCGACCGCGCGCATCCGCACCTCGACCTCGCCTGCCCCGGGTGTCCGTCGCGCACATCGCCGCCACCCGAGTTTCGCGAACGTGCGCGACGACGGCAGTTCCAGCGCGAAGTTCGCCTCCGGATCGGTGAGCGGTTCGGCGGTGTCGAGCGCCTCGAGCCGTTGCGGCAGCGACCGGTCCACCACGGTGGTCCAGCGCAACCCGTTGCGCAGCACGATCTCGTCACCGAGGTCGTAGGTGAACGCGCCGGGAATCGTGAGCTCGGCCGCCAGGTCGGCGGCCTGCACGTCGGCGTCGATGTCGACCAGCCGCCACCGCAACCGCGACTGCTCGTTGAGCAGCACCCGGCGCGCACCGGCCACCGCCGCCTGCCCGGGATCGGGTGCCGTGAGGTCGGCCGGATGCGCGTAGGCGTGCGCGGTGACGACCGTGGCGTGCAATGCCCCGTCACCGGTCATCGGGATCTCGACGCCGAGCTCGATCGCCCGATGATCGAGGAAGCCTTCCAGGGCCACCGCCACCCGCCGCAACGCCCACAGCCCCGCGACATCGCCGTCACCGGGCACCACACAGACGTGCACCCGCGACACCGCCTCACGGGCGACCACCTCGCCCAGCTGCCGCGTCAGCGTCGCCTCCAGCTCGGCATCGGCCGGATCGAGCGACAGCACCGCCGACCCGATCCCGCTGTCACACACCGCTTTGTGCACCTGCTCGACCCGATCCTGCGCCCCGAGACCCACGATCAGAGTGAACGTCCCGTCGGTCCCCGGCAGCGCGGCCGGATCGACCGGTTCGCGCAACTCCCAGCGGTCCTCGTAGAACAGCTCGGTCATCCGCTGCAACGGCCCCGCGCCCGGCGTCAGCGACCCGAACCGCACTCCCCGGATCTGCAGGCACACCGCGTCCCCGTCGAGCAGATCGATATCGGCGACCGGCGCGTCACCCTCGGACAACCGCGCCACCACCGTCACCCGCGCGGGCAGCGCGGCCAGCCTGCGCACCGATCCCACCCCGACCGGCACCATCGCGCCGTCGTGCGAGCCGCCGCGCGCGGCCAGCAGCGCCGCCACGGTCTGCAATGCCGCGTCCACCACCGCCGGATGCGCGAGATAGCCTGCCTCCGTGTCGATCTCGCCGTCGACCCGCGCGACCACGGTCGCCGCGTCCAGCCAGATCTCGGTGACCCGCCGGAACGTCGGCCCGTACTCCAGCCCCGCCGCGGTCAGTCCCGCGTAGAACCCGGCGGGATCGACGGACACCATCGCGGCGAGATCCGGCAGCTCAGCCGTGGTCGGATCATAGGAACCCTCGACCACCCGCCCCAGCGCGTGCACGGTCCAGTGCGCCCCGGCCGCGCCCCGCGACCGGATCGTGAACCGCCGCGTCGACTCCTCCAGGTGCAGCTCCACGATCGGCGCGTCACCCCCGTCGACCACCAGTGGCGCGACGAACCGCACCCCCTCGACCCCCACCTGCGCCGATTCGGTCCGCACCGCCGCCGCGCTGAGCGCCGCCTCCAGATACCCCGCCCCCGGCAGAATCCGCATCCCACCGACCACGTGATCGTCCAGCCACGGCTGCGCGGCGACCGTCAGGTGCCGCCGCCAGGTCGACGGATCGTCCGGATGCGGGTCACCCAGCATCGGATACGCACCGGGCGTCCCGTGCCGCAGCAACCGCATCTCGGGCAGCTCGGAGCGCAGCCGGGTCCGCTGCCACGGGTACCGCGGCAGGTCCACCTGCGGTGTCGGCCCGTCCACCGCGGTGAACAGCGCGTCGACATCCAGCGCCCCCGCGGCGTAGAGATCGGCCAGCACCTGCCGCATGCTGTGCCCGTCGCGCTGCTTGCGGTTCAGCGTGGCCACGGTCGTCCCGGCCTCGCCCGTCCCGATGAGGATCTCCCGGATGTTGGCCCCCAGCACCGGATGCGGCCCCACTTCGAGGAATACCCGATGCCCCGCCCGCACGACCGCGCTCACCGCGTCGGCGAACCGCACCGGCCGACGCACATTCGCGCACCAGTACTCCGCGTCCCACCCGTCGGAGGTCACCAGCGCGCCGGTCACGGTGGAGTACAGCGGAATTCGCGGCTCGGCCACGGTCAGTCCCGCCAGCGCACCACGCAGCTCGTCGAGAATCGGATCCATCAGCGCACTGTGATACGGCACCTCGACTGTCAGCCGCCGCGCGAAAACACCCTGCTCGGTGAGCAATTCGGCGATCTCGTCGAGCCGATCGACCGCCCCCGCCAGCGTCACGGCCGACGGACTGTTGATCGCGGCGATATCCACCGTGTCGTCGGCGGTGAGCACCTCACGCACCGCGTCCGGCCCCAGCCCCACCGCCAGCATCCCGCCGGTCCCCGCCGTCGTCGCCTGCAACCGCGCCCGGTGGTAGCTCACCAGCACCGCGTCCCGCAGCGACAACATCCCCGTCACGTGCGCCGCCGCCACCTCACCGACACTGTGCCCGACCACCACCGCGGGCTCGATCCCACGCTCCCGCAGGGCCGCGAACAGCGCCACCTGCACCAGGAAGTTCGCCGGCTGAGCGACCGCCGTCGTGCTCACCCGCGACTCGTCCTCCGGCCGCAGCAGCTCCTCGACGATCGACCACCCCGCGACGGCCTGGAACTCCGCGTCCACCCGCCGCGCCTCATCAGCGAAAACCCCGTCGGCACCGAGCAATTCCCGCGCCATACCCCACCACTGCGGCCCCATGCCGGTGAACACGAACACCGGCTCGGCCGCCTTCTTGACGACCGTCCGCCCGACACGTCCCGCCCCGGTGGCGAGCCCGACCAGCCCCTCGACCAGCCCGCTGTCGTCCCCGAAGGCGATCGCCGCCCGCACCGGATGATGATGGCGCCGCCGCCAGGCCGCCTCCGCCAGTGCCGCCGGATCGGCACCCTCGGCGATCCGCTCGGCCATCCCGAGCGCCAGCTGCCGCACCGCCGCCTCCGACCGCGCCGACAACGGCAGCACCCCGAAATGCGCGGGCGCCCGGCCCACTCCGGCCTCCGTCCGATACTCCTGCAGAATCGCGTGCGCGTTGGTCCCGCCGTACCCGAACCCGTTGACGGCCACCGTCATCCGCTCGACCTCGGCCCCCACCGGCTCCGCCTCGGTCTGCACCCGGATACCCCACTCCGCGAACGGGATCTCCGGATTCGGCGTCTCCAGCCACCCCTGCGGTGGAATCGTCCGATGGCGCACCGCCAGCGCCGATTTGATGACACTCGCGATCCCCGACGCCGCCTCGGTATGCCCCAGCGTCGCCTTCAGCGACCCGACCCCGAGCGGCTGCGCCCGCCCCGTCGACACCCCGTACGCCCGTCCGATGGCCCGCAGCTCCAACGGATCACCCACCGGTGTCCCGGTCCCGTGCGCCTCCACATAGGTGACGTCCCGCGCTGCGACCCCCGAGCGCCGGATCACCGTGCGCGCCAGCGCCTCCTGCGCCGCAGCATTGGGCACGGTGATGGCGGTGGTCCGTCCGTCCTGATTGGTCCCGGTGGCCTTGACCACCGCGTAGATCCGGTCACCGTCGCGTTCGGCGTCGGCCAGCGCCTTCAGCACCACGATGCCCGCGCCCTCGCCACGCCCGTACCCGTCGGCCGCCGCGTCGAACGGCTTGCTGCGCCCGTCCGCCGCCAGGAACCCGCCCTTGCACATCGACACGAACGTCTCCGGCTGCACCATCACGTTCACGCCGCCGGCGATCGCCAGCTCGCAGTCACCGTTCGCGATCGCCTGACACGCCAGATGCAGCGCCACCAGCGACGACGAGCACGCGGTGTCGATCGTGACCGCGGGCCCCTGCAAATCCAGCGCGTACGCGATGCGATTCGACAGCATCGTGTACGACACCCCGACCGCGGTGTGCAGATCCACATGCGGCAGCGCGGGCCCGACCGAGGTCGCCAGCTGATCCAGCGTGAACGCCCCGACGAACACCCCCAGCGAGGCCCCCGCGCTGCGCCCGGCGATCCCGGCGTCGTCGAGCGCCTCCCACGCCACCTCCAGCACCAGCCGCTGCTGCGGGTCCATCGCCGTCGCCTCGCGCGGCGAGATCCCGAAGAACTCCGGGTCGAACTCCCACGGGTCCTCGGTCATGAAGGCGGCGCGCTTGGTGTACATCCGTCCGGGCGCGCGCCGATCGGCGTCGTAGTAGCGTCGCCAGTCCCAGCGGTCCGCCGGGATCTCGCGCACTCCGTCGCGCTTGTCGATCACGAAGTCCCAGAACGACTCCGGTGAATCGATGCCGCCGGCATAGCGGCAGCCGATACCGACGATGGCAATGTCAGGCATGGGGAATCCTCGTCCAGCTCGGGAATTCGTACGGTCGTCGGCGGAGACCCGCCGGTCGGTCCTACCGGGGCCGGCGAACCATGATGTTCAGCTCGGGCCCCGCGTCACCCAGGCGCACCGCGCCGACGCGCTCGTTACCCAGCGCCTGGTAGTAGCCCACATTGGCGTCCTTGCAGATCCCGCAGATCGCGGCACCCTCCCGATCCGCCCGCGCGGTGAACGACGCGTACAGCGCGCGCCCCACACCGCTGCGCTGCAAGGCCGGGTCGGCCCCGAGATACACGTGGAAGAAGTGCGGCTCGTCCGGTGCCGCGCGATCCATCGCCGCGTCCACCTCGATCCCGCGCCGCACAGCCCCACCCATCGCCGCGAGAAGCTGTGGCCCCGCGATCATTTCGCGCAGCCCACCGGGCCGATAACCCCGCGGATACCACAGCAGCGCGCCGACCACCCGGTCCCTCAGCACCGCCACCTCGGCCCCGCCGGAAGGCAGGAAACGGTGGGTGATCATCGCCCGCAACATCCGCGGAGCACGCCGTCCGCGTACGGCCTCGTCCGGGAAGATGTACTCGTCGATCGGGTCGTCATAGGCGAAGGCCCCGGCCAGCACATCCACCATCCCGGCGATGTCGGCCCGCGTCGCGGCACGCACGACAGGACTGAGCTTTGATGTCAAAACTGTTGTACCTCAAACGATCTGCGCGTACTCCGGGACGTCGGGATCGCCTCGGCAGTCGGCGGTCGTCAGGCTAGCCCAGCGTGTCGCGCAGGCCGAGTGATTCTTGCGCCCGGCCACGTTTTGTAAAGTTTTGTACGCCGGAAACCGAGGTCGTGCACCTTCTGCCACACCAGTTTTGGGGTCATGACAACAGCATCTGAGCGACCGCCTTCGGCGCCGCCAGCCACTCCCGGATGTTGTTGCGGAACTCGGTCTGGCGCCTGCACTCGCAATAGGCGACCACACCGTCGGCATCGATCCCCGTCTCCCGGCACAGCGCCACCGCCCGCGGCAGATGCTGATACTGCGTGACGATGATCGCCCGCTCCACCCCGAACATCGTCCGCGCCCGCTCGCACGTCTCCCGCGTCGAGAACCCCTCCCCATCGGCCCGCACGATCGCCGGATCCACCCCGTGCTCGCTCAGATACCGGCTCATCGACGCGATCTCGTCCCCCGACGAGCCACCCGCGTCCCCCGACAGCAGGATCTCGCCGGCCTTCCCCGCCGCCACCAACTCGATCGCCACGTCCAGGCGCCCCCGCAGATACGCCATCGGTGTCCCGTCCGCGCCCACCTTGGCCCCCGGCACGATCACCACCGGCACCACCGGCGCCCCCGCCACATCACTGCGATGCCCCGAAGACATGGCCCACAGCGCCACATTCGACCCGATCGTCACGAACGCCAGCCCACTCACCACGACAAAGCCCGCCCCGACGATGCGCCGCCACCCCCGCCGCTTCGCTGTGGCCTTCTCTTTCCCCGCGTTCCGCATCGCCGTTCCCTCCCTCGTCCGGACAGACCGAATGTCACCGTACCGTTCACCGTCCCCAAAATGCCGTCCGACCAGGCGATTTGACTTCGTGTTCGGCGATGCGTAACTTAATTCGAGTCAGAGCGACACGGACACCGACCCGGCCACCAGGTGGCAGGGAAACGAGGTAGGACGATGAGCGCCTGACTGATCATGTGTTCGGGGTCATGATGCTGGGAGCTTGCTTCCGGTCATGGACTTGAGCTAAAGTATGAACCCTTGCCCTGCTGAGACCCCTGCTACATGTTGCGGGTGGAAGCTTGTGCGTGTGTTCTTTGAGAACTCAATAGTGTGTCGATGAATGTCAGTGCCAATATTATTATTGGTTCCGGCCTCTCATACCCCCCGGTTGACGAGGTCGGACATTTTGAATGTCAGCAAACTTTTGCTGGTGTTCGCATTGCTAGGTTTTCGGACTCTAGTTAGATATTTCTGATTCGCTCTTCGGAGTGTTTCGAGAGTCTTCAACGGAGAGTTTGATTCTGGCTCAGGACGAACGCTAGCGGCGTGCTTAACACATGCAAGTCGAGCGGTAAGGCCCTTCGGGGTACACGAGCGGCGAACGGGTGAGTAACACGTGGGTGATCTGCCTTGCACTTCGGGATAAGCCTGGGAAACTGGGTCTAATACCGGATATGACCATGGAATGCATGTTCTGTGGTGGAAAGATTTATCGGTGCGAGATGGGCCCGCGGCCTATCAGCTTGTTGGTGAGGTAACGGCTCACCAAGGC